>NZ_CP150235.1:4150417-5533889 GCF_037974355.1 Paenibacillus sp. FSL R5-0517
TGATCCCTTCTGTGGGACTAATGAGCGCTGGAACACCGAAGATGCCTGAAGCAAATACAAACATTTTGGAACCAGCGAATCCAATAATACCTCCAGCCGTTGCAGAAGCAATGCAGCTCATAATAAATGGTTTCTTCAACGGCAAAGTTAGGCCATAAATTGCAGGTTCCGTTACACCAAAGATACCAGATACAAAGGCAGGAACACCCAGTGATTTCAGTTTGGTATTTTTCGTTTTAAGCATAACGCCAAGAACGGCACCAATCTGAGCAAAGGAAGCAGCAAACATCATGGCCAGAATCGGATCTGCTTTCAGTGTAGACAGATTCAGCAACATGATTGGTACAATTCCCCAGTGTAAACCGAAGATAACCAATACTTGCCACAATCCACCAACAACAATACCGGTTACCAATGGACTCAATCCATAGATGCCTGATACCCCAGCACCAATCAGCTGACTAGCCCATGTCGCAATTGGACCAATCAAGAGGAATGTTACAGGTACAACAATCAGAATGGTAAAGAATGGCGTGAGGAACGTTCTCACAACAGAGGGAATAATCTTTTTGAAGAACGTTTCTACTTTTGCTCCAAAATAGGCAGCTATAATAATCGGAATTACGGATGAGGAATAACTCATCAGGATAACAGGAATACCCAGGAACGTGATATGAATCGGTGATTCAAACAATGTGCCTGCAAACAACGTATATAACGGTTCCCCGCCACTTAGACCGGTTAAGGCCGGATATACAAGTGATGCTCCGATGGCCATCCCGAGGAATGGAGATCCACCGAATTTTTTCATTGCCGTGTAACCCAAGAAGATAGGGAAGAAATAGAATAGGCAGTCTCCTGCAGCATTCAACAATTGATATGTTCCCGAAGCCGGGTCCAGCCACTCGAGAGAAGTAAACATGGACAAGAAACCTTTGATCATCCCTGTTGCAGCAAGCAAACCGAGAATCGGTGTAAATACACCTGAGATCAAGTCGATAAACCTACCCAGAAGACTTTCTTTTTTGCCGGAAGATTCAGACCCATCATCACTAGAGACTGGTCCATCAGTATTCATATTGCCAACCTGTAGCAAGGCTTTATACACATCAGACACTTCGTTACCCACGACAACCTGATACTGCCCACCGCTTTGCATGACTGTTATGACTCCGGGCAGATTTTTGAGTTCATCTGTTTTGGCATTATTGTCATTTTTTAATTTGAAACGAAGTCTGGTTGCGCAGTGCACCACGCTGTTAATGTTCTGTTTACCACCAACGCCAGACAGAATGTCTTTGGCTAATTGCTCATGTCTCATGAAGTTACTTTCTTCCTTTCTGGTTAGAGACGGATTCGAAACCTATTGGAGAGAATAAAAAAACCTGAACATCTGAATGTACGGAACATCCGGTTAACGGTATGTTCTATCATTCAATCGTTCAGGTTTTGCCCTAGTGGTTGCAACCCTGCAAGCTGATCTATAGGATTATTCAGAAGTTGCATTCACAACTCTCTCAATATGAATCGTTAAGTACATGATTTCTTCGTCAGTTAGTTGATAGGTGTAGTTGCTTTCAATGAACTTCTTGATTTTCTCCGAGCACTTGTGCGCTGCTGGATACTTTTTCTGAATCATCAGGAACAGTTCATCGTCGTTGTTGCTCTTGTAATGTTTTCCCTTCACCAAACGTTGAGCGAAAAACTTCAAATGCGTCACAAAGCGATAGAATGTCAGTGAGTTCTCATCAAAATCAATCTTGAAATGATACTTGATGATCGTCAAGATTTCCTGCATGACCTGCGTCATACTCTTGATGTTGGGCATTTCCTCGTTCAAAGCTGCATTGACAAAGTGAAGTGCCATAAAACCGGCTTCGTCCTCGGGCAGAATTACGCCAAACTGATCACAGATCATGTTGAGCGCTTCCATTCCTACTTCGTATTCCTCTTTGTATAACTGCTTCGTCTCCCAGATCAACCCGTTGCGTATAGGCAGATTCTTGCGATACCGCTCAATGGCAAAGTGAATATGGTCTGTGAGGTGCAAGTAAATGCTCTCATTCAGTTTCTTGCCAAGTTTTAATTTGGCATAAGCGATGATTTCCTCAGACACTTTCATGTATTCCAAAGGAATGCTTGAGATTAATGCCTTGAAGTTTTCCTGAATATCTTCATTCTGTAAAGTAAATATCTTATCGATATGCTGCTCGGAAACCATATCACCCGCCCGCTTCTGATAAGCAATCCCCCGGCCAATGATAATAACTTCCTGTTGTTCGTCATTCATGGCAACTACAGCATTATTGTTCAGCACCTTCTCGATTTTCACTTTATCACTCCAATATACAGAAAAAGACAAACCAGTCCCTTTTCTCAAGGTAAACGGCTTTGCCTGATTCAACAGTTACAACCCGATATGTTGTACGCGCTTCCCTCATAATATTACAAAGTTCTACACAGTGCAACAAAAAGATAATATCTTATTAAAATGACTCCCGATCTAGGTAAATATACTCACAAGCGTAAGCAAAACAAGAATCATTTTACAATAATTTACGATTTATTGTTTTTGCTTTCTTTCTCCAGTTCCGCTTCAATTCTTCGATTAATGATATCCATCTGTTCTGAATCCAAACGATCGACTTGCTTGTATTCTTTATTCATCTCGTACTCCTGCGCCTCGCCTTTGTTCATTAACCCCAGATGATTCTTGATGTCTCGGATATCATCACGCATATGCATCGTCTGGCGATATTGGTCCACAACAAGTGCAAAAATAATGCCACCTGCCACTATTGGACCTAATGGGAACAAGTAACATAAAACAAGTCCTATGAGCAAAAATATAACAAAATACATGTGTAATGCCCCTCTCTATAAACTATCTTTTCTGCTAAGGTAGCTGGGTCTCAGCTTACAAATTGAATCGTGTCTAAATAAGCTTTGCCACTTTTCACTTGGATATTAGCTTTATCATTTCATCCAAAATAAGCTTTTCTTCATACAGGCCATCTAATATCTGATCTCTGATCCTAAATAAAACATCCCGGTCCTTGGTTATGTTATATCTTAAAGACAAGTTTTTTATAATTTCGAATCTTCTTAGGATGTCTTTGTAACTTTCTGAGACATGTTCATATTTTAGTTCGTTTACATGGATTAAGTAATTAATTCGACTCAACATTAGTTTCTTGTGCTCCAAGAATAAATGAAACGCTCTTTTGTCTAGTAGTTTGTTTTCATCCTTTATCATTTTATCTACTGAAAATAATATTGCATTTTGACCAAACAGAGTTTTTTCTTTGAAAGAAACATCCAGTGTAATAACTGAATTGAGATAATTTTCAATGGACAATATAATTTGGGGAAGATTTAAAGTATATTCCTCCTCCTCTTTCTTACTTAATAAGTGAATGTTGAGAAAAAAATGATTACTTACTTCGATTGCGTTATGTCCCTGTGCAATTTCTTCAAATGTACATTCAGTCTGTACATATTTCCCATCAGATAAATTGTCGGCTATCAAAAACTTCTTACTTTCTGAATTGAACCCATAAATAAAGATCTCATGTACATGAGACCATTTTAGATAGGCCTTAGAAGCAGATATGAAATATCGATCAACATACAAGTAAACATAATGACCCAATTTTATTGAGTCCACTATGAAATCTACTATTGAATCCCACTTACTTTCGATAACGAAACGAGGAACTATATGATGATTTAACCAAGGACAATTATCCAATAATAAATGATGGTTATCAAAAAAAAACGTATCCCAATCATACACATATCGAATTTGAATAAAATTATTATAAAACCAGGGGAAGCACTTTTTATTGTTAGATATAATAGATGAAATACTACCATAAACATTAAATGTGTTGATAATAGTATCTTGAATGGGTAATTCAATTTTCACCATCATAACGTCTCTCCCTAGACATTGTTGTTAAACCTTAAGCATTCTTTTAAGCCAGATTATAAAGCAAAAGTTCACATGTTAATATATAAGAACGGGTAAACACTCCCGATCATTTGCATTGAATTTAGTGTGCCTTTCCACGCGACCCTCTCCGGCAAAAATAGCCAGAATACTAATTTTCATTTCCAAAAAAGTAGAAATCTAATGAAATATCGCTATTTTTACAATTTTGAATACCTATGACTATTTAAATATTTGAATTTTTAACAAATATATACTAAAATACAAATAAACAAGCAATAATCTCCCATAATTAAGGTACATGAGTAAAAAATTTATCTAGTGAAGGGAGCACCATTGATGAAAACATTGCCTCTTTGTGATCCTCTCATTTCAAACTATCCTCAACATGCCTTTTATCTTTCCATTATTTCTGACCTTCAGGAGTGCCAACCTTGGATTTACTCGAACTATATGAATCTATTTCTATCCGATTGGAAAAATGACGAGATTTTCCTGGACTTCTACGTACAGACACCGGAACATCACTTTAATCCCTGGTTCAAAGACTCACAGCGACTGCACCGCGATCTAATCCTGGGGTCTATTCCCGATTTCATCTCGTTTATTAAGGATCAGATCGATTCCGGGTATTACGTATGGACTCACGTGGATGAATATTATATTCCTGATACGCCTTCGTTTCGCAATTATCGTTTTGCACATGCGGTTATGATCTATGGATATGATGACACCGCGCGGGAGTTCCAGCTTGCTGGATTCTTCAAGTATCGGATTTATTCTCGAACAACCGTCTCTTATGATGATCTGAAGACGGCGTTCGAGCACTGTGATATCTATGATGATTATCTTAACTTCACCCATCTGTTAAAGATTAACCCGGAGTACCACAATGGCAAAATTTATGAGTTTTCTCTCTCCTACTTTGCCGAGTGTATGGAAAACTACTATACCTCTCGTAATGAAACGGAAAACTTCAAGAGCTTTTATACGCCAGCGCTTTATTCGGATCGAACCTTCGGTCTGGATATCTATCATAAACTAATCATGTTTTTTGAAATGATGCTTTCCAAGCAGCGAACCATTGATACACGTTTGTTGTATACGTTGAAAGAACACAAAAAATTTATGAATCTCAAAATTAAATATATAGAACAGGAAGGCCACTATGTTTTTCCCGTAAAGTTTAAAGATAACTATATTCGAGTTGAACAAGAAGCAACGATTATCCTGAATCAGTTTTTAAAATACGGCATGACCCAACGTGAGGATCATATCATCAGCTTGATGGGCAGATTAGGTGCTCTCTACCAACTGGAGAAAGAATCACTTGAGCTGTTATTAAATGATTTCAACAGTCGGGGTATTCGCAGTGGCAAACCGATATTAAGCCAAAGCTGACGGCCCACTTTGGTTCAAACTCTGGAGAAGGTCCGTTTGTTGTCCTTCTCCATTCAAGTCCTGTAGACTGACCATATCCCGGTACAATCCCTCTCGATTCAACAGTTGATCATGCGTCCCTGATTCAACCATCTCCCCTTTATGCATGACAAAAATCAGATCCGCATTTTGAATCGTTGATAGACGATGAGCAATAACGATGGTTGTTTTCCCTTTACGGTAACAGTCAATAGCTTGCTGCAGGCGTCTTTCTGTTGTCAAGTCCAGCGCCGAGGTTGCTTCATCCAATATCAGAATGTCTCTGTTTTGAATTAAGGCTCTGGCGATGGCAAGACGCTGACGCTGGCCTCCAGACAAGGTGATCCCCCGATCACCAATAAAAGTATCGTATCCCTCCGGCAGACTCACGATATAATCATTGATTTGTGCTGCCTCGCAAGCGGATCTCATCAAATTGGCAGACTGCTCATCTTCTGTTCCCATTAAAAGATTGTTTTGAATGGTATCCGGAAAAAGATAAGGTTCCTGAAATACAATGCCTATACGCTCTGTCCAGTCTGAACGGTACAATTGGTTGAGCGGCTTACCATTCACCAGTATACAACCGGCATCCGGATCGAAATAACGGATGAGGAGTTGGGCAATGGTTGACTTTCCGGAACCGCTGGTACCAACAATGGCAATTTTAAGTCCCATAGGAATGTCGAAGGTCAGATTATTCAATATAACATTTCGCCCTGGCTCGTAGCTAAAGTCAACATGGTTAAAAGATATGCTTTGCAACGGCAAAGGTACAGGAGAGTTGCCTTCCTCCATTTGCTCCCCTTCCATCACGTTGAGCAGTCTTTCCACGCTGGCACCGCCTGCGGACCAGTCCATGAATGAATTGAACAAATCCTGTAAGTATTGGATAAACTGGAATCCAAGCTGGAAAAGCACAACGAACATGCCAATGGATAGTTCGCCTTGTAGGACGAGCAAACCTCCATATCCAAGAATGAGCACTCTTACTCCCCAATTCAGGGGTTCGCTAGTGATCATTTTGAGATTCACTTGTTTGCCTTCCTGCATTACTTTCTCATAATACGTATTGTACAGCTTGTCATATCTCTCTTTCTCCCAGTCCAGCCTGTGATAAGCCAGCACTTCTCGGGTGGACGAGATCCCTTGCTCAATATGAACGAGCACATCGGATTTCGCCTTCTGAACATGGCCGGCTGCCTTCTTCAGTTTAACTGCGAAGAATCTGCCAAGAATCACGTATGCCGTACCCAGTACAAAACAGGCAATCAGCATGACTGGACTGACCATGCCAATCATGACAGCTACAAACAGAACAACAAATAGCTGCTGAATACCGCGAGGAATCTGATTTCCGATCATATCGGCAACCTTGTCCAGATCCTGGGTAATGTAATGCACATATGTGGCTATGCGTTCTTTTTGCAATTGACGTATTGGAATTCTGTATACATAGGACATAAAATCATCGGCCATATGGGATTGAATAACGGATTGATTTCGATGCATCATGTGCGGAGCATAGGTAAACAGCACGGCATAAAGAAGGAAAGCCAGCACAAAAAGACAGACGATCTCTGGCACAAGCTCATATTGGCCTTGTAATAAAATATTGTCAATGAGACGCTGCTGGAGGCCGATGATACTCAGGAAAGACAATGACTCCAGGGACATCAGAATGATGGAGATGAGCAGCAATGAGGGACGCGACATGATATATTTTTTCAGAAAGTGAATATGCTGTTTCAGCGACATGCTCACCCCTCCTCTCCCGAATTCAGCTGATAATACGCTCCCTGTCTTCTCATCAATTCCTCGTGGCTTCCCATTTCCCGAATTTGTCCATGTTCGAGTACAACAATTACATCATAATCCTTAATGGTAGATAACCGATGAGCAACGGCAATGGTCGTCCGGCCTAGCAGGAGACGTTCCAGGGCTTGCTGTACTTCTTGTTCAATCGCTGTATCAAGCGCGGACGTTGCCTCATCAAGCAATAGAATAGAAGGTTTCTTGATAAACATACGTGCAATGGATATACGCTGCTTTTGACCTCCGGACAAGTTAACGCCTCTTTCCCCAAGCAGCGTGTCATATCCATCCGGCTGAGCAGAGATGAAATCATGAGCATATGCGGCCTTGGCCGCCTGGATCATGTCTTCCTCTGTCGCATCCGGATGACCAAAAAGAATATTATTGCGAATGGTATCGCCAAAAAGATACGTTTCCTGAGACACATATCCTATACTTTCTCGTAATTGTGCAAATGAAAGTTTTCGTATAGGTACTCCGTCCAACAGAATTTCGCCCTGCTGTGGATCATAAAAACGAACCAGAAGCTGAAGCAGGGTAGATTTTCCGTGTCCACTCGGACCTACGATGGCCACTCGTTGACTGGTCTTAATCACCAGATTAAAATCCGCGAGCACTTCCGGACCCTTGTTGTATTGATATGTGACGTGTTCGAACCGAATCTCTCCTCTGATTTCCTTCAAGCAGATAGGTGCGGCCTCTTCGACAACCTGAGGTTCTGTTTGCATGAAGCGATGGATTTTGGAAGCTTGATGCATCAGAACTTTCTGCTCCGTAATAACCGTAATGACCAGAGTTACCGTTTGCATGACCTGAAAATAGTAAAGCAAATATGCAGACATCTCTCCTACGCTCAACGCCTGTTCCTTGACCAAGTGAATGCCGTACAGGATGACTGCCACCCCACCGACGTAATAGGATAATCGGCGTATCGTTCCCCTCCAAAAAGCCATCCATAACATGCGAACCCTTCCATCCAAAAAAGGCTGCATGTGTCCCTTGAACCGTTTCCAATCCCAGTCCTCGGCTCCGTGAGCACGCATTTCGGTCAGAGCTGACACACTCTCGTATACTTTTTGATTATAGGCTATGCGCTGTTCCGTATTCTGCTTGGCCAAGATGGTAGCCTTTCTTTCGATGGATGGTCCAACCAGATAATAGAGAAGCAGGCACGGCACCATGATCAGTGTTAAAGGAATGCTAATAGCACACATCACTGTGACAGATACAATAGAGACTACAATGTTTTGAATCGTATGCGGAAGAAGAAACCGATAGAAGTCCTGCAGAATACTCACTTCCGTGTTCATAAACGACAAGCTTTCACCAACAGGGCGTTGTTGAAAATAAGAATACCCCAGCTTCCTCATATGACTAAAAATATCGTATTGCAGATCTCGTGCCGCCTTCTCCTGAATGGACCTCTGCAACAGATTTTGCCATGCCATCAGACCAAACATCAGAAACATGCCGGCAACCAACAGTATAATGAGCCATCGGAATCGGATCACGTCTGCGGATGGAACGATGATATCGATGAAGTACTGAACACCCTTGGGAATGGAAACCTGAATGAACGTGACTCCAATACCGCAACATACCAGCAGCCAAAACATGCCATAATATTTTTGCACATAAGAAAGGACCCATCGATAAGTTTTAAATAGTGAGTCTTGGGGAGGTACCGATTGTTTAGATTGTATTGCTGCTGAGACATTATCCTTCATATGTCACCCTCAAACTTTGCGCCCTTTCAAGGCAGCAACCTGTGATCTATTAAATTCAGCTTTCCGTTCGCCAGTAACAGCCGATCATTGTGATACATCAGACTTGCAGAACGCAAATCCCGAAAAGCCCTTTCCAAGGGAAGCTGGTCATTAGCGGTATATCCGTAGGATAGTCCTGCAATGTCTATCATTTGATCCGTTGCCTGAAAAAGAGTCTCTGATGCCAAAATTTTAAGATTATTGATGTGAATATTGAACCGCGGTGCTTCAAGCAGCTTCAAATTCCCCTGATTGGAATGATCTTCATACTGTTGGATCATCTCGTTCAGGTATATGTTAACTGTGTCCAACTGCAGTCGAATCCTTGCAAGCCTTGCATAGAACAACTCGGACTGCAAATTGAAGCGGGAACGATTTTGCGGATTACGGATGAGTTGTATTAACCCTTCGTATACTCCTTTAGCGGCTCCAAGCCAACAGGCAGACCATAAAATATGTCCCATGGGAATCATCGTCTGTACAGCTAACGGTTTGAAGTCTATCGCTGCACCGATCAGCTGTTCTTCTTCAATTGAGCCACGAATGTGTATGCCCACACTACCGGTCCCTCTCATCCCCATGGCATGCCAATCGGAGACACTCTCCAGTTCCAGTTGATGTCGTTCGGCAAAAACCAGTTGAACGTCACTGTCGGGACTTTCATCAGAAGGTTTCATTGTGATGAGAAACCAATCAGCGTACTCACCGCCGGTTACGACTGGAGCATCTCGGTCAATATAGAGCGAGCTTCCATTGGTAACCATCGGACTTTGGGACGAGAGCAAGTGCCCCCCTTTTTCTTTTTCAGTTGTGACTGAGGCGATTAAGGGCTGTTCCTCCTGCAGTCTGGACAGAAGATGATCTGAAAAATCATTCTGTTCTTGACGGATTAATACCTCCACCTGCTGTATGTGCATGGCCCATATCATTCCCGTGGATAAGCACCCGCTTGCCAAAAGTTCTGCCATAGAGGACAAGGAACGGAGTGAAGGCCGTTCACCGCCTGACCGGCTAGGGATTGATGCTGACATCAGGCTTGCAGACTTCAAGTCAGCTATATTTTCTTTGGGGAAGGACCCATCCCGGTCGAGGTCACCGGCCCTTTCAGCAAATCGCTTTGCCGCCATTCTTACCTCGGACAATGTGTCCGTGACTTCGGATACTTCATACGAATATCGCATATCAAAATCCCTTTCACTCAAATGGATTTGGTCAGAAATGCTTCATCTTTTCCCTGGAACGATTGGATTGCTCTTCTGAAGTTTGAACGGTCGATTCGTATCAAATAAACGTTCCTCAAAGGAATTCTGCCAACGGATAGCAATATCTTCACTGTTGTACCGATACACCTGATCGAGGAATTCCCGATCTTCAATATTCAGCTTGTCCAGGAATCCTTCCGGTCCGGCCTCGCCATAAAGGATCTGCGTATAATGCAGGGCATAGAATACTTCCTTTTGGAAATTCAAATCCTGAGCCCGCTGCAGTACCTTATCCCAATCCACATTCACTTGAGGGCTGTCCAGGAATCGGTGAATGTCCATGAATTTATAGAGCAGGATATCCTTGTAGGCCATAACATCCAACTCACTTGTTGCTTCGCGGGTAAGATGGATAAGCATGAATAACAGCAGATCTTCCCACTCCAAAGTGCGAACAGGATGTCCTGCAACATCAATAATCTGGCTTCTCTCCAGCATTTGCTGCACTGCCGTATCTGTTCGGCGGCTGGTCATGAGATCAAGCGAAAATTGCAAATCCAGCGCATGATATTCGAGAAACGGACTATTTTCGATATATTTGATCAAAGGGATGACTTCATGGGACACCATCGATCGGATCATAATTTCCCTGCGAGGTAGCGGGGTAACCGAATTCGTTTTATAGTTAATCATCCCCTGCACGTATCCCATTTCCTTCATAATCGCTATCGCTTCATCAATTTGGCTTGAATGTATAAGCATATCATTATCTTTGAAATCCCGGCTTCCTAGATCCCCATAGGCGACTTGGGAAAGTACGATCCCTTTCAGCAAACTGTATTGAATACTTCGCTTGTCCAGCTCATGGCAAATATCAAGGGTGAATCTGCACTGTTGTTCGCCCCGCATTTTTTGCATATGATACATTTGCTTGACCGAACTAACGAATTTGCCGTAGACTGCCTTCTCCGTGCCTTTCACCAAAAAGTAACGCTCGATATTCTGCCATGCGGTTCCCATCACACCATGGGTATGCAGCATGCCGAATACTCGGCTCCAGTCCATGTGAGCAGCCATTAATTGACGAAAATCTTCAACCTCCGCATTCCGAAGAGCAGGTTTTGAACACAATAAAACCAATCTTTCTTCATCGGTTAGGGTAGAATCTGATGACATGGCAAACAGCTCCTTTCGCCTTGGAAGAGAATTACTTCTGCCCGACAATAAAAATATTGTTTCCACGCGATACAAGTTCTTCTACGTCAAGATACTGGGATTCAATCTCCAAAATGCTCTCGAACACAGCCGGATCAGACAAAATCTCGCTTAGGGTTTGGGTGTTACCCTCAATCTGTGTCTCTAGAAATCCAGGATAAATGAAGGCAGGGAAGCCTTTAAGATTTAATACCTTCAGCCCGCATTCAAGGTAATATTCTTGAAGCTGCTTGGGAGTAAACATATAAATATCGGGCATTTCTAGCGTGAAGCGCCCTTTGCCGCCCGTTAACTTCCGTGCCTCTTCAATTCTGCCTAGGGAAATATTAAAATACAGGGCATGGTACAGATTAGGTGTAAACGATACCAAGTATCCCTTGGGTTTAAGCAACTTTACGACTTCATGCAGCATTTTAAGCGGCTCTTCCACAAATCCCAATACGTTATGAAAGTTAAAGCAGACATCCACGGATGCCGGCTGTACGCCTTCAATAGCATGAAGGTCACCTTGCCGGATCGTCCATCTGTCCTGAAGATCATTCGCTTCGCGTTTGGCCTTCGCTTGTCTCAGCATGTCTTCCGACAGATCATACGTATATCCGGTGCTCTCCGGGTATTCTAGAAGGACTTTAAGCGACCAGCGACCAGTCCCTCCACCCGCGTCAAAAAACGTGAACCCGGCGGGTAATCGATCCAAGACCTCTTTTTTGAAAACGTTCCATAACAGCTGGTCGGAGAGCTGCCAATATGCCTGTTCCTCTACCAAGTCGTACTTGTCCGCTTTATTTTTGAAATACGCAATGGTGTCGTGTGTTGTTTTGCTCATCTTAAATCCCCCTTCTCCAATGGTTGAAATGATTTATTCTCTTCCGATTGCAGATACAACTGGATACCCACAGAATCAATCCAGCTGAAGGCTTCCAAATCCTGCTCTGCCATTTGCCTTAATTCTTTGACAGGTATCCAACGTCCGTCACGAGCCTGATCGCCAGACTGCAAGGCTATGCCTTCAGCTTCGCAGCGAAAATACACACCCATTGAATCGATAGGTCCCTCCAGTGTCTGGTAGACAGCAAAAGGTTGAATTCCCTCCAGTAAACCTGTGCCTGTCCTTACCTGCAAATACGTATCCTTACCTGCAATGCGAGTCAGTTCAAGGCCTGTTTCTTCCCTGACCTCCCGTTTCAGTCCATCGATCATGGACTCATACTCTTCGAGTTGCCCTCCAGGCAATTCCCATGCTTTGGGTTGATTGGGCTTGTCCCGAATCTGTAAATAAAGTTGAAGCTCACCGTTCACCACTCTTTCGATCATAGCGCGTACGTTAACGTACATGTTGCCCCTCCCCAGATAGGAATTCGCCCATCACGTCATCCAGCTTCAACTGCAGATTGAATTGGAGATGATAAGCCTTGTACTGCCTCGTAATTTTACGTGTATACCCCAGCAATCGTTTGGCAATGTCGCCACCTAGTCCGCCGCTGGAGAATGAGAAGATATGAGTGAGATACTGTGTTTCAAAAATTCGTTCCTGCAGAGATTGTACGAACGGTTGTCTGCTGGCCGGTATGACAGTATTAACAGCATCCTTCCCCAACAGAACAAACGCACCGACCGTCCAGAATCCAGGCTGTCCAATAAGACCAGATCGGGAAATATACGGCGTGGCATATACTCTCAATTCATCCTCGACAAACATCAGCAACGCCGTGTCATCAGTAATGACGGAGTACCCTGAATCGATTGCTTTCTGGGCAATCGTCGATTTACCGGCTCCGCTTGTTCCTAGGAAAATAATCGCTTTTCCGTCTTGACCTACAACACATACCGAGTGCAAGAGAAATGCGTTCATGTCCATCAATTTGGGAAAAAGAGAAATCCGTTGAGAGAATTCCCATGACCGATCTTCATATTCGTCATACCCCGTCCGCTGAACGAAATGCAGTCTGCTGTTCCAAGCAGAATCCCAGTCGATGTTATAATTGAACTGAAGGCTGGAACGAATTTCTACCCGGTCTTCGCCCCAAATTACTTCGTCTCGTTCCGGGTTGTTAATCCAAGGGCTTGTGTCCCAAGCTTCGATCCTGCAGTGATGATCCATCTTTTCCGGCTGATCATCTATCAAGACGTGTGAGTACCATTGTCTGGTTCGTTCCTCAAGCGCATGAAGACGAGATGCAAAATCTACCTGCACATGAAAGGGACCGTAACGATAAATATACAGAAGAGTTCCTCCTTCCTTAATCTCTTCGGATCTTTCCGGTAGCGGTTCTCGGAAGGGTTTGCACAATTTCCACCCTTTTAGGTACCTTGTAAGCGGATAACTTGGAACGGCAAAAACGCAAAATGTCTGTAGCTTCAACAAGTGTATCCGACTTGCGAGGAATGATGTAAGCCACCAGTGCTTCGCCGAGCCAGGGGTCGGCCTCTCCTTTGACAATGGCTTGCTCCAGTGGAAAGTGCTCCATGATCAGTCGCTCAATTTCCTCAGGATGTACTTGTTTTCCTCCTGTTTTGATCAACAGTTTGGTTCTTCCCAGTAGCCACAAATTATTTTGTTCGTCCAAGTAACCTCGATCTCCTGTACGAAGCCATCCGTTTTGCAGAACTTTATCCGTCTCTGCTGCATTGAGGTAATATCCCTTCATGATGCTGGGACTGTGAATCCATATATCACCAGGTTCATGAACGCCTAAGCGATTCCCTTCTTCATCTCTTATGGAGATTTCAACCCCGCGTATGGCTTGCCCTACATTAGATGGTTCGTATACTCCCGAAATGATCCTGGTTGTAATACGCGGACCAGCCTCCGTTTGGCCGTACGTTTGCACCATTTTCACATGGGAAGGCAGTTTCTTGCGAACAGATTCCAGTATGTTAGGCGTGACTTGTCCTCCCCCAAAGCAGATATAACGCAGATGGGGCAGCGCTTTATAATCGGATTTCAGCAGGCTCAACGCTTGCAGCATGGTGGGTACTGCAGTAACTACGGTAATGTCTTGCTCTTGCATCGTTTTCATGAATGAAGACGGTAGAAATAGACCAGTCATAATGACCAATTCTCCACCCAGGTACAGGTGGCTCAAGAACTGGGAGGTATTGCAATAGCCAAAAGGCATAGGAAGGGTAATCAACACGGTATCTTTCTCCGTCAGTGACAGAGATTCGCAATGAGCCTTCACATTGGTAATTAAGCTATGGTGAGTGTGCTGCACGATTTTGGGATTCCCGGTTGTTCCCGACGTTTGCAGCATTAAGGCAACCTCGTCTGCAAGACGAGGCCTGTATATGGGCTTGGTCTCCTCATCCGGTGCCTGCCAATCTTCCTGGCTCAGGACGGACAAGTTCTGAATACGTAGCTTGGATTTCATCTCGTGAGTAGTGATACAGAGAGCAGCGTCTACCGTGCGGCACGCCAGCCTGATTTCTGCCTCGGAACTGCCGGAATAGAGCGGCATGATTACCGCTCCCAGTAAGGTAACCGCGAAGTAAGCATGGATATAGGCAGGAGAGTTGGGCAAGCAGATCACCACCACTTCGCCTTCCCTAACACGGTCCTCAATCTTTAACTGCAAGGCCGCGGTTGTGGACAAAAGTTGCTTATACGTGCACTTCTCCTCGCCGAATGTTACGGCAATCCGATCCGGACTCCGTTCTGCCTGATGTAACAGTATTTCCCCGATACACCGAGGTTCCATATCCTTCATCCACTCGCCTCCTTCGCGTATATTTTGTCTAGCCCCTGCTGTCCATTTGAAAGATTTGCCCGCTGACGTTGGCAACGTGTTCGGACAACAGGTAGAGAATAAAATTCGCTGTCTCCTCCGGTGTGGAAATGCGGGACAAAAGACTCTCATCGAGAGCCTTTTGATATTTTCCAGCATGATGCCGGTTCAGATTGGTTCGCATAAATCCGGGACAGATTGCATTAACGGCAATGCCGAATGAACCCAACTCACGTGCCATTGATTTGGTCAGAGCATTAAGTCCGGCCTTGGAAGCTGCATAATTACTTTGCTGTGCGCTTCCTACAATACCGCGGTAAGAGGACACGTGAATGATTTTCCCCCTGCCTCGTTCCTTCATCACCTTGCTGACCTTCTGAGAGACGAGAAATGCGCCATCCAGGTTAACCTGCATAACATCGCGCCATTGAGCATAACTCATCTCCTCTAAAGACGCATCGTTGATAATTCCGGCATTATATATCAGCCCATCCACCCATTCCAGTCGATCCATCAGTACTTGCAATGATTCATCCAGTAGTTCCGTATTCGTGACATCCAGATGACCGACATGCAGACGATCCTGTATACCCATATGATAATCATTACTATGAATAGGGGTTTGGTTATAGGTGGCAGCAACAATCGCCCCTTCTTGCAGCATTTTTTCAAGAAGACACCCTCCAAGCGTTCCCGAACCCCCAACAAGAAGCAATCGAAGTCCTTGAAGAGAAATGTGCACGAATATTCATCCTTTACGCTGTCTTGGTATCAACGAAGGCCGTTAACACTTCAACATTCTCAAATAGTTGCGGTGTAAGTTCATCATCCTCAATCGTGATTTGAAACTCATCCTCCATCTTGATGATCAACTGAAGAATCATGATGGAGTCCAGTTGCAGATCAGAAACCAGATTTTCTTTTCCCGAAAAGACATAATTCTCTTCAATTCGATCCTCAAGCTCTTCTTTTACGAGCCTGCACACCGTTTCATAATGCGACATATGCTCACCCTCAGATATAGAATGATTTGGTAATATTGCTGACATCATGTATTCGCCTGGCGATAAGGAATAAAATAATCGAACTTGGGACCATCCATACTCAGTCTGTCCTGATGAACAATCGTCAGGTTAACATCGTCAGGCAGTTTGTGCAGCAGTTCTTGCTGCAATAGAAACTCGGATGCTTCCTGAAATCCCTTGCCAGGCACAAGGTAAAACATAAATTGCTTTTCCTGCACCTGCATTACACGAAATTGTCGAACGGCATCCGGGAAATTCCGGTTGACCTTGGTTACAGCATAATGAAACAGAATCGGATTGGCGATCCAATCACCTGATCGAATATATTGGGTTGCCCGCCCACCGGTCACTTCGATAACGGGATATCGCGATCCGCAATCACATTTCTGTTCAGACAGCCTGCCAATATCTCCCGTGTCATACCGGATCAAAGGCCAGATTCGATTGGTCAAGTCAGTAATCACTACGTTTCCATAGCCATCTTTGTCCGAATTCGCAATTTCCACATACAATTGATCACTAGATAAGTGCAGATTACCGCTTCTGCAGCTCATGCCAATACACCAAAATTCGCGGGAACCATAATGGTTATAAACAATGGGACCAAAGGCCTCTTCAATCGTCTTACGCTGATAGTCAAATAACATCTCTCCGTTAATTTCGATATATTTAAACGGAAGTTTGCTCCGATCCAGCTTTCGCTCCAGCAGATGATTCGCGAATAGATAGAGTGCGGTAGATACGGACAGCATCCACTGCGGACGATACTTCAGCAACGCTTCATAATAGTCATCCAGTCGTTCCGGGGACAGATCAAGCATGGAGAGATACATGACCTCATGGTAGATGGATATGGGATCCGTTGACAGATCATCTTCATTGAAGGCATAAAACATGGCATACGGATCTTTAGGTCCAATACCTCCATTAGTGTTTCGAAGGCCCCATAAGAGGCGTGCTTTTTTCCATTTTTCTTCAACTGATTTATAACATTTGAGCGGTTGTCCCGTGGAACCACTGGTATATTCGACATAGAGTTTGGCCTCATTGTCCGTCAGCAGCGATTCTTCTCTGCCGGTCAGCTCAGATTTCTCCAATATGGGTATCTGCTCAAAACGGGCTTGGCTCCAGCCGGCATCGGTAACGCCTTGTAACCTTTGTTTGTAGAATGAAGACTTTGCTGTTGCGTGTTCGATTAAACCTAGTAGCTTGTCCTGAACATGGTCCCACTTGGTTATCATCAATGGTTTCCCACCTTATGGTTTCAAAGTCACATTGGTTCTTGGGAACTGAACGGCACTCCATATATATGGCATCTCCAGCAAACCATGGATCAATCGCTCCCATCCGACGCCAAAACCCGATGTCTCCCTGTAGTTATCGAGCGTTCTGGACTGGAGATAACATGCGTAATCTTCTTCAGGCAGGTTAAACACTTCTGCTTTTTCTTTCAATTGCTCAAGGGTACCCACACGCTGACCGCTCCCGATCGTTTCCCGATACCCTGGCCAGATATAATCCGTGTTGTTTGCAACACGTCTGTCCCGGCCCTTCATTTCGGCGTGGTAGAACGGTACTTCAAGCAAAGGAAACTCACTAATTGCCAGGAATCCGCCATAAATCTCGGTGAGTCGGACTTCTTCCCAAGAACCGAAGTGTTCAAGTGTGAATTTGTTGTAGATTTCATCTTTTGTATCTTCGTAAAGTGCGGCTAAAGCTTCTTCAAAAGTTAATTCCGTTATTTTTTGACTGCGACTGACTTCGTCAAGTTGATTCAGACGATCCTGGGAAAGGAACACACTCAGATCCGCTTCATTATGTTTGAGCAAATCCTGAATGACTCTAAACAACAATTGACGGATTATCTCCTTATTTGCTACTTGATCAACCGCGCCTTCATATTCGATATGGTGAAACTCGGATAGATGGGATGCATCCACATTTTCCTTGCGGAATGAGTTATACACGGAGTATACATGATCTACCTGGTGCTGGAGCACCGACAATTCCAGATAAATTTGTGAGGACTCTGATAAAAATGCCTTGTTCGGCAGATCAAACCACTCCAAAGAAATAGGGCATACATCCGTTGTATAACTGATGGCCTCGCGACCGTATACGGCACCTGGGGAAGAAATCATTCGAGTAGTCAAGGGCAGCAGTGTAAACAGGGCATTCATTTCTCCAAAAAACAGATTGCTTGACATATTGATCTGATGATTAATTCTGGCGATAGCGCCCCAATACTTCTGTTCGCTGAAGCTCTTGACCCGATTTTCAGCTTCTGCCAGCGTGTATTGCCCTGCAAGTACGTTATCCAAGGCATCGTATATGTTGTTCCCGCGATATCCCAACTTCTTGTCTTTTTTTGTAAAATAAGGTCCTAACATAAGCTCATCTCTCCTCATATGGATATTATTTTGGGTTAAAATCAAACCTGGCCGGCGATATACTTTTCCCGTTCGTTCTTGCTTCTTACCTTGCGTAACAACTCCGATGGAGACAGGGGGTGAGATTCATCCCATAGGACAGAATTAATCATCAGTTGCTGAACCGTGGGGTGCATCTGATCCAGATATGCCTTTTCCTTCATCTCCGGATAGGAAGTATGTCCTCCATACGCTTCCTCTTTACCTTGAACGCTGTAATGCAACGTTCTCCTGTAGTCATGAGACGTACATGCTCCGCGATGAAGTGTATGCGCATTCATAAATAGAACGTCTCCGGGTTGACATGTGATTCGAACCTCGTTAGGTAACGGATTAGCCCCGTTATTGTTCACTTCCCATCTCTCCTGATCGGAAAGTGCACGTCGGTGCGAACCGGGAATCGCGATAAAACAAGAGTCTGGGTACAAGGGAATATTGAACTGCACATGGTTGGGAATACCTTCTGGGTGATATAACTCGTTATCCCCGTAATCCCGGTGCCAACGCAATCGATAATTGATCTTCTCCGGCGACCACAGCGCATGGGCTCCCCAAAATCGCAATTCTTCGCCCAATATCTCTTGAAGTACTTCCATCAGACGTTCGTTCCCAAAAACGTCTCCGAAGGCGGGCTCGTACAAGTCCAATTTGAAAATATTATTTACACCCCAAGTGTCGTAATCAGGCTCCTGTTTCAAGGTGTAACGCGTCGTATACCGGAGTGGTTCCTGCTTCACCTTGGTGATCAATTTTTCCATCGCAATCTTTAGCTGATTCACCTCATCCGATACAAAAATTCCTGTAACGACAGCATAACCATCATCTAGAAAACGCGATTTCAGACCCATGATCAAGCAACTCCTTTCTTGCTATTGGTGTTATGGAACCGCGAACCATTCCTTGTCCATCCGTTCCTTCCAGCGCTCTCGAATGGCCTTATATTGTTCCTCAGCAAGGTTCCCTTTGCTTGCCAATGCATAATTGTCCCGCCAACGATCTGGTTTCGTCGTGCCAATCATGACTGTGTGCACACCGGGAATCGACAGCGCAAACCTCAGTGCCAGTTCTGTCGTAAGCAAAGGATCCTCTTGAAAGGAATACCCCAGCTTGAGCAAACGCTCCTCATAGGTTACTTTTGCTGGCTTGACCATAGATTCCGGCGTCTTGCCCATTCTTTTCCACATAGCAAGCTGGCGTTCATAACGTTTCTTATGCTCCACTGAATTAACCCAAGCGGCGTTGGCAATCGGACGCTTCACAATGACCCCAAGCTGCTGCTGCTGTGCTAAGGGAATGATTTCGTCTAAGGCGATTTGATCAGCAATATTAACGGTCACCTGCAACGTATCAAAACATTGCATCTTGATCGCATATTTCGCTTGTTCCCCGTCCCCGCTGTAACCCAAATATCTCGCTTTTCCCGCTGCCTGAATCTTTTTTAGCGTCTGAATGACTTCACCACGTTGTAAAATCTCTTCAGAGCAGCCATGCAGTTGCAAAACATCAATATAATCTGTGCCCAATCGCTTAAGGCTCCGGTCTACACTCAGTTCCAGCCAGTCAGGGTCCCAATCGTGATACTTGTCCTCGTCCGAGTGGCCGCATTTGGTGAATAGATAGAATTCTGCACGCCTTCCCGAAACGGCCTGACCAATTCGTTCCTCGCTATTCGGGTAACACTCAGCAGTATCAATAGCATTAAGTCCATGATCCAGTGCAAGATTCAGTAGGTGGTTCACTGTTTCCTGGCTGGTTTGTTCATAACCGATCTGGGAGCTGCCGAACCCCATGACGCCTACATGCATATCTGTCTTTCCCAGCGTTCTCTTTTCCATGTCCAACCTCCCTCCCCTTGTGGGTTCAGTAATTTTCACTCAAATACGCTCGAGAGTTCTTCACGACATTCCGAATGTTATCGATGTGCATACTCGCCGAGGAAACAGGCCAATCCCCTCGAATGAGACCAAGACTTGCCAGCCTGATGCACGTTGTGCCCATTAACAGCGGAAGTACCGTAATTTCTTCGGCCAGCAGGGAATGATGTTCTTGATAGCCTTCAAGAAATTGCTGGAACGGCTGAGGTCCCAATTCATGAATGGCTTCAAAACGCGAGCTGCCGTACCGGTAAGTTATGCCGGAAAAAGTAAGCAATCCTTCAGCCAGATCCACAAGGGAATCGGATAAGCATGCATTGTCAAAATCAATCAGCGCCGACACCGAACCGTCGGATGAGAAAATGAAATTCATCGGATTCAAGTCTCCGTGCGCAATCGATGTCACCGCTTCTGCTCTGTCAGCATGCTGAACAGACCACTCGTCTACCAGTTTCTTGCAAACCTGGACAAAACGTTGCACATGCTCCTGATCCTCTTTGCTCATTTCATTGCGTTTCTGCATGTACTTTTTAAGCAAAAGAACAAGTACATCCTTTGTAGAAACATAAGGAGATTGCTCAGGCAACCTCAGTCTCTGTAGTGGATATGCGGACGCAGCCTTAGTCCGAAATTCACCCAATACCGCCCCGGCAGCACGTATCTGTTGAGGCTGGGCATTATACATCGAGCCGTTTGGTATATACGATTGTAGGTACAATGTACTTTGATTACCTGCATGTACAATCAGCTCCCTGGATGTAGTTAACTGAACGGCAGGGACACGAACCCCTTTCAGAGCCAGCTCATGCTGGAGCTTAATTATGCTCACGGCGTGCTCAATGGATCGGATATACCAAGGAATTTCTTTCAAAAAGTAGAGGTTTCCCTCCCGGTCTTCAACAAGGGCTTTTCTGGATGTCTCCGAAACCCGGTTGATCGGAACGACAGTACCATTCATATTGAGATACGGGTACGTTGTGTATTCCATGATGCCGTACTGCTCTAACGCTTGCGATAGCATATCTTCCGGGATAAGTCCTCTGCTCAGCTCTAACGGTTTTAGCAACGGCATCCTCCCCTTTACCAAAGTAAGACCCTTAATGTACACTCCATGTGTTGAACTTTTGTGTGAGTAAAATAACTAGTTGACGTCCAAGTCCGGCCATTCGCACACTAACAGGATGTTCCGGATTCGCAAGTACAAATGGAATGCCAGCGTTCCCCTTTGCACTAAGTTCAGGTATTATAGGAAACGTGTCGAGCACTTGCAGACCATTCGGAACAGCTAACATGCCTTGGGTATCCCCCGAAAAGATTGCAGTGGAATGCCCGCAGCATTCGCATTGGAATTGAGACATATTTTCGACGATACCAAGCAGCGGAACCTCCATCCGTCGCATCAAGTCGATCCCTTTCTGAGTATCTGCAAAACTTACCGTCTGAGGCGTTGTAATCAGAAGACATCGTCCTTTCAACAGACGAAGCAGCTGATGGTGAATCTCGGAAGTCCCTGGAGGCATATCGACGATTAATACATCTACATCCCAGCGGGCTTTTATGAGTAACTGATCCAGTGCACCTTCCAAATATTTGCCTGAAAGAGATCTGCTGAGGCCGTTGTTTTCAATCAGTCCAGAGGAAGAGATGCGGATGCCTGCGTAGGTTCCCGGGTGGATTCCCAGTCCTTCTGCTACCATAGACTCTTCTTCAACTCCGGATACCATGGTAGGTATACTCGGCCCTTCAAAATCTGCATCAAACAATCCTACTCTTAACCCTGGTAATGAATAGGCCAAATTTACAGCGAAAGTGGATTTTCCGACTCCACCCTTTCCGCTATAGATGAAAAGTACGTCCATGGCATCCTCCCTCGCCCCTAATAGAAAAGCTAAGCATTTTGCTTCAACGTATGGATCATGTTCACAATGTTGCTCATGGAAGCAAACGTATCATTAATCATGTACTCGTCGGGAATAGTCATTTCAAACTTCTCTTCCAGTTCTAGCAGCAAATCGATCGCTTTCATAGAATCGAGACCTGCACTTTTCAGATCGTCCGTCATCTCCAGATCCCGATGAATTTTCTGCTTTACCAGCGCCGTGACTTCATGTTCAATGTATTCCATGCTCATAAATAGTCCTCCCTTCATGCATTTCATTCACATGCGTTCTTCGTGTTAGAGCAAGCTGTGAAACATGCTTCACGTTACCGTCATCCACGACCAATTCAACGGGAATTTCCCTGCTCAAAAATCCCAATAAACTGGCCGTAATCCCATAAGCCCCAACATTCGGAATGTAGACCTGCTCTTCCAATTGTAAGGAAGGCATAGCTGCTTTTTTGTTGAAAAAATCAAGAGGGGTGCACAGCGGTCCTACAATGTGGGTCGACTCCGGATGAGGGTCGGTCTTCTCTGTGACGGGCTTGATGTCATACTGAACACGTGGAATGCGTCCGAGCCCCGCCATCCCGCCCAGATGGTGAATGCCGCTGTCCAGAACGATAAAGCGGCTGCCCTTACTTTCCTTGATATCCACAACCGAGCTAACGAGAACACCGCATGCGGCCGAAAGATATCGTCCGGACTCATATGCTATAGCAGGCTCTCCCATTCTCCATCCCGGCATATGCTCATCGAGAGCAGTCTCCAATTGGACCTTGATTTCACTAAAATCCGGAGGGGGGCCTGACACAGCATAAGGATGTCCAAATCCCCCTCCTAAATCCACGAATTGGAGTGGGATTCCAGTCTCCTTGGATATTCTAGCAATCACCTGAATGGAAGAGAGAAAAGATTCCGCAAGTCTCTCTGCATTCGCAGTATTGGTGCCATTGAAAATATGAAAACCGGCAATACGAATTTCGTCGCATTCCTGCATTTCCTTCAGCTCTCGCAAAAGCTTCTGCTCATCCGTTCCAAACTGAGAGGGTGTGCCCGTCATGGCCAGTCCAGCATCAGCCAAGCCCTGATCGGGATTGATTCGCATAATGACTTGAATTGGAGGTGTACCAGAAGACACTACAGACCTTAATCTTTCCAGCTCTTTCATTGATTCGACCGAGAACCATTGTACTCCCTGTGCAACAGCCACCTTCAATTCCGATTCGCTCTTTCCAGGACCCGTGTACAATACATCCCGGGGCAATCCTCCAGCTTCTAACACGGAATTCAGCTCACCTAGCGATGAAACTTCAGCCCTGCACCCCAAATCTAACAACTGCTTAACGATTGCCGGGTGAGGATTGGCCTTCAGAGAGTAATACAACATCGAAGGCTCGGGTAATGCATCTCTCAACCTGTGGCAGGATTGGCGAAGAATATTCAAGTCGTATATATATAACGGACTGCCGTATTTCGACCGCAACTCTCCATAGTCCAAACGCTTCACTCCTTTTCCAGGTCTGTTTTCAGCTTGTTTTTATCAATTTTACCGTTCGAAGTTAAAGGTAACTGGTCTGTAACATAGATGTGTGCTGGCATCTTGTAATCTTCCAGCCGCATTCGTAATTCGTCGAGAAGGCTATCCGCAGTCCGTGTAGAACTCACCGCAAGAATAGGCACAGCAGTGTCTCCGGTCAGTATCAGCGCGGCTTGTTCGACGCCATCGATGTCGACTGCTGCCAGTTCGATCTCCGTAGGACTTACACGAAAGCCGTTTTGCTTGTACATATCATCCTTGCGAGCGTAGAAATACAAGAAACCTTCATCGTCCATCCAGAAGTAGTCCCCTGTGTGCAAGCTCCGCTCAGGAGAAGCCATATTTCGAAAAACGTGCTGTGTTCGTTGCGGATCATTCCAGTAACCCATCATGACATGAGGACCATGCACAACCAATTCGCCAACCTTATTTGGTGGCAGTTGCAATCCTCTCTCATCGATTATGGTGCAACTTGTACCCGGAAGAGATGTTCCGACAGAACCCGGTTTATCAGCGAGAAATTCCGGCTGAAGGATGGAGACCCGTTTACACTCCGTCAGTCCGTACATCAGATGTAGCCGGGCATTCGGGAAAAATGTTTTGAATTCGTTTACATAAGTTTGAGGAAGTGCAGCTCCTGTATTGGTAATAAAACGAATCTCCGGTAATTGCGTCATCTGTCTGCGCATAAGTTTGATCAGCGCTTCTCCCATGCTAGGTACAATTGGTAACCCGGTAATCCCCCATTCCCTTATTTTATGAATGAGCGCCGGGCCCACATCAGATCGCTGACCCAAGGCTATCGTTGCATTTTGATTAAATGCTAAAAAAACCTGATACATCCCGTAATCAAAAGACAATGGAAGAAAATTGCCGATTACGTCGTCTGCTTCTATTTTCAGGCAAGACTGAATGCTCTCCAGTACAAATAGCATGCTAGAGTGGTGTGACACCACGGCCTTCGGCCGGCCTGTACTTCCCGATGTATACAACAGGCAGGCAACTTCATTACCTGAGCGATCTTCGTAATCGGGGTCACTTAATCTGCTATGCTCCACTGCATTTGTGGTCACGTCATTTTCTGATATGACCTTAATCCCTATATAGGATGACATCGCCAACTTTTCAACAAAAGCATCGGTCGTCAGCAGATAGGAAGCTTGCGAATCTTTAACAATGTAGTCCAACTGATACCTTGTTGTACTCTCATGCAAGAGGATATAAGTTGCTCCAAGCCTGGAGGCAGCAAAAATGGATGAGACGAGAAATTTGCCATGAGGCAAAAGCAGTATGATTCGCTCGCCAGTTTTTACACCGCAGGTTTGCAAATAAGTGGATATACGATCCCTCTCCTGAGTTAGTTGACTATAAGTAAAATGGCCTTCGTCTGTGATCAAAGCTGTTTTATGCGGATATCGTTGTTCTGAATGATCTAACAACTCACATAATCGTTTCAATTCAGACCCTCATTCCATGAATTCGCAGTGTTTATTTTGCACGATTTCTGTGATACATTCATCGCATAAATTGTCGTTAACATGTTGTTTGATGAATATAATTCAATTATAGAGCCTTGAACATAAGTCGCTGTCCATATTTTCCCCAGCTATTTCTTACGCAGAAGATACCATACCTGAGATTCTCCACTCTATCTGCTCCACTGTAGCAAAACATTCATACAACAGGTCCTCGTCGCGGAAAACAATCTCAAACTCCTCTTCTAGTGAAACAATTAGTGAAATATATTTTATTGAGTTAAACCCGAGATTCTCTAATCGCTCATCCAGAGGAATGTCCAAGTGATATCCAAGTATATTGTGAATAATCTGAATGATTTTTCCTTCAATCATCGAGTTAGATACTTGTTCCATCACTGATTCCCTCCCCTGTCTTATTGCACAGATGTTTACGATATTCACTTGGAGAGCGCCCGTAATATTTTTTATAGTACCCGGAGAACTGTGAACTAGAGATATAACCGACAGACTTCGTAATTTCATTGATCGTCAGATCGGTATGCTTAAGCAGTTCGCGTCCTTTTTGTACTCTAATTTTCTGAAGAGATTTAATGGGTGAACAACCGAACACTTTCTTGTATGTGTTACTTAAATAGACCGGATTACAGCTGATTCGTGCGGCCATGTCTTCAAGGGTAAGCGGCTCCGAATATTGACTTCGTATCATGCGATGAACGATAATTAATCGGTTGTCAATCTTACCTTTCAAATTATCGGTGCTCTGGTTCATCACCCGGTACATATTGAAAAATCGTGTGAATTCAAGGGATAGTTGTTTGCTGTACTCAGGTTTGAAAGTGCTCTGTCCGAACATCTCTAAAACGCGTTTTACAAACAACTTGACTCCGTCGTCTTGTCTGGATAATACCATTGGAAAACCAAAGCGCATTTTAGTCATGTTTTCCAAGGTCAGAACGCTGATTACGACAGGTACTGACAATCGGTTTAACAGGATGAGATCGTTGCCCACCAACAAGTCCCTGGAGGAAATATAGTACGAGGTGTCACGATACCTCGTTTCAAAAGACTGTTCGGTAAACGCTACCAAAATTCTATTTGGCTCCGTACATACTGTTTCAGAATAGCCGGGAGCCATGATCATTTTGGGCATCATACTGTACAAATTCCATGTCATCAAAAGTCGCCCCCATTTGAAGAAATTGGAATGTTTTATTAAATTTTAGTTGATTCCTAGACTTAAATCAACAATATTATACATAAATGTGAAATTGATCATAATCTGTAGAAATAAATAAGTGAGGTTGTCGAGGTAGGTTTACTACTAAAATATGCAAAAAAATTATGTAGGTAGACTCTAACTTTTGGACGTAAAGGTGACTGGCTAGCAATCTTTGGTCAAAATCTTCTTAAGGACGTTCCCATGGAATTCATACATATTACCACAAACAGCAACAGTGGATCCAATACGAACCAATTCATTCATTCCATCTGATAGAGCGCTCTCAATTAGTATGAGTCTGATTCCATAGAATTGTTCTAAATAAAGGTACCCATACACTAAACACTGCTTTTATACGTGTTCAGTGTATGGGTACCCGATTACAATGCTTGATGGCTTGAAAACTCTTTTCTTAGATGGCATGGATTTATTTTAACTTAACGTCCTATCAGGACCCATCCCCACTTCATCCGGCGCAATCCCATCGCGCAGATCCATGAGATCAGGAGAGCAACAACATAAGATAGGATGATACCCACGCTGAAGTGCCGAGCCAGGTCATCTGAGAATTCACGTCTCCAGAAGAGCAGTACGAGGGGATGCATTAAAAACACACCGAACGCAACTGTACCCAAGGAATCCAGAACATGCGTAGCTTTACGAACTTCAGTATGTTTTCCTGCGCCCAACCGTTCACTAAAGATCAGCAGGAGCAAGCAGGCTGACAACGTAAACAGATTGCGGAACAGGAACAACACGGTATAGGTTACCACCGGGTATGCAGGAAAAGCGGTTTTGATATAAGCATTACCATATATAAAAATGGCACCTCCGCTCAATAACGCAACTATAAGTGCATAACGGTGAGTATACAGTTTCTTCAATGCCCACTCAAAGTTGAGCCCAACCCATGCGCCAAAACCAATTACAATCAAATAACTGGGTAACAAACTTCCTGTTCGCTCGAAGTGAAACTGCAAATGCAGTGCATAGAAGATTGCTTGGCCCATAATAAAGAATAATGGCAAATACCGAGTAAAAAGAAGATGGCGTGTTAGCGACAGAAGCAATGGAAAAACGATATAGAATTGAAGAATAATCAGAAAAAAGTACAGATGGGTATGAGCGGTTCCCATCACTAATTGTTTGGCAAATTGCACACCATGGGTCAAAGGTTCTTTACCCGCAAGCAACTGTTTAACGGTAAAATAGATAAAGGACCATACCACATAGGGTACACATACATAGAATAAACGCTTTTTGTAAAAGGTGAGCATCCAACCCTTCTCATTCACCTTGGAGCTGTAGTTGTAGAACAGAACCAGGGAGGACAAGAA
The DNA here is from genome assembly GCF_037974355.1 of Paenibacillus sp. FSL R5-0517. Classification (NCBI taxonomy): domain Bacteria; kingdom Bacillati; phylum Bacillota; class Bacilli; order Caryophanales; family Paenibacillaceae; genus Paenibacillus; species Paenibacillus sp. FSL R5-0517. The sequence goes on from NZ_CP150235.1 coordinate 4,178,293, forward strand.
CAGGAACGCTGGAACGGCAAATTGCAGGAACGTGTTCCAGAAGTAATACACATCATGATCTAACGTGTGCTTCGGGTAATGCGCAACTGCTGTTGAAGTCGCATGGATGGCTACCACTGCCATGATGGCCAATGCACGATAGAGATCCAGATACTCAATACGCCGGGGCCGATTAACCGGTTGATTCATAAAATAACCTCACTTGTGCCTGATATGGGATGATAGTTTCCGGCTGCAATCCAGATTCTATGCTTCATTTTAATCAGCACGCGAGGGTATTACAATCATAATCTATATTATTTTCGTTAAATTTCACCATCATTCTTCATTATTCGACATTCTCTATCCAGAATCGTTCAACAACATTGCCATTAGACTCCACATAGTTTTCATCCTGAATGCCACCATTTCGAAGAATAACTCTTCTGGATGGCTCATTATTTGCATCACATACGACCAATACTTTGGTGATTCCAAGCTCTCTCGTTTTCTCCAAAGAGAGCCTGAGAATTTCGGAACCATAGCCACTTTGCCGCTCTCCAGGACGAATGCCATATCCAATATGTCCTCCACTGTTGAACAATTTGTCGTTAAGCTCATGCCTTATATTTACAGCACCCACGATTTGTTGACTCTCGGTGAGTAGCCAGTATGTACTGTCTTTGACCCAACCTTCGGGAATATCGATACCTTGTTCATTGCGCTGCAAAAACGCCAACATCTCATCAAAAGCAGAAGGATCTTTGGAAATGACCCACGGTACCATCAACTCTCCACTTCTCACCCAGTCTTCATAAAATTCCAAATATGCATCCTTATACGCTCGCGATGGTTTAATTAATCTAACATGTTCTTTCCCCACAGTCATTACACCCTCCCAACAGATATTGAAACTGCCATGCTGCCGCTTCCAGGACACAACATTCTTGCTCTTCCATCAGACAAGTTCGAAAAAGGACCTGCGTGTGAGCAGATCCTTTTCAAAAGTACATCTTACCGTTTATTCTATTATTATACGGACTCTGTCAATGTAACATCCTGAACATCTCGGTCCTTCTTCATATCCGTGTCCTTGTAATTGAATTGGTAACTTCCTGATCCAAGTGTAACTTCAATATCGTCTCCAATACTTCGAATATCCTGAACTTCATTTACCTGATCCAACGGTTTCCCTTGCTCCAGAACGATCTGTGCACCTGCTCCAGGAAGACGTACCGTACCTCTCGTATTGACAGGAATGTGCACGCGTATCTCCATTTCTCCCTCCGCCAGCCGATGCCAACTTGAAGCAACTTGACCATACATCGTCTCCAAGCTCGCTTCCACCCAATCCAGTCCAGGTCCGGGTTGCGGCTCAATATGCACCATTCGGAATCCTGGCTGATGTTCATCGGACTTGATTCCGGCAACATAACGATACATCCATTCCCCAATCGCACCATACGCATAGTGGTTAAATGAGTTCATATCAGCACTCCAGAGACTGCCATCCTCTTTGATCCCATCCCAATGTTCCCAGACTGTCGTTGCGCCTTGAGTCACCTGATATAGCCAGGACGGATAATCCTCTTGAAAAAGTAATGTATAAGCCAGATCGTGAAGACTTGCATCACTCAGTACCGGATTTAGGTAAGGTGTACCCACAAAGCCTGTAGTAAGATGATTGCCCGCCTCTTTCACAAGTTTTGCCAATTGATCGACAGCGCGAGTTCGTGCAGTCGCGTCCAGCAGGTCAAATTGCAGCGCAAGAACATGCGCTGTTTGCGTTGGAACAGCAATTTTGCCGGCTGGAGTGACGAATTCTTTGTTAAACGCAAGAACAATGTTGGTATGCAACGTTCTATAATATTCAGCATCATCTGTCTTACCAAGTACCTCTGCCGCTTTTTGAGTTAACGAAACCGAATAGGCATAGAATGCAGTTGCTACATAGTCCGTGTCCGTTGCGCCAACATAACTATCCGGCTTGGAATCCAGTCCCAGCCAATCGCCAAAGTGGAATCCCGTGTTCCACAGATATGGGTTATCGCCCTGCCCGTGAATGTACTCGATCCACCGCTTCATACTCTCATATTGTTCAGCCAGTAATCTGGCATCCCCATACATCTCATAGATGGTCCAAGGACAGATGACTGCTGCATCACCCCAAGCGGCGGAGGAATGACTGGTGTCTCCCCATCCTTCCGACGTGGAACTTCTCAGATCCGGAACGAAGAATGGAATACCTCCATCTTCTCCCTGATCCGCTTCCAGATCCCGCAACCACTTGGTGAAAAAGGGCGCCGTATTCATGAGGTAGGAGGACGTGCGGACAAACATCTGTGCATCACCGGTCCACCCGAGCCGTTCATCCCTCTGTGGGCAGTCTGTCGGCACATCAAGGAAATTCCCCTTTTGCCCCCACAATATATTGTGATGCAGTTGGTTCACCAGGGGACTGGAGCACGAGAACTGACCTGTTTGCTCCATATTTGAGTGCAGCACTATGCCAGTGAAATTATCGAGATGAATGTGTTCAGAAAAGCCAACCAGCTTCACATATCGGAACCCCTGGAACGTAAAATGCGGTTCAAATGTTTCTACTTCATCCCCCTTGGATGTATAGCGAATACACTGCTTGGCAGCTCGAAGATTATCGGTGTAGAAGTTGCCCTCATGATCCAATATCTCAGCATGGTGCAGCTCAACCGTCTGACCGACCTCACCTTGAATGCTAAATCTCACCCATCCCACCATATTCTGCCCCATGTCTATTACACGATCTCCCTGTGGAGTTGTTAAGAAGGCGATTGGCTGTATTTGTTCGACTTGGGTAACGGGTACATTCTCCTGCGCAACGATGATATCCTTGGGATGTTCCAATATGTTCACAGGTGACCAATTCACTTCAGATGTATCCGACCAATCAGACTCCAATCGCGCATCATACGTCTCCCCCATATAGATGTCCGACATGCGAATGGCACTTGGAGCAGTCGTCCACTCACCATTGGATACAATACATTCCTCTGATCCATCTGCGTATTTCATATGCAGTTCCAGCAGCAATGCGGACGTTGAACCAAATATCTCCCGTTCTTTGTTCCAGCCAAGATATCCCCGATACCAGCCATCTCCAAGATATGCACCCAATATATTCTGTCCATTTTGAAGCAAGTGGGTAACATCATAGGTTTGATATTGTAATCGCTTACGATAAGAAGTCCAGCCAGGTGTAAAATAATCTTCTCCTACTCTTGAGTTGTTGATGTACAACTCGTATAATCCAAGTGCTGTGACATATATTCTGGCAGACGTAACAGGTTGTTTCACATTAAACTGCTTGCGCATACGCGGGCATGACGTATCTCCATCATCTGATGCTTGAGCTGTGATCCATTCTGCTTGCCACTTGTTATGACGATCCATAAGTCCCATCTCGAAATAAGCCGTTTCGGACCAACCCGAATCACTTCCTGTATCATCCCATGCCCGAACCCGGTAATAGTATCGTGTTTGCGGAGAAGGCTGAAAATGTTTTAGTTCCACATGTATGGATTGATCACTGCTTATCTCGCCAGAATCCCATGTAATCCCTTCAAAATCTTTCGTTAGGGAGAGTTGTACCTGGTAAGCGGATTGCATACAGTTCCGCCGATCAGACTGCAACTGCCAACTTAATCTCGGTGATTTTACATCGAGGCCTATCGGGTTGACTCTATATTCACAGCGAAGGTGACTAACGTTGAACATTAGCAGATCGTCCTTTCCATCTTGGCTTCCCATTCGGGGTTACGATATAATTATATCGATCCTGCTGTCGTAAATACCCGGTGATCCGGACTATTTCATCCGGTGATTCAGCCATCTATGCGAGGAGGTTGCCTGTGGATTCATCTGTACAACTTATGAAAAGCGAATACTTTCTGCATAATCATCTGCAACTTTTTGTCAATCGTTGCTCTGAAGATTTTATGCTCCCTTTTCACGCACATGATTTTATTGAGTATAGCTATGTTGCTGAAGGAAAGGGCTTTCATCATATCGGTGAAGATGTCATTCCCGTGAAGAAAGGCATGCTGTTTGTCATTCCTGTTGGCGTTCCTCATGTCTTTCGTCCTGCGAGTACAAACGTGACCGAGCATCCGCTAATTATCTATAATTGTCTGTTTAATGCTGAGTTGATCAACACGCTGACAGCCATCATTCAGGAGAAAGAAATCATTCAACATCTGATGGACTTGGCACAAAATCAGGTTCCTTATATATCCATTGTGGATCGCAACGATCAGATGGAAGAACTAATGGTGAAGCTGTATCGTGAATCCTCCGTTCCTGGAATCGGCTCGTCTACCATGTTATACACCTTGGTAAGCCAGTTGGTATTGATGACCTACAGACAACTGTATCAAAAGGATCAGGATGAAGAGAATCATTCCACTGGCTTTGATTACATCCTTCACTATATCAAGGAACACGTAAGCAATCGTATTCGGATGTCTGATCTGGTACGCATATCAGGCTGGAGCGAAAAGCAGATTGGGCGAATGTTTCTGCGGCATACCGGACAGTCCTTTAGCGGCCACCTGCAACATCTACGCATACAAAAAAGCTGCGAAATTCTAAAGAATTCACAGCACAAAGTCAGCCTGATTGCCGAGCTGGTCGGATATCGGGATATGGATTCATTCTATGCCGCATTCAAAAAAATAACAGGCGAAACACCTCTCGCCTATCGCAAAAAATCCAGAGCACTTCACTCTGGACGATAAGATTAACTACCTTTTAGACACCAACAACCTGTAACATTTCATCTATGTATGCCTTGGCTTCTTTCCATGAAGACATCAACGGAAAGTTGTATCGCTCACGCTCCTGTATATTCCACGGATGCGGGATACAGATAACCTTTTTGCCATCCTCATGCGCGGGAATCAGATTATGTGCTCCATCATCAATGAGCAGATCGAATCCGAGCAAGTTTTTTCGTTTGCATGTAATAAACTGTTCAGCGGTTATAAAAGGCATGTGCTGCTGAAGCCAGTTCCACTTCTCAACCACTGTTTTTGGCTCTGCTGCTGTCACGACAATGACATCATAGGCATCGTTCAGCTTGCGCATCTCATCTACAACATATTCGTCGTATAATTCCAATTCCTCGAACAGACCCGGCCGACCATAAAATACATCGTGCGTGCTCTCTGGATGACGCAAATGGGACGTATCCCAATGAATCATATCCTCATACCGCAACGGATGGGTCGGGAAGTTAAGGTTGTTGTGATATATAGCCCGCTTGACCAGATGACATATCGTGTCATCCATATCTACAGCAATAATAGGCTTCTTCATGGTTATCCCTCCCCCAATACGATCACAGTATACCATCCAGTATGTTATGAAGTCATCCCTTTTACCTTGAAGTGCCATTAGCGTGGATGAAAATCCTGCGAGATGATATTAAAAAGGCACCCCGATGGCGTAACACTAGCTATGCCTGGGGTGCCTTTTTAGATTAATTTATTCCAAGTTTTCGCCATTGGAGGCAATGACCTTTTGGTACCAACCAAAGCTCTTTTTCTTATACCGATTCAATGTGCCTTGTCCGTTGTCGTCCTGATCCACGTAGATCACGCCATAACGCTTGGACATTTCCGAAGTGGATGCGCTGATGATATCAATCGCTCCCCAGTTGGTATAGCCCATGAGGTCCACACCATCCATAATGGCTTCTTTCATTTGTGTAATGTGTTTTCTCAGATAATCAATCCGGTAATCATCGTTAATGGAACCATCTGCTTCAACGGTATCTTTCGCGCCAAGTCCATTCTCCACCACAAATAATGGCAATTGGTAACGATCATACAACTCTTTCAATGCTACACGCAGACCAATCGGATCCAACTGCCAGCCCCACTCCGTACGCTCCAGATTAGGGTTCTTAATCGTGCTGTACAGGTTGCCTCCAGTCACTCCATATTCTTCTGGATTTACTGCGGACACCAAGGATGTGTAATAACTGAATGAGATGAAGTCAACTGTGTGCTCACGCAGGATCTGCTCATCCCCCGGTTCCATGGCAATGGTAATCCCGTTCTCTGCCCAGTACCGAGCCATGAATGTTGGGTAACTACCACGAACTTGTACATCCGTATGCAGCAGGTTCAGCTGGTTATCGATCTGTGCTTGCAGCACATCCTCTGGCTTCGATGTCGCCGGGTAGTGAATCATGCGTGCAAGCATACATCCGATCTGGAAGTTCGGGTTAATCTGACGTGCTTTTTCCGTTACCAGGCTGCTGGCTACAAATTGATGATGAAGTGCCTGATAGGAAGCCTGCATCGTGTTCTCCACCCGGTCTTCAATAATACCTCCGCCTGTGAACGGTTCAATAATGGTCGTGTTAATCTCATTAAACGTCAACCAGTATTTTACCTTATCCTTATACCGATTCATCACGGTTTCTGCATATCTTACAAAATGTCCAATCACTTCGCGGCCTGCCCAGCCGTTATATTTCAGTACAAGTGCCATCGGCATCTCATAGTGCGAGAGTGTTACGAGAGGTTCGATATCGTATTTACGGAGTTCATCGAACACTTCGTCATAGAAGCGCAGTCCCTCTTCATTTGGCTCGGCATCATAACCATTCGGGAAAATGCGCGGCCAGTTGATGGACAGACGAAATGTTTTGAAGCCCAGCTCAGCGAACAGCGCAATATCCTCTTTGAAACGGTGGTAGAAATCAATCCCATAACGCTTCGGATAACCTTCCGCACTGTGATGTGCCATTGCTTTCTCAACCGTTGCACTCGTAACATGCATCAGTTCTCTAAGGTTCGTGTAGTCCTTTTTCTCAAAATAAGGAACCATGTCGGCCGTCGACCATCCTTTGCCGCCAGCGTCGAATCCACCTTCAGCCTGATTGGCGGCAATAGCGCCGCCCCACAGAAATCCTTCCGGAAACCCTTGTCGATGAATCATCCGTATCTCTCCTTCTTTTTTTGAATTTGTCTATTAGTCTTAAGACGGTTTAGATTTCAGCTTTCAAGACGTCTTCACCCATCGTGATATCGCCCAATTTCACCGGTAGAACCTGCTTGTAATCTGCCGTATTGGTAACCACCATAGCGGTTGTAATGTCGTATTCTTTGGCAATCTCGGCCAGTTCAAATGTGAGTAACTTGTCTCCGGCTTGTACACGTGCTCCTGTAGCCACATGTGCATCGAAGTACTGTCCACGCAGCTTCACCGTGTTGATTCCGACATGAATCAGCAATTCCATTCCGTTATCACTGCGGACAACGATCGCATGTTTCGTTTTGAACACATTCATGATCGTACCCGTCACTGGAGATAGCAATTCGCCCACCGTAGGAACAAATGCCACACCTTTACCCATCAATTCATCACCGAATGTTGGATCATTGACTTCTTTGAGCGGAATGGATTTACCTGTCATTGGTGCAACGGCTACCGCATTACTCGTTGGTGTTGGAGCGCCCATGTCGTCCACGTTCACACTTGCCGCATCGCTCGAAGGTGTTGTCGTTGCCGCAGAAGAAGCGCCTGGTGAGAATTGAGCCAATGCCTCAGCGTCTCCTTCTTCTTCCTTAATACCGAATATCGTAGACATAATCGTACCTACAACAAATGCAAGAATCATACCGCCAAAGGAATACCAGAACGTTTGACCGATCAGGGAAGGAAGTCCTGGGAGACCACCGTTACCTGCAAGTACGTATGCTTTGGCGCCAAAAGCAAGGGCGAAGCCGCCACCAACTGCGCTACCAATCATCGCTGCGGCAAATGGTTTTTTATACTTCATGTTAACCCCGTACATAGCCGGCTCCGTTACACCCATGAGTGCCGTGAAGCTCGTTGATAATGCCACGGTTTTGAGTTTTTTATCTTTTGCCCGGAAGAATACACCAAGAGTTGCACCAGCCTGACCCATATTGGAGATAAAGGTCAATGGCAAGAATTTATCGAAGCCCAGTGTAGCGATATTACTCAAGATGATCGGCACAAGTGCATAGTGCATTCCTGTCATAATAATGAGCGCCATTGCGCCGCCCAGTACGATACCTGCAATCAATCCGCCTTCATTCAGCAGCCAGTTGATGCCGCCAGACAATCCGCTACCTACAAATGTACCCAATGGACCGATTGCAATCAGTGTCACCGGAACCATCACAAGCAAGGTAATCAAAGGCACAAGCAATAGCTTGAGTGCAGCAGGGATAACACGGTCAACCCATTTCTCAACATAGGACATCAACCATACAGCGAGTAAAATTGGAATAACCGATGAAGCATAACTTACAGCCGTAACCGGAATTCCCAAGAATCCAACCGATTCACCGCTAGATAGCAATGCTGTCATGTCTGGGTACATTAATGCCGTACCTAGTGCAATGGCAACAAACGGATTACTGCCGAATTTGCGAGCCGCGCTGACTGCAATCAGTAAGGGCAGGTAGTGGAATACGCCGTCACCAATGGCTGAGAGAATACGGTACGTATCTGTTCCAGCGGACATCCAACCTATGGACACGAATAGTGCCAGTAACCCTTTGAGCATACCTGCCGCTGTAATCGCTGGAAGCATCGGGGCAAAGACACCTGCGATCGTTTCAAAAATTTTCAGCACGACATTTTGTTTTTTATCCGACTTAGGCTCTTTATTTTCCGTACTTTGTTGGATTGCAGGATGTTCCTTCACCATGGCGTCGAATACTTTCGACACATCATTACCGATAATGACCTGAAATTGATCACCAGAAATATTCGTACCCATGACTTTATCCAGTTTATTGAGTGAACCGTTATCGACTTTGTCGTTGTCTTTCAGATCAAAACGCAAACGTGTAACACAGTGATACACTGAATTGATATTTTTAGTTCCCCCAACGGCTTTGATGATTTCCTGCGCCGCTTCTTGATGTTTCATGATGTCTTCCTCCTCATTTTTCCAATAAAAAATACCCGAACGAATATAGCGCAAAAATGTGGCGCCATCTCATTCGGGTATTGCCTGATTGAACAGTAACAAGCCCATGGGATATCCAGTTGTAATTTCATTCTATTGCGTGGACTTTAAGCATCCCGCTTGGTTTTCATCAGACGTTCCAGATGGAGCGTGAGATATAACTGCTCCGAGTGAGTCATGTCATACTGATAATTCTTATGGATAAAAGTCTCGATCTTGCCAATACATTTGAAAGTCTCCGGATAGTTTTTCCGAACCACTTCATATAAATACTCCTCGGCATCATCATGTGAAGAATGGGTAATGACACGCTGACAAAAATATTTCAAATGGGTGATGAAGCGGAAATAATTGACGCTATCTTCATCCAATTCGATATTGAAGTGATATTTGATGATATTCATAATCTCCTGCAATAGCTGCATGAGATGAGTAACATCGTTCATGGAATCATTCACTTCCGCATTGATGAAATGCAAGGCAATATTGCAGATCTCGTCTTTGGGGAATTCAATATCCAGTCTTTCCTTCAGCAAGGTCAATGCTTCTCTGGCCACATCATACTCCGCCTTATAGAAGTGCTGAACTTCCCAAGAAAGTGGATTACGAGTGATCATTCCTTTTTCCAAGCGTTGAACAGCAAAGTGAATGTGATCCGACAGCGAGACATAGATCCCATCACTGATGGTTTTGTTCAATTGTGTTCGTGCCAGTGTCACAATATCATCTGTTGCCTGCAAAATCTCAATCGGCACTTCAGCTACGATGGATTTAAATTTCTCATAGATCGATGTATCCTGAAGACGGAATACCTTCTCAATCCGCTCTTCATCAATCTCATCGCCAGCTTTGAACTTGAATCCGATACCCCGGCCGAGGATCAGTAGTTCCTGATTTTTGTCATCCACGGTACTGACAATATTGTTATTAAATATCTGTTTAATAATCATTCTGGACCCACCTGGTTTTTTTTGAGGAATAAAAAAGGGCAAAACCAAAACAGAAATAATAAAATCATTTCCATAGTGGTTTTGCCCGCATTACCGGTAACAAGCCTCGGATCTAATTTATCATAAGCTGAAAACGGTGTCAATAGGAAACCGATGTTTGCGTTTATATGGTTAGGCAACATTTTACTTTTATGGTACATTGAAAGATATGTGCGTACTGACATTTAATAATATGACCTAAACTTAACAGGAGGATTCATTTTGAAAAAAATCGTTTCATTGACCGCATTTGTCGCTACCATGTCACTATTGTTGTCTGCCCCACTCACCTTGGCCGCAAATTCCAATAACCTCTCATTGATAGAGAGTCAAGAGTCTGCTGAGCACCTAGGTTCGGAGACAAAAAAACTTTTAAGTGAAGAACTAGTTAAACTCGTGGGAAAACAGAACATTCAATTCACCACAATAGATACATCATTTGATCCGTGGGTCATTAACGGAACTATTGATGGAAACGGGTTCGCCTATTTCACACAAACATACGATCCCGATACTAATCGTGTCGCGTCCACCCATATCATGTATGATAACGCTGATCTGGATAAAGTCATGGATAATGCGCTGCTCCTGAAGCTTGATGCCTTCCTAAAAACATTTGAAGATGAAGATATCTTCATTAAGAGTGGTTTCTGGCGTTTCAAAGCCAATGATCCAGAACATGGACATTTACTCCAAAACTACTGGGTCATCTTTGGACCTAGTCAACAACTTTACATCGATGTGGACAAAGGTAATCAAATGTCGGCAATTCTGCAATATAAAATCGATGATTCCTATGCCTGGATGACAAACATAGCACGAAATTCACTCAAAACACTTGGAATTCCCTCAGTAAAAGCTTTTGATTACACCTTATTTACCGTAGAAGGAAAAGATATGTTATGGCAGTATCGGGATGACGACAATCTAAATTATGTACATATCGGCAGCAAGACCGGAAAAGTATGGAAAGTCACTAACGAACTAGGTATTAATTGGAAAAATGATACTGATTTCAAAAAGTCTTTCGCCAAGCCCAAGCTCAGCAAAAACAAAGCACTATCCCTCGCTGCACCTACAGTCAGATCTATATTTGGTATTAAGCTAAACGGTTATTCCGTTCGTATCCAAAACAACGAATACACCTTCACGAAAAAAGGAGCCACAACGCTTATCGGTAAAATCAATACAAAAGGCGCATTTTATTCGTTTGAAGCCCTTCCTGACAACGGGGTAAGAAACTAAACTTACATAATAAAAAAACAGGCGGCTTGAACTCCGATTTCCGAGAGATCAAACCGTCTTATATTAGTAAAAACGCCTTAAATAATCAGCGCGCCCATCTAATTTCGCATAAGAAATACTCCGCTTTATCATGACAGTGATCTGAGCTTGTCATCATAAAGCGGAGCCGGTATCATCAATCTACGGTTGACGTGTTTATAAGCTATCCCTTTTCTCAACGGGCCTTCATCATTACTGGAACGTCACATGAATCTGCACAATCTCCGAACGACTGCTTGTACGAATTGGAGGTCCCCAGAAGCCAAATCCGGAGGTTACAATAGAATGCATAGAACCCTTTTGCAGATAACCCCAATCATTCTCGTAAATCGCTTGTGTGATGAACTGAGCCGGCGCAATCTGTCCACGGTGGGTGTGACCGGATACCACAAGGTCTACATTGTTCTGTTCCGCTATATCCAGATCATACGGCTGATGATCCATCATAAGTACCGGCTGGCTCAAGTCCGTATCTTGCATTAATGTGGCTACTTCTGCACGATCCTTCTCTGTCCGGTCTTTCCGCCCAATGAGGGTGATCTTGTCGTCCAGGACAATCTTGTCATCGTACAAAACTTGCATATTGCTCTTCTCCAGCGCAGCGATCAACTCTTCAATTGGACCATCAAACTTGTCGTGATTCCCGAGAGAAGCATAGACACCATATGGAGCCTGAATTTCACTGATAATATCAGCAATTCCGCTATTCAGATACATATCCAGATTGTCATCAATAATATCTCCCGGATATAGCACTAGGTCCGGCTTCAGTGCATTAATCTCCTCCACCATGCGTTTGGCATGTGCAGGGCCAGACAGTAATCCAAAGTGCATATCGGCAGCCATGACAATGTTAAGCTTGTCCACACCTTCTACTTTTTTATCAATCTGGATATTATACGTTCTCACTACCGGGCTGTAAGCATTGAAAATTCCATAACCCATTGTGGACACTAACAGCACCAGTGTAACGACACCCGCCCATTTCTGTGTGTGATGTCTAGGAATACGGGTTAATCTCAGCAACCACATCGTAAGATGAACGACGGGCAGGATCAGCAATAACAACGAAAAGATCGCCAGCCAGTAAGAACCGATAATACTGAGAAACGAAATACTTCCAAACACACGTGCCAAAATGAAGGAAACAGCAAGGAATACAAGCGCTATAATATAAAACCATCGAAATCTGGCGGACACTACTGGTTTCATCCAACTCCAACCGCTCCAGCCTATGTAGAACACTAATAATCCATATACGACCAAAAACAATATACCCGCTAATACAAACATGCCCGGTCTAACCTCCACGTCAATAAGTTGTATGCTGAATTTTCATCACGGATGTAGTTCCGTCTGAACAAGTATAACGTAGTTGACGGGCCAGATCATCTGTTTGCCCAACCCAGATTCGTACATTTTATTACAATTTGATGATATTCAAATTCGAACCATTAACGTGAAAAAGCACCCTTGCAGGTGCCATGAAGTTGAATTCATGACCGACTGCAAGAATGCTATATGTTTGAAACGAATATTACTCGGTGGTGTCCATCCATTGGAAGTGGAATGAACCTTCTTTGTCCACACGTTTGAACGTGTGAGCACCGAAGTAGTCACGTTGTGCTTGCAGCAAGTTTGCTGGCAAACGCTCTGTACGGTAGCTGTCGTAGTAAGAAAGAGCGCTGGAGAAGCCTGGTACCGGAATACCTTGTTTTACAGCAGCTGCTATAACTTCACGCCATGCACCTTGATAAGACTCAACGATGTTTTGGAAATATGGATCAAGCAGCAGGTTTTTCAGAGCTGCATCTTTGTCATATGCTTCTTTGATGTTTTGCAGGAATTGTGAACGGATGATACATCCGCCACGGAAGATCATGGCAATGTTGCCGTATTTCAGATCCCAGCCATACTCGTCGGAAGCTGCGCGCATTTGTGCAAATCCTTGTGCATAGGATACGATTTTACTTGCAAACAATGCTTTACGAACGTTCTCGATGAACGCTTTTTTATCGCCAGAGAATGCTTCAGTTGCTGGTCCACTGAGGATTTTGCTTGCTGCTACACGCTCGTCTTTCATCGCAGACAGGAAACGGGAGAATACGGATTCTGTGATCATGGACAATGGGACGCCGAGATCCAGCGCGCTTTGGCTCGTCCATTTACCAGTTCCTTTTTGTCCAGCAGCGTCAAGAATAACGTCAACCATCGGTTTGCCGGTTTCTGGATCGTATTTGGAGAAGATGTCTGCCGTGATTTCGATCAGGTAGCTGTCCAGCTCCCCTTGATTCCACTCCGTGAAGATCTCATGCAACTCTTCAACGGAAACGTTCAATACGGATTTGAGCAGGTGGTACGCTTCACCAATCAGCTGCATATCTCCGTACTCGATACCATTATGCACCATTTTTACATAGTGTCCGGCACCATCTGGTCCGATATATGTGCTACAAGCATCATCGCCCACTTTGGCGGAGATTGCTGTAAGGATCGGTTCTACCAATTGATAAGCACTTTCCTGACCGCCTGGCATGATTGCCGGGCCTTTCAGTGCGCCTTCTTCACCACCGGATACACCTGCTCCGATGAAGCGGAAACCTTTTTCTTCAAGCTCTTTACTGCGACGTTGTGTATCAGGGAAGTAAGCATTACCTCCATCAATAATAATGTCGCCTTGATCCAGATGAGGAAGCAGTTGTTCAATCGTTGCATCTGTTGCTTTACCTGCTTGTACCATAATCAAAATTTTACGCGGAGACTCCAGGGATTCCACGAATTCTTCAATAGTGAACGCACCAGTCAGGTTTTTACCTTCTGCTTCTTTCAGAAGATCATGGGTTTTCTCAGGGGAACGGTTAAATACCGATACCGAGAACCCTTTACTTTCAATATTCAAAGCCAGGTTTTTACCCATTACTGCCAATCCAATAACACCGATCTGTTGTTTACTCATTATGTCCTCCCAATGCTCCATGATTTATATAATTCTATTGTAAGTTGAAACGAATAAATGTTCAGTGATTATTGTACTGTTTTTTTCCAGTCCGCTGCAAATTTGTCCATACCTTGATCTGTAAGTGGGTGTTTGGAGATTTGTTCAATAACGGAGAATGGAACAGTCGCGATATGTGCTCCCGCCATTGCTACACGTGTAACATGATCCGGATGTCTTACGGAAGCCGCAATAATCTGTGCATCCAGGTTATGTGTACGGAACAATTCAGCAATTTTGGTAACCAATTGTACGCCATCCTCAGAGATATCATCAAGACGTCCCAGGAATGGAGATACATATGTCGCACCAGCACGAGCAGCCAGAAGCGCCTGGTTCACAGTGAAGATCAACGTTACGTTGGTTTTCACGCCTTTTTTGGTCAAGTAACGGCAAGCTTCAAGTCCTGCAAGTGTCATTGGCAATTTGATCGTAATATTTTTGTCGCTGTTGTTAATTTTGATCAATTCGTTTGCTTGTGCAATCATATCTTCAGCAGTAAGGGCATCTGGTGTCACTTCCGCAGATACGGACTCCACTTCAGGTACCAAACGCAAGATTTCTTCAATACGATCTTCGAATTTCACGCCTTCTTTGGCTACCAAAGATGGGTTTGTTGTTACACCAGACAATACACCGATTTTGTATGCTTTTTGGATGTCTTCCACGTTAGCTGTATCGATAAAAAATTTCATGATTTAATTACCTCCAGATATATTTTTTATTATGGTTTAGAGATTCGCATTAACCGCCAAGGGCATGCTATTTGTAACTACAGACTCCTGATCCGCCGGCTCATCAAACCACCAGTGGTGACCATCTTCTTCAAGCATAGCATCTGATTCAGCTGGTCCATAGCTTCCTGCAGGATACAGGTGAAGTGGCAGCAGATTTTCCTGGAATGCATCCAGAATGGGTTGCACCCATGCCCATGACAATTCTACTTCATCCCAGTGGGCAAAGAAAGTTGGATCTCCCAGCAAAGCATCACGAATCAGATTCTCGTAAGCTTCCGCAAGGTCACCTTTATCCGGAGAAAGATCGATATGAACCGGTTTGAATTCACCTTTATTCTCTGGATCACTTGCATTCAGTTGCAATGTCATGCTCTGATCTGGACTCATCTCAATGACGAGCAGGTTTGGCTTGGAGCCTTTGTTTTTCAGCACATTCGTCTGTCCTGAAGGTTCTTTGAATTCAATGACGATACGTGTTGATTTCTCCTTCATTCTTTTACCCGTACGAATGTAAAACGGAACACCGCGCCAGAAGAAATCATCGATTTGCAATTTGGCAGCAATGAATGTGTCATTCATCGTATTCTCCGCTACACCCGGTTCAGCAGCATAAGCATTGACTGGTTGGCCTTGAATGTTGCCTTCTGCATACTGCCCACGAATGATGCTTGCGCCCACGGTTTGCTTTTGTAACGGCTGGATCGATTCCATGATGTGCTTTTTCTTCAATCCAACTTTTTCGGAAGAACTGTTGTATGGAAGCTGAATCGCCATCATCATAAGCAATTGCAGCATATGATTCTGGAACATGTCTCGCACTGCACCTACATGATCATAATAGGATGCACGTTCTTCGACACCTACAGTCTCATTAGCCGTAATTTGCACATTGGAGATGTAACGGTTGTTCCATAACGCCTTCATGATTGGGTTACTCTGATGTAACGTCTCCAGGCGCTGTACCATCGGTTTGCCCAAATAGTGGTCAATCCGATAAATCTCTTCCTCCGTGAACGATTCGCTTAATTTGCGATTGAGGTCTCGGGCCGACGGCAGATCGTGACCAAATGGTTTCTCAATGACGAGACGCTTCCAGCCCTCTGTGGAACCCAGCCCACTTTGTTGAATGTTCTCGGCAATCGGTTCGAAGAATTCCGGACCAACCGAGAGATAAAACAAGCGATTGGACGGAATGCCAAGTTCAGCTTCTCTTTGTTCAACTAATCCCAACAGCTTTATATAATCTTCCTTATGGCTTATATTCAATACACTGTAGCGAAAAGCTTTCACAAATGACTTCACAACTTCAGGATCAGCCTGGCGTCTGGAAAATTCATTTAATGATTTTTCCACTTGTGCCTGAAAGAATTCATCAGACCACTCTCTACGCCCCAGACCAATCAATGAGAAGGTTTCAGGAAGCTTCTGCTCAAGATATAAGTTATATAAGGCAGGATATATTTTTCTTTTGGCTAAATCGCCAGTAGCACCAAATAAAACAATGGTAGTTGGTTCCATCTCACCGTTCTCCTTCCAAGTAACTCTGGTTTCTTTGTTGTAGTTACACTATAATACGTTTTATAGCCATACAAGTAATTAATATATTTCACAGGAGCTATAGACAACATCTATGACAACAAATTATGAACTATATAAAGTCTTTTATTGGGCGGCCAAAACGGGAAGTTTGACACAGGCTGCGAAAGCACTGTATATCACTCAACCCAGCGTCAGTCATGCCATCAAGCAATTGGAAGAGAGCTTTGGTCTTACCCTGTTTTATCGGAACTCCAAGGGTGTAGCCTTGACACAGGAAGGTGCCAGTCTGTACTCCTATATTGAACAATCCCAGATTCTGATCTCGCTTGCGGAAGAAAAAATGGCCGCCCTGAAGAATCTGGACAATGGTGAACTCCGGATTGGTGGCAGTGACTCCCTGTTCAAGCATTACATGCTGGCGTATCTGGAGGAATTCCACACCCTGTATCCTAACATCAAGCTACATCTGAGTCATGGAACCACGCCGGAAGTCATTACTTTTCTCAAAGAAGGCAAGATCGATCTCGGTGTTGTTCGGATGCCCATTGTTGATCCGCAGCTCGAAGTCAGAGAAAGCATTCAATTGAAAGACTGTTTTGTAGCCGGAGAACGCTATGCTCAGCTGAAGGGTAAAGTCATGACACTTGAGATGCTCCTAGAGCATCAACTGATCCTCTTCTCCCGGAACAGCCGGGTTCGGATGGCTATAACCGAGTTGTTTAACAGCTATAATTACACGTTGAAGCCTGAGATTGAGGTCGGTAGCGTTGATCTGTTGATTGAGTTTGCGCGTCGAGGACTGGGTATTTCCTATGTGACACGAGAATTCATCTCTAAAGAGCTGGAGGAAGGCTCCCTCTTCGAGATTCAGCTTGATGTTCCACTCCCCCCTTCCCATGTGGGGATTATGACCAAGCGCAATATGCCAATTTCTTTGGCTGCCAACCGGTTTATGGATCTCATTTTCAAATCCTGAGTAGCTACAATGTCAAAAGGTACAACCAAGAGCCCCACCATCGCGTTATGGATGATGAGGCTCTTTGACCTGCGTAATGTTTAGTTTATCTAACGATTAGTGACTGACCAGATAGGACGCGTCCAATATAAGGGCAACCTTACCATTTCCAAGGATCGTTGCGCCAGAAAGATGGTTCATCGCGCCCAGATACGTACCAAGTGTCTTAATAACGACTTCCTGATTTCCTATGATCTCATCTACTGCGTAAGCTGCAATTTTATCGACAGAGCGCACAATCACCAGAGGAATGGTTTTGGATTTGCGTTCCGTTCGTGGATAGTTCAATTTATCACACAGGCGGTGAAAGGGTACAATGCGTCCATGGTTCAGGATCGCTTGTTGCCCCTGGATCATCTGAATATCTTCAGGTGAAATCCGAACAATCTCGGACACGTTGTACATCGGCACGATCAGAACACGCCCCGATACTTTGACTAACAGACCTTTAATAATCGCCAAAGTGAGCGGTAGACGAATCGTAAACGTAGTACCAACACCAACCTCCGTATCAATATCAATGATGCCGTTCAGTCGCCCGATCTGGCTGCGCACAATGTCCATTCCAACCCCGCGACCTGATACTTCACTAACAGAAGAAGCTGTGGAGAAACCGGGCTCAAATATGAGATGTACAGCCTCCTGTGTTGATAGGCGTGCAGCTTGTTCCTCACTAATAATGCCTTTGCTCAAGGCGGAAGCCTTGATCTTATCCCCATCAATACCTTTGCCGTCATCCGAATACCGGATGACAACATGATTCTCTTCATGGAATGATGTTAAGGTAATACGTCCCTTGGACGGCTTGCCCGACTCTCCACGAACCTCTGCGCTTTCAATACCATGATCTGCACTATTGCGAATGAGATGGATCAGTGGGTCACTCAATTCTTCAATAATCATCCGGTCAAGCTCAGTCTCTCCACCTTGAATAACCAATTCCAGATCTTTACCCAGCTTCTGCGAAAGGTCCCGAACCAACCTCGGGAAGCGACTGAACAGTTGATCAATGGGTAACATCCGGGTCTTCATTACACCGTCTTGGAGCTCCTTGATAACGCTGCCCATATGATCGGATACACCACTAATACTCTGAATCAGTGAAGAAGACTCCTTACGCGCACCCGACGCACTCAGATCTGCAAGGGATGTCTGATCAATTAACAGTTCACCGACCAAATTCATCAAATGGTCCAGACGTTCAACACTCACACGAACTGTAGGTTGAGCAGCTTTCGCTTTCTCTTCCGGGCCAGATGTAGCCACGGTAGGCAAGCTTGGTTTTGTCTGCTCTGGTTCATTCATTAATTCAGGTTGTGCAGAAGCCGCTGCAACCTCATTGGATTCCAGCATATATGGATGAATCTCCAGCGTATGAATATCCGAGTCTGTAGACAATTCTGTCTCAAGCTGCTGAGAGTCCTTCGAAGTTGCCGTGATGATGATGAACTGACTGTAATGATCATCTTCATTCTGCGCGCCCGGCTGGATCTCCATGAGAGAAGTTGTAACAACCGTCCCACATATGTCTTCAATGCGTTGGCGCAAAATATGATATCTGGCCGCCTTCATCATACACTTATGCTCAAGCAAAATGTGAATGGATAACAGGTGCTTTCCTGACTCAACAGCAACCTGTGCAACATTTGCCTCCGCTGGTTGCAATTGAGGTGCTGCAAGTTTCCCAACTACTGCCGGGGTTTGAATTAGATCCTTAATTTCTCGTACGACCGTTCGAAAGTCTGCATAGGCTTCACCACGGATATACTGATCACGAAGCACCTTCATGGCGTCTAAAGAGCGGAATAACGTATCAATTAACTCGGAAGTCATCTCGGGTTTTTTCTCCCGAACCCATTCAAGGGCATACTCCACCTCATGAGTGAGGTCGCTTAATTCACGAAAATCCATTGTCGATGCCGATCCCTTGATGGTATGCGCTGCCCGGAACAGCGTTTGAACCAGTTCAACAGAAGGCGAAAGCTCCAACGCCAGCAAAGACTGATCCATCCGTTCCAGTTGATCATTCAGTTCTTCGATAAAGATGTCACGGTAGGCAGACAAATCCATCATTCGTATATACCTCCCTAACCGCCCAATATTTCGTCCAGTTTCAAAATGCCCACAAGCTTGTCTTCCTGTTGACCCACGCCATGGAAAAAGTCTTCACGGTTACGACCGTAACCCCCGGTTGGTGGATGTATTTCCGAATATGTGGTTACCTTGTTCACTCGATCCACAATCAGGCCAATATATTCATCCTGATACCGAACTACGATAATTCGTGTTGTTCTAGTATCCGGTTCATCCGTCATACCCAGCAGGTTGCGCAGACTCATCACACATACAACCTTGCCCCGCAGATTAACTACCCCTTTAATCTCCGGACGGCTAAATGGGATATCTGTAATGCTTAGCATTTTAATAATCTCGTGAATCTCTTCGATTCGAATGGCGCAAGTCTCTGAACCTACAGACAGCTCAATATATTGTTCTTTCTGAAGTGAAGACATCGATTCACCCTCAATTCAATTTGTTTTAATGGGTTTTGAAAGCAGCCGCAGATTTCGCCAGCTCTTCCGCCAGTTGTGCCAAAGACTGACAGGTTGCCGCAGTCTCTTCTGATGCAGCCGCGGATTCTTCACTGGAAGCCGAGATGGCTTCAACAGAACTCATTACTTCTGCCGCTTGCGCCGCCTCTTCCTCACATGCAGCTGCAATTTCGTTTACTTTCTGGGAGGAGTTATTGACCATATCAATGATCTGATCAAACGCCTGTCCAGTCATGGAAGACTGCTCAACACTGGCTGCTACTGCCTGCACACTCTGTCTCGTATTTTCCTGCATCGCTTTGATAATGGCTGTAATTTCTTTCGTCGCCTCGCCGCTTCGTTCTGCAAGCTTCCGGACTTCATCTGCTACTACGGCGAATCCTCGTCCTTGTTCTCCCGCACGTGCCGCTTCAATTGCTGCATTCAGCGCAAGCAGGTTGGTCTGCTCAGCAATATCGTCAATCACTTCAATGATGTCGCCAATCTTACGGGAATCATCTTCAAGCTTGGTCATTTTCGTATTAACAGCTTGCATGCCTTCCAGAGAAGTCTGTACAACAAGCCCACCTTCACGGGCAGTCTTCACAGTATCATTGGACAATTCAGCAGCTTCTTCCGCACTAGCAGCAACAGAGTTAATGGCAAGTGAGAGCTCCTTGAACAATTCGGAGATGTTTCCTGCCTCGCTGGATTGGCTTGTGCTGGTACTTGCTATTTCCTGTGTGCTGGCTGAGATCTGTTCCGAAGAAGCAGCAACACTTTGGGAGTTCAACACGATATTGTTGATTAACTCTTTCAGGTTGTCGACCATACGATTCAGTGCTGCTGCCAGTTGACCCACTTCATCTTTACTAGAGATGTCTGACTTAAGTGCCAGATTTCCCCCGGCGACTTCCTTAGCCAGAACCAACATGGACATGAGTGGTTTTGAAATCGAGCGAGAGATCATGTAACCAATGAGGATACTGAAGAGTACAGACAGAATCACAAGAATAATGGTTACTGCAAAAGAAGTTGTATAGGCTTCTTCGGACTTCGTGTTTGCCTGCTCTGCCAGGGTTACATTAAGGTTTACCAAATCAGAGAGTGTTTTTACCACCTCATCACCCGGAGGTTTCAATGTTGATTTGAGGAATGTAATGAAAGCTGCATCATCATTAGATAACGCCATAGTGACGCCTTGATCAAATAGTTTCATATAACTGTCATACTGGGTATCTAACTTACGAAGCAATTCCGTTTCTTCCGGGGTAGTAGCAAGAGGACGATACGTAGCAATTCGCTCCTCCATGGATTGACGAATTGTAGCCATATTTTCCGTAACTCTGGTCTGTTCTGCTGCTACAGTTTCAAAATTCAAATCTCGCACGTTAACTCGCAATCTCTGATAATCAACCTGAGCTGAGGACAGTTCTCTAACCGAAATCAGATTATTGTTATACATCTCTTGCATTCGTTCATTCGTACTTCTCAATGTTACTACCGAGTAGACGCCAAGTGACGCGAGGATTATCGACACAATTAAAAATGCCGAGATAATCTTTGTTGCTGTTTTCAAGTTTCCAAACCACTTCATGTAATCTCCTCCTAGGCATCGTAGTGTCCAGTTATGTATATAACGCTTGGCAAACCCTTCTCTTGGTCGCGCTCCAGACAACTTACGATTTATTTCGACATAAATATAATAAAACTGAATAGAAGATTTTTATTTATATGAATTTGCGTTATTATGAATTTTTATTTCAGATATAAAGAATCTACTTTTTTATGAGTTATATACTTTTTACCTATATAATTGTTTTTCAAAATTACATATCTACGCATAACAAAACAATTAGCATCAACTTGCATATACATCTACATACAAATTTTCATGTAATATGGTATTCTTAAATTTACATAAGAAACTATATAGTTCTTACGTCTAACACATTCATATTTCTTGTAAAAAAATATATGTATCAAAACATTCCAATTCCAAATTACAAGACTTAAGTCTATTAAATACTCACATATAATGAGTCCAATTTCCCACAAAAAAAACCAAACCCGAGTCAACAAAGTTTGGTTTGAAGCAAAAAAACACACCTTAATTTAACATATACCCCATTTAAAACTAATTTTCATGTGTTATATAATTGTTCCAGTTCCACTAAGCGGTCTTTAATCCTATACGGAATAATACCAAACAGGTTATCCCACGTCATGAACATCTCCGGTCTTAATATATATTCTTCAAACTCCATGGTAGGAACGAACGCTTTGGTCTTTAGATAACGCTCCACCTGAGCATCGATCTGTTCATTCGTTTCAAAATAACCTTGAAACAACTCATTCACAAGCAGCCCATCACATCCAGCATCTGAACCCGCTGCACTATACAGGTTAGGCAATAACTCAAATACAACCGGAAGCGGTGAGAAAGCATGTTTGCCGGGCTGCGAGTACAGACATACATGATGCTCAACCATATTAACCCGTTCCTTCAATAATCCGCGCAGAACCTTACCATGAAAACTCGCTTCACAGTCTACTACCTCTCCGTTATGACCCACATATATCCATACATGCTCCATTTCGTACAGATGTCCAATCTCATAATCCCACCAAATTGCATATTCAATCACGTATTGAACGACCTCGCTTGGAAACACAATTTCCCTGCTGAACGATGGTGAAGGCCCGGATTGAAGCAACACAGAAATACCAACAAAATCAGGATAAAAGGGCTCTGCTCTGTCAAACATCAAAATAGGTGCATAACTCATTGCAGTTTCAAGTGTTTCCATCTCTGACATGTTCATTAAGGAGTCCTCCGTTTTCATTGGATATTCATACTATACTAACAGAGAACGCAAGGCACTGACTCAGCTATTTTGAATTTTTTTCTAATATAATGCTACCCCCCTCCATGGACTTCATACGATAATGATTACATCGGCACATCAAAAAGCCTGCAACTGTTATTCCCCAGTTACAGGCTCTGTACTTATATAATGATAAATAAGGAATTTTGAATTAAGACTCCTGCTTATCGGATGGTGACACTGGCGTCTTGGAAGGTGAAGTCGATTGATCAGAAACCTCCGTATCACATCCTATTGGAGGGCCCAGAATGGCATCATTTTTAATGGACGCAACGGCTCTGGCATACGCCTCTTCATCCAAGCAGTACGCGCGGTGAGCCACCTCCGGTGGTGTAGCTGCCAAGAAATCCGCTCCAAACACAATATCAGGGGTTGGTTGATCAAAGATCGTTAATACATATACATCATCTGTCTCAGCGACAAACCAGTGAAACCAACCTTTCGGAAATACCACAACTTGACCTGGTTTCAGGCGATATGTCAATCGTTCACGCGTAAACGGATTGAAGACTGACGCTGTAATTTCACCGCTGATAACTACAACCATCTCCGTGACATTGGTGTGCCAGTGTGGCTGTACAATAATTCCTTTGCTTAAGTACACGTTGAAGAAACCATTGGCAATGGTCGGCAGCTGTTCTCCAAACAACTGGGTTACATAGTTGCGTGAATCCCTCTGATAATTGACAACCGCATTGGAATCGGCAGCTAGTGGAGCATTTGGGGCTTGCAAAATCGGATTCATCATACGATCATTTCACCTCCTTGAGCATACATCTCATTGTTGTACTGTATGCCGGAGATTAGGAAGATAATACCGTTGACTTGTTATACATTCTTTTCATCCGAAACTGCAGGTTTCATGAATCATGTCTTAAAGAGTTATACTTGGCCCGGGAATCTGCCTCCAGCTGCGATGCCTTGGGGTGATATGCGATCAATCTGCTTCATCTCATCATCCGTAAGCGAAACTTCTAACGCGCCTAAGTTTTCGTGAACTCTTTCCAGGTTGCGAGTCCCCGGGATCGGAACGATATGCTCTCCCTTTCCAAGTAACCAGGCCAGAGCAAGTTGAGAAACGGTGCATCCTTTTTGCTTAGCCATCTCTTGGATCAATCCAACAACCTCCAGATTTTTCTGAAAGTTCTCACCTTGGAAACGCGGATAGTGACGACGATAATCATCTTCCGCCAAATCGTCTATAGATCGGATCTGACCAGTCAGGAAGCCACGTCCCAATGGGCTATATGGAACCAAGCCGATGTTCAATTCATGCAGGACAGGCATAATCTCATCCTCAAGTTCCCGACTCCACAATGAATATTCCGTCTGCAACGCTGTAATCGGATGAACAGCATGTGCACGCCGAATGACCTCTACTGGCGCCTCGGACAAACCAATATATCGAATCTTGCCCTGTTGAACCAGATCGGCAAGTGTGCCTACCGTCTCTTCAATGGGGGTGTTCGGATCAGGACGATGTTGATAATATAGATCAATATAATCCATTCCCAGGTTGTAGAGACTCGCATCTACTGACTTTTTGATGTAGGCCGGATCTCCCTTGGGGCCCTGCGTGTGCGTAATACCGAATTTGGTGGCAACAACAACGTCGGATCTTCGACCTTGAAGCGCACGACCAAGCAGTTTTTCATTTCCTCCAAATCGCTGTTTTTCATACTCTCCGTACAGATCCGCCGTATCAAACATGGTGACTCCTGCATCCAGTGCACCCTGAATGGTATGTACCGATTCGTCATTATCTGGCATCATCATCACACCCAGGCCGAGCCCAGATATACGTAATTTGTCTTTACCTAACGTTCTTGTCTTGAGCATGAGGCTTCCTCTTTTCATCTTAAAATAGAAACGATAAATAGCTACGAGTGAGCTTAAGTTCATTCTATTTTAAAACCGAGACACCAACCACACTCCGTGTATGCTAGTAAAGAAATTACTAGTCTAGTCAACCTTCTACATAAGAACAGGGACGTAAATACAACAATGAATGCCTGATTGGCTGTTCAGATTATTCATGGAAAAGATATCGTACGCATGCACAACACCATCTGCCCGTTCCGTCGTTTCAAGCAGAACACGATTGACTTGTTTTAATTCGACTTGGTGCAGGTTCCAGATCGTTCGGAAGTCCACACTTTCTTCACTCAGTTGTTTCACGATGCTGCCAAATCCGGGGTCACTCGGATACTTATCATAATACGTACGAAAGACAGCTACCGAGTGCCGTGCGAATTCATCCCAATTGTGCATGCGCTCCTTCAGCGTTTCATCCAAGAATAAAATCCGCATCAATAGACGCTCATTCATATTCATCGACGAGAACTTAAAGAGGTTCGTATCCGCTGCTTCATTCCAAGCAAGCACCTCAGAGCGTTCATTGGTAATAAAGGAAGGATGAGTCAACTGACTAATAATACTCTGCCAACCTGGGTCCAGTTGTGAATACGATGCAAGGAATTCATGTTCCGCATTCGGGTCCCATAAGTCAAACAGATGAATCTTCTCTTCCGGGGTTAACCGGAGCGCGTTCGCTATGCTTTGTATTACTTCTCGTGAAGCTGCCAACTCCCTACCTTGTTCAAGCCACGTGTAGTACGTTGCGCTGACACCAGCCAATACCGCTACTTCTTCCCGCCTTAGTCCCGGTGTTCTTCGCTGTCCATAAGATCCTGACAATCCAACTTGTTCCGGTTGAATGCGGCTTCTACGTGATTTCAAAAACTCACCCAGTTTTTTGCTACGGCTCATACCTGCATCCATAGACATCGTTCCTTTTTATAAAAGTATTCAGGCCTATTCGACTCTATCCAAAAATGGTAGTCTCTGAATGACTTGGATATAATCCATTTATTGTTAGTTCTTCAGAATACCTGATTTACAAGTAGCTTAGCATCAAATGGTGCAGAACGAAAATACAAGCAGTGTTTGAAGGAAATTAGTCAATTAAGTCAACTAGAGCAGATGCAGCAGAATTAGGAACTGCGTCAAGATGATTCGGTAGAAGTTAATGACGAGGAATTATATGAGGTATTTGACGTTTGAAAGATTTCTAGGGATTTCACCATTAAACCGTTGTTTACGCAAAAAGGGCCCTGTTATCAAAAGTGCAGGACCCTTTTTTTGTATGAATACAATTTCTTTCACGATATGTCCGCCGGCCTCAAGTGTCATAACTAACCAGATAATGATGAAGTTCCGTGTTATAACACCCGATACTGTGCTCAATTAATCTGCCTTCTCCGTCGAAGGAGTTACGAAGGCGCTTTAGCACATGCGTTCCCAGGGAGATCTTCAGTAGTTGGCATACTTCAGGAGTTGCCGGCTCTACAAAGAAACGGTCTTTGAAGTTCTCCAGCAAAATGTCGTTCTCCTCCAGTGATTCATAGAGCGATTGGATGTCTCCATTGATTTCCTCCTTGCCTCCGCCGGGCAATGCAGCTGCTGCCAAGAAGTGTATCAGATGAATATAAGGTTGTCCGTTAAGAATGTAGAGTCTTTCAATCCGCTGACAATATGGCCCGTAGAGATCATACTCCTCCGTACCAGTATCATTGGTCAGTAACCGGGAATTCAGAACTTTCTTTTCCAGCTTATGACCCTCTTCTACGAGCAGTTCCGTAAACCGTTTGCCCTTTGAGAGCTTCTGATGAGAGGTATTGCGCATTACAATTGTACCGACTCCACTTTTCTTCTGCACATAGCCTTCCTGGGACAGCTCTTGGACCGCACCGCGGACTGTCATTTTACTGACCCCGAATTCCTTCTCCAGCTGTGGTTCGGAGGGAATGATGCTTCCGAGAGGATATACGCCATGTAGAATCCGATCTTTGAGAATTTTTTGGATTTGCTGATATAAAGGACCTTGCTTGCGCTTTAGGGACACTCACTGTTCACTACCTTTCAACATCTGAGGTACGGTCCGACAGCGCTCGGAGTACTTCATTCTCGGTAAAAAGCGCTGTATCACCTTGTGTGGTATGGGCCAGCATCGCTGCCGCCACCGCCATATTAACCGTATGTTCCTGTGGATATCGCTGCAATTCCCCATGGATGATGGCGCTGGCAAACACATCGCCGGCACCAATCCGGTCGTATACCGGGAACGTCAGCTTGCGGGAAAATACGAACGTACCTTGATGATAGATATATCCTGTCAAGGAATGCGTATGGTCCGCGTTGATCTCACGGTGGGTTCCTGCTACCGTTCCGATTCCGAAGCGCTGTGCAACTTCAGGAATCGCTTGCTTCATCCGTGTCATTCTATCATATTCTTCGGTACCGATGCCAAGAATGCCCTTCGCATCCATCTCATTCATCAGCACCAGATCTGCCAGCCCTAGCATTTCTTCATAATGCGGGCGGGCCTTGACATAGCCATCCGGCCCCCATAACGCAGGACGGTAATTACAATCAAAGACAACCTTGCCTCCAGCATTCTTCACTTCCTCCGCAAGCTGTTTCATCTGCTTGCGCACGCCATCATTCATAGCCAGCGTAATGCCACATAAATGAAGCACGTCGATCCGGGACGCAAGATCTCTCATATCATAATTGGCCGCACCCGCAGTATTGAAACTGCTGCCCAGCCGGTCTGTGTAAGTGACTCTGCCTGGGCGGGCTCCAAAGCCATTCTCCAGAAAATACATCCCAAGGTGTTTACCGCCCTGTCTAATAAGAGAGGTATCCACCCCAAGCTTGCGCAGATAAGCGATAGCCGCTTCGCCCACCGGAGTTTCCGGCAAAGTCGTAATAAGAGCACCGTTATGGCCGTATCTGGCTAGTGCTGCGGTTACATTCACCCCGCTGCCGGAAAAAGAATACTCCAGCCTGCTGCTCTGGACCAGCGTTTCGTATCCCGGAACCTGCAGCCGCATCATCACTTCGCCAAAAGCAGCAACCCTATGCATACTGGTCCACCAGCGATTTCATTATTTCGAGCAATCTGCGGACATCCTGTACGTTGGTATTCCCGGTCTGTGACTCAATAATTGAAGAATACACATGTGGTATAACTTGAGGTACACCCGCCTGTAGTGCAATCTCTAGAATGGGTCCAAAGTTGTCCAGATCAATTCCACCTGTGGGCTCCAGAGCAAAACTCGCTTCCCCACAAGCCTTGGCAACCGCACGGTACTCCTCCTCCAGCTTCAATCCCTGCATCGGATAATATTTGAGCGCGTTCCCTCCCATGTCACGAACCAGTGCAATGGCGGCATGAACTGGAACAATGGCCTGCGGAGTGGTTACTGAACTAACGGGGCCAGTCGATATATTCACATAGCCTGGTTGCCCGCACGGAGATACCAGGCAGTTAATCCAACTATCTTTAGGTCCCAGATTGGCACGGGTTGCCCCCACTGCCGGGAATACCTGATTGATATGGCTTCCCGGATAGCTCGCGGCAATCTCCGCCACAACTGCAGCCTGACGACTGTCTCCAGCTCCGAGTCCGATGGATACTGCATCTTGAATCGCTTGACCATATTCAGTCATGGCCACTACAGCTTCCTCCGACGTAGCATAGTTTTTGGAGAGCACACCAACA
Organism: Paenibacillus sp. FSL R5-0517; assembly: GCF_037974355.1. Classification (NCBI taxonomy): domain Bacteria; kingdom Bacillati; phylum Bacillota; class Bacilli; order Caryophanales; family Paenibacillaceae; genus Paenibacillus; species Paenibacillus sp. FSL R5-0517. Next base: position 4,206,808 of record NZ_CP150235.1, read on the forward strand.
AGTACATAACCTTCCGCAGCCTCGTACACATCTCTAGCGTTCCCGATACTTCCTGCCAGTACATTTATTGCGGCTCTATTCTTATACAGACACTGCTGAATATGACTCATTCTGGTTTGCCTCCCACGATTTCATGTATTCTGCTGACGATGACCTGCAAATCATCCCCTTGCAGCGACCTTGGATCAATATCGAAATAACCCTGCTTGACGCCATAGTCTCGGGTATATACCGCAATAACACCTTCACGCAGCTGGTCATTCACTTTCTTTGCATCCACCCCAGCAAGAGAGGAATCAATCTGAACACGCCCTCGGAAAATCGATCTGCCGGCTTCATCCTGCACAATGCGGACCGAAACACCAGGAAGTTCACCAAGTGGCTGAAGAGCCTCCAGCTTCTGTTTCTCTCGTTCACTATGGTCCGCTTTGTCCTGGTATTCCTCCAAAGCTTGAAGTAACCCAAAGATGGTCTCTTTGCCAACCTTCATACTGCGGCCGATCCCGTGAAGTTGTACCTGTAACCACTCCATATATTTCTTTTTGCCGGCGACAATACCGGAAGTAGGGCCTTCAATAGCTTTTGACCCACTATAAATGGCCAGATCCGAAAATTGGACATATTTGCGCAGATCCTCTTCCGCTGCCGCATCCACAATCAGCGGCACCCCTCTACGCTGTGCCACCTCCCAGGCCTCTTCCACTGAAATCATGTTTTTCTGCACAGTGTGATGAGATTTAACATAAAGAATGGCTGCCGTGTTTTCACCGATCGCCTGATCGATATGCTCCTTGCGGCCTTCATTCGCATATCCAACTTCCACTACCCGGCCACCTCCAAGGAATACCATGGTTTCTACTGGCGCTCCATATTGCACATTATGGCCCTTTAGCATAATAATTTCATTTTTCAATACCGGCTCCTGATGCAAACGAAGGCTGATACGCGGATTTCCGGCGGTCACAATGGCCGCTACCGAAAGCGCAATACCGCTGGATGCAGAGTTCACCACAACTGCGCTTTCCGAGCCAAGAAACTGTGTAATATATTCTCCGGATTTGTTCACAAGATCGGCCATTTCCACGTACCGCTGTCCGCCCTGTTTCATCGCATCCATGACTGAATCCGTTGGTGCAGAAACGCCAAGGATGCTCATTCTTCCACTGGCATTAATAACACGCTTCAATCCATATTTAGCCTGTAGTGAGTGACCCATTAGCAAAGACTCCTTTAACCTCAATATAGTGTTGTGTGACCCGGACATCTCCTTCCGAGTCCTCAAGCTGCTTTTCGCCTGCTTCCAGGGAAAACAAAGTCAGGTTTGCCTGCTGTCCAACCCTGATCTTCCCGAGCTCCGGCTTACCGAGCCACTCCGCTGGACTTCTTGTAACCGCGCGAATGACCTCTTCCAGACTGTAGCCGAGGTACAGAAATTTTGTCAGTACATTCGACATACTGTATACCGGACCATTCATACGGTTGCCTCGGTAAATGTCCGTACTGATTGTATTCAGCGTAATGCCTGCAGCCTTGGCCTGTTCTGCAATTCGGAAGGAGAAGCTCGCTGTACCATGTCCCACATCCAGATGAACTCCCCGAGCAGCCGCGTCCAGTAATTCTTGCAGCGGTGTGCCGTCCGGATGAAACAGATTGTTGGACTTGCCGTTAAGGTAATGGGTGATTACATCGCCAGACTGTAATAACTCCAGCACATCCGAGATCGCGGGCGGAGCAGAACCGATGTGAACCATGAGCGGAAGTTTTGTTTCTTCCGAGAGTGTGCGTGCGAGCTTGAGCGGTTGTATCCCGCTGTCTTTGACGACACTTTCGCTGATGCGGGCTTTCAGACCAACAATGAAATCAGGATAAGCCGCTACCGCCTTCAAGACCTTGGCCCGGTCAATCCATTCCAGCTGTGACAGTTCATCCGTCCGTTCGAGTCCGATCCTTGAAATATTCAACAGAGCAAATACTTGTGTAACAGCCTGTAGTCTTGCGGTATAAAAAGCTCCTATTCGGTCTGCACCGCAGCTTCCGGCATCTACAAGCGTTGTTACCCCCTGCTTCACACCAATTTCGTCGATATTATCGCCATAGGGGTCAAGATCCTGGACGGCATGCACATGCAGATCAATCCACCCACTGGACGCATATAACCCTGAACAATCCAACACATTTTCTCCTTCAGCTTGGCCTGGCGGTGTTATGGCGGTGATGATCCCGTCCTGAATGGTGATATCCACGATCCGCCCGTCAACAAGCTGCAAATTGCGCAGCACATTCTCTGTGCCCACTCATCCCATCTCCTTTTTCAACCACGGTATACAGGCAAATTCCAAAAAAATGATTCATGACATGAGATCTGTATTTCCAAATCGTTAAAATAAGCCTGATGAGCTACTTCATTTCAAAGATTATAATGTTATAATGTTTATACTAGCACAAGTGTAATCCAGAAGAGAACAGCGATTTTCAATTCAAAATCCGAATATTTTAACACTGGAGGGACTGCTTCATGGCAAATTCCGCATTCAAGCCATCCTTGCTCGACAGATTCAGGCTCAGCTGGAATCATTTCAAATCAAGGCTTCTGCTGAAATATGCCTTTTCTTACATTCTCATATTTCTTATCCCTCTGACAGGTGTAACTATTTTTGTGTATGAAAACGCCGTCAAAGGATTACGTGTTGAGATTGAACAATCAAATGTCAATCAACTTAACCAGGTGAAGAGCACTATAGATAACCGGATGAATGAACTTCAGGAAATAGCGGGGAGAATCGCCTATGACAAACACCTGACCCCTTATATGGTAAAGCACCCCTATTACAGCTTGGAGGCGATTCAAGCGCTGGCCAATTACAAAGCTAGCAGCAGCATTGCAGAGGATCTGCTTCTCTATTTCCATAATGATTCCCACATCTATTCGCACCGCGGTTTGGCTAATCTTGATGTCACCTTTGCTAGCCTTTATCAGTTCGAACATTGGAATCTGCAAGAATTGCGGCAGGACTTAAATGAAACTAGACAGCCGCTGGTCCGTCCCGCTGAGAACGTGAAGGTTAATTCCCGAATGGAGCCGATGCTCGTCATGCTTGTGCCTGTTAAACCGAATGACCCCTTTCCATATGGGACCGTTGTATATTTAATGAAAGAATCCAACCTTACCGGGGTCATGGATTCGATTTTGAGTGATTTTTCAGGAAGCAGCTATATATTCAGTCCCTCCGGACAGGTGTTGACCGCGAACAGCCATGGCATCAGCCTTCCACAGAACGAAATTGAGAACTTAGCTACACTTGCGCCTGGTATCCATAATTTGAAGATGGACGGAGAACAATACTCCGTTGTTTCTGTTCAATCGGAAGAAAATGGCTGGACCTATGTAACCACCATGCCAAGCTTCCAATTCTTCAGCCGTGTCGCCCATGTCCAGACTCTGATCCTGATCGTCTTCTGCATTACTGTCATTACCGGTATAGCTGCTGCGCTGTTGCTAGCCAAACGGCAGTACCATCCAATCAGAGATTTGATGGACAAGATGAGAGGCAACGGCGATGATGCTTCCAAGCTCCACAATGAATGGGAATGGATACGACAGACCCTACACAATTACAGTGCGAAAATTGATTTTCAGGAGCCCTTCGTCCGTAATCAGTGCATGCTGCTGTTACTCAAGCACGGCAAGCCGGATGATCCTGAGATCGAACAAATGATTCTGAACGCCGGATTCCGGCATCCTCAGGGACAAGGCCACTATTTCTCGGCTATATTGTCTTGGGATGATACTTTGCTTGGCGACAAGTGCTGGCAGGAACGCCTTCTGTTGCAGGATATACTTAGCAATGTATGTCTACCAGGCACCGGTGCTCAGATCTTCGGCGTTGAATTCTCGGTCAAAGAGCAGTTTGCTCTGATAATTTCACTTCCCGGTGATATGGAGAAGCCGATTCAAAACCAATTGGAAGAGGTAATTGAAGCCATTCAATTGGTAATCCGCGAGCATTCGCAGCTATCTCTGAGTATCGGTGTCGGCACGGCATACGAGGACTTGGCCCGTCTTAACCAATCCTTCATTGAAGCTGCTACAGCTCTGGAGCACCGGATCATCCAACACAGCGGTCAGGTAACTTATTTCGAACAGCTTGCAGAGCTGAACCCTTCTGCTTCCGAGAGCTTCTGGATTCCACGCAAATCCATGCTGAAACTGGAGCAGAGCCTTAAGCAGGGCAACGAATCAGTAACCGTGCAACTGATTACCGAAACCATTCATATGATCAAAAATGAGCCATTACAGGTTCACCTGCTGCGCTGCATCTGTTTCGATCTGCTAAACGCTTTTCTACGCACCGCCTCCGAGCTTGGTATGAACGAGGTGTTCGCCAATATGTCAGAATTGACTGCCTTTGAAACACTCGAAGAGCTGGAGAGTCGTTTGCTCTGTCTGGCTGCTGACATTTGCGCGCAGGTGGAGCTGAATACAAAGACAAGCGAGTCAACATTAATGGATGATATTCTGGTTTACGTGGATCAACAGTTTGCAGACTACACACTCAGCCTAGAGCATGTGGCACTTAAGTTTGCCATTTCAACTTCATATTTAAGCCGGAGCTTCAAAGAGAAGACCGGCCGCAATTTCTCACAATATATCTGGCAGCGGCGTGTAGATGAAGTCATGCGGCTCCTGGAGAACACTAGCGCACCCCTCAAAGAAATTATCGAACAGGTCGGTTACATGGATGCGCCAAATTTCATCCGCAAGTTCAAAAAAGAAATCGGTTTGACACCAGGTCAGTATCGCAAGGAACATGCCCTGAGAGCAGCCACTATTAAAGGACCTGTTTAAGTTAGTGGAGCTTCCGCCTTTTCTGCACTACATTTTTATATTAAAAGATACGCTTCATCTAAGGTTTATTTTGCTTAGCTACTGCCCTTCCTGGAGGATGTGCTCTACCAGTTCGTCCAGCGGAACTGTTGCAAGAGCAATCGCCGTATCTGTTACCCCATAATAGATATAGAGCAGTCCATCTTTGACCACATTTCCAGTCGGAAAGATGACATTTGGGATCTGGAACCCAAATTTCTCATAATACATCTCTGGCTCCATAATAAAATGATGCGTTCGGGCAATGATTTTCTCCGGTTGCTCCAAATCCAGCAGCATGGCTCCCACACGGTAGACAATGTCCTCATCGACGCCATGATAGAGCACCAGCCAGCCCTTGTCCGTACGAATCGGAGGCGTTGAGCCGCCAATCTTCCTTGATTCCCAGGAGAAGTTCTGGGCGGTAGCAAGCAGCTTGGGCTCTTCCCAGTTCACGAGATCCTCGGAGTAGGTAATCCACATGGCCGCCTTATCCGTACCGTAGGCTTCTCCTACATACTCCTCAGGACGGCGCAACAGTACGAATTTGCCACCTATTTTCTCAGGGAACAGAATGTTGTCCCGGTCATTAATATCAAGAGGTGTCGTGTCCGCCACATACTCCCAATCCAGCAGATTATCTGATTTCAATATGGAGGACCGGGTTAGCCAATGTCCCGCCTCGTCCCCCCACCCGTCCGGATATTCCGGAATAGAGCGAAGGGGGACACCTGCCCCGGTAGGGTAATAACTCATGGCACAGGGACGAAGGGCGTAGTTTAGATAGAAGGTTCCGTCGATTTTGACAATCCGCGGATCCTGCACACTACCATAAGGGAATCCCAGCATGTCTGGCGTCACAATGGGCTCATCCTTCACGTGCGTAAAGTTCACCCCGTCTTCACTCTCTAGCAGACCCAAATAATTTTTGCATGGAGTTAGGGAACCCGCTGTACGCTCAATCATATAAAATTTGCCGTTATCGATGATAACCGCCGGGTTGAAAACCGTAACCTTACGCCATTCATAATCGCCCGGCACAACAATGGGATTATTCGGATGCCTCGTAATTTGCATGTCTATTCCTCCTGCATCTGCATGAATGTTCAGGGACGCGTTTTCGCATGGACCTGATTAGTTGGATTTCCAACGATCATAGGCAGCCTGATTGATTTCAACCATACGCTCTCCGCCCATTTTCTTGACTGTCGCCACATAACTGTCCCAGCCCGTAAGAGGCTCCGCTCCAGTGATGAATTTCGCCTCCATCTGATTCACATATGTCTTCAAATCAGAATTCAGGCCACTGATTTCGGTCTGCTCTTCCACGGTAAGGAACAGGGTCGGAAACGGAATCCGTGCGCCTTTATCGAGAAGCTTCTGCTTGGTCTCCTCTTCGACCCATAGGTCAAAGTCTGTCTTCAGCCCCTTATTAATATCATCCATGGACAGGGTTGGAGCGGGAATGCCGTAGTTAGGTGTCAGAGTTGCCCGATAATCTTCCATTTCCTTACCATCCGGTACTGGCAAGTAACGTTTGACCCGATTCTCTTTGTCTGTGTACTCCCAGAGAGTGCCCTCTGGACCTTTATTAAAGAACATGGCACCTTCATAGGAATAAAGATAATCCACCCAGCGCATAGAGGCTTCAGGCGCAGGATTACTCTGCGTAATAGCAAAGGCACCGCTTGTAATCCCCCTGTTCTTTGCAATCGCTGGGGCAGCAACTGATTCACTGTGGACAGGTGCAAACATGGGATCTGCCGTCGAAGGCTCTCCACCTTTGCTCATGTAGGCATGCCAGTCCGAAAAGAGGGCGATTTGATTGTTCTGTGCTTTGGCCTTTTTTTGCTCCGCTGTTTGTGAGAAGCTCTCATGATCCAGCAGGTCTTCAGACCACAGTCGGTTCATATAGGTCAAATATTCCTTGTAGCCTTCTTCAAGCGGTGTGTAATGCACCTTGTCCGCATCATCCACGTAAATTTCTTCTTCATAAATGCCGAAGGCACCCAGCAGCCATGTACGGATATCGCGGAGGTTCGCAGCGGGTGTAGTCACCGAGGAGATCGGAATTTCATCAGCTATGCCATTACCGTTGGGATCTTCCTCTTTCACACGTTTCAGATAGGTATACAGCTCCTCTGTCGTTTCGGGGAGTTTATCGATATTCAGCGCCTTGAGGAAGTCTCCGTTATACCACATCGGATTGCGGTACCAGTGCTGGCTAAGTTCTACTACTGGCAAGGAATAGATATGCCCGTCCGGTGCAGTTATCGATTTGCGGACATCCGGATTCTCCTCCAACAGCGCCTTGAAATTCGGAGCATACTCTTCAATCAGATCCTCCAGTGGAATGAGGATACCCTGCTCTCCGTAATTCATCTGCTCTGCAGTTGTCAAACCGGCAGCATAGAGGATATTCGGGTAATCTCCACTGGCGAGCACCAGATTTTTCTTCGTTTCGAAGCTATCCTTCGGTGCGTTCTTGTATTCCAGTTTAATACCGGTCTTCTCTTGCATCTGCTGAAGCACAGCCATGTTCTCCCAGTTCTGAATCCCTACATCTGGCGCCATAAGCGACAAAGTAACGGGTTCATTAACAATCGGGAAACCTTCATTGTTCACAGCGACTTTTCCGAGATTGTTGTTCGCTTCACCTTCGTTTGAACTGCTGCAGCCTGCCAGTAATGTAATAACTAAAGCCGAAGATAACAGAAGCTTCCATGACTTACGTGTGGTTGGCATTTATAATTCCTCCCTTGATTTCATCACAGTTTAGCTGTTTAACCTTTAACAGAGCCTATCATGACCCCTTGGACAAAGTAACGCTGCAGGAACGGATAAATTGCCACGATGGGCAGTGTGGAGACAACAATGACTCCATATTTAATCAGGGATGCCGTTTCTGCCTTATTATTCATGGCGGTCGCCACCTCGCCGTTGATGGAAGAGCCCGTCGTTTCCGCTGTCATTTCCTGAAGAACAAGGATCTGACGCAGAACCATCTGCAGCGGATACTTCGCTTCATCATTTAGATAGATCAGAGACGGGAAGTAGCTGTTCCAGTGGCTAACCCCATAGAACAAGGCCATAACGGCTACAATCGGTGCTGACAGCGGTAGAACAATGCGAATGAACAGCTTTAGATTCGTACAGCCGTCAATATGCGCTGCTTCCTGAAGTTCTTTCGGAATGGTCGTCTGGAAAAAGGTACGGGCTACGACGATATTCCAGACCGAAGCGGCCACTGGCAGGACCAATGCCCACATGCTGTTCATGAGTCCAAGATTCTTGACCAGCAGATACGTCGGCACGATTCCGCCGCTGAAGAACATCGTGAATAGAATGAGGCCCATGAACAATTGGCGCCCGACAAAATCAGATCTGCTGAGCGCATACGAGGCCGGAAGAGTGACGGCGAGATTGAGCAGAGTGCCCACCACTGTGTAGATAATGGTGTTCCAGTAACCACTCCATATCTTTGGGTTCTCAAACACAAGCTTGTATCCGTCCAGTGTTACATTTTTCGGAAACAACCACATCGCTCCCGAATTGACGTCCTGCGGCGAACTGATTGAAGCGCTGAGAATATAGATGAGCGGATAGAGAACAACCAACATTGCCAGACCCAGATAAATATAAGTGCTGATCAGGAAAAGCTTGTCCCCCCGAGATTCTTTCATCGCAGTAACCAAAGACTTCAACTCCTTTCTACCAGAGGCTGTTCTCACTGGTGCGTTTGGCGATCTGGTTGACCGTAACAAGCAAAATAACGTTGACAACCGAATTGAACAATCCGACAGCCGTTGAGAAGCTATACTGAGCGTTCACCAATCCGGCGCGATATACATAGGTGGAAATTACATCGGATGCTTCCATATTGAGTGAATTCTGCAGCAGCAGAATCTTCTCGAAACCAAGACCCAGTATATTACCCATATTCAAGATCAGCATGATCGTAATCGTGGGTAATATCGTCGGCAGATTGATATGCAGCACCCGTTTCATTCGGCTGGCTCCATCCATAATGGCTGCTTCATGAAGCTGGGGATCTACACCTGACAAGGCTGCGAGATAAATAATGGTTCCCCACCCGGTGCTCTGCCAGACGCCGGAGAATACATATACCGTCTTAAACCATGCGGGATCAGTCAGAAACTGTGCTGGTTCAAGACCAATGAATTCGATGAACCGGACAATCATTCCGCTTGAGGGTGATAAAAAGGTAATGATCATACCTGCCATGACAACTACAGAAATGAAATGGGGTGCATAGGTGACCGTCTGGACCGATTTCTTGAACGGGCCGTTGCGGACTTCATTGAAGGCCAGCGCCAATATGATCGGCAACGGAAATCCGATGGCAAGTTCATAGAAGCTGATACTGAATGTGTTCCAGAGCAGATCCCAGAAAAAATAAGAATTGAAGAACCGTTCAAAATGGTCAAAACCAACCCATTCGCTGCCTGTAATTCCTTTTGAAGGTACGAAATTCTTAAAAGCAATCTGAATGCCGTACATCGGGCCATAATGAAAAATAAGGAAATACAACAAAGCGGGAAGCATGAACAGATAAAGCTCCCAGTTTTTCCAAATTCTCTTGCCAAGGGAGTTCTTCTTCAATGAAGGATTTACGGATACTACTGTGTGACTCTCCTTCACTCTCTCACTCCTTTCTATGTCTTTCATTACCTACGGTTATGTTGCTGCTTTGCATTCTTGCTGACTCTCTTTTGGTAACGCTTACAATCCGAAGTATAGTGAAACGAAGATGACACGGTAAATATGTAGGTTCTGCATTGTCACGATAGGCTGTGTAAAACCGCGCTACTGCGGTACTTTTCGTTTAGACTTGATGTGGATGGTTGCAGATGGAGCAAGGCTGTAAATATGTGAGTTACGAACCTCCTCCTCGTTGCAAAAGAAACATATTGTGATCACCGAGCAAGAATTCAAACGTTTGTTATGAGTAGCTGATCATACTTTGATAAAAAAAGCTGTTGCGGAGGACGTTACGTCACAATCTACAATGAAAAAAATGTGATAAAGGAGTTTTCATTATGTCTCAGACCCGTGCAAAGGAACATTACAAAATACTGTTGATCGCATTACTAACGCAATCAGCTTTTCTATTTATTGGATTTATTTTTATTGGTTTATTTAAGTGGGGAGAAATGTTGCCATTTATAGCTTCCTTATTCATGCCGAACAAGATTAGTTTATTATCCGTAATCATCATTGGTCTTATTGCCAGTTTTTTTATTACTACGATTGTCCTAATTACATTTATCAGAACAAGAACAGAACTCCCTAAAACCGAAGGGTCAGATATGATTAAAAAAATAATGATCCAACCAAGTGGTATAGCTTTAACAGCGATAGGTGGTATATTTGAAGAATTCTTTTTTAGAGGGGTCCTGATCGGATTATTTATTGGATACTCTTTGTTCGTGGATTGGCTCGTCATTCTAATAAGCACTTTTCTATTCTGGATAATACACGTTCCTCAATATAGAGGAGCTACGGGTGTCCTTATCGTTGTGTTTGTAAATGGTTTGATTTTTGCACTGCTCTTTTATTTTACCGGGTCGTTAATTCCCCCAATTCTTGCACATGTCATTTATAATATTTCTATTGGAATTATTCTGGCACGAAAATACAAGAACTGATTATTTGAAAAGAGGGACGTTAGATGCAATTAACAGTGAGTAAATTTGCAAAGCTGGCGGGCACGACAGTTCGTACGTTAAGACATTATCGACAACTTGGCATATTGGTTCCCTCACAAAAGAACGAAAATGATCATCATGTATATATAAATGAGGATTTTAAAAGGCTGCATGAAATTCAATTGTTGCAAAGTCTAGGACTTTCATTAAACGAGATTAAAGCCGGTTTGGATAATCCGCAATATTCTTTTGATGAAATAATTAAAGTTCAAGAACAATCGCTTAAACATAGGAGAAAAGCTATTGATTGTTCTTTAGCATTAATTAAACGAATAAAACGGTTAAAGGAAAAAGATCAATTCAATGAATTAAACTCAGAATTGCTCATGCTACTTATGAACTCAATGCGTGTTGAGGAGGACCAAAAAAAGCTGCTTCAAAAGTATGTTTCTGCGGATATTATTGAAAAGGTGTTCCCAGAGGATATCTCTAAGCAAACTTACTTGGATGAACAATTATTCAATTTGGTATTGCTTGTCCATCGAGCTACCCTACACGATCTTAAACCAGATCATCCTTCCATACAGCAACAGTTGAAGGATATCATTACAAATACCCAATTAAATCAACTGATTCTCCATGACGAAGAAAAGAACGAAGAACTTTATATAAACGTAAAACCCTATGAGTCGTTGATCCCTAAGCATACCATGGATTTTTTGACAGAGGCATTTGAGGTATTAAATACGAAGAAAAATTCTTCTCTATAGGATCTTGATAACGACCAATACAACTCTAAGTCATTGCATCATTCATGAGAGAAACCACTCCTTTCACCCAGCCTAAACATCTCGAGTTTACCGGAAGGCTCTTGGCGGTTCTCGCTACGGATAGGAGGTTTGGAACTAAGAAACGGTTCGACAAACGCAAACGGAACGAAGCAGAAAACACTCTGCTTCGTTCCGTTCAAACAATCGGTATGGCAAGTTTTCCTCCCCTTCATTGAATAGAAAACACTTCTTTTTTCAACAATTCTTCTGGCGTCTGCCCTATCACATCACTGTGAAAATAATCGCGTATAGCACCGTCTTGAAGATAGTTAGCGATCGACACCATAATCATCCCTTGATCCAGTGCCAGATAAGCTTTTGCGAGTTCTCCCGTTTCAACATTGACTGAGTCATAGAACCCATACTTGCCAAACATTTTGAATTTTTTTAAAGCTTTAATATTCTTTCGAACAGCTTCAGGGGCATAATCGAGGGCAAGGAATGTTGCGTGTGCTGTAACCGTTGCTCCATCTTTATAACCTGAGGTCCCTAACGGCGTTGCTGCAAACTCACTGTAACCTGTCGGCGTTGCAGAAGGTGAAAAGCCCCATGCGGCATACCCTTTTTCTTTGGCATATTCGATCTGCAATTCAACATGACGCTGGTTGTTCAATCCCAAAGCTTGAGTACCTAGGTCTTTTTCCTTTATAACCATACCGGGCATAAGAGCTTCAAACATACTGCCTCCCCAGCTTGGCACGAACTTTTTATCCTTGTATACATAACTTCCTTCAAACACATCCACTCCATCGTACTTAACGGATTTGCCTTGAGGAATCTGAGCTTGCCAATCCCATTCTTGAGGTAATGTGCGATACATCTTCCACCAATGCTCTTGGGGAACATCACCTTTCCCAATGGCAATATAGCTGCCTACACGTGGTTCCGTGTAAAACATTCCATAATGGTGATCCGTCAGTGCACCTTTAGCCACATCATAGCCTCCGCGGAATTGACCGACTTCAGGATCATATAACGGAGTATAATTCATATTTTCGACCAACTCGCTTGTTGCCCCATGAAGTTCTTCATAAGCTTGCCCAACAACAATTAAACCAGCGGATAACCAGCCATTATCGACTTGGGATATAAATTGTCCCCAATCTTTCTTCACTGTACCGTCATCTGTGTTATACCAGTTATAAAATAGGCCGTTCCACTTTTCTAACTTTTCTAGGGAATTGATAGTCGTTTGCAGGCGATGTACTGCTTCTTTCTTCGAAATGATACCCAATTGTTGCGCTGAAACGGTGCTCATCATATACATGGCGATGTTCGTGGGCGAGGTACGTTTAGCTTCTTCTGTCCCTTTTTCAGTGAGCCGAACTTCATCGTAAGTCAAGCCAGTGTTCTGATCCGTATAATCCTCAAAATACGAATAGGTTTTATATGCAATCGCTTTCAATTCTGCTCGAAATCCAATTAAATTGCTTGATTCACCTGCTGAGGCCATCGGAGTTAAAGCTAGATTAGCGAACAGACAAAAAGTTAAAATGAAGCTGAATAGTTTTACTTTTTTCATGATGTTCTCCCTTCAAATGAATTCGAAACGTTTCGTGTATATGTTATCATAAATTTCCCATTTCCGTAAACAAGAAAATAAAACGCTTACAAATTCTACATATATTATGGATCAACGATAGATATTAACTCGAAACGTTTCATTATTGATGCAACACGAGAGTAGTACACGCAGGATAATATGACGTATTAGTCCATATGAAGGTCTGTTATATTCTAAATTGAAAAGAAAAAAGCCTGACTCCATAGGAATCAGGCCTGATCCTTTCTCGTACCCATTCTGAACCGTCCTATGTTGCTACAACCGTTGTTCCACAATACTCGCAGTCCGTTGATTGCTTGGGAAGCACTTTTACCTTCGCCCCACACCCCGAGCAACTTACTGAAATAGGCCTTTGTGGCTCTTCTACTTTTTCTTCGACCTTCTCTTCAGCGTTTTGCTTATCTGAAAAATTAATCTCTGTATAGTTAATGGTATTATGACTACTGTAACTCACGGTGTTGCTATTGTAGCTTGAATACGTATGCGGATTTGCATTCTCGCGATCAAGATGACCGCCATAATCTCCCCCATAAAACTTTCGTTCAGGGACATGCTTTTTCTTCACACGTTTTTTCCTAAGCAATTTAATACCCCAATATAAAAATAAAAATTCAACGATAATAACTCCAGCCATAGCAATGAGATTTTTAGTACCTCTGAAATTATTTGCATTAAACATGGCGATCGGGATCGCAATGGCATATAACATGAAAAAGAGTCCAAATAACTTCCTTAACAACACCATTCCTCCTATGCAGTTTACGAGATCCTCATCGTTGTTCCGCAATACTCACAATCCGCAGACGAAGTAGGATATACCCTTACCTTGGCCCCACACCCTGAACAATTCACGGCTACAGTTTCTTGAGGGGCCTCGTCATATCTCACACGATGCTGATCTTCCTGATCTTGCTTATCATTAGAATCGTAATGATCGTAATGCTGGTATGGATCAGTCTTAGACTGAGATTTAGGTCGACCACACATTTTTATGCCCGTAACAAGTACGATAACCCCAGGGATAAAAAGAATAATCGTACTGATAATGGCCGTTTCTGTTCCTTCGGATATTAATATTAAAGATAACAGGATCGTCACGGACGAAAGGATAATGAATAAAATGCCAAAAAATTTCTTCACCGCGTTTCCTCCTGCAATTTATGATTTACTTATCAAGATCTGTTGATTGCGTTCTTTCAGCCGGAACCTTAATTGGGATAGTTGCGAAGCAATACGTTCACTATTTACCAATTCCCCTGCTTCGTACTGATTTGCAAGTTCACTGTTCATCAATTCAATGTCCATCAAGATCTGGCGGTCATTTTTCTCAAGGGAATCCGGTGTGATCGGGTCACTATACTTCACCAGTTCAATTAATGATTGAACGGTTTTCCGCTCCTCTTCCACAGTTAGAACGGTATGTTGCATCATGGTGTGAAGCAATTGCTGTAACGCTTTTTCGATTAAATGTAAATCTTCGATTTTAGTATGTTCATTTGCTTCATGACTTCGCAGACTGTGAATGTAGATCATAATGATTCCACATAAAATAGTTGCGATCGCAAACGTTACTGTATGCAACAATACAAACCAGCGAAGCGCATGATCTGCTGAACCTGTCAACAACGTATAGATCATCACACAAATCAAATAACTAACCAACACTACACCTAACGCTGTGTAACCTGGAACAAACCGTTTAAACCGATCCATATTTTGCATGATGAACCGTGCGTAGATCCAAATAGCCGTAATGGCTACATAAGAAGCCACGAGGTTCATCCAAAAAGATAACGATAGTAGCGCATGATTAAACAAAGTAAAAGAAACGATTGTCGATACGAGCATGCATATTAAATAGATGACATCCAAAATCAGGAGATTGCTGCGTTTTACCATCACTATGCCTGTCCTCCTTCTTGCAGATTGTTTCCGCAATCAAGACAGAACTTCTGGCCGGGTTTTACTTCATGTTGGCACCGACTGCATTTCAAGCTTAAACTTGTGCCACAGTTGCCACAGAATTTGGTATGACCGGAATTCATGTGGTTACAGTTCGGGCATGGGCTAGGCATCGGTTGATGACATTGAATACATTCCAATGCGTCCTCAGCATTATCCGCTCCACAGGATGGACACGCATGGTATTTGTCACCACAGTTAGGACAGAATTTGGTTCCCTTTGGCAAAGCATGTCCACAATTATTACAATCTGTTGTTACTGCGGATTTTTCGGCTAATGAATTGCCGCATTTGCTGCAAAAAGAGCTGTTCTCCTGGTTCGGATGATTACACTGTTTACATATGCTTACCGCAGGCGTCTCCTTAGTCAACATCACTTTAGACATCTGGGACATCTCGCTACTGAAAGAACCACCCAGTCCAACCCCCATACCCATACCAAGTCCTGCGCCCATGATGTCTGACTGCATGCTTCCTTCATTTTTGGCTGCACCTTCCAGCGTATCAAACGAACGTTCTTGCTGATATGTGTACCCAATAATATCCATCTCAGCTTTGCGCGCCAACGCTTCTCTTAATCGAATAACGGAAGGATCTTCTTCGGGCAGATTGACGTTGTGAATATACAGGTTGATCAGCTCAATACCAAACTCTTCGAAAGTAGAAGCTATTGTGTCTGCGAAATGCCTTGAAATCTCGGCGATATAGGCATTGATCTCCAAAACACTAACTTTTCTATGTATTAGATAGGATGACAACATCGAGTTAATATTCATGATAATTAGCCCGCGGAAGTAATTAATCATATTAGCTTGGTTAAACTCAGGCAGTGTGCCCACAAGCTTGACCAAAAACTTTCGTGAATCCGAAATTTTAATTCCCATTTGTCCAAATGTTCTTACGGGAACTATAATATTATACTTGGGATCCTGGATATGAATCGGATTCGCTGTTCCCCATTTAACGTCTAA
Organism: Paenibacillus sp. FSL R5-0517; assembly: GCF_037974355.1. Taxonomy (NCBI): domain Bacteria; kingdom Bacillati; phylum Bacillota; class Bacilli; order Caryophanales; family Paenibacillaceae; genus Paenibacillus; species Paenibacillus sp. FSL R5-0517. Next base: position 4,222,668 of record NZ_CP150235.1, read on the forward strand.
TGCGCTAACCTGATTGACATACCAGACTTCTGCTGCAAAAGGTGACTTTCCTCCAAACGGAAGGTTAACGAGTCGGTTCAAGATCGGGATATTCGCAGTACTCAGCGTATGCCTTCCTGGTCCAAACATGTCAAGCGCTCTTCCATCCTTAAAAAGAATTGCTTGTTGAGATTGATTCACAATCAACTGGGTCCATGTTCCCAACTCAGTCTCGGGATGTTTCCAAGCAAACACATCAGGTGAGCCATCATACTTAATTACGTCAATAATCGCCATGTTCAATTCCTCAATTCAGTATTAGATTACTATAATTTGATAAAAACACTCTTGCTAAAACACTGATTCTACACTATTTCCTATATTAAAAAGCTATAATGATCTTTCATTAACTTGTTTTCATGTTTAGGCATTGATATTTTACCATTTCTAACCTTATTACGCACTAGCATAGTTCATTTTTCATACGAAAATTTTCCTATATTAACATGTTCATAATAGTAAAGAACCTCTCCCATTATGATCATAGGAAAGAGGTTCATGGAATTCTCGTGTATACTCCATCTAATTCAGGATATCCTCTATAGCTGTATCTGGATTTAACATGAACTCTTCAAAGGTAGCTATCGTTCCATGTTCTTGATGTTCAATATCCGCATATCCCATCATTTTTTTGCTCGGATTCCAGACAATCAGGATATGTGAGTATTGATCGATATCCGAGGAAATACGCAGTAGCTTCTGTCTGCCCATTTTCATCTCTACGGTATCGATCAGATGAAAGAATTCTATATATCGGATGCCTGATTCACTATCTGGCAAGTCTATTCTTCGGGGTCCACTAGTTAGAAAATCAATAAGTTGCTGGGGAAGTTTATAAGACTTTAATGCATGCAATTTGTTGCTCATATCATGAAATTCTTGAGGTTCATGCCCCTTTAGGTATTCAGCCATTTCTTCATTTTTCTGACTCACTGCGATCGTGTACGCTCGCTCTCCATCCTTCTCCTGAATGGTCACATCTGCTCCCTGGTCCACCAGATATCGAACCATCTTCATGTTATTAAGTCTTGCAGCTACCGTGAGAGGTGTCGCCTTATACGGGTATACCATATCCGGTTCATTGTAATTGACATCCACTCCTTGATCCAGCAAGTACTGAATTGTCTTCATATCGTGATCAGCTACCGCTTTCCGCAACGTTTTGCCTCCATATTTACGAATATCCAACCCCAGTTCATTCAGCACGGTTATATTCTTTTTGTTACCATAGTAGGCTTCATCATATGCACTGGATTTGACCCGATTAAGTCCATTTAACTTGGCACCTTGCTGGTACAGGTATCGCACCATTTCTTCTCCACAATATCTAACTGCCTTCAGGATCGCCGAATTATTTTTGACATTCAGATTAACTCCATGCTCGACCAACAACTTAACCACTTCCAGCTGATTGCAGATTAAGGCAAGGTCGAGTGGCGTTAATGCTATGTATTTGCTGAGTGTGATCTCTTCTTCAAGACCCATGCCCTGTTTAATGAATTGTTCTACAGCATCGGTGTCTCCATCATATATTGCCCTGGCATGATCAGGAAGCGTTTCGAACGATCCTTGATTTCCGATTTTGAACAAGAAAGATTCCCCCTATCACTTTTTACTAACTTCTTCTATATAATCACTTGTTGTGAAAAATCAAAAATATTAGCTTGAGTATCCACTCTCGATCATAATCAACGTCCCAATTTTGAAACCACTCGCAAAAGCCTCTTTTGAATGCATTAAGTGAACTTGATCCATCATTTCAAACAATATCTCCAACTGTTTAAAGTCATCCTCCGAAATTTTTCTCTGGAATTTTCCAATATAAGTTGAAATTTCCTTATTAATAGATCGATACTCCGCATCTTTAGGAACAATATTCTCTTCAGGTCTCAGATTACCGTAATACAACTCTTCTATTATATTTCCCACATCACAGCCCCCTTTCTCTTATAAATGTCTTGTGCTCTTCTCATGACAATTATATAAGATTGACAGACAATACTGGGGTTTTATGCAGTATTCGCATGTGATTCTTATCGCCTTCAACGAAAATCGTATTTTACATGCTTGCTTTGAAATAATAATGGAGTGCTTGTTGAGCCCTACCTCAGGAGTATGCTAAGATAATGGACACCTATTTCTACAAAATTCAAAATTCTATTACAAATCAACCGTACAGAAAGGACACTATGAATCCTTCATTACTGTCATCCAAGTTACAACAGATCATTCCACCGCTGGATCTGCGAAGCTGCCTCGTCAGTGTACGCGGTGAGCTTATGTACGAACACTACCGCAACCAAGAGGCTGCGACCGATATTGCAAAAATCAATTCCTGTACCAAGAGTGTGGTATCCGCACTCATCTGTATAGCGATGGATAAAGGCTTGTTGCCAGAGGCATCAGCCCCAATCTCTACCTTTTTCCCACAGTTGACATCCGATCCTGACCCGCGTAAGCCAGCAATCACACTGGAACAACTACTCACCATGACAGCTGGATTCAACTGGGATGAGTTCGGCGGGCAGAATTCATTTCCTCGCATGACCCGCACCGATCATTGGGTGGATTTTGCGTTGGAACAACGGTTAAGTCATGTACCGGGTACACATATGGAGTACAACTCAGGAGTATCACAGATCCTATCCGCTATTCTGTTGCAAAATGCAGGTATGAACGTTGCCGCGTTCGCAGAACGTTATCTTTTTGAGCCGCTGGGAATTAAGGATTATGAATGGGAAAGCGACCCCCAAGGTGTACACACCGGCGGATTCGGTCTTAAGATGTTACCCGTAGATCTGCTGAAATTTGGTCAGCTTTTTCTACAGCAAGGAATGTGGGAAGGGGAGTCTCTCATTTCTAGTCATCTCGTTACCCGTTCAACGCAGCCATTCATTACAGTCAGCCCACCTAATTACGGCAGTTATGCTTGGCATTGGTGGGTCGATGTCTATCCGAATGAAAGGTCTGTTGCCGAAGATATTGCTGCTGAGAACGACAGACCCAACCTCCATTATTATTACGCGCGAGGATTTGGTGGTCAGTATGTATATATTGTCCCTGAGCTGGAACTTGTTACGGTGTTAACCAATGACAAACGAAAGAAAGAGAAACCTCCGCTGGATGTTTTCCCTCGTTTAATCGCTCCTGAACTATGGAAAATGCTATAAATGCAGGCCGCTCTTGTATGTTGTTCGACCCATGGTCAGACCAATGAACCCCCAACCTATGAAGGCTTAACCAGCCCATAGGCTGAGGGTTTATTCGTCATACGAATGCCTCTTCGATGACAACCGTGATTGGATACGGACCAGACTCTTGATTCGAGAGCACAACCAGTTGTAGATCATAGTCTGGATACACGGAAGACATGAACGACACCCCTGGATCAAACCCCATGACATGAAATTTGAAAATCCCTTCCCCCTTGCGGTCAATCCAGATCCCCTGCCCATAATACACTTCATCCTCTTGATGAGCATGTGGAGTTAATAACTGCCGTGTTGTGTCAGCATTCAACAATTGGTGACCCAGCAAAGCATCCCAAAATCGAACCATATCCGGCGCTGTAACATAGGCTCCACCATCTGATCCACCTTTGACAGGAATGGAGAACATATTGGTGTTCCAGGAGCCATCTTCATGATCGATATACCCTAAAGCCGTGTTACGCGGAAGCTGATCTGTTACGAAATAACCGGAGTCCTTCATGCCACACGGTTTGAAAATGTGCTCTTCCACATAATCTGTAAACGACAGTCCTGAGTGTTGTTCCACAATAAGCCCCAGCACAATGAAACCCGCATTGTTGTAGTGAAAACATTCACCCGGAGCAGACTTCATCGGCAACTGCTGAAACATGGGCAGAAAGTCACTTAATCGCCGCATCGCGTAGACGGGTGTCTCTTTCCACAATTCCGAAAAGTCTTCCATCACTTCTTCATCAAAATAATCTGGAATACCCGACGTATGTGTTAACAATTGATGAATGGTAATTCCTTCGTCCCACTGCGGAAATTCCACATTCAACACATCCGTAAGCTTGGAATCAACAGATAACTTACCCGCTTCAATGAGCTGGCATATACTCACTGCCGTGAAGATCTTACATCCTGATGCAATACCGAACCGTGTATCCACCTGATTGGCAAGCTCTTCACTGCGATTCGCATAACCACGTTTCATATTCAAAAGGGTTTTCCCGCCTTGCTGGAGTAACACAACACCCGAAAAATTCACGCGTTCCATGACTTCTTCTATTTTCGTTGTCAGCTCTAATACATTCAACATTTTGTTATTCACCTACTTGTCTATGTATTCATTACATTCTCATTCTTAATTCTTCGTTATATCATCCTGCATACCTGCCAAATTTCCATAAAAAAGAAGAGTTACTCCCTTATAAAAGGAAATACCCCTTCTTCATACAAGGTAAGACTAAGTTGAACAAAGTATGCTTAAATGCTGTTCAATCACTTGTTCTACTCGTTTTACTGAAAGTCTATCTGGCTGCATTAGCATATGAATAGCGAGTCCATCCACAAGAGCATATAACTTCTCTATCTCCATCTCGACATCCAGATCAGGCGCTGTCATGCCTTGTTCCTCCAACTCCTGTATCACCCATTGAACCGATCGATACATCCCCTGATGCATCTCATCACTTAACTTTTTTAATTCGGGGTACACCAATAATTTGGCTGTAAACGAAAACCAGACCTCCATTTCCATCATTCTATCTTCGTCCAACGGGAGAAATTGCAAGAGCAGATTCTTCATATCCTGCAGTACAGATCCGCTCATCTGTAACGCCTCCACCCTTTTCTGTACCCTTTCTGCAAAAAGATTCATGCAAAAGGTGAACAATTCGGCCTGTGTGGCAAAATAATGACGCATGGAACCTACAGATAGTCCCGCTTCCTTTGCTATATTGCGAACTGTAGCATGCTCCAGTCCATGCTCTTGAATGACCCGGATTGCTGCATCAGCAACGACTTTCCTTTGAGCTTCATGATCTACGATTTTTGGCATGACAACATTATACACCAGACTTCTATTTTAGTAATACACTGTGCTATAATATATTTTAATACATTGTACTAAATAAAAACAGCTGTAGGAGAGGAATTTATAAGATCATGCTTACAACTATTCCGAGCAAAAAACGAAAGAGATTCAGAATTTTCACTATCATGGTGAAGCTACTCTGCACAGTGCTACTACTAATTGGTGCAGCATTCCTCTATGAGTGGTTTGCTTCGTCGCAGGCCAAAAAAGATTTTCCACCTCCGGGTACGTTAGTTCAAGTCGGCGGTTACCAACTGCACATTCATAAACAAGGCAATGGCTCGCCGACCATACTTATGGAGGCTGGAAGTGGTGAGACGAGTTTGTCGTGGAGAGACATTCCTGCGGCACTCGCCCAACATGCAACGGTGGTCACGTATGATCGTGCAGGATATGCCTGGAGTGAATCTGCCCCTACAGAACGTACAGGTGCGAATATCGTCAAAGAGTTACATGCAGCTCTCGAGAAGGAGAATATCCAGGGACCTTACATTATGGTAGGTCATTCCCTTGGTGGTATGTATGCCAGACTCTTTGCACAGACCTATACAAGTGAGGTTCAGAGCCTTGTCCTCATTGATGCGAGACCTGAGGATGATGAACAGAATACCAAGGCTTTGTTGGAACAGGCTCAGTTTCAGGGAAACCCGTCTGCCTCCTTCCTATCCTTACTAAAGTTATCAGGCTCTTTCAGAATATTTCCAGGCTTTTTGCTGGATGGTCTGGTTGCCAAGCAAGATCGAGATACTTTTGTTAATGTGATTGCCACCCCCTCCTATTTTCACGCCAAAGAAGATGAAGCCCTCCACGCTCATTCAACAGAAGATGCCATTCGTGGCCAAAATCTTGGATCAATGCCTGTACGTATCATTGCACGCGGACGTCCTCAAGACTATGCTCAAGCAGGGATTTCGGTTGAAATGGGGCAGAAGCTCGAATCCATGTGGCAATCGGGGCAGCGTAACATGTTGAATATATCGAAGGATAGTCAGCTCATCGTGGCCACCCGCAGTGGTCATATGGTTATCCACGATGAACCCGAACTAGTTGTGAAAACAATCCTAACGTTAATCTCTGGTAAGTAAAAAGTAAGGTGATTTTTCTCGGCAGATCCAGGGCTCGTTATAACGTTAAAGGGCTGTTCCAAAAGCCATATGTATGACTTGGAACAGCCCTTTCAACAATATATATTCAGCTTAGTTATATTTTGCTGCATGCCTCAAGGCAACATAATTTAGCGCAACGCTTGCAGGTCAACCTCAGGACTTCCTGCATTACTCTTCATATCACGGAGAGACCTCGTATTAATCAGATAATATAGTGTGGCATAGATTGTGATGATAAACGTGCCAAAGAACAGGCAAAATGCAAGAGACGGGCGGCTTACACTTTCGTGCATCAGCTCAATCAGCGTCTGGCGATTCGTCAGTGCATCCCAGCTATTCAGTCGATATACACGTCCAAGCAATACTCCATAACTTCCCAAAGCACAGCCTGCGAGTACAAAGATCCAAGATGCCCAGCGTCCGATTCGGTGATAGATCACTTCCTGAAGCTGATACATGGACAAGAAGCCAAGCAGGAGCCCCGTCCAGACAAACATTAAAACAACACTCAAGTCGTACCAATAGGTGTAGTCCACTCCATTTCCACCATAATACCGGGAACTTCTCGCTGTCAGATGAACCAAATCCGTAACAATGTAAGAAGAGTTGGGGAAAAATAATAACCACAGCAGCCCACTTGCGACTGCAAGCCATGCGGCACCTTTCCATTTCACATCAGATAGCAGATAGGATGCATAGGAGAACACAAAAGGAATCCAGCCCAAAAACAGATTCCAGATCAGGAAGCGGAAATAACGCTGATCCAGCCAATCTGCGGCTACATAGTACAAGCCCAGCGTTACGGCTGTGACCATACAAAGGAAAATAAATATGCGAATATAGTTCAGTTTTCTCAATGATTCTGACCTCACTTGATAAGATTTCATTTCATTGCCGAAAAGCGATGAATTCTTCCTTATTCTTTTCAACACGTAAATTCAATCCACAGTTATCCTACTACACCCCAATCGGTCTCCTTCAACTTAATCTCGATCAAACCTGTTCCTATTTGTGCTTACGCTTTTATCCATACGTATTACATAATTTCACTACTCTCCAAGCATACTAGAATCATACCATTTACCAAAGGAGAATCAAATTACCAATGAATCCAAATTCGATGAACCCTCAAAATGCAATGCAGCACAGCTTGAATACAAATCCAAATATCAGCCCTAACATGAATCATGGCGGTCATGAGATGTTCGATGTACACGAGATCCTGTCCTCCACCATTAACGTGCTGGATCAATATATGATCTTCCGTTCATTCGTGCAAAGCCAGGAACTGATTGGCATTCTGGACCGGCAGTATAACTTCATTTTATCCCAGTACAATCTGACAGCAGAGTGTTTTGCATCCGGACAGAAGCCTCATCAAGAGACGGCAACCTACATGATCCCCAACATCGTACCGCCAGTATATGGCCTTAAGCCATCAGCACCGAAAAAGCCAAACCAGAGCCTGGCTGATGTAAAGGATGCCGGGATTAGCGGTCATATGCTTGGACTCATTAAATCACATGCGAGTTTGCTCGGCATGTCCTGCAGCGAGATCACGAACGGAACGGTTCGCCGTGTCATCGCTTCACAGATCCAGCATTTTATCGAAATGGCTTATGAAATTTTCATGTTCCAGAATAAAAACGCCTATTATCAAGTGCCTCAACTCACTGCAAGTGATACACAACAGATGCTTCAGGCATATATCCCAGCAACCGGAGCACCTCAGATGCCTAACAGCAGTAAACCACTTCATTAAGTTAGAACATAAAGTCTGAAGACCCAGAACAGTCTCTTCAACCCATTTGGGTTTTAGGGGCTGTTTTTTGCTTATTTACAATCATTTTCCTACTGAGGACTCTTGATTCGGTTACCAGAAACTGGTTTAATCAATGACAAACCCGTACTTAGTCAACTTACGGATCATACATATAGAATACGGTGAAATGCCGTTATACGAGAATTCAAATGGCTTTTTCTTATTTATAGGGAGGTATACGAATGAGATGGAAGCAACCTGCTAAACTTGGTTTACTGGCTATGGCTCTCGGCTGTACTGCCATCGGCTCAACACTTGTGACCTCAACAACACTGGCTGCACCCGTTTCCGCTTCCAAAGCGGTGTATCATCAATTCCAAACGTATCGAACGGAAGCAGCGAAATCCACAGCAAGTGTGGCTAAAGCACGTAAATACCTGATGAATCATATCGACAAAGTCGGTCCTTGGCAGGCAACATTAATGACGCTGCAACTGGAGAATATGCAGAATATGAAGCTGGCGGATATGGATCACCAAATGTATACGGAACAGTTTCAACAAGCCCTATCTCAAGCCCATGAACAACTTGGTTACGAACAGAAGCTTACATATAGTCGTCTGCTGCAAGAAATTAAAGATCCGACAGTGAGGAAGGTTCTGCAAGAAGCATCTGATCTCGGATTCAAACTGGAAACCAGTGAAGGCTTGTATTACCCTATCATCAATTATGAGATCTACCAAAAGTTCAAACCGTTTGTTAAGGCTGATATCGCTGCATACATCGACATTATGGCTACCGAATCCAATCAAATGACGACTGCAGATGCTGGCATTATCATCTCTTGGAATGAATTAATTCAGCGTATATTGGAGAAAGAGGCCTTTCTGAACAACTTCCCGAATTCCAATCGCACCTCAACAGTGAAGCAGTGGTTATTTGTAGAATATCTGTTTTACGGAAGTGACAACACGCCTGTATATGATTGGTACACGGATGAAGAAATCCGCACCATGGACCCTGAGGTGAAAAAAGCTTACGAGAAAGCTTTGGCTAAGCGGGAGCCCAATACGGAGAGTGTTCTTCTCGATACCATGGAAAAGATTTTGCAGGTTCTGAATCAGAACAATGATGAGCTTACACCTGAAGTCCGAGCAATCATTGAACCTGTTCAACAACAATTTGCCCTTGATTAACCCGGATCGAGAAAAGCCAAATACAAATGCAGAAAAGCGGCACACCTTCTGAACGAGGTTGCCGCCTTTTTGCATTACATACCACACCTTACGTTTGGATCAAAGAGTTGAAGTGTCAATTGATGTAAGTTTGTTCGGATTAACGACGAGATAAATGCCCTCAATCCGCTCTCCTGAAGGGTCCAACCCCAAACAGAGCACCTCGGACAATTGTCCTTCTTTCATCAATGCAAGTTGAAGTTCACCATTCATCCACATCGGTACCCATTCTCTTTCACGCAATCGCGTAAGGACCCGCCGTGAGGTCAGAAGGGCAAGCACGCCTTTGTGAACGCTCATCGTTCTCATCACAGTATGCACAACGCCACCACCATCTGCTGTAAATACAGGCTGATCTGCCAGTAACTCGAGCATCGCAGCGACATCATAACGAAGGAAAGCCGTTGTAAAACGGCTGATTAATTCGCCCTTCGCTATCATATCGGCATCACTCTGCTCGATTGGTGGAAGTTTTTCAGGCAAGTTCCGTCTGGCGCGGCTAAAGATTTGACGGCAGTTACTCTCCGTTTTTCCCAGCCAATCCGCTATTTCAGAATAGTCATACCGGAAAGCTTCACGAAGTACAAAAACAGCCCGTTCAACAGGCGAGAGCCGCTCCAACATGACCAGATAGGCATAGGAAATCATCTCTTTCTTCTGCATCATTTCCTCAGGTATGTTTCCCGCCTTACTGTCTGCTATCGGTTCCGGAAGCCACTCTCCAACATAATTCTCCCTCTGGTTGCGGGCAGAATTGAGCAGGTTCAAACTTCGGTTCACCACGAGTCTGGCGATATAAGACTTCGGATTACGAATATCTTGATTAGCATTGCTCTGAATCCCCGCAAAACAATCTTGAACCATATCTTCAGCTTCTACCACACTGCCGAGCATGCGATAAGCGATTGAAAATGCATAATTTTTATACCGTATATACAGCTCACCAACATCCAGAGAAGACACTTCTGGTTCATTGGCGTGGAGATTGGAATTCATAAGAATGGCCTCCTCTGGCATGGTGCATGTATTTTAGTTAAAACAGCCCGGATACATCCCTGTTGTAATCGCAATCCGGTTCCAGTTGTTAATTGTGTTAATGGCCAGGATCAGATCCACCAGTTCGGCTTCACTGAAATGTTCACGAACCTTATTATACAACGCTAGGGGTACACCATGTTCCGAGATACGGGTCACTGCCTCAGCCAGCTCCAGCATAACACGTTCTTGATCCGTGAAGAAAGACACTTCACGCCACACACTCAGCAATAGAATATGATCCGCATAATCACCCAGTTTCATCAGATCTTTGGCATGCATATCTAGACAAAAGGCACAGCCATTGATCTGGGACACACGGATTTTTAACAACTCATACAATACTTTATTTTCGAATTGCCCGGATATATACTGCTCCATCGCCATCATCGCTTTAAAAGCGCCTGGACTCACTGCTCTGTAGTTGGTTCTTAAATTCATTTCATTCGCCTCCATCATTTGGTTTACATACTGTAGACAAACGATGGCCGGGATCTGTGACATACTTACGAAAATCTTTTTATTCCCACAAGCCTACAGATAACATATGATGTAAAGTAAACTCGAAAATTTCCGTGTTCATGTACGGTTTTTGCTGTACCGTTTGTGATTTCAACCAAAAATAGGTTGGATATATTGATACTTTGACTATAAGAGTAGTAACATACGGCTAATAAAGTTAACTTTTCTAACATAATAAAGAGAAATGTTTATTCATATTGGTAAGGAGTGTTTTTACTATGATAACTTCCAACGCAAACCCTAATACGTCCGAATTGCCTAGAGGTTGTACATTCACCGCTGAAGACTGGCATGTATTATCACAATATTGGTATCCGGTAGCACAAGCTAACGAAGTAACAGACAAACCACTTGCTGCTCAATTACTCGATGTGAAGCTGGTTCTCTATCGTAGTAATGATCAGGTTGTCGTAGCCAAGGATCTTTGTTTCCACCGCGGGGCCCCACTTAGCAAAGGCTGGGTAGAAAATGGTGAGATTGTCTGCCCTTATCACGGCTTCCGTTATAATTGTGAGGGTAAATGTACCGCAGTACCTGCACACCCAAGCTCCAAGATCTCGCCTAAGCTCAAACTTATTGTGTATCCCGCAGTTGAACGTTATGGTTTAATCTGGACCACTTTGGCGGGAACGGAAGAACAGATCCCCTCCTTCCCTGGATGGAATGATCCGGAATATATCAATATTTTGCCACCCAACTTTGATATTGCCGGTTCTTCTGGGCGACAAATGGAGGGATTCCTCGATGTATCCCATTTTGCCTATGTGCATACGGAAACGTTTGGTGACAAAAACAACACAGAAGTCCCTCAATACAAAGTGAAACGTGAAGGTAATGAGTTACTGGCCGAGTATTGGAGTACGGTGAGCAACTATGGCAAAGGGCAAGATCTTGTTGCTCCAGAAGGTTTCCAATGGTTGCGTGAGTTTCGGGTATTCCCGCCTTTTGCGGCTTCGCTGACGGTACATTTCCCAGGAGACGACAAGCTGAATATTCTGAATTGTGCTTCGCCGATCTCTGCTCGGTATACCCGTCTATTCTGTCCAATCACACGCAATTTTGACAAAGACGCTCCTATTGAAGACACAATCAAGTTTAATTTGCAGGTATTCGAAGAAGATCGCGAGATGGTCGAGTCACAGAAACCGGAGGATCTGCCCCTTGATCTGCATGCCGAGGCCCACATTCCCGCTGACCGTACTTCAATTGCTTATCGGCAATTATTAACGGAAATTGGTTTGGGACGAAATTACACATCGTAAGTAGATGTCTCAGATTCTTTAGATTTCTGGGCACGCTTTTAATCCTTGATTAAGACGCTACGATTCGTTAGCGCCTCATGCTTAGCTCTAAACACGGCTTTCCGCAAGTATGAAGACACCCTTTTTCAAGACAAAGAAACGTTCGCCAAGGAACGCTTCTTTGTCTATACCTTATTTAACTGAAGTACCTATGTGTACTATATAAACTTTGCTTAATAAACCGTCATCTTCCCTCTTGATTATTGGTATTCACAGGAAGCTCTCTATAATACGGACAACCCGGTTCGTGGATGATACGTGGATCGACCCAAGTACCCCAGTATGGAAGACGGTTTACGTAAGGTTGCATATTGGGCTGAGTATTTGGCGGCATGTTTGGTTGCATGTTGGGCTGTGCATTGGGTTGTGTGTTTGGTTGCATGTTGGGCTGAGCATTGGGCTGCATGTTTGGTTGTACATTAGGCATTACGTACGGCTGATGATTCACATTCGGAGCACTGTTAGAGATAGGGGCAGTGGACGTCATACAATCTGCCGGCGGGCCAATAATCACTGTTTTTTGAATGGGGGCCAGCGCTTCTTGAACTTTTTTCTCGTCCAGACAGTACGTATAAGCCAGAAGTTTGGCAGGTGTAAGTCGCAAGATGTCTGAACCAAATATCGCTTCAGGCACGGGTGCATCGAAGATCGCCAGTAAATGCGTATGATCTGCAGTAGCCACTTCATAATGCCACCAGCCTTGAGGTACATTCGCCACTTGCCCCGGAGTAATTGGGAAATGAAGCAACTCATTGGTGAACGGATTGATGAGGGACACAACGGCAGAACCGCTGATGCAATATACCAGTTCGGTCGCATTCTGATGAATATGTGGTTCAACCACATTGCCTGTGTTAAGGAAAATATCCAGTAAGGAAGTATTGCCCAGTGTGTTTAACTGGTTGATGGAGAGAGAGTTAATATAGTTGTCCTCATCCTTCTTGAATAACGGATTGTTGCTTAAATCGTAAGTAAATTGGGTGGTTGGTAAAGTATAATCCATGGTTGAGGTTGCCAAAATAAAACGCCTGCCCTTCGCTCTCGGTTTAGGTCATAACCTATATATCAGCTTATGCCCAGTGCCCAGAGACGTGAGCCCATTTCTGCCAAGTTTTTATCGCATAACAAATATCCCTGACTCAGATACACGGAGCAGGGATATTTGGCTATTATAATTCTTCTTTGTCGGAGATGTCCTCCCAACTGATCCCTAATGGAGTACTGTCCAGATTTACACTCTGAAGCCAGGTCATTCGCTTGACTATCTCCGGCATTCCTTCGATTAAACTATTCGTTATACTCAGATACCGCAGTTTCTTCAACTGCTCCAGCTCGGGTGGGATTTCACGAATGCCAGAGTAACTTATATCCAGACTCACAAGTTCACTCAATTCGCCAATCTCGGCTGGAATATGTTTCAGACCCAGATCCGACTTCTCCTTTGGCTTCCACCCGGTAGGAACATGATAAGAACTACCGCAATAAATTCTAAGCTCTCGAAGTTGTTTCAATTTTCCAATGTCTTGGTGAATGCCTTCCAAATCCGCTGTCATGATCTCCAATTCTTCCAATGATGTCAGTTCAAAAAGGGCTGGAGGAAGCGTATATACATCCTGCTCAAAAATCGTCAAACGTTTCAAATGCGTCAATTCCCGAATTCGTTCCGGAATCTCTTTCAAGAAATGTGAACTAATATTCAGCACATCAGCCTGATGCATGATGGCATCGTCCAACAGTCGATGAATATCACTCTGACGATCTAACTCGAAGAACAAGCCTGGAATACGCTCCATTAGCTCAATTGCTTCTTCTTGTGTAATGTGCATGCCATACATATGCTCATGAGCAACCGTGTAGAAGTAATCGCTCCCATCCTCTTTCAGAAAACAAAGATCATCCGGCAATGACGGATATAACCAGTCATGAAAGCGATGGGCTTCCTTCCTTAAGGACCTGCCCGGAATCAGGCGTGCACCGATATATGTAATAGATGCCCTCTGAGTACATCGCGCCGCTTAGCATCATCATTTCTTCCATCGTACTCTTTTCAATCAGATACGGCTCAAGTCTTTGTAACACTTTGGCAACCCTCTCAGGTGTATCTCCCTCAACATACTTTCGGTCAACCAGCATAAAACGATCTGTCTTCTCGATCAATTCGTCAATCAACAGTTCATAGGCAGTTCCACTTGGATCGGTGTGAAAAGCTACAACTACCATAGGTTCCTCCTCATGACTCTATATTGATTAATCTTCAATCTTCTGTATCACCTGCAACCATTGTGGCATAGGCTGATATCATCAATCCAGTTATTGGAGGCTTGTTACATGGCATACGGCCCTGGTTCAGTATCATCCCCGCAACCTGCGGGTTATCCTTACCCTTATTATCCACCACCACCGGCACCCTACCCTTACCCTTATCCCTATCCATACCCGCCCGTCGTTCCTGTTCCACTGCCATTTCCGATTGGTGGTCCTTGGTGGCATGGTGGCTATCCCGGCGGTGGTTACCCCGGTGGACACCCTGGTCATTTCCCAGGAGGTGGCTATCCCGGCGGACCTCACGGCGGTCCAGGTGGTCCAGGTGGACACGGAGGACCTCCAGGCGGAGGATTTCACGGACATCGTTTCTTTCAGTGGTAAACATGTGATTCATTCAAAGTCCAGGTTCAGATCAGATGAGAAGCTGCTTCAGCAGCTTCTTTATTCATCTAGAGCTATCCTCTAATCGTTTAGACTTAATATGTGATCTCATCCCTCACCTTCAGATTTCGGTTCGACATGCTGAGGAGATCTGTGAAGGTAGGGGTTAGATAATAGACAAAATCAGGATCATGCACGTACATAATAATCTGCCCATACGTCCCCTCTTCCGTTGGATCGAAATCGAGCATCAGATATAATGAACCTCCTGCGATCGTTGCAAATGGAATCCATGGTTTATGGAACAGGTATGGCTTGATCTCCGGGTCCAACTGACTGATCTCTTCCGCAGAATAATACTCTTCCAGCCTCTCATCCACTTCACAGAAATATTGTTTGGTCTCTCGAATCTCTTCCAATGACATCAGATAAAATGGCGTACAATGCCCAGCCTCAGCATCACCCGGGTACAGCACATGCAACCCGTAGCCACTGCCATCTTTGCCTTTGTAAAAAGCACGAAAATCAGCAGGCAATCTAATTCCATACTCCTTTTCGAACAAATCGAGACTTTCTTCGTATGCCCCATCCCGATGCTGATACTCTTCAAACAATTGGCGAATCTCTTGATCCTGTATTTTTTCATCAAGCAATCGATTCAGCTCGTCCATAAGTACGTTTAATGTTACATTCGACTCCGGTTTCACTAGGCCTCCCCTTTCTTAGCTACGCCATTCCCTTCTTGCACATATTGATGATATTCCCAGAATGCTTCTTCCTCTCCACCACCCTCGATCAGGATCATGACTGCGTAAGATAACAAATTAAGCCATTGTTCCATCAACACTACCTGCTCGTCCGAGATGAGATTGTTTCTGCGGAGCATGCCCTCGGGTTCAACAGCCCAGGCCCGTGCCATGTGAGTAATTCCCCATAGACAACCATGACTTCCCGATCCAGTGTAGGCCGCGCAAGTTCTGGTGCCAGAACCCGTAATATCTCCATCAATTCATGAAAATTCTCCTCAATCAAATGTCCGCGAAAGGGACGCAGACTGCCAGTAAAACCGTTCTGCATCTTGGGATGACTCAGATCATCATAGGAAAAAGCATGACATTTTAATAACATTACAGCCTCTTCACGTTCCATACATTCACCCCTAACCAGCTCATCATGCTACCTCACCAGCGCAGAGGTTCTTCTCCACGCCACAATACATACCGCTCTAACTCACGTAGTGTACCTGTGCCGATCCCATACTCGTCCATCTCGTTGGAATGAAGATTGAGCACATGCAACATGCCACCATAGGTACCTACTGCCAACTTGGACTGCTCAGGGGATACAGCCAGAGAATAGATCGTACTGCCCACAAAATGACGCCATACTTCCTCACCCTCGCCATTCACACAGTACAGGTAACCATATGCATCTCCAAGCACCATGCCCGCCTCTATTTCCACTGCCGCATACACACGTGCATTCTCATCCATGACTGGCCAGTCTTCCTTCGTTTCGTTACCTGGTATATCTTCCAGCGGAACCTGTATCGTGACCCCATTATAGAAATGACATGCGTTAAACCACACGCTCTGCTTAGCACTCATGAATGCGGCATAATGAGGGTAACTCGATTCCGGATAGAGGGAGTAAGTTTTGTTCACCTGACGGTCCATCACCATATGATTGCTCCCTTGGCTACCATAGGCAATCCATCGGCCATCCCGAGATACCGCTGCATGTCCCATATCTATCTGTGTATCCTCTAACTCATACTCTTCGATCTCTGCCAGATCGGGATGAAGCAAGGTCACCTCAGCTTGTGTGACCAGATATATCCCATATCGTGATTGTATGAGTAGTGCTCTGCCTGCATCCATAGGGATAAGTCCCTCAAGTGTCCGTTCGGGATGCTCACAGTCCGCAAGCGATTCGATCCGAGGAAAGGAAGACTGTATCCGGGCTTGAATATCCTCCCAACGATATGTTGCCAACTCCTGTCCTTCCAACCTGCGATCAGGCTGACGGATGACGCGAATCCCATCCGGTCCTGCAAGCGCATAGTCCAATCCGTCTGATGAACACCCTGCAAAAGTATACGAAGGAATCAACTGCCATCCGTGCTGATCCATCGTATAGACCTGACCCTTCTCCGTGAAGATACCCGTATTACATACACACGTTTCCTCATTCAGATAACCTACAACTTTGACCGCTTGCATGGAAGACTGAAAGGCCTCGCTCAATGGCCATGTTGCTGCGGGCAGCTCACGTCGGAGCACCTCCAAGTCACCGTGGAGATTGGCTTGTCTCACCATATGGAGCACTTTAGTACTCATTCCGCTTCTGGAGTCTCCCTCCAGCTCGGCTTCGTCTGGTTGCTCTCCCTCCATGCTTCTCCGTACAAATGCATTGACATCCCTTGCATAACGCTTGCCTTCATTGCGCCATTGTTCCGCGATGTCTTCCTTTAACCAACTCATCTGTTCCCCTCCACCCTAACCTATTCATATGCCGTGCAATGATGTGCTTGCAAAAACAGACTGATATCGTTATCTGTGGCCTCTTCAGTCCCGCTTTTTTCTTCATAAAATAAGGCAACTTCTCTCCCCGTTGCATAGTTAAAACGTACATATCCGCCCATTGACGCCATAAACAGCTTGCACATGTATTCATTCTCCAACACAGCGTCCCACTCGTATTCCGTTTTACACTTCTCCGCCAGAGCCATCATTGAAATTCCCTGTTCCAGACCTGTAAAGTGGTAAAACGTATGTTTCCGCAGCTCATTCCACGGTTCATAGTATCGAGGCGTTATCGGTGTATCCTGATGGTAATACCCACAATAGATCCGATCCAGCGTTTTGCCAAATTCAGTCTCCGAGCATGTCCATAAGGTGATATTCTCATCATGACGCGGTAGCCATAACAGCCCCTCAACTTCCGGATGAACAGCAAGGAAATCTCCATCTACAGAACTGCCGATGGTAATGCACTGCTCAAGTTGATGCTGACTTATAGGCGATTCATCCGTATGTATCCAAAAATCATATTCAACAAAAGGCTTCAACACTTCCGGGTCCGGTCTTTGCACATTCATCCAGCCCGTGTATGTGCCTTCCCCGTATTGTTCAATCCAGTTACAGTATGACAAAGGTAGTGAGATGGCATGCTGTTGTTCAAAGTGATCCAGTTCCTCTGCTGGAACCGGCTTAAGTGCACGGGATACGATATACATTGTTTTGGCATCTCCCATCTCAATTTGGTTCATTCGTTACAGATCTAAGCCAGTTCTTCCTGTATAATGTCAGTCCATACCCCTTTACGATTCAGAATACGAATAGCAAAGGCATCATATCCATCACGTTTGACCTGATCAAAATGCATGCGCTCTCCCGTAATCAGTTCATATGCACCATTTTCATCTACATCTTCGCCGAACTCTTCATCCCAAGGCACATTGTAGTAGGCCGTCAATTCCACCTCAAAGATGTCCTCTCCTTCAACATCCAGATAAGGGCGAAGAGGTCTGTCACGTAGTGTTTCTTCCGAATAGTTCTCACATAACATGGCATCATATCCGTGCTTAGCGGCATCAATGAGCAGGTAACGTTCACCTGTGACGGTATGCTCCGCATATACAAGAAGCGGTGTCGAATCATGCCAGGTAATCAGATCATCTTCCGTCAAGTCACCATAATAAAAAATATGGAATTTATCATGACCATCACTCGTTAGAAGCTTGCCTTTCCACTCCACTTCCTCGGACTTAACGTCCTCTTCTTTTCTTGTCAAACCTTCCAGATAAACAGGTCCGTGTTGTACACCATACTCATTCATCATCTCGCCTCCGATTTGTTCATTCGAATAGTAACTACTTTGTGCTCCTCATCCACCGTCAGTTTCACATCGATGTTTAACTTGTCACGGAATAGCGCCGTAATATTGATATAAGGATCGCGAGCAGCTTCGCTGCCACTCCCACTGGTACGGCTCATTCCCTGATGAATTATGGACTTCACCAATTCGTTATCCGCTTTGCCAGTATTATCGTAGGTATAGACGATCTGCCCATCCTGATCATACAGATTTAAGACCGTTGAGAAGTCATTGGCATTCTCGTACTTTCTCTCGGTCTGCACGTAGTTATGGTCCGTATGTTCATAGTTCACAGTACCATCCAGATATGGATTGTCCCCACCGGGCTTCACTTCATACTCCCGATAGGCCAGATTAAACAGGTATTGGATATGACTCATATCAATCCGGTAATAAAACTGACGGTTATCCTCTTGTTTATCCATCGCTGCAAAACTGTTAATCAGCGGCCAGGCTGCATAGGACTTGCCATTCACATCAACCGCGAGAGCATAGTCAGATAAAACTGTCTGTTTTTGAAATACACCATAAGTCTGTAAAATAAAATAAGCCGGAATCATCAACATACCCAGAATGATTGCAAAAATAGTTAATTTCAATCGTAGTTTCATGTTTTACTCTCCCTTGCAGCGTTAACGCTTCATCTTCGCTTTCAGTCTCATCCAGTCTTGTGCTGAAGCTTCGACAGTGTACGAACAACCACATCCCTGTTCTTCGCATCCTTAATATAAGCTGGGATACTGTGTGAAGCTGTTTTTAAAGGCATATTTCCAGGTTTTTCACGCAGATCTGCGGAAATATATGCGATGAGATAATTTAAGTGCTCCCGATTCACTGCCCATATTATTTTTCCTCTGAACTCATCCAGGAAGTATAACTCCAACCCGAATACAGGATCTTTCCCTGCACGAATCTCGGAAAAACACCTGCCGTACATCGGCTTCGCATGTAATTCAACCTGATTAACAGAACCACAATGTGGACATTCCACATGCGATGATCGGTGGGACGTCTTCTTCTCGTCTGTGACCTCCACGTTAAACCAACGTTCACATACAGCGCAATTCCCCTTGGCTCTATATTGATACACTGGTTCTTCAAGAGCTTGAGCGTAGCATTCAAAACACTTCCATCCCAGTTGATTGTTCCGTTGTTCTATAGATGCGTGCCCACCGCATTGGGGACATTTCACATCAACCTGCTCGCCCCGACGAAGTACCGCATAGAAACTGTACTTATACGCACCTTCATCTTCGAAACGTTTCATTCCGTATCCACCCTTCCTTCTGTAACTAAGATATACACAGCCTGAAAATACGTAACATTTACCAATCCATCTCTCTAAAATTATATGTAACTCCGTTCCTCAGCACAAGAATGGAAGCCAGATTGTTGAAAATGGCTCTAATAAGACATACCCAAGTGTGTGCCCCGTCACACCAGCTCCTGCCTCAATAACGTAATCTATAACTAAATAAATACTGGATTGAAAGTATACCTGCTTTTTATATTGTGAAAAAAATCACTTAGAAAAGGTTGTGCACCTATGTTTTCCTTCATAAATGTATATAAATGGTCACTCCTATTCGCCATATTCACTGCAACTCTCTCTCACTGTAGTTCCACCGATACGATTAAACCTGTTCACAACGATGAAGTGTCCTCCTCTGCGGCCAGTCAACCCCCGGTGGACCCAATCATCCGCAGAGAAGGAACTACGGTATATATTGAAATGACGGCTCAGGTTACAGACATCGAAATCTCCGAGGGTGTGATCTACAACGCCTGGACATTTAATGGTACTGTTCCGGGACCCGTCCTGCGAGTGACCGAGGGGGATACCTTGGTGTTCACACTAAAAAATAAAGATTCCAGCTTGCCTCACTCCATGGATTTTCACGCGGTACATGCCGCTCCCAGCAGCAAATTTATAGATGTTATGCCAGGTGAGAAAGGAACGTTCACCTATCCAACCTCCTCGCCCGGTGTATTCATGTATCACTGTGGAACCAAACCAGTGCTGGCCCATATTGCGAACGGCATGTATGGCATGATTATTGTGGAGCCAAAGGCTGGATACCCTTCCGATCACTTTGTTGATCGTGAGTATACCCTGGTTCAAAGTGAATGGTATAAAGAGCATGATTACGAAGCTTTTTTGAACGAAGAACCTGAATATGTCGTATTTAACGGCAATGATTATGGATTGACCAAGCACCCCCTGCTAGCCAAAGTTGGCGATACCGTGCGAATCTATGTCAGCAATGCCGGGCCCAATGAAGTCTCATCCTTCCACGTTGTAGGTACAATTATGGACCGTGTATATACCGATGGGAATCCACGCAATATCCAGTATGGAATACAGACGGTTATGCTTCCTGCAAGTGGTGGAGCTGTCGTGGAGTTTACCGTGACCGAAGAAGGCGATTATGCGATCGTAACCCACCAGTTCAATCATGTAGCCAAAGGAGCTGCTGCTGTTCTGCGTGTGACCAAGGATGGTAAAGATCATGGTGGATTCGCCATGTCTCACTAAAGACATAACAATAGGTAATGGCTGTACCCATCCTGAACATTTCGAGGTGATTATATGATGATCTGTGCGCACGAAGCGAAGGATACCTGTTTCTCCAAAGTATCTCTGTTCCAGCATCTGGATGAATCCGAAGCTGCATTGCTGAGCTCCCTTCTGCATACCCGCCGATATAACAAAGGTGAGATGGTTGTCCAGGAGGGCGAACGCTCAGATACGCTTTATGTGATTCATCAGGGATGTGTAAAGTTATCCAAATATAATGAAAATGGCAAAGAACATATTATCCGGTTTCTGTTTCCTGGAGATTTCTTCGGACAAGATTCCCTGTTACACCAAAAACCACATGCCGCGAACGCCGAAGTTCTGGAGCCTTCAGCCATCTGCTCCATCGGCAAGCATGATTTTGACCGGTTACTTGAACATGATCCAAAGCTTGTTTATCATTTCCTGCTTGCCATTTCCAACCTTCTGCGTGAAACCGATGAATGGAACTGCTCGCTTAGTGCCATGACAACGGAACAGAAGATTGCCAATCTGCTTCTGTTCTTCCACAACCGAAATCATGCAAGGCATGAGATCCGTTTGCCTGTCTTCAAAAAAGACATGGCTCTATTGCTTGGTATCACACCAGAGACGCTTAGTCGTAAACTCGCCATGATGCAAGCGCAGGGGCTTCTTCAGGTTACAGGGAACTGTATTCTTATTCTTCAATTGAAACAGCTCAGGGAAAGAATTGAACCGCCAGCGTTAAGCCAATGAACGTGGTAAGCAAGCTTGCAGGTGCGAGCAGTCTGTTTATGCCAAAAAGAGTATCCGTACAGAAGGGCTTCTGTTTGGATACTCTTTCGTATGGTCCAGTTATTCAGATATCCAACAACAGCGACACAAGCAGTCCCATGGATGCAATCAATCCCACTACTGGCCCGCCCTCTTCAAAGGCTTCCGGCATCATTGTTGAGCAGATCATGGCAATAATTCCGCCACCTGCAAATGCACCAATCGCTGCACCCATCTCTTTGGGAAGCTGCTCCAGAAACAGATAGCCCCCCAGTGCCGCAAGAGCAGAGATCAACAGGACACTCAGCCACATCAGCATGATTTTACCTCGACTGTACTTGCCCTGTAGCCCAACCGTACTGGACAGACCTTCAGGGATGTTGCTGACAAAGATCGATACCACCAGGACTACACTGACACCGTTGCCAGCTAGCAAGCTGGCTCCAAGCATGATGGATTCCGGGATCGCATCCATTACCGTTCCTGCAAAGATTCCAAGGCCGCTTTGATTGGAGTCTCCCGACTTTGCCGAACGTTTACGCCCTGCCCCTCCCTTTGCAGAGACGAGCAGGTCAAACAGCGTATACACAACAGCCCCCGCTGTAAATCCAATGGCTGTGGGTATAATACCTCCATCATTCAGCGCATCTCCGAGAAGTTCAAAGGTTGCAGCACCAATTAATGTTCCTGTTCCAAATGCCATGATCCAGCCAATGATTCGTTTGGGAATCTTCACAAACAATGCTGCGAGTGCGCCAATGACTACCGCTGAGGCAGAGATGCCGCCCCACATGAATGCAGTCCACATCCGGGTCGACCCCTCTCTTGTTCAATCATATTCTAGCTTCTATCATTCCATTAACCCTGGTTGAACAATCAAAAACAGTGATGTGGCTTTACGGTGATCTATATCACCTGATGTGTTTAAAAATCACGCTATGATAAAATGATGTCGTAGTTCAGAAATATGAGCACAGAGAGGAGAGATTCTCATGAGTAGGGTAAACAAAGATAACACAGCGGAGTTTCTGCAACAGTTCCCCATCTTCCAGGATCTTAGCCCCGAGGAATTAAAGCAAGTCGAAGACATCGCCATTTCCAGAAGCATTCAGAAGAAATCGGTTATTTTCAGCGAAGGAAGCGAAAAAGAAGCTGTTTTTTTCATACGTACCGGCATTGTAAAGGCCTACAAAACCGATGAGAACGGGCATGAACAGATCGTCTCTTTCCTCAAAACAGGAGATATGTTCCCACACACCGGTTTTTTTAACGCGCACCCCTACCCGGCTACTGCGGAAGCAATTACCCCTACCGAGCTACTTGCCATACCTGTGCGGCTTTTCGAACGATTAATGTTGAGTACACCCTCCATTGCGATCAAAATTATGCGTGTGCTCGGTGATAAAATACGAGAATTGCAGGATAAGTTACAGGTGCTCTCTGGTCAGGATGTGCGCAATCGTGTGCTTTCCTTCCTTCTCATGCTCGCAGAGCAGCACGGACACAAACATGAAGAACATATTGTCATCAATCTGCCCATGACCCATCAGGAGTTTGCCAATTCCATTGGTACAACCAGGGAAACAGCAAATCGGCTTTTGAACCAGCTTACAAAAGAGAATCTGCTCGAAGTAGATCGCAACCGGATTATCATTCATGATTTGCAAGCTTTGAAGCAGCAAAGGGATACTTGATCTCCCTGCACCCAGGCTACTTTATTTTTGGCCCACACTCTAACAATAAAACTGTGTTTACACAAAACGACCTTAGCGCCCGTAACCCACGTTAAGGTCTCTTTGTGTATGCAGAATTCAGTCATATTAAGGCGAGACAATGACATTACAAATATGTGAGCAGGCTCACACAGATCCCTCTTCACATTTCCTATAATCAAATTGCAACACCACACTAACCCTAATTGGAGGAATGACACATGAACACATACACAGCAACTATTAATGCCACGGAGTATGCACCGCATTTGAAACATAAAGTGATTTTCGAAACGTTTGATCAGTTGCGACCACAGGAATCCATGCTGCTCATTAACGATCACGATCCAAAGCCACTTCGATTCCAGTTCCAGTCCACACATCCGGATGGTTTCAACTGGGAATATATTGAGCAGGGCCCTACAACCTTCCAGGTCAAAATCAGCAAACTATAGATTGGAGCTAAACTGCGATGGCGCACGTTGAAATCATTGATGATACTACACTTCGCATCACGCTACGGCTGGAAGATGCCATAACCATGGTGCAGATGGCACAGCGTGAACAGGCCGAATATGCGCAAGAGATTATTACCATTTACGAAAAAATGCCAGTGTTCGAATATACTCATTTCTGTTTTTACGCCTATGACAGTGCAAGACTATTTGAACAGATGCTCGGCATGGACCCCAAATCTTATCTGTCCTTCTCCCTCGATGCGCCGGATTCATTCTTCTATGCACTGTACGGTGGGATGGCCGGCCTGTATGAATCATCTCTACAGTTAGTACAGCAGACGGCTGGAACTGGAGCTGGAGCAGGATTGGATGTGAACGCACATGTATCCATCTGATGTTCATGTTGTTGAATTGGATGTGCGTCCTCATCTGAGTAACAAGCTGGAGCCGTTTCAGCTGATTATGGACACGGTCAAAGGCCTTCAGCGTGACGATGTGTTTGTACTACACGCTCCATTCAAGCCAACACCTCTGCTCGGTATTCTCAAGCTGAAAGGATACTCCAGCACATCGGAACGAAAGGCTTCAGATCACTGGGTCACCACGTTTGTGCACAAAAAAAATAAAACCGGTGCAAAGGCAATTTCTGCAATGGTTTTATCTGGATCAGAAGTTAATTTAGAACCTGATTCAGATGAAGAATCAGCTTCATGCCATGGACATCCAGAGGAGCAACCTGCTGCATTTAAAAACCTTGAATCTCTACAGGCTCCCACCATTATACTGGACAATCGCGGATTGGAACCGCCACAACCCATGGTGAGAACACTCGCAGCTCTGGATCGTTGCAAGTCTGGGGAAGTCGTGCTGATCCACAATGACCGTGTACCTGTATTCCTGATTGAAGAGTTGAATAATCTCGGTTGCACCTACACGGTTGAAGATCAAACCGATGGCACAGCCAAAGTGAGAATTGAAAAAGGGTAAGGAGGCGAAAGCCATGTCCAGGTTGCCGTTTCTTTTTATCATCACGGGCATCTTTGGATTTGTAATGTATCATGCCTTCTCCCTGCTCTCGCTGACAGGCTGGCTTGGTGATGAACTCAGAGGACCCGAAGGCTGGTTTCATGCTCATTTGTTTGTGCTTGGATGGGCAACGATGCTGGCTATGGGTGCGATATATCAGTTGATACATGTTATTTTGCAATCCAATATCTATAGTCTGTTTCTCGGTTATTGTCATTATTTCTTGTTCAGTATCGGTATCGTGGGCATGTTATATGGCTTCATTCATGCTGATGTCATCTGGATTGCCGGTTCTGCTGCACTCGCGCTCTCTGGCATTCTGTTGTTCGGATGGAATATGGCTATTACCCTCTTCCGGGCTTCACAATGGAATCCGGTAACGATCAGCGCAGCTTGTTCCTGTCTTTATCTGGTTCTTACCGGGTTGTCCGGTATGCTGATGGGTCTGAATTTTGCCTTTGGTGATTGGATTGGGTTGCATGAACGCTTGTTCGGCGCACACATCTGGATGGGTACACTCGGCTGGTTTGGCATGTTAATTACCGGTTTCAGTTACAAAATGCTGCCCATGTTCTACCTGTCCCACAATTATTCCATTCGATTACAGAAAGTGGTTCTGG
This sequence comes from Paenibacillus sp. FSL R5-0517, assembly GCF_037974355.1. Taxonomy (NCBI): domain Bacteria; kingdom Bacillati; phylum Bacillota; class Bacilli; order Caryophanales; family Paenibacillaceae; genus Paenibacillus; species Paenibacillus sp. FSL R5-0517. The sequence continues at coordinate 4,248,389 of NZ_CP150235.1, forward strand.
TTCTGTGGAACGCAGCTGTAATCGCAGGCGTTGTTGCATTTCTCACTGGGCTCAAGGGAGGTTGGCTCTGGTTCGCGCTACTTCTCCTTACTGCAGCCTTACTCATCTATGTGTATCACTTGGAGCAAATTCAGGAGAAACGACACAAAAGCAACCCAGGTCCAGGCATTCGCTGGTCTGTGTATGTAAGCCGTGCATTTGCCGCATATGCTGTCGCCCTACTGATCTATTCCGCACAAGGGACTGAACTGCTGCTCCATCCACGTGTTGTTCTGTTGTCTGGATGGATATATCTCGGGGGCTGGGTGTCTCTCACCATACTTGGCTATGCCTCCAAAATCGTGCCTTTTCTGTGGTGGACCCACAAATATGGCAAGCAGGCAGGCAGACCCGGAACACCGCTGATGGCAGGTATGCTGAGTGAACGGTATGTCAATTGGGGTATGCTCGCCATGGTGGCTGGAAGCCTGCTGCTTGTTAGTGGAATTCTGATTAATCTGGCGGAGGTCATGATGGTTGGTGGAACGATTTTGTCTCTTGTCTCCATCGTTTATATCGCAAATATTGCTTTGGTATTCAGACGTTAAAATTATGAAATCGATCGGAGCGTGGAAAAGGTGGAACAAACGACGCATTTACTCGAATGTCTCAAGGAAGTGTATGACCCTGAATTAGGTGTCAATATCGTTGACTTGGGTCTGGTGTATGAAGTAAGAGAAGAACCTGAACGAGTACATGTGCGGATGACACTGACTACACCAGGTTGTCCGCTGCACGATACCATCGTTGGTGCGGTGAAGTGGGTTTTGCAGGAAAATACGGGCAAGACTGATATTGATGTTCAAGTCGTGTGGGAGCCACAGTGGTCTCCACAGCGGATGTCGAATGAAGCCAAGGAAATGCTAGGATACTTCTAGGCCGAATGACGATAGACCGGATGAATGAACAAGTTGCTGACGGAATATGAAAAAGCATACCTGATATCTGATGTTCTCTCAGACCCAGGTATGCTTTTTGTTTTGTGAAGGATTGACTTGCACTGGATCGTCTCCTACGAAATGGCCTTGTCGGACACATGCAGTGATTTTTGGATAAAAAAATAAATAAGGAAACTCCAGAATAGAGTTCCCCCTTATATTCGTGGCGATCAGTGAATCATTGTATCTATTCCTTGATAATAACTCTTAGATGTCCTTTGCATACGATGCTGCTGGTACTTTATTTAACACCACGAACAAACGAACTTCCTGTTCTCCTGTATTACGGAATGCGAACTCTACCTCGCCGCCGCAATGGATTACATCCTCTTGATTCACCACTTGTTCTTCACCATCCAGAATAAGTGTGCCTGTGCCTTCGACCACCAGCAGAATAACGTCTGTGCCCGGATGTTGATGGACGGGAAGCTCTTGTCCTGGCAGAAAATGAAGGACAAAGGTCACTCCCCCACCCTGTTGGAATAATACCCGTTTCGTAAAACGATCCTCGCTGAATGTTTTGACTTCTTGCAATGACGTAATACTCATGATTAATCTTCCTCCTCGATAATATAATCTGTGAATACATTCATCTTATCGCAAGAAAGCCCGCATTTCCTTGATCTGAATCAAGGAATGCAGGCAATGAACAGATTATGGTCGGTCCTTACGACCCTTTGTTTTTAAGATGGTTACACCATCATTTTGCGCAGAGAAGCGATATATCTCGAACGTATAACGATGAAATAAAACGTCTGTGCAAGTACAAAGGCACCAAATACAGTCAACACCGGCATCGTATAATTGGTAATACCGAATTCAGTAAGAAATGGCTTAACCACGACCAACGTTTCAATGATAGCTACCCCGATCGGTAAAAAGAACAGAATAGCAATCTGAACGGTGGATGATCGTTTCATCTCCTGGAAACTGAGACCCATTTTCGAAAGAGAATGCACCATCTTTCCATCCGCTTCAAGATCGGTATGCAGTCTGAAATACAGAAAGCTTGCTGAAGAGATGGAGAAGATCAATCCGATAAATATGCCCAAGAAGGTAAATAGTGCTGTCCCCTGTCTGAATCTTTCAAAATCACCGTACCGTGTACTCAGATATCCGGAGTAATTCTCATCCGAAGCATTATCGCTTCGAATGGTATCTGCGGACGAAAGTAACTGATCGCTAACCATGGCTTCCGAGGAGTGCCGGTCAGGTACTGCATGACCCCAGGCAGGAATCTGATACAGAACTTTGCCAGATAACCTATTTTCATGGACCTGTTGTGTAATCTCTTCAAACTTCTCATCCGGGAGGACAACTACACCTGTTGAATAGATTAAGGTTGCAAACCTTGGCTCCACATCTGTAGCTGTAACTCTTGCTTGCATTGGGCCAGCTTCTAGATTCAAGGTCAATGTGTCTCCTTCCGAAAAATTGTGAAACCTGTTGCGATCGATCTGAGCCTGATCCTTCTCATTCCGGGAATCTACGAACAATGCTGAATTTGAATCCAATTGGAATGTCTCTTTTCCTAGAATTGTATTGAATCGGTTGTAGTGACTAAGTGGCATAACCGAGACAGCACTCTGATCCGCATCCGACCAGAAGTACTCTAGATACATTTGCTGATAATCCAAGCCTGCGGCTTCAAGTGCTGAATTAATAGCGCTCATATCCATTTGATCCGTAGGTGTGTACACATTGTACTGGATTGCAAAATCGTTATTGGTAAATTGCTCCCGGTTCTCTTGATCCAGTGACAAAATCACAACTGCACTCATCGAAGCAATCGCAATGACCACGGTCACCATAAAGAGCATGCGAGCATTATCCTTCATTTTGTAACTCATCTCTGAGATCCATAACAGACGAGTACCGTGCCATACCGTTTTACGATTACGCTTTAATACCCGTATAATGAGCACGGAAAGTTGTGAGTAGAAAAAATACGTCCCCGCGATGCCTGTTACTGCTGCGAGTAAGATCGTACCGCCGCTCAATTTACTGCGGAGTACTACAAATCCGATTGTAAGTAATGTCAGGCCCAGAAGTGAGAAAAACCACGAAGCTTTGGGTTCTTTTTTAGGTTTGTTGGTGCCTGTCAAAAGCTCTAACGTCCGTTTGTTTCCGATAAATATCAATGTGAAAAGTGAAATGCAGAAAAATAATAACAGAAATGCCCCGATCGTAATCAGAATCGCTTTCACCGGAAAATAGAAGGGCAGATCATCCATCCCGATAAAACGAGTGGTTAACATCAGGAACAGCTTCGACAACAACATGCCTCCGCCGATACCCGCAATAATGGAAAGACAGCCGATCAACATATTTTCCAATATAATTAATTTCCGAATCTGTCCAGGCTCCGCACCAAGTATGGTTAGAATGCCAAACTCCTTGTTCCGTGATTTGAGAAAAGCACTGATGGAATACATGACAAAGAAAAATGCAAACACATATACAATGATCGAAGCCACCTGCATCCCCATAGCAGTTGTGTCACCCATCGGCAACTCTGTCACATACGGATGATAGATGAACACTGCATAAGCGAAGAAAATCATGACCATAAACACACTGCTTAGAAAAAAAGCAATATACGCTCGCCCATTGCGGCGAATGTTATTAAACGCGAACTGAGGAAAGCTCATGTGAATTCCCTCCCCAGAAGGATAACGTATCAATGATCCGCTGGAAGAACGTCTGCCGATTATCTCCGCGGTGTACCTCCGCTGCCAGTTTCCCGTCCTTGATGAATACGATTCGATTGCAATAACTTGCTGCAAGGGGATCGTGTGTCACAAGCATAATGGTCGTTTTCTCCTGCTGATTAATCTGTTCAAGCGACTCCATGACAGCCTGAGATGAAGTGGAATCCAATGCGCCCGTAGGTTCATCCGCCAATACAATTGAAGGCATATTGATCATGGATCTCGCAATGGCTGTGCGCTGTCGCTGACCGCCCGAGATTTCGTACACCCGTTTATCCAGAATATGATCAATCCCAAGCTTGGTTGTAATGCGTTGTAGTCTACTCTCCATCTCCTTCAGTTTGACCTTGTCCAGTGTCAATGGAAGTACAATATTCTCGGCAACCGTCAGCGTGTCCAACAGATTGAAATCCTGAAAGACAAACCCGAGTTCCCGCCGCCGGAACATGGCAAGTTCTTTCTTTTTCATATCAAACGGGTTCATGCCATTAATCAGCACCTTGCCTGAGCTGGGTTCATCAATGGTAGAGACCATGTTTAACAATGTGGTTTTGCCACTGCCGGACGGGCCCATAATGCCCACAAACTCACCTTGCTTGATTGTCAGATGAATATCACTAAGGGCTTGAGTCTGCACTTTGCCCTGATATACTTTGCTTAGTGCTGATACTTGTAACATTTCCATGTGTATTCCCCTCCGAATTTATTACTCTTTATATGTTAATCCTATTCTTATCCTAACTGACCTTCCGTAACGGTGCTATCGAATTACCTTAAACTTTCCTTACAGTACGTTTAAGGTTCTGTTCCCCTGCCTCCATAACTTTTGGTATCTATAAAAAAAAACACCTCACCCACGGCTGTGGGCAAAGCGCTCTTTACTGCGGAACTTTCGTATGAACCCAGCTGAATCTAACCAATGTTCCCTTATTCAGCTCTGAAAACAACTCTACCCGGTTATCCAGGCGTGCACTAATCTCACGAACCAGATATAATCCCATTCCCGTAGATTCATGGTATTGCCTGCCCCGTTCACCTGTAAAATAGGGATTGAACACACGATGAATATCCTCGGACGAGATGCCGATTCCCTCATCCTGAATATCCAGGATGGTACGTTCTTCCTGCTGGTAGCCGGTAATGATCACTTTTTTGCCTGATTTGCTATCGGAATAGTTCACCGCATTGGTCAGGATCTGGGTGAACATGAACCGCAGCCACTTGGAATCACTATAGATCTTAAGATCTTCCTCCATGCGGATATCCGGCTTAATACCTCTGCGTATAAACAAACGTCGGTTCTCTGCAATGCTGCTCCGAAGTACCTCTTGCAGAGATAGCAGCTCCACACGAAAATCTCCTTCGAACTGTTCAAGCCGGGATGAATGTAAGACCATTTCAAGTCCTTTACGCATTTTATCCAGCTCATCCTGAATGCTGCCAGCTGTCTCATCTTCCACGTCTTCCAAGGTCAGTTGGATAATAGACAACGGTGTCTTCATCTGATGAACCCAGCGATTCATAAATACCACCTGCTGTTCCTTGCTAGTACGTAACTGACCAATCTCGTTCTGCCGATTACGCTCCAGTTCGTGTAACAATTCCTGGATAGCCTCAGCTACAACCGAATTTCCAAGGGTCTGAAAAGACTCGTTTACCCATTTACGTGGTTGTTGAAGTAGATGATAATACGCTCGTAGCTGGAAGTAACGTACGACCAGATAGACCAGTAACACAACGGTACTAATCAGCATGCCATAGAGGATAATTTTCATCGGACGATCTTCACCAGAGAGCCAATATACACACGGAACAAGCAGCATCTGCAGCACATAAAATCCAACTAACATCTGGTGGTCTTTCAGAAAAAGTTTCATTTCCCTTGTCCTTGTGCAGAAGCGCCCAGATCCAACACGCGATAACCCGCTCCGCGAACCGTCTCCAAAATCTCTTCTGCTCCCAGTTCCTTCAACTTCCGACGTACACGTGTAATATAGACATTCAACGTATTATCATCAATAAAATGCTGATCTTCCCACATCTGTTCTAGCAATTTTTCCCGGCTGACCACTCGACCTGCCTTCACCATCAGCGCTTGCACCAGTATCGCTTCCTTCTGAGTCAGTTCTGTTGAGCGTTCATCATATTCCAATACGAATCGCTCAGGATAGAGAATCATGGGACCGTTATTCACTTTCACTTCCTGCTGCACAGCAGCGTAAGAACCATAGGCTCTGCGCAGCTGACTGCGGACTTTGGCAAGCACAACTTCATATTGAAAAGGTTTTGTAATATAATCATCCGCTCCATGTTCCAATGCCATAATCTGATCCATGCCGCTATCCCGAGCAGATATGAATAAAATGGGACATATGGAATGTGTACGTATCTGTCTGCACCAATAGTAGCCATCAAATTGAGGCAAGTTCACATCCATCAGCACAAGATCCGGTTCCATCATCACGAACTCATCCAATACATGACGAAAATCACCGGTGACCTGTACCTGGAATCCATTTCGGTTCAGATAAGCCGCCAGCAATCCTGCAAGCTTGGCATCATCTTCAACCAACAATATCGATTGCATCGTTAACCCTCTTCCCGTTTCCTGACGTCAATGTATCACACCTAGTTACCCATTTTAGTTGGAAACGGCTTGGAAATAAAGGGTCAGACTACGAGACGCCCCCTTCTCTCTGCCAAACCAATGATAGCCTCCACCCCTGAGTTGAACTCAAGAAAGTCCTGCTCAACCCCATCGCTGAAAATAACTCCGTCCTCCGGCATCTGGGATACAATGTGCAATGGTTGCTTCGAATGGATCTGTCCAAACACCAGGTTGGCCGCAGTCGTTCGGCTTGGAAAAGGTTCACGTACTGAGAAATACAAGTACGGCGCATCCCAGTTAAAATGATTCAGCTCCTGCCTGCTTCCATGAATGGATGAGGATGCTACAGCAACCTCATCTTCCGAATTCATGTTCTGCCACGCCGCCGATCCTACAATTCCAGTGGCCCCGGCCAGCACACTTTTGAACCAACCTGTCGATCCCATGCCTGTGGATACAATGATACCGCTGGAGGATTGTTGTTCTACGGATGTACCCAAACGCACTTCATAACGTGCCGATACATGTGTCTTCCGACCAATGAACAGATCGTTGACACCATATAGATACTGTCCATCATTGAGTTCCACTTTGGCGAGAGTGACTTCTTTCAAAGTCCGTTGCTTTCGAATGACATCAGGAACAATGAAGCTTAGATCCTCCACAGTAAAAGGTAATAACACCCCGTCCCACCGCATCGGGTCCGGGTTCACGCCAATGAGCGGCTGCTCGGTTACGTATTTGAGGGTATTGGCTACAAGCCCATCCTGTCCAACCACAACCACGATATCCTGCTCTCCAAAAATAAAGTTCGGCACATGTTCCCGATCAATGGTCTGTACACGACCCAATTGCCCCAGTTGCTGCTGCGCCTGCTGCACAGATAACCGATAACGACGGTCTTCCTCCATATAATCACTGAAGTCGGCTCCCAGACGTTCGATATAAAACTGAGCTTGCTGCACCGTGTTATATCGAACCACCAACTCTTCCAGTCGGGTCCGACGCTTAACTAGAATGAGCTTGTGCTCGCTCATTCGATCTTCCGGCGCAGCCTGATGACGTACTGATTTCCCTGCTTGCTCTGTCTGCTCTCTTCTTCCTAATCTCATCGCCCTCTACCTCCCTGATCTCTGCCCGGCGCGGGAGACATCAACCCCTGCAACAGATCCGGCGAGATATTAAGCTGTCCGATCTTGCCTGCATTTTCAGCCAGCTCCTGGAATGCAAGTGCAATCAGCTTATCGGAATTCATGCCCATGTTTGCCATCGCTTGCAGTACATTTGGTTGTACATTTTGCAATGAGTTCATCACGGCAGCAATCTCATACGCTTTGGCATCTGCCTCGGCATTGTGATTGGCAATGGTCAATTCAATCAGTTGCTGCTTACGTTCCTCCATCGCTGTATTGAACTGAAGCTGCTCCTGCTCCATCTCGTTTTGTTTCTGTTTCACCGAGCGTTCTGCATGCAGTTGGGTCTCACGAATTTGCTGTTTCTTTGTCTCCACGGCAATTTCGGTGTTCAGTTCGTTCTCCTTCACTCGGCGTTCCTGTTCAATTGATGCATTGCGACGCACATACAGCGCTTCATCAGCCTGACGCAAAATCTCTTCCCGCGCTTGTGCTTCCAATGCACGCATCGTCTCTTTATTGGGCAAAATGGCCAGGATGGATAGACTCATCAGCTCAACGCCCAGTTTCTCCAACTCTTCACTCTGCACAACTTCACGTTTCATGCTGCTTGCCAGCCGTTCACTGGATTGAATGGCCTCCTTCAACGGCATTTTCTCCAGATATTTCTTAGTTAGTACTTTCGCTGTGGTGATTACCCGTTGATCCAGTTTGCCGGGGTCGTCGGAAATATACCGATTCTTGCGCAAATTGTACGTGTAATTCAGGCTCTGTGTTATTTTCAAATAATCTACAATGCGATAGCTCAGTTGTCCCTGCACTGTAACGGTCTGATAGTCCGCCGTAATCTCTTCGAACATGAATGGTACATCCACCGAGGACACGGGCAGCACCACTACCGATGTGGTCGGCTCATAATAATAGAAAGACAATCCCACACCTTGACGTTGTACCTTGCCATTTTTCACTTTCATTACATATTCACTGGGTTGGAACTTCGCAAATCGGAATCCAAACATGGCTCATTCCTCATTTCTTAATATTGTCGTTTTGATATTATCGAAATGATAACAAATGAATTTGATATTGTCAATACGACATTAACAAATGATTCATATGCCTATGTAGAGAAATGGATGAAGTCTGAACCTCTTCTTTCCACAAAACAAAGAGACCGAATCCGTTGATTCGATCTCCTTACCTGCTTTGTTATTTTCTAATACAGTCGTTCCATCAATCTGGCTACTGCAACAGCCCCTTGTGCACGGTTCGCCGTTTCTTTCGGAGCAAACGTGCCATCAGGCATGCCATTCAGCAGTCCAAGTTGTTGCATCGAGGCTACAGCCTCTTTGGCGTATGGCGCGATCTCATCGTTGTCTGCAAATACCATATTTCCTTGTACAGAATGGGTCGCATTCTCACGCTGCACAACCTGAAGAGCTCTATTCAGCATAACGGCCATATCTTCTCGTGAAATGCGTTCGTTGGCCCCGAAGCTTCCATCCGCTCGGCCTTGAATAATGTTCATTTCAATGCCAAGTCGTACTGAATCCGCATACCACTGCTCTTCCTTCACATCCGCTGGGAGCGAAATGGATGCATCGGACTGGCGTGCATCACCAATGCCTTTAATAATCATTTGCAAAAATTGTGCTCTGGTCAGTTCACCTTGTGGGGCAAAACGAGTTGCGCTCATCCCCATAATAATTCCTTTACCGTAGAGGTTCCGCACTTCTTGGAGAGCCCAATTGTAATTTTGCAAATCATGTAGTGGCACGTCAACTTCTGCTATGACAAAACTGCCGGATTCCAGCGGTTTGAACGCCATCGTCTTCGTTTTGTCATCGTACATGGAGTACGTAACAGGTGTCATCTCCCCAGTTGGAGATATAGAATGTACGATCATAACCACATCATTCAGCTTAGGCTGCTCTACACTGGATAGAGCAACTTCAATCGCTCTGTTTGTCCATGATATTGGCTTATTGTTCATTAATAAATTCACATCAACAATCGTATGATGACCGATTGCTGCTTTTTGAGATGTGGATAATGCATCTGTTGATCCTTTTGCCACTACAATGTCGAACGTTCCCGCAGTCTCCGCAATGGTTAGCGGCAGTGATTTTAGAGGAACACGAACGGTAGTGTGTCCTACGACTACATCCAGAGATTTTACTTCCTCGGAACGAACCCATGCTGCCAATTGACTTGCAGCCAATTGGAATGTAACTGTGTTGGCTGTATTAGGAACATCTGCAATCAACTTCAATGTACGATTTCCTGCATCCGTGGACTGCAGTGCCTGAGTTAATTGGGATGCATCCGGACGAATCGAATACTTGTCATCCCCGGTTGCTGTTCCTTTTATTGTTATTGAACCCTTCTCTGGTGCAGTGCCCGATCCAACGGGTGGGGTTACAACCGGATTACCCGTCGAAGGAGCTGTGCCCGGGTTGGAAGGTTGTGAAGGTACACTTGGTTGGGATGGCTGACCAGGGCCAGGTGTGCTATCTTGACGCACAAGCTTACTCACAGCATCTTGTAACGACCGATCCGCATTGCTTACATCTTGCGTTGAAGATTCAACATCCAGCATGAACGCCTTCGCTTCAGAAAGCGCCTTACTGAATACATTCCAGCTTGAAGTCGTGTAATCCGTTTGTTTTAATTTCTCAGCGTTATCTACAGTAACTTGCAGTGCAGATTTGTCCGCCGGGAACGTACCGTAGGCTTCAAATTCCATGAATCCTACCCATGTAGGACCTGCTGTAATCGTTACGCGAATATAACGTCCCTCCGTGCCTTCTGGAAGAACATGGCTAGGTGCGGTCGATACAACCACATCATTTGTGGTGTCCACTACTTTCACAAAATTTTGGTTATCATTGGACACTTCAATCTTGTATTTGATGCCGCCACTCCACATCGACATCTCGATCTTGCGAAGGTTAGCAACCTGTCCCAAATCCACTTGCCACCAGCGATCAATACTATTATCTGTTCCCCATGAAGTGTTCGGATTGTTGTCAATCGCACCTTCAGGTGAGTTGGCTTGATTGCCTCCTGTCCCTGCACTGCTTGAAGCCGTTGCCGTTTTGCCCGTTGTGAGAGCCTCCAGAGAGACCAGATTAGTAAAGGCCTGTTTCAACGTACTCAGTGCTGAATTCACTTCAGACTGGACAACAGCTTGGTTATCTCGGACCTGAATCGCCGCCTTCAAAGATTGTTGCAATACAGACCAGCTCCGACGTGTATATGAGGATTCATTCTGCTGCTGCATTTGTTGAATGTACTGGTGCAGTTGCGTTTTGTCGACATTGGATAGACCTTGAATGGCATCATGCAAACGTTTAACCGCTGTATTTGCATCCGTCTGTGTTGCTCTTGAATCATTCAAGACCTGATCAGCGCCTTCCAGTGCTTTGGTCAATACCGCCCAAGTGGCCGCAGACCAGTCAGCCTGCTGATACGTACGCCCTTCCGCTAGTTTGGCTCGAAGCTCGTCAAGCTGCGGGGTGATAACCTGCATTTGCTGCATCACATGTTCTAATGCTGTTGTTGCTGCATCTGTATCCGCTTGAGACACTCCACCTGGCGTGTATGCCTGTTCGTATATTGCATTCGCTGAGGTGATTGCCGGAGCCAGAGTACCCCAGCTTTCAGGAATAAAATCAGTCTCGACTAATGATTCGGCTCGTGCAAGCGCCGCAGCCAGTTGTTGGCGGTCTGCCGGCAGAAGATTTAATCCGCGTTTGTACACATCAAGGGACCATAATGCTCTGCCTTCATACGAATGGCCGCCGTTAGCCGGAAATTCATCGTAGTCAAACATCGCTTGGTTCTCCCATGCATTCCCTTCAGATGCAATCCAGCCTACACCGGCCGGAATCCATGCTGGCTCCCAGTAGAAGAAACCTGCACCATGATTATTCGGCACATTTGCAATCATGTCCATAATGCCGGCGATGGCATCATATTGACCTTGAACGGTTGCGGGGAAGTCTGCTCCCCCTACATGAAGCGCTTCGTCCGACCCGATGATGTTTCCATGCGCGTCCCCGTTTTTGTAGGAAAACGGATACGATGTCTCGGCGATAATCACGTCTTTTTGGAACTTGTTAGACACTTCATTCATGGTCTTCTGCACATCGGCAAATGTCCCATGCCAGAATGGATAATAGGAAAGTCCGATGATATCGTACTTGAGTTCGCGTTTCTCCAGCTCGCTGAAATACCAGTCGAACATATCCGCCTTGCCGCCTTCAGCCAGATGGATCATGATCTTCACCTTATCCGCGTTATTGGTGATCTCTCCTTCTACTGCACGTACAGCATCAATTCCACTTTTCAGCAATGCAACATTTTGCTCGAAATCCACGTCGCTGCTCAAGCCGTTCAGAACACCACTGTTGATCTCATTACCGATCTGCACCATATCTGGCATGGCGCCCTTTGCTTTCATCTCTCCCACAACTTCAACCGTATAATCGTATACGGCTTGCTTCAACTCTTCGTGGGAAAGACCTTCCCAAGCTTTGGGACGAAGCTGCTGACCCGGGTGCGCCCACTCATCCGAATAGTGGAAGTCCAACAGGATTTTCATACCTTTTTCCTTCACCCGCGTAGCCAAACGAATGACATCTTCCTTATCGTTGTAGCCCCCTGATTTCTGCGGATCATTCCACAGACGAAGACGCACGTAATTAACACCGCGATCCTTGAAAATATCGAGCAAATCACGCTCTGTTCCGTTGCTGTCAACGTATTTGCCACCTTTGTCCTCAATGGCAGTCAACGTGGAAATATCGACACCTCTAACATAGTCTTCACGATATCCCTCAACGATCACCTTAGCTTTAAGCTGAGGCTCTGGAGGCGCACCATATACAGTCCCTGTTACCGTAAAATCGCCTGCAGAGGCGTACTCCATAGGGTCGATATGGTCCCAAGTCACAGGTACCATCCCCGATTTTCCATTCTGGAACTGTGCTTTTACCTCGTTGGGCAGAATTGGCGCACTTCTGGTCACCGTTCTCACTTCGATCTCATCATATCCTTTAATATTGGCCGGTTCAGTGCCATCTGCTTCTCCCCACACCTTGAACTCCAATATTTCCGGCCAGACTCCCTCACCCTTGTAAAAAGATATATTCAGTCTGATGTATCGTACATCATTCTGCTGAAAGGTCAGATCGGCGATCTGTTTGGGATCGGCATTTTCACTTTGATCAGCAACGTTGGTCCATGCTTGCTGGTCAGCAGATGTTTCTACCATATATTTCACAACCGTGTTTTCTCTCCACGTGATTTCCGCTCCGGACAGATTGTAGTCTTCACCCAGATCAATCATGACCCACTGAGGTTGTTCTGTTGTCACTCCAGCCGTAGCTGCCCAATGCGTGTCACTTTTACCATCAACCAAATGGTCTTTCTTGCTTCCCCACTCCAAATATTCTGTGCTTACCGTAACTGCCTTGTTAAGTGCCACGTTCACTTTTGCATCTTCCGCAGCCGCTGGACGAACCATCAGTCCCAGATCACAGAACAGCATCAGTAAGACCAGACAACCACTTATGTACCTTTTATTCACTCTTGATCTCCCCCTTTTTGTGTTTGATTGTGCATGGATCAATGAATGTGATCAATCCTCCTCATTGTAAGCGCTTAATAGTGGTGGGTAACACGGCATTTTCCAAAGGAAACAGCAGTTATTTTAACAATATGATCGCGGATAAGTTACATTTGATCTATGTGTGGTTGTCATAATAGTGAAAAAATCAACAAAGAAGTTTATGTTTCAATACAAATTTTTCGTTATTTTAATCTTAATTATAAAGCAAAAAAACCATTATCTTGTAATAGATAACAGTCAGTTTACCTACTCTATTTTCTTCATTAAAATTATTTTGTCTTCTGCTCTTTTATAGAAACCACATAAAATATTGTCAAAATTAAAACTAGTAAATTCACTCGGTCCATTGAACATAAGCATCTTGAAGTTGGTACACAGGAACATACAGTCCACCTGACTCGATCCAATGAGGAACCGTATTATCCTAAAATATAGAACGTTTAAATCTCTTTAAATCTTTCTACATAATAAGTCTATCCAGAATCTACGCCACATCTGAACCACACGGGACTACCATCGTTAATCCACGAGGAATCACTTCAATATCCATTAGCCCAGTAGTATGCATTTCACCATCAATCCCAACTTTTGCTATGTCATCACCAAATTGAGTAATTCTTAAACGCTTTGTCTTAAAATACAACACATCTGAACGGCCAAGATGATTTCCATTTTTAATATCTAACAGAAGTTGCAAGGTATTGAACCATGATTTTTTTTGAATGACAAGCACATGAAGGTGACCGTCATCCATTTTAGCACCCGGAACGATGCCCTCAATTCCGCCAATAATCGCTGATTTTGAAACCAGATAGAGTAGTGCATCATGTTCTTGTTCTGTATGGTCACATTCAATCTTAATATGTGTTCCCGATAATATTTGGGGGAGTTTAGGTAGAGCAGACAAATAATAAGCCTTATCTCCTATCACGTTTTTCAGGGTCTGATTGGTTGTATAGCTAATGGAATTCATTGCACCACCTGCCACAACGTAATGAAAATATTCTTCTCCAGCCAACCCGATATCAATCTTCTTGGTCGCTCCTTTTTCTAGCATTCTCGTGAATCCTTCATAGGATCGTGGTAATTTCAACGCGTTTCCAAAATCATTAACTGTACCTGTCGGCAGGTATGCTAAGGGTATATCTAGACCCAGATTTTTAATCGTGTTTATTGCATAATGCAGGGTTCCATCTCCTCCCGCAACAACTAAAGAATCACATTCTTCAAAAAATGAAGCTCCTAAATTATGATTTTCTTTACTTGTGTAAAAGATATCACGATCATTTAAAGCGTATCTCTTCTTCATATACTCTATAACTGAAGCCTTTGTTTTATATGCTTTATGCTGCCCAGAAACGGGATTTACAATCATTTTTGGTTTCATCACTGGAATGCTCCCTCTCCATGAATTACTTCAATTTATGATTTAATTTTATATTCATTACGAACGGTCAACATCGTACATAAGGGCGGATCTGATCCAGCCCTTTCGGGTATCTGTGGATAGGAGGAGCATGAAGAATGACAAAGTTGGTCTCTCTTTGCTTTTCTTTGAGCTTCCACTCTGTTTCGTTTGCTTAACCACCAAGTTTTGTATAAAAATCTATCGTTAGTGTGAAATTTCATTTTTCTATTTCTTCAATTTTTATATGTAGTAAACAACAGTAAATAAATTTACTTCTTCGGATTTTTTCATTTTGATCTGAGCAAATGATGCAGAGTTCCCTAAAGGGCAGAAATGATCTGCCTCTTCGAACGATGTTACAATTTTTTTTCAATTGTAATATATGTGTAAGCTAATCATTTTAATTTGGTAGTTGGCATAGCGAAGCATGAAAGTAACTTAAGAATTGAGAGGAGAATAATGATGAAGAATACTACGATGAGAATGTTGACGGCGAGTTTGACAGCTTTGACCATTATGACCGTTGCTGTAGGTTGTGGAAATAATACAGATCCAACCCCTGCCCAAGTTGAGGAGAATGTGAGTTCAGACGAATCTGCGGTCAGTATTTCTGATTCCTATGACAATACTGAAGAACTTGCGGCTAAATTCCCAATTATTAACTCAACACCAATTGAGTCTGAGATGGAAAAGAATATACAAAATAGACTCCTAAATGGTTTTGAAAACTGGAATAGAGGATATGAGGCATGGGAAACCTGGGGGGACATTCTTTATACAGAGGGCTCTCTCTATAACGTCCACGGCGTGAAACTCACATTGAAGGAATATCAGGCTGCTATGGATGCACAGCTAAAGTCTACCGATATTCAGATGGGTAACTTCAACAATATGATCATTAACGATGATTGGGCAGCAATTCGATATGACATCTCGTCGACTGCCCGAGGCAGCCAGCAATCTTCCGATGGAAGTGTAATGGAGTTTGTCCATTTCAAAGATTATGGTAATCCGCTCGGAACTCGAGTTGTTGAAGGCTGGGCCGGTACAAAGGGAGCAGATTTTGACGCATTGACCCATTTTCAAACGGATGAAGCGAAGGCGGCACAACAAGCTGCATTAGATGAGATCGTTAACACCAAGATCCCCAACACTACAGATCTCGAAACCAAATATCCTGTTACTTATCCGACAACGGTTGATACCGATATGGGTAAAAAAATTCAAAGCGCCATTTATAGCGATTTTGATAGATGGAACCAAGGTTTTGATGCTTGGAGTGACTGGGCCGATACGTATTATAGTAGCGATCTGAAATATCACACTAATGCAGAGACTATGACTCTCGATGAGTACAAGGATTCCGTCAAGAATTATGCCGCAGCGACCGAGGTCAAACGTATTCGTTTTGATAATATGCTTATCAGCGGTGACTGGGCAGCCATTCACTATAGAATAACGAATGAGGACACGAAGACAGGGGAAAAGACTGCTGGGGACGTCATGCAGTTTTTACACTTTGCCGAAGAGAATAACAGCCTAAAAGTTGTTGAAACCTGGACGAAGTGACTCAGGTGGTTATGAGAGCACTAAACACAGACGAGGAGTATCCAGCAATGGGTGCTCCTATATGTATTTAAGAATGTAGCTGTGATCATCAGCTTACTTGTTTAATCCGATAATGATATGCGTTTATAGAAATACCTAAAGTAAATACATAGGATAAAATGTACATCCACATGATTAACACAATTACATTGGCAAAATCCCCGTATAAATCACTGTATTGGTTATTAAAATGATTAAGGTAATATGAGTAAGCAAATGTTGAAATCACCCATACAATGCTAGTAAAAAGTGCTCCGATATTGGAGTACTTTCCAGGGATTCGATATCTAGGTGTTACCATATACACAATTTTAATCGTGAGAAACAAAAACAGTAAAACGACAGGCCACCTCAAAATAGTGATCAACAGCTTTGTTATTTCATTCATGTCATGAAGTAAATCGAAATGCAAAATAATACTACTATAGCTATACACCAACAAGGTAAATATGATTATAATCACCAACATGATCGTCAGCAGAAGTGCTTTTAATCGACGAAGAAAATAGTTTCGATGTTTAAAACCAAATAAAGTGTCCGAACAGACAAGCACTGCATGCATTCCGTTAGAAGCCAAAATAAATGCAAAGACCATCCAGACGCCACTATGAAGCGTGAGCCCTTTCTCAGTATAAGGAACCAGCATTTCAAATACAGACGTTGGAAGTATTCCTTTTAACGATTCTAGAATATCAATGATCGGAAATTTCAAATAGGATGATGTGTAACTAATCAGAATTAAAATTGGAATTAGGGATAACACGAAA
Organism: Paenibacillus sp. FSL R5-0517; assembly: GCF_037974355.1. NCBI lineage: Bacteria > Bacillati > Bacillota > Bacilli > Caryophanales > Paenibacillaceae > Paenibacillus > Paenibacillus sp. FSL R5-0517. The sequence continues at coordinate 4,265,236 of NZ_CP150235.1, forward strand.
AAAAGTGTAAGATGCCCCGGGAGTAAACGCAACTCAGGGACGACGATCTGCTTGACTTTATTCCAGTATGGAGCGCATTTTTCTTGAATATGTATGTAGGTTTCTTTAATTGCAAATCATCTCCTTTATATACGATTATCATATATCAATATCCCAAGACTTGCATCAACGATAAAATAGGCGCTTTAAAATAAATACCTATAGCAAAATAGGTCATTGTCCAAAGCAGCGCACTTGTATAGGTAAAAAGAGCAAATTTCTTGAAATGAATCTCACTCATTCCAATCAGCAAAGGCATGACATAGCGCACCACCGGGATAAACATTCCAATGAACATTGCTTGATTACCCTTTCTCCTCAACAAAGACTCCGCCTTTAAAAAATAGCGATTGTTTAACCATCTTTTTTTAAATTTATGGCTAAAAAACCTTCCCATGATATAGGAAGTTGTGATTGCAGTCAATAAGCCTGTTAAAATGGCGCTGTACGTCGCCCAATAAATGACTACTCCCTTATGGCTTAAAATGGATCCAGATAAAATAATGACTTCATTAGGTATGGGAATCCCAAAAGGACCCAGTGAAAAAGCCAAGAAGAAAAATACATATCCGTATTGATTAACAAGTTCTAATAAAGTATCACTAATCATTATCGTGTAATACCTTCAATACGAATGTGGATCTGATCTGGAGAAATACCCGTCATATGATTCACCGCTTCAAATATGCTGGACTGTAATTCACGGCTGACATAGTGGATTTTCACTCCGTAAGTGACAACAATTCTAAGCTCAATAATTAACTTTGAGTTCGAGAAGGTAACCGATACTCCCTTATGCATTTTTTTTCCACTCACGTGTTTAATTAGGCTGTCTACGGCTCCTGTTGACAACAATATTATTCGAGATTCTAATCTTGCAACTCCTGAAACAATTGTTGTAATCGCCTGCTCCAAAACATTTATCTTCCCTATATCTGTCTGTATAATCAATTGTAATGTCTCCTTTAAAACAGTGTTGTATTGGTATACATTCATTTTATCTTGAATAAGAAATTAACGTAATGTACCTTGGGGCAAAGAGGTATTGTACTTTTGGGCACATGCTCTTCATATCTGAGGAGCAAACACAAAGGCAAAGGGAGACATCGATACTGATGTCTCCCTTTGCCTTTGTCCTGTATCATAAAATAGTTGTTTGCAATCACCCATTTTAACTCTCATTTCTCCTGATTGCTGTAGTCATCAGGTAACTGTAATAAGTAGCTATTCGAGAGGTCAAGTAAACGCTGGGCGGCCAAGAATTGAGATGCAGTAGATCCACCTTCAACGATCCTATTATTGCTTAGTTCATAATGTACTCCATCGGCATATTGATTACCTGGCATATATAATATTTTATCATTAATAAATGAACCATCAGGTAGAAAGTGTCTTAACGGAATCAAATTACGCTCTTGATTGAACAGATCTTCACCTAAAACCAGTTGATCTCCCAGAGGAATTCCCAACAGATTGGCTACCGTTGGTAGAATATCAATTTGTCCACCTATCGTATTAATTACAGGAGGAAGCTGCCCTGAAGGCGAATGCACAATGAAGGGGATGTTCATCATATCTGTGTATCCATAGTTATGACCTAACAAGGAGTTCATCAGTTCTTTTTCTTCTCCTGTAAGACCAGTCATTGGTATCCCCTGGTGATCTCCATAAAATACGACCACACTGTTATTCCATAGTCCAGACTCTATCAGCTCATCAAGAAACTGACCCAGCGCAACATCTGCATAATTTTGAGCCTGAATATAGTCACCAATCAATGTATCCTGGAAACGCTCAGGAAGCTTCATTTTAGCCTTTTCTTCAGGCAAGTGATAGGGATGATGTGCACTCATGGATATGACCATGGCATAGAAAGGTTGATCCTGCTTATCCAACATGGACAATTCAGCAGATGTTTTGGCGTACAAAACTTCATCCGATGCACCAAAAGCAATAGGATCATCTTCTCCGAAAAAAAATTGATCATAATAACGTTCAAAACCAATGGCACGATATAATCGATTACGATTCCAGAAATCCACACTATTGGTGTGGAACGTCGCTGTATCATAACCATTTTCCTTCAGTAAGTGCGGTAGACTTGGAAGCTGTTTATCCATATATTTGGATGAGGTTGCTGGTTCATCCTTAGGTACGTAAAAGGAGGTGTTTACGACGAACTCGGCATCCGAGGTTGTCCCCTGTCCAGCATTCGTATAGAAATAAGGGAAGTACGTATTATTCTTAATCAACTGATTTAGATGAGGTGTAATCTCTTGCCCATCCATTTTGAGGTCGATCAAAAAGTTTTGAAAGGATTCCATCTGTACGAGTATTAAATTCATTCCTTTATTAATTCCATGAAACTTTGGTTCGTCTTGAAGTGGAGGAATTCCCTTGGTTTCATTAATTGCTTCTTGGGAGATATCATCAGGAGCTATAAGCACGTCCTTCTCCATACGATCGGCAACAACCTTATATACTTCATAATTAAGAATCCCCATACTCTTCGCTTTATTGATCTCATTCAGACTAGCATGAACCGGCCAGATATTGAATACACATAAAACGATAGATGCGCTAATCGTACAAGTTAACACCTTATGACTCATACGTGAAGCACGATCCTTCCAGATTGAACCATACTTAGGTAAGATAATTAGAACTAGAAATAAGGCAATATCAACAAACAAAAATAAATAATAGGGTGTAAGTAGAGATAATGCGCTCTCTCCGACATGAGTAACCTTTTTGGCTTGTTTAAGTGAATGATATGTAGCGATAACACCGTAATATTTATAGTACATGATGACTGCAAAATATATTAAAGTCATGCAGAAATTTAAAAGCACATAGTATAAGATCTTCCTCTTGGCTGCAAACCATTCAATTAGGCTGAACACCAGGATAAAAAAAGGAAGCTCTGTTTGAACGATAGTCCAATTCGTTCCATCATGAAATACAACGGACCATGCGACTATACTTTTCAACAGGAGAATAAAACTAAACAAACACAAATTTTCATAGGATCGATGTTGTAAGCTAATGTCCGCGCCTTCATTTCGTTTGTACATACCATTCATCCTCTAAAATTATTAAAAAGGAGAAGGAGCAGCACCTCCCTCCCCTACAACGTAATCAATCTTTTAGAATAGAAAAACGAGATTAACCTCTCGACAAAACATTGGATGGCAGGTTTCATCATGAAACCTGCCATCTTTGATTTACACCTCTGCTCTATTTATAGGCTCTGGAAATAGATCATGCTGATTCGCACGTTTCTGATGACGTTCTTCAACGATTTCCATTACCTTTTCCCCCTCAACATCCAAGTTCGGAAGAAGACGATCTAACCATTTCGGCAAGTACCAAGCCGATTTACCCATAAGCATCATCACACCCGGGACAATAAATAGACGAACAATAAAGGCATCAAACAATACACCAAAGAGTAGGGCAAAACTCATAACCTTAATACTTGGATCATTTGTCATCATAAACCCTGCAAATACGGATATCATGATCAACCCAGCAGTTGTAACTACGCCCCCACTATGCTTAATTCCTGCGAGTACAGATTGTTTGGCATCACCATGCTTTTTGAAGTCCTCACGCATACGACTAACCAAAAACACTTCATAGTCCATAGCCAGTCCAAACAGGATTCCCACAACCATTATTGGTAAGAAGTTAAGCACAAGTGATTGTCCACTGAAACCAAAGAGATTTTGGAAATGTCCATCCTGAACAACGTAGGTAATAAATCCCATCGTAGCTCCGAGTGAGAGAACAAAACCGAGTACTGCTTTAATTGGAACCAAGATGGAGCGAAACACCATGACTAGCAGGATAAAGGCCAAACTAACGATTATGATACAGAACTTAGGTAAGGCTTCGTTCAGTTTTTGAGAGATATCAATATTAATTGCCGTACTGCCCGTTATTTGTAGTTCCACATGGTTCTGACGTTCAATCTCAGGAATATGACTGCGAATTGTTTTTACCAGTTCCACCGTTTCCACATCAGCGTGCCCCGTAGCTGGAATAATGTTAATCAAAGATACCTTTCCGGATGCGCCTGTAACCGGATCGGCAACCACCCCAATGTTCGGATAGGTTTTAAGTTGTTCCACTGTTTTTGCCACATTAGCCTCAGCTTCAGCACTTCCATCCGTTTTGACAAGAATCATCAGAGGATTGTGGTATCCTACGCCATATGCTTCAGATAACAAATCGTATGCTCGTCGTTCCGTCATACTGGTTGATTTTAATCCATCATCCATAGTCCCTGTTTCCATGTGTAGAAAGGGTACCGATATCGTGGAGAGAAGAACTAATCCTAGAATCACTGTGATCCAAGGTCGTCCTGTAACCAATCTACCCCATAGATTTCCTCGGGACTGATTTAATTTCTTAGAATCCTTTATCGGCTTAACTTTGATCTTTCCGCCCATTACGTCAAGAACGGCCGGCACTGTAATTACTGCAATTAGTACAGCTACAAAAATACAAAGTGCAGCAGCTACTCCCATGGCTGTGAGAAAAGGAATTCCAACAACTGCCATACCTGCAAGTCCAATAATTACGGTTACTCCTGCAAAAACAACTGCACTACCTGCTGTACCATTAGCTATAGCAATAGCCTCTCTTTTCTCAAAACCTTTTGCACGTTCTTGACGATATCTTGAAATAATAAATAGTGCATAATCAATACCCACTGCAAGTCCAATCATACTTGCCAATGACAATGCAAAGGAAGGTGTATCCAGGAAATTAGATCCCAGAATGATTAGCATTACACCCGTTCCAAGACCAATGACTGCGGTTAGAATCGGAATGATTCCAGTTAGGACAGATCCGAAAGCAATGGAAAGTATAACTAACGCAATTAGAATACCAATGCCTTCTGTAGCTCCACCAATCTCCATCTTTACATAACCTGAGCCCGTGAGCTCAGCTTGCAGTCCGGCATTCCGTAAATCATCTGCAGCATGAATTACATATTCTTTAGACGTCTCACTAACATCACCATCAGCCTTGTTATAAGAGACTGTCGCATAAGCGATCGTGCCATCGGTGTTCATTGATTCATTATCATATGGGCCAGACACTTCAGTTACAGCAGGATCTTTGGATATGCTCTGAAGTTGTTTTTCAATCAGTTGTTTCACCTTTTCAGATGATAATGTTTCGTTTGCGGGCGCCTTGAGCACCAGCTGAATTGCTTTACTACTATCTATCATTGAAGGAAACTCCTGATACATCTGTCCCATCGTTTCAATTGATTCTAACCCGGGTATCGTAGTTTCTTCAGTAAGCTTTGGCCCCATCCCCATTGCTACCATTGAGGTAATTAACATCACCATTATTGTTCCGATGATTACCTTAATACGGTTCTTGGCAGACCAAAATCCCAGTCTGTATAACATTTTTGCCATGTCACTATCGTCTCCTCTGCTCTATCTCTTAAATATAATCTTATTTTATAATTAGTTTGGATTAGCAACATCGTCCCAATGGGCATTCAATTCTGCCCTTTGGGGAAAGATGTAACACGCTCATATTTTCTTTTGTGGATACCATCTACATCATATGCAATAAATGTAACTAGATAGATGACAACGTAAAAAGCATGCAGGTAGGTACCCTGCATGCTTTTTACGTTGATTAACATTTATAGTTTCAGAATACCTCGATCCAGCGCAGTTGCTACTGCCTGTGATCGAGAATCTACCCCCAGTTTATTGTATATATTCGTTAGATGAGCTTTGACTGTTCGTTCTCCAATATTCATATCGAATGCGATTTCTTTGCTTTTATAGCCTTTAGCCACGCATTGCAAAATGTAGCTTTCTTTATCGCTCAACAGTTTGACATCTTCCTTGACCTCTTGTTGCGATTTTAATTTAGCGGCCATCACTCGCTCTAGCATCTCCTCAGATAAAAGCATTTCCCCTCGCATCGCAGAATCAATGCTTCTGAACAAGCTTTCTCTGCTTGTGTCTTTTAACAAATATCCTTTGGCTCCCAAAGCCAACCCGTTAATCATCATTTCATCCTCATTATACGTAGTCAGGATAATAATAGGGATCGTAAGACCTTTTTTCTTAAATTCCTTCATCGTTTCAAGTCCACTCAGAACAGGCATATTCAGATCCATTAAAATGATGTCTGGCTGAAGCTTCTCAACGTTCTCAAGGGCATCCTGGCCATTTACGGCTTCCCCTACGACTTGATATTTTTCGCTAGTCTCTAATATGAGCTTCAGTCCTTCACGCACTACAAAATGATCGTCCACCAACATAATTTTATAAGGGCTCATGCTGACCTCCTTCATGAATTGTCATTGACATCGTTATAGTTGTACCTTCTAGGCTGCTCTCGATCTCAATCTGTCCACCAATCAATCTTGCTCGCTCATGGATCCCAAGTAACCCATAGTGACCTGGTTCCTTTCCGATCGCATCCGGATTGAATCCTTTTCCATTATCTGATATTTCAATCTGAAGTTGATTGTTCGAGACGATAACACTGACTTTTACTACATTTGCTTTGGCATGGCGTGCAACATTCGTCAACACTTCTCTGATGATATGCAGACTATGTTCCATCACAACTCTGGATAGTAGCTGATTCAGTTGTACATGGCAGTCTACCTGAATGCCCGTGGAATGTCTGAAGTGTCTCACCTCATCTTCAATCGCTTCCTTAAAATCGATATCAGGTGCTGATTTAGTTCTAAGGTCATCTATTGCCCTACGTGCTTCAGCCAGTGTTCTACGTGCTTGCTGCATGGATTGAATTATAATGTTATGAGCCTTCTCTGTATTCCCCTGCATCATGTGTGCATTAGAAGCTTCTAATTGCATAATTAGACCCGCGACTCCTTGAGCAAGAGTATCATGTAAGTCCCTAGCCATTCGCTGCCGTTCATTGGACAATGTAAGTTCTTCGACTTTTTGATGAGCCACTTGCAATTCATTCAAAAACTTTTGCAATCTGACTCGTTCATGTACTTGACGAAAAAATAGGATTCCATAAGCGATTACGATAATTAACATCATCACAAACATTGGAATAAATACTATCAGTTCCTTGGTATCTCCCACGGTTAAGGCAGAATCAAAAAATATAATAACACTGATTAAAGCTATAAATATCACCCTGCTAATTCGAAAAGAAAAACCTAAACTTTGAGCAATGAGTACGGGGAGCAACCCAACTAACACTGCCTGATAACTTCCGGGGAAAAGGATAGCGCACAAGTAAATTAAAATCCCTTGTATTCCGAAATAAAACCAAAAATGTCTTTGGTTAACCCGATAAGAAAACCAATGCAACGCGGCGTGGAGAATAAATAGTCCCGTGAATACCAAACTGCTAATCACTCTAGGATCATCCAGAAACTGAAGCGTAACAGATCCTGCGTATACAAAGATTAACCAGATCAAGATGGGCTTTCTTGTTTCAAATAGTTCATGTATAGTCTCAAGTTTATTCTTATTAGTAACAACCATATAAGTTCACCTCAGTTCCAATATGTACAATGATTTTTGAAAATTTTTCAATAAAAGCTTATATTCCCTTTTTTGGGTATATGGTTAACGACTTATCCGATACTTATGCTAAAGATTTGTAAAAGCGCGAAAGAGAGTTAATTCAGTTATTACCTCATCTTAATGTTATCTACCCCTCCTTTGCATCGTACAAATGGGTATGTCTGATTGCCCTTTTGGGCAAAAATGCTCACTCGTATCTCACTAAATACAGTGAAGCACTCCAGATATTAGAGAACTTCACATACATTAGCTGACCTCTAGATGAATTCCCGTAACCCCTTCTGTTTTTTTGGCCTGATTCACAATAATCGGCCGCTTCTTGTTGTCATTATACACTAACGTTTCTACGTTAGTTTAATGTGCACTGGTCCAATGTCCCACAAAACTATACTTAGATGAGTGTTAGGTTCGTCATCAATAAAATCCAAATCTCGTAGTTTCACAGCATCTTAAATTTTCATTCATATGACAACCATATGACAACGCACACTATAAGAATCCACGATTTGTAAGAAACAAAAAAAATCTGTCCGTGCACCGGAATGCGGATGCAGAACAGATTTTTAGGTATATGATCGTTGCTATACTTATTTGGAGAGTTTTAATTCAAGCTGTACCTGAATATCATTTTCTGTCGAAAGCACAACCGAGTGCGGATTTTCCATTCCGAAATCTTCGAAGGTTACCATCGATGTCGCTGACAACAAAACTTCGTTATTCTCATAAGCCGCTTTTGCATCAAAAGTGACTTCTTTTTCAATACCTCTAACGGTTAAAGTACCCTTCATCTTGATATCAACCGTTTGACCGACAGGCCATTCTGCAGGTACCCCTTCAAATGAAGTCGCTGTAAATGTTGCTTGCGGATATGTAGCAATGTCGAAGAAATCCGCTTGCTTCACGTGACCATCACGCTGTCCATTCCCGGAATCAATTCCATCCATCTCGATCTGTCCTTCTGCTTTCATCTGAGCAGCATCGTCTACATTAATAGTCCAATTGCCTGTTACCTGCTCGTCCACAAAGTTAACGGTCTCCTGCGAAGTAGTTACAGAGAAGTATACTTTGGAACCTTCACTAATGCTCCAGTCTCCGTTCAATTGCTCTGCTCCCGCAGTTTCATTGGCTATAGCCGTTCCTGTGCTGTCTACCGTAGTTGTGGAAGTCGCTGTGCTCGCAGGAATCACCTGCTCAATCTCCACGTTGTTCCCCAAATAGCTATTGCTGAGATAGTATCCACCGCCACCGATTACGACAACAGCCGCTACACCTGTTATGAGCCATGCTTTTGCTTTCTTGTTCATCTCTATTTCCTCCAGTGCATCATTGTTTAAGTTGGTTGTTGAATGGATCATATCAATTGAATGTGTCAGGAAGAAGTCAAGAAAAGACAAGGCCCATATTTTTTTCGAATCCGTAATACAGGATTGGCTTTACGCTCTGGCTCATGTAAAATCAGTACAAGTTTATGAAATGAAAGGAGAACGCTTTTCTTGAAATCCATACTTATCGTCGAGGATGAACAAGCTATTGCACGAGTACTGGCTGCTTATCTGAGAAAAGCAGAATTCGAAGTTCATCATGCAGCAGATGGACCGACTGCACTTACCTTTTTTGATACCGTAACGCCTTCCCTTGTATTACTTGATGTGATGCTGCCAGGAATGGATGGATGGGATCTGCTGCGGATTATTCGTGAAAAAAGTGCTTGTCCCGTGATCATGCTAACCGCACTGGATGACATTTCAGATCGTCTCAACGGATTGAATGCCGGTGCTGACGATTATATGAGCAAACCTTTTGTACCGGAAGAAGTGGTCGCCAGAGTTAATGCGGTGTTGCGCCGTAATCCACATTGGACCTCAGGCGGCGAAGAGAAACGTTCCTTTGGAAATCTCGTCATTGATCTTGCTGCCAAGCAGGTGCTGCTGAACGGTGCAGAAGTTGCACTCACACCTCGTGACCTCTCATTACTGTTCTTCCTGTCCGATTATCCGAATCGTACGTTTACCAGGGATCACCTTATTGAACAGGTATGGGGGATGGACTATGATGGCAGTGACCGTGCTGTGGATCTATCGATTAAACGACTGCGTCAAGCCCTCTCCCACTGGTCGCCAGAGACAGGAGAAATTCGGACGTTGCGAGGAATGGGGTATCAATTTTGGATAGCCAACTGAAACAGAAGAAACCGAAACGAACGATATCCATTCTTTCACACTGGACACTGCGATATTTTCTGATTTTATGTATTGGTTTCACAATTATTGTGGCTGGGGCACTCTACTGGATTCGAACAACTTCCATTGAGAAAAGCCTCAAAACTGCAGAACTGCTGGGTCTGGAGATCGCAGATCATGTGACCAGTGAAAATAATATACTACGGGTTCCACCCGATCTGGACAGACTGGTAACCAAGCGAGAGAAACTATTTAATACAGATCATTATTTTTGTGTGATGATCTTGGACAACAACAATCAATTGATTTTTTCCCAGCCTAAAATGGAGCAAAAAGATGTACAATATCGACTATCAGACGACTATCTTGAACCGCGAAACAACAAATATGCAGGTGTAACGGTCAACATATCCGAGGGCGATCAAACCTTGGGTAAAGTGTGGGTCATGCAGTCCAAACAATCCATTACATTTGGTCCAGAGACCATATGGCTCGTGGCTCTAATCCTCGGAGGACTAATCCTCTGCGGATGGTTCACAATCTATCTCCTGTCCAATAAGTTATCCAGACCTATTCGTCAGGTAGCCTATGCAGCTGAACAGATTCGAGGTGGCAATTATGATGTGAGTCTTGACTTGAATACACGAGAGCGTGAGATCAATGAACTTGTTAATTCATTCCGCGATATGGCCTCTCGTCTCCAACAACTTGAAGAATGGCGCACACTTTCGCTGGCAGGGGTAAGTCATGAACTCAAGACACCGGTAACTTCCATCAAGGGGCTCGTAATGGCAGTACGTGACGATGTTGTGAGTCCACAGGAAGGAAAAGAATTTTTGGATATCGCTTTGAAGGAATCTGAACGCATGGAGCGTATGGTCGCAGATTTGCTGGATTATAACGCCATGGCAGCAGGAAGTGTTACGGTTCGCAAGGAACGGACGGATCTGAAGCTGTTGGTCGGTGAGATCATCTATCAGTGGAAGATTGCGTATGAGGATAAAATGCCAGAGGTTCAGCTGCACACCCCTCCAGTCAACTTCTTTACCATGGGGGATGCTCTCCGCATTCAGCAGATCATTGTTAATTTGCTCAATAATGCACTTCATGCCACAGCTCCTGAACAAAAGGCTGTCTTCCATATTTATCTACGCGCAGAAGAACAGATGTTATACGTTGATGTCAAGGACAACGGCACAGGCATCGCGTCTGAAGACCAACCCAAGATCTTCGAACGCTTCTATCGTGGAGAACTCAAGAAACGTCGTAACCGCGGCCTGGGTCTAGGCTTAACATATAGCCGGCTACTCGCTCAGGAACAAGGCGGTGAACTGACACTTCTCTCCAGTAGTCCGGAAGGCAGCACGTTCAGATTGAGCCTGCCACGCTGGACTGCAAGTCAAGAAGCCGTGAATACGGAAAAAGCATACGGAGCAGCCGTTAAAGTGTAACGCAACATGCTAACACTAACATGACAAATAGCCCAGGAATTCCATTCAGGAGACTGGGCTATTCCAGCGTTTTTCAGTCAACACTCTAATACACGTGGCCTATATTCATCGTACGCATCCGAGATCAGTTGCTTATGAAGTAAACTGCTGGCTATGATCGCTTTCCGCTTTGCTTTCAAAACGATCTGCTCTATATCCGCATAACTGCACCCTGCCAGGCGTTCACATATGTAATCTTCCAGCCGGGTCTCCTGTTCAAATGTCCCAACCAACTTGCTGATATACAATCTGCGACTTGAATCATCAGGCATACCATAGGTCATCTTCGTATCAAAACGCCGCCATATGGCATGATCCAGTTGGGTTTCCAGATTCGTTGCAGCCACCAGAATACTGTCCCCATCGAATTCGTCCAGACACTGCAACAACGTATTGACGACACGAGCCATCTCTTTTACTTCATCATTACTCTCACGCGTGCGACCTATGGCATCAAATTCATCTAGAAATAACACACAGGGATTCAATCGTGCATATTCGAATAACTTGCGAACATTACTGCCCGTCTCCCCAAGATGGCTATGAATAATTGCATCTAATCTCACGAGTACCAGTGGCAAATCAAGCCGTTCTGCCAGATGTGATGCCGTTAATGTTTTTCCTGTACCAGGTGGCCCGAACATGACCATTTTATTGGGGATGGACACATCATGCTCTCTGAATTTCTCTTTCATGCCCAGAATGGTGATGAATTCATTAATGATACGCTCATTTTCAGCGGAAAATACAATATGCTGGGCTTTGCGCCTACACTCTTTGGGTGTGTAAAAAGCAGCCATATCGATCCCTTTTGCTCGTGGAATCCGGTTCATATGGTTCATTTTGCTCATGTAACAAATGCTCCTTCATTTATAGTTTCAGTCCGTGATTCAAGTTATATAAGTTGAACTAATAAATATTTACACTGACCACTTCGATGACAGAACAACCTTCCGATCGCTGTTATCCCCAGATTTTTTGATTATTTCCCTAGAGGGGAAATCCGTGGATAAAGGCGAAGTATATGCTTCCGATGTAGCTTTTTTTCAAAAAGCTTTTAGCTCCGCTTCTTCAGGTTCTTTCTGTCCTCTCCCTTTTCATGTAAATGCTTAGTTCAATTTATATAGAATCCTCCAGATTATTTAATCGTAATTATTACCATTAAACAATAACATACTAATGCCTTTTTGCAAATCTAACCAAAGCACGTCCACTATTCTGCCACAGAAGGTAGTCATTGGTTGCAAGCTTCAATAAAATTTGCTATTCTAAATATGCATCGTTGGGTATAACGCAAAAAAGCCCTCCAATTTTCGTGAGAGCAAAAATTTTCCATATTCGCAAGCGGCAACTTGCTACATCTGGATTCTTTATACCAACGAATGTAATCCAATTAAAGTGAGGTTAACAATCATGGCAAAAGACGTATTGTGTGAAGTTAATTCCTGTCGTCACTGGGCTCAAGAGAACAAATGTAATGCTTCTTCAATCTACATCGTAAGCCACAGTTCCAAAGAAGCAAGTCAGTCTGCTGAAACAGACTGTAAGACTTTTGAAGTAAAATAAGTAATCTCTTGTAATTCCCTAAAGGAGCCCTTACCGGTTCCTTTTTTCTTTGTCTATTGTAACAAGAATGATAATTATTATCAAGCCCTAATCTGTAAAAATCCTTCTCACCTCTTAAATGCACATTGGACAGATCACCTACGTACACTACGTAAGAAGTCAATCTGCCCATGAACGATTAGAACCAAGAGGTGAATAACAATGCCTGTTAAAAGTGGCACACAGTATCGTGAACGAATTGATGCACAATCCGTCCCTTGCTGGTACAAAGGTAACCTTATTACTGGAAAACGCTCTGAACATGTAGCATTTGCTGGTTTAATGGAGACTCAGATGTACATGTATGATCTGCAATCTGACCCTAAATTTACGGAAACGATGACGTATGCCTCTCCGGCCGATGGAAAACCTGTGGGCATATCCTTCCTTCCCCCAACCAGTGCCGACGACCTCCGCAAACGACGGGAAGGGATGAATATCTGGGCAAATGTCCATCATGGCTTTCTTGGACGCTCACCCGATTACATGAATACAGCCATCATGTCCTTTTACACAGGTGCCGATCTTCTGAACGAATTGTCTCCCCAATATGCAGAAAATCTCAAGAATTATTATGCCTACTGCCGTGATCATGATATTACGCTATCTCATGCCTTCATTCAGCCTTATGCCAGCAAAATGTCAGGGCAATTGGATGCCACTGAGGATGCTATTGCCGCAAAAGTCGTAGATCGTACCGAAGAAGGTCTCATTATTAGCGGAGCATTTATGATGGCTACACAAGCGGCCACTTCGGATGAGATTTTTGTCTATCCGTCACCTTCTCCTGCCCCATTTGATGACGAAAATCCATTTGCTTTCTCTTTTGCTGTCCCCAATGATCTTCCAGGAATCAGTCTGGTATGCAGGGATACCTATGCAGCCGAATCTCACACCAACTATCCACTGAGTTCCAGATATGAAGAAATGGACAATATCGTTATCTTTGACCGGGTACTCGTTCCACATGAACGAATATTTTTTGCAGGAAGTGAGGAGATGTCCTCACGTCTCTTCAGTGGTAGTAACTTTCATATTCACGCAGGTCATCAGGTATTGTGTCGTTATATTGCCAAGACGGAATTTGTCCTCGGTACAATTCAGCTTCTCACGGATACTCTCGATCTGAATACGGAAGCACATGTTATTGAGAAAACTGCACGTCTGTTCGCAGGTCTTGAATCATTAAAAGCATTGGCTTTGGCTGCGGAGGCAGGTGCGATACCAGATGGAAGAGGATTTGTATTACCTGCACCCAAACCATTGATGGCAGCCAATCTTCTTTTCCCGAAACTTTATCCTGAGATGATTGAAACTCTGCAACTTTTGGGTTCGAGTGGGGTAATTATGATCCCTCAGGAAGAAGAGTTTCAATCCGATATCGCCCCTTCATTGAATATCTATCTGAAAGGGAACGATATGGCTTCTTATGAACGCAACGCTCTGTTCCGTCTGATCTGGGAACTTGGGGCTGGATCATTCGGAGGCAGACAGACTCAATTCGAACGATTCTTTTTTGGCAATGTCCTTACCGTATCCAATCGATTATACTCCGTATATAACAAAGATCAGACAAATCGTAAGCTCGTTCGTGATTTTCTAACCAATACCAGCAAATAAGAGAACCAAAGATTCATTTTATACCAGATGGTCATAGACCGTCATCAGTTCAGAGGCCGGTCTGCTTGCATCGACATCCCGCAATCCAGGCTGGTCTCCGTAACCGATATGGAATACACCTAACACCTTCTCTGCACTTGTCAAACCCATCAGATTCATAAATACAGGATGTTGTTGATAATCATTGATCTTCCAGACAGCATTCAACCCCTGTTCCGCAGCCAGAATACTGAAACGTTTGCTCCAGGCTTTAGCCGCCAGAAGATTATCCTCACGGGCATTCACAGGCGCTACCACAACCAGATGGGTAGGGATCGCTTCCGTGTACTGATATGTAGCCCAATCGCCGTAACGATCAGCCAGATGGGGTGGATAGCTCTGTCTGACCGCTTCCAAATATAGCTGTCGCCCTTCGCCTGCAAACAACATAAACCTCCAAGGTTCTGAACTCATCACATATAATGAAGGATCTGCTTCATCAAGCAACTTTCGTATAACCGATTGGGGTACTGGCAACGGACTGAATTCACAAGTTCCTGCACGTCTCTTGCTACTGCTTATATCTTGACTTAGACCAGTAGACATGGCAACTTTCCCTCCTCTATCTGCATGATATATCGTTATCCTTCAACCGCCTTCACATCAACCATGTTTTCTTCGGTTCAACGGCTTCCGTTCTCCAGCGATCTACCTCTTCGTGTATGCGCACTTTATCACGCGTTGTAAACTGTTCTGACTCCACCACTTCTGCTTGCGGCATGCTATCACGTATCAAGTGAATGTAGTCCATGGAACGAATCAGAGACTGGCGTCCAGGGATGTACCTAATTTTGCGTCCTTCCAACAAGCAGTGTATCTCGATCATCCCCGGTAATTTTCCGAAAGCTTCCCAGCAGAATGCACTGACCATATGCTGAAACGCCTCAACTACGTTCGGATCATGGACAACCATATATTTCTGAATAAGCAGCGAATCCCATCCTTCTGGTTGCCAGGCCGCCTGAAATATCATCGACAAATGCATGGATAATGAAGGTAACTCCGTTCTCCACTGTTCAAATAGAATGGCTGGATGCTTCAGATCATCGTTCATTGCAATGGCGAGTGACAATTCATCCGTGATCTTGCTCTTCACATCCCAGTAATGGAGTACCGATTCGAAACCATCTGTCTTTCTGGGCCACCACTTCTCAAGTAAATACTGTACGGGTACTTCTTTGCGAACATCGGGGTCCAAGCTATAAAAGGCATTAACCGCATGGCTCACCGCATATTGTACACGGTGCCTCCATTGCAGTGGAGGACGCTGCTCAGACACGGGTTCAGGGCGGATGAACCGGTCTGGGCTGCGCAGCATTTCTTCCAATCTGTAATCTTCAAGCAAGCGGACAGGAAGGTCATTCCTTCCGACCGGCATCGCCGCCTGAATATTATGTCTTAACATGATCTTTAGGACACCTGTAATCCGGCAGCAGCAAAGCGTTTGCCAAAGTCACGGCATGAATCCTTCTCCTGCTCAAGCGGACTGTATTCTATTTTTAACATCTCTGGAGAAACCTCCGCCCCACGCTCTTGCAGCTTGGCAGCAGCGAGATCAACTGCACCACAGAACTGCTCATACGAGGTATCACCACTTCCGAACACCGCGGCTCTCTTCCCGCTCAAGTCAAGCTCATCTAGCTCTTCATAGAAATCCAGGAATTCATCTGGCAACTCCCCGTCTCCCCAAGTGTAGACGCCAATCATGAATCCGTCATAGTCCAATACATCGGATGCATTACAATCCGTTACGGATTTCAGATCTGCCTCGTGTCCTCCCTGTGTAATTCCTTCCACAATCAGTTCTGCAATTTCTTCTGTATTTCCCGTCATGCTCGCATAAGCCACTAACAATTTAGCCATCTATTTTTCCCTCACTTTAATTGGATCATGTTAATATTCTCTCCGAAGAAAGAATGAATTTGAATTAACAAAATCATATGTGATAATGATTATCATTGTCAAATTAAATTTTGATTATCTCTGTTTTTCAATATATGGCGCACATTGGATTTCAACACAGCTAAACATCCTTCACCCTTTTAAGGTCCGATGTCATACCTTCCTCCAATGATCCCGTCCCCCAACTGGCGTACAAGCCCTTTTTTGTTGTACAATAGTATCCAAATGACTTTTGAAGGATGGATAAATCATTATGTACGTAGCTAAGAATTGGAAGGACTATGAAGTAATCGATACAGGAGGCGGCGAGAAACTGGAGCGTTGGGGAGATGTGATTTTACGCAGACCCGATCCACAGATTATTTGGCCCCTTGAGCAAGAAACCAATGAATGGCGTCAAGTGCATGGTCACTATCATCGCAGCTCTTCCGGTGGCGGTAACTGGGATATGAAAAAGCCCATTCCCGAGCGCTGGACGATCGGATACGAAAACCTGAAATTCCACATTAAACCTACCAGCTTCAAGCATACTGGCCTGTTCCCTGAACAAGCTGCCAACTGGAGCTGGATGATGGATAAAATCTCCAATGCAGGACGCCCTATTTCTGTCTTGAACCTGTTTGCCTATACAGGCGGTGCAACGGTAGCCGCAGCTTACGCAGGCGCTTCTGTCGTGCATGTGGATGCAGCTAAAGGCATGGTTCAATGGGCCAAGGAAAATGTTCAATTATCCGGACTGGCTGATCGCCCTGTTCGTTTTATTACAGATGATGTATTCAAATTCGTACAACGGGAGCAACGGCGTGGAAATCGTTATGACGCCATTATCATGGACCCTCCTTCTTATGGCCGTGGTCCGAATGGAGAGACATGGAAACTGGAAGAGAACCTTTATCCATTCTTGAAATCATGTATGACAATCCTGTCGGATAATCCATTATTCATGCTGGTTAACTCCTACACCACGGGTATCTCCTCCACGGTTCTGCGTAACATGTTAACCATGACAATGTCTGCTCAGTACGGTGGTGACATTACTGCAGGTGAAATCGGGCTGCCGATCACACGCAGTGGTCTTGATCTGCCTTGTGGTATTCTGGGCCGTTGGGAGTCCTAATCATGTCAGAACATCGGCATGATCATGATGCAATTCCGATTCTGTTTGAAGACAACCATCTATTAGGCATTACGAAGCCGGTCAATGTACCTACTCAGGAAGATGCATCAGGTGATCCGGATTTGCTTACATTGCTGAAACAGGATCTGAAAGAACGATATAACAAACCTGGCAATGTCTATCTCGGGTTGGTACACCGACTTGATCGTCCTGTTGGAGGGGCAATGATCTTTGCCAAGACATCCAAGGCAGCTTCGAGATTGTCCGAGACAGTGCGGGGACGTCATTTCCGTAAAATATATGCGGCAGTTGTACATGGCAAGCTGCCTGCACAACAGGGAACGTTAAAACATACGCTCCTGAAGGATGCACGCACGAATACTGTTACGGTTGTACCTAAGGGTACAGCTGGTGGTAAGGATGCCGTTCTCGATTACCGCGTTATTGGGGAGACAGACCTTTACAGCCTCGTCCATATCGAACTGCACACCGGCAGATCTCATCAGATTCGGGTGCAAATGAAAGAAGTCGGCTGCCCTCTGTACGGGGATCAGAAGTACGGTGCAAGCGTGAATAAACCCGGGCAACAGATTGCGCTATGGTCTGTGATTGCAGCCTTCCCCCATCCAGTTACCAAGGAAGAAGTTATTCTGCAATCCTTGCCTGCAAGAGAATTTCCTTGGGCGGAATGGCCTGCTGCAGTGTACCAAAAAGCTTTTGAACAACCTCTATAAGTACACAGGATCAGGTTAGATCTGTCCATACAACGTGTCGTTCAGATTCTGTATCTGACGACACGTTTTTTAATATTTCCAGCTATAAGTCTAAGATACAGAGAGGAGACATTTTGATGACCCCGTTTACCAAACAAGTCATTGCGATTATTGCGGCGATTCCAGAAGGTAAAGTGATGACTTACGGTCAGATTGCAGCCCATGCCGGTAGTCCAAGAGCCGCGAGACAAGTCGTACGAATCCTCCACTCGATGAGCCGCAAGGAACGTCTGCCCTGGCACCGTGTCGTCAACGCAAAAGGCGAAATCTCCATACCGGATGAACACTCGCGCATGATGCAGGAAACAGAACTGATTAGCGAAGGTGTGGAGTTCCAACTAAACGGAACCATTAATCTCAAACGGTTCGGACATGAGCCCGATCCTGTATTTCTTATCGATCCAACGATCCAGCCCGAATAAGATTCCTCTCTCCATATTTCAGCACACCAAAAAAGAGAACTCAGGCAGTTAGGGGCTACCCCTTTTCAACTGCTAGAGTTCTCTTTTTTTAGCTTTTATCTGATATTTGTTATGCGGTAGCCGTCGCTTTTTCCTGTTCTACAGTAACAGGTTCAACAGCTGGTTTCGTTTTACGAATAAAGAACGCCATAATTAAAGCAACCACGGTCATTCCGGTAGCCACGATGAATGCATAGTTAACACCATATATTGTTGCATCTGCTGTAGCAGCTATCATCGCTGTCTTATCAGTAGGATCAACCTGACCCGCAGCCACTGCATCGGCCAGATGTGTTTTGAGCTTGCTGCTCATGATGGTAACGAGAATGGCTGTACCGATCGCTCCGGCAACCGTACGCAATGTGTTGGACATCGCTGTACCATGCGCGTTCAGACGTTGAGGCAGTTGATTCAGACCTGCTGTCTGGATCGGCATCATCAGCATCGACATACCGAACATACGAGCCGTGTAGATAAACATCATGTAACCGTAAGTCGTGTCGATGGCCAGACGACTCAGTCCAAATGTTGTAATTGCCGTAATGGCAAGACCTGCAACTGAAAGCCAGCGAGCGCCTACCTTATCAAATATGCGACCCGTGATCGGAGACATGATCCCCATCAATATCGCACCAGGCATCATCAGAAGTCCTGATTCAATCGGTGAGAAACCACGAATGTTTTGCAGGAAAATTGGAAGCAGGATCATACCTGCAAACATCGCCATCGTCACAAGCATATTGATGATTGTCGTTAAAGAATACATATTGTACTTGAAAATACGGAATTCAAGGAGCGGATGATCTGTTGTCAATTGACGAATAACGAACAGAATCAGGGAAATCGCACCTACCACGAGACATCCAATGACAATTGCACTGCCCCATCCATCAGTACCCGCATCACTAAATCCGTAAAGCAAACTACCAAAACCAAGTGTAGATAAAATAACGCCTGGATAATCCAGTTTAGGTCTGGACTGGCGTGTTACGTTTTTGACAAAAGCAATACCAATTGCCGTTGCAATAATAGAGAATGGCAAGATGATGTAGAACAATAATCTCCAAGAATAGTGCTCAACTACATAACCTGAAAGTGTAGGCCCAATCGCAGGAGCCAGAATCATCGCGATCCCCATGGTTCCCATGGCCTGACCACGTTTCTCAATCGGGAAGATGGTCAGGAATACAACGGTCATCAGAGGCATCAGGATACCTGCACCCGCAGCCTGAATGACACGACCCACCATCAGAATCGTAAAGGTTGGACTAAGACCACAGACTAACGTCCCTATGGTAAAGAGAGTCATGGCTGTAATGAAAATTTGACGAGTTGAAAATTTCGCAATCAGATATGCCGTAACCGGAATCAGTACACCGTTGACGAGCATGTAACCCGTGGTTAACCATTGGGCTTTGTTTGCATTGATCGCGAGGTCTTCCATAATTTTAGGAAGAGCTACGTTCATCAGGGTTTGGTTCAGGAATGCCACGAAGGCACCAATTAACAATGCCGCTACAATCGGGCCTTTCTTGATGTTGTCCATCGCGGAGGATGGAGCTGCAGCAGTAGTCGTGCTCATATGTTGTTCATCTCTCTTCCTTGTAACTTTTCAATCATTTGACTATGAATTCTAAGTAGGTGCTCAAGGTCTTCCTTCGATATATCCAGAATGGGTGACACTCTCTCCATCCACAGATGGTGGGTTTCCTGTTGGGCCTGCTCCCCTTTATCCGTGATCTGAAGTTTAACGGATCGGCGGTCAGCATCAGAACGTGTCCGAACGATATACTCGCCCTTGACGAGCCGCTCCACAACAGCACTCATGGAACTGCTGCCCATATGGCATAGCTCAGCTACTTCGTTGATGCCGATGGAAGGACGCTCCCTCAGGATGGATAACACCATAAACTGAATCGAAGTCAACTCGATCTCCTTGTTTTCATTCCAGAATGCTCGAAAAAGCATTTGATTCACTTGGCGGAACGAATTGATAATATAGAATACTTCATACGTATCAGTCATTGTTTCACCCTTTTACTTATGGAATATAATATTTCGTACACGAAATATCAGGGGAACAATTATTTATTATAACAAAAATATTTACATAGTCAACTCTTTACATATGAAATCACAAAAATAATATTGGGGCATACTAAACTATGTGATTTCCTTGCCCCTTCCTCAACTAACCTGGACACAATGTGTATCATATGTAATTTGTAAATAAAATAACCATA
Organism: Paenibacillus sp. FSL R5-0517; assembly: GCF_037974355.1. NCBI lineage: Bacteria > Bacillati > Bacillota > Bacilli > Caryophanales > Paenibacillaceae > Paenibacillus > Paenibacillus sp. FSL R5-0517. The sequence continues at coordinate 4,286,264 of NZ_CP150235.1, forward strand.
GGGTTCCTGCGTGAAACGAGCAGGTACTCCTATGGTTACTCAGAAGAATCAGCATTGTATTATACCGAAGTGGATAATGCAGGCTCTTTCGTTTTAGGTGTTGTCATTTTGCCTAACAGATATACCAGCAATTGTTGATTGTGCATCGATATGTTACTGAGAACAGAGTTCATGAATTCATTGCGGATGGTAATCCCCCGCTCTGTTTCCATTCTTCCTTTATCGGAAAGAGAAACCCAGACAATGCGTCGATCCTGATTATCCCGATTCCTGCGAATCAGATCATTCTTTTCCATCCGATCGAGCAGCATGGTTACGGCAGCTGGCGTAGTCGCCAGATAAGGAATCAGATCCGAAGGTTTCATCTTCTGATGATCCTCAAGCACCTCCAGGACAGCTAGCTGAGCCTCCGTCAATGAGGGGGCCAGCTCTTGATCCATATGCAGTTTATAATCTTTGGTTAGTCTGGACCAGCACTTGGCAAAATCGGAATTATACATCTTGCATCGCTCCTCTCTGCAACCGGTTATCACTTCACCTGCTTAAGTTTTCGCCCTCCAAAGCCGCATTCCTGCTGCCTTTTTTCATTTTCCTAGCGATCGACCGTAATCGACGAAGGTTGTTAAACTTCGCATGGATGTGCTCTTCTAATCCGCCTTCGAACAACAAAAAAAGACTCTTCGCATGACAGGATTAGCTGCGCTGCGAAAAGTCTTTTATGCTTACTCTTTATCAAGTTGATGCTGGCTGATTCTCATTGAAGTCCCTCAGAAGTTCAACGATCTCGTCCTGTTTATCCACAGGAACGAGCAGTTTGCCAATATGTTTGCGTTCCGTAATCGGAACACCTTCCGAAGAGATCGGATGCACGTGGCCTTCCTTGGTCATGACAGTGATGTTGCGTTGCTCTTTGCAATAAAAAGCGCCAACAATACGACTGCCATTCGGTTTCACGCGTTTGCCTTCCTTGAACTCGAATGTGGCAAGTCCCTTGCCTCCACGACTCTGCACAGCATAATCCAGCAGTAATGAACGTTTACCATATCCCAAATCGGACAACACGGCAACTTCACCTTCATCTCCTGCAACCCATAGGGCGGATACAACTTCATCTGTATCTCTCAACTGAATGCCACGAACACCACCGGATACACGTCCCATTGGATTGACCTCATCCTCACGGAAACGAATCGCCATGGCTTCTTTTGTAATCAACATAATATCTTGGTCACCCGTACTCAGATGTACAGATAACACTTCATCGTCCTTACCCACTTTACAAGCTGCAACTGCGCCGGAACGTTTGGTAACGTAATCCTTCAGTTCCGTCCGCTTCACCTGTCCTCTTCGTGTAACGAAGACCAGACTGTGATTCGGCTCTTCAAAGGATTTTACAGCAAGCACACTTGCAATACGGTCGTCTTTCGCAAGAGGAATGACGTTCACAATGGCTGTGCCCGGGTCTTTCCACTTGAACTCAGGTACCTGATGAACAGGTAACAGGAAATACTGACCTTTCCTCGTAAAGACAAGCAGATTCTCAAGCGTATTTACTTCCAGAACCTGAGCGATATAATCGCCGTCTTTTACACCACTTCCGCTCCGTTCACCACCAGAACGTGTAAAGGACTGCATGCCTGTACGTTTCACGTATCCTTCTTTGGATAACGTAACAAATACATCTTCTGCATTCACAAGTACTTCGAGATTAACCTTGAGTTCTTCCACTTCACCCTGGATCGCAGAACGACGGTCTATACCGTATTTCTCACGAATCTCCATCAATTCCTTGCGGATGACTCCGATAAGCTTGCGGTCACTATCCAGAATGGATCGTAATTGCGCAATCTTTTTCATCAGATCACCGAGTTCCTTCTCGAGAGAATTAATCTCCAGATTCGTCAAACGATACAATTGCAAAGTAAGGATGGAATCCGCTTGACGTTCCGTGAATCCAAACATCCACATCAGGTTATTTTGAGCATCCTGCCGATTCTTGGACGCTTTGATTGCTGCAATGACCTCGTCAAGGATGTTAAGAGCTTTAACCAAGCCCTCCAGCACATGTGCACGGTCTTCCGCTTTCTCCAGCTCAAACCGGGTACGGAATGTGACTACTTCCCGCTGATGGGCAATGTAAGCCTCCAGAATTGATTTCAATCCCATTTGCTGTGGTGCTTTATTCACAATCGCAACCATATTGAAGTTATAAGTGACCTGAAGGTCGGTTTTCTTCAGCAAATAAGCCAAAATACCTTGTGCGTCAGCTTCTTTTTTCAGCTCAACCACGATCCGCAGCCCTTCACGTCCGCTCTCATCACGCACTTCGGCAATACCTTCGACCTTTTTCTCAAGTCTAATGTTCTCCATCGCTGTAACCAGACGCGACTTCACGACTTGATAAGGAATTTCGGTAATGACGATTTGCTGTTTGCCACCGCGCATGTTTTCAATCTCGGTTTTGGAGCGGATATAGATCCGTCCCTTACCTGTGCGATAAGCATCCAGAATGCCGTCACCGCCCATAATCAATCCGCCTGTTGGAAAGTCTGGACCCTTCATGAACATCATAATTTCGTCCAGCTCAATTGACGGTTTCTCCATCACAGCGATCGAAGCATCAATGACTTCACGCAAATTGTGTGGAGGAATCTCCGTTGCAAACCCTGAGGAGATACCGCTGACACCATTAACCAGCAAGTTCGGATAACGGGATGGCAATACAACCGGTTCTTTGGCCGTATTATCAAAATTATCCTTAAACAGAACCGTCCGTTTCTCGATATCGCGAAGCATCTCCATCGCGATGGGCGACAAACGGGCCTCCGTATACCGCATCGCCGCTGCCGGGTCATCATCCTGTGATCCCCAGTTACCATGACCGTCCACGAGCATATGGCCCATTTTCCATGGTTGAGCCATCCGCACCATGCCCTCATAGATGGAGGAGTCACCATGTGGATGATAATTACCCATTACGTCCCCAACGGTTTTGGCAGACTTGCGGTAAGTCTTGTCAGGCGTATTACCTGAATCGTACATGGCGTACAGAATACGCCGTTGTACTGGCTTCAATCCATCCCGGACGTCCGGAATGGCTCGATCTTGAATAATATATTTGGAGTAGCGACCGAAACGGTCCCCTACGACCTCTTCGAGAAAGGCCGGCATAAATTGTTCTGATGGACTCATTCCAAGCACCTTCTATTCTTCGTACTCTGTAAAGTCGACGTTCTCTACAATCCAGCGTTTCCGCGGATCAACCTTATCACCCATGAGCGTAGATACACGACGTTCTGCTTTTGCTGCATCAACAATCTGTACCTTCAGCATCGCACGAGTTTCCGGATTCATTGTTGTCTCCCACAGTTGATCCGGATTCATCTCACCAAGACCTTTATATCGTTGAAGCTCAACATTATTACCGAATTCCTTCATATAATTCGCCAGTTCTTCATCCGTCCATGCATATCGAACACTCGCGAGCTTACCAGACTTACGAGTAAGTTTGTACAATGGCGGCTGAGCAATATATACTTTGCCTGCATCAATTAAAGGCTTCATATAACGATAAAAGAAGGTCAGCAATAGCACTTGAATATGTGCGCCGTCCGTATCCGCATCTGTCATAATGATAATTTTGGAATAATTGCTGTCTTCAACTGCAAATTCGGTTCCTATGCCCGCCCCGATCGCCGCGGTTATGGCGCGGTACTCTTCATTTTTGAGAATGTCCGCCAGCTTCGATTTTTCCGGATTGAGCGGTTTTCCCTTGAGGGGCAGAATCGCCTGAATCTTCGAGTCGCGTCCCTGTTTGGCAGAACCACCCGCGGAATCACCTTCGACAATAAACAACTCATTTCGGGTAAAATCCTTGGATTGCGCCGGCGTTAACTTGCCGTTCAGGTTGGAACTTTCACTGCGTTTCTTGCCTGTACGCATATCATCACGTGCTTTGCGAGCTGCTTCTCTGGCTCTGGAGGCTTGAACCGCTTTGCGAATTAACGTTTGCGCTACCTGCGGGTTTTCTTCCAGGAACCGCTGAATATTCTCGGACACGACCGAATCCACAGCACTCCGCGCAGTTGCGCTCCCAAGCTGATCCTTCGTCTGACCTACGAACTCAACCTCTGACATTTTGACACTGATGACGGCCATCATGCCTTCACGCAGATCATTACCTTCGAGGTTTTTATCTTTTTCCTTGATCATGCTGGTACGCCGTGCGTAATCATTCATTACACGGGTATACGCAGCCCTGAATCCGGTCTCATGAGTACCGCCACCCCGAGTAGGGATCGAGTTCACGAACGAAGCCAGTGTCTCTGTATAACCCGCGTTATACTGAATTGCCACTTCGACTTCAATGTCATCCTTCTCCGCATAGAAGTGAATAACATCATGCAGCACATCTTTATTTTCGTTAAGAAAAGCAACAAACTGGCTTGCTCCGCCTTCATACATGTATTCATCCTGATTGCCCGAACGTTCGTCCTTGAGCACAATTTTCAAACCTGAATTCAGAAAAGCAATCTCCTGAAGGCGTTCTGCCAATGTATCATAATTAAATTGAATGCCATTCTGGAACACCCGAATATCCGGTTTGAATGTCACTTTCGTACCTGTCCGATTGGTATTGCCCAACACTTCGAGACCGGAGACCGGTTCACCGACATGTTCAATCCCTTTTTTGTCCTTCCAATACTCGAATCGCTGACGATGAATCTTGCCATCACGGAAAATCTCGACTTCAAGCCACTCGGACAATGCGTTTGTAACTGACGCACCTACACCGTGCAAACCGCCTGATTTTTTGTATCCTGATCCACCGAACTTTCCGCCTGCGTGCAAAATCGTAAACACGACCTGGGGAGTAGGAATCCCTGTTTTATGTATACCTGTCGGAATTCCCCTTCCGTTATCCTGAACCGTAATAGAACCGTCCTTATGCAGCGTGATATCGATTTTGGAGCAGAATTTGGCGAGATGTTCGTCGACAGCGTTGTCGACAATTTCCCATACCAAATGATGTAAACCCGAAGTGCTGGTGCTGCCGATGTACATCCCCGGCCGTTTCCGTACTGCTACCAACCCTTCAAGTACTTGAATGTCGTCCGCGTCGTAGCCTGAAGACCCCTGTCCTCCGCCTGTCGAACCTGCCGACATATCGATTTGCTCGACCATTCATGCTCCCCCTTCTTAACTTGCAACTAAAAAAATGCTTAAAATGCAAACAGATGTTTTCTTATCCTTGTCCATTTTAATTCAAGATATCCCGTTTCGTAAAGACAAGGAATGACACAATGAGTGAAGCAACGCCCCAAACACTAAGCACAATAAGAGAAAAACCTAAATTCATACCCTCGATTGGCGGTAATCCACCTGACAAATAATCAGGAAGTTCGAGGTTAACCATGAACAGATATTTCGCTGTTTGCCAAGATGCAGCCATACTTGTCAAGATAGTTCCTGCAATCAGAGCGGCCATCATAATAACGATACTCGCAGCTGTACTTCGCACAAGTACGGATACCATAAATGCTAGCATAGCCACGATTACACTCACAAACCAGATCAGTCCTGCCTGCATAAGCATATACAGCCACTGGTCTACAGCATGCACTGCCGACATATCTACATCGGTTCCCACAACTTTGAATCCTGTAAAGATTGGCATGTTGAAGCCTTTGTACCCAAAGACCGCACCCGATATGACGTAACATATAATGTAGGCTGATACCACGATGATCGAAACAAACATAATCAGAGTAATTAATTTACTCAGAAGCACTTTCCAGCGCCTAACCGGACGCGTTAAAAGCATTTTAATCGTACCTGTGGTACGTTCACCTGAAACAAGATCTGAAGCAATGGCCATGATTAACAGTGGAATAAACAATCCTACTGCATTGTTCATGAACTCCCGTGTAAAGGTAACACCACCCGGTTCTTTGGGATTGATGTCATTTTCGAGATAATACTGCATCTGCTGGATATACACGGTTCTATATTTCTTGTACTCTTCTGGCACGCGATCGCTCCCGAGCGAGTTTTGATTGTCTGTAATGGCCTGTTGCAGTTCAAGCCGCCAATCGCCTCCGAATTTGTCACGATTATTCTCCGCAGATTTCATCTGGGCATACGTAAACATCGGTACCAGGATCGCAAGTACAATAAATATAATATAAAGCCGTTTTTTCTTCACCATCTTAATCGTTTCATTGCGAATCAGCGGCATGATATTACTCAATGGATTCACCTTCTGTCATTTTTAAGAATAGTTGTTCGAGCGTAGGCTGAATCCGCTGTACCCCTTCAACCTGTACACCAGCTTGAACCATCTGCTGTACCATATCAGGAATTCGATCTTCATGCATCTCGGCAACCACAGCGTTGGGACCAAGACCCGCAACAATCGTATCATCCATTACATCCGCAGGTCGACTTACCAGAGCAATGCCTGCATCCATTAACATTTTTTGACCTTGCTCCAGTGGGGATACATGCCATATCGCCAACTTGGAATGATCTTCAATCAGTTCGCTTACGCCTCCAACGGCAAGCACACGTCCCGCACTGATAATTGCGACTCTGTCACAGAGAAGCTGGATCTCACTTAACAAGTGACTGCTGACAAATACAGCCATGCCTTCACTCGCAAGTTGTTTAATAAAGACACGAAGTTCCTTAATTCCTTTTGGATCAAGACCATTCGTCGGTTCATCCAGAATGAGCAGACGAGGCCGCCCAAGTAACGCTTGTGCAATACCGAGCCGCTGACGCATACCAAGCGAGTAGGTTCTGACTTTATCATGAATACGCTGATCCAATCGTACAATATCCACAACTTCCTGGATACGATCATTGTCCACTCCCGGTTGCATGCGAGCAAAATGTTCCAGGTTCTCCCATCCGGTCAGATAGGTATATACCTCAGGATTTTCAACAATGGAGCCTACATACTTCAAAGCGCGCTCAGGGTCCCGATTCACATCATACCCACAGACTTTAATTTTCCCTTCTGTCGGTTTGATCAGGTCCACGAGCATCCGTATTGTTGTTGTTTTCCCAGCACCGTTAGGACCGAGAAATCCAAAGATTTCACCGGGTTTCACGTCAAATGTAACGTCTTTAATGATCCACTTGCGCCCAATCCGCTTCTTCAGATGCTGTACAGACAGGACGGAATCATACTGCTGCTCTGCCATTTATTTTCCGCTCCCTTCTGTCGGTGTATCCGCCTGAAATTCCTGTGCAATCCGAACTGCAATTTGCTCATAACCTTGGCCGTTTGGATGAAAATGATCTGACGAGAGATACTCCCCCAGATGATTTTCAAATAAATCGAATGTAGGGACAAGTGTCATCTTATCCTCATTGTTTAAAATAGCCAGTGCAGCATCGTTCCAAGCGGCAACAACCGCATTCCCTGGCTTCTCCAATTCTTTCACATCACCAAATGGATTGTACAACCCTATGTACGCAATCTGTGCATCGGGATTGATTTCTTTGACTTTCTTCAAAATCTCTTGAAGGCGTTTTGACGTTTCCGGTAAAGCCGCTGCCAGCTGCTCTGCTGTTGGCGGATCTTCCCCCTGTAGAACTTGCCCTCCCTGGAACAGATCATTCGCGCCAATGGATAGCAAAATAAAATTGGACTGCTGTAGGACGTAACGCACCCCTTGCTCATCGAGTTTTTCCAATAAAGCATCCGTTCTCAACCCGTTTACACCCAGATTATTTAGAACCTGAACATCATATCCTTTATCTTTAAGCAAGTTCCCTGCACGTCTCACAAAACCAAGTCCCTCATCATCCCCCGTACCTCTTGCCAAGGAATCACCGATGACGGCCATCCGAATCTTGCCATCTTCCACTACGGCCGGTTCACCTTCCTTATCCTTAGATGGAGCAGTTGCCTCCTGGCCTGTAGTTAACGCTGAATCTCCCTCGGGGAAAATCACGTCTTTTATAGCGTATCCAAATCCAAATAACAACAGCAAGGTTGCCAAGATGGATACTGTACTGACGGTTCTCCAGATCCATGGTGCTGAATCAAGGCTTTTTTTCTTTTTCATCATCACATCTCCGCTCATGTACACCAGTCTGGGTGCTTAATAATTTATAATGACTTTACATCAAGGCGTGTCTGAAAATCCGCCTGCTTCGGAGTTTTCAAGACACGCCTTGATGATGCTATTCCTAAATAACATAAATGTTCTGTCGTTAATTTGCAAATTTTGCCGCTACATTCGCAGAATTCATTTTCTATATGTCATTTAACGGAAAAAAGGTTATGCCATACACAGATTTCAACTGTGCTGGCATAACCTTTTCATATACAAATTTTTATTTACTTCATTATAATTACTTATTTACCGATAAACTCTTGAGCCCAGTATCCGTTGTAGAACCCTACACCGATATGTGTAAAGTTTTTGCTCAGAATATTGGCACGGTGTCCTGCACTATTCATCCAGGCTGTTACAACTTCCTGAGGTGTTTTTTGTCCTTTGGCAATGTTTTCACCTGCATAGCTGTAAGTTACTCCGAATTGTTTCATCATATCAAACGGAGAACCATACGTCGGTGACTGGTGATCAAAATAGTTATTGTTGCTCATATCTTTTACTTTAGCTACAGCTACTTTGTCCAGAAGAGCATCTGAAGTCAGTGCGCTCAGACCTGCTTTGGCACGCTCAGCGTTCACAAGCTTTACAACTTGCGTAGCAAAGTCGGATTGTGTGCTTTCGCTGCCATTATTACTTGTATTGTTACCGGTATTACCTGTGTTTGAAGAATCTTTAGCTGGCGTGGTTGCCGGTTTTTCTTCTTGTGTTGGTTGTGCTGGTTTAGCCGGTTGCTCAGGCTTAGTTGTCGGCTGAGTTGGCTTTGTAGTCGGCTCAGCAGGTTTGGTCGTTTGATCAGGCTGCGTAGCAGGCTTCTCTACAATTTGTCCCTCGGATACAGTGTATCCGTTTTGTTTGAGCCACTGTTCGATATATGCTTTCAGGCTGTCTGTACTTGTAATTTTATACGTTGTGGTAGTCTTATATGTTGAATCTGCAGCAGACGCGGAAGCAGGGAGCATTACACCTACGGCCAGTACGGCTGTCAGACTACTCGTTACGACAGTTTTCATCCATTTCTTTTTCAAATTCATTCATCTCCTTAAAATTAGTTATTACAACTTTGTAATTAATACTCTAGCAGTATATCAATTCAACAAGAGATTGTGAACCTATAAAATATGGAAAAGTAACTTTTTTGTCATTTTTTAGCCATAAAAAAAAGACATTCAGACTAACAAAGCTAGTCGAATGTCGCTTCACCATTTATTTATCAGTCACTACATCAGAACATGCAGATCAGGATATCATGAGAATTTAATGTTGTAGGAAAGACCTTTTTATACTATAGAAGAACCTTACTGAACCGATAGCCTCTCTTCTGGAAACCAATGTGCTCATAAAAAGAGTACGTTGTTGAAGTCACTTCACGGTTCGCACCCGTGACAAACAGTTGTTTACCACCTTGCTGTCTGCCCCAATCTTCGGCACGAGCCATCAGACGACGGCCAATACCACCACCACGATGTTCTTGACCTACAATCAGGGAAGTAATTTGTGCGGCAGGTTCTGGATAGGCATGACTTTGCACACATTGCAAGCCAATCACACCAATAATTTGTTCATCCACTTCGGCAACAAGCATGCATGCGTTTGGATTAGTTTCCAAACATTCAATGCGTTCTTTCATGACATTAGCTGTTGTCGGATAGCTGACCTCTCGCATCAATCCTGTTACCGCTTCAGCATCTCGCAGTTCACACTCTCGGATCATCAGTACAGGGGCCTCAACATTATTGGACATGATTTACCTCCACTTTCAGCATATTAGCGGCTTGCACCGCTGTTTTACGAGCTTCTTCCACATCTTGGCCAGCACTTAGCGCTACAGCCATTCGGCGTCCTACCTTCGTCTCAGGTTTGCCAAATACACGAATCTGAGTACGAGGAAGAGCCAGTGCTTCTTCAATCCCGCCTACAGTAAAGTCAGATGTTTCATCATTAGCTTTCAGCGTTGCTGAAGCTCCCGGTGTCAACAGATGTACACCTGTGACCGGAAAACCAAGAATTGCACGTACATGCAGCGCAAACTCGGAACTGTCTTGCGTCACCATTGTAACCATACCTGTGTCGTGCGGACGAGGAGATACCTCGCTGAACACAACACCATCCGATGTTAGGAACAATTCCACTCCAAACAGTCCATAGCCGCCAAGTTCATCCGTAACGGATTTGGCAATATGACAAGCCTGTTTCCATTGCTCAGGCGTCATTGCATGAGGCTGCCACGATTCGACATAATCCCCATCCTTTTGAATATGGCCAATCGGAGGACAAAATACGGTGCCTGATACAGACCTGACGGTAAGTAATGTAATCTCACTATCAAATTGCACAAAGCTCTCCACGATGACACGAACGGATTTGCCACGAGCTCCCGAAAGAGCAATGTTCCAGCAATCCTCCACATCCCCCGGTGTACGGCATACACTCTGCCCTTTGCCGGAAGAACTCATCAATGGTTTAATGACACAAGGTGTGCCAAGCTCACGTACGGCTTCCTGAAGTTGTTCCAGGTTGTCCGCAAAAAGGTAATCAGCTGTCGGAAGTTTCAATTGTTCGGCTGCAAGACGACGGATGCCTTCGCGATCCATCGTTAGACGTGCAGCACGGGCAGTAGGTACTACACAAAATCCCTCTTCCTCAAGCTCCAGTAAAGCTTCTGTTGCAATAGCTTCAATCTCAGGTACGATGTAATGAGGTTTTTCTTTACGGATCAATTGTTTCAAAGCTTCGGCATCCAGCATGTCGATGCAATAAGACCGGTGCGCGACCTGCATTGCAGGTGCGTTCTCATAACGATCAACAGCGATCGTCTCTACTCCCAGTCGTTGGGCCTCAATAACGACCTCTTTTCCCAATTCTCCACTGCCTAATAGCAGCATTTTTTTGGCTTGAGCCGTAAAAGGAGCACCCCACATGTTCTTTCCAATCCTCCCAAAGAGAAATCTTCTATATATCTGTCTCTCTATTTTCGGGGTTTTGGTTAAAGATTGCAAGAGTGCTCCCTATTTTTCTTGTGAATTTTACAAGATTTTTTGTGTTTTTTCGATCAAATTTTACAATTACCGCTCACAGATTCGATACTCTTTCCATTCCTCCCAGAATTAAGGAAAAGTTAAAAGGGAAGATTTTAATATTTCAGAGAATCGGGGTGCACAAACAAATCCCAAATTTAAAATCTTGGGATTTGTCGATTTTTTTCTCTGAAAATTTCATTATGTGAGGAAACGTAAGCCATCTTGGGTGCGTCTGGAGTCATGTATTGCTTCGCACTATTGACTGCAACAATCGCATCATTAAAGGCTCCGGCAATGAGTCTGACTTTGCTCTCGTGGGTCGAACAGTCCCCTGCTGCAAAAACACCTGGAAGACTCGTCTGTGCATGGTGGCTCATTCGAACCATTCCATCGTCCATCTTCAGCCCACAACTGGCCAGATCACTTAGATTGCTTTTATATCCGTGACTAACAACGACTTCATCCACTTCCAACACGACATTGGCCTGACTTTCCATATGCGTAATCACAACCTGCTGGATTCGCTTACCATTATTATGAAGCTGCGTGATGCTGTATGGTGTTCTCACATCCGTTATATTGTTCATCTCACTGACATTTCGTTCCATTGCACGGAACTCATTATTCCGGTGAATTACAACTACACTGCGAGCAAGTTGAGCAAGTTCAATTGCCCAGTCTACTGCACTGTTGCCTCCACCCGAAATGAGTACACGCTTCCCGGAAAAATGTTCTGGATTTTGCACGGTGTAATGAAGATTCTCTTGCTCATATTCAATCGGCTCCTGAAGCTCCAGCTTCTGAATCTCTGCGATACCACGGCCTACTGCAACAATGATCGTACGAGTATAATGTATCTCTCCTCCAGTGGTATACATCCTCCATATTCCGTTATCCATTCGAGTGAACCTTTCGACTTTACAATTCAATTCTACCGTCGGGTTAAACGTATTGGCCTGCTGAACAAGCCACTCGATCAACTTCGAACATTTCATAGGCGGCAGACCGCCTACATCCCAAATTGTTTTTTCAGAATAGGTGTGCAGAAAACCACCAAGCTGGTCTTTACCTTCAATGATCTTTACTTTCATATCACGCATCCCTGCATAAAAAGCCGCATACATGCCGGCAGGTCCGCCTCCAATGATGGTTACATCGTAGATATCTTCTTCATTCATCTTGAACACACCCTGTTAATTTAGTTATGAATTAGAGAGATTCTGGTAACATACCGTTTGCCTTATTTATTTTTTTCTTCAAAAGCAGTTACAATATCATCAATGACATATTCGTCGGCAAGCGGGGACATTCCCAGATTGAACCATTCCTTGCCACCCACCATGTAAACATGGTTCTGCTTGACTGCTTTCAGATTTTTCCATAACGATGACGATAACATATCTTCAAATTTCTTTTTAATTTCCGGATTAGTCTCATCATCCAGCTGAACGATCAGATGGTCTGCGTCGTATTCAGGCAGTACTTCCAAGGATACGGACATGGCCGTTTGATCTTTCGGGAAATTAGGAAGTGGTTTCATTCCCAATCGCTTGTGGACAAAGTTTCCTCGGTCAAGATTCTCTCCATGCAGTACAATTTCTTTTTCCATCACTCTAATGTAGAGAACAGTCTCTTCACCGATCAGCTTATGCAATTTGTCAGCAGCTATCTTCTCCTTAGCGACCAAATCCTGAATAACCTTTTCTGCCTGCTCTTCTTTATCCAGAATTTTGGCCATATCCCGCAGTTCATCACGCCAATCATCACGCTGTGGTAAAAGTACGGTAGGTGCAATCAGCGTAAGCTGATCATAGTCCTTTTTGGACCACCAGTCAGGAGCGATAATTAAATCCGGAGCTGCCTCCATGAGGGCTTCAAAATTAGGTGTTCTTCCGATTCCCATTTTCATCGTGTTTGCGAACGGTTCCTGTAAGTAAGAAGGAAACTGCTCATGATAGTTCTGTACAGCAATGGGTACAATCCCAAGTGAATATAAAAATTCTGGATATACCACAGACAGACCCACTATTTTTTGTGGGTTTATCGGGATTTCAATCTCTCCCATTTCCGTGTTCACTTTCTTCACCTGACTTGCTTCTGCTGCTGAAGAATTGGCGGTACCCGCTTCTTGTCCTTCAATCGTGGACGCTTCTTTACCTGCTGCCCCGCAAGCCGAAATAACGAGCATTAACATCATTGCACATATGACGGTTAACCATCTGAATCTCATTCTGTATGTACCCCCTATAGGTCATTAATATATGACAATGTCTAATCAATAATAATTATCATTATCACTACGATATAGGAGTAGTATAATCAAATATGTTCAGGCATGATATTGACTATTCAGACTTTTTGCCATGGACGATCTTGCCATAACTTTAATATTTCATCCAACATAAGCTCGTGGGTAAACGCCGTGTAGTCCAACAGGACGCTCGACAAAAGGACATCTATTACGCCATTTTGTATCGCTAACAGCTCAAGCCACTCTTCAGACTTACGCACAACAGACCATGTCAGCCTGGATGTCTCATCATCACCCACAATCAGTAATATTCTTTCAATGTTAAGAACAGACAACTCCTTAATGCTCACTGTTCCCCGTTCCCAATAAGTTTCAATTCCTTCGGGACCATCCATTTGCATATCAATGTAAAAAACGGAAGCAATGCTCCTTGGGCCTAACACTTGCAACTCTTCGCCATAAAATTTGAGTACAACTAGCTTGTCTTTTCGTATGGAATCCGCAAGCTGATTCTTTATGACCGTTACTTTCTCCTCATATCTTTGAAGCCATACCCCTGCAATATCAGACCTGTCCAAAAAACTTGCAACAACTCTCAAATGCTCTCTCCAATCCCCTTTTTCCCACGGGAGGTCACACACAGGAGCAATGGATTGAAGCTGACTTTGCAAAACCTCAGACTCCGTCCCAATCGTAATAATATAGTCAGGCTTAACTAATCGAAGCTGTTCCAGCCAGGTGGTCTCACTCTCAGCAAGTGGCATAACTTTGTCCGTTTCATATTTACGTCTATAATAATATGTCCATGGATGACTTGCCGGCGCGGCACATGGAATGATCTGCAATGCAAGCAATATACCAATGCTCAGGGAATGAACCGCTGCAATTTTTTGTTTGCTATTACGTATAAACGCTGCCGGTGGAACGCCGGAGATTTGCTTGAATTTACGCCGGAAATACGTCTCATCCTGGTACCCCACGTACGATGCCACATCCTTGAGTCGATAACTGTGATCATTTCTCATTAAGATCTGGGCTTGTTTCATTCGATATAGCGTTAAATAGTCGACTGGACTGTAGCCATACCTTTTCTTGAATAAACGCATGAAGTGTCGAGGGCTCATTCGTGCCACATTTGCTAATTCCTCAATAGTTAATCTTTTCGAATAATTCTGCTCCATGTAGGATTTAACATGTTCAATCGGTGAAGCCAGATCCGTCTTTTCGGCACAGGCCACGTCGTAAAACAGGGTATACAACAGTTCCTGAAAACGAATCTGACCATAGTACCTTTGCAAGCCATCCTTCTTCATTGTGTGGTGGTAAATCATCTGACAGATCACGCCAACGGCAATGGGAGAAGATGAGCTGACCTCGCCATTCACTTCATTACGTAAAAGTTGCTTCATCATATCAAGGGCTGTCCCACCCTCCTGCTCCAGTGCGTACATGACATCAAAACTCATGTGATACACGCCTCGTTCATCCAACGAATGCACATTTGCCTCAATCAACTGCCCTGGAAAACCTATGTACAGTCCGCCTGCTTTCAATTCAATGAAAGTCCCATCTATCTTTAACCAACCTTGGCCACTCGCTACAAATAATAACATGTAAGTTTCAATAAAGTGTTTCCTCAGAAGCCACTCCGTCGCAGGATCAGTCGTATAATTCACCTGAATGAGCCTAAAATTCATATGATCCAGGTGATCAAAATGTTTTGAATCTATTTCGTTGTTGTCCATCTGCATTGATCTCCCTCCAGACTTAAACGATTATGCTGATTTGATTCTTTAAAACATAACATACCACACGAACTAAAGATAAAAAAAATACTCCGGCTATCCTCTAACCTGTCTTCAATAAATAAAATGCACTTATTATTGAGGATCAGGCTAAAGAACGCCAGAGTATTATACGTTCATATGCGCTCAGACACTTTAAAGGCGTCTGAAAGTCTTATTACAAAAATCTGTATTGAGCTTCTATTAATCCATTATAGACGCCTTGTTTTTGGATAAGCTGCTCATGGTTGCCCTCTTCTTTAATTTCACCATGATCCAGGACAATAATGTTATCTGCATTCCGGATGGTGGAGAGACGGTGAGCGACCATAAAGGACGTTCTTCCCTGCAACAATACCTTCAGTGCTTCCTGGATTTTAAGCTCTGTCTCGGTATCAATGCTGGCAGTAGCTTCATCCAGAATCAATATGCGAGGATCGGCAAGCAGCGCACGGGCAAAGGATAACAATTGCCGTTGTCCCATGGATAATACGTTTCCTCGTTCTTCCACTTCGGTATCATATCCGCCAGGCAGCTTCATAATGAACTCATGCGCATTGACTGCTTTGGCGGCCTCTTCCACTTCTTCATTCGTTGCATCCAATCGTCCAAATCGAATATTGTCACGAATCGTACCCGAGAAGATGAAGGTATCCTGCAAGACAATACTGATCTGGCTGCGCAAACTCTCTACCGTTACATCCCGCACATCCTGTCCGTCAATGGTGAGACGTCCACCGGATATATCATAGAAACGACTGATCAGGTTGATGATCGTACTTTTACCTGAACCGGTATGACCAACGAGTGCAATTGATTGTCCCGCAGCCGCCGAGAAGCTGATTCCTTTCAGCGCCTGTCTGCCCTTCTCGTATTCGAACACCACGTTTTCGAATGCGATATCTCCTTTAATAGAAGGAAGTGGCTTGGCACCTGGTTTATCCGCAATACTTGGTTTTTCATCCATGAATTCGAAGATACGCTCCGATGATGCCATCGCAACCAATAGCTGATTGTACATCTGTCCCAGACGGTTGATTGGATCCCAGAAGTTGCCGACATAGTTGGCAAAAGCGACAAGTAATCCTACGGTCAACTGACCATCCTGAATCAGATAGGCACCAAACCAGAAGAGGATTAATGTCCCGAATCCGCCGGTAATCTCGATCAGTGGTCCGAAGCCCTGGTTCATCGCTGATGCTTTATCCCATGACTTTTTGCTGGACAGGTTCATGTTGTCAAAGTATTTCATGTTCTCTTTTTCCTGTGTATAAGCCTGAGTCACTCGAATCCCCTGAATGGATTCATTCAAGTGGGAGTTAATACGAGAGTTCTTCATTCGCACATCCTGCCAGGCACGACGAATCAGCACCCGCAGTTTGGTCGAGATGATAAACATGATTGGCACCGTAATAATCACGGCAAGACCCAGTTTCCAGTTAATCAACAGCAAGATCACAATGATGCCGAGCAGCTGCACGCAGTCGATCATGACGTTAACTGCACCGTTCGTGAACAGATCCTGCAGGGAGTTAATATCATTCGTCACACGCACCAGTACGGAACCTGCCGGTCTTTTGTCAAAAAAGTTAAAGGACAGCTTCTGGATATGCTTGAACAGATCCGAGCGAAGATCATAAATAACGCGCTGTCCAATAATGTTCGTCAATTTGATCCGGTACGTATTGGCAGCCCACTGAATGAGATACAACACGAATATGGAGCCTGCGATCAGATAAAGCATCGTCATACTTGGCAGCCCTGTGGCCGGTGCGATGGCCCGGTCAATCGCCAGACTGATCAGAAAAGGTACGGATAATTTCGTAATGGTACCGAGAATCATCATTAGAATAACGAGTGGCAACAGTTGTTTCGCATAAGGTTTCATGTATGCAAATAAACGTCCGAATTCTTTCCAGTTAAACGGTTTTTCAATAATTTCATCATCCTGATACACAAATCGTTCATTCAGTTTCTTCTCGGAGGCCCCTTTGGCCTCGCGCCTGTCTGCTATCGTCTCGGCACTCATGAATTCACCTGCTCCCCAGCCTCCCGCTTACCGCGGGCAATATAATCTGCGTATTGAATTTTATAAACATCCTGGTATGGTCCAGGTACTTCAATAAGTTCGGTATGTTTGCCACGTTGTACCACGCGACCTTCATCCAGCACCAGAATCTCATCTGCATGTCGTAGTGAAGATATCCGGTGTGCAATAATAAATGTAGTTCTGCCGCGCATGACTTCCTGGAAACCGGATTGAATCTCATGTTCCGTCTCCATATCCACGGCGCTGGTTGCATCATCGAGTACCAGGATTTTCGGATTTTTCAGCAAAGCCCTTGCGATCGCAATCCGCTGTTTCTGTCCACCCGATAATCCCATGCCGCGTTCACCAACCACCGTGTCATATCCGTCCGGGAACTCCATAATGAAGTCATGAGCCTTGGCCAGCTTGGCTGCACGGATAATCTCATCCATGGTGACATTCTTAAGTCCGTAGGAAATATTATTGCGAATGCTGGATGAGAACAGGAATGTTTCCTGGAAAACAGAAGCGATCTGACTCCGCAAACTGCGAATGCCTATATCTTTGATGTTTTTGCCATCCAGCTTGATCGTACCCGAGTTGACGTTATATGCACGCATCAGAAGCTGAATGATCGTCGATTTACCTGACCCTGTGCCCCCGAGGAAACCGATTACAGAACCGGGTGCAGCATCAAAATTAATATCGGTTACCGCTGGCATTTTGTTGCCGTAGGCAAAGGTAACGGAATCAAATGTCACATGACCATTCACCTGGTCTGCTTCCACAATGACCGGATCTTGCGTTTCTTCCACATCCACTGGCGTATTAAGCAGTTCGAGCACCCGTTCACCTGAAGCTTTCGATTGCGTATAGTTGTTGATATGGAACCCCAGATTCCACATTGGACCGATTATGTACCAGATCAAACTGAAAAAGGCAACGAGTTCACCAAGTGTCAGCGTATTCTGTATAACCATTCTTCCACCGATTACCAGCAACAGCACGATGCTCACCGAAGCAAGAATCTCCATGATCGGAAAATAGTGACTCCACAATGTTGCGGCATGAATCTGATTCGTCTTGTAACGCTCATTGCGTGTGGAGAACTTCTCCACTTCATAAGGCTCACGTGCAAAGGATTTTACCGTACGCACGCCAGTAATATTCTCCTGTACCGCTGTCGTCAGTGAACTGAGCGCCAGCCGCATCTCCTGAAACGCAGGGTGAATTTTGGATTCGAATCTCAGCGCAACGAAGGCAAGTAATGGGATGCATATGAGCGTGAACAGTGTAAGCTGCCAACTCATGGTCATCATCATGATTGCGCCGAATACGACCATCAATACCATGTTGAGAATCTGGGCGAAACCAAATCCGATAAAGTTACGGATGGCTTCCAAATCTCCCGTGAGGCGGGACATCAGATCACCTGTCTTGGCCGTATCATAATAACGGAAGGATAAAAATTGAAGCTTTTCATAACATGCGTTACGAAGTCTGTACGCCAGGAAGTTACCCAAGCGTCCTCCAAAAAAGCCATGTAAAAACTGCATTCCTGCTTTTAAAATCACTACACCTAACACAGTCAAGGCAATTATGGGAACGTCTTCAAAAGTGCGCGGAACAATAACATCATCAATCAGTATCCTCAGCATGTACGGATACACTAACCCAAGTGCGGTCGCTAAGGCGAGGAACAAGATTGATACAAATAAATACGTTCGCTTTTCCCAAAAAAAGATTTGCAGTTGCCTAAGAACATCCATGTTTCTCCTCCTCTTATGTCGTTCAAAAATACTATGAACATTTATGAAGTTTATCACCGTACCCCATTCGCGGCAAAGCGAATAACAGACCATATTCTGCCTGCTTTCAGCTTATTGACGCATTAATGAAGGTAAATACCCACCTTTCAATCAAATGTTTGAATATTCTCTTTATTTCAGGTTGTTCGTACCAAAAAAAGGCTCCCTATATGCCTTTTCGGCAGGGGCCTTTTTAGGTTGATTTTCGCAACATTTTCAATGTGTTGCTGTATCATTCATTTTGTTTTACAAAGACTTCCAGAGAATACGCGTTATGCCGCGATTTTAACGGTGTTCAATCTGTTCCAGTTGGTTGGACAAGCTGGTCCATTGCTCCGCCGGAATTCCGCTCTCCAGTGTATCTTGAATTCCGCTCACCGCCTCGTCCAGACGTTCTTCCAACTGACGGGATTGGTGTTGCAATGATTGACATAGCTGGTTGTCATAAAACTGAATCAGTTTGTCTTGCGCAGCAGGAAGAACTTCAATGATCATCTGTTTGAGGACCGGATCAAGTGCTTCCTGTAACCGCTGACGCCCATCCCCTTCGAAGAACTGTTTCGGATTGCGGAAATAATTCAAATAGCTTTTCCATCCAGACGGTTCTTCCAGACGGACTTCTTCAAGCACAGGTGTACTCCAGCGTTCGGTCAGTGGCAGTGACACATCCACCCCACCTGATAACTGTCTGACGTCACCTATACAATCCGTAACTTGCTTCATCAGCCAAGTCTGACCTGCCTGTTCAAGTCTGAGGGTGGTCGCGAGCAGTTCCTGCTCCAGTTCTATCGCAATCATGCGCAACAGTTCACGTCCACAGGCTGCAAAAGCCGCCTTCAGATTGCCCCGATCCTCCCGAAGTACGGATGGATGGAATGCTTCTGCCATGAATAGGCCAAGACGGTAGGCAAGTCGCTGCCTCACATGGAAGAGCAGTTCTGCTGTTTCCTGTGACAGTTCTTCGGTCATGGATCGTGCTGCAAGTTGCTGGATGCGCTGGCGTGATTGTCCCTGGATCGTCTCCAGTTCATTCCGCCGCTGCTGCAAAGCTTCCTCTCCCTGAGCCGCATCCTCCGCGCGTTTCTTCAGCCGCTGAATGACACGTGCCATCTCTTCGGAAGCTCCGCCTACGGCAAGATCGGCTAATTCTCTGCCTGCAAATTGGTTGAACTCTTCCTCAAAACGAATAAATCCGGATTGCTCAAGCAGCTTTGAATCACCTGCCATCTTGCCTTCCATCGCCAATATGCTGGATACGGGGAAGAGTCGTGGTGCCCGAATTCCATTACTGCGCAATTGGGTGCTCACATGATCGAGAACCTGCTCCAGTTCTTCCTCGGAGGAAGACAAGTCACTAGCATTCACAACAAAGAACATCTGATCCATAGCAGAACTATCCTTAACACGTCCCAACTGATTCAGGAACTGCCGATCTCCTTGTGAGAAAGCATGGTTGTAATACGTCACAAAAATGAGTGCATCCGCATTTTTCATATAATTGAAGGTTACACCCGTATGACGAGCATTCACGGAGTCCGCTCCTGGTGTGTCTACCAATACAATGCCTTGTTCAGTCACATCGCAACTGTAGTACAGATCAATACTGTCTACAAAACAGGACTTCTTCTCGTTTGCGACAAAATTACGGTAACCCTCCAGATCCACCAGTACATCCTGGCCCAACTGGTCCGCTGTTTCTTCCCAGCCGGCTGCTGCCGCCTGCAAAAAGCTGTAATGCGGGCGCCCCGCCGGATGCACATCCTGTGGCGAGAGGGAACGTACTCGCTTCTGCCACTCGGTTCCAGGCTCACCCAGTCCAAGCAAACGGAAGGAATAGGCGAGGTCTTCCTGGAAGGCGTCCCGGGTCTTCATGCGGACCCGGGCTGTTCCATGCTCCGCGCCTCCGGCAGGAGCCATGATCCGGTTAATCGCCGCTGTTGTTGGATGCGGCGAGACGGGTAGTACAGCTTCGCCCAGCAACGCGTTGGCGAAGGAGGATTTGCCGGCGCTGAACGCTCCGAACAGCGCGAGTGTGAACGTGCCGCCCGCAAGCGAAGCCGCGCGTGCACGCAGATCCCGTACCGCCGACCCCATGGCGGGGTACGGCTCTACCAGCGCAGCAGCGGCTTCAAGCCGTGCAGCTGCTGCGTCCAGGCGTCGGCGGCGTTCAGCGCCAGCCGCTGCCGTTGGCCCTGGCACTGCCGCCGCGACTGCGCGCTGCGCTGGCGGTGCCTCTGGCGTCTGTGGCTGCGCAGCCACAGACGCTGACGTGCCCGCATGCGGACCGGGAGCTTCGCCCGGTCCAGGCACCGCGGGCACGTGCGGGCCCTTCACCTCCGGCAATAGCCCGGAGGGGAGGGGGCCCGCATCAGGCAGCAGGCTGCGCAGCCCTGCTGCCTCTGCGGCGGCGCTGCGCTGGAGCGCCGTGTAGCGCGCCGCCGCCGCGGATTGCGCCAGCAGCGCTGCGCGGCTGGCGTCCAGCGCCTGGAGCGCGGCTTCGCCTCGCGCGCCCAGCGCTTCAAGCATGCGGTCGGCCAGCATCATGGCCGACCTGCGATAGCGGGCCTCAATCTCGCCCCGCACATCTTTACTGAATTGAATCACATACTCGGGAGATACCTCTGCACTGGCACTGCGTTTCATCTCCAATAGTGCTTCATCCACAGCAGGAAGCTCCGTATTGAGCGCCTGCTCCCACTCCGCTCCCCATATCTGATGGGATTCACCCAGCTGCCTAAGCATCGTACGAATATGTACTTCCACTTGTCCGGAAGTCTGATCCTGTAATAAACGCACCAGTTCAGAAACACGGCGTTGTTTCTCCTGCTCGGTTTTGCCGCCTGAGAACAATAAGCCTACCCTGAAACCCGGTTTGCGGCTCTCCAAATAGGCAGCAGCCGACGCGCGAATATCCGCAGGAGTAAGATTTGCATTCGCCAGAAGAGGCTCAAGCTCTGCCCGGAATTTCTCACGCACTCGCGAAGGCCCGGTACGAATGTCTTCTGCTTGTTGATCGAGAAGCTCCAGCTCCCGTTCCAAGCGTTCAATTCCTTCCTTACCACCGATCTCATCCAGCAGAGATTGTTCTTCATCCTCACGTTTCTCCGCTTCTCTCGTCAGGTGCTGCTCCGTTACATGACTGGCCGAACTTGCCAAACTGTGCGTAATTAACGCTTCCTTTTCTTGCATCATGTGTCCAATGAGTTCCGGCAGCATATCCCACTGGTTATAGCGATGCTCCTTGTCGCGGAGGGAAGTAAACAACAGTCCGTCATATCTAACTTCCCAGGCTGCAAATATAGCTTCGACCCCTTCGGTATATTGTTCAAAAGAAAGCTCACGTTCCCGATGCTTGTCGATCTGGTTCACGATCAAAAACAAGGGTTTGCCCCAATCCGACAAACTTTTGGCAAATGAAAGGTTCGTCTCGGACTGGACATGATTATAGTCCATGACATAGAAGACCACATCCGCCAGATGGAGCGCGGAATGGGTCGCAAGACTGTGCCCACGATCTGTAGAGTCCACACCGGGTGTATCCAGCAGAACAGCATCATCTTTCAGCAAGGGAATATCATCCCATACCTCAATGGAGCTGTACGCTCCCCCATTTTTGCAATACGCCTCCAGTTCCTCTGGAGAAACTTCAAGTGTTCCTGCTCCATTGTCAGCGCTTACGTTTGGCGTAGTATAAATCAGCGCTCTCGGCTTACCATTACGTATGGATACCACATTCGCACTTGTTGGCACGGGACTTGAAGGCAGCACCCGCTTACCGCACAAACTGTTGATGAGACTCGATTTGCCTGCAGAGAAATGACCACAGAACGCAATCGTCAGATGTTTCGTTTCCGCCTTGCTGATTAAATCCGTTAAAGCCTGTACAGCCGTATGGTCCCCTGTCTGCTCCATCGCTTCACGCAGCGGAAGCAGAGGTTTGGCCATTTCTTTTGGGTAATCTGTTCTGGACATGACTGGCCTTCCCCCTGGCTCCTCTAATTTGACATCCGTTTCGATGTCTATCTCTTTTACAACATTTATTTTAACATTATCAAGTTTGAATTTGAACGATTGAATGGAATATACCTGAACTATCCTATATATACAAATGCAAATATAAGAAAAACGTTGATCAACGTATTTTCACAGAAGACAGAACGTGTTTAGTGATTGCTATTCTTGCAATTACCGAATTGTTCAGGTGCGCTGTGAACATATAAATCTATAAAAAAATAAAACCGAACAAGTCGGTTTTATCTGTCAGACGTTCTATACTCAGTATTTAGCATACTGCTAACTCTTTAATACAACAGAACCCAATTGTGTAATCACTACTTAGGAAACTGCGTTCTCCATGGAAGGAAGCAAGATTTCAAATACTTGTCCATGCTGAAGAATTGTAATGTCTCTGCCTTTGTCTCTCATAACCACAACTTCTGGTTTAACGGACATACGCTCCAGGTAATGTTCAGGCACGTCGCCAGAATGGCTTACTGTGATGCCTTCTACTTCTTTTTCTTCATTCTCCGCCATTTCCTGTTCAACGATTTGTTCAAAAATATCGGAGAAGGCCTCAAAATTGTCAGTGTACACGGAAATGCATTTCATGATTATTCATCCTTTTCTGCTCATTAATTTATTTTTCGTTTTCGGGTGGTGACACGTTCCTTATCTTTCCTGATTTGGGACGTTTTCATACGTTTTTTCCCTTCCCTGCATATGTCCAGCAATGGACAGATATGACACGCAGGGTTCTGTGCCTTGCAATGGTAGCGTCCAAAAAATATAAACCGGTGGTGAGTTAGTGTCCACTCATCCCGGGGTACGCGCTTCATTAGTTTCTTTTCGACTTCAAGTACGGAGTCATCCCAACCTGCAAGTGCCAACCGCTTGGATACACGTTCAACATGAGTATCTACCGCAATTGCCGGTACTCCAAACGCATTGGAAACAACTACATTCGCGGTTTTCCGCCCGACACCTGGTAGCGTCACAAGCTGATCATGTTCCTGCGGTACATCACCGCCATACTGCTCTATTAAAATTCGGCACATGTTCTGAATATGCTTGGCCTTGTTCCGATACAAACCGATTCGCCGAATATCCTGTTCCAACTCTTCGAGAGGAACCGCCAGATAATCTGCTGGGCTTTTGTACTTCTGGAACAAATCTGCGGTTACCTTGTTCACCGTTTCATCGGTGCACTGGGCAGACAAAAGGACAGCTACCGTCAATTCAAATGCATTGCTGTGATTTAATTCGCAATGTGCATCAGGAAACATTGCTTCCATCGTTTCGAGTATATGCCTAACCGTCGCTGCATTCATGAAGAGCTACCTCCCACAAAATGACTCCACTCTGCGGAGCCTTACTTCGAAGCTTCATCCGAATACTTTGCGGGGACCTCAAAAAGCTTGCAAAAAAAACGTCTTGATGCGGGAAAGATCCCGTATCAAGACGGTCATTCTTTTGATCCTCGAAAAGAAACGATTACTGTTTTTGTATCTCCAGAATCACATTGTTCAGGAGATACAATACAATATTATCATTATCTCTGAGAGATTGCACGCTTAAAGTATTGTCACCCTGGTGAACAAATACACTTGATCCGAGTGCAAAACGATAGTTTGTGTCTGCTGTCGTTTCCCGTTTAACCAAAATCTGGTTACCCACGCCATCATAAGACCAGAATTGTTTGCTCATGACAGTTAGTACTCTGAAGCGTGTTGAATTATCCGTATCTTTTGTCATTTCAACACGATCACCGACCGTAAGACTAGTCAGCGAAGTTAACGTAGAGCCAGATTTTACGACTTTAACCGAACCGCTAACAGGCACGGTTTCAGTCTGGCCGTTAAACTGCTTGAGTGTTACGGATGAAGCATCCACTGCTGTAACTTCAGCCAGCGTACGCTTCACGACTTGAACCGCTTTTGGCGTAACTCCTTCAAATGTTACATTAATCAGGTTGCCTGCTGTCAGCTGTGAAGGCGTGATCGTCTGACCACTCTCTCCTGTCAGTACCGCTTGATCCACGTAGAACTGACTTGTCAACATATCTGATTTTACTCGAATACGACTATTTGCTTCCAAGGCAACCACTTCGAATTGAGCCACAGTGTTCAGTGCAATCTTCTGCACTACATCCTGATTTGCTCCAAGTGTTATGGTAACTTTGTCACCAATCTTCAGATCTCCCAGACTTGCGCCGGATTTATTATACATCTCGACTGTAGGAACCGTAGAATAAGGCACTGTAATCGTCTGATTACCGGACAACAAACTGATTTTCTTGCCAGAAGTATCAATGTTGCTAATTGTACCTTCATACTTGTAAATTACTTTAACGGACAATGCACGTGTTCCCACATATGTCAGATCCAATTTTCGACCATCGTTTAAGAGTGACTCCAGACCAGCCAGTGTAGGTTTGGTCGTATTATAATCCAGCTTTGTTTTCTCATCCAATGTAAATACAAACGGTTTTTTGTTGTTGTCCAGCACGGTAAGTACCTTTGTTTTACTATTGTAAGACACAACTGTTACCCCGTTCATAGGTTCCATTTGGCGTCCAATGACCTGAATACGCGTTACCTGGTCATCAGCGTTTAATGTCAGCTCCACCTGATCCCCGTTCGTAGCATCCGTGATGAGATCATTCAGCGTTGCATCCTGAATGCCATTGATAATGACTTCCGGCTTTTCAGTCAGCAGTTTCGCCTCCAGTGAACCTCCTTCACGTTTGAACGTTAACGTGGATTGGTTACCACCGATCTCAACCAGTGTTCCGCGCACAGATTGCTCCACACCTTGAGTTAATACGATCGTTTGCAGAACACTGTCCTTAACGGTGTATTTTACAGCACTGCCGGCTTTCAGATCAGCCACTGACAGGATACGGTTCTGATATGTGATAAGCAGATTGTCATTGTAAGCAAACTGCTCGGTAGCACCCGCTGCATTGACAAGTTTAATGGTTTTGCCAGAAG
Organism: Paenibacillus sp. FSL R5-0517; assembly: GCF_037974355.1. Classification (NCBI taxonomy): domain Bacteria; kingdom Bacillati; phylum Bacillota; class Bacilli; order Caryophanales; family Paenibacillaceae; genus Paenibacillus; species Paenibacillus sp. FSL R5-0517. The sequence continues at coordinate 4,312,274 of NZ_CP150235.1, forward strand.
TAGATACTTCAGCAACTACGCCATTGTCACTCTTGTTCACAATGCCGGATTTCACACGGATTGCGACTGTTTTTTTGTCAGCCGAGAACGTCTCACGCTGTACTTCGATGACACTATCTGCCGTAATATCGGACAGTCTGATTGCATTACCATTCTGATCGATGAATGCCGTTGCTTCATCATAACTGTACGTTTCGTAATTCTCGCCCACAAAAATACCAATCTTATTGCCAGACAATGAACGTGCAAATGTACCTTCAACGCTTTCCACCTGTGGTGTAGCATCAACGACTTCCACATAGGAAGCCCCGCCAGCCGAACCCACAACCATAACTTTCGTGTATAGTTTCACATCTGTGGATGAAGCACGCGTCTCACTGTCTTTCGTAAAGTAAGGCGTACTGCTGTTCACTGCGAAGTTAACGGCTTTGCCGTCCACAACCAGCGTGATCTGCCCATCTTTCAATCCAGTCACATAACCCGTGGAAGTGTTCGGATACTTCGTATCCGTTAACGATTCGCCACGACTGAAGAAGGTAGCAAGTTGAGCACGGGTTACGGAACCAGTTGGATTGAATTTGTTGCCTTCCACACCTTTGGCCAGATCCAGGCTAACAGCCAGATTGACATAACCTTTACCACTTTCAGAGATATCTGCATTATCAGCAAATCCGGTAGATTGATTGTTTTGTGCCTTTGCTTCCGCATCCTTGTCCAATGAGCGGATTAACAATTTCGTAATCCATTCCCGTGAAGCCGGCTTTTGCCCCCATGATGTCTTGGATACATCCACAGTTGATTCTTCCGTCTTGTCAATCAGTCCCAGTTGAAGTGCCAGCGCGACATATGGCTTGAAATAATTTCCCACTTCCATGTTTGTCGGTAATGCCGCAGCCGTGTCGGTACTCAACTGGCCCTCTTGATTCATAAAACGGATTGCCATTGTTACAGCTTCTTGCTGTGTTACCGCGTCTCCTGGACGGAACAGGCCGTTGTTACCGAGAAGAATGCCTTGATATGCCAGTTTGTACACATGTTTCTCAGCCCAGTATCCGACCTTGATGTCACTGAACAAACCAGTTGGTGCAGCCGTATTCGTTATTGCAGCTGTCTGACCCTGCCCCGTTTCTGTTGATTCTGCTGCCATGGCAGCTCCGCCGACGCTAAGGGCCATCATGCCTGCAAGCACGGCTGATACTACTTTTTTAGAGTGTGATGGATTGTTATATTTAAAAGTCACCTATGATTCCCCTCTCTCATGTAAAACGATCCATATTCCGTGGATTCACGGTACAACAACTGCTGTACAACCTATTCGGATCTTGTCATTGGATGTTCAAGATCCACATGGCCCATCAGACTCTCAGTCTGCTGACCATCCACCAGTAAATCAAGTGATTTTACTTCATCAAACTGAAAGAACGTTTGTTTCAGAGCATCCATCGCAAAGACTTCTCCGCCTGCTCCAAGACGTGCCGTATCTGGCATATGAATATCCAGGGTAAGAGCTCCATCCTTGAACTGAACAGATTTCAATTCAATTTCTTTAGACCACAGTGGAACAAGTTTATTGTCTTTGCTCTGTTGCAGTGATTCAAAGGCAGCCTTATATTTGGCATCATCCGATGCGTATGAAATCTCTGCCGAAGCTTTGTGCAACTCCAGTTCTTCTTCATCCGTATAGAATACAGTGATCGTTTTCTTTTCATTACTTTCGGAAGTTGTTGGCGTGTCCGTAGACGTTTCGCTTGGCGGAGTAGTTGTAGTCGTTCCCTCCGAACTGCCTTCCGTGGATTCTGTTGGTGTTGTGTTCTCTTCTGGTTCAGCAGTTACCGGTTCGGTAATTGTTTCGCCTTCAACCTCGGTCACATTGTTTTCCGTTCCCGCGCCTTGCGTCTGATTCGGAGCAGCTGTTGGCTTGCTTCCACATCCAGCAGCAACTGCCATAACCGTTACCAGCAAGGCTGCAATCCATATTTTCTTGTTCATTCTAACTCCGCCTCCTCAACATAAGGGCTTGTCCCTTACTTAATTCCCAGATACTCCTTGATTCCTGCAACAATCCCTTTGGCAACACTGTTCTGGAAACTTTCCGTGAAGAGGGCTGCTTCGTCGCTCTTATTGCTAAGGAATCCACCTTCCAGCAGAACTGCTGGCATTGTCGTTTCACGGGTAACATGGAGACTTGCCGTTTTCACTCCGCGATCTTTCAGTCCGGAAGACTGTAAGAGATACTTGTGCATCACTGTAGCAAGTGCTTTGCTGTTGGAGCGTGTATAGAATGTCTCTACACCGTTCGCAGCAGCAGGGCCACTGTTAGCATGAATGGAGATGAAGATGTCCGCTTTTATGTCTTGTGCAATCTTCACACGTTCTTTTAATGCCAAAAATGTATCATCGCTGCGCGTTAACACAACGTCAATTTTGGATTCTTTTTTCAACAAGGCTTCCACTTTCAGAGCCATTGCCAGATTGAAGTCTTTTTCACGTTTCCCCGTTACACCAATTGCCCCTGGATCCTGATCTCCGTGACCTGCATCGATAACGACAACTTTTTTGCCATTATTCCCAACGGGAGGAGCAGGTGTACCACTTTGATTGTCGAGATTAATCATGATCAGTCCGGAATCATTTTGCACACTGTACCCTTTCGAACTGGACAGATCGATCACAAAACGAACTGTGGATGGACTGTTGCTGTATAACGAGTAACGAATCTTAGACACATCCGGATAGCCGCTAACGACGAGTTGTCCATTCTGGTTGCTGTCTAGAGCCTGTCCTTCACTGAATGAATCAGCAAATGCGGTATTCGGCAAGTCTATAACGATTCGATCTGGTCCTGTCATCGTGAAGACGTTCGGCTTCGTACTCCCGCTTGTTGCTATCATGAGGCGGTTGTCGCTGAAGCTGATGCCGTTCACCAGTACAAGACCTTCCTGATCCGATCCTCCGCCTTCATTGCCAGAGTTCGGAGGTGTGGTTGTCCCGTTTCCGGAACCTGAATTCTGGGTAACTAATGTTACCGTCTTCGTGGTATTGTTCCAACCCACCTTAAGACCCATTTCCTCACCGATAAATCGGAGAGGTACGAGCGTAGTACCATTTTTAACGAGTGGCGGGGCATCCAGGTTTACGTTACTGCCGTTCACCGTTGCCGTCTTCTGTCCAACAATCATCTGCATGGCAGTGTTGTCTTTGCTGATAGTCACCGTTTGCGTTTGCTGCTTCCACTCCACGCTATATCCAAGATTTTCGGACACAACCCGGATCGGAACCATCACCTTGCTGTTGATAATTTCCGCTTTTGCATCCGATGGCTGTACGATTTCTTTTCCGTCTAGGATAATTTTCGTGTCTGTTGCTGCGTGACTATAGCCCGGGAATACGAGCCCAAAGACAAATAACAGTACCAAAAAACCGAACTTCTTCATCCTTCACCCCTACCATTCTCATATTTTTTTGCCGCATGTTGTCATTTTCCAACTCCGACTGACCGTTTGGGCATTACCAGACACCTATTAGACGCCCCTCGCTCTCAAAAGTTGCGAATATATTCCAACATAACAGAAAAAAAACGTTGTCAGATCAAGCTTTTTTTACATTTTAATGTCTTATTTTTTCCTTATTTATCAAATATACATCTCTAAACAACGTACTAGCCTAACCTGCATAATTACGCACAATTCATTTTAGAGTCCCAAAAATTCAACAATTCCGTCCACAATCGCCTGAGCACATTTCTCCTGGTATTCTTCTGTGAGCATGACTGCTTCATCTGAAGAATTACTTAAAAAACCTAATTCAAGCAACACAGCAGGCATGGTTGTTTCACGGGTCACATGTAGACTAGCCGTTTTAACCCCACGATCCTTGAGTCCGGTTACCGGCAACACATATTTGTGAAGAGTATCAGCCAAAGTCTTGCTTTCTTTGCGACTATATAGCGTTTCAATCCCGTTTGGCACGGGTGTGGTGAATTTGTTTCCATGAATGGACACAAAAACATCTGCCTGATTCAATTCAGCAATATCCACTCGCTGTTTGAGTGAAAGCTCTGTGTCATCCTGGCGTGTAATGACCGTTTGGATATTTGAGTACTTTTGAAGAATAGCCTGTACCTTCAGCCCTACAGCCAGATTGAAATCCTTCTCATAAGCTCCAGACAAACTTACTGCACCGGATTGACGACCACCATGTCCGGGATCAATGACCACAATGGTTTTGCCATCATTCGTAGGTAATGCCGGTTGGCTTGTGGGTTCTCCACTTGTAGCTGTCAGGTCAACAAGCAAGACATTGTTATCTCCAATAGACCATTTGGCAGTAGCCGACTGACTCAGATCCAGAACGACACGCACGGTGGAAGGCGATTTACTAAACATGGCATACCGGACTTTGGAAACGAATGATGAATCCGTAACGAGAAACTGTCCACTGCCATCCGCGTTAGAGGCTTGTCCCTGAATGAATTCCTGAGAAAATGTGGCTGAAGGCAGATCAACTATAATACGGTCTGGCCCGCCTATACTGGATACTTTGGGACTGATATTCCCGTTTGTTGCTACAATCAACCGATCTCCGCTGAAGGTGATCCCTTGAAGCTCTGTCAGACCATCCGGGACAGGAGCCTCGACGGGGTCACTGTCACCTTCCGTTCCGACTACGGGAGGAATACTAAATAGGCTTACTGTCTTGGTTCCATTGTCCCAACCAACACGCAGACCCATGCCTTCCCCGACAAAGCGTAACGGAACAAGCGTCGTTCCCTGTTTGATCAGTGGAGGCGAATCCAGATTCACCACGTTTCCATTCACTGTAGCTGCATCTTTGCCAGCCGTCATTTGAATTGTGCTGTTTCCTTTTTGAACCTGGACTGACTGAGTTGCCTTCTCCCACTTCACCTTATAACCCAGATTCTCCGATACAATTCGAATCGGAACCATGACCGTCTTTCCGATATTTTCGGCGGGTGCTCCCGTCTGCTGGTTAATGGTTACACCGTCGAGTACAATCGAGGGAGTGGTGTCTGCATGGGCCATGACTGGAAATAAACATAGGAACAGAAGAAAAACGACTGCTGCGGACCATTTTTTCATACCTCATCCACCATTCTTTTTGTCTTTTGAACATCCGACCTGATTCTCTGCACAGCATAACATCAATGAGTCTATGTAACCTTCCATAATCTACTAATCAGTTTATCAGATATTGTCCCTTCATCCGGTTACAACGTTGTCATATTCAGTCGGAAATAAGATAAAAAAAGCAGCTCACATTCAAAAACATCCTCTCTTTTACATGAATGTACATCGATTCCGTATCAATGATGTCATATATTGATGATATTACATGTTGAAGTATTCAATCGAGAAAGATCGGGAGTTCTATGTATAGATGATTCATTAAGATATTTTAGCTTCTGAAATTATAAAAAAAGCTTCTGTCTCATCCATAGGAAACAAGGTTCCTTTGGCGAGACAGAAGCTTTCTGCTGTACGCTAATCTAGCGATTAACCGAATAGTTTAGCCGCATGGCGTTGCTCATACGCAGCGATTTCGTCATCATGTTGAAGAGTGAGACCAATATCGTCCAGTCCTTGCAAAAGGAATTGACGACGATGCTCATCCAGATCAAAATCGATATGCAGTCCGTATGCATCGGTAATCGTTTTGTTTTCCAGATTTACATTCATCTCATAGCCTTCATGTGTCGCTGTACGTTGGAACAAGTCTTCCACTTGCTCTTCTGACAACTTGATTGGCAAGATCCCGTTCTTAAAGCAGTTATTATAGAAGATATCTGCAAAAGATGGAGCGATGACACAACGGAATCCATAGTCCATAATTGCCCATGGCGCATGCTCACGGGAAGATCCACAGCCAAAGTTGGCACGTGAGATCAGGATGGATGCTCCTTCATAACGAGGTTTGTTCATTTCGAAGGAGGCATTATTGTTACCCTCTTCATCAAAACGCCATTCGTAGAACAAAAATTGTCCAAATCCCGTACGTTCAATCCGTTTCAGGAACTGTTTCGGAATGATTGCGTCTGTATCTACATTGACCCGGTCTACCGGTGCAACAATGCCTTGTAATGTTTTGAATTCTTCCATATTAAACGTTCTCCCTTCTGTCTGTTATAGATTAGATCGCTGCTTCCGTTTTGAAATTCCAATCCCGTACGTCCACAAAGTGACCCTTAACCGCTGCTGCTGCTGCCATTGCTGGAGATACCAGATGTGTACGTCCTCCGCGTCCTTGACGTCCTTCAAAGTTACGGTTGGACGTTGAAGCACAACGTTGTCCTGGCTTCAATACATCCGGGTTCATCGCCAGACACATGCTGCATCCCGCATCACGCCATTCAAATCCGGCTTCCGTAAAGATTTTATCCAAACCTTCTTGTTCTGCTTGGATTTTAACTCGTCCTGAACCTGGTACAACAATTGCTGTAACCTGACTGGATACCGTGTGACCTTTAGCCACTTTTGCAGCTGCACGCAGATCTTCGATCCGACCATTGGTGCAAGAACCGATAAATACATAATCAATTGGAATCTCGGCAATTGGTGTTCCCGGCTCAAGTCCCATATATTCAAGCGCTTTTTCAGCCGCTTTGCGTTCGTTTTCTGTAGGCAATTCAGCCGGAACAGGAACTTTCGAAGAAATGTCGGTTCCCATGCCAGGGCTTGTTCCCCAAGTTACTTGCGGAATCAATGTCTCCACATCGATTTCAACCACATGGTCAAACTCTGCACCTTCATCGGTTACAAGCTGTTTCCAGCCTGCTACAGCCTCATCGAACTTCGCACCCGCTGGTACGTATTCACGTCCACGCAGATATTCAAATGTTGTTTCATCCGGAGCGATCAATCCTGCTCTTGCTCCACCTTCGATGGACATGTTGCAGACCGTCATACGCTCTTCCATGCTCAATTCACGGATGGATTCACCCGTGTACTCAATAACATAACCTGTTGCAAAGTCTGTACCGTATTTGGCAATGACTGCAAGGATCATATCCTTCGCGGTTACACCCGGGTTACGTTTGCCGACAAAACGAACTTCCATCGTTTTGGCTTTCGCTTGTTGCAAACATTGCGTTGCCATAACGTGCTCAACTTCACTTGTTCCGATTCCGAATGCCAGTGCGCCAAAAGCACCGTGTGTGGACGTATGACTGTCACCACATACAATCGTTTTACCTGGGTGAGTCAGACCAAGTTCAGGTCCCATAACGTGCACAACGCCTTGATCAACCGTGTCCAGATCATACAACTTCACGCCGAAATCACGACAGTTTTGCGAAAGGGTATCAATTTGTTGTTTGGAGATTGGATCTGTAATGTTGAAGCGGTCTTTGGTTGGAACGTTGTGGTCCATTGTTGCAAATGTCAGCTCAGGGCGACGAACTTTACGTCCACTCAGACGAAGTCCTTCAAATGCCTGCGGAGAAGTTACTTCGTGCACCAGATGCAGATCGATATACAGAATGCTCGGTTTGCCTTCTTCTTGATGAATTACGTGATTTTCCCAAATTTTCTCAAACATCGTTTTTTTACTCATCATTTTCACCTCATCATAAGTTCGGTCCTTGGAAGAGCCTCTGTTTTCCTTTAAAAAGTGAAGCTCTTGAATGACATAAATATATCACCCCGTCCTTCATTGTTCCAAGATATAATATCTATAGATGTAATAGGTTTAACCTATAATAAAAGAAAGGCAAATAAACCACTGCTCATCGCAGAGGTTTAAATTGATAACAATTATCATTATCATGTAAGTCTTATAGTACGTTCCCGCTTCGTCGCTGTCAATGTTTTTATACAAAATAAAGAAGCCACCTCTTAATAATTGAGTTTACCGGTAGTTCCGGTAATAAGAATGATTTCTTTATCTGTAGTGATATAATGGTGGCATAACGAAAGGAATGACCAATGACGATGGAATTCAGACAACTTCAATATACGCTGCAAATTGCGGCCGAACGCAATTTCTCCAGGGCAGCAGAAAAACTGCATATTGCTCAACCTTCATTAAGCCAGCAATTATCCAAATTGGAAAAAGAATTGGGCGTACTGCTGTTTCAGCGTAATACGAGTACAGTAGAGTTAACCCATGCCGGTGTTACGTTTGTGGAGCAAGCCCAAAAGATCGTAGATGCCATGGAGTTATTACGTCAGGAAATGTCAGACATCTCCCAGCTTCGCAAAGGTAAAGTCGTTGTGGGCAGCATGCCGATCACTGGCTCACACCTGCTCCCACACGTGCTTCCTGCATTCCAACAAGCGTACCCCGAGATTGAAGTCACCTTGTTGGAAGACTCCGGACTTACGCTTGAGAAATTGACAGCAAGCGGCAAAGCTGATCTTAGCCTCTTATCTCTTCCTTTACAAGAACCAAGCTTGTCTTATGTAACTATTGGCGAAGAACGGATTGATCTGGCGGTTCCCCCGAATCACCCTCTGGCACGCAGGGCAGATCCGGATAATCCGCTTCCTGTGCGCATTGAAGAGCTTCGGGATGAGCCATTTGTTGTATTGAAAAAAGGACAGGGTTTCCGCAAACTTACATTTGATCTCTGTGAGCAGGCTGGTTTTGATCCCCAGGTTGTGTTCGAGAGCACAAATATTGAAACCGTTCAGTCACTGGTCGCCACAGGGATGGGGATTACACTGGTTCCACGCTTTATTGCCCGTGCGCCGCGCAGTGAATTCGTACCCGTGTATGTGCCGCTTGCTGAGCCAACTCCCAGCAGAACACTTGTTGTGGCTTACCGGCAAGGCAGAGTACTGTCGAAGGCAGCCGAAGCATTCATCCATACGTTTCAACAAACGGTGGCCGAATTGTCCAAGGGAGACTAAGGAATTTCTCCTAGGGGTATGGGGACATATAACACAGATCAAAACAAAGGCTTGACCCTAATGGGCCAAGCCTTTGTCATATACTCGTTTCCCGCATAAGCAGGATAGAGTTCTTACAACGCAATCACAGTAACTGGTTAGAGTACAATGTTGCTTGTTAAGTTGTTTAGCTTTCATGCTAATTTATAATGTTAATGTAGAAACGTACATAAGAAAACTTCATGTGTGACGGTTTATTTTCGCAAATTACGATCGCTTGTCAGCCTGTTTTGCTGATTCATTACACGGCCTTCGTCCTGAACAGTTGAATCAGGCGGTGATAGCCCTCCTGCTCCATTCTCTAAGAATGCCCTTAAGTGATCTTCCCTTGTGTTATCCTGTTCCAGTCTCCTGAGCGTATCTTTCACATGGTTGTCCATTGATTGATCATCTCCTTGGTAACGGGATAGTTATCATTACCCGCACGCTGGAAGAATAATCACTTTTTCTGCAGAATTTATTTCATTTTTTTTATTTATCACCAAAATAAACGCCAGGTCGACGGTCTTCAAACACGGGAATACGTCCGCGAACCTCATCTACCAGGGAAGGGCGAATGATTCCGGTCACGATCTCTTCCCCTTCGCCACCTTCAGCCACAATCTCACCCCATGGATCAATGATGAGGGAATGTCCGAAAAACTCGGTGTCCCCCCCTTTTCCCACACGGTTACAGGCGATCACATACATCTGATTCTCAATCGCTCTTGCCGTAAGCAATGTACGCCAGTGATGCAGACGAGGATTCGGCCATTCGGCCGGTACAATCAAAGCCTTGGCACCATTTAAAGCAAGGGTGCGGGCGAGTTCCGGAAACCGGATGTCGTAACAGATCGAAGCACCCGCTGTAAGACCATTTTGTAATTCAAAAATTTCAGGTTCCGCACCAGGCTGTAAAAATTTCTCCTCGTCCATCAGGCGGAACAGATGTAATTTATCGTATCGCGTTACCTGTGTTCCTTCACGATCATACGCGTACATTGTATTGTATATTTGACCATCCCGTTTCTCGGCAATGGAACCGCCAACGATGGAAATTTGATGTTTTTGAGCAAAAGCAGACAGCCACTCCCGTGATTTCTGTCCTTCCGGGTCAGCGAGTTCATGAATTTGCGTCAACGCGTATCCGGTATTCCACATTTCAGGCAGCACAGCCAGCCCCAGATCCGGATATTGTTCTACCGCACGTTCAAGCAACGACTGCATATGTTTATGATTAGCCTCAGGGTCTCCGAGCTGAATATCCCCCTGAATCAGAGCTACACGCATTTCTCCCTGTTGTTGTTCTGTCATGACAAGCACTCCTCTGAACCGTAATACCTGCTATCATAGCTTGATCCTCTTGAAGACTGCAAGCCTGTTTTTGTTATGAACTTGCACACAATAACTCAGGCAGCAGGGTCAACAATCGATCGCTTGTGAGCGCATCACCCATGTTCCAGATCGACTCCTCCACAGTATACACCCGTCTATTCTGCACAGCCGGAAGGGCTTGCCAACTGGAACTTTTCATCAGCATCTCGGTAGCCTTTCTTGCCACGACTTCCTCAGGCAGCATAACAAATACATGATCCCCCGCATACTGTCGTACCGCTTCTGCTGAAATTTCCTTATAGGCCCTGCCTGCCGCAAGTGCTTCCTTAACTTTGGTAACCGGCCTGAACCCCATTGGATGGTATAACAATGGCGCCAGCCCGATATTGCCCATAACAAATAATCGTGCACCTCGATGGAATGTAAATACGGATGCTGTTTCCCCTTCTTCAATCGCTGTATGGATCTTCGCCCACATCTGCTCAGTACGCTCCGCATAGGAGGTTAGCCACTGTTCAGCCTGAGGTTGTTTGCCAAACCAGTTGCCTAAACCGCGCATTCGCTCGTCCAACATGGCATGTGAATTGTAAGCGAGTGTTGGTGCAATGTGGGAAAGTTGTTCATACTGCTGTTCATTGTTACTATCAAAAATTATCAGATCCGGCTTCATGACAACAGCTGCTTCCACTTTAACCGGAGCAACCGCGTCATAAGTCTGATCTCCCAGCACCGGAATACCCAGCATCAGCAGATCTCCCGCGGAATCTCCGTAATACATAATTCGCTCCGGATTTACAGGAATATTCACTTCATGACCCATCCAGTCCTGTACCAACGTCTGCTGCTGAATAGATCTGTCATATTGACGAGGAGATAATCCAGTCATTTGGCGAAAACGCCTGCTGAAATAATACTCATCCTTAAACCCCACGCGGCTTGCGATATCCCGAAGAGGCTCATCCGATTTGCGGAGCCATTCCTTGGCATGTTTAATGCGTACGTGGTTTACATAATCAAGTGGCTTGTGACCTGTAAGTTGTCTGAATAGAATCGTGTACTGCACAGGTCTGATCTCTGCAAGACGGGCCAGTTTCTGTACAGTGATTTCTTCAGTATAATGGTCGTCCACATACTGAATTGTACTGCGTAGCCTTGCTTCCATACTCTGCTCCTTCTTTGGAGAAGTGTACCGGGTAATAATTATCTCCATCCATTTTTGGAACTGTGCATTCAGATGACTGTACTCGGCGTCTGTTTTATAGTTCCGAATGACATACATCTGTTCCAACAGCCCACTTAACGGAGCATATGGATAGCCATTCAATTGGTTTCTGTGTGCAAATACAGGGCGGGTATAGAGCTCTGGATCGCTCGTCAACACATGAATAATATCAAAGCTCATCACGATATATTTCAATTCCGAATCCTTGCGATGTTCAATCTGGTAGCCTTCTCCCGGAGAAAGTGGATAAACAAATCCCGTAGTAAACGGATACTGTTCATCTCCAATATATAACCGTCCCTCTCCTTCTTCACAGATCAGGAACGCATGTTTCTCGCAATCAACTTCTAGCATCACCTGTTCAGGTGGCTCAATTCGTCGTACCAGATGATCCAGCCGAAACATGAATGCTGAAAAGAACAACGCTCCCCCATCGGCATCCAGAGCCTGCATGTCGGTTCACCTCGTCTTTCTAAAATGAGAATGATTATCAATCGTTCTGTATGGTCTGATTATAAGCGAGTGATGGTTAATAATCCAGCTATGACTTTAATCAGCAAAAAAGAGCGCTCAACGAAAAGTTGAAGGCTCCTTTTACTTTTTAATCAACATACTTAAAGGTATTACTGGTGCCTTACTGGCTCATCACCAATTATTGGATCATCTGTTTAGGCAGCTCTTGTAACAGCCACTCCCTGGAAAGGGCATCACTTGAAGCTTTTACGATATCAAAACGATATACTTTTCCTTCCTTCACCGCAGGCAGGTTCTTCCAGATTGAACTATCCAGCAATTCCTTGGTGGATTGCTTGGCATCATCGGTCACAGGGTCCAGAATAAATATCCGATCACCGGCAATTTCAGATAATTTTTCGGTCGAAATCTCTACGAATCCCATGTCTTGATCCAATACTTTCTGAATTTCCGCGGTTGGCTTCAGTCCGTCCTTACCATATAACAACTGTGGCAATCCTGCACCTGCCATGACAAACAGACGATTCCCGGGATACATGGTGAATACCGAAGCCGTCTCCCCTTCTTTCAAGCCGTTCTCATGCAGTTGCTTCCACATCGCATCTGTTGCTTGTTGATGCTTCGTAATCCAATCCTCCGCTTCTTGCTTCTTGTTCAACAAGTCGCCAAGGATACGCAACCGATCTTCTATTGACCCGAATGAGTCAAAAGTAACCGTGGGTGCAACTTTCGCAATCTGATCATATTGCGCCTCATCACTGTTGGAGAAGATGATCAAATCGGGATTCAAGGCTAACGCCTTTTCCACACTAATCGGAAATCCTACATCTTCTGCCTGAGCAACCTGATCATCGTATACGGTTCCCTCCTGATGCAGTATGCCTACTGGTACAACACCTAGCGCGAGCAGGTCCCCGGTAACTTCTCCATGATAGATGACTCGCTTCGGATTTACAGGAACCTCAACCTCATGGCCAGTCCAATCTTTGAATACCCGGGTCTCACCCTCATTCGTTGTCTCTTCCGTTGCAGTTTGTTCCTGATTGGTTGCCTTTCCTTCAGCCTGAGTTTCTGTGGCTGCTTTGGAATCCTCTGCGCCAGCAGCAGGTGTTGCAGCCTGATTTCCACAAGCCAGCATCAACACGGATAACCACGTAATCGTAAATAATACTGCCGTATTTCGTATGCCCTTTTTCATTGCTGTTTCTCCCCCTGTATCATGTGCATAGTGCAATATAATTTAATGATATTGATTATCATTATCAGATATTATCATAAAACATGGCTCCTCTCAGCTCAATGGACAAAACGAAATGAGCACTTTCAATTTTGTACAATCTCCCGCTCTTGGCACCTATGTACTGCATAATCAAGTGTATTTCCCTCTATACAGCTCGGGATTGGCGTGATAAATTAATGAGAACTATTTGCCATTTTTAATAACCGGAGTGATGAAGCTAATGACCCATTCAGAACATATAACTGCTCGTTCAGCATTTACGATACCGACTTCTGATGTAATGACACAGCTGCCAACGCAATTTTTTGCTACCCTTGTTCAAAATGTAAATCGTGAAATCGCAAGTGGACATGATGTGATTAATCTGGGTCAGGGGAACCCGGATACACCTACACCGCCCCATATTGTGAAATCACTGCAAGAGTCGGCTGACAATCCCCTCTACCACAAATACTCCCCTTTTAGAGGGTACTCTTTCCTGAAGGAAGCGGTCGCCAAACGTTATAAGGAAGATTACAATGTTGATCTGGACCCCGAGACTGAAGTAGCCATTCTGTTCGGAGGCAAAACAGGACTGGTTCAGTTACCTCAGGTTCTGCTTAACCCCGGTGACACTGTTCTCGTTCCCGATCCAGGCTATCCGGACTACTGGTCTGGTGTTGCACTCGCGAAAGCACACATGTCCTTTATGCCTTTGCTCGAGTCCAATGCATTCCTGCCGGATTATGAAGCAGTTACAGCCGAAGATCGGGAGAAGGCCAAGCTGATGTTCCTTAACTATCCCAACAATCCAACATCGGCAACGGCTCCACTGTCGTTCTACGAAGATACGGTTGAATTCGCCATTCAAAATCAAATCGTCGTTGCAAGCGACTTTGCTTACGGTGCGATTGGATTTGACGGACATCGTCCAGTAAGTTTCTTACAAGCCCCTGGTGCCAAAGAAGTGGGCATTGAGTTCTATACGTTATCCAAAACGTACAATATGGCTGGATGGCGCGTTGGATTCGCGCTGGGTAATGCGGAGATTGTCTCTAAAATCAATCTGCTTCAGGATCATATCTATGTCAGTCTTTTCGGTGGGATACAAGCTGCGGCAACAGAAGCACTTACTGGATCTCAGGAATGTGTCACTTCGCTGGTCTCATGTTACGAATCCCGTCGTAATGTCTTCTATGACGCTCTTTCTTCGATTGGCTGGCAAGCTTCGAAACCGGCAGGTTCATTCTTCAGCTGGTTACCTGTACCTGCAGGTTATACCTCTGCTTCATTTGCAGACTTGTTACTGCGGGAAGCCAAGGTGGCAGTCGCCCCAGGTGTCGGTTTTGGTTCACATGGTGAAGGCTATGTCCGCGCAGGACTGCTCAGTGATGAAAACCGATTACGCGAAGCTGTGGAACGGATTGGCAAGCTGAACTTATTCAAGTAATTTACAGGACGATAACCCCTTTGCATATGCCAAGTTTCCATGGTATGTTATAAGAAATATTGAACGAAACGTGATGACGGGACCAGTAAGAGAATATCAGTCGTGCCCAGAGAGTAAATTCCACCCTGCTGAAAGAATTTACCGCGGCTCTTCTCTGAAACCTACCCCTGAGCGGCCTGTTACGTACAGGACAGTGCCTTCTGTTACAGGGCATGAAGCCGGATGATTTAATCATCAATAAAGGTGGTACCGCGGAAGTAACGAACTTTCGTCCTTTTTAACTAAAGGGCGGGAGTTTTTTTTGTACCCGCTTAAGCCTCACACAAAATCACTTATTAATCATGTTTAAGGAAGTGAAATCATGACTTCACGTATTGTAGTTAAGATTGGAAGCAGCTCGCTTACCACGGAAGAAGGCGGTCTGGATCGCAGTTCGATCACCTTTTTTGCCGGAGAAATTGCAGCCTTGGCTGACCAGGGTCATGAGGTGCTCTTGGTTACCTCTGGAGCAGTGGCGGCAGGTTTCCGGGAGATTGGTTACCCTCAGCGGCCCAAACTGCTGCATGAGAAACAAGCTGCAGCAGCCGTTGGGCAAGCATTGCTGATGCAGGCATATCAACAGGCTTTTGCAGCGCACCGCGTTACTACGGCACAAATTCTGTTAACCCGCACAGACTTTCACAGTCGTAAACGTATGGGTAATGCGGGAATGACCGTAGAAGAGCTGCTCAAACAGCGAGTGATTCCGATATTCAATGAAAATGATACGGTATCCGTAGACGAATTGAAGTTTGGTGATAACGATCTATTGTCCGCGTTGGTGGCGAACCTGGTAAAAGCACAACATCTGATCATTCTAACGGATACCAACGGGCTGTACACCGCCGATCCACGTAAAGATCCATCAGCCATTCGTTACGACCGCATCCCTGAAATAACGGCTGAGATTTATGCGTTTGCCGGCGGTTCAGGATCATCGGTTGGTACAGGCGGAATGCGATCCAAAGTTGATGCAGCCAAGGTAGCAACCCGTGGTGGTGTCCCTGTATTTGTAGGAAGTGTGAAAGAACCTGGAGATATGCAACAGGCCGTGGACGGAACGGGCAAAGGAACCTATTTTGAGACACGACTCGCTTCGTTATCCCGTAAAAAGCAATGGCTTGGCTTCATGTCCACTCCGCTCGGTACAATTGTTGTGGATGCTGGTGCTGAAGAGGCTCTTGTGCATGGTGGGCATAGTCTGCTGCCTGTAGGGGTCAAAAAGGTGCTGGGAACATTCCACGCCGGAGACGTCGTAGAGGTCATTGGAATGGATGAAACCTTGCTTGGTCGCGGTATTGTCAATTATGATGATGACCAGCTTCGACTCATTGCCGGACTTCCCAGTGGCGAAGTGATGAAACAGCTTGCCAGTATCCACAGACTTGAAGTTATTCATAGAGACGAGTGGA
This sequence comes from Paenibacillus sp. FSL R5-0517, assembly GCF_037974355.1. Lineage (NCBI taxonomy): Bacteria > Bacillati > Bacillota > Bacilli > Caryophanales > Paenibacillaceae > Paenibacillus > Paenibacillus sp. FSL R5-0517. Next base: position 4,328,310 of record NZ_CP150235.1, read on the forward strand.
TTACGTTAAAATAGACTTGGAGCTATACATTGGTCGAAAAAAAAACTCAACTATATATGAGGAGGAATTACGATGAGTGAAGTGAGAGAAAAAGCCAGCAAAGCTCAGGCTACGGTTACACAGCTGAACCGATTGAATACAGATCAGAAAAATGCGGCCCTTCGTGTTATGGCCGATGCATTGATCACGGAGTCGGAATCAATCATCACAGCAAACGCTGAAGATCTCGAACGAGGCAGAGCACAAGGCACGCCGGAATCGATGCTGGATCGACTCGCACTTAATAAGGAACGGATCGCAGGCATTGCCGAAGGACTACGTCAGATTGCAGGTCTGCCTGATCCTGTCGGTGAGGTATTGGAGACATTCACGCGCCCCAACGGATTGCATGTTGAAAAGTTAAGAGTGCCTATTGGTCTAATCGGTATCATCTACGAAGCTCGTCCCAATGTCACTGTAGACGCAGCCGGATTATGTCTCAAAACAGGTAATGCAGTGCTTCTGCGCGGTGGCTCCTCTGCCCTGTCCTCCAATCGCAAAATTGTAGAGGTTCTGCATCATGCACTGGCAACGACAGCCATGCCTGCTGATGCTTTGCAACTGGTTGAAGATGCGGATCGTGCTTCCGTAGATGAAATGCTCAAGTTGAACGGACTGCTGGATGTCATCATTCCACGCGGCGGGGCCTCCCTCATCCGTAATGTGGTTGCCAATGCGACCGTACCTGTTATTGAGACCGGTGCAGGCATCTGTCATACCTATGTGGATGAATCAGCTGATCCCGTCATGGCAGCCGAAATTGCCATCAACGCCAAGGCACAACGCCCATCCGTGTGTAACTCCATGGAGACGTTATTGCTGCATGCCGCATACGCGGAAGAGCATCTTCCTGCTCTTGCCGAGCAATTCCGTGAGGCGAGTGTGGTCTTGAAAGGTTGCGACACGGTGCGCCGTCTTGTCCCTACCGCCCTTGAGGCAACCGAGGAAGACTATGCGACCGAGTACAACGATTATATTTTAAATATCCGTGTGGTTGAGAACCTGGACGAAGCCATGCAGCACATCGCACATTACGGAACCAAACATTCCGAGTGTATCGTAACCCGGGATACAGCCCATGCAGAACGCTTCATGCATGATGTGGATGCAGCAGCAGTCTATCACAATGCCTCCACTCGTTTCACGGACGGGTTCGAATTTGGTTATGGAGCCGAGATTGGCATCAGTACCCAAAAACTGCATGCACGTGGACCAATGGGGCTGCCAGCACTGACATCAACCAAATATCGTATTACAGGCAATGGACAGATTCGTCAATAATATCCAGCACCAGTTATATAGGAGGAACGATTAATATGAGTCAAGAGCAACAGACGTTACTACAACAGAAGATTACTTTCCACGGAGCAGGCGCGATGGCGGAAGCCATCGTGCGGGGACTCATCTCCCGCCTTGTCGTTCGTCCTCAGGATATTACGATGCTGAACCGCAGCAACCAGAAACGTCAGGAGGAGCTCAGCACCCGTTATGCTGTACATACCGGAACTGCCTCGCAATCCTTGGATCATCTCGCTTCCACTCCGGTCATTGTACTCTGTATGAAACCCAAAGATGCTGCCGCAGCGCTGCGCGAACTGGGTCCGCTGTTATCACCTGATCAATTGATCGTGTCTGTCATTGCCGGATTATCGATCCGCACGATGCAATCCTTGCTTGGACGTAAACAGCCTATTGCCAGAACCATGCCGAATACATCCAGTACGATCGGGCTTGGTGCAACCGGACTTGCCTTCTCTGCGGAAATTACGGATGAGCAGCGCAGCACGGTGATGACCATGTTTGAAGCGGTCGGAATCGTAACCATTGTACCTGAGGATAAACTCGAAGTACTCACTGGGATTTCCGGAAGCGGCCCTGCTTATGTATACTATTTAATGGAGGCCATGATTGCCGCGGGCATTCGTGGTGGCTTATCCAGTCAGCAATCTCGTGATCTCACTGTTCAGACGGTGCTCGGCGCGTCACGCATGGTACAGCAAACCGGTATGGAGCCGATGAAGCTTCGCAGTGATGTGACATCCCCGGGAGGGGCAACACAAGCAGCACTGAAGACGCTGGACGAAGGTGATTTCTTTGAAAATGTAATCGCAGCCGTCAACCGCTGTGCAGAGCGCTCACGGGAGATGGGAGCTGCTTTGGAAGGGGATTTAAAAAATGAATAACATGTGCACAGCCACATATCGTCTGCATGATGATCATGCAGACTTCCGCAAGAAGGCCGAGTCCATCGCGATCGGCATGACCGTGGGCAGCTGGACGGAGTTACCACAAGCTCAGCGTGAAGCGATGCAGAAGCATCTGGGTGAAGTCATAAGCGTAGAAGTACATGAAGCTGATGGAATGGCTGCGGGTGAGCGTTACGCTGACATTACCATCGGCTATCCTGATATCAACTTTAGCCGTGATATCCCTGCCCTGCTCGTAACGGTCTTTGGCAAAATCTCAATGGATGGCCGAATCAAATTGACAAAGCTTGGTTTCTCGGATGGCTTCCTCCGTGCATTCCCGGGACCCAAGTTTGGACTGAATGGTGTTCGTGATCTGCTTGGTGTACATGATCGTCCGCTGTTAATGAGTATCTTCAAATCCGTCATCGGGCTGAACGCTGATGAACTGCGTGAACAGTTTATCCGTCAGGCACTTGGTGGCGTGGATCTGATCAAAGACGATGAAATTCTGTTCGAGAACAAATTAACACCTATCGAAAAAAGAGTCGAGGTCTGCATCAAAGCTGCCGAACAGGCACGCCAAGAGACAGGCAAGAAGCTACTGTATGCAACCAATCTCACAGGACCTACATCTCGTCTGAAAGAGCAGGCTGAACGTGCCATCGGTGCTGGAGCCAATGCCTTGTTGTTCAACGTGTTGTCCTACGGGTATGATGTCCTGCATGAACTCAGCAGTGATCCTGATATTAATGTGCCGATTATGGCTCACCCTGCACTTGCAGGAGCATTGTATCCTTCACCACATTACGGCATCTCGGCTTCGGTTGTACTTGGCCAGTTGATGCGTCTTGCGGGTGCCGATCTGGTGCTCTTCCCTTCTCCTTATGGATCGGTAACGATGCCGAAGGAAGAAAATATGGCAATCACAGAACAATTACTGACAGCTGATCTGCCTGTAAGATCCAGTATGCCAGTACCATCAGCCGGTATCCATCCAGGCCTAGTACCGCTTATTTTGCGAGACTTTGGGACAGATGTTATCGTTAATGCTGGTGGTGGTATTCATGGGCATCCTATGGGAACTGAAGCAGGCGGACGTGCATTCCTGCAAGCGATTGAAGCGGCTCAGCGTTCCATTCCACTCGCTGAATATGCAATCGATCATCCAGAACTAAAAAGCGCACTGGACCTGTGGGGTGGCGAACGATGAGAAGTGATAAAAAAACCGTCATCTTCTGTGACTTTGACGGTACAATTACCCTCTCGGACAATATTGTCGCGATTATGAAACATTTCAAGCCTGAGGGCATTGAAGCAATTATGAAAGATACGATTGAGCAGAACATCTCGCTGCGTGAAGGGGTTGGAGCCATGTTCGCTCTGTTGCCTGCATCGCAAAAAGATGAAATTGTCGAATTCGTACTTGGACAAGCCGGCATCCGTGAAGGGTTCAGCGAATTTCTTGACTATGTTCGCGGCGAAGGGATTGAATTCAATGTGACCAGCGGTGGTATGGACTTCTTTATCGAACCCTTACTCGCGCCCTTCGATATCCCGCAGGATCATGTCTATTGTAACGGCGCTGACTTCTCTGGTGAGACCATCCGGATTGAATGGCCGCATCCCTGCCAGCCTCCTTGTGAGAACGGTTGCGGAATGTGTAAAACGACCGTGATTCGTACATTCCCGGCAGAACAATACAATCGAATCCTCATTGGAGACAGTCTGACAGATTTTGAGGGTGCAAAGATTGCCGATCTCGTCTACTCCCGCTCCATTTTGACGGATAAATGTATTGAACTTGGTGTGGACCATGTGCCATTCGCTACCTTTTACGATATCATCGAAGATATGAAACAGAAGCAAACACAAGGAGTGCTGTAAACGATGGGCTTTGAAAAGATTACATTGGAACACAAACGTCAGGTCCTTGAAGAACTGGCTGATATTAAAGCGTTGTTCGCCAGCCGTAACTGGTTCCCGGGTACAAGTGGTAACTTGTCGATGCGTGTAGGAGATTTTGACCCGGAGCAATTTTATTTTGCGGTTACCGCCTCTGGCAAAGACAAATCTCTTCGCACACCGGAAGACTTCCTTTTTGTGGACAAACATGGCAAAGCAATTGAGACAACAACGTTGAAACCAAGTGCCGAGACGTTGATTCACTGCGAAATCTATCGTTTGACCGGCTGCGGTGCTGTATTCCACGTGCATACCGTGTTTAACAATCTGATTAGTGAATTCTTTGGAGCAGAGGGTCAAGTGCCGATTCAGGGCATCGAACTGATTAAGGCTTTCAACATCTGGGAAGAAAATGCCGAGATTCGTGTCCCTGTCTTGCCTAACTTTGCCGACATCCCATCCATTGCTAAGTTGGTGCCGGATGTTCTGGATGCCAATGTACCAGGAATCTTGCTTCGTAATCATGGCATATATGCGTGGGGCAAAGATGCTTTTGAAGCAAAACGTCACCTGGAAGCTTTCGAATTCCTATTCGAAGTGATGTACCGTCAACTTCTGCTGAAGGGTGCTACGAAATAGCAATCATTCATCTTGAAATCTAAAATGTAAAACAAAAAACACGCCAAAGGCTGAATTTTCACAGTCCTTGGCGTGTTTCTATGTTGTGGGATGATATGGAATAGAAAATTCCTTTGTCATCGCAGCGTCAGTAAAATCATCTTTGATCCCCTTCGATTACAACTCACAGTCGGTCATCCCGATCCTTGAATAAAAAGAGGCTATCCACTTCTTCGTCATTCCGATGAACCGCATGATTGGTGCCTGTTCCCCGTTGCTTGCCGAACAGCAGCTTCAAGCCGCCAAAAATGAGCAACAAGGAAACAATAACGGTGTTCAAATAGGAACGAATCTCATACGTCATAAATGCATTAGGGAAGAGCTCATTCAGCTGTGGAATGACAAGACGGATCGTCAGGTAATATAGACCCAGCGCGGCAATCCCGAATCCAATCAGTCGCTGATGGCGGGCCCAATCCTTGAAGATCGGCTGATCGATCAATGGCTCGCGTCCATAACGGCTGGAACACTGTAGCCCGTCAAAGAAGCTGTAGAACCAGATTAACGGTATCATGAAAAGGAACACGGATAGGTGTAGCAGGTCCAGAACATAAATGCTGCCCAGGAATAGGAACATCAATTGCATGCCTCTTTTTTGCAACCCCAGATATAGATGACCCGCACCTGGAAAAGCAGATAAAAGGGTTGCCAGCACTTTACTGCGTCGTCCAGCTACTCTGCCCATCTCCAATTCTTCGAATAACGTCCGATCCTGCAGTACCTCTCCAGCCTGCTTACGGTGGACATGCTGCACCGCATCAAACATGCAGTATACCCATATTACAGGCAGAATGAGCAAGAACATTAAAAACACCGATTCATTGGTGATTGAAGCTACAAAGACCATCATGGCAAAGGAACCAAAAAACGCCATCAGGAAGGACAACCCGCGATGCAACAATCCCAGATGAAGATGTCCCAATCCAGGAACAAATGAAAGTAAAATGGTAAAGAAACGTTCACCCTCACTGCCTTTTTGATACATGGGCTGACCATATCCACCCTCATGGTGACTATATTCACTACCTGGATGCTGATGCTGCTCATCTTCAGGTTCCATAGGCCCTTGTTGACCCATGTATGCTCCCTGGTATGCTGCTCCTTGTTGTGGCCCATAGTGCGCCGCGTATCCCCTGTAGTGAGCATCCCGGGCAATAGGTGCACGGAGCAGAACAATAATCATGTCTAGCATACTGATCCCCCAGAAGAAAGCCGAAAAAATGGCACCAATAATCAATAAATCATGTTCAGCAAGCAGCATTGCCAGCATGAATGAACCAACAGCTGTTCCAAAAAAAAGCAATGGATAGATTACAGCTCTTGCCGGCCTACCCCAATACATAAAACCAAGACCGGGTATCAGGTTTAATAGAAATGCGAGTAATTTATTACGATCTGAGTGCACAGTCGTCATCCTTTCTTTTCAGGCAATGTGAAACCATTTATGGTTTAGGCTTGAGGTTATCCAGCCATGAAGTGGCTGCCTCCGTCCATTTCTCCGTAAAAGACCCTCTGTGGTCGCCATCCTGAAACTTGTGATAAGGTGCTACCTTGTCAAAAAGTCCAGACGAGAGGAAGATCAATGTCAAACAGGCCGCTACCGCGTAATGGAACACTTTATGTTCAAGCCAGCGCCGGTTTCGTCCAGCACGGGATTTGCGTTGTGCCTTGGAGGAGTGAATCCCCTCAATCCGATGCATGACTGAATCTGCAAACCCTGTCGGGTCAGGCAACGAGGGCAGTTCTCCATGGATGCCGAGTGCTTCCAGATAGCTGTCCATCGCATCCGGGTCTTCCATCAGAAGCTGCTCCATTCGACTCGCTTGAGTTTCACTCATATAGCCTTCAATATAATCCGTCCATTGCTCAGCGGTATACTTTTCCTGTTTACTCACGCCATTCATCCTCCTTCCAATGTTTTCGAATCCACTGCCGGGCACGGTACAAGCGGGATTCCACAGTTTTCACAGCCACCTGTGCATCGCTGGCAATCTGCTCATAATTTTTTTCGCTTAGATAATACGCAGTGATAATGTCACGGTGCTGAGCAGGCAACTGATTGATCCGTTCGCGAAGTTTGTCCTGACGTTCCTCACGAACGAGACGGGTAAGAACGTCTTCATCCCGTCCGGGCATGTTTATTATTTTTTCTTCTCCACCCAGATCCTCGGCCGTTCGTCTGCCCAGCTTACGTTTGGCATCAATCGCTTTGTGAAAGGCAATTCGGGTTAACCACGTTTTGAAACCTTCGGAACGGTAGTCGGGGAGAGACTTATACATCTGTATGAACGCCTCCTGAGCTGCATCCTGTGCTTCCTGATCGTTCCTGAGTACGGAATAGGCAACATGGTATACATGCTGGCTATACTTATCAATCAGAGTACGCATCTGCGATGTATCTCCTTGACGGATTTGTTCGATTACGCGCGCTTCATCAATAACTCTCCCCTCCTCTCCAATACAATAGACGACAGCTTGTGTGTTTACCCCTGCGTGATCTATCAAATTTTTGTATAACAAAGTGAAATCATTGCCTGAAAGGTCGATGTCGCTGATCACTCACCCAATTCATAATTCAAAAAAAGACAGGCACAGAATGACTTCTGGCCTGTCTCTTGTTCTTGCCCACACCTGAATTAACGTCCACCATTACGAAACCGCTGCGTGTATGCCTTCGCGTCTTGAACGGTCTTGACACGATTACGGCTCCACTCAAGCAGTATTCGATCGATATACCGGAAATGTACTTTACCTGCAAAAACCGCTTCCTTCAGAGCCATTAAAATCAATTCCTCTTGGTAACGGTCCTGATCCAACCAGCTGGATATCGTCTCACACTCCATTGGAGAGAGCGGACGTCCGAATTCTTTTTCAAAGATGGAGAACATGTTCCGTTCTTCCTCTTCTTTTTGAACACTGTTCGAATCTTGGCGTGCTGCACTGCTGCTCAGCTGCTCCGCACGCAATGCGGCTACTTCTTCCGCAGTGCACTTTGCAAGCTTGGCATAGAGTCCATGTAAGTCATATCTTTCGTACTGGATGTCATGTTCCTCGTCACGATGCTCGTCAATAGCGATATATCCATCCCTCATCAGACGTTGCAACATTCTGGCAATGCCATCAGGTGCAAGTCCCATACGCCCCGCAAGCTCTTCAAGCGTCGGAAACTCATTGAACTCCGCCTGACGGAACCCTAGGAGTTGAATCAGAAGAAGCACTTCTGCATCTGATAGGCCAAGCTGGTGATAATAACGTAACAAGGCATAAGGCAGATGGGCTGTACCCGAAGTCATGCCATAAGCTGCTCCATCCAACCAGGCTTTGGATGTGGTATCTTCCATAGACGGTCCTCGGTTAAGCATTAAGGGTACAGACGATAGAGCATACGTGGGAATGCGATTGTTTCACGCACATGATCCAATCCACAGATCCATGCTACCGTCCGCTCCAATCCCAGACCGAAACCGGAGTGAGGAACCGATCCGTATTTACGTAAATCCAGGTACCATTGGTAAGCTTCATCCGAGAGATTGTGCTCCTCAAAACGTTGTTGCATCAATTCCGGATCATCAATACGCTGAGAACCGCCAATAATCTCTCCGTAGCCTTCAGGTGCAATCATATCAGCACAAAGAACAACTTCTGGACGATTTGGATCTGGTTTCATATAGAAAGCTTTGATTCCTGCAGGGTAATGCGTGATAAAGACTGGTGTATTGTACTTCTCGGCAATGGCTGTTTCGTGCGGTGCACCGAAGTCTTCTCCCCAAGGAATATCAAAGCCTTGTCCATGCAGGAATTCAATCGCTTCATCATACGTAATTCGCGGGAATGGCGCTACGATGCCTTCGAGTTTGGATACATCACGACCGATGGATTCCAGTTCTGCACGGCAGTTTTTCACCACGGATTGAACAACATGAGCAATAAATTTCTCTTGTACGCGCAGACTTTCCTCGTGATCTACAAATGCCATTTCCGGCTCAATCATCCAGAATTCAATCAGATGGCGACGTGTTTTGGATTTCTCAGCACGGAATGTAGGACCAAAGGAATATACTTTGCCCAGCGCCATAGCTGCTGCTTCCATATACAATTGACCACTTTGCGTCAGATAAGCATCTTCATCAAAGTATTTGATGTGGAACAGGTTTGTCGTTCCTTCCGCAGACGACGGTGTCAAAATCGGAGGATCAACTTGTGTGAATCCGTTACCATCAAAGAACTGCTGAACAGCACGAATAATCTCTGCACGAATCACCATAACCGCACGTTGCTTCGTAGAACGGAGCCACAGATGACGATGGTCCATCAAGAAATCAACACCATGCTCTTTAGGCGTGATTGGATAGTTTTCAGTCAGATGTATAATTTCGACCCCAGTCACAGTCATCTCGTAACCGGACGCACTGCGAGGTTCTTCACGAATAATCCCTGTAACATACAAAGAACTTTCTTGAGTCAGGCTCTTCGCATTGTTCCAGATCTCTTCGCTAACTTCACTTTTTACAACAACCCCTTGAATATATCCGGTTCCATCACGCAACTGCAAAAACTGAATTTTGCCGCTGGAACGTTTGTTGTTAATCCAGGCACCGATCGTTACGGTCTCGCCCACATGCTCGTTCACATTACGAATTACACAATTCGTATTCATGCCATATCTCCCCTTGGTTCCTGAAATTTGAAAATGCAGCGGACAGGCTGTTGCCTGTCCTCTGCACTTCCTTGCCACTCTATATTTACTTTACAGTTAGATTACTTAGAATTCAATACGATTCGATGCGTATCGCGCGCAATGACCAATTCTTCATTTGTTGGAACAACGAGAACATCCACTTTCGAGTTCGCTGTTGTGATGCGACGCGGCTCACCAGAACGGACTGCGTTCAGGGCTTCGTCCAGCTCAACGCCAAGATACGTAAGTTGCTCACATACTTTTTGGCGAAGAACAACGGAGTTCTCACCTACACCAGCTGTGAAGACAATCACGTCTACACCGTTCATTGCAGCTGCATATGATCCGATGTATTTACGCAGACGGTATTCGTACATTTCAAAAGCGAGCGTGGAGTTCGCATCGCCATTCTCCATACCTTCTGTAATCTCACGCATGTCACTGCTGATTCCGGAGATTGCAAGCAATCCACTGTGTTTGTTCAACATGGAGTTCACTTCGCTTACGCTCAGTTCTTCCTTGTTCATGACATAAGGTACGATGGCTGGGTCAAGGTCACCCGAACGCGTTCCCATCATCAGTCCCTCTAGTGGAGTCATACCCATCGAAGTATCAACGGATACGCCACCTTTAACTGCTGTTACACTACCACCGTTACCGACGTGACAAGTGATGATTTTCAGATCTTCCACTGGACGATCCAGATATTCAGCAGCTGCCTTGCTTACGAAATCATGGGAAGTACCATGTGCGCCGTAGCGACGTACTTTATATTTTTTGTAAAGTACACGCGGAATAGCATACAGATATGCTTTTTCCGGCATCGTTTGATGGAACGCTGTATCGAAGACCATTACCTGAGGCACACCTGGCATATTTAATTCAGCCGCACGAATCCCCATCATTGCTGCAGGGTTATGAAGTGGAGCCAAGTCGAACAAACGACGAATTTCAGCTTTGGCAGCATCATCTACCAATGCAGATTCTTTAAATGCTTCACCACCGTGAACAACACGGTGTCCAACAGCTTGAATTTCATTTACAGAATCCAGTACACCATTTTCTTTATGAGTCAAAATATCAATGACTTTACGGATTGCTGTTGTATGCTCCAGAATCTCACTAACTTCTGTAACATCCTCACGGCCTGTCGGTTTGTGTGTCAGAATGGAGGAATCCATTCCGATCCGCTCTACTAGACCTTTAGCCAGGACAGATTCGTCCGTCATATTATACAGTTGATATTTGAGCGAGGAACTCCCCGCATTAATTACGAGTACTTTCACAGTCGGTCACCATCCTTGTCGTACTTGAAGAATCCTTCGCCTGTTTTGACACCCAGGTGTCCTGCACGCACCATTTTCTTCAGGACCGTGGAAGGACGATATTTCAATTCTCCGAATTCACGGAACATTCTTTCGAGTGCAGCTTCAACAGAGTCCAATCCGAAACGGTCAGCCATTTCGAGTGGTCCATGTTGGAAGTTGTATCCGATACGCATTGCATCATCGATATCTTCAGCAGATGCAACACCTTCCTGTAATACATGCAACGCTTCGTTAATCAACAGACAGATCAAGCGGGAAGTTACGAATCCAGGTGATTCATAGATCATGACTCCTTTTTTATCTGCCACTTCTTCAACAAAACGTCTGGTCTCTTCGAATGTTGAATCCGACGTTTTCAGTCCACGAATAATCTCTACAAGATCAACCCGGGATACCGGGTGAATAAAGTGCATACCAATAACACGCTCTGGGTATTTGGTCGAGCTTGCAAGCTCGGTCAAACTCAGCGTGGATGTATTACTTGCCAGAATGACATTGCTTGGGCAAACTTGGTCCAGTTGGCTGAATACTGCTTTTTTCGCATCCAGATCTTCTGAAATCGTCTCAATGACCATATCGCAAGTTCCAAGTTCAGCTAAATGAGCTACCTTGGTAATACGGGAAAGAATCAATTTCTTCTCCGCTTTTGTAATCGCCCATTTCTCCAGTTGTTTATCCAGGTTCGTTTCGATCATGTCATAGGCATGATCCAGTTTTTGTGTTGTATGCTCCACGAGAAGCACATCAAGTCCTTTGGCTGCGAGCATTTGGGAAATACCTTGCCCCATCGTACCGCCGCCGACAACTCCTATTTTTTTGAAAAACATGGTTCTGCTCCATCCTTTCGGTTCTCTATTTCTCTATTGTACCCTGTTCGCCGAAAATTACAAATTTCGACCCAACATATAATAATATCTTAGCACGAGTGAAATGTAAAAAAAAATAACCAGCATAAAGAAATTATGCTGGTAAACGGGCACTGTCACGAAATTGACAACGAAATTGTTCGCCGGACAAAACTTCCTCTCGAATCAGGATGTCGAGTGAATTGTCGAAAATTGTCCGTTGTTCTTCAAGTAAGCGCTTCGTCTGTTCCATGAGTTCTTGCAATATTAATTTATTCTCTCGCATGAGCTCCTCGGTGGTAACCATATCCATGTTCACAATCCCAAGAGAAGTCAATCCGGAAGCCATCATCGTTTGCACGACATTGGTTGCTTGATCAAAGTCATTGCGCGAACCCGTAGAACGTCCACCGTAATACATTTCCTCTGCAGCAGCTCCTCCAAGTGCAATCATGATCTGCTCTTCAAGAAAACGCTTCGTATAAAGGAACTGTTCCTGTTGCGGGTTATGACGCACATATCCCAGCGCCTGTCCACGCGGACTGAGTGCCACCTGGCTTACACTGCCCGGACGAACAAGTTCAGCCATAATGGCGTGTCCCAATTCATGAATGGCAACCCTTTTCTTCTCTTCCACACTGGACTCACGATCTGTTTTCTCGCCCATCATAACTTTATCAATAGCCAGAGACAAGTGCCGTTGTTCTATGTGTAACAGCCCATCCCGCATGGCATATATCGCTGCTTCGTTCATCACACTTTCAAGCTGCGCACCGGAGAAACCATACGATTCTTCCGCTGTCTTCTCCAGATTCACTTCCTTCATCAGAGGTTTATTCACCGCATGCAATTCCAGAATATGCTTTCTACCCTTCTTGTCAGGCAAGTCCACTTGAATGTGGCGGTCAAAACGTCCTGGACGTGTCAGGGCGCTATCCAGCATTTCCTTGCGGTTTGTTGCAGCAATAACCAGTATTCTTGGGGTATCGGAAGAATAAATTCCATCCATTTCCGTCAAGAGCTGGTTCAGCGTCTGATCATACTCCCGCTGTTGTCCACCTTCACGTTTCCCCCCGATGACATCGATCTCATCGATAAATATAATAGCATTTTCTTTATTTTCCTTGGTGGCACGGGTTCTTGCATCCTTGAACAAATCCCGAATTCTGCTGGCACCAACACCAACATACATTTCCACAAACTCACTGCCCGATGCAGCAACGAAAACAGAATCGGTGTAATGCGCAGCCGCTTTGGCCATCAACGTTTTCCCTGTCCCTGGAGGGCCTGTCAGCAAGATCCCTTTTAACGGGCGAATCCCGAACTTGCGAATTTCTTCATGTTTGATGAGAAAGTCCAGTGCTTCACGCAATTCTTGCTTGGCACTGTCCTGACCACCAATTTCTTCAAAAGTAAGCTTGGAAGGACCTTTTTTCTTCCGTTTACGCTCCTGTGCAGCGCCTACGGTAATCCCGCCACGCATTTGCATCATGAACAACAAAGCTCCAACAAACACCGCTGCAATTAGAATCGGAACAATATTAACACCAGTAAAAGCAAGAAAAATAATCAACACGGGGACAAATCCAATGGCAATTTCTTTGGTCCACTTAGGCATTAGGCCACACTCCTATCTGACCGGGCACACGCGGCAGAATAATAAACTTGCTGGCATCTCCGTCTCTAAGACTAACATATACATTGTTGTCATCCATCGCTGTATTTACCTTTATTCCATTCGTAGCCATCTTGGACAATGTTGGTGTGATCTCGGTGTACTGTTTGTTCTCCATCGCCTGAGCTACGGTAAACATCGCATCACCCCACCAGCTTTCGAGTGCTTCACTGGAATGATCTACAACATCCAACTTTAATGAGCGAGTTCCAATCAAGGTCTGTCCTTCTTTGTGAATATATTGTACCAGTCTGCCCAAATCAACATCAGGTTGCAGATCCAGTTTCAATTGTACGTCATTGCGGTTAATAGTTAATTGAACGTCATTGACTCCATCGTACTGGGTAACCATCTTTTCAATCGGATTCTGCAAAGCCACCTGACGATACACAAACCAACCTCCAAACAACACAACGGCTGAAATGACGGCAGTTAAAGCAATAGGCAATACTTTTAGCTTCAAGTGAATTACCCCTCCCAGATTTTGGCCTAACTTACTGGCCTATTGGTATATACGAATATGTGCACATTGATCCCTGCGAGAATTTCGACAGGTTTATTTGTTATGAATGTAACTTTGAGTACATAACTGAGTATATCACATCGTATATACAATTTCGAAGGCGAAAATATGAATAAATTATTAATTTTAACTATTTAAATCAAAACTGTTCACAGGCAACACAAAGAACCGGTTCAGTCGGATATCCGTCTGCCGGTTCTTTCACTTCTATGATTCTCTAGCTAAGTTACTCTATTTGTTCTAGCTGTTCGGGAGTGTGTAAACCAAGTCTACCTGTTCTCCATTGCTAAAACGATAAAACCGATAGTGGTTATGTGTACCGTCTTTATAATACACTTGCCACACATATATTCCATTCACAACTCCGGGCATGATTCGTTTAATCTCACCGGCTGGAACTTCGGAACTAAAGCGATTGCGTATCTGTGCTTCGGACATGCCATTCTGCAACAGTTCACTGTGTATAGCGTTAGCACCTGTAGCAGGTTGATTGTTTGCATCGAATTTAACCCAGACCATAACATCCTGGTTATCCTTGTTTTTGCCGAGCAGGGTCCAGTAGATGTTGTCAGAGCCTTCTTTATCACCCCAGATGTACTTACGCAATTCATCATAAGATGTAATGCCCAGTTGCTCCTGTGCTGCCTGTATGGCGAGCGCTTCTTCCTTACGCTGGTCCTGTGTGACATACACGTAATAACGCTGAAGTCCAAACAGAATCAGAACCAGTGCAAGCAGCGAAATCCATATCCACTTCTTTTTTTTCTTCAAAAGCCGAACTTCCTTTCCCTATGATGCTCCGCAATGCAATTAACGAGCAAGCAAACCATCAAATGCCAATTGAGACTCACGCAAAATGCGTTCTTCATCCAGCGTCAGACATTCGCCATGTTTAACCACTTGTTTCCCATCTACCCATACGTGCTCCACATCTTTGGCAGAGGCTGAATAAATCGTATGCGAGATCAGGTCTGTATGTGGGTAGAAGTGTGCCTGTTCAATGTCCAGGGCGATGAAATCAGCCTTCATGCCTACCTGAAGCGCACCGGTATTGTTCAGGAAGATGGATTTAGCACCATATGAAGTTCCGAGTAGTAACGCTTCGCCCGCTGGCACGGCAGTCGGATCACCAGACACACCTTTGTGGATCAATGCAGCCAGTCTCATTTCTTCAAACATATCCAGGTTGTTGTTGCTTGCCGGTCCGTCGGTTCCGAGTGACACGGTAACTCCTGCTTTCAGTAATGCAGGTACCCGCGCAACACCGGAAGCGAGTTTCAGGTTACTTCCCGGGTTATGGGATACAGCCACATCATGGCGGGCCAAAATTTCAATCTCTTCATCATTTAGATGCACCGCATGTGCTACCAGGGATGGACGGGAGAAAAAGCCCAGTTTCTCCAGATGTGCCACAGGACGCAGTCCATAGTCTGTAACGTTCTGCTCCACTTCACGAAGCGTTTCCGACATATGTGTATGCAGAGGAAGGTTAAGATCATTTGCGACCTGTACAAGCTTCTCTATGTAGTCAGGAGGGCATGTATATGGTGCGTGTGGCGAGATTACGGTTGTGATGCGACCATCTGCCTGTCCATTCCACTCACGCGCAAACGCTGCCGACTCCTCCAGCTTCCGCAATTGCTCTTCTTCCGAGCACAGCCCGATTACACCACGTGCAAGTGCTGCTCTAACGCCGGATTGTTCCACAACTTTGGCAACCTGATCCATGTGATCATACATGTCCAGGAAAGCTGTAGTTCCGCCTTTCAACATTTCAAGCACGGATAGCGAAGTTCCCCAATATACGTCTTGAGAAGTCATTTTTGCTTCCATCGGCCACATTTTTTCCTGCAACCATACTTGTAACGCAAGATCGTCCCCGTGTCCTCTAAGCAACGACATCGCTGCATGACCATGCGTATTGATCAGACCCGGCAGGAAGAACAATCCTTTTCCATCCACTTTGGTACAATTTTCGTCTCCATCCGGCAATGTCTCACCAATATGCACAATCTTGTCATTCTCGACAACCATGTATCCATGAACCACGTTCCATGTAGTGCCTTCATTAACGGCAAATTTGCCGTTGTGAATTACCCATCTATTTGTTGTCATCTTCCTCGTCGTCCTTTCCAGTCTCCAAGTAATAGGCCAAACTAAGCAGATCCGTTGTAAAGTCAGCATGGTGAATGCGGATATGTGGCGGTGTTTTTAGAATGGTTGGTGCAAAATTAAGAATCGCTTCGATTCCCGACTCAATAAGTTGATCGGCTACATTTTGAGCTTCCGTATCCGGAACGGTAATAATTCCGATGCGGATGTTATCTGTCTTAACCGCTTCCGTTAATTCATTCATTGGTTTTACCGTCAAACTGTTGATTTGACTACCAATCTTCGGTCCATATGCATCGAATACAGCAACAATCTTCATGTTGTCTTTCAGATATGCGTTGTAGTTGGACAAGGCCTGTCCCAGGTTACCCGCACCTACCAAAGCTACATTAATTTGCTGATCAATTTTGAGAATGTGACGAATTTTCTCGATCAAATAGGATACATCATACCCGATCCCTTTTCGACCAAAATCACCGAAGTAAGCCAGGTCTTTTCGAATTTGGGCCGGATTCAGATCCAGCCTCTGTCCAAGTTCTTGAGAAGAAACAGTAGCCACCTCACGCTGATGTAACTCGTTCAAATAGCGCAAGTATACAGGCAGACGTCGTACCACCGCTTCCGAAATTTTATCCGATTTCATTCTTGCTCCCCCTTACCAATGCCACGATAAAATAATAGATGAAAAGATGAGCATTCTGTATAAACTCAAAGATAGACGTGACATTTTATACAGAATGCTCTTTGTAATTTAGGTTATAAGTTCTTACGTGCAACTGCTTTAATCGGATACGGAAATATCTAATAAAGTTTAACGCCAAACGATAGTGTCATGCAATGATATAACAAACAAAATCAACCATTATTCTTGTTCATTAACTGGTTTTTCTAACCACTCGGTAATCCGTGGAACCATCTGCTCCGTGAGCATATGCTCCATTTTGGGACCAGGTAATGAATATAAAAAGAATTTGCCATAGTACGCTTCGATCACACGTGTATCATAAACAATGACAATACCTCTGTCCTTCGCTGTTCGCACCAATCGGCCAAATCCTTGCTTGAAACGAATGACCGCTTGCGGCACAGACAGTTTCATGAATGGATTTTTCTTTTGCTCCTGGAGCAATTCACTCTTGGCTTCAACCAACGGATGATTCGGCGGCTGGAAAGGCAGACGCACAATAGCGAGACAGGTCAGTGCTTCTCCCGGGATATCTACACCCTCCCAGAAGCTGCTTGTGCCCAAGAGTACCGTAGCTTTGGCATCCTGGAACCTGCGAGTTAACTTGGAGCGGCTTCCACTGTCCACACCTTGACCCAACAACGAGATGTCGTTACCAGACAGTGCCTCCTTCAGCGGATCATAGACCTGTCGAAGCATCTTGTATGAAGTAAACAGAACCATCATGCGTCCACGCGTGGCAATTGCGGTCTCTGCGAGTGATTGCACCAGCATATTGACAAAGTGCGCATCACCCACACTGCCTTTCACACTTGGGAAATCACGCGGAATCACTAGAAGTGCCTGATCACGATAATTAAAAGGTGATGGCAGCATCGACGTTAACAGCCGATTATTCTCAGAGGCTTCCTGTAAGCCAAGCTGCTCAATCATGAACTGGAATGACTTATCTACAGAGAGCGTAGCCGATGTAAGCACAACACTTTTCTTTTTATCAAAGAACAAATCCTTCAGTTGTGCACTGACATCGACAGGTACGGCGTACAGTTGAAGAGATTTACTGCGGAACTGACCGCTGGCTTCCATCCAGTACACCGTTTTGGCATCATCCATACGCATGAAGAATCGCAGATTCTCCTTCAATGTGGTCAGATCTTTCAGCAGTCCTGTAATGTCCGTAATCAGACTATCCGATTGATAATCATCCTGATCCTCTTTCACCTCAAGCAGCAATTTGTCCCCTTTGCGAACCAAATCGCCCAGAGTCACATAGATCTGGTTCTCCAGATCCTGCAACTCCTGCCATTTCGCAGGTTTCTGAGATGCCTTCAGGCGCAGGGAAAATTGCCCTGTCTCTCCCGGTGAAGCATCACTTCGTTCAGGCAAAAGACCGAACAGAGCATCGCTCATACGATCCCACAGTTCCTTAACCTCAACAGCTAGCGGGAACATCTGATCTACCATGGAGCCCCATTGCACCGAATTTTCATGCCCGGATAACTGCGAACGAAGCATAGGCAGTTGTCCATTACGACTGTCTTTAAACAGACGGGTCAGGGTATGAACCAACGTGAAATATTTCATATGCATTCCGAGATGTTTACCCGCTACATCTTCCAGATGATGGGCCTCATCGATCACAAGACTCTCATAGGCTGGCAACAACTGATGTGCTGCTTTGACATCCGTAAACAATTTGGAGTGATTGGTTATTACGATATCAGACAACCCGGCCTCATGTTTGGCGCGATGATAGAAACATTTGCGGAACCATGGGCAGGATCTTCCCAGACAGGACTCGGATTCGCTCTGTACAGTCTCCCAGAAGTCGCCTCCGCGTCCGCTAAGGTTAAGCTCCTCATCATCTCCAGTTTCAGTCTGTGTGAGCCACACAATCATCTGAGCGGCTGTGAAATAATCCTCTTTGGGCGTGGCGAATTCACGTTTATTGATTTTGTGTTCAAATTTGCGCAGGCACAGGTAATGTCCACGTCCTTTGAAGACAGCAGCCTTAAACGGAAACGGAACCACTTGGGTCAGCATCGGAATATCTCGCTCTCTCAATTGCTCCTGCAAATTGATCGTATGCGTGCTGACCATGACTTTCTGTTCTTGTTTCACACTTTCGTATATCGCTGGCAGCAGATAACCCAGAGATTTACCGGTACCTGTTCCAGCTTCGATCAAGAGATGTTTCTCTTCATCCAGGGCTTGCCTTACACTGCTGAACATCTGGGTCTGCGCTTCACGCTCTTCGTAATGATCCAGCGTATCCTTCAAGTTCTCCCGAACCTGGTCCATAAACTGTTCGAAGCTTACACCATCGAGGGGGTTACCTTCCCGCTCATCACGTGGTGCACCAATATCGGTCCAATCACTTACATTAAGAGCAAGCTGCCGATAATAGGTATGTCCGTCCAGATCCTGAATCGGCTCTGCTTCCTTCTCACTGCGCATCCCGTCCAAGAACCAACCCAAGTCACTGTCTTCTGGTGCGAACAGGTCACTGAGCCGTTGAATCGTTATGAGCGGTAATTCCTTTAACTCATCCAGACACTTGAGCAGCACATAGGCTGTCGCCAGTGCGTCACTGTCGGCCTGGTGAGGGCGATCATGTTGAAATCCAAATTCAGAAGACACATAACCTAGTTGATAAGAACCCAGTGATGGGAACGTAATCTTCAGAAAATCAATGGTATCCAGAATACGGCCAGTGAACGGCAGATAACCGCAACGGTCAAGAGCATTCTGCAAAAAGTGAAAATCAAAAGCGACGTTGTGTCCAACAAGCACCACATCGTTAAGCAGCGGAACCATCTCCATCATCATCTCTTCGAGTGATGGAGCGTCCGCCACATCTTCATCGGTAATACCCGTTAGCCCCGAGATAAACGGGGGAATCGGGACACCAGGGTTCACATAAGAACTATATATTTGAGTTATGCTGAAGTCATGATCTATGATGGCAAGTCCGGCTTGTATAATCTCACCGTCGGACTGCGTGCCGGTTGTTTCGAAATCCAATACGGCAAATTTCATTGCAATATACGGTCCCTTCCATTCCAGTCTATGTTACAGCATAGCAAAAAAAAGGGGATTTGAAAATTAACTGACAAAAAAGCGGTGTCCCCGCCGCTATGCCAAAGGAGGGAACACCGTTTTTTTGTCGCCGAATTCCCGCTTAATGAAGGGTCGTCAGCTGATTAGCATATTGCAATTTTCCCCTGTTCAACCTGCAAGCTTCCATGTTGTACAGCGGTTCGGTCAATGTCGGGTCATACTGAAGGGCCTGTGCAAAGAGTGAACATGCAGCCTCCGGGTTCGCAAGCTTGGCTTGAATACAGCCCAGAGCGTTACATACAAGCCCTTTCAAGCGAGGTGAGCCCTTAAGATACATGATCTGCTGCAAATGTGTCCCGGCTTCAGCGATTTGTTCCAGATTCAGATATGCGAGTGCCAAGTAAAAACGAGTTAATGCACTCTCCGGATGGTCGGTCACAACCCGGGAGAACTGCAAGATCGCCTGCGGATACATCTGTAATTTGAAATATCCTTGTCCTCGACTGAAACATTCCAGATGGAGTTCAGGCAGAGCGGTGACAGCTTCCTGTTCCGGTTCAAGGGACGCAGGCTTATCCATCTCCCGTTCCCTCACCTGGCTCATCTTTTCTTCAAACATCAGCCATTCATCCAACATTCCGTCACTCATCCGCTTAAGCAAGTTCCACTTTTGCAGCAATTCTTGTTTGTTCAGACCTTCAGCGGAAGGATAGCTCTTGATAATTTCATCTAACATGTCGTTCATTTCTGCGAAAACATGCTGGAACATCGTTGCATCCCCACCCTTGAAAAAATGGATTAGTGCAGTGACCTGTAATCATTTTTTGCTTCAAGGGCCGATTTCATTCTCCTTACCAGTCGATTACATAATTGTTGCGTGAACTTCCTGCTTCATGGTTTGTACAGGTTTATTCTGTCCATCTACAAACACAACGGTTGGTTTGTGAGTA
The DNA here is from genome assembly GCF_037974355.1 of Paenibacillus sp. FSL R5-0517. NCBI lineage: Bacteria > Bacillati > Bacillota > Bacilli > Caryophanales > Paenibacillaceae > Paenibacillus > Paenibacillus sp. FSL R5-0517. Next base: position 4,348,974 of record NZ_CP150235.1, read on the forward strand.
TTTGCCTCTTCTTGCGACATCATGGCATAAGAAATGATAATGACATTGTCTCCAGGCTGCACCAGACGAGCAGCTGCACCGTTTAGACAGATGACCCCGCTTCCGCGCGGTCCTGGAATCACATAAGTTTCCAGACGTGCACCATTGTTGTTGTTCACAATCTGCACTTTCTCGTTTTCCATCAAGTCGGATGTTTCCATCAAATCTTCGTCTATGGTAATGCTACCCACATAGTTCAAGTTGGCTTCCGTTACCGTAGCCCGGTGAATTTTGGATTTCATGAGTGTTCTAAACATGGGACAGCACCTCCGATTTTTGCAACCTTATATTGTCAATCAATCTTGTTTTTCCGAATTTCACCGCAAGTGCAATGAGCAGATCGTCACGTCCTTGAACTACTTCCTGATCTGCGAGCGGCTCCAGACTTGGAAAAGCCTGAATCTCGGCATAGTCAATCACTGCAAGCGGTGAGGTTGCGATCTGCTCACGCAAAATACGACGGATATCTGAAGCGTTCCTAGCTATCCCTGTATCTACAGCTTCCTGGGCTGTGCGCAGTGCTTTCGACAGAACTAATGCCTGTGTACGCTGCTCCGAGTTAAGATAGACATTACGTGAACTAAGAGCAAGACCATCCTCTTCGCGAACAATCGGACAGGGAACAATTTCTACAGGCATATTCAAATCATTCACCATCTGTTGAATAACCGCAACCTGCTGAGCGTCTTTCATACCAAAAAAAGCACGCTGTGGCTGCACGATGTTGAAAAGCTTCGATACTACCGTCGTTACTCCGTTAAAATGTCCTGGTCTGGAAGCGCCACATAAGCGCTCAGTCAATTTTGACACAGATACCGTTGTCTGCGTTGCCTGTGGATACATCTCTTCAACTGAGGGAATAAATACGATATCCACTCCTTGTGAGCGTGCTGTTTCCACATCTCTGGCTTCATCCCGCGGATAGCTGTCAAAATCTTCATTAGGACCAAATTGAATTGGATTAACGAATATGCTTAATACCACGATATCGCTCTGTTGTCTGGCTGCTTGCATCAAGCTTGCATGACCTTGATGTAGATACCCCATTGTCGGTACCAGACCTACAACGGACGCATTGGATCGAATCGCTTGACGCTTCAAGCTTAGCTCCTGTCTTAACTCTGCGATTGTCCGTAATACTTTCATGAGTTACTTCCCACCTTTTCCTTGCGTTGTCCATACAATTGATCCAGAACACCATCCGCAGCATTAAATACATGCTCTTCGGCCGGGAACGAACGATCTTTAACTTCTTTCACGTAAGCTTCGATGCTGGTTCTGATTAATGTACCCACATCTCCATAGGTTTTGACAAAACGTTTTGGCGTATACGGGGAGGCGTATTGAACCACATCGTGGAATACCAGTACCTGTCCGTCACAGCCCCGTCCTGCACCAATCCCAATGGTAGGGATCGACAGTTCCTCCGAGATCGCCCGTGCAACTTCTTCCGTAACCAGTTCAAGCACGATGCCAAATGCACCAGCAGCTTCCAAGGCTTTGGCTTCGTCCATCAAACGTTTCGCATCCGCTGCATCCTTGCCCTGAATGCGATATCCACCAATTTGATTGACCGATTGAGGTGTCAGCCCGATATGTCCAAGAACAGGCACACCTGCTTGCACAACGGCTCTGACGGTGTCCGCAATCTCCACCCCGCCTTCCATCTTAACCGCATGGGCATGCCCCTCTTGCATCAGTCGACGTACACCCTTAAGCGTCTCATCCACGCTACCATGATAAGTCATAAAAGGCATATCAGCCACGATAAACGTCTTCTCAGCCCCGCGTACGACGGAACGTGTATGGTACACCATATCGTCGATGGTCACCGGAAGTGTTGAGTTATAACCCAGCACTACATTGCCGAGTGAATCACCAACTAGAATCAGATCAATTCCTGCTTCCTCTGCGAGGAGCGCTGTAGGATAATCGTAAGCCGTGATCATCGTAAGCGGCACGCCATCCTGCTTATATTTTTTCATTTTCACAATATTCATCGCTTGTTTGTTTGCCATTTTCTCTCATGGCTCCTTTCTTCTTTTCAAATAAAACGCAACAAAAAAACCTTTTAGTTTTCCACTAAAAAGTCCCGAAAAGTCAAAAAAGAGTCACTTGCGATCGTCCCTTCTGTCTCGGTCCTCTTCGGCTCAGAGCAGAATCCAACAACTCACTTAAACGTATTTCATTCTTGCACTGCGATCTGCTTACATCAAACACATCAAAGCAGAACAAAGGTTACTGTTACGGGAGTGCAATTCGGTCTGCATTAGCCGATATCGCCTCACGAAGACAGTATACCAAAGTTCTGCTCAAACTTCACGTCTTATGTTCATTTTCCCAGTAAAATTCGACATATTGTTTACGATTTCCAGGAAATCTCACCAGAGATGACGTGTACTTGTTCTCCATCGTGTTTTTCCACAACGAGTGCTCCTGAAGGGGCCAGACCGATTGCTGTCCCTTCAATGACACCCTGAGGATTCGTCACTGTAATCTCTCGATTTATCGATACGGACAAGGCCTCCCATATAGCTGAGATCACACCGAATCCTTCTTTTTGATACAAAAAATATAACTGTTCCAGCTCGGTTAAAATGGCAGCCGTGAGCTTGGTACGATCAACAGATTGCCCCGTCTCCATCTTGAGTGAAGTAGCTATAGCTGTCAGATCTTCCGGATAATCCTCGGGATCAAAATTCACGTCAACGCCTATACCTGCAATACAGTATCTGACTTCATGATCTTCCACCGTGGATTCAAGCAATATGCCACATACCTTGCGTCCATCAATCATCAGATCATTGGGCCATTTGATGCCTGCATCAGTGCCTGTACAAGCTCGAACGGCACGACACACAGCCACTCCTGTTAATAAAGTAAGCTGTGGCGTATGCTGAAGTGGTAGATCAGGGCGCAACAGGATACTCATCCATATTCCTTTTCCCGGGGGAGAGAACCACTGGCGACCAAAACGTCCTCGTCCTCCTGTTTGTTCTTCCGCAATGACCACAGCACCTTCAGCTTGCCCCTGCTCAGCCAGCTTCAGAACATCCCCTTGTGTAGACAAGGTCGAGGTTAACAGAACAGCCTTACGGCCGAATACGGCCGTATCCAGCGCCAATTGGAGGGCAGTTGCGTCAATGCTGTCCGGCTTCGTGACCAGACGATATCCTTTGCGGGATACAGCTTCAAACTCATACCCCATGTCCCGCAACTTGTTCACATGTTTCCACACAGCAGTCCGACTGATGGACAGATGACGGCTAATCTCTTCACCCGATACAAACCGCCCTTCTGCATCTAATAACATGTGTAACAGATCTTCATGCTTGGTCATCTTCAACCACCCGCTTCACTTCTGCACTTAGTGCTTCATGCTGATTCGATATCGTTCCAATCGCCGTTTCTCTTAACAAATGTTTCATCAGTTGACCCAGCCAAGGCCCGCCTTTGCGCTGCAGCATTTGTAATACTTGTTCCCCTGTGATGTGCAATTCTTTCAAGTCATGCACAGGGATTGATTGACTCCATTCGACTGCCATTTCTTGAACCAAAACAACCTGCATTTCTGCCTGTTCGGTCTGATTCCGCCACCCTTTTGGCAGTAGAGACTGTATGCGAAGCCAATCATTAGTAGCCTGAACACCACAAGCCAGTACAGTAACAATCCAATCGGAACGGAGACTAACCGTATCCTTCTGCTCCTGAACGGAAGTATAAATCAACTGCTCCACCTGAAGGACCCCTGATATACGAGAACGATGTTCATTAGAGAATGTCCACTGACGTAATAATACGTCTGCTTCGTCCTTGCTATAACCGCCAGCAAGCAGAATGAGTGACCAACGGAGCAACACATGCTCACCTGACAGCTGTTCCAGATTAGATAACAACGTCTTGTTGAATCGGGCCGAGCTTACCGGCGCTTTGACATGTGCAAGCGCATTACTTCTGTATAACAGTTCCAACCCTCTTAATGGATGCGGCCCCGACATCATTTTTACCATCTCGGTCCGTACCCGTTCCATTGCAATATGTTGAAGCAGGTCCTTCTGCCTTACAAGACCCTTCCATGTATTATGAGCGATATTGAAATCGAATACCGAAGCAAAGCGCACACAACGAAGCATCCGCAGTGCATCTTCACCAAACCGTTCCATCGCAGAACCTACACATCTGACTCGCTCTTCCTTAATATCTGCCTGTCCACCAAACGGGTCAACGATTGTCCCAGTAACGTCCATCGCAAGAGCGTTCATTGTGAAGTCACGCCGCTGTAAATCTTCCTTGATATCCTGAACAAATTGAACTGCTGCAGGTCTGCGGTTATCCTGATAGTCGGATTCTGTTCGAAACGTGGTCACTTCAAAGTAATAAACGCCTGAACGCACAGTAACTGTCCCATGTTGCAAACCTGTAGGAATGCAATCGTCGAACAATTCCATGACTTGCTGGGGAGAAGCAGATGTCGTGATATCCATATCGTCTACAACACGTTCCAACAATTCATCACGAACACAACCACCTACCCAATATGCCTTGTAGCCATGTTTGTTTAAAGTTGTGAGTACATTCTCACTTTGAATTGCCATTTCACGATCAACCTGTGTCCATTGAACCACTACATATCACCTCTTCTCTTGCCTGTTGTGGTATGCACAGATCATCTCGTCAAACCTTTTGATTAACCGCAAACCGGCTTCAAGTTCGGAACTTCCCTTCCCAACACCCGGTAATAAATCTGCTCGTATTCATGCCGAATGGCATCATTGCAAAAGTCATGATGTGCGCGCTGAAGACACGCTTCTCTGAACTCCGCAGCCAAACGATCGTCTGTTAACAAACGGATGGTGTTCTCGGCCATGGATTGTGTATCCCCAATGGCGGATAAGAATCCCGTCTTGCCATGTAAGACCAGTTCCGGAATTCCTCCAGCCTGTGAACCGATCGTGGGTACGCCGCAAGCCATTGCTTCGAGCGCCACAAGTCCGAAACTTTCCTTCTCCGATGGAAGCATCAACACGTCAGCCATGGAGATCACTTGGGCAATATCATCCTGCTTACCAAGGAAATGAACCTTATCATTTAAGCCGAGATCATTAATCTTCCATTGCATCTTCGGCAAATCGGGCCCTTCTCCTACAAATAACAGTTTTGCCGGAACCTGCTCCTGTACCTGACGGAAGACCTCTACCACATCCTGAGTTCTCTTCACCGGTCGGAAGTTGGAAATGTGCATTAATATTTTTTCTTCAGGCGCAGCAAAGTCTCTTCGCAGACTGGCAGCATCCCGCGGATAATATATTCGTTTGTCAATAAAATTATAGGTTAAATCAATTGGACGTTGAATATCCAGCAATTCGACCGTTTCCCGAATCAAATCTTGTGATACAGCAGTAACCGCATCACTTTCATTGATGGCAAGTCGAATCAGATCCTTCAGAGATTCATCCTGAGCCAGAACCGTAATATCCGTTCCATGTAACGTGGTAACTACTTTCAAGCCGTCCCCTACCATCTGTTTCGCGAGAAAGGCGCATACGGCGTGTGGCACTGCATAATGAACATGCAGCAGATCCAGCTGCTGTGACTTAGCCACCTGGGCCATCTTCGTTGCCAGTGACAGATCATACGGAGGGTAACGGAAAACATAATAATCATTCACTTCAACTTCGTGATAAAAAATATTTTTCTGGAACGTACCCAGTCTGAACGGGATACTGTTGGCAATAAAATGAACCTGATGCCCCTGTTCGGCAAGCAATTTTCCCAGCTCCGTTGCGACAACGCCAGACCCTCCGAGGGACGGATAACAGGTGATGCCGATTTTTAGCTTTTGATCCATCCGGTGGACGCTCCTTTGATCTCCCGCTTCATGCAGGTTGATATAATGCAACGGAATAATGAAACAAATCGTCTCATTAATACGTAGAAAATGAAATCGTTTATTGGGCACTCGGGCCAAATTGATGAACCACGTAAGGCGTAATTGTAGCAAATCCTTCTGCAAACGGGATGAGACTTCGTTGTCCGAGCAACGAATCACGGGCTCTTACACGTTCAATGTACCCCTGATTCAATGGCGTCGAGACCGCTCCGTCTCCCAGTTCGAATTGGGAACGATAAGAGAGCAATGAAGTTTCTTTTTGCTCATAGTGTTCCGTAATATCTACAATCAAATCCGTAGGTCCAATGTCATTAATAAAGTAAAAATAAAGTTCCTTCACCTGCACGGCAGGCATATCTGGCATGTAGTTCCGAAGCTTGGCATTAAAAACAGCCTCCTGCACAAGCTTACTGCAATTGACATGATCCGGATGACGATCTTCCCAATAGGGAGCAAATACCATCCGAGGGGCATGACGGCGGATCTCAGCCGTTACTGCCTGTACATGTTCTGGAGTAAGATACAACCCACGATCAGGAAGCCCCAGATTCGTTCGACACGAAAGACCGAGGACGCGGGAGGCTTGCTCCGCTTCCTCGGTTCTGCGCTCTACTGTTCCGTTGGAGGACATCTCAGCACGAGTCAGATCACACACGCCTACTTTCAAGCCAGCAGCGGTATGTTTGGCAATCGTTCCACCCATACCAATCTCCGCATCATCCGCATGAGCTCCAAAGATGAGAATATCCAGACTCATTCGGAATCACCTGAATTCAATCCAGCCTCCGGCTTGTATTTATGTACCAGCTCTCTCCAGGCAAAATCGCCACGATCCAGTGCCTTAACCAGAATCTCAGCGGTTGCGATATTCGTGGCAAGTGGAATTCCCTGCACATCACAAAGACGTAACAATGCATTGATATCCGGCTCGTGAGGTTGTGCCATCAGTGGATCTCGCAGGAATATAATCAGATCCATCTCATTTTGCGCAACCAAAGCTCCAATCTGCTGATCTCCGCCCAATGGGCCTGATTCAAATCGATGAATCTTCAGAGAGGTTCCTTCCATAATACGAAGGCCTGTGGTTCCTGTAGAATACAATTGATGGTCCGTAAAAACAGGCTCATATGCTGTCACGAAATTAACCATCTCTTCTTTTTTACGATCATGGGCGATAAATGCTATTTTCAACATGACAATCTCCTTTTAGTCGATAAAGTGGTCAAATCCGTAGATCATTCCTGTATATTCCATAACCTTTTGCACACCAATCTTAACACCAGGCATATAACCTGCGCGCTCGTAGGAGTCATGCCGAATTTTGAGTGACTGTCCATAGTCTCCGAAAACAACTTCCTGCTGTGCGAATACGCCAGGCAGTCGTACACTGTGGATTCGGAAGCCGTTGTAATAACCGCCACGTGATCCTTCGATCGTTTCTTCCTCATTCGGGTTACCCTGGCGAAGTTCTTCCCGATTGGCAGCAATCAGTTCAGCCGTTTTGATCGCTGTTCCGGAAGGAGCATCCAGCTTCTGATCCCCGTGATATTCGATAATCTCCACATTCGGCATATGTTTGGCAGCCTGTGCTGCGAATCGCATCATCAGAATGGCACCGATCGAGAAGTTAGGGGCAATAAGCCCTCCAATTCCTTTGTCCTGGCATTGCTTGTCCAACTGTTCAATCTGCTCCGGCGTAAAGCCGGTAACACCCATGACAGGTCTAACCCCATGACGAATCGCGATCTCGGTATGTGCAAATGCATATTGCGGCACTGTAAAATCAACCATAACCTGAGGTTTTGTTTCGGCAAACGCCATTTCGATATCATCAGTCACCAGCACTCCACACTCCGGCAAACCAACAAGGGTTCCTGCATCCGTGCCTGCTCCGGAGCGGTTGACAGCCGCTGCAAGCTCCAATTCCGGGTCCTGAAGTACCAATTTCACAACTTCACGGCCCATTCGGCCAGCCGCTCCGATGACGGCAACTCTAATTACTTCACTCATATTGACTGCATCTCCTCGCTATGTTGGATCATATCGTTGAATCCATTTCAACTCAAAAGAATCTTTGCAAAATGAATTCTTATTGAATGGATTTCATACGTTGCTTGATTTCCTGTAACATCTGATGCAGCTGCCCATTCTGCGGGTCCAGCAAAATTGCCTCACGCAGCACCTTAATGGCATAGTCAAATTCATTCAAATCACTGTAAGCCAGCGCAAGCATAACATGAGCTTCCACGGAGAGCGGATCAAGTTTGACCGCTTCTTGCAGAAGCGTTGACGCTTCCACATAGCGCTCCTGTGTTGCAATACCCGCCTGCTCCAACAGCAACTTCGCTCTGGAGGTCAATTGTTTCGCTTCCAGCGTCTGCAGATGTAATATATACTCTTCTGTTCCTGGCGACAATTCAACCGCCTTACGCGCATATTCAAGCGCCGGAACCAGATGCTTGCTGCGGGCGTGGGTAATGGAACAGCGATAATATAACTCCGCATGTTTGGGATGAGCGTGAATGGCTGACTCGAACCAACGAATCGCCTGCTCAAAATCATTTTGCAATATACAGCGGTAAGCCTGCTGCATATATTCTTCCGGTTTCATCATTAAGCTGACCCTCCCCGATCGGGTGATGGTACAGCATATGTAATCTACGCCTAATCGGTGTTTTTGGGAGTCCACCGATTGGCATCGCGGGTGTTAAATTTATGCATGACTTTGTCGTGCGCCTCAGCCAGATCAATGCCGAGTGAGTTCGCAAAACAAATCGTGATAAATAAAATATCTCCAAGCTCAAGTTCAATGGAATTGGCTGCTTCGGAAGATTTCTTTGGCTTCTCGCCAAACTCATGATTCACTTCCCTGGCAAGCTCCCCAACCTCTTCAGACATCCGGGCCAGCATGGCCAGAGGACTGAAATACCCCTCCTTGAACTGGGAGATATACTGATCAACCTCACGCTGCATTTCTGCGATGCTTTTCTCCATGAGAACGGATTCTCCTTTTGAAATGATGTCGTATTTGTTCCTAATAATATCAGTTATTTAGATTCACTTCCACCATCATCAGCGACAAATCATTTTTAAAGAATCAATAAACAGGTATACTAGGATGGGAATGATTGCTTCTTCATTCTAATTTATATACAGCGAGGGATCTTATGAGCACTGCCAAAACCTGGGTTCAAGTTAAACTGGTACTCCCCATCCTGTTGGGTACAGCCTTATATGCCTTTGGGCTCCTCTATTTTATTATCCCTAACCAGCTTATGGAAGGTGGCCTCACCGGGGTTACCGTGCTGATCAATTATGCTTTCGGCATCTCACCTTCTCTAACGACCTTGATTCTTAATGTCCCCCTCTTTCTGATCGGGCTCAAAATTTTGGGCGGCAGACAGATGATCTATACGGGTATCGGAATCGGGGCTTTGACCGTTTTTCTATGGTTGTTTGAAAAGTTGATTCATCTGGGCTGGATTGAACCATTACATACCGAGAATGACCTCCTGTTAGCTGCATTATATGCAGGTGTTACCCTTGGAGCCGGTCTTGGCATCGTATTTCGTTGGGGTGGAACGACGGGCGGTTCAGACATCATTGCTCGCATTCTAAATCGCAAGTATGGGTGGAGTATGGGACGGGTATTGCTTGGCATCGATTTTGTTATTATCGGTCTCTCTCTCATCTACATCCCCAAAGAAAAAATCCTGTATACGCTCGTAGCTGTATTCATCGCTTCCAAAGTCATCGACTTTATTCAGGAAGGTGCATATTCTGCCCGGGCATTTATGATCATTAGTGACCATGCACCCGAGATTGCGGACCAGATCACACGGGATATGGATCGTGGCGTTACCCTCATTCCAGCCATTGGCGCATACTCTAAACAGGCCAAACACATGGCCTACTGTGTGATCTCCAGGCAAGAGTTCCGGCGTCTGCAGACTATTGTACGTTCCATAGACCCCAGAGCTTTTGTCATCATCAGCGATGTTCACGATGTACATGGAGAAGGTTTCAAAGAAAGCTGACATGCTGTAGAAACTACAAAAAGACCTCTTTTCACATGAAGAGCCGTTACCGTGGCTGTTTATGCGAAAGAGGTCTTTTTTTATAATAAATATACCACGATCACGTTTATATCCAATTAGCGCCGAAAAGGAAAAATCCCCTGCTGCTGTGCACGATATTTACGATATCCGGCGTAACTTAGCGTCGCCACAATGACCGAACTTATCAGCAGCCCGGCTGCCCTTCGATCAGGGCCTTGTACAAACGGTACAAAGGCACTCTCGTCCTTCTCGCGACCAAATAACTGGTTCACCAGTTCCTCACCGTGGCCCACCATGCTCTTTAACTGAGCCAGATCAGGCTGTTTTGCAGCGGTAAGCCCTTTGGTATGAGATAACCAAGCGTCCATCTGAGCAATTTCATACGGTTCACGTCGAATCAGAGCGGCAGGACGTATCGTCTCATAATGCTCCTCCAAAACGGTGTAGCGATTTGCCAGCACAGCCGCAGTTTGCCCTTGATCTGTAGCAGCGGACAAAGCATCCAGATCGTTTTTCACGATTTTATAATACTGAAGCCATAAAGGCTTGGTTGGATTCGCGAGACTATCTGCTGCAAGTCTGAGTTTGGCAGAGGACTGCTGAAGAGAAGCGTCGTCATTTTTCACCTTCACAACGGCTTGTTTCACTTCAACTATGGTTTCGGACAAGGCGTGAATGCCTTCGACTGTCGTTTGTCCCTCAAAGGAGATATGCTCCAGACTTTTACTGATACGCAGAATGCTTCCTCGCACTTCTTCAATATTGTTCTCCAGTGCCTGACGATACAAAATGGCTGCTTCTTCATTAAGTTGCGCAATTGAATTGCTAGTGGACACTTGCTGATCCGAAATCGAATTCAGTCCATCACTTTGCGCGGATACACGATATGCTAAGTTCGTCCAAAGCAGCAGAGCCATGAACGATACCACCAATAAGCCGGTTTTGATCCCGAACGTTCTCTTCATGGACATCCCTCCCACCACCAATGTATGGCGGGGGACAACTCGTTAGAACAAGCAGAAGAGGATTCCGTACCCTACTCGATTTGTGACATAGAAAAAGCCGCTAAAATAGCGACTCTTCATGAGACTGTTATCCACTCCCCAAAGTATGAGCTCAGGTACGTCTTGCCTGTCTTAAGGCTAGCCACGCGCACAGAATGCTCACCAGTGTCAGTCCGAATGTGAAATTACGCACACCATCAACATGATCATAGAGGGAGGCGGGTAACCAAGGGTAAATATCATATGTATAATCCATTGTATCGTTCAACAGCGTCCAGAGACCTGCAATGACAAGGGCAGCCCATCGGAAGCCGAAAAAGCGTACATATATAAGAGCTTCAATCGCCATTGCGCTATGGGAAGCAATCAACATCCAGTCTTGCCAGTGCTGTGTGCCACCTTGCATCCAGCCAGCGAAAATAATGGATACGGCCCACACGCCATATTTCACAGATGTGACCACAGCAAGCGCCTGAATCACATGTCCGATCCGTTTGATAACGATGGACCGTGGTGGGTACAAGATCCATAGCAACGCTAAAGTAAAAAACAAACTCGCTGTTGGACTATCTGGCACAAATACGATCTGCCACACCGGTTGCTCAGCCAGCGTCAATTTCATTTGCTCTCCGTACCAGATGTATCCGTATACCGTTCCTACCGCATTACACCAAAATAATAGCCACAGGAAATAACGATTGGTCAGAAACTCCCTGCTCCAGAAATACGATAAAGCCACATTCCCTGCCCCTTCCTTCATCATATATTGCGCACATACAGTGCTGTCCAAAAAACACTTCAAAAAAACCTGACCGCATAAACGATCAGGTTTCATTGGTTATTTCGATTTTACTGTTCTGCTTTCTGTTTCGCAAGCCATTCGGTCAGATGAGTAATCTCTTCATCCGTTACACCTTGAGCAATAGCATTATTGTACTGAGGAGGCATCTCGTTGTAGCCTTCTTTGATAATGGTCAGAATCTCTTCCTGGCTGTGCTTGTCACCTACACCCCGAAGTGAAGGTCCACTTGCACCCTTCATATCAGCCGCATGGCAGCCAATACACCCAGCCTTCTTGTACGTTTCCATTGCAGGATCATCCTGTTCCACGATCGCAACTTCTTCTTGCTGTCCAGGTGCATTGGAAACTGGAGGGAGCCCCTGTTCACGCCTCTCCAGTGCTTCTTCTTCACGTTGAATATGTTCAGGCTTCTGTCCACTTGCTTCCAACTCATGCTCGTAGTGTGTCCACGCTACATTCGTCAGATAGAATACAGAAATGACCGACAGAATCATCAGTGATGAAGCAATGGGGCGCTTATAGAAACGCCGCTCCTTACCTGTGTCCAGAAATGGTGCCAGCAGCAACGCTCCAAAAGCGACCCCGCTGACCCCCAGTACCCCGAGCAACACGTAATCGCCCGATGCGTATGGATACTTCAAGTACTGATACAGAAAAAGGAAGTACCAGTCCGGCATGGGTATAACGGATGCGCTTGGATTGGCCGGATACCCCAAAGGTGCAGGTTCTGAGATCGTTAGTACCAAAATCCCTACCAATACAACGACACCAACCATCCATTCTTTCAGCAGGAAGTTAGGAATAAAGGCTTCTGATTTGCCGGGATACGCCGTGTAATCAGGCGGGGTAATGAATCCCGCACCTTTACGAACCCGTGAATCACCGACAAAGATAACCTTTTCCTCATCATGCTTCTTATGTCCGTGAGCCATTGCGATTCCTCCCTTCTTTCGTTTATAGTGGTCCCGAAATGCCCTGTCTGCGGATCATGATAAAGTGTCCGACCAGAAGCACCAGAAGCACAGCGGGGAGGAAGAATACGTGCAGGGCAAAGAATCGGGTTAGTGTCTGTGCACCAACAATCGTACCGCCTTGCAGGAATTCTTTAATAATTGGTCCCAACCAAGGAACCGTATTGGCAATCTCCAGTGTTACTTTTGTTGCGAAATAGGCTTTGTTATCCCATGGCAACAAGTACCCTGTCAGACCCAGGCCCAACATGACGAAAAAGATCAGCATGCCGACAACCCAGTTCATTTCACGCGGTGCCTTGTAAGAGCCTGTAAAGAACACACGCATCGTATGTAAGAACATCATTACGATAACCAGACTGGCTCCCCAGTGGTGCATGCCGCGAACAATTTGGCCGAAGGCTACTTTGGTCTGCAAATACTCCACACTTGCGTAGGCATTGATAATATCAGGTACGTAATACATGGTCAGGAACATGCCTGACAGAATCTGAATAACAGTAATAAAGAACGTCAATCCACCAAAGCAGTACACGAATGCGGAAAAGTGATGAGCCGGATTTACATGCTCTGGAACTTCATGATCCGCAACGTCCCGCCATATTGGCGTGATATCGAGACGCTCGTCAATCCAGTTATAGACATTTTTAAACATCTGCGTTCACGCCTCCTAATTCACTCGGGTGTTCGGAACAATGTCGCCCAGATATACCCAACCCTGCTCTTCCTTCACTACGTACTCATCCAGCGGTTTGGGGGCTACGGCAAGATTCTTCCCTTCCTTGTCATAGTGCGCGCCATGGCAGGGGCAATGATACTCGTCAGGGTACTGTTTGTCACTATTCCAGCCTACTGTACATCCCAGATGTTTACAGATAGGTGAAAGTGCATAAATTTTACCCTGCTCGTCTTTGCGAATCCACGCCACTAACGATGCATTACTCAGATACCAACCATCCTGTTGTTTAAGTTCAAAGGTGAATTCTTGAGGCTCATTCGTAATTTTGCTGATTTCAGCTACTTTGACAGAGGTGCCTTCTCCCTTATGTTGCAAAATCGGGTCCACCGCAAAACGGACCATAGGAAGGATTGCACCGGCGGCCATGTAGGCTGTAGCTCCACCAAGCGTGTAGGTCAAAAACTGCCTGCGTGACATCTCCATGCGGCTTGGCAATTTCAATGAAGCTTCGTGGTGGTCATGCTCACTGCTCATACTGTCTCCAACCCCCTTTTTCAGCCAACTCTCTCAACCGTTTTCATTTTCATAAATTCCACGACTTACTAGAACATACATAATCATATAGTAGCCCTAGAACACCGTCAAGAATTTGTCACACATTTTTAAGGTTCACTTGTAAGCGTTATTAAAAAAATGTTGTAAAATTGTCACATTTGTCGCCAAAAACTATTTTTTCCACAACTCTCGTATCTTTTCCCCTACAAATCTCGCAATGCCCTCTTCTCCGACCTCATGAGTTAATACGGACCGACTCAAAACCAGATCAGCAGAAGGAATTTCCACCTCATTTAATTGACCATCTGATGACATAATAACCACATATTTGAATCCTGAAGACTTAAGCTGTGAAGACAAGGAATTTAATGTCATTGACAATTCCGGATTAGCATAGTGAAAGGCTGGATAAGTCATGATTCTCCCTTTGAAAGGAATTTCGACCAGATCCAGAAAATCTCTCAGCCGCTCCAATGCCTCGGTAACTTCAACCGGCGACTGCTCACCGCTAAGAGCTGTATATGGAATAAGGCATGTATCCAGATAGAGTTGCAGTTCAGCCCAGCTGTCTTGAGTCATCTCACTGAATTTCAATTCCCTATATCCCCTCTCTATCCATTTTATTCCCATATTATATATGACCATTTCTTATAAATCCAGACATTCATTTCGTAATTTCACATATCAAAAAAGGAAACACGCATATGCGCATTCCCTTTTATCTCAGAAAGGATATATTTTGCCCATCAGTTTATGGTCCTCAGTTCATCCGTCAGACTCCGGAAAGCTACTTCGTCTCCGGTAGCTAACGCTTTATCGATTTCCAAATAGAGCTTCTCGCTGCGCTGTTTGCGAAGCGCTTCGTCCCACACCATCTCAGCTGCTAGCCCCAACATGACTTCATACGTAACTTTCATTTTATCCAATAGGATGCACCTCCAAAACGGATTTAAGAGCTCCTATATTCTTTTCCTTTGGTGACATAACCCAGTGAAGTTCTGGACATCCGCTCCAGATCAGCATCAGTCAACTCACGTATCACTTTGGCAGGTGTCCCCAAAGCAAGAGTATAGGGCGGAATTTTACTATTCTCAGTAACAACAGAACCGGCTCCAATCAGCGTATATTCCCCAATGTCTGCTCCATTCAGCAGAATGGCTCCCATGCCGATTAATGATCCTGTTCCAATACGACAACCATGAATGATCGCTGTGTGTCCTACGGAAACATCATCTCCCACAATTAAAGGTTGATCCGTATTGACATGCCCAACAACATTATCTTGAATATTACAGCGCTTTCCAATGACAATAGGAGCCAAATCAGCCCGCAGGACCGCATTGAACCAGACGGAAGACTCTTCTCCCATTCTCAAATCACCAATTAGTTTCGCACCTTCAGCTATATATACCGAAGAGTGTAACTGAGGTTGTAGGCCTTTGTATGGAATTATCATTATTATCACTCCTTAATTTGGGAGTGATTTTAGCAACTTGTCCTTCACTTGTCAAACATAATAGGTGTAACGTCTCCTGAAATGGAGCGGCAGGATGCAGCAAGACGTGAACCCCAAGCTGTCATTTGTATCGTCCGACCTTCCTCATGTTCCCCAATTCGGACCATGCCAAGATGCAACATCATTTTAACAATTCTGTTATCATAGATGGCCTCCGCCGTATCATAATAGAACGGCTGAATGAATGGACCGATCTGACGAAACAGCGACTCGGCGGTCGACCATTCCAAGGCACATTCGCCTGTCCAATACACAATAGAGGACAGATTGGGAATAGCACCTTTATACAATCTTAACCAAAACCTAAATAGCTGTATCATTTCGGCCGTTTTCTCAGCCCCCAGCTTGTCTTCTCCGGTTGGTGACAGCTTCAGCATGCCTTGCTCCTCACGAACCAGCCGGTGGTGAAATGCATAGTCGTAGAGAAGTGCAAAACGATCCGGGTAATCCTTAAATGAACGACCATATCCGAATCTCCAGCCACCTTTGCCCACCAATTCCTCACTAATGTGTAGATGCTCTATAATCTGCTGTTGAGAGCGCCGGTACATCATGCCCTCAGCGTTAAGGGCAATTTCGTGCTGCTGGACAAACTGTAAGAACAACTTGAGATCATCCGCTAAGAGATGATACTCATCCCGATACATGGGCGGTTCCGTTGTTTTGGTGATCCCTGCTCGCAGATGTGTGGATAACACATCCCTGAATCTTAATTTCAGATCCTGTGGCACCTGATACAAATACCTGGTCTGCTGCGTTGTCCCATTGAACAACCATCCACTCTTATTGAAGCGAACGATGAGATCACGTGGACTGGCGCCTGCCTCACTCTCCTTTTTGTCCATCGATTGACGGGCTATGGCAATGAGTTCTTCCATACCATAATACTGGCGAGGATCAAACAACAAGTTGTTCAAAAAGCGCTGATCTGCTTGATTCAGTTGTCGTACCTGCTGCTCAAAAAAGGGTCTGCTGCCCAATGTAGTGAGAATACTCTGGATGAGTTCATGTTTGGAGTTGGGTTTGCATTCACATTGGTAATAGTCTGCAATTCGATTAAGCTGGCCAATATCGGCAAAAGTAAGCATATCCGCTAGATTCATGGGTCCATCGCCTCGCCCGTTAACTACTTCGGCTGCTGATTCGGAGCCTGAAATAGTTTGGTTTTGTAAACATCGTTGACGGAATTCCCATAATCTAAACCTCTTTTTGGAAATCTTTTATGTTTGAATTAATTTCATAATATCTTTAGTGAATTATGAAATTAATTGTTAATCATACTATGCCCCAAGTCGGCCAATCAGAAGAAAAATGAGAGGTTTGAAATCATATAAAGGCTATATTCCCCCTAAAATGCAAAAAAACAACCCAAGTTGGATTACTCAGGTTGTTTTGCTGTGTCCAAAGACAGATGTCGTGTGCAATTATATAACAGCGGACTCCAGTCATCACGTTCCTTTTCCAGGATCGTCAGTGACAGGTTTCCAATCCGCTGCGTATACCGATCTTTAAACAAGGCTGTTAACAGGTTGGCCAGAAAAGCTCCGTGAGTGACAATGAGTACGTTTTGGTCCGAATAGGCAGACCATAGATCTTCCAGAAACGCCATTGCACGAAGCTGGATATCCGCAATCTTCTCCTGTCCCAAGTCCAATGTCTCCCAGGATTGGCCCCAACGGGCAACCCGCTCTTCTGACGTCAGACCTTCAATCTGACCAAAAGCCCTTTCTTTCAACCGTGCGTCCGGCTCAAGCATAGGTACATTTAACAGTTTGGAGACAATCTCCCCTGTTTCCTGTGCCCGCGATAATCCACTTGTGATGATATGGTCCCACTGGTAATCTTCAGTCAACAGACGTCTTCCCAGTCGCTCAGCCTGTTCACGACCTTCCCCATTCAGAGGTATATCAGTCTGCCCCTGTATACGGCCTGCCGCATTCCAGTCTGTAAGACCGTGACGAATAAGCCCGATTCGCACTTACATCCCTCATTTCTCCACACGGCGAACGAAAGGTTATTACCTATGCACTCGCACTTTGTTTACGTTTATTCGTTGTTCGATGCATACGGCCAAGAGAAAATAACGCCATTCCAATTGCAAGTAAAGACAGGGCCATCCAATACTGCGGATAAGCAGGTCCCATACTCACTACAAAAGGTTCGATAATGCTTCCTCTATCCGCTCCAGTCATGTCGTACTGATATAATCCAGATGACGAAGGTGCGCTTCCGGCAACTCCTGTCTCCAGAATACCCGTAGCAACAACTTTGGTTTGCTCAGCTTCTGACACATCTGGCTTAAACATTGCCATGTACAGAAAGCTGCATAAAAAAATAGCCAGGAACGCGGCAATCCACAAAGACATATGCTTGCGGATCGCAGCAGAGAAACGATTAACCTTTGCCTCCTCCGGCAATAACCATGGAGACTCCGCATAAATCCGGTCCATAACGTTACGGTTCACTCTCTCTGCCTGTTGTTCTGTCACTGGAATCGGGATGCTGTGCAGCAAGATCTGGGCTTCTTCCCAAACCTCAAACTGCTCGGAGCAGTCTTCACAACCAGCGAGATGAGCATGAAATGCAATCCGCTGAGGATGATTCTCCGGCAAGTCCCAGACCAGTGCAAACAGTTCCTGGGCATCATTGCAATTCATCGGTTCTTCATCCCTTCATATGGCTCGTACACCGGTTCGAAGAAATAAGGTTCCAATTGAGTTTTTACGCTTGATCTTGCTCTGAATAATAGCGATTTCACAGAACTGACGCTCTGCCCAAGAATATTCGCAATCTCCTGGTAGTCTAGTTGATCATACTCGCGGAGTATAATCGCAGAACGTTGCTTCTCCGGCAAGTTGTTAATCGCATCTCTAACCAGCATCACCCGCTCGCTGCGCAGTACAGCATACTCCGGTGCATTCTCCGAAGGAGCAACGGGAACAATCCCGCTCTCTTCAAGTGGGACATTTCCGCTGCGCTGTTTGCGAAGCTCACTCAGTACCGTATTTCTCGCAATGGTATATAACCAGGTTGAGAATGAGGCATCCACCTCACGGAAAGAGTGCAGACTGCGGAACGCCTTATAGAAAGTCTCAGAACAGAGATCTTCCGCAAGCAGCTCCATATTGGAACTTTTCAACATATGATATACGAAAGCCAGTATTTTACGCTGATAACGACTCATCAGCTCGGAATATAACTCCAGGTTACCTTCCTTGATCTCTCGAATCAACTGGGAATCCGTCATTTGAGTGCGACCCCTCCTCGCCCATCCATGTGCTTCTCCCCGTTCGACTCTATCCATGTATTACCGAACAGGCACAAAAAAGTTGCGGTTTTCACCGCATATAAACAGCGTTCAGCGCCATAACTGGCCTTCCCGCCAAATTCCCCTATGTAATGGCAATTTCCCCAACGTTTCTACATTAACAGTATTTATTGTACAACGGTCTGCATCATCCTGGCAAATCCATTGCTGTCCACAGAACCCGACCTGTCATTCATATGCAGTCATTTTCACGTTCATGACTTCATTTAGAGCCTTTTTGGTAAGCCTTTCATATATAGACGCATGATATACTGAAAAGGTTACAAAAATGTGATATTTTTTTTGATTTCAGGCCCTCAAAAAAAGGAGTTATTATCCTGAATTACCGAAAGATATAATTAATTCAAACAATTTTATTTAAAGTGTTGACAGAATGAAAACGTATACATATAATAAGGGTACAGTATGGTTTCTCTCCACTCCTATCCAATAACTGTATTGCTCCACGTGAGCAATGGCCGCTTTTGTAAGCGGTCTTTTTTTTGTCTTCAAAAAGGAATTACCTCTAGTTTAGAGGTTAATATTTGCATTCATCTTTTATATATCACCCTCTTTGATTTCTGAGGAGATTCATATAACAACTCCAATACAACCCCACAAAAAAGAGGGCTTTCGCCCTCTTTCTCGTCTTATACCCGCACTTGATAGCCTAAGGAATCCAACAATGTCTTGGCTCGTTCCATATCCTCTTCCTGACGGAAAGACAGACGCATGATGCCCGGCACATCAACCCGGTTTTCGATAATCTCCAAGTTGCTCAGGTTAATGTCATTCGCCCCAAGCTCAGTTGCGATCTTACCAATCATACCCGGAGCATCCTGGACATCGGTGTACAGATCAAATAACGGTGAAATCATGCCTTTGCGTCGTTCGGGCAATACACTGCGGAACTTACGGGCCTGACGGAATGCTTCCTCTATGCCATCACCGTTCTTATGCTCCAGCATATCCGTAAAGGCCGTCATTTGGCTATTCCAGTCCTTAAGCAAGCCCAGTAGGACATCACGGTTGCTAAGCAAGATATCTCTCCATACAATTGCATCACTGGACGCAATCCGGGTAATATCCCGGAAACCACCTGCAGCCAGCATTTTATACAGCGGATTTGACTCATTATATTCACGCACCTGATTGACCAGCGCAACAGCAATAACATGTGGCAAATGACTAATCGCACCCACGATGTCATCGTGCAACAGAGGCTCCACACGCACGATCTGTGCGCGCGTATAGGCAAGCAGCTCTGACAACCTGCTGTAAGCTTCTTCAGGTACTTGCTCTGAAGGGGTTAAGACATAATATGCATTCTCAAACAACACGGCTGAGGCCGCATCCACGCCTGCACGCTCCGACCCTGCCATAGGATGACCACCAATGAAGTAAGCGTCAGTCAGCCGCACATGCTCGGCACAAGCGGCAATGGAAGCCTTGGTGCTTCCTACATCCGTGATGATACATCCTTTCTTCAATGGCAGCCTGGAAAGCTTCTCGAAATAGGACTCAAGCAAACCTACGGGAACGCACAAAAAAATAAAGTCGGCATCCTCTACCGCTTCTTCCAGTGAGAGCGTAGCATCATCCACTACACCGCTCGCTATGTACTTGTCCTTCAGTTCATCCAAGTGGGCATAGCCCATCACGGTTACACCTGGCTTGCCTTTGAAGCAGAGCGCAAGTGAACCGCCGATGAGTCCTACACCAATCATTGCAATTTTTAGTTTCATGGGTCCTCACTCTTTCATCGCCAGTATTAAGGGCTTGCTACCGCCTTCTCAGCCAGCGTGTTCTCCAGTGCCGTGACAAATGCACGGTTCTGTTCTGATGTTCCGACGGACACACGAATGTAAGTTGGGTATACGTGGAATCCTGGGCGAACGATAATGCCTTGTTTCAGCAAGGATTGGAACGCCGTAGCCGAAGGCATGTTCAGATCAACCATAATGAAATTACCCTGTGAAGGGAAATACGACAATCCGAGCCGTGTAAATTCATTTTGCAGGAAATCCCGATCCGTTGCATTCCGCTTCGAGCACTCTTGAACAAAATCCTGATCCAGTAATGCAGCGGTTGCCGCAACCTGTGCAAATCGCGAAGTGTTAAACGGCTCACGTACACGGTTAATCAAATCAATAATTTCGGGACGTGCGATGCCGTATCCGATCCGGAGCGAAGCCAAACCATAAATTTTGGAGAATGTCCGCAGAATGACCAAGTTCGGATACCGTTCGATCAATGGTATGCTTTGCGGATATGCATCATCGGTTACGAATTCATAATAAGCTTCGTCCAGTACAACCATCACATGTGCAGGTACACGGTCCATAAAGGCTGTAAGTTCCTGCTCAGAGATAATCGTACCTGTCGGATTATTTGGATTACACACCCAGACCGCTTTCGTTTTGTCGTTGATTTGCGCAAGCATCGCGCTCAGATCATGCGTTCCATCTTTAAGAGGCACTTCGATGGTAACGGCTCCTTCAATATCGGCATTGCTTTTGTATACGGAGAATGTCTGATCTGCCATGATGGTCTCGTCACCCGGCAAGAAGAAAGCTCTCGTGATCAAAGCAATAATCTCATCAGAACCACAACCAAATATTAAGTTGTTCCGTTCAACACCAAGATGCTTTGCAAGAACTCCAGTCAGCTCAACCGAGCTACCGTCTGGGTATATGCTTATGTTAGTCATTTCTCTCGTAATGGCTTCCAGGGCGGCAGGAGAACTGCCGTATGGGTTTTCGTTGGAGGCCAGTTTGATGACTTGTTCAAGCCCCAGTTCACGTTTCACTTCTTCAATCGGTTTGCCCGGTTGGTACACAGGCAGATTGACAATCTGGGATTTCGGTTTCAACCCGACCGCCTCCTGTTATTGAGATAATGTTAGACACGAATGAGCGTGCACCTCATGTGTCCAAGGGATGTACTTTCAAGACATCTCTATCCCTTCAATTGTGCCACAAAGTTGCGAATTTGCAACAGCCCCTCTGCACGCGTGTCCGGATTTCCAAGCAGAGGGATCGCGTCTTCCACCTGACGAACGATGGCACTACCTACAACAACACCATCGCAGATGCGGGAGAAATGTTCCACCTGCTCATGACTAGAAATACCGAAACCTACCGCTACAGGGACGTCTGTCAGACTTTTCACCGTCTCAATGAAGCTTTCTACACCATCAAAGAAAGAAGCTCTCTCTCCGGTTACTCCAAGGGAAGATACACAATAGATAAAGCCACTTGCTCCATTCACAATCCGCTCAATCCGTGCATTAGATGTAGGTGCAACAAGTGGCACCAGATGTACTCCCGCGCGATTAGCACGTTGTCGCATCTCTTCCGCTTCCTCAATTGGCAAGTCCGGAATGATCATGCCACTAATATCGTGTTTGACCAATTCTTCAAAGAATACATCCAACCCGGTCTGCAAGACCGGATTATAATAGGTGAACAGCACAAACGGCAGTTTCACACCTGCCTTACGAGCTTTTGCTGCGGTTTCCATAACCGTACGAATAGTAATCTGGCTTTTCAGCGCACGTTCGGAAGCACGCTGAATGACTGGGCCATCTGCAAGTGGATCGGAATAAGGAACACCCAGTTCCAAAATATCCGCTCCGGCCTGCTCAAGCTCCTTGATGATATCGATCGTTGTATCCACATCCGGGTCTCCCACGGTTAAGAATGGAATAAGTGCCGTGCGATTCTGTTGCTTCAATTGCTGGAAGGTCTGGTCCATCAGATTCATCCCAAGTCACCTCCCGTGTATTTCATGATTGATTCAACGTCCTTGTCTCCCCGTCCCGACAGACAAATGACTACAATATCATCTGCTGTGAGTTCAGGCGCCAGTTTGACAACTTGGGCAACCGCATGTGCAGACTCCAGAGCAGGAATAATTCCTTCTGTCCGACATAGAAGTTGCAGGGCATCCAGTGCTTCCTGATCCGTGATCGGTACATATTTTGCCCGTTCAATATCCTTGAGATAGGAATGCTCCGGACCAACACCCGGATAATCAAGTCCGGCCGAGATGGAATGTGCTGGCTGAACCTGTCCATACTCATCCTGCAACAGGTAACTCATAGATCCCTGGAACACACCATGCGTACCTTTGGTCATCGTCGCAGCGTGATACTCGGTATCGACCCCTTTGCCTGCGGCTTCAACGCCAACAAGCTTCACATCCTGGTCACCGATAAATGGATAGAACATGCCGATTGCATTACTTCCTCCACCGACAGCTGCTACAATTACATCCGGCAAACGTCCTTCGATCTCCTGAATCTGACGACGGGTCTCATCACCAATCACTCGTTGGAAATTCCGCACCATCATCGGATATGGATGAGGTCCAACCACTGATCCAAGCACATAGAACGTATCCTCCACATTGCTGACCCAGTAGCGAAGCGCTTCATTACCAGCATCCTTCAGTGTCCGTGTTCCGGACGTAACCGGAATTACTTCTGCTCCGAGCAGCTTCATCCGAAATACGTTTAACTGCTGACGCTCTGTATCTTCTTCGCCCATAAATACTTTGCATTCCAGTCCAAGCAATGCGGCTACAGTTGCCGTTGCAACGCCGTGTTGACCTGCACCCGTTTCGGCAATAACTTTCTTTTTGCCCATCCGTTTGGCAAGCAGACCTTGTCCAATGGCGTTATTAATTTTGTGCGCGCCTGTATGATTGAGATCTTCACGTTTCAGATAAATTTTCGGTCCGCCCAATCGGCGTGACAATTGCTCTGCATGATACAATGGGGTTTCACGTCCAGAATACTCGCTCAGCAGATAATTCAGTTCCTTGTTGAATTCCTCATCTTCAGAGAAGTGGCTGTATGCCTCCTCCAACTCAATAAGTGCGTTCATTAGTGTCTCAGGTACAAAGCGGCCTCCGAAGTGACCGAAACGCCCGTGTTGATCCGGCAATTGATGTGTCATGCCTGCTTCACCCTTTCTACGAATGCTGTAATTTTGGCAATATCCTTCACACCTTCAGTTTCAACGCCACTGGATACATCGACGCCGAAAGGTGCATATGTCTGTATTAATTGCTGTACATTGTCCGGCTGCAAACCTCCTGCAACGAACAGAGAGATTTCGCGACTTTTCGCCCATTCCGCATAGGCAGGAATTCGCTCCCAGGCAAATGTTTTCCCGGAGCCCCCTCCATATAGAGGATCATGGGTATCAAGCAATATCGCATCAACGAATTTATCGTAAGCATCAAGAGCCCTTACGGCTACATCATCAGCTTCCGGACCCGTTTCATCTTTGGGAAAAGAAAAAACCTTGAATACTTCGGCATTCCACCGCTGCTTGACCTGATGGCAGAATTCCGCAGACTCCTGTCCATGCAGTTGAATAACATCCAGGTGAGCAATCTCCATAATGTGTTCCAACTCTTCGAGCGTAGGATTCACAAATACACCTGCAAGCTTCGGGCGATCATAGATAGACCATTCGAACAACACGGTCCTTAATGCAGCAGCCTGCTCGGGTTCGATTCGGCGGCGTGATTTGGCAAAAACAACACCAATGTAATCCACAGGCAAGTTTATCATCGATTTTAGCACTTCAACGTCCTGAAGTCCACATATTTTTACGGCCGCTGGCAGCGGGTTTCTCCGTTCAGACATACTGTCACCTGTGCCATCGTGTATGGAAGTATTCATCATTTGGGTCCCATCAAATCATATACAGCCGCCTCGACATCATCCTTGCGCATGAGATGCTCACCTACGAGAATACCATGAACACCGGCCTGGATCAGAGGCACTGTTGATTCTGGTCCATCAATACCACTTTCGCTGATCAAGGTGACCCCACTTGGAATCAATTCCATCAAATCCAGTGTCGTGCTCAGACTGGTTTCGAATGTTTTCAAATTACGGTTATTAATGCCTACAAGTGTTGCCTGCGGAATCTCCAATACCTGCTCCAGTTCTGTTCGATCGTGAACTTCAATCAAGGCATCCAGTCCCAAACTTTTGGCAAATTCCAGATATTGACGAATCTGTTCAGGTGTCAGAATGCTGGCAATCAGCAGGATCGCATCCGCACCCAGTAATCTTGCCTCGGCAATCTGTCGCTCATCTATAATAAAATCCTTGCGTAATAACGGAATATTCACCGCTTGATGGATCGCATGCAAGTACTCGTTGCTCCCTTGAAAATACGACACATCCGTTAATACGGAGATGCAGTCTGCACCTGCTCGCTCATAAGCAGTAGCAATCTCTACCGGATGAAAATCCGGGCGAATTAACCCTTTGGATGGCGAAGCCTTCTTCACTTCAGCAATAAGGCCGAGTTTGCGATTGCGTTTGCTTGATAATGCTTGTTCAAATCCCCGGGTTGCCGGTAATTGTTCAATTTTTTGGATAGCCTCATCCATGCGAAATGTCTGTGCCAATACTTCTACTTCTTTATGTTTGGTTGCAACGATTCGATCAAGATACATGACTGTACGCCTCCGTTGTATGAATTAACTGTTCAAGCTTCCCGGCAGCTTTGCCTGAATCTACCGCTTCAGCGGCAAGTGTGACCCCTTCAGCAATGCTATCTGCAAGACCGGATACGTAGATGCATGCTCCAGCGTTCAACAGTACGACATCACGGTAGGCACTCTGCTCACCCTGGAAGATCCTCTTAATAATTTCGGCATTCTGTGCCGCATCTCCTCCAAGCACCGCTTCGAGTGGATGCAGAGACAAGCCCATATCACGTGGATCAATATCGTAGGTGTGCACTTCACCATTGCGAAGTTCAGATACCTGAGTTGGCGCCGAGATACTGATTTCATCCAGACCATCATGACTGGCCACGACCAACGCTCTTTTGAGACCAAGACGATTCAGCACTTCAGCGATCATCGGCGTCCGGGAACGATCATACAGGCCAAGCAATTGGCGATCTGCTCCCGCAGGATTGGTTAATGGTCCGAGCATATTGAAAATGGTACGCACACCCAGCTCTTTTCTCGGTCCTGCCGCATGTCGCATGGAAGGGTGATATACTTGGGCGAAACAGAAGCAAATTCCGATATCATCCAGACATTGTCTGGCCTGTTCCCCGTTCAGATGGATATTTACACCGAGTGCCTCTAATACATCTGCACTACCTGCTTTTCCTGAAGCTGAACGGTTGCCATGTTTGGCGACCCGAACCGAAACGGCGGAAGCAATAATGGCAGATGCCGTGGAAATATTGAATTTATGAATACCCGATCCGCCTGTTCCACAAGTGTCCAACAAGCCGCTGCCATCCGTGAGAATCCGTCCGCCTTGACCACGCATCGCTTCAGCAAAACCGGTGATCTCATCCACCGTTTCCCCCTTCATGCGCAGCGCCATTAACAAACCTCCGATTTGAGCCGGCGTTGCCTCACCTCTCATAATCGAGTACATCAAATCTCGTGCTTCGGCTTGCTCCAGATGGCTGCCCTCTAAAATCTTCGCTAATCCATTCTTCATGCCATCCTCGCGAGTCATCTCAGTAATCGGGGTTACAGAGTTTTCATTCATAATCGGGTTTATGTTCATCTCCGGTCTCTCCTCTCTTAGTTTTTAGCGGCAGCTGGTGTGACAAAGTAGTCTGCATTTGCCAATTTCAACGTGCTGTCCTTTTCTTTGGCAGGAAACATGGCTTCTGCTGTTCGAATCGCCTTGAGCAATGCTTTGGCTTTGTTAACCGTTTCTACATATTCATTCTCAGGTACAGAATCCCACACGATTCCCGCTCCGGCCTGTACATATGCTTTTCCTTTTTTGAAAATAATCGTACGAATCGTAATACAGGAGTCCATGTTACCAGAGAAACCGAGGTATCCAATCGCTCCGGCGTATGCACCGCGTGCCTCTTTCTCCAGTTCCGCTATGATCTCCATTGCACGAAGTTTCGGTGCACCAGATACGGTACCCGCTGGCAAGCATGAGAGGAACGCATCGAAGAAATCCTTATCATCTCTTAGCTCGCCCGTAACGTTGGATACCATGTGCATCACGTGAGAATACCGTTCAATCTCCATGAACATGTCACACTTCACACTGCCGAAGCTGGATACCCGACCCAGATCGTTACGGCCCAAATCAACCAGCATGAGATGCTCCGCACGTTCCTTCTCATCCTGGAGCAGGTCAGCAGCGAGTGCACGATCTTCCGCTTCGGTTGCCCCCCGTGGACGTGTTCCCGCAATCGGACGTGTCTCCACACGATTTCCGTCCACCTTGACCAGTGCTTCAGGCGAAGTGCCGACGATAATTTCATCATCCATTTTGAGGTAGTACATATAAGGTGATGGATTCAGGGTCCGAAGCACACGATACACGTGAAGCGGAGAAACCTCTGTATCAATGTGAAAACGCTGGGATAATACCACTTGAAAAATATCACCTGCGCGAATGTACTCTTTGGCTTGCTCTACATTACCTATGAACTGTTCCTTCGTAAGGTTGGAGCGAATATCTCCCAGTTCCACGTCTCCCGGAATGGAACGCGGATTCAGGTTTTCCCCTGGTCCTTGCTGCTGCAACCGTTCAGCGGCCTGCTCCAGCTTCTCCGAAGTCACCGCATACGCTTGCCGTATCTCATCATCCGTTGCACCATCCTTGACGTGTACATTACCGACGAGCAACATCTGCTGCTTCACATGGTCGAACACGATAATCTGGTCACAGAACATAAAACGGATGTCATCCATATTTAGATCATCCAGCGCGTGGGCTGGAAGCTTCTCATAATAGGACAGCAGATCATATCCGAAGAAACCAATTGCCCCGCCTGTGAATGGTGGCAGTTCATCATCTTTTGGGCTGCGGTACTTACGCAACAGTGCTTTCAGTTCTTCAATCGGTTTGCCTGGCAATTCACGAGTCTGTCCCGCTTCTTCCACTACAATCCGGCCCTTCTTGGCCGAAATCATCAGGAACGGATCTGTACCGATGAACGAGTATCTCGCCCATTGGATTCCCCCCTCTACACTTTCCAACAGGAATGCCCGGTCGTTGTCAGCAAAACGGCGGAATATTCGAATCGGAGTCTCCATATCTGCCAAAATCCGTTTGACTACCGGAATCAGATTATACTCATTTGACATTTTCAGTACTTGATTAACGTTTGGCGTTATCATCAAATCACGTCCTTTCAGATTTATATAAGTTCAACTAGTGAGGTTTACACTGAACACTCCGATGACAGAACAACCTTCCGATCGCTGTTATCCCCAGAATTTTTTGACTCCCTTTCTAAAGGGAAAATCCGGTGATAAAGGCAAACGCTCCGCTTCATCAGGTTATTTCTGTCCTTTCGGTTTGTGTAAAAAGCTTAGTTGAACCTATAAGGGTAGAAGAAAAAAAATATGTACAAAAAAACCTCTACCATCAGGTAGAGGTTTGGTTATAAGCTGTATTCAACAGGGTGATGCTTCATAAATAACAAGTCCCTATACTTCGCTCTCGGATTATTACAGGTCGCTGAATTGATGCATGTTACATCATCCAATGCGGGAAAATAAATCAGTTATAACAAATCAACTACTCATTCCAATATTTCGTAAAATATGGGAGAGTACATGTTTGTGTTGTACCGATATATATCTACACAAAAGGTGTCCTACGACACATTTGCTGCTTCCCTGTTCCTGTTACAACTTCCGTAGCACGACGTACCGTGAATCAGTTGACCGGTTTCTGTTGCCCCGGTTACCACCCACTGGACTCTGCTATATACTCCACTAGCTCAGCTGCTCTCAGCTCAATCTCTACTCTACTCAACTGGTTCTCACTATACATCATTATGATCGGTTTGACAACCTGCTTCTTTAAGATCCAGAAGGTGCTGCCAGATCCGGACGCAATGCCTGTGCACCGTTCAGATACACATGATGGATTTCGTTCTGAGCTTTGTTTGTATTGACATGTACCATGAATCGAATGCATTGTGCCAATGCACCTTTAACCGGAACTTCCAGCGCACACATCAGTGGTACGAGTTCCCAACCATCCAGTTGGCGTATAGCTTTTGCCGGAAAAGCAGCATCCAGATCCCCAGTTAACGTAATCCACACACTACAGATATCTTCCGGTTGGATCTCATTGCGATCCACGATCTCCTGCAGCAATACAGCCGTTTCTTTCAAAATCTGTTCTTCGTTGTTCTGCGTGACTGTTGTAGCCCCGCGAATTCCCCGTGTGACCATTGCTGTTACTCTCCCTTCCTGAGCATTTCAATGACGTCCCGAACTGTCGACACAGGTACGTCCTTCACAATTCTTGCAGCCCCAATCCGATCAGGAATGATGAACACCATATGACCTTCACGGAATTTTTTGTCATGCATCATCGCTTCCATTAATGCATCCGTGTCCAGATGAGCAGGCATCGTTGTTGGAAGGCGAAGTGAACGCAACATGCGGACCGTATCTTCATACAGCCCTGCTGGCGCACCAAGCTTCTCACCAAGCAATGCCGATCCAGCCATACCGATGGAAATTGCTTCTCCGTGCAGGAATTCTCCATAACCGGCAATCGCTTCAATGGCATGACCAATCGTATGTCCAAGGTTCAACAATGCACGTTCTCCATTTTCACGCTCGTCTCTGGATACGATCTCTGCCTTGATACCACACCCGCGCTCCAAGCCGTATCCCAGTGCTTCCGGATTAAGCGCAAGCAACTCTTCTGCATGCTCCTCACACCAGTGTGCAAAAGCCGCATCACGGATCAGCCCGTGCTTCAGCATCTCTGACAAACCTGCCGAAACATCTCGTGGCGGCAAGGATTGAAGTGTGTCCACATCGTAGAGTACCAGCTCAGGCTGGTGGAATGCACCGATCATATTTTTGGCCAGCGGATGATTGACAGCCACCTTGCCACCTACGCTGCTGTCATGCGCCAAAATCGTTGTAGGTACTTGAACAAACTTGATTCCACGCATATATGTAGCGGCAACAAAGCCAGCCAGGTCACCTACGACACCACCACCTAGGGCCAGAATCGCAGAACTCCGATCCAGTTTGCCTTCGATCGCGACAGTCATCATATCCTGATACACCGAAAGGGATTTCGATGTTTCACCAGAGGGTACAACCGCCGATACGACTGTATAACCAGCCGTACGCAGCGTTTGCTCCAAACCTGACAAGTATTTGGGAGCCACATTTTCATCTGTTATGATGAGTAACGGACTTTTTTTGGTTAGGCCATATTGCTCAAAATATTGAGGGGCTTGTGCCAATAGGCCGCTACCAATCAGAATCGGATATGAGCGTTCCTCCAACTGTACCGTCAGCTGACGCATATTAGTAATTCTCCAGTTGAGCGTTATAGTTAGCAACATTAGCACGGATCTCTTCCATGGAATCCCCACCGAATTTCTCCAGGAATGCCTTGGCAATTTCCCACGCTACAACATGCTCCATCACCACACTTGCTGCTGGTACAGCACAAGCGTCCGAGCGCTCAACCTGAGCCGTAAATGCTTCTTTCGTATCAATATCCACACTTTGCAGTGGCTTATACAACGTTGGGATTGGCTTCATCACACCGCGTACAACCACTGGCATACCGTTCGTCATCCCGCCTTCGAATCCGCCCAGACGGTTGGTTGCCCGGTGGTAGCCGCGTTCATCCGTATGCATGATTTCATCATGCACCTGTGAACCACGAATGACTCCGGCTTCGAATCCGATACCAATCTCTACACCTTTGAATGCATTAATGGACATTACGCCTTGAGCGATTCGCGCATCCAGCT
The DNA here is from genome assembly GCF_037974355.1 of Paenibacillus sp. FSL R5-0517. Taxonomy (NCBI): domain Bacteria; kingdom Bacillati; phylum Bacillota; class Bacilli; order Caryophanales; family Paenibacillaceae; genus Paenibacillus; species Paenibacillus sp. FSL R5-0517. Next base: position 4,379,569 of record NZ_CP150235.1, read on the forward strand.
TGCGATCGTATTGAACATAGCTACCCAGACCAATTGGCACCCCTTCAACGATACATTCCACGATTCCTCCGATGGAATCGCCTTCTTGTTTAATCTGGTCGATGTAGGCTTCCATCTTCTTCTCTGTCTCAGCATCCGTGACACGTACAGAGGAAGCTTCTGTCACTGCGATCAGTTCATCAATCGGAAGGTCCTGATATGGAGCTTCGATCTCTCCAATACGAAGTACACGTCCAGCTACCTTGATTCCAAATTCAGCCAGGAATTGACGTGCAATGGCACCACATGCCACACGTACTGTTGTTTCACGTGCACTGGAGCGCTCCAATACGTTACGCAAGTCTTTGAGATTATACTTGAGTCCACCGTTCAGATCAGCATGTCCGGGACGAGGACGATGAACGCGACGTTTCTCTTCGTCACTGCCTTCGATCGGCTCAATATTCATAATATTCTGCCAATGTTTCCAGTCATTATTTTGAACAACCAGCGCTACCGGAGCACCTGTTGTATATCCGTGACGGATACCACCAACGAAATTCGCCTGATCCTTCTCGATCTGCATCCGGCGTCCACGACCATACCCCTTTTGGCGGCGGTGAAGCTGGAAATTCAGTTCTTCAAAATCAATCGTCAAATTACTTGGCAATCCTTCAATAATAGCGGTCAATTGGGGTCCGTGCGTCTCCCCTGCGGTTAAATAGCGTAAACTCATAATACGTTCCCCCTTTAAACTGTTAAACTTCACATTGCTAAAATCCCATAATTTCTTTGCTTATTATAGTATAGCTGACCGGCTTTGACAAGAAAGTCGGCTCTTTCTTGTACTTGGTATACAAATAACCGCCTGAACACATGTACATGTGCTTCAGACGGCTGAACAACCATTATCATTATTTTTTCCGATAGAAAAATGTTTCTGCTGTCTCCAGACCATATTGTCCTGGGGAGAAGATCTGCTCCGTACTGCCCACAAATAAGATACCGCCTGGACGTAAACTTGCTGCAAATTTGTGATACAACAGGTTTTTGGCTTCCTCGGTAAAATAGATCATGACATTTCGGCACACAATCAGATCGTACCCATCGTCAAAACGGTCCACCAGCAAATTTTGTTTCATGAACTTGATCGAATTTTTGAGTTGCTCATCAATACGGTATACCAGGCCATCCTGCTTGAAGTAACGGTTCGCCGTTTCCTTTGGCACATCCTTAAGTGAGCGTTCCATATAACGCCCTTCTTTGGCTTTGGCCAATGCACCTTCATCCAGATCACTTGCCGTAATCGAGCTGTCCTTCAAAATGCCCATCGTGTCCAAAATCATGGCAAGTGTGTATGGTTCTTCACCTGTTGAACAGGCTGCACTCCAGACTTTGACACGACGCTTGGACCCTAGCAGTTCAGGCAGGATCTCGTCCCGCAGCACTTCCCAACGATTGGGATTACGCCAGAATTCAGACACGTTAATGGTCATGCGATCAAGGAACTCGTAAAACAATGATTTATCTTTCTGCATAGCATCAAAAAAGTTAGAAAATGTATGAAACCCGTTTTTGTTGCGAAGTGTGGTCAGCCTTCTTTTCATCTGGCCTTCCTTGTATTGAGCAAGATCAATGCCTGTGCTCTCTTTGATTTTACGAATGAATCCGGTGTAATCCGGGTCTAGTAGTTGTTCTTGCTCCAGCATCGTGTATCACCCTTTTGGCTAATAATTACAACCAGGCTGCGATGCTCTTGTCGTATACCACCAATTCATCTGAAGCAAAGAAATTGGCTGCTTCACGGGAAGCACTTTCCGGTGAATCTGCCCCATGAATCAGATTATGTGGTGTGTGGCTGGCGAAGTCTCCGCGAATGGTACCCGGAGCTGCTTCCTTCACATTGGTTTTTCCGATGACGATGCGCGCAAGCGCCACAATATCGTCCCCTTCCCACACCATGGCAAATACAGGCCCAGATGTGATAAAACGAACCAAATCATCGAAAAACGGTTTGCCCTCATGTTCAGCATAATGGCGTTTTGCCTGTTCCTCAGACATCTGCACCAATTTGCCTGCCACCAACTTAAATCCTTTGTCTTCCAGACGGCTAATAATTCGACCGATCAATCCACGCTGCACACCATCCGGCTTCACCATCAAAAATGTACGATCCATCAGCTCACTCCTCACTCACGGTTCAAAGTTAATCACTATGTAAACGCAATCCCTCTGATTGTAACATACATGTCCAAATCCTCCCAATGAGGAATATCACAAGTCTGTTCATCTTTGGGTATGAGCGATCTGAGAGTTGAAGGTCATACAAAGTTTAATGCGTACGTTTAACCACAAAATGAGCGATGTCACGCAGGTTTTTGGTCGTCTTGATGTTAGGTAGCTGATCGAGAGCATCGAGCGCTTTCTTCATATATCGGTCAGCAAGGGCTTCTGCTTTAGCGATTCCTTGACTTTGGCGAATCATTCCAATTGCATCCGATGCACTTGCCCGTCCTTCTTCATGCTGGACACGGGAAATCTCCTTAAGCAAAGGTTCCCGCAGATCGGATTCTTCTAGGGCATAAAGTACAGGAAGAGTAATATTTCCTTGCTTCATATCACTGCCTGGTGGCTTACCAAGTTGTTTCTCGGTACCTACCAGATCCAGTACATCATCTTGAATCTGGAAAGCCATCCCCACATTGTATCCGTATGTATACAGCAGGGAAGATACATGCTCAGGCGCGCGTGTGGCCAATGCTCCTAACTGACAGCTAACCGCAATCAGAAGTGCTGTTTTACGGCGAATCCGCAGCAGATAGTTACGAACACTTTGTCCCGTATTGAAAAAGTCGCGAATTTGCTCCATTTCACCAATGGACATCTGTACCATGGCTTTGGCAAGAATACGATGAATAGCTGGATCGGATAATCCGGCAGTCATCTCAAGTGCCTTACCGTAGATATAGTCTCCTGTGTACATGGCAATCCGATTATCCCATTTTGACTTCACCGTGGGTTTGCCTCGGCGTGTCTCCGCATTATCAATCACATCATCGTGAACGAGCGATGCGGAATGAATCAGTTCCAGCGGAACCGCGACCAGCTTCAGACGTTCAATGTCATATGTACCAAATTTCCCGCCAAGTAATACAAAAACGGGCCGCAACCGTTTTCCTCCTGCTTTGAGCAAATGAAGCGACGTTTCACTCAGCAGCTTCTGTTCTCCTCGAACACTGCGATACAGCTCTTTCTCAATGTAATCCATGTCCTTTTTTAACAACCCGAAAATATCCAATAGTTTCATTCGTTCACCCGTATCAGCGTATTGTCAGTCCACAAATCCATGCTTACCTTCCCCTCCAGCAAGTCGGGCCTGCAGGCATTACGATAAACCCGGCTTACCGTTCTTGCTTGTGTTTTTCCATAAAGATCTAACGTATTCTTCTTCACCGAATGTCATGGCCGACACCCGGGAATTAAACTCTGCGACTTGTTCTGAAACAAAATACAGAAGTTGCCGGAGCATGGGTCAAGACTGTGGTTCATGAAGACTCACCATCAGCACTCACCAATACCCCGGGATTCGGGGGACAAATAAACCGAGCAACACCTTGGCAAAAAACTGCCTTGTATCGGACTCAGTCATTATCCCCGTTCATCCGGTTCTCCCCATCTTGTAAAAAGTTGATGTGGGATGCGCAAGCTATCCAGCACTTTTCCCACCAAAAACAGAATCAACTCATCCATAGTCTGAGGTTTGTAATAAAAAGCAGGCATAGCCGGTATCATACGCACACCAAGACGTGAAAGCTTCAGCATGTTCTCCAGATGGATTGCATGAAGAGGCGTCTCACGTGGTACGAGGATCAATGTTCTTCCCTCTTTCAACATCACATCAGCTGCACGGGACATCAGATTATCCGAGGATCCCTGCGCAATGGACGAAAGAGTTCCCATAGAACATGGCATGATAATCATGCCGTCGGCCAGATAAGAACCACTTGCAATGGAGGCCCCTATATCACTCACAGGATGATAGATCAGAGAACCCGCACGGTTGCCGAATTTTTCTTCCAGCACCACATCCCGATTCGTCACATCCCAGTCCATTTCTTCTTTCAATACACGCCACCCTGCATTGGATATGACCAGATGAACGTTATATTCCAAATCAAGCAGCGTTTCAATTAATCGAATGCCATATATACTGCCACTCGCTCCGGTAATTCCGACAACCAGTCTTTTATTGTCCGGTTGCTGTACCATTTATTTCACCGCCAGATCAATCAGAGTAAACGTAAATACGATTATACTAAGCAAACTGTTCATGGTAAAAAACGCCGTTTGAACACGGCTCATATCATTAGGCGATACAATATAGTGTTGATAGAACAGAATTCCATACGTCACCAACATGCCTGCGCCATACCACCAGCTCAGATCTGTCATCAACAATAATGCAAGAAAACCAATTGCAGTAATCACATGGAAGAACTTAGCGATCTGCAAGGATTTAACCAGGCCAAAACGGGAAGGTATGGAGTGAAGACCCTCTCCCTGATCAAATTCCAGATCCTGACATGCATAGATAATATCAAAGCCCGCTGTCCAGAACACAATCGTAACGTACAGCACAATCGCTGTCCAATCCATCGTGCCTGTTACAGCTACCCAGCCACCAAGTGGTGCCAAACCAATCGTCATTCCGAGAACGACGTGGCATAACCATGTGAATCGTTTGGTGTACGAATACAGTACCAACATAAACACAGCAATAGGCAACAGCTGCATGGACAATACATTAAGATTGGATGAGGCCCAGAATAACAATATAAATGAGATAATGACAAATATAACAACTTCCCCATTTTTCAAAAGCCCTGCCGGGATGGCTCTCATCGCAGTACGGGGGTTTTTACCATCAATCGCTTGGTCAATAATCCGGTTCAAACCGAATGCTGCACTACGTGCACCGACCATCGCAAGCAATACCCACATGATCTGCATCCAGCTTGGGAAGGTATCATCCACTACCATGGAGCCTAGAATGGCCCCCATAAATGCAAAGGGTAAAGCAAAAAGCGTATGTTCAATCTTGATCATTTCTAAAAAGATGCGAATTTTCCTAAACATGCTGATTCTCCTTGGTTCCAATATGCAATGCCGCGATACCTCCGGTTAGAGGGTAGGCCTGCACTTCTTGTAATCCTGTTTCTGCAAAAATGTCCGCCAGTTCCTTCCTTCCGGGAAAAATCGCCAGAGAGTCGGGCAGCCATTTGTACTGCTCAAAACTTTTAGCAAACACTTTGGCAAGATTCGGTAAAACCTTCTCAAAATAAAAATAATAAATGCCTTTGAACGGCTGCCATGTTGGCTTGGACAATTCCAGACACACAACCATACCGCCCGGTTTGACCACACGTTTCATTTCAGATAACACCTGTCTGAGATCCGGTACATTGCGAAGCCCGAACCCGATTGTCACATAATCAAATGAATTGTCTTCAAAAGGAAGTGACATGGCGTTTCCCTGTGTCAGGGTAATCTGATTCTGACGTTGCACCGCATTGATCTTCGTCTGGCCGACCTCCAGCATGTTGCTGCTGAAATCAAGTCCGTGCATGTGCCCTGTTTCACTTGCTTCTGCCATAGCAAGCGTCCAGTCACACGTGCCGCAGCACAAATCAAGACCGGTGTCGCCTTTGGACATATTCATCTTTTTCATGGTGAATTTGCGCCAAGCCTTATGCCTGCGGAAACTTAGAATATCATTCATGACATCATATTTTCCGGCTATGCTCTGAAAAACCGAATGGACATATTCTTCTTTCGGTTTGGTCTCTCCGCTCCCCATTCGTCTGTCTCCCCCTCAATCTTCCCTTACTGCCGCATGTGAAGGCTGCAAATATGCCAAGTAAGGCTCAAGAATCGCATGGATCTCATGCAAGCCCATTCGCCCTTCCTCGTCTTGCAACAACACTTGAATGCGGTGTGTACAATCGCGAAGCTTGTCCAGCAAAACTTCACCAACCCTATGCTTCAGCATCATAGCGTTCCATGCACGTACATCCGGTTCAGATTGACGCAGCACAGTGCGCTCATCGTCATTACCATGCTCGTATATGTGCCAGTATGCATAGCTGTGGAGATATTGTCTTTCGTCATTCATCCGCTTCAGTTCTTCCACGATCGTTTCGCAGGAGCTGAATTCGGTCAACAGGCTGTTCCATAGTGATTCTTCGTTATCTCGAATCATGCCTGTAAATGAAAGAAACAGCTGCATTCTCAGCTGTACCGTTTCACGCAAGTATTCATCAGCCGAAACGAGAAGCTTCTTCATCCGTTCATACAGCGTCATCTTGCGTGCGTTCACTTCGGATACAGCACCACTGAGTTTGCCGATCATTTCAATTCTGCCCGCTTGGGCAAGCAATTGATAAAAACGGCTACTTAAATAATCTCCGGCGAGTACATTCAACTGGCGTGAACGCATCTCCTGCTCTCTCCGCTCACCGGAAATGGTATCGATTCGATCATGCGTATCCATGGCCAACTGAACGAGCGAAGTTGCAAGAGCATATAACTCTTGATGCACCTTTTCGTCTGTGCGGCCCACAAATACCTGCAGCAGACGTGCTCGGCTATCCGGAAATGATGGGATTTCCGTATGTTGTCGAATCATGTCGTAATCCGTATATTTCTTTGCTAGTTGGGGTACGCGATATGAATTCATTCTCAGCCTCCGAGCCTTAACATTGTTAAACCATTTCTGCACTACAATCTTATATATTATAGCATATGTTGATCGGGCACGCACTGAATCCTGCTATTCTATTACCCCTGACTTGTCATTTCGAATTGCTTCTTCCAGAGTTCGGTTTCCATCAAATGAAACCAGTCCTTCAATTCCTCTGAAAAGGCCGCACTTTTCCAGTTCCGTAATGTGTCAATCGCATACAGGGGCCACTCACCACGCCGAATATCAGCAGCAAGCAACAGATGTCGTTTATGCATCCATTCATCCTCTGCCATCACACGCAACAGCACCTGATCCACGTTATCCAGAGTACGAAAGCCCAGATCCGCCACAGCTGCCATGTTCTCATAGATTTCAGTGTAACTTGTACCCGTTCCTTTTACTTTGAGGTCCAGTGTCAAAATGGACTGTTTCCATTCCACTCTTGCGATGGGTGTGGATAGTTGCATGGAGCTTAGCACATCAACCAGATTGTCATTCGTTAGCTGAACAGGATGATGTGATGCAGAGGCAGGTTGTACGTTTTCCCCGCCCCAGGTACGCATATGTAAGGTTTGTATCGCAACAAGCAGAAAGACTGCCGCAACCGTTGCCAGCATTGAAGCAGTAACAATCATCCGCGGATTCATATACGCCTCCCTGCCTTTACCTGTTAGTGTAGTCTGTCCGGTAAAGGCTCATACCTCATTGTACAATGAAAAAAAGCAGGCTATGCCTGCAATCTTCATTTGATTGTATTCAATCTGTACATTACTCCGATTCAATCTGTCCATGCTTGGTAATCAGCGTGGCTTTGCCCCGGATTTTAATAGCTGAGGTATGAGTGGTAAATTGGGCAAACATCACTTCACCCTTGTCCAATTTCTCGGTGTGGTGAAAACGTGTATCCTGACCTCGGGTTAATCCGATCACCTGGACACCATTTTCCTCTGCCTTAATTACAATATAATCATTGCCGGTTGGATGATCCATCACGCATGTCCCCTTCTTAAGTTCGATAGCGTTAATGATGATTAAGATTGTTTCATTTGTCAACCTGCCCCTTATACGAATGCACCGCAAGAATCAGCTACCCCCGGGTCATACTACAGTTGTACCCCCACAGAAAGGAGAATCTACATGAAGTACACCCCTGCCGCACTTACAGACGAGCATATTCATCAGTTAAAAGAAATTGAACAGCATCTGTCTGCAGCTGCTGGCGAAGAACTGATTCTCGTTGCTTATACCGGGCAACCGGATGATCCTGAGCACTCGGATAGCCGCAAGAATCATCGTTAAAGGGCAAAAGAAAAGGCCGTGAACAAGTCACGGTCTTTTTGTCGACATATGGAATATGTAGAAATCTTATTTAATTCCGTCTTTGAGCGCTTTACCTGGTTTGAATGCAGGAATTTTGCTCGCAGGAATTTCGATTTCTTCACCTGTTTGCGGGTTGCGTCCTTTACGTGCGGAGCGCTCGCGAACTTCGAAGTTCCCAAAACCAACCAATTGTACTTTATCTCCGCTTTGAAGAGCCTCAGAGATTGCTTCGAATACGGCATCAACCGCTTTCGTTACATCTTTTTTGGACAATTCAGTCGCTTCAGATACGTGTGTAATCAAGTCTGATTTGTTCATTTGTTTTTCACCTCCTGTATCAATGTCCTGAATGTTATACTGTGTTTCCGTTTTATAGCGAAATATACGTTCATACGCAAAAAATCTACGTACATCTTGAGCGATGAACACAAATCTCCGCCTGCGGTCAACAGTCATTTTCGGCAGAATGTCGTCTGAAACCACGGGCATTTCAGACGCCGAACAAATTTCATACTAATACAGACAGCCCACAATTTCAAGTCCGGTTGCGGTTTAAGACGTAAAATGTAACCGCCAGGGCAAGCACGAGAACCCCACCTTTTACAATATCATGGGTGAAATACTGTACGTTCATCATCGTTAACCCGTTCACAAGAACACCAATCAGAACCGAACCGATGAAGGTTCCGATGACATTCGGTTTACCCGCACCAAATACAGAGAAACCGACAAATACTGCAGCTACCGATTCCATTAACAACGGTGATCCAGCATCAATTTGCCCAGATCCCACTTTGGAAGCATAGATGATACCACCGATTGCTGCAAACACTCCAGCAGCTACATAAGCGAGTGTACGCACCTTTTTCACCTTGATTCCAGACAAACGTGCAGCTTCCTCATTACCGCCTGTAATGTACATCTGGCGCCCGTATTTCGTATACGTCAAAAAGATATGCACACCTATTACCGCAATAAGCAGCAGGATAACCGATATCGGCATACCGAGCCATTTCCCCTGCCCTATGAGCAGGAATGTCGGGTCCATCTCTCCCGCAGCTTTGCTCCCATCAGGGAACTGCATGTGATTGTAAATGGTATAACCCTGTGCATACGTTTTGTGAATACCTCCGATGATGTACATCGTGGCAAGGGTTGCCAGCAAATCCGGAATACGCAATTTTACAATGAGCAAGGCGTTCAGCAAACCAATCACAGCCCCAATAATCAGTGGCACAATAATGACGATTGCCAAGGGTTGTTGATACCAGATCATTAACGAAGCAGTAACGACAGTTGTCAATGAGACCGTTGCCCCTGCCGAGAGATCAAATCCATCAACAATGAGAGATAACGTAACACCGATCGCGACAAACGTGACGATTGAGATCGAGCCCAAAATATCGGTCAAGTTACTATACGTAAAGAAATAAGGCAATTTAATGCCGAAAAATGCAATAACTCCAATAATGACTATAATCGCCCCGTAACGGAACGCAAAATCCAGTGATTTATCCTTCATGACTGCACCTCTTGTCCACCGCTTGCATAGTATAGCAGCTGTTCTTGATTAGTCTCGCCTCGTTTGAACTCTTTCACGATAACACCTTCGCACATGACTGCGATTCGGTCGCCAATTCCCATGCCTTCATCCAGTTCACAGGTGAAATAGATGACACCCTTGCCGGCCAAAGCCAGTTCATTGATGATGCGGAAAATGTCACTTTTCGCCCCAATATCTACGCCCTTGGTTGGCTCATCAAATATAAATACATCCGCATCCGCATTAAGCCATTTTCCAATGGCTACCTTCTGCTGATTACCACCGCTTAGGTATTTTACTTCCTGCTTCACTGACGATGTTTTAATTCCAAGCTGTTTCACCAATGACTCTGCATTCAGACGTTCCCGCTTGCGGCTTACGAAACCTAATGTACTGAGACGACTTAGCAAAGGCAGGCTTAGATTCCGTTCCACGTTCTCCTGAATCAGGATTCCTTGTTTACGTCGCTCCTCCGGAACAGAAACAATCCCCAGAGCCGCCGCATCCGCAGGCTGAGACAGACGGAGATTCTGGTTGTTGAGCCGGATCTCGCCTCCCTCCAGCCGATCTGCACCAATCAGCAAGCGAGAGCTTTCGGTTTTACCCGCGCCTACCAGACCCACCACAGCAAGGACTTCACCTCGGCGTACAGAGAGATCAACACCTTTGACCTTCACTCCACGACGAAGTCCACGTGCCTCCAATAGCAGCTCCCCCACGGGCGCTTCCGTCTTCGGAAACTCTTCTTCAAATGGTTTGCCCAGCATCTGAGTAACCAAATCGTTGATCGCCAGTCCCTTTGCTTCACCGGTAAATACATGTTGCCCATCCCTCATAACCGTAACGCGATCACAGTGACCCGTCACTTCAGCAAGACGATGGGTTATGAAAATGCAGGCTACGCCCCGTTCCTTCAACAGATGAACAATCCGGAAAAATGCATCCGTTTCTTCCTGACTCAGCGGTGCAGTAGGTTCGTCAAAAATGATGACCTTGGCATCCTGAATCAAAATCCGCGCCAGCAGTATCATCTGTTTTTCTGCAAGCGTCAGATCAGCCACTTTTTGGTGAACGGATATGTCCGCCCCTAATTGCTTCAATGCCTCAATCGCACGCTGTTGCAGCTTCCGCGGACTTTTCCACCACCCCCCGGCAGGTGAAGCCAACTGATCCAACATAATGTTCTCCGCAGCCGTCAGCTGTGGCACCAGTGCCGCATCCACTTCCTGATAGACACAGTGAATCCCGCTTGCCTTCGCGTCTCCCGGAGAACTTAAATGAAGCGCTTGTCCACTTAGCTGAATCGTCCCCTGATCCAATGGATAAGCACCAGACAAAATTTTCATTAACGTACTCTTACCGGCACCATTGGCACCCAGCAGCGCATGAATCTCCCCGCCTTTTACAGAGAAATCCACATCCTTCAGTGCAGGTATGCCTGAAAACTGCTTGTGGATGTGTTCCATTTGAAGCAGAATCGGTGCAGTGCTCATGATGTTAACCTCCAATCGTTCCCTTCCGGGAGCATCCCTTTTTTCATCCAGGCCATACATATCTTCATTATGTTTGAAAAAAGCGCGCCTTGCGGCGCGCTTCCTATACGCTGCTTATTTAGCAGTAATACCGTATTCGCTCATCCAGTCCTTGATTCCTTGTGTGCTTCCACCCCATCCTTCAACGAACTCTGACAGCTCCGAAGTGGAGATTTGTTGATCTGGCAGAGCTTCACGTTGAACATAGACCGGGTTAAGCACAACTGAATCTTCTGTCTCGTCCCCGTTCAGTTTCTGATAAGCATAACGGACTTGGACGCGACCAATATCCGTTGGATCAACAGCAGCAGAAGCAACCCAAGGATTTTTCGGGTCCTGAATCATTTGCAGATCCTCGTCACTCATATCGATACCATACACTTTAATCTCGTCACGTCCAGCTTGTTGAATTGCACGCGCTGCACCTTTGGCGAATTCATCCCATGCAGTCCATACAGCTGTAATCTCACCTTTTGGATATTGCTTGAGAATAGCTTCCATTTTGGCTTGAGTATCCAGCGCAGGATTCTGTGCGGAACCAAATGTAGCTATTTCCTTGATGTCCGGATTTGCTTTCATGAATTCACCGTATGCAATCTGACGACGTTCCATCGGTGCGAAACCAGCTACCCATACTTTGACAATATTTCCTTGTCCATTGATATCTTTTTTCATTTGCTCCAGTGTGAGCTCAGCCATCTTCTGGTCATCCTGTGACAGGACTGTAGCTCCCGGTACAGTAATGGCTGCGTCGAATACAACCACGGGAATGTTCTGTTCTACTGCCTTCTTCACGCCTGGTTCTAATAGGGAATCACCGTGATCCGTAAGAATGGCATCGAATTTCTGATTAATTGCGCTATCAAGCAAAGATACCATCTTTGCTTTGTCATTATCGGCAACAAACGTCGTCAGTTCGCCACCGAATTTTTCGATTTCTTGTTTGACTCCTTGTACATATTGCTGCGAGAAGGTACCTGTATTAAATTCCATAATAAGTGCAATTCTTTTACCGCTTAGAGGGCCTGTAACTGCTTCCGTTTTCGGCGTATCAGCTGATGCACCTGAAGCTGGAGTTGCTGCCGGTTCTTTTTTAATTCCGCAAGCGGACAGTGCCAATGTAAATACCAATAACACACTCAACCATACCCATTTTATCTCTTTTCTTTTCATCTCTGTCTCCCCCTGTCCACTCTCTGTGATCTCGATCACAATAGTTGAATATTAATATAACGGCTAATCCCTAGTATGTAAATGGGTTTTAGCAATTTAAAGCTAAAAATCGCTAAGTTTTTTTTGAAAGCACTATTCTTCCCATCCATTTCATCCAAAATAAAGAAATCACATAAAAAAGACCGCGAGGGGATTTCCCCTTACGGTCTTTTGATGTCTTACAAAATGATAGCGATCAAGCCACCTGAACCTTCGTTAATGATTCTTCCCAGCGTCTCTTGCAGTTTATATCTTGCATTATCCGGCATCATGGCAATCTTGCCCTGAATCCCTTCTCGCACGATAGAGTGCAGCGAACGGCCGAACATATCTGAATCCCATACCTTGATCGGATCGTTCTCGAAGTCCTGCATCAGGTATCTCACCAGTTCCTCACTTTGCTTCTCCGTACCGATAATTGGAGCGAACTCCGATTCCACATCGACCCGGATCATATGAATGGACGGTGCCGTAGCTTTCAGACGTACGCCAAATTTGGTGCCCTGACGAATGAGCTCAGGTTCATCCAGAGCCATCTCGGCGAGAGATGGAGCAGCAATGCCATATCCGGTCGTTTTGACCATTTCCAGCGCTTCTGCGAAGCGATCGTATTCTCTCTTCGCATGTGAGAACTCCTGCATCAATTGCAGCAGATGATCCTTGCCGCGAATCTCGATGCCAACCACTTCTACGAGAATCTGATCATACAGCTCATCCGGCGCATACAGGTCAATTTCAGCTACACCCTGCCCCATGTTCATACCACTCAGGCCTGCGCGATCAATGAATTCATATTCCATGAACTGAGCGACAACCCGATCCACATCACGAAGTCTGCGAATATCCTTCACGGTATCCCGTACAGAATTTTCGTAGTTGCTTCGCAGCCAGTGAGTCTCGTTCAGCACCATAACCCAGCTCGGCAGGTTTACATTCACTTCATGCACAGGGAACTCATAGAGCACTTCACGAAGTACACCCGTCACATCATCTTCAGTCATTGTGGCTGCACTGAGTGTCATCACCGGAATGTCGTATTTGGCAGCAAGTTCACTACGCAATTGCAGGGCTTCTTCACTGCGTGGGCGAGTGGAGTTGATGACCAAGACAAACGGTTTACCGACTTCTTTCAATTCCGCAATAACCCGTTCTTCGGATTCCACATAGGAACTGCGGGCAATTTCGGCAATTGTGCCGTCTGTTGTGACCACAACACCCAGTGTGGAATGCTCCTGAATGACTTTGCGAGTCCCAATCTCGGCGGCTTCCTGGAACGGAATTGGCTCTTCGAACCAAGGCGTGGAGATCATGCGCGGACCATTTTCATCCTCGTACCCCTTGGCTCCTTCCACCGCGTAACCCACACAATCCACAAGGCGTACATTGACATCAAGCCCTTCGGCCACCTTGATCTGAACTGCGTTATTCGGTACAAATTTTGGTTCGGTTGTCATGATGGTTTTGCCTGCTGCACTTTGTGGAAGTTCATCCACTGCACGGGCACGATCGGCCTCGCTTGCGATGTTGGGCAATACGATCGTTTCCATGAATCGTTTAATAAATGTTGATTTTCCCGTCCGGACTGCGCCGACAACCCCGAGATAAATATCCCCTCCGGTCCGCTCAGCTATGTCCTTAAAAATGTCCACTTTCTCCAATGAAATCCCCTCCCTAAATTACTCCGAAGGAAAAATGCTAAAGAGCATCCGCTTCGTTTTTTCAATCAGAAGACTGAAATCCCTGCAACGGTAGAGCCGCCTTTGTGAGTGCCCGGAAGTCGTCCGCCGCCGAACGTTGCATTCTGATGAAACCGGCGAGAGCGGCGTTAACTCGTACATGCAATTGGACTAGTATCATCTTATGTATCCGTATGCGGCAATATGACGCGTATTTTTGTTTTTTTATCTTATGGTGATGACATTAGGAGAATCCCCCGATCTCGGACTGCGCGTCTTTATTTCAATCTACTTTATGTGATCCATGAAGTTATTATGACGGTTATTGCTCATACGGACAAAAGAAAAAAGAGATATCCCTGATTTGGAATATCTCTTTTTGAACCCTTAGAGGCATGTGAGGCATACAGTTAGATCATATGAATGGCAACCAGACTTATTTTGTTGGCTGTGCCACTGGTGCATTATTTTGCCAAGTGTATAAAACAGATTTTACAGGTACGAAGTAGGAGTGTTCCAACAGAAGATCCCGAACATCATCCGTCTCTGCTGGAGACACATCAGACTTTTCCACTGCCTGCATAATGTCAAAAGCATAATCTACATAGACCTTGCCTTCGTCATCCATCATAAAAGGTAATGCCTGACCCGAATACACACTATTCAATGTAATGGAAGGAGTCCCTGCCTGTGCAGCCTGATCCATATCCACAGCATATAACCCCGGATACAATTCTTCCCCGCTTGGCAGCTTATTGTTATGTACGGATTTATATTGACTAACCATTCGCTGCACATCGTTGACTTTCTGAACAGTCAGGAGGTCCATCACTTTAACGGTGGGATTCACTTCTTCATCCTGGATAAGGAAGTAAGCGCTACCACCGCTTTCAAAAGCGGTTCCCGGTATTTCATCCAGATACCCCAGTTGCTTCAATTTGGGCAGATCCACTCTAAATTTTTCATATTTTGGCGTTTCCATATCTGCATTGAGGATGGGTAAAATCCCCTCATCTTGCTGGAATGCCTCTACCGCACTCTGGATACGGCTCACGCTTTCCCGATAGGCTATTTTAGGGTCCGAATTGCTCTGCGATGGATACATACAACCACTTGCTGTAAAAGCAAACAACAGGAATAACAGCAGACCGCTCATCTGATGCATCAGACGGTGCCGTCCGCTTCCTTCAACACCTTTTGGCTTGTTCCTAATCATTCGTGTCCTCCTAGAATAACGCTTATCTCAGAACCAGTCGTCTTCCTGTTGCTGACGTTCCAGTTGTTTCCGTATGGCTGCCTTCAGCGGGTCCTCCGGAACATGAACCGATAGAGAACCACACACCTTGGCCTGACAGGACAGTCTTGTACCTGCTTCCAACAATGAACCCAACTTGCGCTTTTCTGCATCCGTTGGCGGATACAGTTCCGCCCGATATTCTTCGTCTACGTTCACCTTGCACATCAAGCAAGCAGCTTTACCATCACATCGGGTCGTAATCTTCACTCCGGCTCGTCGTGCTACATGCAGAAGTGTCGCCCCTGGTTTAAGCACGATTGATTTGTTCATGGGTAAAAAAGTAACTTTGTAGTCCATTATGTTCCTCCCTACTGTGACCAGGCAAAGCCAACAAGTTCTTCCACTTCGGCTCTGAAGCGGCTTGTCCATACATTCTGTTGACTTAAAAGCATCATTATAGGCTGATGGGCATGTGGTTGCTGACGCATCTGTGATGCAATGGGTACATAACGATCTTCTCGACCTCGCAGCATATTAAACAACAGCTCATGCGCAAGCGGCATCAGTCGCAGGGGATATGAACCCACTTGTGCTACTGGTGCATGCGGAGCAAGTACATGTTCAATATCGATGCGGTACCAACTTTTGCGAGCCCATATTTCGAAGCCACCAACCAGTTCCAGCGCACATTCACCAACCTGATAGTGGCTTAGCAGAGAAGCATAAGGTCCTGTTTTATCCACTGTAGGCTCGTCAAGCATTTCCCCTGGAGCACTACGGTGAAGTTCCTTAGCAGCAGCAACATCCGCATAAATATCAATATCTCTGGGAGCCTGTTGCAACTCTACCCCCTGAAGCAGCAACCCACAGCTTCCTCCAAGCAACCATGTCTGTGGCTGTGTGTTCCAGGCTTTGGCCGTTTCCAGCAAAGCCGCGTGTAATTCCGGATAACGCTCTGTCCGACCCTCCGTATCATGCGGCCCCATAGGCTCACACTCCCCTCATCCGTGTTCATTGTGTCAGTTCTTATGATGTGCTTATGCGGATGTTAACCTTCAGGCATAGGAAGTCAGGTCAGAGAAGCGATTCCACCGAAAAAGCCAATCAGCATAATCAAAAATGCAATGAAAGAAAGAATCCCTCTTACAATACCTTTTGTTTTGGCACGAGCAAACGTAATCAGGAATACAGATAGTCCCATAATGAGGATGGCGACCAATGACAGCCACATCTTGTCCATTGCGCTCATAATCCAGCAATCTCCCCTTCAGTCCGATATTCATCACTGACACTGTGACAATTGCAACCATTATAACACGAAATTCAGCGCAACTTTCCAAAAAAAAGACAAAAAAGCAAGCCGACAGGAGCCGACTCGTCTTTTTGTCTTACTGGATCACCTGCACAAGCAGGCGTGATCTATTATTTTTTCATCATCATTTTCATTAACGATTCCATACTGCTCGGATTCAATCCGCTTTTCTTGACCGCACTCACAATATCCTTAACCGTATCCTCAGATACCGGAACTTTCGCCATGGCGGATACTTGTTTGATCAATTGGCGCAACTGAGCTTCATTTTGAATCGTCGTTGGTTTCACCGTGCTTGCCAATTTCTTGACGGCACCTTCTGTAATCGTTTTACCCGTTTTCTTGTTGATTGCATTCAGCGCATCTTTGGAAATGTTGTTACCCATTCGTCTCCCCTCCTCCGGCAATACTCATGTGTATAGTATGAGTCCGGAACAGAAAAGGTGAATAAGCTTCTCATTTCACAAATAGGTTTAGGCGGATTACAATCAGGAATGCCACTGCTCCCAGGTTTCAAGCTTCATGACTTCCATTTCAGTCTTCGGGTCACGTCCCATCAAGGCTTCAACTGCATCACGCGGCTGTCTCTCCTGGAATAAAACGTGATACAGCTGATCCGCAATCGGCATTTGCACACCGTATTTTTGCGAGATGAAATAGGCAGCTTGGGTAGTTCGAATGCCTTCTACCACCATGCCCATGGACTTCAGAACATCATCCAGCTTCTGTCCCTGGCCCAACATCGAACCTGCTCTCCAGTTCCGGCTATGCTGACTTGTAGCCGTTACAACCAGATCTCCGATTCCGGCAAGTCCCGAAAACGTTAGCGGATTCGCTCCCATCTCTACTCCAATACGTGTGATCTCTGCCAGACCACGTGTTAGCAAAGCGGCTTTGGCATTATCACCGAACTGAAGACCATCGGACATACCTGCACCAAGAGCAATAATGTTTTTGAATGCACCTGCCAGCTCAACACCGAGCATATCCCGATTCGTGTAAACCCGGAAATAGGCATTCATAAACAAAGCTTGAGCAGCCTCGGCAGATGACTTATCCAATGAAGCTACAACCACAGTAGTCGGACAACGCTTCACCACTTCTTCCGCATGGCTTGGGCCAGAAAGAACTACAACACGGCCTTCTTCACATTCAAGTTCTTCTGAAATGACTGTAGACATCCGTTTGAGGCTTTCTGTCTCAAAACCTTTGGTTGCATGAATGACTAACATCTCAGGCTTATAATAAGCCTTAAGCTGGTTCGTAACTGCACGCATGGCTGAAGAAGGCGCAACAATTAACACAGCTATAGCGCCTTCCACCGCTGCTTCCATATCACTTGTTGCCTGAATTCGTGGTGAAAGCTCCGCATCCGGTAGATAGCGAGCATTGGTGTGCTTGCTATTGATTTCGTTAGCCTGGTCTTCACCACGTGTCCACATCATCACGTCCAACTGATTGGCGGCAAGTACACTGGCCAGAGCTGTTCCCCAGCTCCCAGCAACCAGAACAGCAACTTTTTTAGACAACACGTTTACCCCCTCCAGGGTTTTTCGATCCCAATTTATTTTCCTGTCCTTTGGCGAGCTTCGCAATATTGGTACGATGTCTCCAGAACGCAAACAGACAAATAATCAGACTCCCCCAGAAGATATTCATTGAATATCCGGGTAATACCAGAATAAAGATGGGTGTAAATGCTACAAAAATCAGAGACCCCAATGAAACATACCGGGTCAATACAATAGACAGAATAGCGATCACCCCAGCACATAACGCAGGTAGGAAAGCAAGACTCACCAGAACACCAATGGCCGTGGCAATCCCTTTTCCTCCACGAAAATGGAAGTAAAGAGGCCAGTTATGTCCTGCGATGGCTGCTATACCACTGAGTGCAGGAATCCAGGCAGAACCGTTGCCGAGCCAGATTCCAATCCATACAGCTGCAACACCCTTAAGTACATCAAGTAACAGAACAGCAATAGCCGGTCCTTTACCCAATATACGCAACGTATTGGTAGCTCCTGCGTTTCCGCTTCCGTGCTGACGAATATCGATCCCCCGTATCGCTTTTGCAAGGAGGACACTAAAGCTGATCGAACCGAGCAGATAACTCAGCACAATCGCTGCGATTGGTAAAATCACACACTTCTCCCCTAACCTTCGTCGGACTTCCTCCGAGTAAATATACGGATTGGTGTACCTTCAAAGTTAAACGCTGCACGGATCTTGTTCTCCAGATAGCGCTCGTATGAGAAGTGCATCAATTCCGGATCGTTCACAAAAACAACCATGGTCGGTGGCTTAACAGCAACCTGAGTCACATAGTTGATTCTCATTCTCCGTCCTTTATCTGTTGGCGGAGGGTTAATAGCTACCGCATCCGATACGACATCGTTAAGCAGATGCGTCTGAACACGCAACGAGTGTTGTTCCGCCACATGTTTTACAACCGGCAATAATTTTTGTAAACGTTGTTTTGTCAGGGCTGACAAAAATACGACTGGAGCATACGTCATAAACAGGAAGTGATCCCGAATTTTCGTCTCAAACTCTTTCATCGTTTTGTCATGCTTCTCGACTACATCCCATTTGTTCACGACAAACAAAGACGCTTTGCCCGCTTCAAATGCATATCCAGCAATATGCTTGTCCTGCTCAATAATGCCTTCTTCACCATTAATGACAATCAGAACGACATCTGCACGCTCAATCGCACGCATAGCACGCATTACACTGTATTTCTCAGTTGTTTCATATACTTTACCACGCTTACGCATACCTGCTGTATCAATCAGCACGTAACGTTGGCCGTCTTTTTCAAAAGGTGTATCAATCGCATCCCGGGTCGTTCCAGCCACATCACTTACAATGACACGCTCTTCCCCCAGAATAGCGTTCACCAGTGAAGATTTACCCACATTAGGACGTCCGATCAGAGCTACACGAATGACATCTTCGTCGTAAGTCTCTTCCTCAAGTTCTGGCAACTTCTCCACAATAGCATCAAGCAAATCACCTACACCTGTACCGTGACTTCCGGATACGCCGATGGGATCACCGAAACCGAATCCATAAAACTCATAAATGAGCTCACTTCGTCCGATATTATCCACTTTGTTAACCGCTACAACAATAGGCTTGCCTGAGCGGTATAGCATCTCTGCTACCTCTTCATCCGATTGCGTAATACCTGCTTTTGCATCACACATGAATACAATAACATCTGCTTCTTCAATAGCGAGCTCTGCTTGCATCCGAATCGATTTTAAGATTACATCTTCACCATCAATTTCGATACCACCTGTATCAATAATACTAAATGGTTTACCGTTCCATTCACCGATTCCATATATACGGTCACGGGTAATGCCCGGCTTGTCTTCCACAATGGCCAGTCTGTCGCCGATGATCCGATTGAAAATGGTGGATTTACCCACGTTCGGTCGTCCGACAATTGCCACAACGGGTCTTGCCATACAGTCCACTCCTCCTGTCCATACTTACGATAATCATCATAGCAAAAAAGATAAGTCTTGGCTAACGTTTCATGCCAAATTACTTGCAATAAAAACAATCGGCGAACCCGCCTGGGGCTCGCCGATCTTGCTTTTATTATTCAGCAAAATATGCAGTATATAACTTAGAACCATGCATTGTTAACTTATTTGAATTTGCTGAGTTTGTCACCAAACAGTTCGCCGAGCGTAGTGCTCATACCTTGATTGTTCAAGGAAACGTTTGGATTGTTGATTTCTTCACGTGGAGCGTTGTTTCTTGCTGGACGCTCTGATTTTTGTGGTTGAGCAGGAGCTTCTTCAGTTTCTTTGATGCTCAAGCTTACACGTTGCTCAGAAGGGTTCATGTCCAAGATTTTAACTTGAACTTCTTGTCCTTCTTTCAGCACTTCATGAGGAGTGCCGATGTGTTTGTGGGAGATTTGTGAAATATGCACAAGTCCCTCAACACCAGGAGCGATTTCAACAAATGCACCGAAGTCGACCAGACGTTTTACAACACCTGTTACGATATCGCTGGAATTGAATTTCTCGCTTGCAGTTTCCCAAGGACCTGGTTGAACTGCTTTCATGCTCAGGCTGATTTTGCCTTTTTCAGGGTCAACTTTCAGCACTTTCACACTAACTTTATCGCCTTCAGACAGAACGTCGGATGGTTTTTCAACGTGTGTCCAAGCCAGCTCGGATACGTGAACCAAACCGTCAACTCCGCCCACATCAACAAATGCGCCGAATTGAGTCAAACGTTGTACTGTACCTTCGATCACTTGACCTTCTTGCAAACCAGCCATAACCGTTGCTTTGTTTGCTTCGAATTCTTGCTCCAATACGTCTTTTTGGGAAAGGATCACTTTGTTGTTCTCACGGTCGATCTCTTTCACTTTAACACGCAGTGTGCGTCCTTTATAGTCGCTGAAGTCTTCAACGAAATGGCGTTCAACCATGGATGCCGGGATAAATCCACGCACGCCCACGTCTGCTACCAGACCGCCTTTAACAACATCACCTACAACAACTTCGAATACGTCTTGGTCTTCAAAATGCTTTTGCAATTGATCCCAAGCGTTTTCGCTGTCGATTGCACGTTTGGACAGAACGAGTTTTTCTTTCTCGTCGTCGATGCTAAGAACTTTAGCTTCAACTTCTTGTCCAACTTCTACTGCATCAGACGCGCTGTCCACATGTAATGAAGACAGTTCACGAATTGGAATGACACCGTCATATTTATATCCAATGCTCACATAGGCTTGGTTATCTTCCAATTTGACGATGGTTCCTTTTACGGTATCTCCTTTTTTCAAGGAAACGAATTGATCCAACTCATCTTGGGTTGCTTCTTGATTTTTCATTTCTTCCGACATGTCAAATACCCTCCTCAATTCAAAAACCCCATTATATTCAAACCTGCCTGTAGCAGAGTTCAAAACACTTTCATCACTGAGTACTCAAGCTTTAGTCTCCCTCAAAAATATGGAAACATGCACTCAGCTACCGACGAAGCCATTACTTGCTTGGCACGCCCGTTTGCACCATTTCGTTAATCTTGGACATAATCTTTTCAGTCGCCTTCTCCAGAGCTTCTCCGGAGGGGTCTTCCTTGAACTCGTCCAAACTTACTGGTGCTCCATATACAACTTTCATCTTACGAAAAACTTTGTAGTTACCGATAATAGCAGTAGGAATAACTGTAGCGCCACTACGGAGAGCAAAACTCGCTGCTCCTTTTTTGCCGATACCTCCATCATTGTGACGGCTTCCCGAGGGGAAGATCCCAAGCACTTGACCATCACGCAAAATATTGAGTGAGGTTTTGATGGATTCCTTGCTGACACCTCCACGTTTAACGGGGAAAGCGCCCACGGCTTTGATAATTCGGCCGAGTACCGGAATTTCAAACAATTCGCTTTTGGCCATGAAACGCACCTGACGGCGAATTTTGATACCAACAGTTGGAGGATCGAAATTACTAATATGATTGGAACATAAAAGTACGCCGCCTTCTTCCGGAATATTCTCCCGTCCAACGGCCTCCAAGCGGAAAAGAATGGTGTAAATGATCCGCAGTAATGTGCTGCAAAATGTGTAAATCATAGACCGATCTCTCCTCTGACCATTGTGCAATAAGATACGATTTTGTCAACCACTTCATGAATGTTCATCTTTGTTGTATCCAGGACGATAGCATCCTCAGCACAACGCAGTGGGGAAATTTCCCGATTCTCATCCAATCTGTCACGGGTGGCAATGTCTCGCTCCAGCTGTTGCAACGTCAGTCCTTCAGAGGGGTCCAGTTCTTTGAAGCGGCGAAGCGCACGCTCTTCCACACTGGCAGTCATAAAGATTTTCACTTCCGCATCGGGCAATACTGTCGTTCCGATATCGCGTCCATCCATAACGACGCCCTTGCGCAAAGCCATTTGCCGCTGAGTATCCACTAATTGCGTACGCAGCCCCTCGATTTGCGCATATCGGGACACGATTCCCGTCACTTCACGGGAGCGGATTTCCGAGGTTACTTCTTCCCCATTACAGAACACTTTCTGTCCGTCGGGATCCGGTTGTAAATCAATGACCAGCTTTTGGGCTTCCTGAAGTACCTGTGTCACTTCTTCTGGCGCAATATCTTTCCGAAGCATGTGCAAGGTTACCGCACGGTACATTGCGCCTGTATCGACGTATACATACGCGAGCGCCTCTGCAACCAATCGGGCCACCGTGCTTTTCCCGGCACCGGCAGGTCCGTCAATTGCAACGTTCATTTTCCCGTTCTCTGATGTGTTCTGGCTTGCCAACGGGGCATTCCTCCTCAAACGATAAACCTCAATAAAAAAACAGGCATTGCCTGCATCGTGAAAATTATACCACACTCTACACATGGATGCAAAAACAGACAAATCAGCGCTGCCCGTACTCATTCACCATTTGCAATTGAACTGGCGTTCCTTCCAGACGGTCAATAGTGGTCAAATTCTTTTTGAAGCCTGGTACCAACAGCAGTAATTGATACACCACAAGCAGGATTAAAAGGCCTGTAATCAGAATCGTAACCCGTCGTTCCATTCGTCTGGAGAAAACATAATAAAGTCGTTCATATCTGCGGGTTGCATGACGATAATTCAAGACAATTCCTCCGTTTTTTACATTACAGTGCCCGCAGTTCCCTCTATTTATGCCACAACATTCCTATTTCGTGCGATAGTCCAGTTGCCGTTCGAAACAAAACTTGATAATTTTCTGGCGCTCCGAATCTGAGATCTGCACAAATTTCAGCATGCATAGCTGTCTGCCGGTTTCCAGGGTTTTGATCCGCACGACTTCAGCTTCAAAATTCACATGTTCTATGATTGAATTCCGGTATGGAACAAGCAACCAGCATTTCAATTTTTGACCTTCAGCTATTGGAAACCCTGATTCGCCGTAGATGGACAATCCACCGCCACCAATATCTTCAGTCAATCCGACGGCACGGGTCAGATCTTCACTCTGGATGGCCAATTCGAGATTTGCATGAACACGAAGAAAGCTACGCCTTTGTATTTTGGATATATCGCTCGCAAGCGGTTTGCGTATACGAACAAGACGAACCACATCTTCTTCAAATCCTGTGACAAAGGTATTAAAATAATGTCTGACTCCATCTTCCGTAATGTATGAAATGGACAGTTCCTCTCCGAAAAAAAGTCTTTTCAGACGGCTGCTTCCTTGTTGCATTGGGACCTCAATCAGAAAACTGCTGTCATCCATATCTGCAATGCGTGATTTGTACTCTTTGTGTTCCTCTTTTTCATCTGCAGAAGCAATCTGGATGAATAAAATTTCATTTATTTTAGGAAACAAGCTGTTCACCGCCACTTTATGTATTTATCTTCGTATGTACAAGGACTATTATACCATGACCTTTCTCACATTGAACAAGAAAAAAACAGACCACATCGTGGTCTGCCGCAATTATTCGCTCAACTTAAAATTGAGATTATCCATCTTTTTATGAGGTTGCATTGACCGGTTTGATCTCTTCAACCGCTTCTTCTATTCCTGTATTCGCATTAATGTATATCCGGTAACGAGAACCGTTAATTTTCCCTCCGAATTCATAACACAATACTTCTTTGCTGTAATCATTCTCAATCAGAGATTTTCGTACATAATTTTCTTCAAAGTCTGAGTTGAGCTTTTGACGTGCCTGTTGCTCCGTAAGTGTTGCTTTCGGAATTTTGCGCTTGTCATTATGTTCATAGACAAAGTCACTCGCCTGAAATCCGGTTACTTCTCCTGTATCCAGTCCTACACGAACTGACATTTTCTCAGGATAGATCAAGGTGTCCCCTTGCTTACGCACGTAAGTAAGGTTACCCAAATTACCAAATTCGTCGTAATTGACGGCTTTCATATCTTTGTAGCCTTTATTCGTTAGAAATTGATCTGCTTTTGCCATGGCATCCTGACGAGATACTTTTTTGGTTCCAATCGGACGTGTATCACTATAAGAGATAAGCATCCCCCCATTACGGGTGAAATCCATCATCAGTTTGCCATTGTTGGCATGATCGACCGTCGCAGTATACGATTCCCAGTCTGTTCCTTTACCGTTTTCCTGCACCTTAATTTTGCTGCTGTCCGCATCAGAGAATTTTGCAGCCTTGCTCTGAATCTGTTCTTTGGTCACCGGCATGCCGTCCAGTTTCTTGACTGTTCGTTTGGCATAGATATTGGATACGGAAGGACCCCAATCAAGCTCCGGGTATTCCTGCACCTTTTTATTCACTGTACGAAAACCGTCAACAATCGTGTTATCCATGGATTGCTCTTGTGTTGCCATAGCAGTCTCCGCGTCCATCCAGCGCAAACGGTCCGTCAGCACTTTCTGCTGTACATCCTGCAGATTCTTGGTAATTTCGGATGAATTCTGATACAGCTTTTTCAAGTTGCCCATTTCCTTCTCACTGAGCGGCTCGTTCGTCAAGTCACGCATCGACGCCCGATAGGCAAAGTTGGAAATGCGAGAGAGGAATTCCTCTGTCTCGTTAAATGGCAGCATGGTGAGTGGCAGCTGGTTAATCTCATTCTGTGCTTCACTGGTGAGTCGCCATACATTCATCAAACCTTTGCGGTGCATCCCCTGTGATGTGGAGTGAACCGCCAAGGTGTTGCCAATCTCCGAATGCAATTTATCCATATGAAAAGATAAATCGTGAAAGGCACGCTGATATTGGTTCTCTGCCTTGATCAGAATCGCATTCTTCTCCTGATTCTCCTGATAGCCCCACACGAGCGCACCGACCAGCAGAACCGCAAATATCGGAAACATAACTGAACTTAAACGTTTATACATCGGTAGAGTCTCCTTTCTTCTAAACCACTACCTCTATTGTGGATCGAAGAAAGACCTCTTATGCATGCGATTTCCAGTCCTTACACAAGCAGGCTGCTGAAGTACCGTTTGGGTCCTGCTTTTAATTCAACTGAACCCCAGTTGCCATGCCCTCTTCTTCAATTTCGAACTGGTCTCTGTTATCACAGAGGCACTGCTTGAATCCCGTCTCAATTCGGCCCCGTTCTTTCTTGCCACGTAATGTAAAACGTTCACCACATTGTTTGCATCTGATTTTAATTTTAATTCTCATCACAGTTAATCTCCGTTTCTGTTGGTCATTCCCCGGAGTATATTCCACAAAAAATAAAAACACACCGGAGCCATAGGCGCAATATGCGCTTTATGTCCACCAGTGTGTCCGTATTTTTATAATTTAACCTCTTCCTCCCGCTTCACAAAACGAAAAGGAGAACGGTTATTGGCACGTGTGATTTTACCCATTGCCCCATACCACAGGCCCGCCATTAGCGGCGCTATAAACCATAACCAATAATTCACCATGGTGTTCATGATGACATCGTATAACGCATGCCAGAAAAAAGGTAACACAAGGGAAAGAACCAGGTACCACCGCTTTTTCTTGCCACCGATAAACTTGGCCTTGCCCATGTAATAACCCATGATTACCGCAAACATAGCGTGCCCTGATACAGGAAGCAACGCCCGGAGAAACATAGCTGAGACGGATGCATTCCCCGCAAAGGCATACAACACATTCTCAACTGTGGCAAATCCAAGCGAGACAGCAACTGCATATAAGATCCCGTCATACGGTTCATCAAATTCGGTGTGATTGTAGATGATATGATAAAGCACGAACCATTTGATGAATTCTTCCACGCCACCTGAGATCAGAATGGACTCAACATAAGGATTATCTCCGAGCCACATCATCATTCCACGCTGAATGATCATCACTGGCAATACCATGAGAATTCCCATGAGGAACACTCGCAATACCATATGAAGTGGCTCATAATCATAACGGTCTTTCAGGTAAAAGTATGTTAACAAGGCGAGACCCGGAGCAACTGCTGCCGCTAAGACCGAAAACAAAAGCACCGAAATTCCCTCCTCTGACTAAAGACGCGATTACAACTAGAGATTAATCCTGGCGTTTGAAGTGGGTGCAGATAACATCAATCGCTTGTGCAGGAATAACAACTTTACCATACTCTTCCATAACTGCCGGAGTCACTGAGGAGCCTTCACCAAATTCAGCAAGCAAGGCAATCAATGCCGCATGTTTGGTGGAATCAACCTCATCTGGCTCCAAATGCAAGAACCACTTGTCTTTATAAGAATAAAGTCTCCCAGCATCCGTAACATGCTGACGCAACATATGTGCAGCTTCAATGAGCACTTCAAAGTCCTTGAACGCATAGACGATGGAATCGCTTTGCTCGAGTGTAACTTCCATTTCATATACTTCTTCAGGAAGATCATCTTCATGACCTGAACCATATTGTTGCGGATCATATTTTCCACGTGTGACAATGACAACCATCCCTTGAGCGGGAAGTGCGAATACTTCGACAGCGAGTGGACCCGTGGCATCAAATCCAAGTTCGGAATAGGCCTGATCCATCATTTCAGTGAACAGTTCATGAACCTTAGGTATTTCCTGCCACATATCTTCTTTTTGTATTCCGCGCTCGCTCAGATCGTCAAAGGTCAGGAAAATCCGTATCTTATCGTGACTTAGTCGTTCTATTTTCATACAGGATCTCCCCTTTATAAGCAAGTCTTATAACAGATTATGAAGCACAAAACAATATGTGCTGAAAATAAATCTATGTAGTTATGTTATCATTTTATACCTCTAAATGCACGAAGTAAAATCGACAAAAAAAGAATCATTCCACAGCCAATCAAGACTGTGGATGATTCTAATTGGAGGTTTTGGTTTATAAACCCGGTACTGTTGTGTTTGTTTGGCTTAAAATTTGCTCAACTTCATGCTTCACATCTGGATTAGTGCGAATAAAATCTTTGAGCATACTCATATTCGCTTCTTTTTCCTGCGGTGTGATTGCTCTTGCGCTCTTTGCCACTGGATTTTTGTGTGATTCGCCATGTTGATTTTGCTTGCTTGTGAAACCATCCATACCCGGGAAAGTCATCTCCATCATCTTATGTTTTGCCTGATCCATCATGTTTCGTGATGAACCCGATGACATCATGGGCAATTTGCCTTTGGACAGCCATGAACTGGCTGCAACACCAATCACAATGCCCCAAAAAAAGGATGACGTCTTCATTACACCAACCTCCTTCAAGTGTTAAAATCATATTTAGTGTTTGCGGTAGTGAGCAATCTCATTCCGCATAAATACAGGAAAGCGAGTTGAAATCATGTTCAGACATACAGCCTCCCTGATTATTGCTGCAAGTTTGCTGCTGTCAGCCTGTGGGGTAGCCGAAGAAAAAACATCAGAAAATTCCACATCAGCAGGCGAATCCACCACGATTCAAGAAGAACAAAGTAATTCTAACCCCGCTGAAACAGGAGAATACGGAACCAGTGCCCCTGAACTCTCAGCGAATGATACAACTGTGACTGAAGAAGAAACCGAATCTTCGGGGAAGGTTTCTACAGAAGAGAAAGTGGAAAAGACCTATCATATGAATGAAAATTATTATATTAAACCGAACGATGATACAAGCCAAAGCAAAGTGGTCTTGTTAACGTTTGATGATGGACCCAAAGAAGAAAAAATGATTACTTCACTAATCGACACTCTTGATAAACACAACGCCAAAGCGATATTTTTCGTCAATGGATATCGGGTGAAAAGTCATCCGGAATTGCTCAAACTTATCCACGAACGAGGTCAGATTGTAGGCAATCATGCCTGGGATCATGAGGATCTCAAAAAAATGTCTAATGCTGAAGCGGCAAAACAGGTTACAGATGTCCAAAAAATAGTGAAGGATACCATTGGTGAAGAACCGCAATTCTTCCGCCCACCTTTTGGATCGGGTAATGATGCACTGAAAGCTGCTGTGAAGAAAAATGGCATGTTATATATGACATGGTCTAATGGTTCCCTTGATTGGGATAAAAGCACCAAAGACAAACCGGAAAAAGTCATTCAAAATGTAATGGACCAGTTAAATCCAGGAAGTAATATTTTGATGCATGAATTGCCATGGACGGTTGAAGCATTGGATGAGTTACTGACCAAGCTCGAAAAGAAAGGCTACGCATTTGTCGATCCGCGTGCAATCGAATTGGAAGCTCGTTAAATCCTTATTTCTCGTATGTGTAAAGTTAAACAGCCTTGATCCAATGGATCAAGGCTGTTTCTCTGTAAGTGCTTTTTCCGCGGGCGCTCTTAATGTGATGATATGCATCTCCGCAGGACAACCTAGTCGGAGAGGAAGATGATTCGTACCGTATCCTCTGCTGACCAGCATTTTACCTTCTTGATGAACGTCCTCCGGATTGCGCTTCAGGGAGTACCACCCATTCGATATGGGACGATACGCTTTACTAAGGAAAACGGGTCCAAAAAATGGTAATACCAATTGCCCGCCATGTGTATGACCACTTAAAATAAGATCTGCATTTTGCTCCAAGCGAAGGGCCTGCAAAGGATCATGAACAATCGCAATTTTGCAAAAACTGTCGCCGATCTGCTCTAACAATTCATCGCCCTGTCTGGAACGATAATCTATACCGATCAGGCTTAATTTGTCGTTGCCCCTTTGTAGATATTCCACATTATCCTGCAAGAGCTGAACGCCCGATTGCTGAAGAATACGAGCAAGTTGAGCGGTACCAGCCCGCTTGTCATGGTTGCCATACACGGTAAAAGAAGGAGCAATGTTCGATAAGAGTTTCATATTATGTCTTACTAGAGACCATGAGATTCCTCTTTCCGCAACATCCCCACCGATCAGAACCCAGTCCACCTTGTTTTTAAAGTTTTCCAGATCCTTCTGCTTTAGCTTGCGCTTATGAGTGTCGGATACATACAAAATCATGGCCCCATCAAAGGATGTTGGCAGATGAGGAACTTCGACCTCTTCTTCAATCAATTGATGAACATGGGCTTGACGCCACATATGAGAGAGTAGCAAAATTCCAATCAAAATGACTAATCCTGCGAGTAATAACATTACCACGGCAAGGGAAGGAACGTATTCAGAGCGGGGGCCCCTTTTACTCCCCACCAAACCAGACTAATCGTTAACATGACAAAAATAAAAATGAGTG
This sequence comes from Paenibacillus sp. FSL R5-0517, assembly GCF_037974355.1. Classification (NCBI taxonomy): domain Bacteria; kingdom Bacillati; phylum Bacillota; class Bacilli; order Caryophanales; family Paenibacillaceae; genus Paenibacillus; species Paenibacillus sp. FSL R5-0517. Next base: position 4,409,236 of record NZ_CP150235.1, read on the forward strand.
AATTGACAAACCTCTTGCTCAATTTTAAACGACGTGAAGGATGTAATTCTGTCCGTGTAGGAAGCGAACCCGCTTCGGGGATCGATTCTTCTGTCGATTTTAGCGTTTTTTTGGAGCGTGATGGTGCCCTTTGAGGAAGTACTGGACTTTCCAGCTTTTCTGTATAAGGCTTGCGCTGTGATCTAGGTAAAGTAACGGAAGTAATTGGTGTAATTCCGCCAACCTCAGCAGCTGCTGCTGTTTCAGCAACGATGCTTACTTGAGAAGCCATCTCTCGCTCGGATGTCTCTTTTTTATCCGATTGACGATGGCGCTGACTGCCATATGTCTTCATTCTACTTAATGGCTGATTCATGATCCCCTCCGAAAACGTATCGCTAATCCGGACACCAAATCAATAATAAAGTGACATAATATAGGCGCCCATAATGTGCCGGATTGCAGGTAAATCCAACCCAATCCATAACTTGAGACAAACACCCAGCCTGTTGGAATCCAGTGGCGCAAATAACGAATGTGGATAACTGCAAATAAAATACTTGTCCAGTAAGGACCGATGGCATGTTGAATGGCTCCACGGAATAATAATTCCTCACACACAGCAACAATGGCTGCTATACATACAATGTGCCAGATCGGACGTCCACGGAACAACATCTCGTTAATTCCACCGTCATCCATGCTTTCCTGAGGTATAACATACGACAGTACCAAGTCCATAACAAGCATAATGCCAGCAAGACCAAGACCCCACCATACAAATTGGTAATTGTCAGGCCATGCGAGTACATCTAACAAGTTTCGTTTTTGCAATAAGATCCACACAACTCCGATAATCAGTGTCAGACCTTGAGTAAAGTATAGATTGATTAAAAGCAAACGCTCGGTGAGCTGCTGTGGCTCAGCCTTCTGAATCTTGAACTTGGGAAACTTGAATTTTTTCATCGGATGCGTCTGTCCTCTTGAGTTAAATTTGATGGATAACAATTACGTTGTCCAATCGGATAGTATACTAAATCATAGCCAAAAAACCAAATAGGTTCAAGGCCTGCCCCAAGTCCTGGTTTTACGTCAGTGACATTACTTCATTAAAGCAGTAAAATCCGGTTCACCAAACAGCTTACATTCCATCTTCTTGTAGTAGATAGAATAAGGAATGCATTGCTTATGGTGTCTTGGTATAGGTAAGAAGCGAAAGCCATCTGCGAAACAATTTAAAACATTTAAGCCTATTGACATGCTCATGTCAGCCATGATACATTATGAAAAAATTAGTCACGTTAAACACGATGATGGAAAAAAGACGTTGCTTCGTCTTACAGAGAGCCGATGGTTGGTGTGAATCGGTGGCAGGCAAATGGTCTTGAGCGCTCCTGAGTTATTGCATTGAAATTGGAGTAGGTGCAATCGGTTTAGACCCGTTATCCTCTTCGGTCTTCATTGACCGCTAAGACTGTCGTTGCGAAACGGCGGTGAATTAGGGTGGTACCACGACAACTCTCGTCCCTTATTGCGCAAGCAGTATGTGGATTGAGAGTTTTTTGATTTATTTTAATGGATATCTGTGGAATCACTCTATTTCCTTCACCTTCCCCCTCTGTTGCGACACCGCGTTGTTGGGCGGAAGAATCAATCTGGTTTTAAGGAATACCTCTTCCCTGAGGTCAAACCTTGACGATATAGATACACATACCTAAGGAGGAAGAAACCATGTACAAAGTGTTAGTGTCGGACCCAATCAGTGATCTCGGTATCCAGCAACTGGTGGATGCAAATGATGTTGTTGTTGAGAAGAAAACCGGTCTTAGTGAAGATGAACTTGTTGCCATTATTGGTGATTATGATGCCCTCTTGGTTCGTAGCCAGACTCGTGTTACAGATCGTATTATGACGGCGGGTACCAACCTTAAAGTGATTGGACGTGCAGGTGTTGGTGTAGATAACATTGATCTGGAAGCTGCTACACAGCGCGGGATCATCGTTATTAATGCACCTGATGGCAATACCATCACAACCTGTGAGCATACGTTTGCCATGATGATGGCATTGGCACGACACATTCCTCAGGCATACGCCAAGACTATTCAGGGTACGTGGGATCGTAAAACCTTCCTGGGTGTGGAATTAAGAAATAAAACGCTAGGTGTACTGGGTATGGGACGAATCGGTAGTGAAGTTGCCAAACGCGCCAAAGCTTTCGGAATGGACATCCTTGCATACGACCCGTTCCTGACGGAGGAGCGTGCCGAGAAGCTGCAAGTGAAGCTGGCTAGTGTAGATGATATCATTCGTAATGCGGACTTCATGACCGTTCATACGCCATTAACACCGGAAACACGGCACATGATTTCACGTCCACAATTCGAAGTTATGAAAAAAGGCATGCGTATCATCAACTGTGCTCGTGGTGGTGTAGTTGACGAGATGGCACTTGTGGAAGCAATTGACGAAGGCATTGTTGCTGGAGCAGCATTTGATGTATTTGAAAGTGAACCACCTGCTCAGGACCATCCATTCCTGAATCACCCTAGCATCATCGTCACACCTCACTTGGGTGCATCGACTGTTGAGGCACAAGAAAACGTGGCAATTGACGTTTCTGAACAGGTTCTTCACATTCTGCGCAATGAACCTTTCAAGAACGCAGTTAACATGCCAGCTGTTGCACCAACCGTAATGAACAAATTGCAGCCTTATTTCAAATTGGGTGAAACATTGGGAAGTTTTGCAGCACAGATTACACAAAATGCAGTGCAGGAGATCCGAATCGACTATGCTGGCGAACTTTCTGAAGTAGATACATCGCCTCTTACGCGTTACATTGTGAAGGGTATTCTCGCCAGACATTTGGGTGGGGAAGCCAACATCGTCAACTCCATGCATTTGGCCAAAATCCGTGATCTGAATGTGGTTGTAAGCCAAACCTCTGCAACCAAAGGATTCACTAACCTGATTACTGTAACATTGGTTACAACTCAGGATGCTGAGGAACGCCGTGTAGCAGGTACATTGCTTGCAGGTTATGGAGAACGTATCGTTCGTCTGGACAAATTCCCGGTAGATATCGCTCCGGAAAGTCATCAAATCTTGATCTCACATAACGATAAGCCAGGTATTATCGGTCGTGTAGGAACACTGCTTGGACAAAACGATGTCAACATCGCATCCATGCAGGTTGGACGTAAGATTATTGGTGGTGCAGCCATCATGATTCTGACCGTAGATAAAGCTGTGCCAAAAGACGTGCTTGTGCAGCTTGCTGCGCTGCCTGAGATCAATACTGCTGTTGAAATCGTGCTGGAATAATCATACGTATTATAAATGTAAAAGAAAAGACGGGACCATCATGGTTCCGCCTTTTTTTGTCCCGAATTAAATGAAGTTTTCATTTACATTTTCAAGTTAAATTTGATAATGGTGAGTGATACTTCTGGCCGTGCACTTTCGGTTGCCCCAAACACCTGTTGTTTGATTGACCACTAGTGATTCATCTTAAGACGTTATCAGACGATTAACTTAACTGAATAATATTTAGTGTAGATCCTGGAGGAGAAAGAATAGCTGTGCCAATAAGCCCGAATAATTGTAACTGTATTGTTGAACCAGCCGTAACGGTAACCATAAAGTCAGACTGAAGCTGACTGAGAGAAAGTGCTGGAGATACTACACTCGCTGGAATAGCTGTACCATTAAGTAAAACCCGAGATTGAATAGCAAGTGCAGCTGTCAGATTTATTTTGTATGAGATGTAGTAACGACCTGCGTTGGCAAGTGTGAAGGTGTCATTTGTCCCATTGACGGTTATACCTGTGCCGATATTTTGGTTATTCGGCAATGGAACGAGTGTACCTCCCAATATTACAACAATCGTACCATTAGTGTTCTCAGCAAAAGCAGAGTTAGATGTTACAGATGTTCCGGTTGCACCGGTTGCACCGGTAGCTCCTGTTTCACCAGTCGCACCCGTTGGTCCGGTACTTCCTGTTATGCCGACTCCCGTGGCTCCGGTTATCCCTGTCGCTCCTGTTCCCCCAGTTGCGCCCGTTGGTCCAGTGCTTCCCGTTACACCAACTCCTGTCGCTCCTGTTTCACCAGTGACACCCGTTAGTCCGGTTGTACCTGTAGCCCCTGTAACCCCAGTCGTTCCGGTCGCCCCTGCAAGACCCGTTACTCCACTTACTCCCGTTTCACCAGTAGCACCCGTTATACCGGTACTTCCTGTTATGCCGACTCCTGTGGCCCCGGTTATCCCTGTTGCTCCTGTTTCACCAGTTGCACCCGTTGGTCCAGTGCTTCCCGTTACACCAACTCCTGTGGCTCCGGTTATCCCTGTCGCTCCTGTTTCACCAGTCGCACCCGTTGGTCCAGTGCTTCCCGTTACACCAACTCCTGTGGCTCCGGTTATCCCTGTCGCTCCTGTTTCACCAGTGGCACCCGTTGACCCGGTACTTCCTGTTATGCCAACTCCTGTTGCTCCAGTTAACCCTGTCGCTCCTGTTTCCCCTGTCGCACCCGTTGACCCGGTACTTCCTGTTATGCCGACTCCTGTTGCTCCAGTTAACCCTGTCGCTCCTGTTTCACCAGTGGCACCCGTTGGTCCAGTGCTTCCCGTTACACCAACTCCTGTGGCTCCCGTTATCCCTGTCGCTCCTGTTTCCCCTGTCGCACCCGTTGACCCGGTACTTCCTGTTATGCCGACTCCTGTTGCTCCAGTTAACCCTGTCGCTCCTGTTTCACCAGTGGCACCCGTTGGTCCAGTGCTTCCCGTTACACCAACTCCTGTGGCTCCCGTTATCCCTGTCGCTCCTGTTTCCCCTGTCGCACCCGTTGACCCGGTACTTCCTGTTATGCCGACTCCTGTTGCTCCAGTTAACCCTGTCGCTCCTGTTTCACCAGTGGCTCCCGTTACTCCCGTACTTCCCGTTACACCAACTCCTGTGGCTCCCGTTATCCCTGTCGCTCCTGTTTCCCCTGTCGCACCCGTTGACCCGGTACTTCCTGTTATGCCAACTCCTGTTGCTCCAGTTAACCCTGTCACTCCTGTCTCACCAGTGGCTCCCGTTACTCCCGTACTTCCCGTTATGCCGACTCCCGTGGCTCCAGTCACACCTGTAGCTCCTGTTTCACCAGTGACACCCGTTTCTCCGGTACTTCCTGTTACGCCGACTCCAGTGGCCCCCGTTATACCTGTTGCTCCTGTTCCACCAGTGACTCCGGTTAGCCCTGCCGTTCCCGTCGCTCCTGTTTCCCCGGTTGCACCGGATGCCCCTGTGTCTCCAGTACTGCCGGTTACGCCAACTCCTGTGGCTCCCGTAACACCCGTTGCCCCTGCGCCCGCGAGCAACGTAAAATCCGGTGAAGTCCCTGGCGTTCCCGTTGGTGATGCCACATTCGCGATATACGTACTTCCATTAAACGTTACGACCTGACCGACTGGATACGTCGGCGCAACTGCTGGATCGAACGGCACCACTCCCGTGAGTCCTGCACCCGTAACACCCGTTGCTCCGGTATTCCCTGTCACTCCAGCTCCCGTTGCACCTGTCACACCTGTTGCTCCCGCACCCGCAATTAATGTGTAATCTGGTGATGTACCCGGTGTGCCCGTTGGAGTTGCAAGATTGGATATATACGTACTGCCATTAAACGTTACTACTTGACCCGCTGGATACGTTGGGGCTACGGCTGGATCAAATGGCACAAGGCCACTCAAACCTACGCCTGTCGCTCCTGTTACACCTGAAGTCCCTGTAACGCCGGTACTTCCCGTTACCCCAACTCCGGTGGCTCCGGTAACTCCCGTCGCTCCTGCGCCTGCAAGCAACGTATAATCTGGCGACGTGCCCGGCGTTCCCGTTGGTGAGGCTACATTGGCAATATACGTACTGCCATTGAACGTTACTACTTGACCCGCTGGATACGTTGGGGCTACGGCTGGATCAAATGGCACGAGGCCACTCAAACCTACGCCTGTCGCTCCTGTTACACCTGAAGTCCCTGTAACGCCGGTACTTCCCGTTACCCCAACTCCGGTGGCTCCGGTAACTCCCGTCGCTCCTGCGCCTGCAAGCAACGTATAATCTGGCGACGTGCCCGGCGTTCCCGTTGGTGCAGCTACATTGGCAATATACGTACTGCCATTGAACGTTACTACTTGACCCGCTGGATACGTTGGGGCTACCGCTGGGTCGAATGGTACGATACCACTCAAACCTGCACCTGTCGCTCCCGTTACACCTGAAGTCCCTGTAACGCCGGTACTTCCCGTTACCCCAACTCCGGTGGCTCCGGTAACTCCCGTCGCTCCTGCGCCTGCAAGCAACGTATAATCTGGCGACGTGCCCGGCGTTCCCGTTGGTGATGCCACATTCGCGATATACGTACTCCCGTTAAACGTTACAACCTGACCAACTGAATATGTTGGAGCCACGGCTGGATCGAATGGCAAAATGCCTGTTAGTCCTGCCCCGGTTGCTCCCGTTACACCTGAGGCACCTGTGGCTCCTGTAGGTCCTGCTCCTGCAAGCAATGTATAGTCTGGCGAAGTCCCTGGAGTACCCGCAGGAGAAGCCACATTTGTTATATACGTACTGCCATTAAAGGTAACAACCTGACCGGTTGGATACGTTGGAGCTACTGCAGGGTCAAACGTAACTGCACCATCAAGCCCTATGCCCGTAGCTCCAGTCGAACCTGTAACTCCAGAACCTGCTAGCAGTGTATAATCTGGTGAACTGCCGGGTGTACCTGTTGGTGATGCCACATTGGTAATATAAGTACTTCCCCCAAATGTGATGATCTGTTCAGCGGGATAGGTTGGTGCTAATGCCGGATCGAATGGCACGATACCACTTAAACCTACGCCTGTGGCCCCGGTTGCTCCTGTCGTTCCTACGCCCGTGTCTCCCGCAGCCGCAAGCAGCGTGTAATCCGGGGAGCTTCCTGGTACTCCTCCAGGACTTGCAACATTCGTAATATAAGTACTCCCGTTGTACGTAACAACCTGACCGGTTGGATATGTCGGGGATTGAGCCGGATCAAAAGAAGTTATTCCAGTTAGGCCTACACCAGTTGCACCGGTGTCCCCCGCAGCCGCAATTAATGTATAATCCGACGAAGTTCCCGGTGTTCCTATAGGACTGGCAACACTTGTAATGTACGTACTCCCGTTATACGTAATTATCTGACCGGCTGGATAACCCGGGGCAAGCGCTGGATCAAATGCTAATGCACCCGTTAAACCAGCTCCGGTTGCTCCTGTAGCTCCGGTCGTTCCTCCCGCCAACAAAAGAGTGTAATCCGGGGAACTCCCGGGTATACCCAAAGGACCGTTTACATTAGCAACATAAAGATTCCCCTCATAGCTTACTACCTGACCCTGAGCATATGTCGGTCCAAGTGCTGGATCATATCCGGTAATATTGTTTAAACCTACACCAGGTGCTCCTGCCGGACCCTGTGCTCCCTGTGGGCCAACTGGTCCTACTGGGCCGATTGGTCCAATTCCTCCTGCCGGTCCAGTAGCACCTTTCACCCCGGGAACACCCGGAACACCTGGTACACCTGGTACACCTGGTACTCCTGGAACTCCCTGTGGGCCAGTTGGTCCGGTAGCTCCTCCGTTTCCAAGAGTTGTCGTCGCCCGACTTAAGGATAACGATATCGAACGGATTAACCCCACGAATTTATCTTTTTCTACAGGTGGCACTTCAAGAAGTAACGTCACACTCAATAAATCATCTAGTAAATGTTGCAAGTTACCTGCGAGATTAATTAAAGGAACAGGAATAACCTCTGAGCCTGCAATCGTTAATTCCAGTACTGCTTGTAATTCTGCTTTTACCCCGGCACGAAATCCGGATTCATTTACAAATGTAAGTAACGGGCGTAATCCATTCTGTAATGCTAGTATATTGGCTGAAGTCGGCTGGCCGAGTGCAGCTGGAATAGTCACAGCGAGAGAACGCAGTATGGATTCAAATTGCTCCAGTTCTTTAGTGGTTATAGGAATAAACGGAGAGCCCGCTCTAAAAGATCTGCCTTCCAGAAAAGCTTTAATATTGACCCTTTTTCGATCATCGGACATGCTTAACTCAATCCTCCTCTATCTTGCTTGCTTTTCAAGCTTATGTAACATAGGAAGGAAAATTATCTTGGACACTCTTTTTAGTCAAAAATAAAAAAAATCATGTTCCACGTTGAACAAGATTAAACGGTACTCTTCAACAAAAAACACCCTCCGTAAGAGGGTGTTTCCGCACTTTTTGTATGAAATCAGGCTATTTCGATGAATCCAAGGGAAATTGTAAAATAAACTCTGTTCCTTCGCCAAGCACACTGTTGACGGTAATCATGCCTTGATGCGCATCAACAATATTTTTCACAATCGCTAACCCAAGCCCTGTACCTACACTTTCTCCCCGAACACGAGCCTTGTCTGCTTTGTAGAATCGTTCGAAAATAAATGGCAAGTCGGATGAAGGGATCCCTACACCCTGATCCTTCACTGAAACTCTAACGAATGGCGCACGAAGATAAGTGACCCGCTCTGCCGAGATCATTACATTTTTGCCAGTCGGCGTATGCCTGAAGGCATTATCCAGCAAATTCGTAAAGACTTGCTCAAGTCGATCCTCATCTGCCTGTTGAAGTTCAATGGTTGGCTGTTCACATTCGAAGTGCAGTTGAATTCCCTGTTCTTTCGACCGCACTGAGAACTTCCGGTATACACGCTCAAGTAGTTCCCCAAGGTCAACTTCCTTCATCACCATGTCCGTGTGTCCAGCTTCCATCCGAGCCAGATCAAGTAAGTCTTTGACCAATCTGCCCATTCGCAGGGACTCATCATGAATAACCTGGATAAGTTCTTCGCTCTCTTCCGGTGAGGTTGCCATACCGTCCAGTAGGGCTTCACTGTAACCTTGCATCATGGATAGCGGAGTTCGTATTTCATGAGATACATTAGCCACAAAATCACGCCGCATTTTCTCCAAACGCACTTCTTCTGTTACATCTCTCAAGACAGCCACAGCGCCTCTGACAACACTGTCAGCATACAACGGTGCCATCTGGACAGACCAAACGCCTTGCTGTACATGAACATTGGAGTTCTGATCCCCACCTTGCTCCATCACCATTCTGAACAATGGAAGAAGGGGCTCAGGTACATCACGTGAAGACTTGTCAAACTGTTCAGAATCTTTTCCTTCGTCCACTTTCGCCCAATCCAGATCATACCAAGTCTGCATGATCTTCTCTCCTGGCGGATTCGTCAGAATAACTTTGCCTTCACCATCAAATGTAACCACCGCATCGGTCATGCTTCGAAGCACACTAGCCAAATGTTCCTTCTCATGGTTAAGGTTTCGAATATTATCTTCCAGTTGGGCAGCCATATGATTAAAAGTATTGGCCAATTCACCAATCTCATCACTCGTTACCAGGGAGAGACGTGTTCCGTAGTTGCCTTTGCGAATCGCATTGGCTGCCTGAATCAATTGCTGCATAGGCTGCGTTATTTTGGTGAATAGGAACAATGCAAAAAAGGTAGTTAAACTGAATCCGATAATACAGATATAGGTGAACAACCGTTTAATATCTCTGGACTCGGATTCTGCAAAGTTCGTATCAATGTAGGGCAGCAAAAAAAGACCCAGCGCTATAAGTACACAACCCACAAGGCAGATAATAGTGATCCATAACTTCCCGACCAGCGATCTCCAGAAACTTAAACTACTTCGGTACTTCCAGTTTATAACCGACACCCCACACCGTCGTAATCATGGCCGCCGACTCTGGCGATACCTTGTTAAGTTTCTCGCGAAGACGCTTCACATGCGTATCCACGGTACGAAGATCGCCAAAGAACTCGTAGTTCCATACATCTTTGAGCAATTCTTCTCTGGAGAACACTTTGTCGGGAGATGTTGCCAGGTAGTGCAACAATTCATATTCTTTTGGTGTAAGGCTAATCTCTTCACCACCAGCCGTGACCCGGTGGGCATCATGCTCAATAACCAAATGTGGGAACACGATGTTATTACTCGAATTGCTCTCCTTCGAGAGATAAGCTGTCGCGGAAGATCGACGCAAAATCGCTTTGACACGATAAATCACTTCACGCGGACTGAATGGTTTTACTACGTAGTCATCAGCGCCAACTTCGAAGCCTTGAACCCGGTTAATCTCTTCACCTTTGGCAGTGAGCATCAAAACCGGCGTTGATTTCACCTGACGAAGACGGGTACACACTTCAACTCCATCCATACCCGGTAACATCACATCAAGCAAAATCAGTCCGTAGTCCCCTGCTGTTGCTTTACGCAGCGCAGTTTCCCCATCCTCAGCTTCATCAATTTCATAACCTTCTTTTTCGAGATACATTTTCAAAAGTCTGCGGATTCTCTCTTCGTCATCCACGACCAGTATTCGATTCTCATGTTCAGCCATGCCTCTCCAGCCCCTTTGCAATAACTCCTGATCACTTCTATTATGTTCGATCTGGCGAACAATATTTGAATACCCTTCAATAAAAAGGTACGTTTGTGTTTCCCGTTTCTAAATCCAACCTTTGCAAGACGAGTCTGTCCTAGTCCGCTCCAGCGTACGAATGCAATCCGGCAATGATCAGATTCACCCCAACCAGCGTAAACATGACAACCAGGAAACCAAGAACCGCAAGCCATGCAGACTTTTGACCTTGCCAACCTCTGGATAAACGCAAATGCAGATACACACTATAATATAGCCATGTAATTAACGCCCACACCTCTTTGGGGTCCCAACCCCAAAAACGACTCCAGGCAATCTGAGCCCAGATCATGGCAAAGATTAATGCTCCCAGTGTAAATATTGGAAAACCGATGGCAATCGCACGATAACTTATCTCATCCAGATCATCGGCATCGATTCCATCCATCATTGGCTGTAACGCTTGTCCAAGGGGTCTGCGCACAAGAAGTCGTACAATTCCATACAGGATCAGACCTACAATAAGTGACCAAATCACCGTATTCAGCTTACGCCCGGCATTTACGCCGTTCATCCAGGAAGGCGTCTCAAGTAAAGGTTTTTTCATGCCAAGAAACGGTGTCATGCTCTCCACTTCGCTATTATATGGCGCAAAAATTGGAGGCATGCGATAATTCACTTTCTCTATTGTACTATTTTCCTGTACCTGCGTGTCAATGCTGACCGTTTTCTGCACAAAAACCGCTTCATAGCCAGCTGCACGAAAGGCAAATACCGTTCCTATAAATCCAATAACGACAACGATCGTAACCAGGGTGAATTCAACCCATCCTCGTTGACGTCTTGAAGACTTGTCCTTACCACTAAAATCAACAGTACGGAGCAAATACATGAACCCTGCGGCAAAACCCACGGCGAAGAATGCTTCACCAAGTGCGGCCAACGTCACGTGAATTTTCAGCCAGATGGACTGAAGTGCCGGGATCAACGGTTGTACCTCCTGAGGAAATACAGCAGCATAAGCCATTATAATGATGGTAAGTGGTAAGGCAAACAAACCCAGTAACGACTTCCGATATATCGCGTATACAACGATAAATGCAACCATGATCATCATGGACAGAAAAGACATGAACTCGTACATGTTACTAACAGGAATATGCCCTGCCCCAGCCCATCGGGTTGCAAAGAATACAAGATGTGCCGCCAAAGCGACAGTCGAGGCAATGAAAGCTCGTTTACCCCAGCGATTCATGTGCGCCAGAGGATCACGATTGCTCCATTTTTTGCCCATTACCGCAACACCATATAAAAAGAATGCGGCACAATAGAGAAAGAAAGCTACGATAAATGCGTCGCTGCTGAAATCCAATAAATTCATGCTTGGTTCCCCCCGTTATCCAACGACTTCTCTTCCACTTCCAAATTCATTTGTTTCAAAACAGCCGCCACTTCACGCCTGAAGCCAAACCAGTTTTTGTTGGTATGTCCACCCAAGGTAAGCTGTTGATCATCAAAACGAATCCAGATGCGGCGATGATGCCAATAAAAACCCATGACCAGACCCAACATGACAATGCCGGCTCCTACCCACACAAAAGGCATTGCTTTATCTACGCGTATATTGAGATAACTTACGGATTGAATAATATCAACCTTGTCCATGCTGTCCACTTCCAACTGTAAAGGAATCTCTGTTCCAATTAGCTGTTGGTTAATTGCATCCTGCTGAAACCGTTGTTTATCAATCTGCTTCGCAAAATAAAGATATTGTATCCCCTCTTCCGGCAGATTCGGTCCCTTAATAAGAAAGAGAAAAGCAGGTGCATTAGGTGAAGGCGATATTGATTTGGGCTGTCCATTCTCATCCAATCCAAAGTCCATGAACTTTTCCTTCACGGTCAGTTCATAAGGGCCCGCTTCAAATGTTTTTTGGGTATCGACCATATCAATCTTAATCGCCCCATATACTTCACCAGTCTTTGTATTAACCAGATCCGGCGTTACGGATCGAATGGTGGGTGTTAGATCATAATCAAACTGATATGCTTTCAGACCGTTATAATTTAAGGGATGATTCACACGAACATCATGTCTGGCCACCTCAGCTAATTGAGGTTTTTTTGAAAGATCCGAACAATCTGCTGTACATTCATACAAAACAACTTTTGTTTCGAATAGTTTTGGAACGGTCTTGTTCAGGTTACGGAATTGCTCCGGTACTTCTTCCTCACTGTAAAATTCAACATTAAACTGTTCGTTTTTCAGATACATCGACGTATTCGGTATCTTCTTGATCTCACCTTCCGGAAAAGCAACATGCTCATCCAGATTCAGGCCAGGCAACCCTCGTGCAAGCACCGCCAGCAGAAATATAATGAGTCCAATATGAATGACATATGGGCCCCATCGACTGAATCGCTGTTTCTCGGCGAGTAAAGCATCACCCTGAGTATGCACGCGGTAGCCTTTCTTTTTCAGCGGCGTAACCGCTTTCTTAATCCAGTCTTCTGGTGCCTCTTCGATAGGACCTTGGTACACCAGACGCTGTCTTGTTAGAAATTGCGTGTGTTTACGTATTTTCTGTTTATTCAGTGCTTTGTAGAGCGGTAGGACGCGATCCAGACTGCATATCACCAATGATGCACCAATCAGCACCAACAGCAAGATAAACCACCAGGATTCGTATGTATGGGATAAACCCAACAGATAATAGATATGACCCAACTGACCGTATGTTTCTTTGTAATACACGGAAGGATCAATATTTAGAAATGTACTTTCTTGCGGATAGATCGTGCCAAGCATAGAGCCTACAAGCGTTAACACAATCATATAGACAGCAATTTTGACGGATGAAAAAAAGTTCCAGATGCGATCAATGATGTTGGGATTACTGCGCTGTGAACGGCGCGCCATGCCATCGTAACGCATTTCCAGCACTTCATTCGATTTAGCTTCAGACTCCAGTAGTGGTTTCCCACATGCTTCACATAGTACAGTGCCAACCGGATTTTGGTGTCCGCACTCACATTTGGTATTTTGGAACACGAATAGACCTCCTGTCAGGGCTGCTTCGCCAGTTGCGAAATTTGAGCGTCAAGTGTGTCCAAATCAAGTTGCCCGATATGAATGGTAGAGATTTTGCCGGTGTCGGATACAAAAAATGTTGTTGGCATCGGAGAGATCCCGAAATCACGAACCGAGTTTTTCTCACGGTCTAACATGATTGGAAATGTAACCCCAACCTGCCGAACAAAATTATCCACGGTCATCTGGTCTTCTCCAACATTAATTCCGACAAATTGTACCCCCTTGTCCTTCCATTTGTCAGCTTGTGCCTGAAGTGCAGGCATTTCTTTAACACAAGGTTCACACCAGGTGCCCCAGAAATTGATCACCAATGCTTTTCCTTTGTACTCGTCAGACGTATGAACTTGACCATCCAGGCCCAGCAGTTCAAAAGAAGGAGACCTGTCCCCTTCCTTTGGCTTGCCGTTCGAGCCGGATACCGATGTCGTAATCGCATATCCGCCCAACACCAGGATCAATGTCAAAATGACGATTTGCACCGTTCTTCTTGATTTCCCCATGTGCTGCTCCCCTTTTAAGTGACTCTAACACTCGCATATTATTGAACTGGACAACTGTGAACATCCTATGAACAATTATAGCGAATTTCGTCACAAAACTGCGGCGGTTTTATGAAAATTATGTGTCCTCACATTACCTTTTTTTCATTTTTCTGGCTGGTTCTGATTGTGCGAGGGTAATCAGGTTGTTAACTTCCTCTTTGGTCAGATTGCGTGTCAAACCACGTTTCAGGTTTTGTAGCAAAATGCCACCAAACGAAATCCGTTTCAACCGGGTTACCGGATGGTTGATCGCCTCGAACATGCGTCTAACCTGACGGTTACGCCCTTCATAGATCGTAATGGAGATCACCGACTCATTGGCCGCTGTATCCACATCTTTGTACTCCACCTCTGCAGGAGCAGTCATGCCATCATCAAGCATAATGCCTGTCTTTAATTTTTCCAGAGCCGAACCATGCGGCACACCTTTGACCGTTGCGTGATAAGTTTTGGGTACGTGATGCTTCGGATGCGTCAACAAATGTGCAAACTCACCATCATTGGTCAGAATCAATAAGCCCTCTGTGTCATAATCCAGACGACCCACAGGGTATACACGTTCCTTGACACCTTTCAGGTAGTCGGATACAATTTTCCGACCTTCCGGGTCAGATGCACTTGTGATTACGCCTTTTGGCTTGTTCAACATCAAGTACACTTTTTTCTCACTGCGGATCGGTTTTCCATTAACCGTAATCATATCCTCTTCGGGGTTCGCTTTCGTACCCAGTTCGGTTACGACCTCCCCGTTAACTTCTACTTTGCCGGACAGGATTAGTTCCTCGCTCTTACGGCGGGATGCAATGCCTGCCTGTGCGATAATTTTTTGTAATCTTTCCATGTTTGTCATGTCACCTCACACTAATGATACCCATCACGCAAGGAAATCACAAGGATAATCCAAGGATTTTGTAAACTGACGACACGAATATCCATTTCAGGCTGACTTCCCCTTTGAGATTCACGTAAAAAAAAGCCTACCTTTGCACGATCTGTTCAACACAGATAGCGTAAAGATAAGCCTTTACCTCAAACCAATTAATTGGAAACTTTTCCGGCAACTGCAACCTGTTTTTTGGCAGGCGTAGCGCTGTCCTTAATGAAAGACTGCAATGTTTTGGAAGTAATATAATAGGTGCGTCCACCGTATACAAATGTCATCATACCAATGACCCGGTTGTTCTGGTCCAGCACAGGGCCACCTGAATTACCTTGTGCCATGGATTTCACAATACTGCCGATTCCCTTTTTACCCGGAACATCCGAGGCTTGGGAACTGAACACTCTGCTTTTGGCTATCGTATTGTAGGTTGAAGGAAAATCTTCATCCAGGATGACCAGATCACCAGCAGGATTTTTGGGGAATCCAATCGTATAGACAACCTGGTTATCCCTTGCGTTTGCAAATGTGACCGGTTGGGCGTCTATTTCCTTGTCCAACTTCAGCAGCGCCATGTCTGTTACCGGATCAGTCTTCACAATCTTTGCCTTTACAGGTTTACCTAAGGAACCCGGACTCGCAACAGTCAGTGTGCCTTCATCGCCATCAGACAGTTCAGCATAACTCTGAACCACATGGTAATTCGTGAGCACTTCATCCTTCGAGATCAGTATCGAGGTACCAATATCATAATATACCATATCGGGTTCATTCTGCTTGACCAAACGTACATTCACGACGGGGAAAGAATCCGCTGTGACTGCCATTTGTGCACGCAGCTGTTTGTCGAAGTAACCTGTAAAATGTATCGTCTGAACGGCTTGAGCCGCCGCCAGCCCCGTTGAACCAGCGAGCATTGCAATGGCAAGCACACCTGACATTCCAACACGGAGCATTCGTTTCCAACTCTTCTGCATGTCTCACTCTCCTCCGCTAT
Organism: Paenibacillus sp. FSL R5-0517; assembly: GCF_037974355.1. Classification (NCBI taxonomy): domain Bacteria; kingdom Bacillati; phylum Bacillota; class Bacilli; order Caryophanales; family Paenibacillaceae; genus Paenibacillus; species Paenibacillus sp. FSL R5-0517. Next base: position 4,425,218 of record NZ_CP150235.1, read on the forward strand.
TATTCTAGCATAACTAATATATCGGAAGGAAAGGAGATATCTTTTAACCAAAAACGAGCAAACAAATGGCGAGGGCAGCAATAAAACCAACGACATCGGAAAACAACCCTACTTTGAGTGCATACCGACCATTCCTTATGCCTACAGCCCCGAAATAGACAGTCAGCACATATAATGTAGTATCTGTACTCCCCTGAATCGTAGATGCCATACGTCCAATCATGGAGTCGGGGCCATGGGTTTTAATCAGATCGGTTGTAAACGCCAGGGAGCCTGTCCCAGTCAAAGGACGCAGTATTCCGAGTGGTAACACTTCGCCTGGAACACCCATCCAGGACACCAATGGAGCCAATAGACTAATTACAAAATCCAGTGCACCCGAGGCACGAAATACGCTGATTGCGACCATCATGCCTACGAGATGCGGGATAATACTGATTGCAGTAGAGAATCCATCCTTGGCCCCATCAACAAAGGATTCGTAAACCGGGACCTTTTTGGTAAACGCATATAATGGAACAAACGCGATAATAACCGGGATGGCCCAGACAGAGATCCAGTTGATGAAGGTTAACAAAGCTACTCATCCTTTCATGCCGGGTTTGCCACTTTTCTGTATACGTGGCGGTTTATGTAAAGCCCTATTCCGATACCAGCGATCGGCGATTATAGCAGCAAGTGTAGCGATAATGGTAGCCATTAATGTTGTTCCCACGATCTCTGTAGCATTGGCGGAATGATAGTTTAATCGGATGGCAATTAGCGTTGTTGGAATAATGGTAATGCTGGCCGTATTCAGAGCCAGTAAGGTGCACATGGCTGGAGAAGCTGTTTGTTTATCCGGATTAAGCTCCTGCAGCTGTTGCATGGCTTTGATTCCCATTGGTGTCGCCGCATTTCCTAGCCCCAGCAGATTGGCACTCATATTGGAGAGAATATAACCCATCGCCGGATGATTTTTGGGCACATCGGGGAACAGGAAGCCCACAATGGGACCAAGCAGCTTAGCAATCCGAGACAGGAGACCGGCATCCTCAGCCATTTTCATCATGCCCATCCAGAACACAAGCACACTGATCAGTCCAAAACAGACTGTAACTCCCGTGGCCGCGCCATCAAAAGCGGCTTGCGTGACCACCTCAATATTGCCGTTGATGGCTGCAAAAGCAAATCCGATTAAGATCATTAGTAGCCAAATTAAATTGATCAATGGTTATACCCTCCCTTCAACGATGATTCTACTAAGGAGACAACAGGTGACTTAACACGGCACGCCAAGCTGCTGCCCAGGAAGAAACGTCTCCGATTCCCCCTATCGTTGCCTCATCTGTCTTTGGTTCAGGAGGAATAAAACTGCCTTTGCGATATACCGGAATCGAGCCAACAAGTTTTCCGTCAAGTTGCATATCGATGCGTCCTGCCAATCCAAATGTAGGGTCTGTGGATTGTTTATTCCCTTCCGTTTCAGATTGGGCGCGATTTTCGTGCAAAATCAACTTTTTAGTCAATGAACTTTTCTCACTCTCAGCAAGTGGATACCAAAATCCCCGGCCTGTAACGACATCTGTATTTTGCACAGGCTGTTCTTGCCTCGCAATCTCTACCAATGGGAAGTATTCAAACCCAAAATCAAGCATCCGAGCATGATCATTCCAATCATTTCCATCGTTCAGCGTTACCGCGGCGAGCTGCTGTCCATTGCGTGTAGCCGAGCTGACCAAACATCTGAAAGCTTTCTTTGTATAGCCGGTTTTCACACCATCTGCACCTTCATACATCCGTAGCATTTTATTTTTGTTGTGCCAGGAGTATTCCCAGCTTTCATTGGGGTTCGGTGCGGATTTGTCCTCCGTGGCCACGATGCGTTTGAATACCGGATTGTGCAACGCGTAGGCAGTTAATCTGGCCAAGTCATTGGCTGTAGAATAATGACCTTCTGCATCCAGTCCATGAGGGTTCATAAAGTGGGAGTGCGTCAGACCGATTTGCTCTGCCTTTTTGTTCATTAATAGCACAAATCCTTCTTCCGAACCCCCCACATGCTCTGCGATCGCAGAAGCCGCGTCATTGCCTGAACGGAGCATTAGCCCGTACAACATGTTCTCGAGTGTCATCTCTTCACCTAACTTCAGATAGAGAGACGATCCTTCTTTGGCAAAAGCCGTGGGAGACACTTTCACTTTCTCATCCAGCTTGCTGTGTTCGATCGCTACAATCGCTGTCATGATTTTGGTCAAGCTGGCAATTCGCAGTTCCTTATCCCCATCCTTGCTGTATAAGATCCGGCCTGATGTGACATCGATTAGAGCAGCGCTTTGCGCATGTGTGGACGGACCTTGAATTGTTGCCTGGGCTTGAGTAACCCCTAAGGAAGACAGCAAGAAGACAGGGATAAGCATGCATGCAAGAACTTTCGTTATTTTTCGCATCAATTCATTCCTCCGGGTCACTTGGAATCTTGTACTATCTTATGTTCGGACAACTTGGAGTATGTCCCATAGGGCAAAAACAGCAAAAATCCCTCACGCTTGGATGCGGGAGGGAAGTTATGTATGATACGTTATATAAAATAGCAATGGCTGTGATGACGATCACGCCTGATCCGGTTTATTCAGCATTTTTGCCACTTTTCGCATAATTCTGGAGACTCTCATCTGGCTAATATCTTCCATATCTGCGGTCTGAGTTTGATTAAATCCGTCTACACGATGCTTCAGAACCGTAACTTCTTTCTCACTAAGCTTGCGCTTGACCGAATCAATGACCGCATCAACATATAACTTATCCAGAATACCTTCTTCAATGTTCTCCCCACTATAGATAGTATCCATCAACGTCACGGATTGAGTTTGTTGATCATCAGCACCTACAGGCTCATCAAGGTACTTCACACCTTTACCCACCTGAAGTGCCTTGTTGATCTTATCTTCCTCCTCATCCAACAGCAGTGCGATTTCATGTGCTGGTGGCAGGTAGCCCATATCGTGTTCAAGTCGATTAATTCGGTTAATTAATTCCGTAGCTGTGCGAGTTGGACGAATAATGCTTGCACTATCTCTTAGAAAACACCGAATTTCTCTGACAATCGCAGTGACAGCAAACGAACTAAATTTTACGCCACGTCCGGTATCAAATGCCCTAATCGCTTTGATAAATCCAAGACGGCCCAGTTGCAGAATATCATCCTTCTCTACACAATGATTCTTAATAATCATTTCCGGCTTTCCTATATACTTATGAACGGAATGCCAAATCAGGTTCTCATTGACCAGAATACAATCCCCAAGGAAATGTTCATCAAGCTTACAACGTTCAATATTTTCTACGTCATCCATTGTGTAATGCTTCTTATCTACCTGTAAATTCATACTAATATGTTCTGGAAATTTTCCCATGTGGATCTCCCTATGTAAAATTGATAAACGGTATTGTAATATTCAAATTCTATTGTTAACTGATGTTCATAGACCTTTTTTGATTATTTCAAGCATTTTGTTATGGTGTTCCTTCACTTGATTGTAATACCAGGGGCGATCCTTTCCCTTAGCTACGTTGCCTTCTCCCTGATTGTAGGCAATGGTTGCTGTACGAAGATTCCCATCGTACTTATCCATAAGATATTCCAAGTAGGTAATACTTGTCCTGATATTCGTTTCAGGCTGATGAAGCTCCTGTTGGCTCACTCCAAACGATTTCGCTGTGCTAGGCAGAATCTGAAGTAAACCAATCGCTCCATGGGATGATACACTTTCCTCTAACATCCGGCTCTCTTGCCACATCATTGCCAGAATCCAGACGGAATCGATATCCGTATCCTTCGAATATTGAATTACCCACCTCACATACTTCAGCAGCTTTGCGCGGCTCACTGTTTTCTCCTGGTGGAGTTCTATATACTGCTCAAGCATATCCGTCATTCGTATGTGCGCAGGAGCAACCGATTTAACTTGTTTCTGTTGTTTTTCTTGTTCCTCTTGCTTCATTGGCTTTACTTGCTTTATCTGCTCTTCTTGTGTTACTTCCTTTAATCTCTGAGAGCCAACTATTTCTTCGTAAGCCCGTTTGAAATTTTCTGATGTCGATAGACTCCCGTATTGCGAAGCCAATACCACAACAGCAATAACAACACCTATTACTCTTTCTAAAGTGAACAACAGATTCGTCCACCTCCTTACTGAAAGCCTCTATATTATAGAAGGGATAATCTCATGCATAAGTTAGGATTGGTCTTGTTCACTTGGTTGGTATACAATGATTGCTGCAAATTCCAACATACTGCTGAGTGGATCAACGGTGGAGGTAAACTCCAGTCCGGTAACAAATGTGTGTGGTTTGGATAACATCCATGCGTTGATCAGTTCTTCCACACCTGCAGCGCTAGTGGACACAAACGATTTTACAGCTAAATCCGAGGCGTAGTTCAACACCTTCATTGCTCTTCACCATTTGAGTCTTGTTCTTCTTCCTTTTTCTCTTCAATGAGTTGATTAAACTCCTCTTCGGTCAGTTCATGAATTTCCAATTCGTAAGCACTTGTCAGAATGTACCCCATACCATCCGTTAAATGAACGTTATAAAATGTTTGTGGTTCTTCATGAAAGGTACCCTCTTCGTAATTGAATCCAATAACGGCTTTTTCGTAACCCGCTACACTGCCAGCAAACCATACGTTAGCCTGGGTTGTTGCACCGGTTGGCGTCTGGACCTCATGCATATTGATTGGTGCGTGGATATACTTTCCAATCATGCTGGCTACGATTTCTTCCGTTAATTTATCTTCTTTTGCTTTGATCACATGTGTCATTGAATTATTCCTCCATTAGTTAAAGTCTCGCGAATATTCTTGCCCTTACATTCTCTATACGTGTTATAGGAGCAGCAGTTAAATTGGAGGCGCAGATGAAGTATTGGTTCCGCTGCTTAGGACCAAATACTTCGTCCGCATATGGAGTACAGCTGTATCCAGATCAGTCACTCGTTTGGATACAAAATCTTCGATAACAGGCTCCAATGGTTTGAAACCCACACCCAAGATTGGTTTTTTATGTATATAAGCATGATGCATGATCACAATATCAGTAGAGCTCAAATGATCCAATGCCAGATTAACCAAGACGGCATCAGCCTGTACGACTACTTTCTCAATAATCAAGGCATACTCCCTGTTGCTTAAATCAGCAGCTGTCGACGAATCATGACTTGCCCAAGCGATATCCGAATACCCCTTCAGACGTTCCATCGTAAATCCTAAAACCACCACACTAAGCATCTTGTTCCGCCTTTCTTTCTGTACTAGTCACTCTATACGACTTAAAAGAGCACCCAGTTAAGGGTGCTCTCTCTGTTCTATGTAGGTTACTGAATCTATCTTCATCTAACTTAGGCTATTAATTGCCACTTATGACTACAATGCTTCGTACTTCTCACGAATCGCTTTCCATAACTGGGATATACGTGCCTTGGATACACCTAGCATTCCTGCAATCTCTACAAATTCATACCCCGAAGTCCGAAGTTTAAAGATTTGCTTCTCACGTTCGTTCAGCCTCATATTTTCCATAATATCTGTTACAAACTCAAAATTCTCATATGCAAATCCAGCATGACCAAGCGCTAATGCAATATCTGAACTTTCCGATTCATCGCCACCACTCTGATCCGTGCACATGATCTGTACAGCGTTAACCACACTGAGATTTTTCTCAGACATGCACTTGCGGTACATGTCCTTAATTTTATTTTCGATAAGATGATCAACAAACGTCGACATTTTCGCTTTTTCTGCATCATACTTGTCCAGAGAATTAACCAATTTGATCATAATCTCCTGGGTTACATCTTCTTTCTCCATCCCTGCAAATGTTTTCCCTCTAAGCTTGTGACGACACTTCTCCTGAGCTTTATTCAGGAACATGTCTATATCCCCAATCTCAAATAAATCATCAAAACCCATAGCAGTTGTAGCAGACATAATACATTTCCCCCATTAACTTTTAATTATCGTCGGTCGTATACTTTCTTCACAATCTAGTTACTATCCAGCGTGATTTTACTATACATCACCCGCTATTGCTCCCTAAATCTCACATACCATATGTAGTCTTGTTACAAACAATTGAAACTAATAAGCCTAATTACATACAAACGATCAAAAAATCCCCCTTTGATCCGCCTCCTCATTCCCATCCTATTACATTCAGAATAACAAATGCGAACTAATGTTCGCAACATTTATTTATTTCGTTCGCTTATATGCCTTTTACTGACTATATACGAAGTATACGGTGAAAGGTAAAGCAGCATTTTTTACAAACAAAAAGACCAACACAGAGCGCACCACTGGAAAATACCAAAATGGTGGAATGTGTCGGTCTTGGTCTGACATCTATTTCGTCCCAATTACCGAAGATATGGCCTTCAAGTTCTTTAACAAGGTTATAGGCTTCGTCAAGATTATTAATCTATTCAATCGCCATAAGGGTAGTATAAGGAAATATGTAGGATATTGTCAACAACAAAAATTAGTTCCTAAGAACCTGTATAGTATTCAAAATTTAGTTAATAGGACTTAAGGCATGTTTATCTCATCATTTTTCAGCAGCACTTCAACATCCTTGTTCATCTTGAAGACTGTAATCTGTTCTGCAAAATCAGGGCCAAAAAATGTTGTTTCGATGTCTTCGATCTTCAGACCCATGTTGATATAGGAGAAAACGGGGTTGAAATTTTCTCTCATCATATGTGCTAGCTTCATCTTGTATTCGGCGAAAATTTGACTTGAGTGTGATTGCATATGTTCCAGCATGAATGCTTCAGGCTTGGTGAATTTTGCTGTAAACTTTAAGATGATAAAATGATTCATGATAGAGACTCTGGTATCTACCGGCCCGCGTTCAGTAAAATCTTTTCTTATTCTGGATGCCAACTTTGCGAGCTCTCTTTCCAAGTCTTTTATCTCAATGTCCCATCCCTCCTTGCCAATCATCCTGACCCTTCTGCTGCTGAACATATGAATTCAACCTAGTTTAATCAAAACTACTTGTACAAGACAAGTTTCAATGGATGCATTAAATCAAGTCACGTTCATCTTTTCATGAAAAAGGAATAGACCCCAGAACTAGGCTTGGGGTATATCACTTTATTAACTATATTTTATAATTATTCAAATAAATTAGCAGTTGATGCTGAAAAGCTAACATTAGTTAGCGTAAACGCTTAATTTATCATTTCATTGGTAAGCTCTATTTTGAGCAGGCTAAACGCGACCAGGTTCAAAGCGACAGTGGCTCCATAGTCTCTTTCGATCAAATCGAATGCTTCTTCGGTTGCTCCAACCAGATCCTCCTTATCCGAAGTCATCTCGGTAGTCACAATTTCCTCATCATTCAGTGCGAAGGTCAGTCTGTACAGCATCTGTATTCCCCTCCTTAGAAGTCAATTCAATGTTTCGTACATCCGTAAGATCAATGATATGAACCACATCGTCTGTATCTTCCAGCGTGATCGATTTCCCCTCGTTCTTGTGTTTAGTGAAAAGTCGTCGATATTCTTGCTTAACCTCATCCGCTGTTAACGGGATTTCACGTACGACCTTATCCGAATCTTTCTCTTTCTGTTGTAATCTAGGATTATCTTCTATCCAGTTCACCGTTTTTTTCTTCCCACTTCCCTTGAAATAGAAATGAGCAGTCAGTTCAATATTCATCGTACACTACCTCCCGAAATAATTACGTTCTCATACTACTTTCTCTATACGACTTGATCAGCCAAGTGTTAATGCTAGTCTTCATATGGTGATGGATATACACTAATAACTTCATTGTTAAAAGAAAAAAGGACAGCATATGCTGTCCTTCCGTATTAATATTTCTTAACCGCTATGCGATTGCCGAATGAGTCATATATATATTGAAAGTTGGTTTGAATAGGTGTTGTTCCCATTCTGGCGATGGACTTCGCCACCAATCTTCCCTCATTATCATAATGATAAATGACATCAACCAAAGGTGGGAGTTGCACGAAGTCCAGACCGTCATATCGATAAATCTCACCAATGGAAATGACCAAGAAGGAATCACCCTTTGCGTAACCTTCTGAAGAAGTCGGCATGGTCAGCACAGGTTCTCTAACCAGCTGCTCGGTGTAGTTGTCCGTAACGACTTGTCTAATAACTCTTCCCTGCATGTCAAAAGCAAAATATGTAACCACATCGGTATAATCCACCAAGTCACTGATCGATTCCCACGGATCCATGACACTCAGGCGTTTTCGTTCCCCCCAAGTCATGCTCACATGGATCTCTCCATCACTAATCATATCGGCACTATGTGTATCAGGATGTGTGTAATGATTGGCCTCGCGCTCAATGTTGGACAATTTCTCACGTTCATCCAGTGTCATGATAACATTATGAGCTCCATCTGTTAGCATATCAGCACTGTGTGTATCAGGATGGTTGTAGATCACCGTTCTGGTACCATTAAGATTAATGGTTCCATTCTCCGGATGGTTTGAAACTCGATCACCACCCACCTTTACATATTCCCCGCTGCTGTATGTATAGGTCGTTGATTCATTCTGATTGCTTGAGTCTTGGCGTACCAGATATAATCTTCCTGCTTCACCTACGGTGGGCAGTTCTGTTTTGAGTCTGACCGAGACCACGTTTCCTACTGACACCGCGTCCAATCTGCCGTCAAGTGAGGCATAAGAATCCCTGGCTTGTTTAACTTCACGTTCTACTTTGGCAGCTTTGCTGAATGAAACAATATCCATGTGGTGGTCCCCTCCTACCTCGTAGTCAAGCCAACGACCTCAATATCGAAGTTGGCCACATCTGTACCCAGATTTTTTAACGACAAGTGAAGTGTTGAAGTCCCATCTACGTCCTCATATGGCAAATCGATCATATCATAGATCCCTTCCATAAAATTCCCCGTTGAGTATTGGGCATTGTTGAAATAGAGAACTTCTGGATGTGGACCGGCACTGTTCAACACATGGACTTCCACATTCGTCTCTCTGGACGGGATGACTCTGATCGTTTTGATCATGAATCGAGGATGTTCCATGGGAATATCAATCATGGCCTTCGCCCCACCGCCAACATACTCTACTCTTTGGGCAAACGATACCGGCAATAGCACTTTTCTCATCTCCTCCATCAGTTTCCATGTCCTGTTCAAGAGTCTTCCCTCCTTCTAGGAATATGTGTACCCGGATACCGTCGTGGACGAAGATGATTGCCAGAAGTGTTGCCACTTCCGCTGTAAGACCAATCCCCCCACGTTTTCCCAATTAACCCCGCCTGCTGGGTAGGAATCTTGACCTTAATACACCAATCGAGCCCCGCAAAATTTTGTTTTGCTCTTAGTCCTCTTATGGTTTCTCGAATTAAACCTACTCCACTGGATTGGGTCAAAAATTTATGCTTCAGTATCATATTTTTTTCATTAGGAACTCCCACGCTGGTTCGTGGCCCATAAATATACTTATCTGTAACGTATCCAATCAAAAGATCGTTATGGTTGTCCAGTACCCTCCATGTACCCCAGCGATAGATGTCAATTAATTCTGCCGTAGTTGATAACGTTCCTAATGAATAGACCATTTCCTTACCCTCAATGTTTAACGGAACAGCATCCAGATCGTATCCAATGCCATGGAGGACCACTGCCTTACTCTGGGTAAAAATAGAACCGCTCTCGGCGGTCCCTACAACTTTCCCTTGATGTATTGCCATGTCCATTCACCACCTTAATTCATCAGGACAGCAACCGTAGCTCCTGATAAGAAGCTTTGTCCACCAATCGATAGAGAGTATACCTTATATGTTTTGGTGCCCACTTTGATCTCATCTCCATGAGAAACTCCGGCAGAAGGTACCGCATAGATATCAATAAGTTCGCCTCTCGGTCCTTCCACACCATTACACATAATAACCGGAGCAAGATGATAAAGGGACCCCCATCCTGGATTAACAGGAAGCATGGCAGAGTAAGCATCATATATGTTATTCACCATCTGTTTATCTTTATCACGCAACGTCCGGATCCCGTTATCTCCGTTGTAGCTGAGGCCTACACTCAAACTCGAGGAATCTGTCTCTGTGGCATACCTGTTCAGAATTCCAAAGTAACCCAGATTGGATATACCGGTAACCGAGTTCACATCCCCCTGCAAATAAATAATAATTCGGTTGGGTTGAACTGAAACTTGGTAATCAATTAATAGATTCGTATCAACGGCACTCGTATGACATAGGAAGTCCTTCTTCACTTCGGCTCTGCCTAAGGGAATACTGCCATCTGTTGCCATCACATCTTCAGCCACACTCACAGTCAATGTGTTTCCCGTTGTTCCCTTCGTGTTCCCAACCTCAAGTCTGAAGAACAGTTTATCTGAACCCGTTGTGCCCACCGATTTCAACACGATCACACTCGCTGTCTCGTAAAAAATGGACCATGGAGATCCCGCAATCGTTTTAAATCCCTGAACAATATTCGCGAATAATTCATTCATCTTCACTTTGCCTGTGAAATTAGCCATCCCTCATCGACACCTCCTATATTTGGAAAAGTAAAGCTCTCTGCCCCCCACCAAGCAGTCGGGCACCATGGAAGAACTTTGGTCTTGAATACACTGGAACTTGGTTCGAATTGTAGTAATAACGTCCATAGTCTGTATTCGGGTAATCCTGATCTACGACATGAAAGACGTAGTACTTGCCATCATTGCCAAGATCGAGGATCGATCCGTCCGGGTGCTGTGCACTGTTTTTAAATACAATGGAGCGCATACCCTTGAATTCACCCCTAGCCCCTTCAGATGGATGATAGACCATGAAAGGTGTAACATAATATCTGGAACCCACACCTGGGGAAGGAATCGACTCTGTTCCAAAATTATAAAGTGCATACTCCGTTCCATTCCGTGAAGTCATAACCACACCCCTCGGTGTATCGTATTGATCTGTTATGTTGTTATCCGAAGCGGATAAAGGCATATGTGGGAAAACGCCATAAAATTTATTGGCAATCGCCGGGTCTTCTTGCTCTAGTGGCTGGCATTTGCCTAGGAATATTCGTACTGGGTACGCTCGTTCCGGGTAATTCAGACTTTCTCCATGGATAAACAGGATGTCCTCATTCGTAATTACAGACCACTTATAGTTCACATTGTACTGCACGTTATGACACAAAAATGGCGTTTCCGTCATGAATTTATCCGTGTCCACGGGCGGATTTACGAATAGATCTGGTGATGCCACATTGTTTCCCAGGTTCTTCAGTCCCCAGCGAATGTTGACTCCTCTGGCGTGCGCCCATACACACATGGTAAAACGCATGGATATATTTTTTTTATTGGTAAGCAGCGCATTACCCCAGTTGGCGTAAGTCGTTTCGGCCGTATGTAGGGTATCCCAGTAAGGATCAAGTGCATCTTTCAATGTGTTAACAAGTGTTGAAGTAAATAAGCTTAGCGTACTGGTAAACTCGTGTCTGCGAATCATGGTCATGCCCTACACCTCCTTCTCAATTTCGAAAAGCAGCACCCGCTGCCCGCCGCCGAGGAGTAAGGGGGAGTCAAAGAAATAGGGTTGGCCATTGTAGTAAGCTCCATTGCTTGCATAAAAACCTTGATGTGTTGCGGGATGCTGCTGGTTCATAACATGAAAAACATAATAGCGTTCGTCTCCAAGATCTAGAATAGAACCATCGGGATACATACCTGCATCCCTCAAAACAGCTGTTCTAATACCATAAAACTCTCCACGAACACCTTCTGATTCATGCCATACATAGAAGGGCGAAACAAAGTACCTCCCACCCAAACCCGGAGAAGAGACTTGAGAACTTGTTGAAAAGTGATATAAAGCATTGGCTGTGCCGTTTCTTGATGTTCTCACATAGCCTCGCCCTGTACTAAACTTTAATTCGTCGTCCGACATGTTCAACCCTAGAGGATAATGTCCGAAAACGCCTACAAAATCGTTAGCTACTAAAGGGTCCTCATTTTCGAAAGGTTTCAATTTTCCGAGATACAATCTTACTGGATACGCTACGTCAGTAGCATTCTGTGGTTCACCTAACATGAAAATATAATGCTGTGAGCTGAATAAGCTCCATTTCCAGTATACATTTGGGGCAGTGCTTCTGTCCGAATAGGCCTCATTGATGCAGGTATTTAGTGGTATTTCTGACACAGCGCCTACTTCAGTATAAAGATCAGGTTTCACTACTGAGCCATTGTTTCTATATCCAGTTCTAAGTAAATAACTCCGTGTGTAGTCATTAGTATAATAATTAGTATAAAATCTTGAGATGTTCATACTTATTGTAAAAAATAAACTTGGATCATTCTTATTTTTTGCCGTTATCGTTCCTTGGTTTCCTGTAAATCTACTGGTACTATTCCAGCTTCTTGGAATCGAGTATTCATTCGTTGTATTGTAATCCCATTCCCAGTTGGTATCTCCATATAACTCTTGACTTACAATTTTATAGAGTTCTGAAATAAATGTGGACGAGTAAGAATAAAACTCGTATCTTCGTAGCGCGCTTAGTAGAATGTTCTCAGCCACTCTAATACCTCCTTAAGTCCCGAATCTTAAACTCATATCACGAAAAATATGTTCCTTAATAACAGTAAACAAGACTGTTTTCACCATGTCGCTTCTCTCATTTATGAGATTCTCTTGATAAGACTGTTCTTTGTCCCCAACTCCATGCTCTGTCTCCAAACCACTAGCAGCAGCCTCATGAATTTCAGGTAGCCCTTTCAGTGAAGGCAGAAATTTATGAGCCACATTATCAAACAGAATATTGCTCTCAAAAGCAAAGATCAGAATTTCAATCTCCTCTGTACTGTATGGCTCCGAGTGATTGCCCACTAATTTATCCATAATGGTATGTAGAGCAAATTTCACATCCTGCACGGTCCTCGTCACGTCAAATCACAACCTTTCTAATTTTTACTTGTTTGATGTTACCGCTAGCATCGTATTCAAACGCCTTTTGAACGCCCTGGCCGTCATAGATCAATGTCTCGGTCTTAACGGTACCATCTGTATTGTAAGTGAACGATGTTTTCTTCAATAGCTGCGGTGTCAATTCTACGGAGAACACTTCTTCTGACTCGATGTCACCATTAGAGAGGTAGTTATACACGACATCGAGCTCAAGTGTACTTCCTTCAAGAAAGACAAGCCTCCTCCGGATGTCCGTGTCATCGAAGGTAGCACCACCTTGAAGTACATAATAATCTGCACCGTTGTTGATTTCGCGCAGTACTTTACCCGTAATGTCACGCTGATACTCAATAGACTTAATCTGTCCGTTACTCTCCGTAACCTCTTGTCGTTCCAGATTTCCATCCGGGCTATAAAAGTGCTCAATAGTGCGGTTAATTCCTCCATCAATCTTCTCGGTATGTACTTTTCCATCTGGATAATAGGTATATTCGGTTACCGAAGTGGTGTTAATAATAGACCCACGACCAATGACCGTTACCCGCGCTTCCCTGGGCACATCAAAAGTAAACCGTATAAGCGTATCATTATATTCAATGTAATCGTCTCCTGCATCCATGCGTATTCCGTCCAGAAATACCTCTGCGGAATTCGAACCAATCACATATCTGGGCACTTGAAAATCCCTTGTCGTCGACAACCTGCTGTTAGGAGCAGAAGTGAAATGAAATACGGATTGATGCTCCATGGTGCCTCGACTCTCAGCGAGTTCAAGACGACTCTGCATGTTGTCGAGTCTGTCCTTGAGAGCATCATAGACGACTCCGTTTTTATCTTCTCTTGAAACCACAACTTCTTCAGCAGTTGCTTCTAATTGGGCTTCCATCGCTTCGATCGCCGTATGATGTGAAGCAATTGTTGCGGTCTGCTCACCAACGTTTTTTTCCAGATCATCTACACGAACTCCCAATACAGACATGTCATTTTCAATAGAACCCTTTGTTAAGAAATACCTGAAATCCAAAGCTGTAAGTGAAGTTGTTGGAGAAACTCCGACATCGAGTCCACCAATGATCATGGCATCCTTGGGCTCTTTTTGATCTGAACTATAAGAGTACTCCCCATTTTCATGAAGGAAAATATAATATGTTGTGTTTGCCACAATGTCCGGGATGCTGAATGTCTGAGTAAACTGATCTACAATAACCTTATTGATACTGGCTCGTCCTGCATTAATCGTAACTTGAACACTGTTATTTGTATCTAGATACGTGGGATTGGTAACACTGAGATCCTGAATGGGTTGCTTCGCTACAACTTCAATCGCTTTCTCCAACGTGTCAAATCGATGATCTATGGATGCCTCTGCTCCACGTGCTTCTTTTATTTCCGTCTCAGCGAGGCTCAACCTCTTCTCATGGTCATCCTGGCCCTTAGAAAGAGTATTGACATCTGCTCTTGCCGTCAGAATATCCTGCTGAACATCATCCAGTCGTGAGCTGTTTGAGATAACCTTAGTCTCAACATCGCCTAGTCTCTGCTCATGATCTTTAACAGCATCTCGACTATCGCTTGCAGACTCTTCTACGCGAGTGATTCGGTCACCTAGACTGAGTGCAGACCCTCTGGCTTCTTCCAACTCTGCAAGACAGGAATCAATCTCATCATGCGTACGGACCCCAATATCACTCAATTCCTTATGACTCTTGGCGGATGATCGATGAGACTGGTTAATTCTTACTGACATTTGACCACCTCCATTCATGCCTTACTTGCTCTATACGTAATTAGTCCAATTCGATTAAGTCATATGTATGTCGAATACATCTGTAACGAAAATTTGACCTGAGAAGCATACCTGTCTTGAGACTCTTCCCTTTCCATTCGCAGCCAAAATCGATAGGACGCTCCTGGCAAAATGGTAAATGCGGTGACCGAGTAGCTAAAGGACCCAGGAATGCCATCAACATCAGGCGCAATCTGCACTTTATCCGTACCGCTTGTGAGCGCAAAGGTTACATTTTTAAAGTCTCCTGATATCATGGGGTTTTTAGCAAACATTCGAACTTCTTGTGTAGCGGAACCACCTGCCGTTAAATAGCCTAGAAACCGATCCGTATTGGGATAGAGAAGCATATCGAAATCTTCTCCTGTTTCAGGATTTGACTCTTTGTAATACAGATCTGGTGTAACCTCAAAATACATGAGGTCTCCTCGGTATAGCTTTATAGAATCTATGGCCTGAAACCGATTTCCATCTGGAAGCCTAATCCCAAAATTGCCTTCAAACGGATATGCATAAGGATCCATGTTAAAATGTACAACCGTCTCTTTAGATCGGCATACCCTGGATTCAAGCACAACACCATTCTGATCGATTAGATCAACCACAGTTCCTTTGGTCAGATTGTCTACGGCAATAGATGTTCCTTTGTTAATTCGAATATACTGAACATGCATGGGATGATCTCCTTCACCCTTCAGATAGAGACCTATTTTAGGAGCTCCCACAAGTTCTACAGAACCAATGATGTTCCACATCATACCATCATCCGACCAATACGCCGTGTAATAGTTGTAATCTCGAATCAAACGTATCCACGGGTAGGTCTTTAACAAAGGCGTAGGCAAAGACATATCCAGAAACTCTTCAATCTCCATGTAATTATGTTCGTCTACCAAAACAATAATCCCACCATAACATCCCTCCGTATCGGGATGATAATTGTTTTTCACATCCATGACGAATTGCTTCATATCTGTCAGAGGCTTATAGAACATATACAGTGGATCTGGACCATGATTGAGCACCAGGCTGCCACTACCCGCTTCATAGCGAGTAGTATCGTTAGGGAGTACTTCCCATTTGGAATCCAGGCTGGCGGTTGCGAACGCATCCTCATATATCCTGCCTGACTCTTTTAATCTTGCAACACCCATACTGCTCCTCCTTTCTTTACGTGAATAACCAGATGCGTTTACCGATTACACACATCTTAGGCCGTGCTTTCCATACTTCCAGCAGGCATTTAATAAGCGCTTCAACACACTTGTCTCCTCCACCGCCTTCGCAGTAAGGAATGACATAGACGTCATCACAGATCCAGTTGGTCAGTTCCATCCAGTCCAGATTAGCGTATTCGTAACTACGCGTACCCACTTCCTGAAGCGAGGTGAACACCCATTTGAATTCATGTTTGCCCTTGGGCACTGGATGTGAAAAGGTATAGTATCCACCCTCTTGAGTGAATGTTTTGATCAGCTCATCGTCAATGAAAAAATCCAGCTGACAATCAAACGGCTCTGGTACCCACACCCATCGTTCGTAGGCTTTGAAGTCATGCACCCGGAAGGTGGTCAGATATCGTTTTCCTGTCCAGTCGCTGATCTGCCCCTTCTGATCTGTTGTAATCTCCACCTTATACTTGCTATAAGGCTTGGGAGCCAGATCATTCAGTTCGAAGCCACGGAAACCATCTCCGTAATACTTTTCATCCCATAACACTTTTCCGTCCTCACGGGTAATTTTCACGCGCATATTACTGTTATCGCAGCCGCCCATCCAGATCGGTTTGTTATTCCAAACTTCAAAGTGAGTCACCTCAGCCCAGGATGGATCAACTTTAATAATGTCATCAATATTAAGTTTACCTCCCCAGATCATGGCGCCATCTCCAGGACAATCTTGTACAAAACGAACTTGAACTTCATACTTCCGCTTCTCATCTGAGGTATTTTCAACTTCAATTGTAACCAATGTGTCATCTTGATTCGTCAGATCTCGGGAATGAAGAAATTTCCCTTCTTCGAAGGTTTCAATAACGATTTTCGTCCCAGAACACGCTCTGCTGTTATTTTTATATAGACGAATAACATCTAGCCAAGCATGACTCCCACCATCTGGTGTTGTAGTGTCTGGTGGATTCGATGGATCCTTGCCTGGGTGAGGGGAATTGCCTTCAGGGAACATGTTTCCACTTGCATCAATACAGTAGTTAGGCCATCTCTCGGAAAAACTACCTTCACTTAATGTAAATCCACCTGCATCAAGACCTGTCGCGTTGGTTGAGGTTTTATCTTTAATAAGTGTGTAAACCACTTTATATTTGTGCCCGGGTATTAATGAGGGAGGGCTGTTAATGAAATCGCTAACTTTTTGACCATTTTCAACGGATACTTTAATAGGATTAAATTTGTTTTTTTCGTCTGTTAAATCAAACCACTGCACATTCACATAAGTTGATCGATCCACCAAGACTGGATTTAGCAGTTTATTTTGATTCACACCATCAGGATCATCCGTGCGAACCACAAGATCTTTGATGGCTGCATAATAGTAATTACCTTCTTTTCCTCTTTCACGCCCATTATAAGTATCAGTAAGACCTATAATTAATGTATATTTTCCAGGTTTCTCAACTGTAATTGGAATAGAAAACTTTTCTGCTTTTTTCCATTTTGTTTCATCAATACTTTTGCTATTATATCCTTTTTGATCTCCAAAATTATCGTTACAATCAAGAATTGTTACCGCTTGACTTGCTTTATCTTTAGGATAATAAGCAACCCTAAGTCGCCCGGCTTGAATTGAATCTTGTAACAGGTAACACAAATATTTAAATTTAATATCAAATGATTCAACACAATAGAATTCAAAAGTTATCTTCTTGGTATCTGAGCCAAATAAACTATATTCAGGACTTTGAGGGTTGTTTCCAGAAACATCCAATGAGTAATAGTCCACTGTACCATTTGATTTGTTAATAGTTTCAGCACGATCATATTGAGCACTCTTATTATTTAGTTCTCTTTTCACAAAGACTCTTCTCTTTGTTACTGGATAGACTGTCAACAATTCAGAGTAATTGAAACTTCCAATCTTAGGGGCAGTAAACGTACGAACAATTGTCGAATTTTGCTTAGTAACACCCAATGCGTACGCTTGACCAGAGGATGAGTAAACTTCACCTCTATTGGTTGCATCAAACTTAGCAGCACGTGGCGAATGCCCTCCATATGATTTTTGCGCGTACTGGATGTTATTCGTTTTTGAATCTCCTGTATAACACTTCACTCCATATGGATCTTTCGTTGTATCGCCTTGCTGATCAGTTCCCGTACCTGGTCCAGTGGAATCTTCCACCCCCCCATCTCCGTTACCTGGTGTATATTTTTTACCGTCACGGTATCTCCATCGGAATTGATGATTCCCCGAAGGTAGAGGATACATACAATTGGTCCCTTCTCTGTCATTCGACTGACTGCCTGTCCATACAGAGACACCATCAATTTGTAGTTCCAATTTTTCTCCCGGATCAAATTGCCCTCCGTATTGCCAACAGATGTAACCAGAATTATCTAAATGAGCTTCAAAATCACATATAAAATCCTGATCATGCCCCTGTGCCCACATAACCCCATCACCGTTTACAATTTTTTTCCACACCCAGTTTCCAGAGAATCTTAATGCTTCATGATACTTGCCTTCCTCATTAAACAATTCTTCAAAAACGTTAAAATCTCTTGTTACCCCTTTGTCTGGATCGTATGACGAGTCCATCGCTGGATAGATACGCATATGCTCTTGAATGCTAAACTTAGCTCCAGGATTTAACTCTGCATTATATCTAATTGTATCACCAGATTTTTCTGTTCTAGCTCCTGCATCTGTTACATCCCATCCACGAGTCACATCAACATACGAGCCTAGATCAGTTACAGTTCGATATGTATTCCCAGTATTGTTCCCGTACGTGAATAATTTTTCTATGTTATCGATGAAAGGCTGCTCAGTGTAATAATCTCGAATATAGAATTGGATAATATTTAAACCTTCCTCTAGCGGAATTCGTATCTGCTCCCCCTGGCTATGCATCGTTGAATAGTATTCAAGCATGCCATTTACAGTCACCTCGAACGATTCCGTAGCTCGTAATTGATGAGAATAACTAAACAAAAACCAACCCTCATCTTGCAAGTTCACTTCGGTTTGAGCAATCATATCCCCTTCTATAGGTTCATCCAGTCTTAATACATTCCCTGATCTTACCCATGGCGGACTGCCCGACATCTGCCACTGATAACTCCCAATCCCTTGACCATGAAGCGATGGTTCCCAATAATCAATCTCGTACGTTGGACATATAACTTCAACTACACCTCTTAAATCTACAGTCGTCTCAGGACCTGCTATAATTTCGTATTCAATCTTGGCTTGATTAGCTGTTGTTTCTGAATATTCCTCATTGATATTCCACTCTACACCGTGTAAAGATTGAGCATGGCTACCATGCCTGCTTTCTCCATGCTGAGTTCTGGATTCAAAAATGTCATCAAAAAACAATTCATAATCTATAGTTGGATATGATTCTTTATCTACTCCCATGAAGTAAGCAAAAGAAACTGTACCGTCACATTCATTATCCAAATCCATTTTCATCGTTTTACTTCGATCTTCATCTGTAATGAACTGAGCTTGAAAATGGGCTTGTGCAATGCTTTTTGAAGACTTTACATACCAATCACTATCACTTCCCTCCCCATCCAGATCAATATCCAAAGGAGCAGGCGGCTTGCGTGTATCCACAATCTCAACGACCTCAACATCCTTGATATAAATGCCATTGTTCTGCCACACTTCAGGTCTCATTTTACGAATTAACCAGTCGAACTTGTACATCTGTCCTGGCTGCAACGTAAATGCAGCTTCCTGCCATCCGCTATTCTCGCTCCATTCACCTCCGACTTGCTGCCCATTAATATAGAACAGCATGCCATTACCGCGCTTGGCACTAGCCAGGTACTTGAACCTGATCTGTCCATAACGCTTCACACGCCAGTTAAACGTAATTTTGGATGAGTTGCCAATCTCCAGAAGTCCTAGGTCCAGTTTCAAGATCATCTCTGAACCAGATTGTTCATTTCGGCCTACGGAGTGGACAGCTGCCCATTCCTGATCCTCCGTTGAGGACACATATCTGAAGAAATCAGGGAATTTATTCGAGAATGGGACGTCTTTTTTCATCGAAAAGAGCGGAATCTCATATACGGTTGCATCAAAATGATTGAAGTAATTCCCACTAAAATGATGGTAGTAGGGTGCCGGACAGATCGGCAATGACACACCATGATGACTACCGCCAGGCTTCTGGGCGTTTTCAAGAATTTTGTAAATACAGTCTTTCACCATTTGCAGAACTCTCTGATATTGTGTTTTATCTGGAGGCTGCTGCTGTTCTACCCACCATTCAATCCTGCGGTACATATTCCACAGTGCTTCACGGCATCGCACACTCGCATACCAGGACTTATCCTTCAGATATTGCTCAATGATCTGATCAATACTGTTCTCCAGTGCATCCAATTGAACCGTCTGCCATCGTCCGATCTGACCGTACCCTGGATCACCCAGAATAGGATTATTTTCTTCGCCGTGCCGGTCCGTTTCACTCCTCGGTGCATTGGGACTCTGCGGTAAATACGCAGGGTTATTGGGGTTGCTGTAACTCTCGTCCGCAATCTTCGCTCTCATATTCGCGAACAATACACCTTTCTGTGATTTGGAGAACAAACCAAATGTATGACCCATACCAATCACCTCCCATTCTCTCTATACGACAAAAAGAGCACCGAGTTAATCGGTGCCCGTCAGATCATATTGCAATTTCGAATCTGTGTAGATCTGGATCTTATTTTGCATTACTGATACGGACAATGTATACCATTTATCCTTCTCCCACTTGAAAGGTTGCATCGGGGAACCCACTGCAGTTGGATTGCCAGCAACGATTTTATATAGCTGCATCGGCGTTCTCATATCCAGACTGTTATCGCTGTCTCCTCCGTGAACCATAAACATCCAATAATTATGTTCATCGAAGTATTTGAAAATAATTCCTGCGCCATCCCCATCCGTACTTGTATCTACCTTGAAATCAATGGAGAATTTATACGTCTCAGCCAGGAAATTATTACGATACCATCCACTGATGTCCTTCGTATCTTCCTTGGAATAAAACTTTCCAAGCAATTGATCCCGATCCCAATCGCCTTGACCGAATTTAGTCCAATCATCGGACTGAGACAACTCCAACGCATCCATATCCTTGGAATACGGATAGTACACATTAAACGGATCATTCGGATCATAATCCTCCGGCACACCCAACCCGCCTTCCCAGTCTTCAGGATCCATTCCTCGATCCAGCAGATCTTCCGAATAATCGAAGATAAGCCCCTGCGCCATGGTGTCCATCATTGGAATGTAAGCCTCGGCGGATTCCCGTTCAGCCACCGGGTGATCCGTCAGTGTGAAGCTCTCACGTGGTTCCATCTTGGCTTCGTGATACAGTTCCATAAGATGAGCTGTTCTCTCGGGAAGGAACGCGTGCAACTGTTCCAGATACTCTGCTCTTTTCTCAGGTCTTTCAGCGAAAATAAAACCTGTGATGACTTGAGAACAGCGTTCTTCAAATGAAGCCATGAGAGAATCAGGATTTTCAATTTCAGATAATCTGGCGTTTGCTGTTCCAGTGGGTAATTCTCTTTCTATGCTGGATTCACGTTCCTCAGTTATCCCTTTAAAATCATCTTTACTAAGATAACCCGGGTCTATTAACTTGCTGCCAAAACTCTCCCCGTCATTAACAACGTAGCTTGTGTACGGAAGACTACTTCCGTAACTTAACTCGTCACCTGAGAATGCAAACCTCTGGAGTGTGGTCCCGTATATCCCATCAAAATGCTCACCGGCTCGCTCACCCCCAACGCCACTTTCCATTTCATGTGAATGACCATATCGATCCATTTTCCCCGCTGCGAATTGCTCCCAATCCAGAGTCGTGCTTCTTAACAATTTCATTCCAGAATCCAATTGGTGGTTATACGCGTCATAAGAACTTCTGGAGCTCATGAAAGAGTTATCCTCAATATGAACGTCTCTCGTTTTAAGGTAAGAATATTCGCTTTGGATCAGGTCTATCTGTTTATATTGGAAGCCAACAAGTTCCATGTCCAAAATAGATTCATTAAATTCCTTGTTTCCGTAGAACATGTCCTGATCCAACAATCCATTTCGCAGCTTCACTACATCATTGATCGTCTCATGAGTATGAGCCCATCTCTCAGCTTTTCCTCCAAAAAGGTTTTCATGCAAGAATGCTGATCGATCCTTTTTATTTAACTCAAGCGTTTGGATCAAATCAGCTTCTTTACCGTTTTTAAGCGCATGAATTTGCTCATCCATAGTGGAATCTTTGGCATTTTTCAGACCGTACATGTTCTCTTCCAAATATCCATGTTGCGGTTTGTCGGCGAGCAGATTCTCTTCCATATTGCCGTACTGGGGTTTGTCCGCTGAGAGTACAATCTCTGTTGTTCCATACTTCAAGTTTGTTCCACCAACAATCTCAACTGGAACATCACCGTATTTCAGATTTGTTCCGCCAACAATCTCTACAGGTATATCTCCATAACTGAGCCCCGTGCCACCCACGGATTCCACTGGAACATCTGCATATTTCAGATTTGTACCGCCTAGTGGTAGCGTGAGGTCAAGGTAACCATTTTGCGGTTTATCCGCTATAAGTTGTTCTTCAAGATTAGCAAGCTTTTCAATCGTGCTATCCGTTGTCTCATGAAGGTAAGCGTCATGAGTATGCTTGTAACCAAGGATCATGTCATGATCCAGTGCCGAATCCTTTGTACTCTTTATCGAATCATAGATCAGTTCGACCAATTCGGTATCTCTGAACCCTTTACCACCGTAGCAACCCTCATCATGCAATTCACTTAAGCTTAACTTGACAACTTCACTCTCAATCTCATGGACGGATGCCTCTTTCAGGATTCTTGTGGAATGGTTATCTTCAAGCATGAGAGATAATCTGTTCATGTTATTCGAAATGATTTCAACGTTGAATTGCCCTTTACGCATGATGGAATGAGCCGTCAGCATATCGTCAAGATTCGCATATTTCATTATAGCAGTGGCAAGGGATATCTCATCTTGAACCGATCCATCTCGATCTACCCTAATCGCTTCAGAAGCATTATTTATCAAAGTGGATTCCCAAGCTTGCCGCGTCCCTGCGTTAAACTCAATATTCATCGCACTTTCTCTTGCCCACATAGAACCAAGCGTATATCCAATCTCAGCTACTCCATTTCGATATTTCGCGCTACTTATTGAATAATCGTCGCTGAGCAGTGCTGATCTCCATTCCATAGTTGCCAGTGAGTAATCGATATCAGTAGCTGCCTGACGTGGTTCAATCATGCCAATCGAATAGCTCTCATTCAAATACAACTGTCTAATCTTGGCTGTGCCTATGGAGTATTCACCACTGATTAAACCTTCTCTTGTTGGATTAGTAGAAATAGGTTGTTGATCAAACGAGTATCCCTCGCGAGTCTTTGTCGTACCAATAGCATACTCGCTGTTCAGAAGCATCTGGCGCAAGTTCGTACCACCCATGGTGTATTCATCGTCCATCATTCCATAGCGATCACGGGAAACCCCGCCCATATTAAATTCGGTATGAATTACGCTTTCACGGTTCATATTGGAACTCACGACATCATGGTCAAGAACCATTCCGTCCCGTTTGTATTTTGCGCCTATGCCGTACTCATCAAAGGCTTGTCCTCTGCGTTCAACTTGACTTCCTTCATACGCTGGGTCATCCGGAAATAGTGCCCCTCCAGGATTCAGGTAACCTAATGAATCTTCAAACTCAATAATCGCCGGTCTTGCATTAAAATCTGCGCCGTAAATGACTTCCGTAATTTCGCCATGCTGATCTTCCTTTATTTTCACTCCCTCGAAAATATCTGTCTCTAGAGTAGAATTACGTCTGTTCAGTTCAGCCGATCTAGATTCATCTTCAAGTACTGCCATGCTCAATTCTCTGGATGCTTCTGCAAGTTCTGTCCCTATATCACCTGGCTGAGATTCCTTCGCACCTTCGAAATTAAAGGAAATGATGCCTGATCTGGTTGCTTCTTTGTCAGCTGTTAAGATCCCACAATTAACTAACGCATCTATCCGCTCTCTAACCCCAGCCAAAAACGGTTCATCAAAATAAACCGAAGCGTCTGCATTATTCACAGCTTCCATCATCATCTCCAGAATGACAGCCGGGCTGTTCTCCAAGATCTCCCCAACAATAAATTCCTCATCCAGATACCCTGGGTACGCTTTATTCCCCAACCATCCTCCACCAACCAATTTATCCAAGAGCTCATCCCGAATCATGCTTGGTCGACTACGATCTCGAATGGATTGCCGGAGCGTTTCCAGATGTAGCTTTTTACGTTCTCTATGTAACAAAAGTGGTTTCTCAGTCAGATGTATATGCTTCTGTTCATCGTTCTTTCCATACGAATTTAGCTTTTCGAGCATGGTAGAACGTAATAATTCTTTGTCAGCCAATTGATCCTCCGACTCAGGTAACCACAAATCATGAGCTAATGCTCTATCTGCCGTTATTGAACCAGCCGCATAGCTTTCAAAGGCAGTTTCTCTTGCTGCACCTTCCTCGCTGTTCGGGATGTACAGATTCCTTTTTTCTGTTTTTGCAGTATGGAAGTTATTCTCAATATAGCTGTCTAACTTGCTTTCTCTTTCACCGAGTGATTGCTTGTTGAGTATTTCAAGAGCCTCTGCTATCACTCGTTTGCCTAGCCTGCTCTCCCTCTCCATATACCCCGGAGCCTTACTAATCCTTCTGCTCTCCTGCAAATCTCTAAAAACAAAACCGTGCTCCCTACTTTCACGATAACCCCGCTCTGCATGACGGTCTACCTCACTATGAACCACATAAATCCGTCGCGCCTTAGGACGCTCATGCTCAATATACATTTTCTCCAAATAAACTCTTTGTCCCGTAGTCAGATCACCTATGACGTTCATATCTTCTGCTTGATCCCGAACAGCCCAAGGAAACTGCCTTTCCACATCCGTAATAGTTCCTATATCTCTGGATGCCAAAATGATACCGGATGCTGTAGTTGCCGGATGTTTGTCTATTATTCTGTGAGCTTGGAGCGGATGCCATAGGGTATTACTAGCACGAAAGACTAACGCATTACGATGTTGGTCACGGCTGCTTTGAATTAGATCATCATGAAAGTACAGTTGCTCGTTGACTTCTCGCGTACTTCTCATATCGGTATGCAGAGCTGTGGGGTACTGACGATCCTTCAGTTTGGCAAGTACACTCTCATGAGTAGTCAATTCATTCTCAATAACCCGCCTAGCCTGATTCAGTTGTGAAAGAAACATCTTCTCTTCAATGTCTCTGACTGCTTGAACAATTCTGCCAGTAGTCATTCCAGTAAAGGTTGTTTCTCGCATAGCTGTCCCTAGTGTTTGCATGAGTGTCAATTGGGATGTGTTAGAGATTCTTTGAGCTAAAGGCAATGTCCGATCAAAATGCATATACTTTATTTCCTGAAAGCGACGAATATAAGCAGTCGACATATCCGATAGAATGGATAACTGCTGATGATCATCTACCCTTTTCCCCATCATGGCAGCTTGTTCGGCAAATGTTTCTTTATGACCATCTCGTAAACCTAGCAGATCCCGATATAGAAATTCCACATCTTGTTTGCTTACCTTCCTGGATTGAAGACTGCTCTCCAGTTCTGTACTTCTGAAGTGGTCCTGAATGGCTTCTAGCAAAAAATCATTTTGTGTCCGGCGTCCAATGATTTTCTCCACTTTCTCGAAAACCTCTGCCACATCCATATCCGGTTTGTCGTTTCGAACAGCGTGTATCCATTGCTTAATTTCCAGTTCAGAGCTGCTATCTTGCTCTGCACTATCTGCATAATCCGCAATCATCCCAAATTCACTAACCCTGAAACTGATTTTTCCTGGCTCCAACTTATCCAGATTCTTCACAAAATTACGAGTTAGACCCAAATTACGGACAATCTTTAACTCTTTATCGTTATCTACGCGCCAGCCCTCTGACATATTTTCATGAATGAATGAATCCTTTAATCCTTCGGGCCTGTGGCCTTCGTCTTGATGATCCATTTCCAAAGCTTCAATTAACGCAGATCGCTCCATTTCGAACGAAAATTCCATGACATCGCCTTGCTTGGTAGCTGAGCTCGATCCTTCCATGGAACTTCGCAAAAGTCCTTCTTTATCCTGTTTAGCATCACTTAGGACAATAAATCGTTCTTCTCCTTCCAGATCCTTGCGAATCGCTTCCACAAGTTGATGATTAAATCCATGTGAGATGGATCTTGCCATGTAGAAATCAAGCATCAGGACACTTGGATACCGGCTGTAAGGCATATATATAAATCGATAATCCTCAGGCCTGCTTCCTGTAGTTCCGACTGTAAACAGGTAACCGTACTGAGTTGTCGTGTAATCTATAACGGTGAAATCAAACTTGTTGATTACTTGATTCACGTCACTGCCCCCTTCCAACTAAAAAAAGGGAACCCCTGAGTGGAGTCTCAGAAAGTTCCCTCTCACTGAATCTATACGACTCAGCTTTGATTCAGTTTAACTTACGCCGTATAACGGACTTCCTTCAGAATAGCCACACCCATGCGTTGGTTAGCAGACAGATTCATGAAATTCTGTGCTGTATCGGTATCGAAGTAACGATACACCTCTTGGTCCCAAGACTTGCCTTCCACATCAATAATTAACTCATCCAGATGAAGGATATTATGCTTCGTAACCGCGATGCAGTTATCAAATTGACCACGGTAGCCCTCATAAGGATGAACCACGTAGATCGGAGACAAGTGATATTTGGACGTCCATTTAGATGCCTGGAAGCCCTGTGGTTCCAGTTCCAAACCGGTATCACCCAATTCAGGATCTTGATAAGCTTTACCTTTTGGTGGAGCTTGCGTGATAAAGGAAGGATAGTGCTGCTGGAATTCAATACCTGATTTGGTTTTCAACATCTGAAGTGTGTTGTTACCTGCAGAGGTATATTGACCGTAGTAATACGTTCCTGTTGTGGCAATCTGAGCGATATCCGGTTCTTCAATTACCGCTCCCGCAGTCAGCATTACGTTTCCGTCTACATCATTCAGGTTGTATTTGAACGGTTTCAATGCACCTGCATACAGGAAGGATTTTTTGTAATCAAGGAAGTTTACTGCTGGGTCGGCAACGAGAACCATCGCCAAACGATTGTTCATGACATTCACATACATGTATACAGGTTTTTCTTTATTTCGATCCGTTGGTGTATAGTTTTCTAGTGCCCATTGGTAGAGTACCGGATGTCCTGTCAACTTGAATGTTGGACGAGTAGTTACTGGTAGTGTAGTTGGTTCGCTACCTTCGAATCCTTCAAGCAACTGCACAGTCAACGTACTGTGCTCCTCATAGGTTGGAACTGGTGCAACAACACGTGGTACCAGAGCATGATTGATAAAACTTACATAGAAATGCTTAGTAATCGGTGTTGCTTGTGTTCCAATGGTCATGGTTCCACGAAGAATCAGTTCCTGAATTCGGTCGCTACTGTCCTTTTCCTCGTAAAATACTTCCCACAGATTTTGTTCCTGAGACTCGCCTGCAGTGGATTCAAATGGGAAACTCTTAAACCCTGTTACTTCCTCTTTCAGTTTTGTCAACACGTCCTGTGAAGTAGTGATTGTTTCTACATATTTAAAATTTGCCATTATGTAATCCTCCTTATTTTATCTCTTTCAAAAATGCAATCGTAATTACATCTGGGGATGGGGAATGTTTGAATAGATTCAACGGACTCTTGATACTGAAAAACTTGTAAACTTCTGTCCACGTACCCAACGCAGGTTTGGAAGGATCTTTCAGAATTTCTGTATCTACGATTAATTCATCGCGATTGACCAGGTTATGGTCGTATATCGCAACTACACCGTCCATATAACCCCGATATCCTTCTGCCTGATGAACAAGGTAGATTGGACTCGCATGATACTTTCCTGTCCAGAGAGATTTCTGGAAGCCATCCGCATCTACAATCAATTTAGCAAGGCCCGGGGGAAGTTTACCCACAGAAGGATAGTTCGGAAGATGCGAAATAAATGCCGGGTAATAGCGCTGGAACAAGACATTACTGCGTGTCTTCAACATGGACATGGAGTCCATGCCATTTGAAGTGTACTCACCATATTTGGCATAGATATCCGGATTAAGATCCGTGAGAATATCATTTTTCGTATAACCTGTCATATCTGTTCGCAGATCACCCATACCTACAGTGACACCGAAGTTTCCTCCATGATCGTAATCATTGAACGGAACGATCTTGCCTATGTATCCAAAACTACGGTAATAGCTATGAATATTCGGTGAAGGATCACCTTCCAAAACAAGAACTACTCGATCATTATTTACCGATAAAGTGTAAGCTACCAGGTAATCCGGTCTGCGTTTTTTGTTAGGCAACCACGAGGTTGTAGAATGTCTGCCGTGGAAAAAGCGAGCAGCCGGGCTTACGATCTCTGTCTTGCCGTCATAATCCAGCTTCCACTTCGTGGACGGTGGGATGAAAGGTTTAATGGCTAAAGAATCATTCCATGTCAAATACATATAATGTGCCTTCAATTGGTCAATGACTGTAGGTGCCTTCCCAATCGTTATGGTTTCAGGATCACAGATCCCATCATACGTTTCGCGCTGGCTTCCTTGAGCAACTTTTCCCTCGAAGCCTTCTCCATAGTAGATGTTAATGTAGTTCCAGTCATGAGCTGGCTGCTCAAGCATGACATAATAATCACGAACTTGAATTCCTGCGGGAACTGTAGGCGTTGCTTTCACTACTGTCTGAGCTGTTACATTGTTCAGTACATCCGCTGTATAAAATAGTTCATCAAACTTGTAAAGTTGCTTTACAGGTTCATAAAAAGTATCAACAATGTTTGCCCATATCCAGTAGGGACTGTATCCATAGTCATTGACTTTTCTAGAAAAATTATATTGATATTTTCCTTTGGGGGCTAATTTGATCGCATATGCCCAATCCGTCGGCATTTCTGTGACTATTTCAAACTGATTCCATTCATTTGACGATTTAGTCGATCCATCGAGATTTCCAATTACCTGATTTACCAAGTATGCTCTATACCCGTCAGGAACTGAATCATCCACAACAACAGTCACCAAACAACCAGGAATATCTACGTACTTTGTTTCATTGGTTTGACCATCTTGGTAAGTGAATTGAACTACCTGAATTTTACGTCCTGTTCTATAGTTACCGTAAGTAATTCCTATGTTTGCTCTGCCCGGTTGGGCCATGCCTTCAATGGTGTCATCGAAATAGGTTTGCCTTACTTCCCAAAGACAGCCATTAGCATCCAAGGCAGAATCGCCCGAATGACTTTTTGCCTCGGTCCAATCCGGAATTTTGTAAACTTCGTACTGATTCCCGTCAGAATGGGCGTACATCCCAATAATACCCTTGTTATAGCTTTTGCTGTAGGTTACCCATTCAGCTCCATCAGATTCATAGACCTTCTCCCAGCGATTGGCGTCAATCCCGCCCTCTACTCTGGGAATATCAGCACCTACAATTTCATCGGCCAGCGTATTGATTAATTTTTGTGCTTCCGACTCTCCGTCAATATAAGCGGCAAAGTTCGTCTGCGGTTTTTGCAGTGCCATCGTCACCCTCCTTATCTCAAAAATTTGATGTTGTACCAGACCGACTTGGCTTCAGCCACCGCGTTAAAAAAGTCAAACGTGATGGTCGTTCCCGCTGGAATGGGGTAGACAATCCCGAAACTGTTCCCCATGGAAACCGACTCGGGAAGTTCCTTCGCATAAATGGTGCGGCACACCTTTTCCGTCCCGATCGTCAGTTCCCAGTAATCGCCGACACAGTAGTGGCTCGCAGCAAACGCAATGCTCAGAAACTCCGTGTCATACGCCAAGGTGAATGTATCCGACTTGGTGGTCTTCGCCGCCGGAATGTCCAACATCTGTCCCCGAATGAACGGGATCGTCTTTTTACTGAAGTGTGGGTACGGCAGCTCGCGCACTTTGTCGATGACGCCACCCGCGATGTAAGATACATTAAATGCCATGGAACCACCTCCTACATGTTATATACGACTTACGCTCGTTCCAGTTAAGCGTCCTTCGTCATCATAATTTAGAGCAATATTGTAAGTGAACATCGACTCTCCAGATGCATCATATGTACGGGCCGTCACCTGCGTTAGCCTAAAATACTTATAATAATCATAATCCGGGTGAGAGTAGCCCACCCCGGAAGGAAAGTCTTCCTCATCCTCTGAGCCAAACTTCATCCAGATCGAAACCTTCCATGCCGATTCATACAAGAGGTCTGCTCCAGTCACCCGGTCAGGGTCCTGCATGTGCTCCCGATATAATGTAACGGAGGGCTCACCTTCGAGAGGAGAAATATTCGAATTGGAGATACTGTTATATTTGCGAAGTTCCCGGTGGATGAGATCCAGCACGGGAAAAACAATATTTTCATTTACAATGCCGGCCATTACACCATCACGCCCTTTCTTGCCCACATCATATCAATAACCTGTAACATGCCCCGGTCGACCGAATAACTGGTTTTAATACTTTTAATCGTATATACAGCTCGTGTGGTGGTCGTTTTATCCGTCACAACGACATTGTCGAGCAGATCAAGCGCAGGGTTGGCAGGTATGGATACCTGTAGTGTACGACACATGCGTTTCATGTCAAAAAAAGCTCGTTCTGCCACCTGTCTTTTGGCTTCAACCGTCTTCGCCCAAGGAACGGCCAGCACCATGGTTCGGATCTCTCCTTTGAGTTCAAGCAAAATCTCTTTGTCTACAAAACTGCTCTGACTGCTATTTGAGTCGATAACAACGATGTGACTTCTTCCTCTGGACCAATCCGTAGATTTGGTAATGGAGATCAGATTGTCATTCTCGGAAAACTCTGCTGCGACCGGTTTGTCATAATTCAGGCGCTCCAATCGGTATGTACCATAACGGTCACAGTAGCTTCGATACGGAAGCTCCGATATAACCTCCTGAACGGCTTCCGTAACTTTGCCTGACCATTGCTCAAACGTCCTGCCATACTCCTCAATAAATGGATTAAGCCATCCGTTCGGTGTCAGCACTGTACTTGCGTCCTTAACTTCAAACTCACCTTCCTGACCCGGTACGGGAACAATGACCCTGCCCGTCTTTTGATTCACCTCAATCAGATAGGTCTCGTCAATCACATAGTCAGGATAAGAGCGATCCTCACTGGTTGCCCTCCAACCGACCATACCTGCATGTTTAACCAGATCCAGTACAACGGTTGATTTGACCCAAGCCGGCTTTTCAAATTCTACAGGCTGAGCGGGTGTTGGTGTAACTGTCGGAGTGGAGGTTGCTGTAATGGTCCAGCTTGCCGGGTCTGCGAGCATCTCCTGATAATAGGTCCATACCTTGTCCACCCAATTCTCCCGATCCTGACTCCAGGTCATGGGGGCAATGTCTCCACCATTATGGAAATAAAGTACATCTGCCTTGGAAGTCACTTTTTTCCCTCTCGAAGCCAGTGCCTTGGACATCCGTTCTGCTCCGCGCTTCATTTGCTCCTGAATACCTCCGTATTTCTCAGTACACGGTCCCTCACTAGGACAGCCGTATCCAAGAATAAAGCTGCCGTTCTCATCTTTACCCTTACCTTGTGTTCCGAGAACGGTCTCATGCCTGCATATCGCAAGCAAAAACTTATGATCAGGCACACCATACGCTGCAGCTTGGGCCTGTGCGGCCTGAATGATGGATGATGTCCGGTCCGTGCCAACTGCTGCAGGCGGCACCGGATCTGGCACATTATCAATCTCATCTACTTCTGGATAGGCTTTTTTCTCGGAAATGACTTTCTCGATAATACGCTTGTACATATCTCGAGCCGTGATCTCCAACGTGGAGCCTTCGCCATTGATGTCCACCTTATCAATCAGTCCCGTAAATACCCGCATCATGTGCTGACCATATCCCATATATATGCGTATCGGTGTGTTTTCACTCAGAACCCCGATATGGAATCCGTTTGCGAAATACGACCATGGAGACGGTACGCCCCCAAGCTCAGGAAAATGAGCAGGATTATAATCGGGGGAGAAGAATCCTCTCGGATTGGAGATCGTCAGCCGTGCTTCCCGGGCTTCAGAATCAAACTGATCATCAATTTCGGCACTAATGATATTGGGAAGAACCTGTGTGTCCATATAAACAAAAGACCCGACCTGAATAACATCCGTCTCGACCCTTTTATTATTGACAAAATCTGTGTAGCTGTTCGTTTGATAATATCCTTTAGATGGATCGAGCCCTTCTTCACTCTTTTGATTCTTCAACGGAGCAGGCAACAACTCTTGAATGCGAATATAATCAATGGCGAATTTTTTATACTTCTTACTTGAAGCAGGAACAGACCCGGTTGGGACAGTGGAGTTTTGTTTGCCCCCATACGTCACCTTAATCTTGATACTCTTGGCTTTTGCAGGGATCACAATATTATTCAATTCCGTCAGTTTGGTCAGATCATATGCCCCGTTGAATTTATTGACATAGGCATATGTTTTACCATCAATCACCACGACGAAAGAATCCCCTTCCGCTTCACTGAAATTAGTCCCCATTCCAATACTAAGCAACCCTTGTGTGGGCATACTCAGTTTCGTCACGTTAATTTCGAATTCAGCTACGGCAGCTTTGCCTTCAAACGTATACAGCAACTTGCCTCCTGAATCAAACATAGTCCAGCCCGATTCAATCTTGGCATAATCCGAAAATTTCAATCCGGTTGTATAAACGTCTTTCTCATGCCAGTTTCGCTTGTCGAACTTCTCATTCAGTTTAATCTCTCCGGGATATCCCTCGACCTGAACCGGCTTTACATCAGTAAATGTTGTTGTGGCATTTCCGTGCATTTTACGCTTTCCGCTCAGATATAATCGGGGATCGACTGCCTTACCTCCCTCTCCAGTCTTAGACGTTGGACTAACCCCTTCCCAAATTTCAAAATGTAGATGTCTTCCTCTGCCAGCGGCACGTTCAGCAGCTGAAACCTTGTGACCATTGGTGTACACTCCCCCTGTGTTACCTAGAGTACCAATCACTGCTCCCTGAGCCACTTGATCATCCACCGAACAGAGAATGTCTTTCAGATGAAAGTACTTGGTGAGTAAACCACTGGCATGCCTGATCGTTACGGCATTCCCCGCACCCTTTGTTTTATTGCGAGCTGTATGTACGACCTTACCAGCCCAAGCAGCCAAAATCGGGGTTCCGATCTCATCCCACAAATCGATGCCTCTATGGCTTCGAGACCCCCCATCTCTGGCTGAACCAAATTTATCTGTAACTGTAATGCTATCAATCGTTTTACCCTTGACAGGAAAAAAAATCTCCTGAGCATTCGCTTGAGTCGAACCATTATATGTACCATTGCTCGACTCATCCACCCAAACGGATTCTGTACTGATGATGGGTACCTGCTCGGTTACGATATGCCTGAACTCTTCTGTCCGTCCCGGGATAAAGGCCAGCCGATCTACTTCGACACGGATATTGGGAAGCGCTCCTTCCCCCAGCTTCAGACGCTGGGACAGCACATTCATAACCTCATCCGAAATTGGAATCATATTGTAATCTCCCCCTTACTTGAATCGCTCGATGGTCCATTTCATGAATCGGTCCAGGAAAGCTGCGGCTTCAGCCCGTGTCATAGCGGAATTTCCAAGGAACCATATCTCTTCTTCGTCTGTGCCATTTACAGGTCTCCCCATTTCCGTAACTACTGCCGCACCATCCATCTTTTTCTTGATAGGAATGCCATTAATGAGTGGATCATTGTTCGCAAATGTTTCGTCCTCCATTTCTGAGACGGCTATTTTCCAAAAGGCATCCTTGGACTGTTCTACCCGCTCACCTTTGGTTTGATAATAAATGGCTGAATCTTTGCCAACGTCTGCAAACCTCTCGCTCACATCTTTGAGATAATAGAACGTCACTTCGTCGCCTTCTGAAAAAGGTTGATTAAATACAACCGTGTGGTTGTCAATTTCCGAATAAGCGGGGGTTTCTGGGACGTTATCTTTTTTTTCGTCTTTAAATTTCACTGTGACTTTAAGTTTCTTTTTACCTGCCGGATAATTGCCGTTAAGTCTAAAGACCCGTTGACCTTGAAATGCCGTAATAGGCTGATTAATCTCCGTCGTTGGTGCTTTCATGTCCGTAAATCTGGCATAGAACACCTTGCGCAACTTGTTAATCAGATGAAAGGCTTCTCCCCGCTGTATAATGGCATTAGGAAAAAAACAATTGTTGTAGGCTGGTTTGAGGGTTGTTGCTTTGATATTTTCACTCATGAACTTGTTATTCTTCGTCCAATAATTGAACTTGCAGGTGACACCGTTCAGATTAAAAGGAAGAAACACCGAGCCCCCAGGGCTGACACAATATACATCCGTTCGGTAACCAATCGCCTTTGTTGCAATTTTGGTTACCGCCTCTGCGTCTCCCATGGTGTCTGCCCATACCTCGGAAGGAATACTGAGTCTGCGAAGCGGTTGGCCTGCTGCATATAAATATTCCTGATGATTACGACTGAATGGATCGTAGAAATAGGTCGTCGCTGCGCTAAGTACAGCTCTGGGCAGATCTCCAGTCCAGGACACCGGTGGCCTTTTCCAAGCACTGTCCAGCAACGGTTCACCATAACTACAGAAGGACACCACCTGTCCTGCTTTTACACCGGTATACAACTCCACATCGGTTAATCCCTTACTATTGGTTTCAGCCGTTTGGTAGATGGTTTGAACACCATCAATAAACACATACAGTGGATTGTCATCTGTTGGTTTAATCAGCACAGGCAGACTGAATGAGGTTTGCCCCGCTTGCCCCTTGATTTCTTCATATACAAAAGGTTTGCCTTCCTCAAACTTGTTGTAGTTGATCCCAGCCACAAAGACTTCACCATCATCCAAAACCATATTCGTGGCTTCCATAACATCGTTATAGAACCAGTCCCCTTCGTTTACATCAACCCATTTTCGTATGATAAACACCTCCTATCTTTAGAATAGACAGAAAAGAGAGTAGGTCACCCTACTCTCGAATTGTTCGTTCCAGCAGACGCTTGGTACGCATCAGAAAAGTAACAAACTCTGCTCTGGTTATAAAGTTTTCCGGTCTGAAATATAGAATGGGTGTGCCATCCAATTGGGTTACAACCGTCAATCCCAAATCAGCCAAGCGTTCAATGGAATCTCTTGCCCAGTGGTCTTTACCTTCTGTCGTCTGTAAATCCTGAAACTGTATCGCACTTTTTCGATCATATCCATCTTTTTTGATCAGGGTCATGGTCAATTCGACCTTGTACCCCTTCTGATCCTTATCCATCGTATCCTGATGGTAGAAAATTGGGTCAACTTTGATGGACTCTACAACACCAACATAGATATTGCCCTTCTCATCATAAAATTTGTGTGTCCAGCCTACGTACATGACGTAGTCGTGATAGGATTGCTTATCTTTAAACAGGATGTTAATGATCGCCTTGTACGAAGACACACCCATCTGATGAAAATGTGAGGGAGCATTAATCATTTTAATTTCCCTTACTTGCGGATTGGGCGAAGGTGAAGAGTACGGATCAATAATTCTTCCGTTTACTGGCTCGAACTTCATGCCTGTATCTACATATAGCTTTCTTTTATACCGGTCATTAACTAAGCCAAACGGATTTTGTTGAGTCATATCAGAGTTCCTCCTTATCTACTATATCTAGGGATATGATTCGTTCCCATTCCCGCACCAACATTGCTGGCCATATAGTTCACCATACCCGGGTTGTTCTGCCGCAGTGTCTTGTCCAACGTAGATGTCAGTCTCTCCACATCTTTTGTGCTGCCTGTCATATTGTCGATGTTCACATGAACCGTGACATCACCCGAACCAACCATCACACTTTTATGTGTATTGTTCGTAGTCATGAAATCAAAGTAATCCATGACTTTTAGACCTGCTGGAATGTTGAAAGTGGATATCGGTTTATCCATTTTTTTACTAATTTCAGCCAAATTTTTGGCTTGTTCTACACCCAATGACTGAATCTGTTTAAAAATATCCATATATTCATTGGACCCTGGTTTAAATACACCGCTACTCAGTAGATTCCTCCACTCTTGCTTGATCGAACTTATCTGTGAGTTCATTTCGGATGCACGGGATTTGTTCAATGCAATTAATTCGGGTGCATCTTCCTTACCCCCATTAGCTGCAAGGAGATCATACATTCGTTTATCATAATCCAACTCCGTCAATTCAAACTGATCATTCATCTTGCGTCTAAGCTCATCAATTTGGCTGTTTTTGACACCATTCAGTTCAAGTTCTGACTGGGCCTTTTGCTGTTTCTTCTCATTAATCTCCAGGCCCAGTTCATCTTTATCCTTACCTTCAGCCATCTTGTCGTACGTCTTCTGTAAACTTGCAATGGCCTTATCGAAGAACTTGATATTCTCTTGCAAATATTTCTCCATTAGCGCACGCATCTGACCCGAATCTTCGCGAACACCACTAATCAACAGACGGGATCGAGTGACTTGGTAATTGGTTTCGTTATCACTTGTCGATTTGTTAAACTGCCGATTAATCTTGGCGATCATTTCATCAATACCATTGCTTTGCGGCTGAGGCTTATACCCATTCGCCATGGCCCCTACTCCGCCGGCAGCAGGTATGTATTGCATTTGGGGTGGAATGTATTGTATCTGCGGTTGTTGTTGATTCTTATCCCCAGGTGGCTTGCCTGACTCTTTATCCATTTGAATCTGGGCCTCTTTTTTCTCTTGCTCGTAGTTATACTCTTTGGCCAGTTTCTTCTCAACTGCATCTCCGCCGTCTTCGCTCCATACCGCCTTAAATCCCTTCCAGTAGTCCCCGAACTTATTATTGGTGGCATTGTTACCAAATAGGCTGCTGATTCCTCCCTTAACAACTGCATCCATTCCAAGGTTAAGGCCTTTCCACACTTTACCTACAACTGAAGACTGCTCCATATCTTTAAAATCCTTGGCCAGTTCCTCTTTATTTGATGCACGAATACTTTGCTTCTCCGCTTCTGACTTACCCATATTACTCAGCGGATCAACAAGACCGGACACTACATCCACAGCAGTCATGGCAGCCCCAAGATAAGGAACGGCTTTTAGGGGTTTCAGTATCGTCTTACCCAACTTGCCGAGCTTTGCCCATTTCCCTGGAATGTCTCCGTTTTTCTTACGCTCGATCGTGATATCACGCTGGGTAAGGATATCTCCAGGGGTTCCGTCAGGTTTATCCGGTCCTCTGAGTACTTTTCCATCCTTGTCACGAATAGGTGCATGACCGTTGAAAAATGCTTTTTTACTACCGACTTCCTTCATATCTTCGAATCTCTGTTTAATCCCTCGTCGCTTGGGTTTGTCCTTCTTCTTCTTGTCTGAGCCAAAATCCATAACTTCCTCAATCTTTGATGTAGCCATATCCTTAATTGCATCATTGATGAGATCTTGATGTCTCTCTAGAAAGGGTTTGTTTGCTGAATCTTCCTTGTCATCCTTAACAGGGGATTCACCACTTCCTGCTCCTGGAACAACTAGCAATCCTCCTGGACCACTCATCATACTCGCGAGCTGAACTTGTTCAAGTTCCTTCAGTTTGGATATGTATGCTGTAGCATCAATCATGCCCTGTCTAAAAGACGCATTTAACTCATTGACTTCGGTTCTCAGTTTAGAGAGAACATCATTCAACAGCGTTGACTGTTTACGCAGCTTCTGGATCTCGGATTCGTAGCGCTGAACATCGGTGGAACCGTATGTAAACTCAGCATTAAGGAAGTACAACTTGTTTCGTAGTTCAACTGCATCCAGGTCCATGTCATCCATCGCCATCATCAAAACTCTAGATCGATGTTCAAGTTGCATTATGGCTTTACTCGTGTCATCCAGTTCTCGGCCTAGAAACTCAAGACTTCGCTTCGTCTTCGCAATCTGAATATCGAGTGAATGCATCTCTTCTCGCAACAGAAGGAGTTCTCGACTATACGTTTTGACTCGCTTCTCTGCTTCGTCACGTACTTCTGCATGAATGAAAGAAGCCCCTGTATCTCCATCTTGTATAGCCTGATTGTACATTTCTTGTTGATGACCTCGGTTAGTCTGAGCCTGAAGTACATCATCTTGCTTGGCCACAGCCCTGCTCTGAATCTCTGTTCTGCGATGATTCAGAGTCTGTAGACGACTCTGCTGTCTATCCATTTCCTGCGCTACACCAGCACGTTGCACATCCGTGACTCGAAGTCGCTCGGGAACATCACTTCCCGTGTTTCTGAGTTTCCCCGGTTCTGATGTTGTAGCAGCATATCGTTTCTCATCGCCTTCATTCATCACTTCACCGAACTTATCCCACGCAACCTGAACTCCGACTTCATCCATAATTCGGTTAAGCAATTCCATATGATCAACAATACCACCCGTACGATCTCCAATTAACCGCATAACTGCGATCAGATAATCGCCCAGCTCTGCAAATTCCTCTTTCAATCCTTGCATCGCCTCATGTGTTGCAATCTGAAATGCGATCTCGATCTCTCGTTGTCGGAATTGAGGGTTGTCTCTACTACCTGTGCGCTGATGGATTGACGCGTTTGCATCCGTAGCCTTCACTTGTTCAGCAAGAAGATCGAATCTAACCCGATTTGATGTAAAAGTCTGCTGCGGAATCATATCTCCTTTGTCCTGAACCGCCAATGCAGCCTTGCTAATCCAGTTGGGTAATGCGTCCTCTTGTGCAAGCGTTCCATGAGAGTTACTGGCGATTGGAAGAGTTTCACGCATCATATCCATCAAGTCCTGAATGCCAATATTCAATATCGTTGCAGCCCTGATCATCATGTCTGTGACTTGGGACAGATCCAAACTACTGCTTCCCGAGGCCGAAGTAACAGCTTCCAGACTTGTTGCCGTCTGTTCCACATCCGTATTGCTTACTGCATTCAGCTTGGCTACTTCTTCTGCAAACGCGACAGCTTCAGATGCTTGATCATAATTACGAGAACCAATACGATAGGCAAGACCTACATCTTCCTGGTCCATACCATGTTGCAGTGCAATTCGTTGCAGATTTTTGACCGTTCCGGTTTGTGTGTATTGCCCGCTGTCATTCGTTGACCCAGATGATCTAACCTCGATATTCTGGTCGGCCCGGCTCATCTGTTGACCCATCTGCTGCGACGAGTCAAGGGATTTCTTGAGCATTGTTGACGAATACCCCTTGGTTTCACCTGCTGAAATATATTTCATCGTATTCAACACGGAGTCTAACAACTCCTGTGATCCAGCTGCAGACACATTCTTCAATTCCCTGAACGCTCCACGATAAAAAAGCTCCAGATCGTTAGTCAGCGTTTCAATCATCTGCGACTGCATATCACTTCTGATCGTCTCCACACGTCTAACCAGCGTGCTAACACCTGATAGGTAGCTCCCATTCAGCGCTGCCTTTTGTCCAGTTAATTGATCTCTATCCGTTAATATTTCTTGTGTTAAGGAGTGTTTGTCTCCTTGTTCTTCTGTTTCAGTCAATAGAATCACCGCCTTTATGCATAAATCCCGTTCTACCTTCATTTAGGCAAAACGGGATATCTCTCTCTTATCCTCCGAGCGCTTGTGCAAGCATACCTATATCATCTTCTGATATCTCCGTGTAATCCTCGTCATTGAAGGTTCTTTTACGTCTGACGGTCCCATCTTCTTCGACTTCCTCGCCCCCACCGCCACCGAACATGCGAAGAGGTGCTGTCATAAGTTCAATCTCAAATTGAATATATTTCTCGGCTGACTTGCACAGCTCCGCAACCTGAGGGAGTGTGTACTCCCAAATCTCCCACTTGTTCAGCCCACAGTGTTTATGGAGGGTGAAGAAGATCTCTCCCCAGTGAACGGGTTCTTGTGTTTCCGTATCACGGATTTCGGTTCCCTCCAAAGACTCCCCCTCGGTGCGTTCTACTTTTTTAAACCATTGAGTCCAATGAGCATATCAATGACTTTACGAGCTG
Source organism: Paenibacillus sp. FSL R5-0517 (assembly GCF_037974355.1). Classification (NCBI taxonomy): domain Bacteria; kingdom Bacillati; phylum Bacillota; class Bacilli; order Caryophanales; family Paenibacillaceae; genus Paenibacillus; species Paenibacillus sp. FSL R5-0517. The sequence goes on from NZ_CP150235.1 coordinate 4,465,288, forward strand.
TGTTCAGATCGAGGTACTCATCCAGATATTCTCGATTGATGATATACTCACCATGCTCATCTTTGGTCACGATATGTGGATAGTTTTTGAATGCCATTGCCAATACATCAAATAAATCCTGCTGCCGCTTTTCGTCCAGTTCATCATTCTCCGTCGGGATGAAGTTAAGAATAATAGCATCGATATTCACCGTCTTCAGCAATTTCATCAGACGACGGGCATCCTTCAGGTTACACGGCGGAATACGATATTTCCGTCGATCCCGCAGCGTAATAATCTCATCATCTTCAAAGAATGCTCGCTCAGCTGCTTCCACTTCCTCTGGCGTCACTCGTTTGTTCTCCGGATCATCCTTGATTCGTTGTGCCGCTTCCTCATTCAGCTTTTCCGCAAGCTCACGCTCAGCTTTTTCTTGTTCTGTTTCCATGAATTTAAAGACCTCCCCAGGACATTCTCCCCCATATAATAAAAAAACCGGCAAGGCAAGGCGCTGTGAAGGGGAGGACACAGTGCCGTATGATACCTTGCCAGGAGCAATCAACCTTATTTAGATATTAGATCTTGCTTGGTGCACTGAAGCGTTTGATACTGCCAATTTTTCCGTCAGCACGTTCCGGATCAAGAATCTGCAAGGAGATGGCAGATGCAGAAGCGGCAGCACGCTGGGCATTGATGCTGAATGTTCCTTTTGCACGGCACATGTACAGTTCAGTTTCAACACCTGCATACGAACCATCTTTTTGCTGGAACGTACCATGATGAATGACAGAGATCGGGAATGGGACTTCATCAACCAACAGATCAACCATGTCTACAATCTGATCTCGCTTGTAGTTCAACACAATCTCTTTACCGATATGGACCGCATTCAGGATGACTACACCATTCACTTCGTCGTAGAAGAACTCATTCGGTTCCACGGCCGTTCCCTTTAAAGTGAGTTGTTTCAACAACGTGTTGGAATCCTTGAGACGAACCGTAATGTCACCGTTACTTCCATAGATATCACTCGCATGCTTCGGTTTGGCTTCAGCAAATCCTGAATTGGATACGCCAGCAGCCACTGTAGACTGCTCATTCAGTATCCATACATAAGACTTCACTTGCTCTTGTACCGTTGAACCCATCATCAGCTGGATCGCATCCAGATCGAATTTGGCATCTGTTGCCGACACTTCAATCGATTTGGACTTCACCAGTACATCAATGGCGAACAGACCGTCACCACCAAAGATATCCTCAAGCTCCACGTTAAGGTCAATTTTCAGATCTTGCAGGGTACCCAGGGTAACTACCTCAATTTCGCCCATCGGATCTTTTGGGAGGCGTTTAGCCATAAACGTACCTACACCTTTGATAATCATTTTTTTAGCCATTGAATAGTCCACTCCTTAGGATAATTATGTAATTTTAGCTACGGAGACTTGGCTTGAGCCGGGATCAGGTTAAAAGACGTGATGATCGGGAGATCCCTCGTTTAACCCGTCTGGCTGTTTGTCGTCTCTGCTTTTTATAGTGTAGAACGCTATCTTCATTCCCTAACGATAATGTAAACGAAATATATTGAATTACGAATTGCCCTGTCATCCTTGCAAAAGGAATAGCCCTATATCTAATCAAAGAAAAGACCCCTACATCAGAGGGGCCGTTCTGTTTGGCAAAGCATCTATAATTTGCGCTACCTGTTCTGCACGTTCTTTGATCTCAAATTCATCGGCAGTAACCAGATGAACATGCGAGCAATATTTGCCATGCTCATAGATTCTCTCGGGAGTAATAAAGACAACGTCAGCAACAGCTTCCATCTTGTGCTTGTGCTTCTCATATTGATCCGGATCCGTCAACGAATCAAATACGACCAGATTAGGATATGCTGTCTCGACCGAACTTGCCAGCCGACTATCGTTCACCCAGTAGATCACGCGATCTCCCTGAAACAGCGGACGGACATTCTGGCCCACACGGGCTACGACAAAGTTTGGAAGCTCCGGATGAGGATACTCCAAGGCATCTACCTGATAGAATTCATCACTGGAGTTGATATATATTACATTGTAGCCTACTTCCGCGAGTGCTTTTAACAGCCGCTGTGGTCGACGCCCGAATCGTTCACTATGGAAATCGATCGCAGGCAGATATACAATCGTTGTATTCGTGTTTGGGGTGTATGTCGTAACATTGAACTCCATCGCATCAATCTCTATTTTTGGAGGCTCCATTGGCGGAGTCGTCGAATGACTACCAAACATTCGTTTAAATATCTTTTTCATGATTTCTGCCTCCCATCACCTGATTAATCATCCTCACGGCATTCATTGCCCTGCCATCCCAGCTATTAGACTTAGCCACTTTTACTCGAGCAGCAATTCTGGAAGCACTATTCTCACGAATGGCTTTCTCCAACATTACTCCGCAATTATGCTGATTCATAAAGTAAGTTACATCGCTGTATTTATGAACAATTTCCTCCATACGCGTCGTTAACACAGGCTTGCCCGCAGATAAATATTCGTAATACTTGATTGGATCGCAGCCACGGATCATCTCTGTCAGCTTGAATGGCACGATACAGACGTCGAATTGAGCAATGTAGGCTGGAAGCACTTTATAATCTTTGTGCGGAAGACAAGTCACATAGGGATGCACAATATTTTTTTGATAAAGGGCATTGTTTCCTATCAAAACGACACGATAACCTTTATCTGCAATAGTGGTAATCAGCGAATAATCTACCCACGATGCCATTGCCCCATGGAAACCCACCACCTTCTGCCCATCATGAACTTCGGGGAAGTCCGCCGGTTTCGGCAGATCCGCTCGCGCTTTCTCAAAATGATGAACATCTGCCCCATTGGGGCACATAAAGATTGGTTTGCCGTCATGTTTATGGGCTTCATACATCACCTTGGCAGTTGTAGCGATCAGATCTGCACGGTCAAAACATTTCGGGATGTAGGATTTCCACACAGCAAACTCATCAGCTGAATTATCGAGGTAATCAAATACGGTAAAATCAAACTTCCGCCCATCCGAATAATTATACTGGCCTGGATTCGAGAACCAGAGTACCTTCTTCCCTTTGACCAAGTGATCGTAGTTCACGCCTTTTTGCACAAGGAACAGATCCTCATTTAACTTTTCAATCGGGCGGCTCTGCTTTTTATACGTTTCTTCATTGATAAAGATAGCCCGTACACCTGGAATATTGGAGAAGGCGGTCATCAATTGCTGAGGACGTTGGAACAAGAGGTTCCAGTCAAGTGCAGGCGGGTAGACGATGGTCATTTCCATACTTTCCAAACCCGGATTTTCTCGTTGTTTTCTACGAAGCAGCCAATTGAGCAATCAACTCCACTCCTTCCGCATAGGCATGAATGGGGCGCAACCGAGTATCTACATACAGTTCAAACCCCAATCCTCGTGCTTGCTCACAGAATGGTGCATCTTCACCTGTTGGATGAGAACCATATCGAACGCCTGCTTCGATCACTTCACGCTTAATCAAATATACGGCACCTGTCAGATCTACCGGAAACAAACCCGCTTTGAATTCAGGTATATGTTTTCCGCCAATCATGGCATTATGAGCCTTCAACTTTGGATGATTCCGTATAAGCATGGAACATACATCCTTGTCATTATCTATTAACTGCCGTAGGCTACCCTCGGGAATGATGATATCCGTATCGATTGAGAACAGATAATCACAGTTCGATTTTAGAAACTCATCCAGAAGCATATTTCTCAACAACGCCAGGTTGTGATAGGAATATTGTCCACGTATATGTCCATATGTTCTCCCCAGATTGTGAGTCAGATAAGGAATGTGGTGACGATCAAGGATATCCTTCGTCTGATCTTCACTATCATTCAGGATGTACATATACTGCTTCTGCACAGCTTGTTGCTCAAGTGATTGAAAGTGCCTTTCCATAATCCAAGCCCGATTTCGCACAGGACTACCTATATATACCTTTTTCACAGTCTATCCCCTCTCCCTTTTTTACATAGTCTAGACTGTTCCTTTATAACCTTCGCGCGTTGAACAAAATGTAGTGATTCTTCAAAAGAAGAGAGAGAACGAAGCATTTTTCCTATTCTAGTACAGAAGGAGTTGATGAATATGTATACCAAAGAAACCATTATTCACAGATGGAAAGAAGGTGATATGCATGCTGGGGAGTGTAGATTTAATCCGCAACTGGTTCCAATTGGCCTCTGATGGAGAAGCCCATGCTTCTGTTCGATTTGGGGATGCTTCCAACACCATTCTGGCTCACGACACCGTTCTGACTATGGATTTCATCAAGTCTCATTACGGCTGGCTGAACGATCCTACCTATTGTGGGATAACCTTACCCAATGCAAGTGCAAGAGAAATTATCGTACACTGCCTGCGAAAAGCGGACTACGTCGGACATCTGATCCAGACAGATCACTGGTATTTCAAACCGTTATTTGATATGTGCCTTGCCTATTACAATGTGGAACCCAAAGAGACCTTCTATGCTTTTGAGAATAATTACATCGCCCGATTCAAGTTATTCTATGAAACATTCAAGAACATGCCTATTCTGATCTGTGGGGCCAAAGCCGAACAATATCGAGAAGTTCTGGAGCGGAGATACGGGTGGACAAGCATCGTGGGAACGGTGGACTGTCCCTCATGGTCTCATGTGAGCACAGCTTCCAAGCAAATGGAACATATCTATCAACAGACACCGTGGAAGCTTGCTCTGGTATGTGCAGGTGCTCCCGGCAAGGTACTGGCTATTAAGGCCAAAGAACTGCATACCGTTGGTGTTGACTTAGGTTCCGGAGCAGATGTTGCCATTCAAGCCGACAACGAAAATCTGAACGCCTGGGATTACAACGGATTCCCTGATTATTGGGAAGGCAGACCCAAAAAATGACCCTATCCGGGTCTTTTTTATTGGATAAAACGGTGATTCCAATCCGATTTTATTGACTTAGTGGCTGTTGATAAATTAAACTATCTGCCTTATTATTGTTAAGATAACTCCTAATCTAACCTGGTTTAAACTTGCATGAAGAGGAGCTCTGCTAAGATATTCGAACCGTTGGAGGGAAATGTAATGGCGTACTCGCAGTCAAAGACTGAAATAGTAGCAACTCATTTAAGAACAAGATTTATGGAAGGTAATGTGGAAGGACATGAGATCGTTGTTGCCTTGATCAGTATGGTCAAAGCTGAAAAGATTAATCTAGATGAGGTTGCACCTATTCTCTCTACAGTCTTTTTTGAACAACCACAAGGTATTCTGTTGGCACTCGAAAAAGCTAGCACGCTGATTGATGATGAATTAATTGATTCCATTCTCCACGAAGTAAACAAAAAAGCTTAATCTTACATACAAGGGGAGAGCTTACCATCAGATTTTAATTACATCAACCCATTATTCTCTCCACACTTTTAGATTAAATAGATTAACTACTGAGAAATTGGGCTTTCTCGTTATTTTATGTCCTCCTCCGCTTATTCTAGTAGTATTACGAAGGAGGGGACACCGATCGAGACAGTGAATAAGGCCATTTTATTTTTAGCAGTTATTGAAACTTTACTTGAAGCGCTACACCATACTGAAGTAGATCAGACAGAACTTGTGGATTCGCTTGTTATGTTAGGTTTTGATCCCATTGAGATGTTGTACGAAACGAATACGATTAGATCTTTCCAAAAGATATGCAGGGCTTTTGCAGAACTCCATCTTACTGATGAGGCCCTAGACAAGTTCTCAAAAGAATAATTACATAAGCAGAACCTCACATTACATTCAACGTGGGGTTCTGCTTTTATTTATATTTATGAATTCTGAAGCCATTTTGATCAAATCAACTTAATCTTCTCCATCCTGCTTCGTATAGGTCATCTAGGGACCATGGACCTCTTCATCGCCCCTATTGACTCTGACTTAATATACGAAAGGATGGTTGTATGAGCTCACCCGCAACAACACATGTGATTAAAACAAATCAACTCGCGGTTATTGGAATCGTCGATGAATCCTCGATTCAGATCCAGTATGAACTTGAGTATCCTGATCATATCGTGATTATACAAGATTTTTATTTTCTGAAAGATCAAGCACACTTTAACTCATGGTTAATCGGCAGGCATCCTTAGCTCCTAATCCACATGGATCTCACGGTTAGGACTTTTTGCGTCTGCGCTCATCAATCAAGACCTTCAGTAACAGCAACTCTCCATACGTTAACTTCTTTTTGCGTACCTTCTCTACCCAGGCCCAATCATCGATTACTTTGTCGTTATAGGCATCTCCAATGTACTGATTAAGTTCATTCCAGGCCCATTGTGCGTAATCCAAAACGGTATTCATGTCATCATCCTCCGTGACTGCTATTGGTTGTAGTGGGTTTAATTTTGTATGTACTGCTTGCTTGAATCTTTCATATTCGCTTGGTTGTTTAATCCATGGGAGTGGGCATTCCTTCCATCCAACCACTTCTTTATGTGTAAAGAAGACAGGTGGGAAGCCTCGTTCCTTGATCAGGTATACCGCAAGATCTACAACGTTATTGAATGTATCTTCATGGATACTGCCATCCTTTTCTATGCACATCTCAATGCCCACTGTACTATTGTTCGGATATGTCCCAAGATTGGCTAGAGCTTCCTTCGTGTATGTTGCGCTCCCGCAATGGTAGGCCAATTCATCATCCGGCAGACTGTTATATATCGAAGTTCGATCTACCGAGTAATGTGCACTTGCATAGCGGCCTTTAACTGCTTTGTTGGAATCTTGCTGTGCCAAGCTCGCAAAGTATTTGCTAATATTCTTGGCGGGCGCTCCTGGAGAAGCTGTATAATGCATCACAATTCCACGTTTCCCTTTTAATTTCAATCCGACTCGGCTGTATTTATTAACCGGGATGTAATCTTTGGTGATTTGTATCATGACATCTTCCCCTCGTCTTCAACTTGATCTTCATTGCCTCGAAGCTTAAAGAGAGCTGAGGTGATAAACTTTGGTACAGGCAGGCCCAATTTCCCCAGGTTCTCCAATATACTGATTCCTTCTGTACCGATAATGAACATTAACATCGCATCTCTCATAAAATCATTGGAGTTGCCTGCAACCATATCCAGTTGATGTGCAATAATGACAAAAACAAATGTCAATGACTTACGAGCAAGCCCCCACCATCCAACCCTGCTGGATAACTCCTTCCTATACCATGCAGACATTACGCCTGTGATGTAATCCAGCCCCACAAAGATGGTCACTGCAATAAACAGGTGATCAATCCCTCCTACCAAATACACGACTGCCGATAGCAGCCAGCCAAACAAAACCATAAAAACGGTGTCTCTGTGCATTAACGTTCCCCTTCCATAACCTATTTCATGTCTAGGTTAGGCGGATCATAGACATAAGTCTCATGCAATACAAAAACCTTCAAAAAACCACTCACCATTCACCAAACAAACAGCAAAAATCCCTCACGCTTGGATGCGGGAGGGATCATGACCAACTTATTCAGCTATAGGTTGAAGGATCTGGTGTAACCGGTACATCTGTTGTATTCGTTGGTGTTGTATTACGTTGGAACATGCCTTGAATTCGATCAAGAACATACGGCGTAGAGTCAATGAGTTTCTCAAACAGATGTGTGGAGTTATCAAGTGGCACAATGTGTACCCCCTGTTTACCTACCACCAGGAACGCAATAGGACGTATGGATACACCGCCGCCGCTACCGCCACCAAATGGAGAAGCCACTTTTGCTGAACTGGCATGTTCAGTAGAAGTCCCCGTGGCACCACTTTTGCCATTACTTTCTCCATTGACGTGAAAATCACTACCACCGGCAGCAAATCCGAATCCCACCTTACTGATTGGCAGAATCACGGTACCATCCGGTGTTTCTACTGCATCGCCAACAATTGTATTGACATCCACCATGGCCTTGATATTCTCCATAGCGGTTTCCATTAAGCCTTGAATTGGATGATCTGACATTTTAATTCCCTCCAGTTTCAATGTAAGCTAGGTTTGATCTAACCATATCATCCCCAAACTTGAAGGGACTTATGTAAATAAGCAATTTAAGTACACTCCCTGAACTCCAACCTCATACTCCCAAAAACAGACCGACTAAGATGGACATCTACAGTGCTGTCCCACTAAGTTTTTTCTTTTGCTTTCGCTTCTCCTTACGCTTACGGCGTTGTTCTTGAAGAAGCTTGAGCCACATCTGCCATCCGCCTTCGACTTGGAGCACACGGGTTAGCAGTGTAAATCCAGCGATCAAAAGAGCTGTAATCCGAATCTTTACTCTGCAATCGAGCTCTGTTCTGAACTCCATTTCGTCTGACCACACCGGCATCACCTGAAGCACGGGTGTCTCATCGAACCGAATCTGATAGGTGAGAAAACCAACAATAATGGACTTGATACTCCACACCCAGCCCGTCAGCACCGCGGTGTATGCTGCATCGCCAACGCCAATGTGGGTAGACCAGGACAGTTGAGTCATATGCACATGCATGAGTGTTTGCTTGAGCCACAGCTTGAGTGCATCAGTCGCTCTTAGCATAACCTTTACATCTTTGGCCCACTTTTTGACTTTACGTTTGTTCACCCGCTCACTACCCTGGGCTTCCCCTCTGGAATGATTCATGGACTGTTCAGTTTTGACCAGAAAACCTTCCTTCATATTGCGAAAAACAATACTTGGGATCTCATAGTTAATCCGCACAATTCCATAAAGAACACGAACATTAATATTGGCGTAATCATCACTTTTATGCTTACTGAATGTAAAATGTACATGAACATTTGAGATGAGGACTGCGGCAATCAGCAATGCGAACAATAAACCGATTCCTCCAAGCCAAATCCACACAGGCCTTACCTCCAAGCCCTCAATTCTTTTCTCGTCTAGTATGGCACTCTGGATAGGAAAAAATTCACGTCTGACCTAAAAATCCCATTTCAGATTTATTTGGAACCGGTCCGTAACCTTTTATATAGACAAATTTGGACTTAAGATTAGTTACACTGGTCCTCCGATGACAGAATAACCTTCCGATTGCTGTTATCCCCAGATTTTTTTGATTCCCTTCTCTAAAGGGTAAATCCGGGGATAAGCGTATGCTTCCGATGCAGCTTTCTTTCAGAAAGCTTTTAGGCGAACACTCCGTTTCTTCAGATTATTTCTGTCCTCTCCGTTATGTGTAAAATCTTTAGTTCAATCTATCTAAAACAATGCACAAATAACCGACTCCACTGCTGGGTGTCGGTTATCATGAATTTGCAAATTAGAATGATGAATCCGTATTATCGTCTTCGTTGTCTATTTGACTCCCATCATCTGTCGGATCAGCGCTTTCCGGTTCCAATTGTTGCAAATCCAGTTTGTTGAACAACAGTTGTGTCTCTTCCTCCAGGTTTTCCGAATCTTCAAACAACCCTGGTTCCGGAAGGTCTTTGATTGAAGCTAGTCCGAAATAATCCAGAAATGACTTGGTCGTTCCGTACAAAATGGGGCGTCCAATTGCCTCCGCTCGTCCCACTTCAATGATTAGATCCTTATTCACAAGTGTATGAATAGCCCGCTCCGATTTTACACCGCGAATCTCCTCAATCTCAACCCGGGTAATCGGCTGCCTGTACGCCACGATGGCCAATGTCTCCAGAGCCGCCTGGGATAAGGAAGTCCGTGCTGGAGAGTACGCCAGTTTCTCAAAATACACAGCATGCTCAGGCAAGGTACCCAGCTGAACTACGCCAGCAATCTTGAGAATCTGTACACCTCGACCCTGCTGTGAAAATTCACGAATCATCTCCTCAATCGCGTCCGTTACAAGCTCCACTCGCTGGTCGACGATCTCGGCAATTTGTTTGATACTTAGACCCTCTTCTCCGGACAAAAACAGCAGGCCTTCAATAATCGATTTCAATTTCGGAAAATCCATGATTCTTTGTTTCCCCTCTCCACTCCATAACGATATCCTCAAACAACCGTTCCTGATAACAGACAATCTGCTTCATCTTCATCAGTTCCAGCACCGCCAGAAAAGTGACAACAATCTCATGGCGATAGATATGCTCATCCATCAATTTGGAGAATAACAGTCTGCCTCCCGGCCCCATACTTTCCAAAGCGCCGATGACATCCCGTATCCGGTCCTTAACCGAAATCTCATCCCGTTTGATACGGGTTACGGTTGTACGCTTCTCAGCCTTGCGTAGCGCCTTCTGAAATGCTGCAATCAGGTCAGAGGTATGTAATCCCTCAACCGGGTTCGAAGGAGCTTCTACAGGCATATAAGGGCGCAGATCCTCGGGCTCTTTGGAAAATATAAGGCTGCGTTCCCACTCACGTTCATGAAGATGTCGCGCAATTCCCTTGTACTTGCGATATTCTATCAGACGTGCAATGAGCTCTGCACGTGGATCATAATCTTCTTCTTCCATAAAATCATAATCCTCGAAGTCTTCAATTACCGGTGGTTTGGGCAGTAGAAGTTTGCTCTTGATCGACAGCAGTGTAGCAGCCATGACCAGAAATTCACTTGTAATATCCAGTTCCAGTTCCTGCATCGAATGCAGATACGCCATGTATTGATCGGTAATATCGCTGATGGGAATATCCTGGATATGAATTTCAGCCTTGTCAATCAGGTGAAGCAGCAGATCCAAAGGCCCTTCAAAAGTCTCCAGTTTGTATGTAACTACCGTCACTAGACGAATCCTCCCGCCAGAAAAATACAAAACCCTGCCAAGCCGTCCGAATTCGGTCTCCCGTCTTCGTCTGCGCATAGCAGGGCACTACTATTAAATAAGCACTATTTTAGCTGTTTCGTCAAGTTTGCCATCTCAATTGCCGCCGTAGCTGCATCCCAACCTTTGTTACCCGCCTTGGTTCCGGCACGTTCAATCGCTTGTTCAATATTTTCTGTCGTAACCAATCCGAAGATCGTAGGCACGCCAGTTTTCAGGTTAATTGCTGCTACCCCTTTAGCCATCTCGTTGCACACATAATCGTAATGTGTAGTTGATCCACGGATAACGGTTCCCAGGGTAATCACTGCATCATACTTGCCGCTCTCTGCCATTTTCTGCGCAATCAAAGGGATTTCGAACGCTCCTGGAACCCAGGCTACATCCACTTCATCATCCTGCACACCGTGACGTTTGAATGCATCGAGCGCTGCGCTAAGCAATTTACTGGTGATAAATTCGTTGAAACGTCCAACGACAACTCCATATCTGGATCCTTCTGATACTAAATGTCCTTCGAAAAATTGTGGCATTCAAGTCATCTCCCTAACGGTATAATGTAATGTAAGTAACGGAAATTCCTAAGTAATCAATTCCATAAATTACATGGTGAACGTTGATCATCTAAAACGCATTTACTGTTCGTTCTGCTCGATATCATCAAACTTGAGAAGATGCCCCAGCTTGGCTTGCTTCGTATGAAGATACACCGTATTGTCCTCGTTCTCTTTCATTTGGATCGCAACACGCTCTACGACTTCAAGTCCATATCCTTCAAGACCTTTAATTTTACGAGGATTATTGGTTAGCAGTCTGATCTGACGAACCCCAAGGTCTTTCAGAATTTGGGCGCCAATTCCATAATCACGCAAGTCGGCAGCAAATCCCAGCTTCAGGTTTGCATCCACCGTATCCAGACCTTCCTCTTGCAGCTTGTAGGCTTTGAGTTTGTTGATGAGTCCAATGCCTCGACCTTCCTGTCTCATGTAAAGCAGTACGCCGTTGCCTTCTTCATTGATCTGTTTGAGTGCCGCATCAAACTGAGGACCACAGTCACAACGATGGGAATGGAATACATCGCCTGTCAGACATTCAGAGTGTACCCGCACAAGTACAGGTTTGGAACCATCAATCTCACCTTTAACCAGAGCCACATGTTCCTTGTTGTCTACAGCATTTGTATAGGCCACTGCTTGAAACTCGCCAAAGTCTGTTGGCATACGTACAGCCACTTCACGTTGAACCAGCTGTTCTTTTTCATTACGGTAACGAATCATGTCCTGAATACTGATCAGCTTCAGATCATGTTTGCGGGCAATCTCCTGCAGATCCGGAAGTCTGGCCATTGTGCCATCTTCCTTAATCACTTCACAGATAACGCCTGCGGGATACGAACCACACATAATGGCCAAATCTACTGCCGCTTCTGTGTGGCCCGCACGACGAAGTACACCGCCGTCTTTTGCAATCAGCGGGAACATGTGACCAGGCTTACGGAAGTCTCCGGCTTTCGCCTCAGGATCGATCAGACCTTTCACAGTAATAGAGCGTTCATGTGCCGAGATACCGGTTGTGGTATCTTTGTGGTCCACAGAGACCGTGAAAGCAGTTCCGTGGAAATCCGTATTTTGTTGAACCATTGGTTTCAAGTTAAGTTCATCCGCACGTTGTTGTGTAATCGGAACACAGACCAGACCTCTACCTTCAGTAATCATGAAATTAATGACTTCAGGTGTCGCCTTTTCAGCCAAAGCGATAAAATCGCCTTCATTCTCCCGATCTTCATCATCCACAACAATGACGGGTTTGCCACGCATGAGATCATATATGGCTGCTTCTATCGTGTCCAAAATGGATTGTTCTGACATTGTCCCACCTCCAGTTTATTTCTTTCTCTATTTATGCAAATCCGTGATTGGCGAGAAAATCTTCACTGATACTGCGCGGCTTGCCAGCACCCGTCTCTCGATGTCCTCTCCCATACTGGAGCAGATGATCCACATATTTGCCCAAAATATCGCATTCGATATTAATGGTATCCCCTGTCTTTTTCACATTTAGTACAGTTTCACCAATGGTATGCGGGATAATGGAAACCGTGAATGCGGTATCCGATGTATGGACAACGGTCAAGCTAATGCCATCCAGTGTAACCGATCCTTTGGGGATCAGGTATTTGAACAACTGGTGATCATCCGGCTTGATCTCAAACACAATCGCATTCTGATCACGTGTTATACTGCCAATCACTCCAGTACCATCGACATGGCCCTGAACGATATGTCCGCCAAAACGGCCACCGGATTGCATGGCCCGCTCCAGATTAACTTTACTGCCGGATTGCAGCTGACTGAGATTGGTATGGCGATACGTTTCAGGCATGACATCGGCGGTAAAGCCGCCACCTTCCAACGTTGTCGCAGTTAAACATACTCCGTTCACTGCTACACTATCACCTATCTTCAGATCGTCCATGATGGCGGAAGCTCCGATATTCAGGACCATCGCTTCGCCTTTCCGACCAATACGCCGGATCTGACCAACTTCTTCCACCAAACCGGTAAACATGCTGCCGCCTCCCTTGTTTAATTTATTTATTCAGGCCACACCGGAATACCGCCAATGCTGATATTATCTCCAACTTGTTCGATCTCCAACTGATTCAATTGAATTGCCTGATTCATACGTTCCACACCCTCGAAGCGGAAACTGCCAGGTGTATCATAACCGCCTACAATCTTAGGAGCGATAAACATGAGCAGTCGATCGACCAAACGTGCCTCCAGCATCGCTCCATTCAGAGTGCCTCCGCCTTCAAGCAAAATCGAACCAATCTCACGCTCACCCAACTTGCTAAGTCCGTTTAACAGATCCACACGTGGTCCAGGACCACAGCGGATAATTTCAACACCGTAGGCTTCCAAACGTTCAGCAGCTTCAGGACTGGCTTCGTCTGTTGTCAATACCCATGTCGGAGCAAGACCATCCTTAACCATTTTGGAACCTACTGGAAGACGCAACTTGGAATCCACCACGATTCGTACCGGGCTGATGCCTTCCACTTGCAAGCGGGTTGTAAGCTCCGGATTATCTGCGATCACCGTGTCGACACCAACCATAATGCCTTGGTGACGATGACGAAGGGCATGCACAATCTCACGAGCGGACTCGTTGGAGATCCACTTACTGTCTCCGCTGCGAGTGGCAATTTTCCCATCCAAAGTCGTAGCCGTTTTCAGTGTCACGAAAGGAAGGCCTGTTGTAATAAATTTAATGAATTTTTCATTCATGCGTCTTCCACGCTCACGCAGTACGCCAACTTCAACTTCAATGCCTTGTTGACGAAGCATGCTTATGCCTCTGCCGGATACTTGCGGATTTGGATCTTCACAACATACCACAACACGTTTTACCTTTTCATGAATCAGGCGTTCACTGCAAGGTGGCGTCTTGCCATAATGACTGCAGGGCTCAAGTGTAACGTATACCGTACTGCCTTCTGCATCGCTGCCCGCCATGTTCAGTGCATGTACCTCCGCATGACCGGTTCCACGTTTCAGATGGCTCCCAAGGCCTACAATACGCCCCTCTTTCACAACCACACATCCAACAACCGGATTAATTCCCGTCTGTCCCTGTGCTCGTTCCGCCATATCTAGTGCCAGTGCCATATAAAATTCATCATTGATCATTTCCAAATCCGTTCACCCCGCGGTTTAAAGTCTTGTTTATTAAAAAATCCCCGTCGAACAACCGTTCGATGGGGATGATGAGAGACAAATGTCAACAACAGGAGTGAAATGGATACAGCACGCCAACACTTTGCCCAAAACTTCATTTCGGGCAAGTGAAAATAGACACATACCTTAATGAACATCAATTACAGGTAAAGAGCTTTATCGTGTGGCATATGTATGGAACTGTCCGGCCTAACCGGATCTTCCCTGCACAGTGCAAGACAAACACATCGTGACTGTACAGCCAAACTCCTGCTGAATGCAAACCTGTTAGGTCTGCACCTCTCCTTCTCCCATCCAGACTATACTGTCGGTTCTGGAATTACACCAGATCAGCCATCTGCCACAGGCAGACAGGTCACGGACTTTGCATCAAGTGCTGGACATGTGTCCTTACACTCTCTGCATCACCGCCGGTAGGGAATTGCACCCTGCCCTGAAGGATTGCTTTCGTTATTAATTGGATGTTAGCACTTTAATGCCAAAAAATCAATTGTTTTTTGTTCCTTTTTGTCACATACTAACTTTTAATAAGCTAAGATACAGCAAAAAAAACCGCATCTCACTAAGAGACACGATTTTTTAGTTTTTAGATTTTAGATTTTAGTTTACATCCTTCTCAGTTCCATCACAGCATTCTACATATCAGGAAAACACCAACGCACCATATGCTTCAAATCTTTGGCATTGTGAAAGGGCAAGCGGTCAGGTTCTGGCAGCGGCGAACTGGGAAGCGGAATACCTCTCGCAACTCTTCTGACCCAACTTGTGGAATCGATCGCGATAGCCGAGCATTGCCAGCGTCCAGTCGTCCTCGGTCGAAACGTTCTCTGCAAATCGGTTTTTCCCGGCATGTCAGGAAAGACACCATCGAGATATTCAACGATAACGCGTTTGTCTCTGACTTCATGACAGTATACCGTCACCCATACACCTTCCCTGACCCGAACAGCATACACATCTCCAGCTTCTGCCTCCCCTGTGCCTGCATCAGGAGATTTCTTTGGCACTTTCCCTCGAACACTTCTCATCTTCTCCAATGCTCCCAGGATCGTTTCCTTTACAGATGGACTCTCTTCAGGCTTATCCGCAAGAGATATATTACTCAGATCAAAATCATGGAATATCTTGTTCAGGTTGTTCTCATTAATTCCGACAGATGAGTCCCACCACGCCAGAGGCGCCTGTACCTCAACCCGCACATTGGGGCGCGCGTCACGCTGTATGTAAGTCGTGTATTCTGTGATCATTCCGGGATGTTCCGGCGTATCCAGTATGCCAATCAGAGCTAATGTCTCAAGCAAGTCCCGATAGGCATATTCCTTTTGTGTAGGCAAAAGACGTTCCTTCTTGAGTGCTATTGCTGCTTTGCTGTAGCGTGTTTTTGGAGGTAATTGGCGCAGCACCGTTAACACCGCACGGAGTGTCCAGTGGTCGTAATCATTAGGTATTGGAAGCTCCTGCGCGGAAGCTAGCTCTCGAAGTGCCAGTACATGTCCAAAGGGATCACCATCCAAAGGTGTTCCATTGGTCATGCGCCAATACCATTGCAACGTCGAGTCGGTTGCTTGATCTACGCTTAATCCGCAGATCTGACAAGTACTCGAAGATGGATGTGGCGTGTGTTCATGGCTTGGCATACCGCTTGCAATAAGCTTGCCCGTAATCAGCGAGCGCCAGATCATGGGTGCTGACCACATCGATGCAACAAAGGCCTGTGCTGCTTCATTTATCGTCCATTGATTTGCAAGTTGTTTCAGCTCAGTGATCGTTTCATCATGCCCCGGACGTACAAACCGGTTCGGTTCATGCCCCGCTGTCTCAAGCGCTTCTAAATCCGGTGTGGATATACTCTGAGAAACATCATGTCGGGATGCCTGTAGTTTTTCGTCCCATCGTGTGGGTCCGCTATAGACTTGTTTTAACAAACGTAATTGATCCACTGTATTCAAAGGTTCTTCATCCTCCCTTGTCGCTTCGTCTAACGACAGAATAACCCCATGCCAGAACTTTCGCCAGATCCATTATGCTCATTTTGCACTATTTCATGATGAAAATAAAAAAAGTGCTTCTATAAAAAGAAGCACTCCGAGTTTAAATCAAGTAAGTCAACGTTACAAAGCTTATTAAGCTTCTACAACTTCAACAGTCTCCATTTTGTCTTTACCTTCCAAAGCGTCCACGAACTCCATACCTTTGGTTACTTTACCAAATACAGTATGTTGTCCATCCAAATGTGGTTGTGGTTGGTAGCAGATGTAGAACTGGCTTCCACCTGTGTTACGGCCAGCATGTGCCATAGCCAGTGTTCCACGCTCATGTTTGTTCGGGTTGATTTCACAGTTGATTGTGTAACCTGGGCCACCTGCACCAGTACCGTTAGGGCATCCGCCTTGAGCTACGAAGCCCGGGATAACGCGGTGGAATGTAAGACCATTGTAGAAACCGGAGTTAGCCAGTTTCTCAAAGTTTGCTACTGTGTTGGGAGCTTCTTGATCGAACAGATCGATCAGAACTTCTCCGCCGTTTGCCAATTTAATTTTCGCTTGTTTCGCCATATGTAAATGACTCCTTTCGTATTGACCATCGTTAATGGTGCCAAAACGCATGACCCTGGGTCAAGCATTACAGCACTTTTCTTAGTGTACACCGAAAATGACTGGATCGCAAAAAAAACGGCAACTTTTTTCACAATTTAGTCCGAATACGTAAAAAGCAGACGAAAAAGGAAGTTCCCTTTTCATCTGCTTCAACTATAGAATCTCTATATCCTGAATAATGCAGAAACGCATTATCTTTGACGAATTAGCGAGTTACTGGCTGTTTGCCAATACGCGCTGGTACCAGGTCATTCTGGATGATATCCTGATACGTCTCACGGCGTACCACGACATCTCCTTGACCGTCTTTGACAAACACAACAGCTGGGCGACGAATCCGGTTGTAGTTGCTCGCCATGGAGTAGTTATACGCACCTGTGCAAGCTACAGCGAGCAGATCACCACTTTCCACTTTTGGCAGGTCCAGATCCCAGATCAGCATATCGCCACTCTCACAACATTTACCCGCAACGGATACCGTTTCCTGAGCAGCCTCATTCGCACGATTAGCAAGCACAGCTTCGTACTTGGATTCATACAAAGCAGGACGAGGGTTATCGGTCATACCACCGTCAACAGCAACGTATTTACGCACGCCCGGAATGTCTTTGCTTGTTCCAACGGTATACAGCGTTGTTCCCGCTTCACCCACGATGCTACGGCCTGGTTCAACCCAGATCTCAGGTACGGCATAGCCAATTTGGGCAAAATGATTTTTAACTGCGTCTGTAATAGCCTTCACGTATTGCGCAACTTCAAGCGGTGTATCTCCGTCGATATAACGGATTCCGAATCCACCACCAAGGTTAACCACTTTGAAAGCAACGTTAAGACGTTCATATACGCTTGCTGCAAATTCAGCAACACGTTGAACAGCCATCTGGAAGCCTTCAACTTCGAAGATCTGGGAACCGATGTGGGAATGCACACCGAGCAATACCAGGTTAGACTGCTTGGAAGCCAGTTCAATCGCTTCAAATGCTGTACCATTGCCGATATCGAATCCAAATTTGGAATCCGTTTGACCAGTGGAAATATATTCATGCGTATGGGCCTCAACACCAGGCGTCACACGAAGCAAAATGTTTACTTTACGATTTTTGTCCGCAGCTACAGCCTGCAACAGATGCAATTCATTGAAGTTATCAACAACAAAGCATCCAATCTCTGCATCAAGAGCCATTTCGATTTCTTCCAGCGTTTTGTTGTTACCATGGAAATGAATGCGCTCAGCCGGGAATCCTGCTTGCAGTGCAGTGAACAGTTCACCATCAGATACAACATCCAGGGAAAGTCCTTCTTCAGCTGCAAGTGCACACATCGCCATTACACAGAATGCTTTACTTGCATATGCAACCTGGAAACCCAAGCCGGAAGCGCGGAATGCTTCCATGTACTCTCTGCAACGCTCGCGAACCAATTGCTCGTCCACAACATACAGGGGAGTTCCAAATTGTTCTTTCAGATCTGTTGCATCCACTCCGCCAATCTCCAGATGCCCTTGCGCATTTATTTTACTTGTACCATGTAAATACATAATCTGCATTCCTCACTTTTTTGTATACTGGAACAGTTGCTATTCCAATGATTTTACACCAGTATATCAAATTAGGCGGCGAGATGAATGGATTTTTCGGAAGATCATTTGTGTTTTTTACTTTTTCGCAGTTCACCGTCCGGATCATCGGACATTTTGGTGTTGTCACGGGTTTTGTTGAATGATGGACGTTTTTTATTTTCCAGTAAAGGTAGCCGGAATAAAAAGTTGCCCAAGGCCTTTGCATTAAACGGTATAAAAGGCCATAGATACGAAGAATTATACGACCGGTGAACGGTGAGTGCCAATATGAGCAATGTACAGCCAACAACCAATCCCGGAACTTTGAATATCGCTACTGCTATGAGTAAAAACAGTCTGACTAACCTGTTGGCAAGTCCCAACTCGTAACTTGGTGTGGCAAACATTCCAATGGCTGCAATGGCCATATAGAGTACAACCTCATTAACAAAGTATCCCGTTTTCACGGCGATATCTCCAACGAGAATGGCCGCGATTAAACCCATGGCCGATGCCAGAGGTGTAGGCGTATGAACTGCAGCCATCCGCAATAGATCGACACCAAGCTCTATGAGAAGAAACTGCAAAATCAGAGGCAACTTCACATTTTCCTGTGGACCAATGAAGTCCAGCCCCATCGGTTTGAGCGAAGGTTCTATTACCATGAGAAGCCATAGGGGCAGCAAAAACAGCGATATGAGAATCCCTGCAAAACGAACCCATCGTAAATACGTCCCCATCAATGCCGTCTGTCTATTTTCCTCTGCATGTTCACACAGGTCGAAGAACGTCGTTGGCAAAATCATTACACTGGGAGAAGTATCAACGAAAATGACGACTCTGCCCTCCAGCAGATGGGATGCTGTTACATCCGGCCGCTCCGAATATCGAACGAGCGGGAATGGATTCCATCCCTTGTTGATAATCGCTTCCTCCAGCTGTTTATCTGCGGCGGGAATACCATCGATATCCACCCGCTGAATTTTCTCACGGACTGAGTCCACCTGCACTTTATCCACAATATCGTCAATGTATACCACGCAGACATCGGTTTGTGTTCTCCGCCCCACCTGCATGATCTCAAACTTAAGTCCAGGGTCGCGTATTCTGCGGCGCACCAAGGTTACGTTAGTCAGGAGGGTTTCCGTAAAGCCATCTCTGGAACCTCGGACTACCCTTTCCAATGAAGGTTCTTCTGGTGAACGAACCGGGTAACTCCGGGTATCCATTACTAGGACCGAGCGATCCCCTTCAACGAACAATGCACTCATACCTGTAAGAACCTTGTTAATGACCGCACTCATCTTCTCGACTTTTTCCACCTGTATATGGGGAATGTAACAGTCGAAATAAGATTTTAGTGCGTGCTCGGATACCTGATCAGGCGTGAGATAGGTTAACCTTTTTAATACTTCCAGTAGGATCTCATCCTTGGCAAAACCCGTCAAAAGAAGCAATCCCACATGTTTGCCACCCAGCACCATCTCTCTCATATCCACATCAAAGGATTCCCCAAGTCCGAGAACTTGCTTGAGCGTATTTTTGTTTTCACTCATCCGAGGGGAAATATCATCATTTTCCTGCCAATACTGTACGGATTCCTCAATACTGTCGGACATCTCATTTTGTTTTTTCTTATTGTACGCTTTCTCCTCTTCTTCCTTCTGAATCTCATATGCAGACTTGTGCAGCATCTCTTCCGTTATACCTTCACTATGTTCCTGGCCTGTGTGCTCCGTTCGTTCATCCATCTTCCATCCTCCTATGGCCACCAGTTACCGTTGATATATAAAGAAATCAAACAGGGAACCTGTCATTTTACCCAAAATCATAGCGAGCAGTAATCCAAACAAATAAGGTTTCATGCCTAATCGTTTAGCTAGCACGGGCAGTACATTAAGCACCTCGGTGAGTGCTGCGGCGAGCAGACCGATGAACACACCACAGAACAACCCTACGATCGGGCTAAGCAGCAGCACCCCATGCATTTTCCAATGCCAGAAGTCCGCCACCGTTCCGAGCAGTGAACCACCGATTAGCGCCCCTTCGTACCAGTGAGTCTTGTCATACGTTTGCGTAAGTTGAGCCAACCTGGGAATCATATCGAGCACCAGAATAAGCGCAATTACGCCGCTTCCTACGGCAATTCCTCCCGCAATACCCAATACAATGCTGATTGCTCCATTAAGAACGCTCATCCGCATTCATCTCCCTGCGTTCCTGCTCATGCATCCGTTCGCTTTCCTCGATGACCACATATTGATCTACATTTTGCTGGTATAGGAACATCTCCACTTCCAGCGGGGTAGGCTCCTCATTCCACTTTTTCTTGAACAAGTGATTAAAAAATACTGCCATTCCGAATCCAATGCCAATCGAATATGCCACTTGGAACAGGTAGGGATGTTCGTCCCGATGCCCAGTGAGCATCTCCACAATTCGAATCTGAACTTCCTGCATGTTCACATCGGCATGAAAATTCATTATGGTTAAGGCTGATCCGAAGAAAAGCAGTAGCCACACCAAAATAAACAGAGACTTGGAAGGTTGACCATTTCCCGCGATGACTTCAACCAACGTATGACCTGATCCCATCAGTTCAACACTGACCTCCGGCAAGATGTGCCGAATTCGGGGAATAATCTGTAATATATCAATGAGGATCAGATTGCCATCCTCCGGTCCAGGACGTAAAAGTTCAAGCTCCAGTAGCCTGCTCTCCTGATTTTCAGAAGTGGTCAGTACATGTGCAATGTCTCCAAGCTTGACTGCCCTGCCCCTCTGGATGCGAATGCGGCTGCGCAGTCGAACGTAGACCATTGGAGTGGGCGTCTGAGACATCCATAACACTCCTTTGCTGCGTAATTTAGGTTAGTATTTGAAGAATGTGCAAATTTATTACAAACGGGTTGGAAAAAGATCGGGAGGTGGGTGCGGGCGCTGCGGGATAGATCGGTCATTGATCGCTGTTGCTCGGGGGAGGATACACGCAGACACTCCGACGGCAGACCAACCTTCTGATCGCTGTTGTCTCCAAATTCTTCTGATTGATTTCTAAGTGTTAGAAATTTGGAGACAAAGGCGAACGCTTCGCTTCTTCAGGTCTAATCTGCCGCCTGCGTTGCTTGTGTATCATTAGGCAAGCCCTCACGCTTCGCTCCTTTTGACCGATCCCATCCCTCCGCTGCCCATCGTCCTCCCGTTTCCAAATGGTTGAAATAAATATGCTGGGGAGGTGCATGGAGGAATTGAAAGAGGAGCTTTGCGGTTATTTTGTTCAATACAATGACGCTAATGGTAGTGATAGATTGCTAAGTAACTATTTTTAAGGAGGAAAATTCATGAAGTATATCATACTGGTTTTTATGATAGCTATTATTGCAGGATGTGGTGAAAAAATTGACGCAGACCAGATGACGAGTACTAGCGATATTTTAGCAAATGAAATGATTCAAACTGATCCAACTGCAGATCTCTTTTTACTCAAAGATCGAGTGTATGTAAGAAAAGAGGAAATCAAAAATATCGACCAATTCGGTGAAAAGTTAGGGACAATTAAATACAGATATATAGAAGAGGAAAAATTTAAGGATTTGATGTCTACGCAACTTCCCGTGGGTACAGAAATTTATCAATTCAAAAATGAAAAATCGATAGATCAGGTGATTGTTAAGGAAAATGAAAAACTAATAATCTACCAATCATTAGCTGAAGGATAATCATAATCCATTGGATGCACAGCCTAACAACAAATAACCTCCCTCGCCATAATGCGCGATAGAAGGTTGTTAGTTGTCGTATATTGGTGCATAACCGCCAATATTGTTGTTGCAATCCCCGAATCACTGCGCGATCTGGTCGCGGATGGATTGCAGTATTTTTTTCTCCAGACGGGATACCTGCACCTGAGATATACCCAGCCTGCTGGCAACCTCGGACTGCGTCTGATCCCGGTAATACCGGAGATAGACGATTAAACGCTCCCGCTCGCTGAGACCACCGATGGCTTCGTTCAGCGCCAGTTTGTCAAACCAACGTTCCTGAGACTCGTCGGCAATCTGGTCCATTAATGTAATGGGATCACCGTCATTCTCAAATACCGTCTCATGGATAGAGGTCGGCGGTTTGTTGGCTTCCTGGGCAAATACGACTTCCTCCGGGGTTACTCCCAACTCTGCGGCAACTTCCTTAATCGTTGGCAGTCGATCCAGGTGTTTGGACAGTTCGTCCCTTTTTTTGCGGACTTTATTCGCCATCTCTTTCAGTGAACGACTGACCTTCAGGGTACCATCATCTCGCAGGAATCGCTGGATTTCTCCGATGATCATCGGTACCGCGTAGGTTGAGAACTTCACGTCATAACTGAGATCAAATTTGTCTACTGACTTGAGCAGACCGATACAACCAATCTGGAACAGATCTTCCGGATCATATCCCCTGTTCATAAAACGCTGTACGACGGACCAGACGAGTCTGATGTTGCAGTTCACCAGCGTATCCCGCGAAACATGGTCACCCGACTGACTGAGCGCAATCAGCCGTTTGACCTCGGCATCGTCCAAATAGGTCTGTGAAGATGGTTTCACTTCAGCATCCATAAGAACACCAACCCCTAATTATACAATGCTTTCTTGGATTCAATCCTTTTTTTCATCTTGATGGAGGTGCCTCTGCCGGGCTCACTGCTGACTTCGAATTCATCCATAAAGTTTTCCATAATGGTGAAGCCCATGCCCGACCGCTCAAGTTCGGGTTTGGACGTATATAACGGCTGCTTGGCTAGTTCAAGATCTTCGATACCTTCACCGCGGTCTTCCACAATAATCGTGATCATGTCTTCCCGAATCTCGGCCTGGATAGAGACAACACCTTCAGAGTTGTTGTTGTATCCATGGATGATGCTGTTGGTCACGGCTTCCGAAATGACCGTCTTCAGGTCACTGAGCTCGTCCATTGTTGGATCAAGCTGGGAGATAAATGCAGCAACGGTTACCCGTGCAAACGATTCATTCTCTGACTTGGCCGCGAATTGCAGATTCATGAAATTTGTCCCTGTTCCTTCATTCATGAGACGACCTCCAGACCTGAGAGAGCAGTTCCCTCATTTTCATATATCGGCATTATCTTGAACAGACCCGACATTTCCAGCAAACGGTACACCGGCGAATTGACGTCACAGACCACCATCTTGCCGCCTTTGTTCTTAATGAGCTTGTATCTTCCCAAAATGACACCCAGGCCCGAACTATCCATAAATTGCAGATCTTTCAGACTGAGTACCAGATGCTCGCTTTGTCTCCGCTGGATGGCTTCATCCATTTGCATCCGTACCATGTCAGCTGTATGGTGATCCAGCTCCCCGGATAATCGTACAATCAGAATCCCGCGATGGTGTTCCATTTCCACATGCAAGTTCACGTTTGCCCACTCTCCTCCCTGTCTTGAACAAGGATTTCTACGTATCCAAAGGCTTTTCCTGCCCCCCGACAAAACTAGAAGAAAACCCCTATTTAACTACAAAATATGTTCGAAGGATGCGAACAACTCGCGTAATTCGCCTTTTAATCAAACAGGTTGGACGTAGTCCGTTTAAACAGCTTCCACCAGCCAGCTTTATTCACGTCCTGTGGAGCCTGAATGTCGAATTCCTTAATGACGTCATTGCCCTGGTACACCACCAGTTTACCTATACTTTGTCCAGCCTTGATCGGAGCTTTCAATTCTTTGGCAACCAGCAATTCATGCCGGATGTCATTGGATTTCGCTCCTTTGCGCATCAGCACACTATAATTTTGCGTGGCATTCAGAGGCAATTCGGCAACTTCACCTTTTTCGATCTTCAGACTGCCCAGCAGATCCCCTGCCTTGTAGAGAGCCTTCATCGTATATTGACTAAAGGCATAATCAAACATCGATGACACTTCGCTATTTCGTGTTTTGGTATTTGGTTCACCAAGTACCACGGAAACGACACGCAGTCCCTCCTTGGACGCTGTTGCGGACAAGCAGAACTTCGCTTCGGATGTATAACCTGTTTTCAAACCATCTGCCCCTTCATAAAAACGAACCAGCTTGTTCGTGTTCACCAGCCAGAATGGCTTTTCCGAGTCTTTGCGAAGATAATCCTGATAGGCACCGGTGTACTTCGTAATCCCGGAATGCTTCAGCAGTTCACGACTCATGACGGCAATGTCGTGGGCTGACGAATAATGATTATCCACCGGCAGACCGTTACAGTTGGCAAAATGAGTATCCTTCATGCCAAGCTCCTTCGCACGCTCATTCATCAGCTGTACAAAGGATTCCTCCGAACCAGCAATCTTCTCAGCCATAGCCACTGAGGCATCATTGCCCGAAGCCATCGCGATCCCTTTTAACATGTCATCAACGGTCATCTCTTCCCCAGGCTCCAGAAAGATCTGCGAACCGCCCATGGAAGCTGCATATTCGCTCGTTCTTACTTTATCTGTCAGCTTCAGCTTGCCGGAGTCGATCGCTTCGATTGTAAGCAGCATGGTCATAATTTTTGTAATGCTCGCCGGAGGCAGCTGATCATGACTGTTTTTCTCATATATGACGGTTCCTGTGTCCGCATCCATTAGGATCGCAGAGCGTGCCGACGGGGCAAGATCCGTCCCTCCCGCTGCCTTCGGTGTTTCTTCAGCCAATGCCGTTGATGCCATAAGGGACAGCAGGATACAAAGGGTCATGAACGATGCCATTATTCTTTTCTTCACAAGGTTACCTCCTCAAATGACTTGCTTACTGCATGTTCCATGCATGTACTGCTAATCATTGTCGGCCCGTTTCCAGTAAATTATTCCATGTAAAGCATGATTTCCCGAACTTTTATTGAAAATGTGATCAAAGCGAAAAAAACGCACTTTACTCAACGCATGAGTAAGCGGACGTTCAACACAACAAAAAAAGGTTACCCCCGATGATTTCTCATTCGAAGAGGTAACCTTCTCTACTCAACTCTTGCTTACATTTGTGGAATAACAGCCAATACCAGCGCCAGGAACGACTCACGAACACGCTCCGTCGTTTCCATCACCTCATCATGTGACAGCGGCTGGTCCAGAATTCCGGCAGCCATGTTACTGATACAGGAAATACCTAGCACTTCTAGACCTGCATGGCGTGCCACGATCACTTCAGATACAGTGGACATGCCCACTGCGTCTGCGCCCAATGTACGCAGCATTTTGATCTCTGCTGGTGTCTCGTAGTTCGGACCAAGCATACCTGCGTATACCCCTTCACGTACGTTAAAACCTTGTGAAGCCGCCGTATCCTTCGCCAGCGCACGCAAACGGCGGCTATAGGCTTCGGACAGATCAGGGAAACGCACGCCCAGGGCAGCGTCATTGGGTCCGATCAGTGGATTTTTGCCTGTAAGATTCAAGTGATCAGAGATCAGCATCAAATCTCCAGCTTCATACGACGTGTTCACGCCGCCCGCTGCATTGGTTACAAACAAGCTGCTTACACCCAGTTCTTTCATTACTCGTACCGGGAAAGCTGTCAATTCCGGACCATATCCTTCGTACATGTGGAAGCGGCCTTTCATCATCACGACTGGACGGCCTTTAATGGTGCCGACCAATAGCTCACCTTCATGCCCTTCTACTGTGGACACCGGAAAATGTGGAATATCCTGATAAGCGATGCTTACGCCATCTTCAATCAGTTCTGCCAGTACGCCAAGACCCGAACCTAAAATCAAACCGACTTCCGGCTTGATGGAGCTTTTGCTTTGAATATAAGAGGCTGCTTCCGAAATCATTTGTTGGTTTAATGCTGTCATGCGATGTATGTTCCTCCTTGAGTTGAAACGATCCGTCTATAGACGCATTTTGCAAAATCTATTCAATCCGAATTTATGCAAACTGCTTATGTATAACGGCGTTTGGATGTATTCAATTTATTTTATCCTAAATTGTCGCGATGTTCCGCATTTATTTGTGAATGCCATGCGTCAAAATCTATTTTGCCCTCGGGTGATGGGTTTCATAGATTTCTTTCATGGTTTTGCGACCATGGTTGCCATATTGTTGCCCCGGCTGCTCTACGTGCCCCAGCATGTCCTGAACCGCACGTGTGTCCGCCCCATTGGCAATCAGGTGTGCCGCAAAGGAATGACGCAGTGTATGCGGTGTAATTTCATCCGAGATTCCTGCATCCACTGCCGCTTTTTTGAGCAGCTTCCAGAAGCCCTGCCGGGTTAAACGTCTGCCAGATACATTCACGAACAGTGCCTGCTCGTCCGAATCGGTTTTGAGCAATTTGTTGCGGAATTCCTCCACATATACACTTGCCCAATGTGCAGCGGGTGCACCGATGGGAAGAATGCGTTCTTTGCCCGCTCCACCGCATCGTATAAAACGCATGCCTGGCTGTACATCCCGAATGTCCAGCGCAATCAGTTCCGAGACCCGAATACCTGTAGCATATAACAGTTCAAGCATCGCTCGATCTCTCACACCCTGCGGTGAACGAATATCAGGCGCTGTCAGCAGTTGTTCGATCTCCTGTATACTTAATACCTGTGGTGGCGACTTGTCCGCCTTGGGAGCTTCCACATCAAACGTAGGGTCCTGTATAATCTCCCCCCGGCGCATCAAAAAGTGAAAGTAGGAGCGCAGAGATACGATGCTGCGGGCAATGGTTGCGTTAGCACGTCCTGCCTGTTTGAGCTGACCTGCAAACAGGACGACATGCGTGCGTCTGACCTGATCGGCTTTGCGTATGCCAAATTCCTTATCTGCAAATTCAATGAACTTGTCCACGTCTCGGAGATACGATTCAAGTGTGCTGCTCGACATCCCTTTATCATCTTCCAAGTATAAGGCATAGGCGTGTATCGTCTGTTTCATGTACAACGCTCCTCAACTGACAGATCTGCCGCTCTGGCAGACTGCTCCCGTATTTGCATCCCTGACTGTTCGAAGCTACTCCCCGTACCAATAGAACAAACGGAGACGCTCTGCCATCGTAGGACGTCCTTCTCCATTACCCGGCCAATCCGTTTCCTGAAATACTTTGATTGCATTGCCAGTCGGCATCTGATACTGGTCCACAGGTGAGATCCAGCCATTGAACAGATCCAGAACATGATAGAACAGATAGACTAGTGCAGCAAAAAATATAATAAATCGAATAAAACGGAGCCCTCTCCGCACTGATATAATCATGGGTATATCCCCCTTCTGATTCAAATCCGGTAACGTCCTTGAATCAGGGTATGTCCATAAACACAAGTTTATGCCATTCGGGGTAAACTCCAGATCACGTCCGGTGCCAAAAAAGCTCTCCCGTCAAAACCGCCGGTGAGAGCTTGAAGATATGCTATGTTATTCTTCATCTTTGGGTTTCTGTTCATTTTTAGCTTTGCAACGATAACAAATTCCATGAAAATCCAGTCGGTGATCTACTACCGAAAAGTTGAATTCCCGCTCCAAACGCTCTTCAAGCGGTCCAAGCCAGTCTTCACGTATTTCATCCATACTTCCGCATTGAACACAGATTAAGTGATGATGGTGATGCTTGGATGTATCTCCGCGCAGATCATAACGCGCTACACCGTCGCCGAAGTTGATTTTCTCTACAACATGCAGCTCACTCAGCAGTTCGAGGGTACGGTACACGGTTGCCAGACCGATTTCGGGAGCCTTTTCTTTAACGAGCATGAATACGTCTTCTGCGCTCAGATGATCTTCTTCATTCTCAAGAAGTACTCTTACGGTGGCTTCCCGCTGGGGCGTTAATTTATATCCTTGGGACTGTAGTTGCTGCTTAATTTTATCAATCCGTGCTTCCATTTTCTCCCTCCCCCTAGGAAATCACTGCACACTGCAACTTAACCCACTCTTTTCATTATAGGGGGAGTGCGTAATTAAAGTCAACATTTTACACTATGCATTGCACGTTATGCCGGTAGTAGCATTGGCGTGACCCAGCGCATCATCGCAGGTGTAACCCATGTTTCGAAAGACGCCACGCCGAGCAGCATTGCAGCCATAACCAAAGTTAACACTATATATGAAGCAAACGGCCTTTGTCGACCGGGTGTTCGCTGCATCAAAACACGATTGCGAATGATGTATAGCGAGAATGTCATCGCCGCCACACTGCAGATCAGAAGGATTGGAATGACAAATAGATTATGTGGTGCCACGGAAACCAGTGCAAACAGCAGCCCTTTCCAAGAATACTGTCCAACCAGGTAACCCACAGTGAATCCAATGAGCACACCTTTCAGAAAATCCAGAACCAGTATACCAGGCAGTCCAACGACGGATAAACCCAGAATAAAGATTAGACCTACCCATTTTAGATGAAGCATGGCGATGTCCCAATAGGCCCCGGTCTCTGTCATCTGTGCACTGTGCTGCACGGTCATGAAGAAATTACCGAGATAACCCTCCAGATCCTGGCGTTGATCAAGAGACAATGCATTCACCATAAGCGCGCCAAAAATGACGCCGACCAGAAACAAGACAGCCACGAATACATATAACGAAGTCTGACCTTTAAATGTAAAGTAGGATGAGCGCATACAGGTACGAGTCCCCTTTCCGGTATCATGCTGCAAGGATTCTCAGTTACATCCTTATAGTCATTCTTATGAACCGGAATGCACCTGTATGACTTCTTGTCCAGATTGGTTCCCTGTATGGTGAAAGCTATATGAGTTGAACCTCGGAATATAACTACAGCATATTTACACGAGTCACTCCGTGGCTCTTTCCTGAACAGCAACTTTACCATACGTTCCTCCACCTCCGGAGGACAATTCCAGTTGCCCATTCCGCGCAGCCACGATCAAGCCAGCCAGCACAGGTCCAACAACCGCAGCAAGTTCTTCCTCATGCGTACGATGAAGCACATTCATTTCTGTACCAAAATGGTCCAGTAACTGGCGCAATTTTGCTTTGCCAAGTCCCGGAATGAACTCCAGTGGTACCTGATAATGATAGGCGGGTCTGTTTGCAGGAACATGAGGAATCTCCCGATCAGAGATGGCCAGAATGCGATCCAATACCCCTTGAACAAGCTTCAGACTGCCACAGTGAGGGCAACGCTCTGCCGACATCGCTTGCTCATCCATGATACTGCCACACGCTGCACAGTAGGTACGGTGATACTTGCCCAGCCTTGGATTCAGTCCATAATTGGCAGCAATGCTCCTGCCATCTTCTCCTTGAAGTGCCATACGGAATTCATCAAAAGAAGGGGCAGCAATTAGTAATTCGTTATACTCCCGTCCAATCTTACCAAGTGAATGAGCATCCGAATTGGTCAGGAACGGTACACGGTCCAACTCTTGAATATAACTGGCCATGGATGAGTCTGAGCTTAACCCCAGCTCTACCGCATCCACAAGACGGGTATCCAGCACATCGCCCATACGGGGGGCTGTACTGCCATAGATGCCTTTATGCGGTGTAAATACATGTGCAGGCACAATTAGTCCACCACGTGCCTTAATCTCGGCCTGCATCTCTAGAGCGGGCACGTATACCCGCTGAGAACTGAGATTCACATTTTTCATATAACGTTTCATCCAGTCCGTGAAGGACTTCATCGTTTTCAGATCACGGAAGTATGCGAGCATATGGAACTCGCGCATTTCAGGCTCGCGCAGCTCAATCTCTGTACCCAGCAGAATGGTGGTGTCCTGGTAGGCAATACCGCCCCCCTCAATCTCGGACATCGTACCGTTCTCCAGCAATTGCTCGATATCCATCTGTACAACCGGCGAATGACAATCAATCACACCCAGCAAATGAATTCCTTTGCGATCCGATGCTTCCCGGGCAATGTTCTCAAATGTCAGATCGCGACTGCCACTGATTTTTACGGCCTCGCCGCGAGAGGTTCGTCCGATGTGAATATGCAGGTCTGTATAACAAGGCTCCCACATCGTGGACGTTTTCAGTTGGTCATTCATCCCTAGAACCGTCCTGTCGTTCGGTAGAGGTCCCACGCATACACAGCCATCATCGTTTTGGCATCACTAATCCGGTTATCGTCCATGAGTGCGTAGGCTTCCTCCAGTGTGATCTCGGATACTTCAAGGAATTCATCTTCGTCCAGTTCCATATCTCCGGCTTCCAACTCTTCAGCGATGTATAGATGAATGATCTCATCTGCGAACCCTGGTGAGGTGTAGAACGAACGCAGATGACGCAGCGACTTGGCCACATATCCCGTCTCTTCTCGCAATTCACGTGCGGCAGCCACTTCCGGCTCTTCTCCAGGGTCCAGTTTCCCCGCAGGAATCTCCACTTCGGTGCGCCCCATTGCTTGACGATACTGATCCACTACAAGCATGCGATCCCCATTCAGAGCGAGTACAGCTACTGCTCCAGGGTGCCGGATTATCTCACGTGTAGCCGTCTCACCGTTCGGCAGTTTAACCGTATCGACCTGTAGTGAAATCACTTTCCCCTCGAAGATGGGCTTGGTGGATACGGTCACTTCATCTAGTTTTGGATTGGCAGGTTGCGCCACGTGGATGGATTGAGCAGATTGGTTTGATTTCATTCGTTCTTCAACTCCATATCATTGGATTATATATTCGGTTAATGTATAAATCTCTGATTTTGGGCATATGGTGAGCGTATAGAACTCTCACAGCAAATATAAACAATTCAGGGGGAATTTTGATGAACAGTTATTTGACGCCTAAATCCGTACACGTGGTAGGACAAGCCCGGCAAGTACAGCTCATCCTTAAGCAATGGTTGCACGAGTGGGGACCAGATGCCAAATTAAGTGATCTGCTCGCTGGACGCAAATCAATGGGGCATTAATCTATTTAGCCATAGACACATGTTTCATCCGATATTAACGAGTCTTCTCCCTTGAAATATAACATGAATTTACAAAAAGTCCGAATCCGTACAGACCGGGTTCGGACTTTTGTCTAAAAACATGTGAGGTAACATGTGCAGTATCTTATTTCTTGCCAGCTGCCGTTTCCTGAATAATTGCCACCACCACTTGGGACAACTTCACAATGTCTTCGGCACGAATACGTTCTTTGGTTGTATGAATATCCTCATACCCTACCGCCAGATTCGCGGTTGGAATACCAAATCCGTTAAAGATGTTGGCATCACTGCCCCCACCAGAAGCGAACGTACGAGTCTCGAGACCCATACTGCGGATGGCGCGTTGTGCAAGCTGCACAACTTCGTGCTCATCATGGAAACCAAATGCCGGATAAAGGATTTCACTTCTGAATTCAGCCGTTGCACCGTATTTGCGACATGTTGTTTCGAGCGCATCACGCATCTGTGCTACCTGCAATTCCACTTTCTCTTGCACAATACTGCGAGCTTCCGCTTCAATCTGTACAAAGTCACATACCACGTTGAGTGCTGATCCACCCTGGAATTTACCAATGTTTGCTGTTGTCTCATCATCAATTCGTCCAAGCTTCATCGCTGCAATGGCTTTGGCAGCAACCTGAATGGCGCTGATCCCGTCTTCCGGGTTCACGCCCGCATGTGCGGACTTCCCATAGATGCTCATTTGGATTTCGGCTCTGGCCGGTGCAGCTACACAGATCGTCCCTACAGCTCCGTTGGAATCCAACGCATAGCCGAATTCGGCATCGATATCCTTCGGATTCATGGCACGTGCGCCCACCAGGCCAGACTCTTCGCCCACCGTAATGACGAATTGAATTTTACCATGTGGAATCTTGTTCTCCTGAATCACACGAATCGCTTCGAACAGTGCCGCAATCCCTGCCTTGTCATCTGCTCCCAGGATCGTTGTTCCATCACTGCGAATCCAGCCATCTTCACCCAGTTCAGGTTTAATGCTCTGTCCCGGCGTTACGGTGTCCATATGACATGTGAAAAAGATCGGTGCAACACCATCTGTTCCTTCGGCCTCCCAGGTAATGACAAGATTTCCCGCACCATGTCCGATTTGTTCCATGGTGTCGTCCTCATAGACATGAAGGCCGAGATCTGCAAACTGCTCTTTAAGCACCTTGGAGATGTTCTGTTCATTTTTCGTTTCACTATCAATCTGAACCAGTTCCATGAACTGATCGATAACACGTTGTTGTTTAATCATAGGACTTTCCTCCCTCTCGTGGATACGGTACAATACAATTACTATGGCTTACTTTATGTTGAAAGGAGTTCTCTCGTCATGCAAAAAAAGAAATGGTTCAAAATCATCATCTATCTCATGCTGATCGCCATGATCGGGTCCACCCTTTTCATCGCTCTCGAACCGTTGCTGTTCGGATAGCCACATGAAGCCTTTCGACGAACTGTTTACAGACGTTGAAGGGCTTCTTTTTCGCTAATCCAATTGATTTGATATGGAAAAATGCGATTAAAGTACGGAACAATCTCGCGTGCTACCTGCTCCACTGTATAAGACTTGCCCGTGATATCCTCCAGTGAAGTAACACCATATTGCTCAATTCCACAAGGAACAATCCCCTGAAAACCAGCATGTTGAATGCCTGAGCTGATGTTAAAAGCAAACCCATGACTGGTCACGAAACCGCGGCGATGTTTGCAGCGATTAAACTTGATGCCGATCGCAGCAATCTTCATATCGCCGATCCACACACCCGTATACCCCTCTTTGCGTCCGGCTTCGATGCCTTGGTCTGCGAGATAATCTATAAGTACCTGCTCAAGTTTCCGCAAATATCCGTGTAGATCCAAGTCTTCATCCCGACCAAGAATCAATAACGGGTAACCTACCAACTGGCCCGGGCCATGATAAGTAATATCACCGCCCCGATCAATCTGAAACAAAGAAATCCCTTGCTCACGCAATTCTTCCGGACTGAGAAGCAGATGCTCCGGATGATTTTGTGAACCAATCGTATACGTTGGCGGGTGTTGTAAAAGCAGCATCTGCTCGGCTCCCTCGCCCTCGTCCAATCGCTGCACAATCGCTTTCTGGCGGTTCCAAGCCTCTTCATAATCAAGCATCGGTATGTATGCAACATCCAGCGGCTTGCTCATGATTCCCCACACCCTTCTGCTTCAGGTTCAATGTACAATTGAGCACTTGTCCATAGACAGCAGGAAAAGTGCACGGCCTCCGGCACATACACTTTCCCGTCTACTATTTACTTAATACACCGTGCTCTCCATGGTATATCCTTCAAGGTTTTCTTTGACACGTTGCAAGAAACGTCCGCTGATTACGCCATCCAGGATTCGGTGATCCAGCGACAGACACAGATTAGCCATCGAACGAACAGCGATCATATCATTAATAACCACGGGCTTCTTGACAATCGACTCGAATGTAAGAATCGCTGCCTGCGGATAGTTAATGATTGGCTGGGACAGGATCGAACCGAATGAACCGGTGTTGTTCACTGTGAACGTACCACCTTGCATATGGTCCAGCTTCAGCGTACCTTCACGTGTTTTGCGAGCCAGTTCATCTACTTCACGGGCCAGACCTGCAATATTTCGCTGATCGGCATGTTTGATTACCGGTGTAAGTACGGAATCTTCGGTTCCTACCGCCATGGACAGGTTAATGTCCCGTTTGACGATAATTTTGTCCACTGCCCATACCGAGTTCATGATGGGATAGTCTTTAATCGCATTAACGACACCCTTCATCATGAAGGACAGATATGTCAGATTGATGCCTTCCTTGCGCTTGAACTCATCCTTGAGTTTATTGCGCAGCATTACGAGATTCGTCACGTCTACTTCGATCATCGTCCATGCATGCGGGATTTCCGATACGCTCTGACGCATATTCCGCGCAATCGCATTACGCACAGGGGTAACATCAATGAAATACTCCGATCTTCCCTGGCCGCCACCTTCTACTTCGATCTGTGGAATTTTCGGGCTTTCGGTTAGATGAATACCTGAATGTCTCACAGGAACGCCTGCATCGGACGCTGAGATCGCTTCTCCAGCGGTTAAACCCATGTCTCCGTTTCCACGATTTACGCCACTGAATGGAGAAGCAGACGGCACACCAGAAGGTGTATGCTGTGCAACTGGAGATGATGCTTGTGCAGACGCAGACGATCCAGCCACATTACCTCCCTGTGCAACAAATGCCAGCACATCTTTGCGGGTAATACGACCACCTGCTCCAGTACCTTGAATGCTTTGCAAGTTCAAACCATGCTCTGCTGCCAGGGATTGCACTGCCGGGGAATACCGATTACGCATCGGCTGATTAAGGTCATGTGCTGCTGTATTTGAGACGGCAACAGGAGTATGGGCCGTATTATGCTGCACTTGCTCCTGTTGCTGCGATACTTGTGTTACCTGCTCAGCCGCTTCTTCGTCAGAAGCTGCGACCTGCATGCGGCAGATTGCTTCACCAACAGCAATCGTTGTGCCTTCTTCCACCAAAAGATCACCCATAATTCCATCCACCGTGGATGGAATCTCGGCATTGACTTTATCCGTGATTACTTCACAGATCGGCTCGTACTGTTCCACACGGTCGCCCGGTTTTTTCAACCATTTGCCTATGGTAGCCGAGACCAGCGATTCCGCCAATTGCGGCATAATGACCTCGATCCATTTCATACGTTCAGCCATTTGATTATCACTCCAAACTTTACTTTTAAACGATCCAAAAAACGAAATTAAAACTCGGCAAGTGTACGCATTGCTGCTTTGGCTTTGTCCTTGCTCAGCATGTAGAATTTCTCCAATGTTGGGCTAATTGGCATGGCCGGCACGTCAGGTCCACAGAGACGCTGAATCGGTGCATCCAGTTCAAACAGACATTCCTCGCTAATAATCGCGGCAACTTCGGCACCTACACCACCTGTTTTGTTATCTTCGTGAACGATCAGCACTTTGCCCGTCAGACGAGCGGAAGCAATAATCGCTTCACGATCCAGCGGTTGCAATGTGCGCAGATCCAGAACGTGTGCTGTAATGCCTTCCTCACGTTCCAGCTCCTCAGCAGCCTGCATGACAAAATGCAGCGGCTGGCTGTAGCCGATCACCGTAATATCTGCACCCTCACGAAGTACGTTGGCTTTGCCGATCGGAACGATGTAATCATCCTCAGGCACATCTTCCTTGATGAGCTTGTAGCATTTTTTATTTTCAAAAAAGAGTACCGGATCCGGGTCGCGAATGGCCGCTTTGAGGAGACCCTTGGCATCGTATGCCGAGTATGGCGCTATAATTTTCAGACCAGGTGTACCAAAGAAAATCGATTCCGGACATTGGGAGTGATACAACCCACCGAAGATTCCGCCACCAATCGGCGCTCGAATGACAATCGGACAACTCCAGTCATTGTTGGAACGATAACGAATTTTGGCCGCTTCACTAATGATCTGGTTTGTTGCCGGCAGCATGAAGTCCGAATATTGCATCTCGGCAATCGGCTTCATGCCATACATCGCTGCACCGATGGCAACACCTGCAATAGCTGATTCGGACAACGGTGTGTCCATGACACGCATCTCGCCAAACTGATCCTGCAAGCCTTTGGTTGTGGTGAACACACCACCTTTGACCCCTACGTCTTCACCGAGGATAAAGACATTCTCATCCCGCTCCATCTCTTCTTTCATCGCGAGACGGATTGCATCAATATATTCCATCACTGCCATACTTACCGTCCCCCTTCTTCGCTGTCCGCATAAACGTGCGTCAGAGTGTCCTCAGGTTTCGGATATGGCGCGTTGTCTGCATATTCAGTCGCTTCTTTCATTTCCAGCGCAAGCTGGGAAGCCAGATCCGCAT
Source organism: Paenibacillus sp. FSL R5-0517 (assembly GCF_037974355.1). Lineage (NCBI taxonomy): Bacteria > Bacillati > Bacillota > Bacilli > Caryophanales > Paenibacillaceae > Paenibacillus > Paenibacillus sp. FSL R5-0517. Next base: position 4,501,696 of record NZ_CP150235.1, read on the forward strand.
CCCGGGCGTCGTCCCAGATGCCGCAATCAATCAGATAGTTCTTCATGCGAAGCACGCCATCCTTCTTCCAGTTCTCTTCAACTTCTTCCTTGGTCCGGTAAGCCAGATCATTGTCAGAAGTGGAGTGAGGAGAGAGACGATACATCATCGCTTCAATCAGTGTGGGTCCTTCGCCTGCTATGGCACGTTGACGTGCTTCCTTCACAGCAGCGTATACTTCGAGCGCATCGTTACCATCTACACGCAGTCCGGGGAAACCGTAACCGAGTGCACGATCCGATATTTTACCGCTAAGCTGCTTGTGAATTGGAACCGAAATCGCATACTGGTTGTTCTCACACATAATAATGACAGGCAACTTGTGTACACCTGCAAAGTTGGCTCCCTCATGGAAGTCACCCTGGTTGCTTGATCCTTCACCAAACGTAACAAAAGAAACAAATTCCTGCTTCTTCATTTTGGCAGCCAATGCAAACCCGACAGCGTGCGGAACCTGTGTTGTAACCGGGCTGGAGCCCGTCACAATCCGCAGCTTTTTGTGACCGAAGTGACCCGGCATTTGCCGGCCGCCACTATTCGGATCTTCCGCTTTTGCAAAAGCAGACAGCATCAACTCACGCGGAGTCATGCCTACCGCCAGTACAAAACCATAATCGCGGTAATACGGTAAATAATAATCGTGATCCCGGTCCAGACCAAAAGCAGCGCCTACTTGCGCAGCCTCTTGCCCTACACCGGATACGTGAAAGTTAATTTTGCCAGCCCGTTGCAAGAGCAAGCAACGCTCGTCAAACTTGCGTGCGAGCAGCATGTATTTGTACATATCCAATACTTCACCATCGCTAAGTCCCAGCTGTTGATGCCGGTGGACCGCGTCTGCAGTACCTTGTGAACTCATATGAGGTACCTCCTTTTAATCAGAGCCTGTGCCACTCTTACTACCCGATCTTATAACCTGGTACTAAGACTTGGCTTAACCTTATTATAATCCCTTTTACCCAAAAAAGGAAAGAACCTTTCTCATAAGCCTCTTTGGCTTACATTCCAATGGCCTTTCCATCGACCGCCAGCATGGCTTCACCCATGATTTCCGACAGAGAAGGGTGCGGATGAATGGTTTGTCCGACTTCCCAAGGTGTGGCATCCAGCATCTGAGCCAGTGAAGCCTCAGCGATCAATTCAGTCACATGGGTGCCAATCATATGTACCCCCAATATATCATTCGTCTTGGCATCTGCGATCACCTTCACGAATCCATCACGACTTCCGTGAATGAGCGATTTGCCAATCGCCTGAAACGGGAACTTGCCTGTTTTAATGTCATAGCCACGTTCTTTGGCTTCACGCTCGGTGAATCCAATGCTTGCTGCTTCCGGACGTGTGTACACACATCGCGGTATACGGTGAGATTCAACGGCATGTACCGTTTCCCCTGCCAAATGATTGACAGCGAGAATGCCTTCATGACTTGCCGCGTGCGCAAGCTGTAGACCACCAATGCAGTCGCCAATAGCGTAGATGTGACTTTCACCGGTCTGTAGCTGTTTGTTCACAGCAATGAAGCCATGCTCCAGCTTGATATCCGTATTTTCGAGTCCGATATTTTCGACATTGGCCTGACGTCCAACCGACACGAGCATTTTCTCCGCTTTCAGCGTTTCCTGCTTTTCGTCACCAAGCTGCACATCAATCTGGATGCCATCTGTATCCGTGCTATAGGTTTCCGTTAGCACTTTGGCTCCTGTCAGGAAACGAACCCCCCGCTTACCAAGCAATCGTTGCATCTCTCTTGCAACATCCTCATCCTCTGCAGGCAGCACGTGAGCAGCAGCTTCTACCACCGTGATGTCTACACCAAAGTCATTCAGCATGGATGCCCACTCCAGTCCAATCACACCACCGCCGACAATAATAAGTGATGCAGGAAGCTCGTCCATACGCAGTGCTTCGTCACTGCTCATAATAAACTTGCCATCCGGTTCCAGCCCTGGCAGCACACGTGGACGTGAACCAGTAGCAATAATGAGATTGGTCGGCACAACCGTATCCATCTCCCCATCTTCAAACTCTACAGCGACCGCTCCGCTCTGCGGGGAGAAGATGGAAGGTCCGATCACGCGACCGTTCGCGTGTACGACCTGGATTTTATTTTTTTTCATCAAATATTGAACGCCCTGATGGAGCTGCTCCACAATCGCATCCTTACGCGCCTGTACTTTGGGAAATACAAGTGTGGCTCCAGCTGTCTCAATACCATACGTCTCGCTCTCCTGAATCTCGGCGTACACTTCCGCGCTTTTCAGCAAAGCTTTGCTCGGAATACACCCACGATGCAGACAGGTTCCGCCGAGCTTGTCCTTCTCAATAATAACGACCTGTTTTCCTAGCTGTGCAGCTCGGATTGCGGCTACATATCCACCAGTTCCTCCTCCAAGAATTGCTACATCACATGTAATTGGCATCTCTCATGCTCTCCTCTATGAATCAAATTTCAGTATCATTTATGATGGCTTGAATCATGGTTTGGAATATACCCTCTATATGCCATTGTACTCTCCTTGAGCGGTCAACTCAAAGTTTGAACCAATCACACATGGACAGCCCAAGCATTCCAAGCTATGATGGAATCAGGTATGATCTGTAAGCGTAACCTTTATTTAATGTCGACTTTGGCAGAAAGGGTATAATGCTCATGAATACAAGATTGGTATTTGCGCGATTTTTGGCGATTGTTGTTCTGGTCATCCCCGGTTTAATGGCAATGAAGGGTTTTCTGATGATGAAAGACGCCCTGTTCCTATATTATGCCGAGCACGGGAACGAACTGATTTCACCAGGATTCCAGTGGCTTTCCTTTGGCGGTGGACTTGTCCTGTTTGCCGCAGGTATGAGTTTTCTGGGAGGCTGGATCTTGTTCCGTGACCGCAAGCGTAATTATGTAGGTCCCCGTTTCCGATCCAAAAATGTACCCGAAAAAGCAGAGACGCCCGGAGGGACTCGTTGAGTCCGGGCTTTTTGTGTGTTTTTACAACACACAGCCTACTTTACATAGACAGGATGGATCATCATGGTATCATTTTTAATCACGTTACAACGACTACTCAAAGGCATTTTCCATGCGTTCAAAGACCCCAAGTTTCTGGCTTTGTTCGCGTTAACGGCAGCAACGTTGCTGTCAGGCACTTTGTTTTACACTCGTGTTGAAGGTTTGCACTGGATCGATGCATTATACTTCTGTGCGGTTACTCTGACTACGGTTGGACATCCTGAATTTGTGCCATCCACCGGATTCAGTAAAGCCTTTACTGTCATCTACATGTTTGCAGGCATAGGTCTCACCTTTGCCATGATTGCCAGAATTACAGCAGGTATTCTATTCCCTCGCAAATTAAAGACAGAAGAGGACCCGGAGTAATCTCCGGGTCATTCGTATAAGGCATCCCGCAGTTTGGTAGACATACGTGATTCTTTGGAAGAAGACTTCAGGATCGTTCTGCGCAGCGTCAGGTTACTTGCCTGCAGTCGCTCCGCTTCTGCGAAAAGTTCTGCAAATAAGGCCTGCGCCGCTTCATCCAGTGATGCCTGCTCTTTCAGGCTTTCATATCGTTCTTGAAGTGATGTTAATACTTCACTCATCGTAAACACCTCTTTTCCATAACTCCTAGTAACAGCTGCCGGAACCAACGGCTTAACATTCCATATAGTAACACAAAGCTGCACAGATTAGTTCTGGCTCTTACCAAAGATTTTGTGGTACTCTGTAATGGTCGCTTTTTTTGTTGAATCCCGTATGTGAGAGGAGTAGCAGCACCGTGCAAACAGGACGTATTACCGTAATTACTGGACCCATGTTCAGTGAAAAGTCCGGTGAACTCATTCGCCGTTGTCAGAAATTAATTCAATTTGGCCGTAAAAAGGTGGTAGCCTACAAACCAGCCGAGGATGATCGGTTTGCCCAAGATGAAATCGTGAGCCGAATTGGTTATCGATTGCCTGCTCATTCCATTCCCCGGCAATTAACCCCGGAATCCGTAGAAATGATCCTGAATCAAACCATAGATGCTGATGTTGTTGCATTTGATGAAGTACAATTTTTCAGCAGTGCCATCATGGAACTGGTCTCGGAGCTAGCCTATTGTGGCAAACATGTTATTGTGGACGGACTTAATATGGATTACCGTGGTAAGGAATTCGGATATATCGGCGGTTTGCTTGCCATGGCAGATGACATTGAGAAACTCTCGGCTTTCTGTGCCGTATGTGGTAGCCCGGATGCTGCCTTTACGCAACGTATCGTCAATGGGGAACCCGTTACCTTGGGTCCGGTTGTCATGATCGGCGATTCGGAAGCTTACGAGCCGCGCTGTCGTTGCTGCTTCATTCCTCCTCACAAAGTTGAATGCTCATCATAGTTTCTAAATGATCTCTAAGATCCTCCAAAAAGCCCTTTTTGGGCTTTTTTTGATTATCGCAGCGAACTTTTGCACAAAAAAGCACCGCTTTGCAGCGATGCTTACAGGATCACTTCCCGCTAGTCCCGGGAAACAAAATATTTGTTGGTCATGTAGTAAGCGTCACCACGCGACGTTTCCACCATTCCTTTTTTGGCATCCAAAAATACAATCTCTTTACACTTCGTGCAGTACCATTTCGTGCGCTTGTATGGAGATTCCGTCACGTAAGCCGTGCCGCATTTACAATCAATCTTCATTAATAACTCGGTTGATTTATAAGCACTGGACAGGCGTTCCAGGTTATCCTGTTGCTGTGTAGGCATAATGGTCTGCTGATAATCCGATAGATGATTCTGAACCTTAAAGTCTGCTACCAATCCTGCATTCAATCCAAAAAACTCCTTGCCGATTTCGGTCACGAAGCGCTTCTCATTTCTGTAGCAATCCAGCCACTCAATAATCTGCTTATTAGACAGTGGAACCGTACCCTTGATACCGCTGTTTAAGGTGTAGGTCATGATGTATAAAGTATCGTCTTGTCTACCTGAGTACATTAGAATCCTCCTTCGAATACATTTGCTAATGTACTACAAAAACGCGCATAAATCAAAAAATTCTTATTTCCTGAGCGCATCTCTTCTTATTAAATGGGAAACATTCCTCTTTCATCCGCCAAAGACTTACAAGAACTGCATACACCTGAAACATTTCCCTGCGGCGCCGCATAATGCACGACCGATCTGACGTTTTTCTTACATATGGAACAGTAGTGCCTCCTTTCTTTTTTTGGGATATAGTCCGATAGCTTCACTACATTTTGGTTCTGTCGGAATCGTTGTAAGAAGCCCAGCCATTTCATCTCGCTTCACTCTCTCTTGTTCGCTTACCTCGTAGTCGTTTTTCGCTTTTGGTTAAAAATTATCGCGCCTTCTGTTATGTATACGATTCCAAGTTGTGCATGCCTATCTCATAATCTATTCGACGTTTTGGGCGTTTTTCCTGTTTTTAATCTCTACACATATAAAAAAAACCGACATAACCTGCTTTCCTTCCTTTTGGAAGAACAGTATTTTAGTCGGTTCCCACCTTATTTATAAAAAGTTCCCAGAACGTCCAGCTCTGGTGAGCGCTCAATTCGAAACGGGTAGATATACCCCTGATTCATTCGGGTAAATTTGCGACTCCACAGATCCAGTCCGGATGTGAACTGATAGGCCTGATATATAAACTTGGAACAGTAATTACGCTCAATACTGCGAAGATTGGTCTGCAAACGGTAGAATTTCACCTGCTTGTAATGGTCCTGTACCCAACCGGCTGCTTTCATGCCTGCCTCACTCAGCCTGGAACGGAATACAATGAAGCGATCTCCTTCATAGAAACGTGTGAGATACCACTCTAATGAATCAGCAAATACAGGCCCATAAGGATGCACATGATACACTTTGCCGTCCAGCCCAATAATCCCCATATGCCCGGCGTAATACGTTGATTCCGAACTTGGTGTGTACACAATATCTCCAGGCTCCAGCTTCATCTCGCCTAATGCGTTAATGGGCAAGTCCTGATGCAGCCGTTTGGCTGCTGTACGTTCACGCCGTCCTTCAACCAACAAGCGATGAAGTGCCCCGGCAAGTGCAAGATATATTTCAGACCATTTGATCTTTTTTTTATCAGATCGTTTGAACCACCGCTGGATGAAGGTGAAACCTCGCTGTGGCTGTGATCCCTTTTTCATACGCTGCACTCCACTCTCATCTATTTATTGGATCTATATATAAAAATTATTTTCACTGACACTACGATGACAGAATAATCTTCCAATCGCTATAATCCCCAGACTTTTTCTGTCCTCTCCGTTATTGTGTAAATGATTATTTCAGATGATGTTTTAGTCATTCTAATGTATCTCAGGCTTATTATAGACATTTGGTAGCACATGTTCAATTCAGCAACCATTGTGTGTGTTGAAATTATGCCTTCTTATTACCCATTTTATGCAAAAAAAGATGACTTCGGGATTAACCCGAAGTCATCTTACTCGTATCCAAATGTAACCCTTTATTCTTCTACAACACCAAGGGCTTTATTTTTCTCCTTAAAGCGACTGTTATGGGAAGAAACATAAGCCACTTTTTCCGCTTCAGGGTCCATGTAAAGCTTTGCACTATTCACCGCAAGAGCAGCATCAGTGAAAGTACCCGCAATCAGATAAAGTTTACTACCATAATCTACAAAATCACCTGCAGCAAATACGCCCGGTATATTCGTTTGTAATCTCTCCGTTGTAGTGACGTGCCATTCGCCAAGGTCAAGTCCCCAATCCCGAATTGGACCAAAGTCACTCTTCATGCCATGGTTCACAATGACAGCATCTACTTCAAGCAGTTCAGTCTCACCCGTGTCCACATGTGAGATGGTCACTTGTTCAATCACATCGCCACTCATACTATGCAATGTCTCTACCGCATAAGGTGTACGGACATCTACTGAGGATTCTCTCATGCGCAGTACATTACGCTCCAACCCGCCAAAACGGTCACGACGATGCACAACTGTCACTTGCTCTGCCAATGCTTCCAGTTCATTCGCCCAGTCTACAGCAGAGTCGCCTCCACCCGAGATCAGTACCCGTTTACCCCGGAATGGCTCGAGTTCCTGCACGGTATAGTGCAGATTGCTAACCTCATAACGGTCAGCACCTTCAAGCTCCAGCTTGGCCATTTTATATATACCATATCCGATTGCCATAATGACGGTACGTGTCCAGTGTTGTTCACCTGTTGCAGAAGTTAACAGAATTGTGCCATCAGGTTGACGCTCGAATCCTTCGATCTGTTGTTCGAACACAAGCGTTGGATCGAAAGTTCGTGCCTGTTCTTCCAATTGTTTAATCAGATCCTCACACAGGATTGGCGTCACACCCCCGACGTCCCAGATCATTTTCTCCGGATAAAATAACATGCGACCGCCTAATCTGTCCCGTGCCTCAATTAACTTGGTCTTCATATCCCGCATGCCGCTATAAAAGGCAGAGTACATGCCCGCAGGGCCACCGCCGATAATGGTTACATCATAGAGTTCCAACTGCTGATTCATATTAAAAATACCTCCGTTAATTCGATCCAGAACATCGAGTATTTGATATCGATTCTCATTATCACTTAAATCTTAGTGTAATGGTAATCTTATCAAAATACAATGGCTAAAAAACAAACATTTCTTGTACAAAACATTTATGAACTACTCTGTACTCCACTATTGCGCTCTTGGAGCCGCCAACAGCTTTTCAACGACAAAATCAAGTTGTTTATTGATTGAATAGATATCTGAATAGTAGAAGAAATCAAAATCAATCTCAATCAGACGACCTTCCTTGATCGCAGGGATGCTGCTCCAAATTGGATTATCCGTCAAGTTATCTGCCCCATCGTATACAGAGCGAAATACATAGTCACCGATATATTCAGGCAGTACTTCCATGGAAATACTGGAACCAGCTGCCTCCGAAACCACATCAATTTTTTTCTGTACAACCTCAGGCGCTTTCATTCCCAAGTACTCATATACCGCCTGAGATCCTCGGCCAAACTGTTTACTCTCTACAATGACCATGCCTTTCAAACCGCCCTCCACAATGGAGATCGTTTTGTCCAGTATGCCTGCATCTGCAAGAGTTTTCTTACTCTCTTCTACTTTGGTTTTGAGATTGAGGAGTAACTTCTCGGCTTCCTGTTCTTTGCCAAAAATACTCGCTATACTATGCAGTCTTTCTTCTGTTGTCATTTTCTCGTACGGAATATATACAGTAGGTGCAATATCCTTTAATAACGTATATGTCTCTTCAGAAGGAACAATGATCAGATCCGGATCAAGATCAATGACAGCTTCAGGATTCGGTTCAAACCAGGTACCCAGTGCATTTACACCTTCAAGCTCACTCTTGTACGCAGCCCCGTCATATACATCTGAGGTAGCGATCGGCTTAACCCCAAGGGCAACGACATCTCCCTGGAGATACAGAACAACAACCCGTTTGGGGTCAGCTGGGACAACGACCTCACCCTTAACCGTCGAGACCGTGCGTGTTTCATTGTCTTTGTTGGTCTGGTTTCCTGTGTCTGATGACACGGTCGTACTGCTGTTATTGGAACTGGCACCCGTTCCTTCGCCAGCTGTTGGTGTGGTTGTACCTGAAGAGCAGGCTGAGAGCAGCATCGTGATGCTCAATAGAGCCACCATAATCATACTTGAACTTGTTTTTCTTCTTTTCATTGGTGTAGACCCTCCGTCTATATATTGATAATGATTCTCATAATCAATATATCCTGACTTCCATCTACGGCCAATGGACGATTCAGATATTTGTAATGGACGATCCTCTGCTCTCGCTTCTTCTCTCCTATTTCGTTGATACTGGATTGGTGAGATCCCCACATGTTTTTTGAAGATACGACTAAAATAATACACATCCGAATAACCCACTTCTGCTGCAATTTCACTAAGCGTTGCATCAGATCGTACAAGCAGAGTACGAGCCTTGGCAAGTCGAGTCTGAATTAGATAATCAATCGGACTGTAACCCGTTTTTCGTTTGAATTGCATGGATAAATGACGAGAGCTGTAGTTGAATTGTTCAGCCAGAGAATCAAGCGTGACCTGTTCCCTGTAATGGTTCTGTATGTAACGAAGTGTTTGTTTCACCGGATCAGCATGTTCTGTTTTGATCTCTTGCTCTGTTAGCTGAATCAGCATTTCATGAATGAATTGGTAAAATAAACTTTTCGTATGAAGCAGATCCAGACTGCCGGACTGTGCCCATGCATCTTCAAGCTCATCCAGGTAACGTAACAGTCCAAGCGGACTATTCGGCGTAAAACCATATTGCAAAGAGAACGGTGCAACCTCAGGCTGTGTCAACAACCACGTTTTGCGATAGCCAGGAAAGGCAAGGAATGCTCTGTAATAGAGCAGTAGATATTCCAAATCTTCATTGGTTTGGATATCCAATGAAGCACCCTTGGCCCCATGAAGCATGAAAAATCGCTCTGCCTTGTATGCTCGTCCATCCAATTGAAGCACAGCCGATCCTCGGATTGTATATATAAAACCATTTGCCGGAAGTGTGTAGGAACTCAGTTGTTCCCCCGCCTCCATAACGATCCGACGTATATCCAGAACCTTAACAGCGGCAAGATTCCAGCATTTTATCTGTTCATCTATTTGCATCAATTACTCTCCAATCCCAGCCTCATCCGGAACAAAGACCTTACAAGGCATCATTCTGTCACACATCCGACAACATATGCGGAGCAGAGTTTCACTAATAATATACTTTTATTATAAATGATAATAATTTTCATTATCAACTGTAATTTTAGAGTGGAGTTGGATTTCATCTCATCAAGCACTTGTTACGCTTATTTTGGTTCAGAGATCTTCGTAAACCACGCGGCCAATTCCTCTGTTTGATCCAATGTTGCAATGGGATCAAAGTACCACGAACGATCGGGGCTCCAGATAAACACACGATCATTTTTAACCGCATCCAATGAGCTCCAGACCGGTATTAATTTCAACTCTTCGAGAGTCAGATTATCTGCTGTAAGAATGATGTAGTCACCAGCAAATTCAGGAATTGCTTCTGAGGATACTTCCACTAGTTGATCCTTCATTAAGATCTCTTTTTTATCTGCAGGAGGATTCAAACCAAGCGCACTGTAGACTGCTTGACCTCCCCGACCAAAATTATCACCAAAAGCTAATGGGCCTTTATCATTGAACTGCATGACCGACACCTCGGCTGCTTGATCAATCGCCTCACCGACACGCTTCTTGGCATCTGCAATTCTTGCATCATAATCGGCTAACCATGCCTCAGCTTCTTTTTCTTTATTCAGCACTTTACCAAAATAGGCAATCTCTTCGTGGGTGTTTTTCAATTCGCCAAATGGAATAACTAACGTAGGTGCAATTTTGCTAAAGGAATCAAATAAATCAGGATTACCTGTCACAATCAGATCCGGCTCAAGTTCCAACACTTTTTCGAGAGAGATCGTTTCGTATTCGCCAATATTTTGCACACCCTCAAGTGACTTGATAAAATAAGGATTCTTGAGGTTCAACTCGGGTGTACCCACAGGTTTGATCCCCAGGGCAATTAGGCTCCCTAGATACAAGTCAACCACAATCCGTTTAGGTTCAGCAGGAATTGTAACATTTCCCTTCACCGTTGAGATTGTACGTGGTTCAGATGTTTTGCTTTCACTCTCTCCTGTTGCTGTTTTCGTGGAACTTGACGCACTATTGTTTCCAGATGCATCCACGTTTGAATTACTCGCAGTGCCTGTAGAGCAGGCACTTAACAGTAATGTAAGACTTAGTAGAATACTCAGCAGCATTCCCGTTCTTGTCTGTCTGTTCATTTTGATTGGCCCTCCATGCTTATATTGATAATGATTATCACCATCACTATAAACATACCTTCCACTTCCGCCTCTGAAAATGTCATTTCGCGCCACGCTTGATGTCAGATCAGGCCAATATAAGGGTTCTGAGGTCTTCTCTTTGAATTGCAAAGGAGAAAGACCTGTATGTTTCTTGAACATACGTCCCAAATAATAACCATCCGGATAACCGATACCGGCTGCAATCTCATCCAACGTGGCGTCCGTTTGCAGCAACATCTCCTTGGCTTTGAACAACCGAAACTGAATCAGATAATCGATGGGACTGGTTCCCGTCGACTGCTTGAACTTGCGTGACAAGCTTCTTGGGCTGGTGCCAATCATGTCTGCCAAAACATGAAGTGTAAGTGGCTGGGTATAGGAAGCCTCTACAATTTCAATAACTTTGCTGACTTGATCCATCATACTTGGATAATAACGATTGGATACAAGAGGAACCTGTGACGATATCTGCTCCACAAATGCATAAAACAAACTCTTGACCTGAAAGTGCTGAATGGGGTTCTTTTGCTCCCACAAAAAACGCATCTGCTTCAATTGCTCATATAGAATGGTTGGCATATCGGGGGTAAAGCCATAGTTCAATCGAAACGGATTGATACGCTCCATTAACCTTCCCAGATCGGTTCTTCCTCTGCTAGGTAGGTTAGCTTTGTACATCAAGTAATAGAAGCGCAATCCGGCTTCGCCTGCTTGAATCACCAATTTGCTCCCTTTACCGCCATGGAGAATATAAAAGCGACTCACTTCATACGTTGCGTTGTCAATCATCACTCCAGCTTCACCCTGAATGGTGAGCACAAAGGTACTTGCTGGAAATTTGTATTTCATCTCTTCATATGCCTCTAATTCCATGTAACGGATATCTGCAATACTCACCGCAGCATAGTTCCAGAGGATATAATAATCATTCCACATTTTGCTAACCCAACTCCGTCTTCATGTATTATGTCTTGATTTCCACCCACTTATTGATAACCATTATCAATTAATATGATGAAGTATGCAATACAAGCGAGGTTAATCAGACCATTCTGACTGACATAAAGCTATTCAAATCCTTCTCTTAACATCCGATATATGTAAATAGAACCATGATTAAGAGTAGAAGGAGTACAGAAAATATGAATTCAATCTCATCTGCAACCAAAAGCAGTTTCACTCCCGGGAATCAAGTCTCCAGTCGGGATAAAGAATTCAGGGACTTATGCAGCAGAAGGTCCGGCTCAATGAAGAAATACAAGGGGTAAAAACCAATGATGAGTTGGATACCAAAACCAAAGCTCAGCGGATTAAATCCTTAACAAGCTCCATATCCCAGATCGATAGCCAAATTGCTCAGATTAAAGCAGAGGAATTGCAAGAGAAGAACAAATTAAGACAGCCCGAAAAGACTCAACAGCAACAACCCAAACCAAGCGATGAGACACAAGCCCCTTCACTGGATCATCTAATCAAACATAGTCAGACTTATGATCAATTGGGTAAGCTCGTCGGTTTGCGTGATCGCATGCAGGGCTCCATTCAGACCACTGAAGGGGAGACCCGCTTCGACCGACTCGTTCTGGAGATCAATCCTCCTGCAAATAGTTCTGATCTCGGCAAATCAATGATGTTGGAAAACTCAGAGCGCACCGTCTTTCAGGCAAAACGAGAGGTTGTTCAGGACATCACTTCTCAGCTCAGCAAGGTCAATCAAAAGATTGGCGATCTGGTGAAAGAAATTCATCAGCCTGCACCTAAAGAAACAACACAACCTCCGATCTCTGCAACATCTGGAGAAAAAGATCAGGAAGTAAATGAAGGAAAGAAAAAGGAAAGTAAGGAGCCATCAGATGTGGGAGCCACGAATCAGAAATCCGGAAACGGCACGCAAACTCCGGCTTCCGCCTCTCCAGCCGCGTCATATCCATCTGTAGATATTCGAATCTGAGTACCTTTTGCTCAAACATACTTATATGTATACATATTAGGGTTGAGGTGTTTTGTTTTCACAGCAAAGTTCTCAACTCGCATCCAACGATAGAAAAACCACTATTACAGGTGAATAACTCCTGATAAGTAGTGGTTTTTCTGCATTTCTGCATATTAATGGTATGGGTATTAAAACGATGCTTCACTTCTTGAGGTTCATTCTGTCCTCTATATTCTCTTATAAATGTATGTTTCAATTTATTTCGTATGTGAATTCCACACTTCTAACATGGGTTGCTGACGGTATCATTTGCACAGATGATGCTGCCGGCAATCGCTTTTCAACCTTTCTTGATGCGTGTGGCCTCATCAATGATCTGATCTATGTTTTCATATTTTTGCTTGCTATTGGTTACAACGGCGATCGAGACCGACACGAGAGGAATAGGCCCATTCAACCCGGAGCGTCCTTCCCCCAGAACATGTTGATGATGCCAATCATGTTCGTTGTAGAACGTCTTTTTCATTTTCTCAAAACCCGAAATGACTTCATCACTAATGCGCTTGTAATCATGGTGATTGAGAATCACAATAAAGTCATCACCACCGATATGTCCAATAAAAGCTTCGGGAAAAACAAAAAGCTTACGAAGCAAATTAGCTGTCGCCTGAATAAGCTGATCCCCCATTTTGAAGCCATAGCTATCATTGTAGGATTTGAATTGATCGAGATCAACGTATAGTACGCTAAAATGGTCCATCTGAAGAGCCTGAGATAGCCTTTCATTTATGATATGGTTACCTGGAAGGCCAGTCAGGGGATTCATAAAAATAGCCATTTCAGCGCGTACATCAGCAACAGCAAGCAGCAAACGGCGAATACTCACAGCTCCAAAGAAACTTTCTCCCGTCGTGACCAGCACAAGGTCATATATTTCCCCTTCATCTCGGTCCATCGCAAGAACACTGACATCTGTAATCTGTTCTGAATAATCCACAACCAGTGCCTGCGTGTTCATCACCAGTTCTACAGGACGTCCCATATACAGATTATAGCCATACTGAGTCCCAATCTGTTGAAAGAATCGTTGGCGCATCATCAAAGACACCCCCTTCTCCCCCATAACAGCTATACCTTCCAGATTGGAATTGGACTTGAACAGATGATAGACGATATCACATTTTGTATCAGATTGTACTACAGGAATTGGTTCAGCAATCTCGCCTATTTGCGTAAACATACGATTCTACTCCTTTGTTCGTAGCATCTAATCCGAACTTTTCAAATATATATGTAGGTCTTTGTCAATGGTCACATCGTACCACTTTCTACTCAAAAAAGCGTTAACTGAGGGTAAAAGTTTATGAAAGATTTCCTTCTACTGAAAATTAACTAAATCGTATTACTCTAATACTGAATCTCAAATGCTGGGAATAATTCGTATACAGATCAATTTCATCATTTTGCTTCATAATAGTTTAAAGCAAAAATACCGTCATTTACTGGATGCACTACATCCAATAAATGACGGTATTCGTTAGCATATCTCACAGATGTTGATCGCCATGAAATGTGCCAATTCAGATATTTATCGCCAAATTCATGCGGCTGGAAACTAATCTGAATACAAGTTTCCTCCCCGCATCACTCCTGATCCTTTCAGGACACCTTATGCTCAATTCTCAGCTTGTCTGCAACCATCGCGATGAATTCCGAGTTGGTTGGTTTCGACTTGCTGATGTTGATCGTGTAGCCAAACAGGTGGCTGATGCTGTCGATGTTACCACGCGTCCACGCCACTTCAATGGCATGACGAATCGCACGTTCGACGCGAGAAGGCGTCGTTTTGAATTTTTCGGCAATCGCCGGATATAATGTTTTGGTGATGGCTCCCAAAATTTCGATATTGTTATACACCATCGTAATCGCTTCGCGCAAATACTGATATCCCTTAATATGCGCAGGTACACCGATTTCATGTATGATGGACGTAATGCTTGCATCCAGATTTTTGTGTTTGCCCATTGGCACGACATTGGATTTCATAAACATGGATGAACCGCTGCTTGTAGACATCGCAGTCTGTGTTCCCACCAATTGACGTACACGGTTCGCAAGCACTTCCATGTCAAACGGCTTGAGAATGTAGTAGGAAGCTCCGAGTTGCACGGCACGCTGTGTGATATTCTCTTGTCCGAATGCCGTCAGCATAATGACTTTAGGCTGTGGAGACAGGTTCAGGTTGCGCAAGCGCTCAAGCACACCCAGACCGTCCAGATGAGGCATGATGATATCCAGAATCAATACATCCGGCACATCCCGAGTTTGCTCCAGCAATTGCAGTACTTCTTCTCCATTGTATGCAATACCGGTTACTTCCATATCTTCCTGCTCAGATATATATTCGGCAAGCAAATTCGTAAATTCACGATTATCATCGGCCAGCAATACCTCAATTTTTTGCAAAACGGTATCCTCCTTTAAATTAAACATCGTTTCGTACATTTCCTTACAGGTTAAATTTTCGACACAGCAAGTTAAATTCCTCCTGTCGAAAATTATTTTTCTTTATTTTTTTTTCTCAATCCTATATAATAAATAATTTATTTCATTATCCGATATATTATGTTTCGTTTCGACAAAAAAGAACCTCAGGCTGATTATCCAGCCTTGAGGTTCTTCGTGTTTTCCTTTTTCATCATCACACCAGCATCTTGTAACATCCATTCAATGAAGCAACCATAACCCGATTTCGGATCATTCACGAACACATGAGTAACTGCACCGATCAACTTACCATTTTGTACGATGGGGCTGCCGCTCATACCTTGAACGATGCCTCCGGTCTTATCCAGCAGTTTCGGGTCCGTAATTCGTAGTACCAGACCTTTCGTTGCTGGCTCCGTTTGATCTGCCACATGGACAATGTCAATGGAGAAGCGTTCAACTTGTTGACCGTCAACCACGGTAAGTATTTCGGCCGGTCCTTCTTTGACTTCATGTGAGAAAGCGACGGGAATACCTTTTGAATACAAACTGTGCTCAGGATTTCCGGACATTTTACCAAAGATGCCAAAAGCCGTATTGCGTTCAATATTGCCCAAAATTTTGCTTTCCTTGAGGAAATGAGCACGTTTTTCACCCGGATCACCGGTCTCACTTTTCGAAATGGACGTCACATTGGACTGAACAATCTGACCACTACCCACAACAATAGATGTTTGTGTATTCATATCTGTAATGACATGGCCCAGTGCGCCGTATACGCCCTGATCGGGAGCATAGAAGGTAAGTGTGCCAACGCCGGCTGCGGAATCACGAATGTATAAACCAAGCCTCCACGCTTGATCCTCGGAGTCATAAGCCGGAGTCAATCGAGTCTTGACCGTTTCATTACCACGTTTCAACACAACATCAATACCTTTTTTACTTTTCCCTGCAAGCTCAACGGCTTCAGAGACACCTGCCACGCCATCCAGACGTTTACCATCCATATGCGTGATCAGATCTCCGAGCTTAATGCCTGCGTTTTCTCCTGGCGATACACGCTCATCCTGCCCGGAATGGACTAGATGATGGCCAACCACCAGAATGCCTGCCGATTTCACTTTGACGCCAATCGTTTGACCCCCGGGTACAACACGCAAATCCGGTATCACATTCACATGCACTGTTTTGACCGGAATTTTCCCCCACAACTTCAACGTTAATTTGGCATGTCCCGTCTGTTGTGGGTTAAGATGCAAAGGTTGTTGACTCGTAACATGCATCGCGGCCTGATCATCCAAGCCAACAATATCCGGACGATCTACAACGGCGCTTGAAGCAGCAGGTACAGCTAGCCGGACATCTGCTTGCCTGCCAGCAAACACCTGCAATTCATCCGGCAGTGAAGCATAACTTTGCACAGGCTGAATGGCCTGGCTAATCACACAAAGAAAGAAGGCAAATAAAAGACCTAGCAATTTCTTCCTGAGGGGGGAATTCAATGGCTGTCACACTCCCTTTGCTTCTTTCGCTTGACGAAAGGTGGTCGCCAATTGCGTACCTTTAAGATAACCTTGCCCCCAGGCTTTTATTACTGTCAATCATTACGCCAGCCGTTCGTTTCACCCTTTTTTGGCTTCCGCCAAATTCAGCATTTCCTGTGCGTGATGCAGTGTTTTTTCTGTAATTTCCACACCACCTAGCATACGTGCCAATTCCTTCACTCTGCCTTCGTCTGACAGCGATTCCACTTGCGTCATCGTCCGTCCATCGTAGACATGTTTTTCAATGAGATACTGATGATCTGCCATACAAGCCACTTGTGGCAAGTGAGTTATTGAGAAAACCTGACAAGTCGAAGAGAGACGGAACAATTTTTCAGCAATGGATTGAGCCGCTCTACCGCTAACTCCAGTATCAACTTCATCAAAAATCAACACAGGTATCCGGTCATGTCGTGCAAAGATACTCTTCATCGCCAGCATCATTCGCGACAACTCGCCACCTGAAGCAATTTTGCCCAGTGGTCGTAATGGCTCGCCCGGATTCGGTGAGATCAGGAATTCCGCATTGTCAGCACCCTGACGATTCAGACGAATACGGCGTCCATTCCATTCTATACCCTTCGGATCTTCAAATGGGGTAATCTGAACACGCAGTGTTGTGCGTTCCATCTGCAGATCTTTGAGCTCACTTTCAACCTGTGCAGCAAGTTCTTCCGCGCATTGTTTGCGAACCTTGCTGAGTTCTTCAGCAGACTCCATCACAAGGTTAAGCATTTTGTCACGTTCAGCTCGCAATTTCTCCAGCCGTTCGTCCTTGTTCTCCAGTTGATCGGTTTCATGGCTAATCTGCTCATAATAACTCAGAATAAGTTCAACACTGTCACCGTATTTCCGTCTGAGGCCAGAAATAAGATTCAGCCTTTGTTCCACTTCTTCCAATCTTGCCGGATTGAATTCAATCTTCTCCCGATAATCCCTTAACTGGAATGTCGCATCTTCCAATTGATAAAATGCGGATTGCAGCTGCTCCACAATGGGTTGTAATCCTTTGCTGTCATATCCAGAAATGTCTTCAATTCTTGAAAGAGCAATGCTCACAGCTTCAAGCCCGCGTTGACCACTGAGCAGATCATATGCACCAGCGACACTGTCCATCATTTTCTCACTATGGGATAGTTTGACCCGTTCTTCCCCGAGTAATTCATCCTCGCCACGTGTAAGGCTTGCAGCTGCGATCTCCTCAAGCTGAAAGCGATACATGTCCAAGAGTTGATATGCCCGCTGACTCGACTCCTGAAGCGCACGAAGTTCTTTTTCCGCCGTGATAAACTTGCTGTAGCGTTCTTGGTACTTCGCTTTGACAGGTCCGATTACTTCCGAGCCATAGGTATCAAGAAGCCCCAGATGGCTCTCTGCACGCAGCAAACTCTGATGTTCATGTTGTCCATGGATATTGATTAACTTCTCGCCTACTTCACGCAGCATGGTCAGATTGACCAATTGTCCATTAATGCGGGACGTACTTTTCCCCTGAGTATTTAACTCACGTCGAATAACCAAATGCTCTTCCGGCTCACAATGGATACCAAGCTTCTCTAATGTCTGCCATACCGGATGACTTTGTTCCATCTCAAACAGAGCTTCCATCTCTGCCTTCTCGCATCCGTACCTAATCAAATCAGCCGAACTGCGTCCACCTGCAATTAAGCCAAGAGCATCTATAATGATCGACTTCCCTGCACCCGTTTCCCCTGAAAGTACATGGAATCCCGGATGGAATACAACGTCCACTTCTTCCACCACAGCCAGATTGCGAATCGATAACGTAACTAACATCTGCAAAAACACCTCCGGATGACTACCTCAGATATTATGTTTTTGAATCATTCATTAAGCAATATAACCCATGATCCGCTCAATAACGGTCACGCTGTTTCCTTCAGTCCTGCAAATAATAAGAATGGTATCATCTCCACAGATTGTGCCCATGACTTCATTCCACTCAATATTATCAAGCAGCGCTGCAATGGAGTTGGCTGTTCCTGGCAGACATTTCATCACAACCAGGTTGTTCGTGTGATCAATGTGCAGGAAGTTGTCAACCAGTGCACGCTTCAATTTTTGAATCGGATTATATCGTTGATCTGTCGGCAAAGAATATTTATACCGTCCGTCATCCATCGGGATCTTGATTAACAGTAGTTCCTTGATATCCCTGGATACCGTCGCTTGAGTCACCTGAAAACCTGATTTCCGCAGTGCTTCAACCAAATCATCCTGAGTCTCGATTTCATTTTGACTAATGATTTCACGAATCTTGATGTGCCTTTGTCCTTTCATACATGCCTCCAGTTAAATGTATTGCAATAAAGCAGCAATTGTAACCCGCCGCAGACTTTGCCCTGCAATGTTTATTCTTTTATATTAGTCCAGATCATCCCCATCATAAACATCTTCCTGATAGTCCATGAGCCTGATTAACTTAATATCGGAATCCTCCAAGTCAACATACAGCAATCCTTCACAGCCAGGATATAACAACAGATAATTGAGAAAGCGATCCCTGAGCGCAGGGCCGGTCATTTCAAGTGGCTGTCTGCGACGTGATGTTTTCACCAGGTATCTGAGATCCTCACGTTCTGCAACATAATCGATAAATAATCTGCTGTAATAAACGGATTCATTGGCTTCAAAAGCCAGAGGGACTTTCATTTTGCCACCGATAACTTCGTAACCCTGTGCTTCAAGCAAATCCAATGCAGGAGAATCCTGAATCTTCACGTTCAGTTGCATTCCAGACAAGCTTACCGGTATCGGTCGGTTTACCCAATTACGCAAGCCGAAGAACAACCACAAGATCAAACAGACAGCAAGTACACCTATAACGATTGTGTCATATTGACCATCCATTATCGCTCACCTCGAAGACATATTCGAGGTTCATTCCCGATTTCCCTTTACACCAATCATCTTTCCAGCGAAAAGAAACCCATCTTATGATGAGTTTCCCGTAAATGTATGAGCTGCTTCCTTGGCGACTTGCTCCGCAAGTGCATCAAGTGAAGCTGGATCGTTCTCTGGTTGTGATGCATCTGGTTCTTCCAGACGCCAATGTGCGAGAAATTCTATGTTCCCTTCTCCACCGGTTATCGGGGAAAAAGTTAAACTCTTCAGATGCAAACCAAGTTGACTGGCAAAATGAAGCATCGTCTGCAATACATCCTTGTGCACCTTCGTATCACGTACCACACCGGACTTGCCTACTTTTTCACGTCCTGCCTCAAATTGAGGTTTGATCAATGCAACGATATCTGCAGGTTGTCTCAGCAGAGCCAGAAGTGGCGGTAATATGATTCGCAGTGAAATGAACGACACATCAATGCTCGCAAAGTTCGGCACCGGTCCCGTCAGATCTTCAGGAGTGACATAGCGAAAGTTGGTTCGTTCCATAACCGTCACCCGCTCATCATTACGCAAAGACCAATCAAGCTGATTATAACCCACATCAATAGCGTAAACGTGAGACGCACCATGCTGTAGTGCACAATCCGTAAATCCACCGGTGGATGAACCAATGTCGAGCATGACAAATCCATTCATATCAAGGCCGAAATGACGGATCGCTTTTTCGAGCTTCAATCCGCCTCTGCCGACATAGGGATGTACCGAGCCTTTAACTTTCAGCTCGGCTTCCCTTGGAATTTTCATGCCCGCCTTTTCGATCGGCTCATTATTGGCATACACCAGTCCAGCCATGATTGCAGCTTTTGCCTTCTCACGGCTTTCATAATAGCCCTGCTCAACCAGCAGAACATCAATTCGTTCTTTCGGGAGTGACATGTATTTCTCCTATCATGTAGATTTACGAAGGAAAACGTGTTTTGGGGATGCCGTAAGATGATTGAACGGCCATCTTGCGCAGCTCAGCACATACATTCTCCACGGTAAGACCCACTTCCTCACGTTGTTCCTTAATACTGCCATGCTCAATGAAGCGATCCGGAATCCCCATTAATTGTACATGAACATCATGCAGTCCCTGTTCTGCATAGAACTCCAGCACTGCACTACCCATGCTACCTGCTTGGGATGCTTCTTCAAGTACAATCAATTTGGTTCCGCGAACAGCCAGATCACGCAGCATCTGCTCGTCAAGAGGTTTGAGGAAGCGTGCGTTGATTACGCCTGCTGTGATACCTTCCCGCTTCACCATCTCCGCTGCTTCTTCAGCAAGCTGTACCATCGACCCGGAAGCGATGACAGCATATCCCTCCGATGGACGCAGTTGCTCCCATGATCCGATTGGAATCGGAACAAGTACATCATCCAGAGGTACACCGACCACATTGTTTCGTGGATAACGGTAAGCAATTGGACCTTCATTATAATCAAGCGCCGTTTTCATCATATGGCGCAATTCATTTTCGTCTTTTGGCATCATCAGCACGATATTCGGAATATGACGCATGAATGCCACATCGTATACCCCTTGATGTGTTTCCCCATCCGGTCCAACAAATCCGGCACGGTCAATGGCAAACATCACGTTGGCGTTATGTCGGCATATATCATGTACAATCTGATCATATGCACGTTGCATGAATGTGGAATACACCGCGAAGACCGGCTTCAAGCCTTCCATAGCGAGTGCAGCACACATGGTGGCCGCATGCTGTTCTGCAATCCCTACGTCAATCATGCGATCAGGAAATTCCTTACTAAAAGGAATGAGACCAGATCCCGTAGGCATTGCCGGAGTTACCGCTACAATCCGCTTATCCTGCTTCGCAAGATCAATCAGCGTTTGACCGAACACTTCTGTGTACATCGGTTTTCCGACTGCTTTCAGCACTTGTCCCGATTCAATTTTGTACGGAGAAATCCCGTGCCACTTGTGCGAATCGGCTTCTGCTGGCTGATAGCCCTTACCTTTGGTTGTAAGTACATGGACCATGACTGGACCATCCACATTATCCGCCTGTGTAAAGGTTTCAATCAATTTGGGAATATCATGCCCATCAATCGGTCCCAAATATGTGAAGCCCAGTTCTTCAAAAAGAACACCTGGTACCATCATATATTTGACACTGTCTTTAATCCAGCTTGCCGATTTGGCCAAACGATCTCCAATAGCAGGAATTTTTTTAAGCATGCCCTCGACATCATCTTTTGCTTTCAGATAATGACGATCCGAACGAATTTTGCTCAAATATTTATGCATGGCCCCAACGTTTGGAGCAATGGACATTTCATTATCATTCAGAATAACCATCAGTTTTCTCTGCTCATGACCGATATGATTGAGAGCCTCAAAAGCCATACCACCAGTAAGCGCTCCATCACCAATCATCGCGATAACTTGGTTGTCCTCACCCTTCAGATCACGTGCAAGGGCCATCCCCATCGCAGCAGACAATGAGGTACTGCTGTGCCCGGCTTCCCATACATCATGTTCACTTTCGTTGCGTTTGACAAACCCGCACAGTCCGTTATGTTGACGCAATGTATCAAAGCGGTCCATACGTCCTGTCAGAACTTTGTGCACATAAGCCTGATGCCCTACATCAAAAATCATTTTGTCTGCCGGACTGTTATAGCAGTAATGCAGGGCTACCGTGAGCTCAACCACGCCTAAGTTAGGTGCGAGATGCCCCCCTGTAACGGACAGCTTCTCAATCAGAAACTGCCGGATCTCTGCCGACAAAAGGGCAAGATCATCCTGAGACATCGACTTTAGATCACTGGGTTGTTTAATTTGTGGAAGCAGCACGAGAATCTCCCCGCTTTCCTAGATTGTTTAGTTTATTGTTGTAAATCGATATATACATTATGAATCAAATAACATTAAATCATTATAACATAAAAGAATAAGAATCATAATTTCCTGCACTATACTCCCGATAACGAGCATTCTCGCCAGCAAGTTATTTAGAATTCTTCTCCATATGTATTCCCGCATCCACTCGGGACAGACTTATCCCATCCACTCGGAAAAAGGACATTACATTTATTACACGGTTATACAGGGTTTGAAACAGCGCATTTGTCAGAATCTAATGGTCTCGACTCATCAAATAATCTGCAATCTCCAGCAATCTCGATGCATCAGGTAACTCGGCTCTTTCAAGTGCATCTTTAGCAGATTGGGTAAGGGATTTTACTTCGTCTACAGAAGCCTCCATACCAATAAAATAAGGGTACGTTACCTTCTGCTGATTCACATCGCTTTGTGTTTTCTTGCCCATCTTCTGCTCGTCGCCCGTCAGGTCGAGAATATCATCCTGAATCTGGAACGCCAGGCCAAGATCACGGCCAAATACACGCAAGGCTTCCAATTGTCCTTCCGTTGCTCCACCAATTCGTGCTCCGGCAATGAGGGCAAAAACAATCAGGTCACCCGTTTTGTGCAGATGAATATATTGAAGCTGTGCAAGATCCGTCATGCCTTGTTCGCCTTCCATATCCGCAACCTGGCCGCCTACCATACCTCTTGCTCCAGCGAGTTCGGACATGTCCTCCACGATAGACAGCAATGCATCTGCTGCCACACCACTACGGCGTCCAGCTTGAACAATGCTATAAAAAGCATGAGTTAGCAGTGCATCGCCTGCCAATATGGCGGTTGCTTCACCATAAACCTTATGATTCGTTAATTTTCCCCTGCGGTAATCATCATTATCCATAGCGGGCAGGTCGTCGTGGATCAGTGAATAGGTATGAACCATCTCCACGGCGCAGGCTACCGGCATTGCAGCTGTACGCTGTGCACCGAAGGCTTCCGCCGCAGCAACGACCAGAAGAGGACGAAGGCGTTTGCCTCCGGCCATAAGTGAATACTGCATCGCATCAGTCAGCGATTGGGGTACATCCCAGTGATCAGGAAGCGTCTGTTTCAACGCTTCTGTCACCTCAGCTGTGACCTCTTCGAGGTATGCTTGAAACGAAGGACGATTACTCATGGACTTCACCGCTCTCATCGTCAGCAGTTCCGAAAGGCTTCTTGCGAAGCTCTCCATCTTCTTCTACGATCATCTCGATCTTACGTTCCACTTGTTCCAGCTTCAGACCGCAAAGTTGCGAAAGTTTCATCCCGCGCTGAAATAGATCGATGGCCTGCTCCAACGGAACATCACCATGTTCAAGCTGCCCTACGATGTCTTCCAACGCCGCCATTGCTTCTTCAAAATTCAATTCCGGTTCATTCGCCATGGGTATTGTCGTCCTCCTTCATTCCCCAAACCTGACAGTCCAGCTGTCCGTCTGTTAATTTAATCTTAATTGAATCTCCAGGCTGTACATCCTTCGTCGACTTGATCAACTGCTGTTCCTGCTCGTCATAGACAAGACTGTATCCTCGAGACATGACTTTAAGCGGGCTAAGCGCATCCAGATGCCGCACAGATGATTTCCACTGTTGCTGCTTCGATCTGGTTATGGATCTGATCGCAAGTTCCAGTTGTCTGCGTGCTGCCGCATTCTCGCGGCGTGCTGCATTGACCTGATCACGAGGATTGAATCGTTGCAGTGCCGCCCGAAGACGCTCCTGCTTCTCTCCAGTCCATTTCATACGCGTATCCACTGTTCTCAACAGCCGTTGATGCATCATATCCAGTCGTTCCGTGTGCTGCATCAAGGTACGTCTTGGATGAACAAGCACCGGCGAACGCTGTAATCTTGCGAGCCGTTCACGATTGTGGATAGCACGCTGACGCAAGCTGTGTTGTAACTGGCGCTGACGTTGTGCAATCTGATCCAGCAACTCAGCTCGATTAGGTACAGCCAGCTCCGCAGCAGCTGTTGGCGTCGCCGCACGCAGATCAGCCGCAAAATCCGCAATCGTAAAGTCCGTTTCGTGTCCAACTGCAGAAATAACAGGTATATCCGAAGCGACGATCGCTCTTGCCACTATCTCCTCGTTAAAAGCCCACAATTCCTCTAGTGAGCCGCCTCCACGTCCAACGATGAGTATGTCGGCTTCTCCCATCCGGTTCAAGTTGCCAATCGCCTTAACAATGGAAGGCGCAGCACCTTTGCCTTGAACCAGCACAGGATATAAAACCACTTTAGCAGATGGATACCTGCGCTGAAGTGTAATCATGATGTCCCGTACCGCTGCTCCCGTCGGTGAAGTAACAACACCAATGGTCTGCGGATAACGCGGGATCTCTCTTTTGCGCGAAGGTGAAAATAAGCCTTCATCCTCCAGCTTTTTCTTCAGCTGTTCGTAAGCCAGATACAGACTGCCGATCCCGTCCGGCTGCATGTGAGTAGCGTAGAATTGATACTGCCCATCCCGTTCATACACCGAGACATTACCACGGGCAATAACCCTTGCACCCTCCTTCGGTACAAAGGGTAATCGCTGGTTATGGGAGGCAAACATAATCGACTTAATCCGGCTGTCCTTGTCCTTCAATGTAAAATACATATGGCCGCTGGAGTGATGTGTGAAATTGGATATCTCTCCGCGTAACCAAACGTCCGACAGGACCTGATCCGATTCCAGTTTCATCCGAATGTATCGGTTCAGGTCTTTGATGGAGTAGATCTTTTGATCTGCCACAGACAGAGCCCTAGGCCAATCCGTGAGCGCGTTTGGCAGCGATCAGTGTATTTTGCATCAGCATTGTGATTGTCATTGGACCAACACCACCAGGAACCGGTGTAATTGGACCAGATACTGCCTTCACGCTCTCAAAGTCTACATCTCCTGCCAGTTTGCCGTTCTCCAAACGGTTCATGCCGACATCGATGACCACAGCACCCGGTTTAACAAAATCAGCATCCACAAAGTTTGCACGACCGATAGCTACCACCAAAATATCAGCCTGACGCGTGATTTCTTTCATGTTTGCTGTGCGGGAGTGACACATGGTTACCGTTGCATTCTCGCGTTGGAGCAACAGCGATACCGGTTTGCCAACGATATTGCTTCTTCCGATAACCACTGCATGTTTACCAGACATTTCGAGTCCAGTACGCTTGATCAGTTCAATGACACCTGCTGGGGTACATGGAAGCAGACTATCGTCTCCAATCACGAGATTACCAACATTAACTGGATGGAATCCATCTACGTCTTTATCCACAGCAATCGCATCAATGACCGCTTTCTCTTCGATATGTTTCGGCAGTGGGAGTTGAACCAAAATTCCGTTAATGGATTGTTGATTGTTCAGCTTGTCCACCAGCGCGAGCAGATCTTCTTGGGATGTGTCTGCATCCAAACGATGCACTTCGGAGTAGAATCCGAGGTCATGACATGCTTTTTCTTTATTACGCACATATACTTGGGATGCCGGATCTTCCCCGACGAGCACAACAGCCAGACCAGGTACTACCCCCTGTTCGCTAAGCTGTTTTACTTCTGCTGTCATGCTTGCGCGGATCTCTTGGGATACTTCTTTACCGTTAATAATAGATGCTGTCATTGTACTCTCTCTCCCTTATGTGAATATAAAATTAGAGGTTGTTCAAAAAAACCGCTTTTGATTACGAGGAGCACTGAAAACCGGTCCTTTTGAACACGCACTATGGTTAATCATAACTTAAGACAATTTTGCTTTAATGGCATCAACTTCCTGAATCATGCGTCCAAGTACGCCATTGACAAACTTGCCGGATTCTTCTGTACCAAAATATTTGGACAGTTCAATCGCTTCATTGACAGAAACCTTTGCCGGAATGTCATCACGGAACACCATTTCATACGTAGACAGTCGTAAAATCTGGCGATCTACACGCGAAAGACGGCTAATCTGCCAACCTTTCAAATAATCCACGAGCAATCCGTCGATGGCTTCCTTATTGTTCCAAGCTCCTTGTACAATCTCAGTAACATAAGTACGCATTACATCTGCATCGCGAATAACCACTTCGGTTTCATTATCTTCAGCAGCTTCATTGATCAACATGTTTACAGCTTCTGCTGCACCCACCTCATTCATTTCCATCTGATACAGACTTTGTACTGCAATTTCCCTTGCCAAACGTCTTTTCATGTCCTGCCTCCTGCAGCGCTCCTTCTGGAGCGTCATCATGCTTATTTTATAATCCATGCAACCATCTCATCAAGTCCTCAAGGGATTAGTCGATGGCTTCCACGGTATTGTTATTGTTATCTCTTTTCACAAAAAAACCTGCAATACGTCTCCTCCAAAAAACGGGCAACCTAAACTACAGCTCTATTTTCGGAAGAAACATATTGCAGGGTTCAGGTAGGTCATTTAAACGGACGCCAGCGATCGCCCAGCCATTGTCCCCACTCCCTCCAGGGAATGGACGAACCCAGCTTCGAATCGCTTCGTCTGCCTAACGTATAACCGATGAACACCAAAAGTGCAAAGAACAACATATCCCAAAAACCGATCCATACATAAAGAAATCCAAAAAAGATGCCGCCGATAATTCCGGTAATTCGGCCTCTATGACTATCCCAAATCTCTTTCCACAGCATCAGTGAAACTCACCTCATTCCACTCGACTCTTGTAGTTAGGCGACTGGGTTACATTGGCGATATACACCGTTACAAAAGAAACCGGGATGCCCGTGATCTCTTGTACATGATCATGTATCGCCTTTTGCAGATCAGAAGTCAGCGCAGGAATAGGTGTCTCACCATCCACTACCGCACGAATCATAATCTCCAGTCCTGACTCAACCACGCGTATGCGTGCCTTGACATCACGTACTCCCCGGAACCGGGAAGTTGCCTTCAAACAGAGATTCTCAATCGTCTCCATCGAAATCTGTACATCACCAAACTCCGTACGTTGATCTACAGACGGCAACGATGCACGCTCACGCCGAACCGAGATGTAGAAAAATCGCAAACTCAGGACAAACAAAATGGCTGCTGCAATAACCGATGCAACAATAACGTTTTGTTCCTGCTGATAATTCAATTCGTAAGGCAGCACACCGCTGATCAGAAGAATGACGGCTGCCGATATTGCTCCAACGCTTATGCTGTATATAAACAACAGAAGCCGATCCAGTATTTTAGCCACGAACTGCACAGCCTCCCTTGCTCACTAACATGACTTAACCTGTTCACTAGCAAAAATGAGATCGTCATCTAGCTTTCACTATAATGAAGACCTGTCCAAGACGGGGATAACCCCCGGCAGAATATGCCGGGGGAATCTGTCTTCTTTTATTTTACGCGCTGACTGTTCAGGTCGATCTCTTCCACTTTCTCGGTGCTCTTGAACTGAACGTCATGAATGTGCACATTCACTTCATTCACATTCAATCCTGTCATGTTCTCAATGGAACGTTTCACGTTCTGTTGAATCTCCGTAGCTACCTGTGGCAGACGGTATCCGTACTCGATAATTACGGAAACATCAACTGCAGCTTCACGTTGGCCCACTTCAACTTTAACACCTTTGGAAAGATTTTTGCGGCCAAGCAATTCAGCAAATCCGCCAGCGAATCCGCCACTCATGCCTGCAACACCCTTTACTTCAAGGGTTGCCAATCCAGCAATCACTTCAATAACTTCAGGTGCGATTTGGATTTCACCGATATCCGTTCGTTCAAATTCAGTCGGTAGTGTACTCATAACTGTTCAACACACCTTTCGCGAGATAAGTTTGCGGCCATCCGTCAGGGCGCTGGACTCAGGTTAGATAACCTTCAGAACCCTTCCGGTCCGGCTTTACCGGAACTCCTGCAAACATCCGCGAGGTGCGGGCTTATCCTTTGCAGGAGACATGCGCTCTTATTATTACATACTATATCATTTGGGCTACATTATGACAAACAAGCCCAATATACCTATTAAATCTCGTTTTCCTCAAGAAATTTGATATCAAAGTCACCACGAATGAACGTTGGGTGCTCCAGCAATTTCTGATGGAAAGGAATGGTTGTAGATATGCCCTCAATCGCAAATTCCCCAAGTGCACGCTTCATCTTGGCAATCGCCTCTTCACGATTCGCTCCCCACACAATCAATTTTGCGATCATGGAGTCGTAGAAAGGTGAAATGGTATAACCAGGATACGCAGCACTATCTACACGAACGCCAGGTCCTCCTGGTGCAAGGTAGAATCCGATTTTGCCTGGTGATGGCATAAAGTTACGGTCCGGATCTTCTGCATTGATACGACATTCGATGGACCAGCCATTGATAACCACGTCTTCCTGACGGAATGAAAGTGGGTTGCCTTCCGCTACAGAGATCATCTCACGGATCAGATCCACGCCAGTAACCATCTCAGTTACCGGGTGCTCTACCTGAATACGCGTATTCATCTCCATGAAATAGAACTCGCCATTCGGGCTGAGCAGAAACTCCAATGTACCTGCTCCAGAGTAATCCACAGCAAGGGCAGCCCGTACCGCAGCTTCGCCCATAAGTGTACGCACATCTTCGGAGAGAATCGGACATGGAGCTTCTTCTACCAATTTCTGGCGGCGACGCTGAACCGAGCAATCACGCTCTCCCAAATGTGCTGCATTTCCGTGTTTATCAGCAATAATCTGAATTTCCACGTGTTTCATGCCTGTCAGGAATTTCTCCAGATACACACCTGCATTACCAAATGCCTTTTGTGCTTCCTGCTGAGCAGCCGTAATCTGCTTAATCAGCGTCTCTTCATCTTCGGCAATACGAATCCCCTTACCTCCGCCACCGGCAGTAGCTTTGATAATGATAGGATATCCGATATCTCTAGCAATCATGATGGCTTCTTCCATACTTTCGACGAGACCGTCTGATCCAGGAATAACAGGTACTCCTGCATCTTTCATCGTCTGTTTGGCAACAGCCTTGTCCCCCATTTTGGTAATGGCTTCGGGTGAAGGGCCGATGAATGTAATGTTGCAGGAACCACAGATTTCTGCAAAGTCAGCATTCTCCGCCAAAAAACCATAACCAGGGTGGATTGCATCACATTCCGTCAGGGTAGCTACACTCATCAGGTTGGTGAAGTTCAGATAACTGTCCTTGGACAGTGTCGGTCCGATACAGTAAGCCTCATCTGCAAGACGAACATGCAGAGAATCCTTGTCCGCTTCCGAATAGACGGCTACCGTTGAGATGCCGATTTCGCGGCAGGCACGAATAATACGTACCGCAATCTCTCCACGGTTCGCAATCAATATTTTTTGAAATTTCATTTCGTTTTGTCCTCCTTCGAAGCTCATGCGGTTAGCTGTTAACCAGCTATAACGGTTATTCCGGTTTCACCAGGAAAAGGGGCTGCCCATACTCGACCAGCTGTCCGTTCTCAACCAGCACTTCAACGATTTCTCCCTTGATGTCCGCATCAAGCTCGTTCATCAGCTTCATGGCTTCGATGATACATACCGTTGTTTTCTCAACAACTTTATCACCTGCGCTCACAAAAGGACCCGCTTCCGGCGAGGAAGCTCTGTAAAAAGTACCTACCATCGGAGATACAATTTTATGTAAATGACTTGTAGTATCGACCTGCGGTGCAGCTTCACTTACCACTGCTGCCGGCTGTACTTGCGGAGCAGCAATCATTTGCGGTTGCACAGCAGCTGCTTGAACATACTCCGTTTTGCCCGGTTTGCGGATCGATAACCGTGATCCTTCATTTTCAATTTCCAACTCTTGAACGGAACTTTCATCTACCAGTTTGATCAGTTCTTTAATCTCACTCAATTTAAACATTTCCATTATTCACTCCTTCGGCATCATGCCAGTCTCACTAGGACGGTCATATGGCTTTATGTATTATATCATAATCATTAAAAATGGAAAGAGCCCGAGAGTGGAACAAGCTCCCGGGACTGCTTTTCCATGATTTGGATTACTGCTCTGTGACGTATTGCACACTGATTTTGTTCTGTGAAACGGCTAATTCTTTCATCACCAGATCCACAATGGATACCGCCTGTTTTACATCCAGTTTGTCACTGAGGACCACCACTTTATACTTGTCGGATTCTTCTTGAACAATCGCATTGGCGAACTGTTGGGAGAGGGTCTCCTCAATGCCTGTGATTTTGGCTTCTTTTTCTTCCAAGGTACGGAGCTGCTCCGTTGCTTTTGCATTCTCTTCTGGTGTTTTACTCAAGTCGCCTGCCACAGTCATCAGTTCCTCATACTTGCGATTGTTGCTCTCTTCACGCTGCCATTGATAGTTCTGGAACTGGCTGCTCGCAGATGCTGCCGTATTCTGCTCTTCCATTTCCTTGAGGACTTCCTCATCAGTCTTGGTTGCAGTGCCCCCAGCCTGACCGTCTGTCTCCGGTGTGGTTGCTGCCCCTTTGTCGGTCTCTTTGCCTGTTTCACCCTTATTCTCTCCCGGTTCGGCAGCAGGTGTTTTCTCTGTATTTCCAGCTTCTTTACCTTCCGTAGCCGCCGGTTCTTCCACAGCGCCAGCCGCACTTGGATCACTTTCAACTTCGCCGCTACTTACTACTTCATTCACAACCAATCCTTCTGTAGGATCAAGAATGCCTGCCGTCTCCTTCGCTTCCCCTTGCTTGATTCCATCGACTTGCTGACTGTCAGCCACCGGCGCGTTGATTGGACCGGAATCTTCAGTGAACAGATAATACGCGGACAAAATGACCATCAGACTCAGCATGGAAACGAGCCATACCGTTTGACGTTTGTTATTCATTAGAACTTCCTCCTCAAATTAGCTTCAATCTTATGAGAATTGAATCTTGTGATTCAACAAACCAAATTAGTCTTGTTTGCGTGGTACAACCGAGATCCGGTAGGCTGCCACATTCAGTCCTTTTTCTACAGCATCGGTTATCAGGTCCTTCACAACCTTGTTCTCTGCACCCCTCGCAACCACAAGCACACCACGGATCTGCGGTTTGAGCTTTTTGGTCACTATGGGTGTCTGATCCCCTGATATTTCGTACGTAATAATCTCACCATCACGGGTGTATTGCGTCATATGTCGTTTGCCCCCGCTGGCATCCGTTTCTTCGGTAAGTTGCTGAGAATCCTTAACGTTCCGCTGAACGACCAGTTCTTCTGTGGAGTCCACGGTAACCATCACATCAACTGTCCCCACACCAACGATGTTTTCCAACACACCTTTGATTTTGTCTTCAAATGCAATTTCGATCGCCTGAAAAGGATTCTGTTCCGACGGATCACTCTGTATGGATGCCATGGATGTTGCCGGGTCCGGTGGTTCCCGACCGATATTTTCGGAATCAATTTTTTTGACATTGACAAAGGAATTGAACAGCATGATTCCCACGCCGATCAAACCAAGGATAATCAGCCAACGGAAGGTTTGACTCCGCCTTGCCCCACCCTCTCCGCCACCCATCCAGGTTTCCATCTTTTTGAACCATTGTTTCATCGGATACCCTCCTTCTCAGAGCACTTCAGCACTTTTCGGTTCTGTCACTTGAACTTTATTTGCATCAACATCCCACTTTTCAGTCAACAAGGTAATAATCTGCACTGCATGTTCAGACCTTGTGGATGTCTCACCTTGTTGCTTAGTTTCATCTGCTTGATCACGTATAACAGGCTCGGAAGACGCTTCATTTCCATCACGCTGTCCTTTATTTACATCAATCTGTACATCAGGTACTTCAATCTGACTGATCTGGATGGGCTGCTGCATTTGAGATGACTTATCCTTGTCGGTTGCTGTGTCTGTACCGAATATGGGTTGTGTATTTACAGCGACTTCTTGCTGTGTAGCTTTCACTTCACTTCCTGCGTCCTCTCCTGCCATCTCAACCAACACACGCTGGATCACAGGCAGTTCGACGGATGAGGCAGCTTCCATCTCGGTTTCATATTTACTCATTGCTAGCTGTACCTCTACGGATCGAACCCTCGCTCCTGTGGTTTCTTCAATCTGGCCTTTCATGACATTAGCCAGTTCTTTTGCTGTCCATTGCAGGGATTGTTCCTGTTCACCCGCTTGCAGTCGTTTTCCCTGAGCCAAAATCTGTTCAAGTGTTGCATTCCCATCCGATGGAGCATCCATTGCCGACATTGCCCGTTTCAGTTCGCCAACCGGATCACTTTTGAGCAGCTTGGTTATGGGTGATAAAAGGGTCAGCAGGATGAGAAGGCTCAGCACAAGCTTGACGTAACGTTCCATGGATCGATTCGGCAATAGCATATCCACGAAAGTCGCCAGCAGAACGATCATAATCAATTCCTGGAGCCAGTTGCTCAGCCACCCCATCCTTTCCATCCCCTTTCTTGCCAACATACATTCAGCGCATCATGACAGTCAGATTGCCCGCGGTCAGCAGGATGGTAATTGCCAGGAAAAACATCAGTCCGACGGCTGCGAGCGCCGCAAATACATAAATCATGCTCTTACCAATGGCCTGCAGGCATCCTACAATCGGGGTGTCTCCTAGCGGTTGCATGATGGCTCCCGTTACGTTGTATATCAAGGCAAGAGCCAGGATCTTGAGTGCCGGAAAGGCACATAGAAACAAAATGATGATCACCCCGGTGAGTCCAATTGCATTTTTCACCAGTAGAGAAGCTGTAATGACCGTATCCGTCGCATCCGCAAATGTTCTGCCCACAACAGGGACAAAGTTACCTGCGATGTACTTGGCGGCCTTCAGGCTGACTCCATCCGCTACGGAACCCGATGCCCCCTGAACCGAGATTACGCCCAAAAACATGGTCAACAGGATACCCAGCAATGCCACACTAATATTGCGCAGGAGGTCTGCCAGCTGTGTCAGCTTGTACTTGTCAGACAATGAACTGACGAGATGCAGAACAGCTGAGAAGAAGAGTAACGGGAATACCAGCAAGTGAATCAATGTACTCACCAGATGAATCATGAAAATGATGAGTGGATGGGTCACGGAGACGGTGATGACATTCCCCATGGACGCGAGCAGTGTGAATAACAAGGGAACCATGGCCATCATGAAGTTGATCATGCCGGTAATGGCATCCTTGGCGTATCCAATCGCCACACTGAAGCTGTTGATTGCAATGATGATGATGACCATATAACAGATGGAATAGGCGATTTTGCTAATATTATTTTTCTCAAATGCGGTCTGAAGGGTCTCCAGAATCATGCTGAGTACGCTTAACATCACAATCGTGACCAGAAGCTTGCCATTATATAAAATTTCATGCAGCATGAAGGTGCCTATGGCTACAAACACCGATTTCAGGCTGAACCCTTCATTGCCGGGGATTAACATATCCATGAAGGAAGGGGTCTTCCCATCCGGGAAGAAACCACCGTATTGTTGCATCAGTTGGTCCCAGTATTTCTCCACCTGATCCTTGGGAAGCTGATCCGCCTGTTGCTCCATCCACTCACCGGAAGGTGCACTTGCAGTCACCTGTCCCAGGACTCCGAACAGAAAACAGAGCATCAGCACAACCGTAAGGCGCCACTGCGGCTTATGATGCATTAATTTCATATAAGTCCGCACACCCCTTCTACACCGGCATCAGCTTCATGACGGTTTCGATAATAATGCTGATGATCGGTATAGCAA
This sequence comes from Paenibacillus sp. FSL R5-0517, assembly GCF_037974355.1. NCBI lineage: Bacteria > Bacillati > Bacillota > Bacilli > Caryophanales > Paenibacillaceae > Paenibacillus > Paenibacillus sp. FSL R5-0517. The sequence goes on from NZ_CP150235.1 coordinate 4,535,982, forward strand.
GTACAAGGATCAATACCTTACCGGCCAGTTCAATCTTGGACGCAATGCTCTCCTGACCTGCATCCCTGACAATCTGCGCTCCAAATTCAGCAATGTACGCTATGCCAATAATTTTCAGCACCGTTTTCAGATAGATACTTTCCATGCCTGAGTTCTCGGCAAGCCGCTTCAACACTTCGATGACTGCACCGATTTTGCCAATCAACAACATGAAGATGACAATGCCGGTCGCGGCTGCAATCAGAAAGGCAAACATCGGTTTCTGTTCCTTAATGACCAGAATGAGTACTGTTGCGATGAGCGCCAAACCTACAACTTGTATAATTTCCACAGGTCACCACCATCCGGCTTTATGACCGTTTTTCATTGAAAAAGAAATATCGATTTGATCTCTTGCAGCAGGCTGTCCAACATACGGACCACCATGAACAATACAACGACAAATCCGATTACGGTCACCCAGTGAGCCATATCTTCCTTTCCCATTTGTTTCAGTACCGTGTGAATCATGGCAATGATGATTCCGATACCCGCAATTTGAAAGATTGCGTTCACTTCTAGATTCATGACCTTGGCACCTCACTATCCCGGCTATTTCAGAAGATCAGAATGACGATTAACGCTCCGACAAGCATCCCGAGGCTTCGGCTCATTCGTTCATATTTCATTTGATCCGCCTGAGCACGGGATTCCTCATGCATTAGTTGTTGAATGGCTAACGATATATGTTTGGTCTGATCCTGACGGTCACTTGTGCCAAGGCTGAAGCTTAATTGCATCATGACCTCACGCTCGTCAGCCTTCATGGCTGATCTTCCCCATGCCACATCCACGCCTGACTGCAGACTTTCGCGGGCGGTGAGTCCATGGGGAGGTTCCATCTGTGTGGCTGCATGAAGGAACAGCGTCTTAACAGGTTCTTTGGTCTGGGCTCCCATCTTGCCCATGGCATCGGGAAGTGGAGTGAGCCCATAGTTAATCTCCGTCATTAGTCGCTGGAGGGCCGCAATGAGTTCGCGCAACTGTCTCGGTCTTAATGCATACTGTCTGGCCTTGTAAAAACCGGCGAGGGTGCTGGCTAATAGAATGATTACCGCACCAAGCATGTTAACCAAATCCTTCACCTCCTGCCCCGCTCTGCTGCAACCCACGCATTTTGCCATCAGCCAGCCGAAAGGTCATGCCCCGGCTCGTCCGTTGCAGCTGGACATAACGTTGAAACATCTGTTCTGTAATTAAGGTTCTGAGGGCGGGTCTGGCCGACAGCTCCGACAGGTCACGGCCATGAGCAGTCGCGATCACAGAGACTCCTGCATGCAGGGCTTCCATCACCGCCTCAGCATCCTCCGGGCGACCGATCTCGTCCACAATCAGGACATCGGGCGACATGGATCGAAGCATCATCATCATGCCCTCAGCCTTCGGACAACCGTCCATCACATCAGTTCGGGGACCTACGTCGAAGCCAGGTACTCCTTTGTAGCTACCAGCGATTTCGGACCTTTCATCCACAATGCCTACTTTCAGACGTGGACGAATGCCTTGAACCAGTTCATTGCCCCCTGTAAGCTTTGTACCACTGCTAATTTGTCTCGCCAGATCTCGCAGCAACGTCGTTTTTCCTTGTTGTGGTGGTGACAGGATTAACGTGTGCAGGACCTGTCCGCTCTTCATGTCGAGAAGGTAAGGAAGGATACGATCAGCCACTCCATGTACCTCACGGGCTATCCGAACGTTAAACCCGTTGATGTCGCGCAAGTATTCAACACGCCCATCACTTAGTACCGTCCGGCCAGCAAGTCCGATTCGATGTCCGCCAGGTATGGTGATGAACCCTTTGCGCAGCTCCTCTTCCAATGTATAAAGTGAATGATTACTGATCAGATCCAGCAACCTGTGGGTCACTTCTTTCTGAGGGACATACGCTTCATCAGGATTCCCGGTCGGACAACCTTGAGGTGTCAGGAAGTGGTATGTGTTGTCTGCATTAATCTCCAGGGGTCTGCCTTCACGAATACGTACTTCCTCCACTTGTTCCAATAGAGCGGGTGGCATCCTTCCGAGAATGGTTCGAATCGGTTCCGGAAAAAGTTCCTTCCAGTTCACCTTCATGAGTAGGCTCCTCCAACCTTGAGATCATTTGGTTCACGCTTCTGGCGCTTGTTCATATCTCAAGTTTATGCCTGTACATTTAATTTATGACGCTGAAATCTATCAATTCTTCAGAATACGGTTGAGAGTTGAAAGCATAGATCCACCTTCTGTTCTAGGCACCCGTCTAGATGCGCATGCATACAGTAATGGCAGATAGGTAAGTTCCATTCGGGTTCAAAACAGAACTACCGATCCCCAGATACAGAAAGGAGCTGTGGGGAGTGCGAGTCGATGTCGTTGGCAATGTGAATGAAGTACGTACCATTGATATTGCAGGGCGAAGTGCAGTTGTCATTGATGTATTGTGTACGACCAGTACAATTGTTACGGCTCTGGCGTATGACGCTTCGGCTGTGATTGCCGTAGAGACGGTTCCACAAGCCAAACAAATGGAAGTGAAAGATTGCATTCGAGGCGGAGAGCGTTTTGACAAAAAAATCACCGGATTTGAGGTGGGAAATTCCCCCTATGAATATATGACCGCAGGCATTGCAGATAAAACCATTATTCTAACCACAACCGATGGAACCCGAGCTTTGATCAAGGCTTCCAAGGGGAAACATGTATTCGCTGGTTCATTCCTCAATGTGCAGGCTGTTGCAGCAGTTCTATGTGAACTTCAACGAGATGTATTGCTGTTATGTGCGGGGAACCAGGATGAATTTGCACTGGAGGACGCTTTATGTGCCGGATGTATCATCGATGAACTGCACCGTCAATCCTGTTCTCCCCTCCAACTAAACGATCTCGGCACAGTGCTTCATCAAGCGGTATCCCAAAAACAGGAGAGCATCCCGGATCTGGTGCAAAAATCGGTTAGCGGACGGAGGCTTGAAAAGTTAGGCAGAGTTCATGATATATCGTATTGTTCTCAATTAAACCTGCTGGATTGCGTTCCCGAGATGGGGGAGGGGAACCGCATGCAACCTTATAGAGGCATACGTGGGGGGAAGATGTTCAAGTTAATGTGAGAATGGCGATGAGTAAAACAAAAAAAAGGTGTACTGCTGCCCGTTGGCAACAGTACACCTTTGCTAATTTATATACACAGAAACAACTTATCTGCGATCTTGTGGTCCACCGATAACGGCTTGCTCGGCAGTGTCGAGATCATATGCTGTATGCAATGCCTTAATGACGTCATGCAGCTTATCTCCATCAATAACACAAGATACTTTGATCTCCGAAGTACTCACCATTTTGATGCTCACGCCTTCAGCGGAGATGACTTTGAACATCTTCGCAGCTACACCTGGGTGACTGACCATGCCTGCACCAACAATGGAGATTTTAACGAGGTTCTCCTCTGATGTGACTTCACGGTAAGGCAAACGGCTGTGAAGGCCTTCAATGACACGCAATGCGTTCTCACGATCAGACAGCGCCACAGAGAAAGAAAAGTCCGCTTTTCCATCCATCACTCCGCTCTGAACGATAATGTCCACATCCAGCTGATTTGCCGCAAGTGCACCAAATACTTCGGCCAGAACTCCTGGTACATCCGGCACACCCAAAATACTGATGCGAGCCACATTTTTGTCATAGGCAATTCCACTAACCACTACGCCTTGTTCCATTGCTGCTTCCTCCTTCACAACCGTTCCTTCATTATGGTTAAAGCTGGATCTTACAATTAAAGGTACACCGGAATGCTTCGCGTACTCTACAGCACGCGGATGCAGCACCGCTGCCCCCAAATTAGCGAGCTCCAGCATTTCGTCGTACGATATTTCCTTCAACTTGCGCGCTACCTTAACGATCCGCGGGTCCGTAGAATATATTCCGTCTACATCCGTATAGATCTCACACGCATCAGCCTTAATGGCTGCTGCCAGCGCTACCGCTGTAGTATCCGAACCACCACGACCCAATGTTGTGATCTCGCCGTCTTCCGTCATGCCCTGGAAGCCTGCAACAATAACGATGTTGCCTTCAGCAAGTGCTGCATTCACACGGTCTGGATGAATATCATGAATACGTGCTTTTCCATGAACTGGCTCTGTGCGGAAACCCGCTTGCCAGCCTGTAAACGATACTGCCTTGCGCCCAAGCGCTTGAATAGCCATGGATAACAAAGAGATCGAAATCTGTTCTCCTGTGGTTAAGAGCATATCCATCTCACGAGCAGGCAGCTCACTATTCAGTTGTTTTGCCTGATCAATCAAATCATCTGTTGTATCCCCCATGGCCGAAACCACGACTACACACCGATGTCCTTCATCCGCTTTTTCTACAACACGTCCGGCTACACGCTTCATGCGTTCTGTATCTCCGACCGAGCTGCCCCCAAATTTCATGACGTACAATGACAACGCAAATCCACTCCCTACCTTGTGCAGTATGCATAATTGATGTCCATCGTCATTATTCTCTACGAGAAATGACTTTAACCCAGTATATTACGAAAGCGTCTGATAGGCTAATCTTTTTTCGAAAAAAACCCTCTGCCAAAGGAATGGCAAAGGGTTGTTAATACCGTTTATTAGCTTACAGCTTGTGAAAGTTACGCACGGGAAGAGTATTTACCTTCACGTGTGTCAATCAGGAGAACGTCACCTTCGTTAATGAACAAAGGAACCTGTACGTTCAAGCCTGTTTCCACTTTGGCATTTTTGGTAGCGCCTTGTGCAGTGTTACCTTTAACACTTGGCTCAGTCTCGATGACTTTCAACTCAACGCTTGTTGGCAAGTCGATTCCGAGGATTTCACCTTGGTAGCTAACGATTTTAACGACCATGTTTTCTTTCAGGAAGTTCAATTCCCATTCCAGTTGATCACTAGTCAATGTGAACTGATCATAAGTTTCGTTATCCATGAACGTGTGCTCTGTACCACTCGCATACAGATAGGATACGCCGCGGTTTTCGATGATGGCACGACCAATGGTTTCGCCTGCGCGGAATGTTTTTTCAACGGTGTTACCATTACGCAGGTTTTTCAATTTGGAACGTACGAAGGCAGCGCCTTTACCTGGTTTAACGTGTTGGAAATCAAGCACGGTATAGATATCGTTGTCTACTTGCACGGTCAAGCCTGTTTTAAAATCGTTTACTGAAATCACAAAAAATCCCTCCTGATATGGTTGAAAAGTAGGTGATATAAGACGATGGGTTAATGTAAAGGTGGGTTTATTCTGAATTGATGACCATGTGCGATGTGACCGTTACGGGTTCGAATCGTTCCTCCGATCGCTGTTGTCTCCTCATTTTCCCGACTAGATTTTAATAAGGTTTAAAATGAGGAGAAAAAGGCGAGCGCTTCGCTTCTTCAGAATCGATTCCGCTCCCTTCACTACTTTTGCATATGGTCCAAAACATTCAGCAATAACCTGTACCTTTATATTAAAAATCGTCTTATATCCCTTGTGGCTGTAATTTAGCCGATTACGGTGAACTTCTTGTCCGACTTCGTGAGAATATGAATACCCGTCTCGGTAATCACTACGTCATCCTCGATACGCACGCCGCCAAGCCCATCAATATATATACCCGGTTCAACGGTAACAACCATACCCGGTTTCAATACATCGTCGCTAAGCTTGGACAAACGAGGAGCTTCGTGAACTTCCATACCCAGACCGTGGCCTGTGCTGTGTCCGAATTGATCTCCGTATCCGTGACCTGCAATGATATCACGAGCCAATGCATCTGCTTCCCGTCCGGTCATGCCCGGTTTCAGGTTCTCCAGCGTATGTAACTGAGCTTCCAGTACAATGTCATAAATTTTGCGCAGTTCAGGTACAGGTGTACCTGTTGCAATGGTACGTGTCAGATCTGAACAGTATCCGTCCAAAAGTGCACCAAAGTCAAATGTAATTAACTCATTTTGCCCGATAGCCTTGCTGCTCGCTACCCCGTGAGGCATAGCAGAACGTTCACCCGATGCTACAATGGTGTCAAACGAAGAGGACGTTGCTCCATGTTTGCGCATGAAAAACTCCATCTCCAGATCCACTTCCCGCTCCGTCATGCCTGGTTTTGCAAACTGCAAAACGTGGCTGAATGTGGCATCTGCCAGATCTGCCGCTCTCTGCATGACCGCGATCTCGTCTTCATCCTTGAACATGCGAAGTTGTTCCACAATCCCGGATACAGCTTTCAGTTCAATAGATTGAAGTGCTTCAGCATAAGCAGAGTGCGTGCCGAATGTAACACTATCCTGCTCGAAGCCTACTTCTTTGATATTCGCGGACGCAAGCAGTTCGCGCACCGTATCCATCGGCTTAGCTCCATGCTCCACAACAGTGAATCCTTTGGCTTGCTGAGGCGCTTGAGCCATGTAACGGAAATCAGTCAACAAGAAAGCATCCTGTTCCGTAATCAGCACATATCCCGCCGAGCCTGTAAAACCCGTCATATAACGACGGTTAATCGGGTTTGTAATCAGCATTGCTCTGAGTTCACGCTCACGCATGGCTTCACGCAATTTATTAACTCGTTTGTTTTCCATCGGTAACCCTTCTTTCTCTCACATTCCCGGGTTCCCGGCTCAGGTTTGTTTGTCCAGATGACGCACAAGAGCCAGCAATCCCAGTTCATAGCTTACTTCGCCAAATCCGGCAATCTGCCCGATTGTTTCCGCTGCAATCACTGAATGATGTCTGAACGCTTCGCGTGCATGAATGTTGGATAGATGTACTTCCACTGTAGGGACTTTTACAGCATTGATTGCATCACGTATAGCATAGCTATAATGAGTAAATGCTCCGGCATTCAATATCATTCCGTCTGCTTCGCCCATCGCTGCATGAATACGATCAATGATATCCCCTTCATGGTTCGATTGATAAAAAGCGATGGAGACGCCAAGTTCATCAGCCTGTCTGCGAATTTTGTCCTCAATATCCTTCAGACTAAGCGTTCCATAGATGCCTGGTTCGCGTACGCCAAGCATGTTCAGGTTCGGACCATTGATCACAATAATTCGTTTCATCGCTGCTCCACCCTCTCTGCAAATAACCATCTGCTATTTTAACACAGGCATTGCCGGATTGAGAAGCTTTTTTGCGCTATGCCCCTGCTTGCTCTGGCTCGCGTTTGCGTTCATCCGTGTACTCCATGGCTACCGTGTATCCAATGAACAGCCCCCATAGCAAAAAGAAGCAGATTTCCGTGATGATGGAATCCCATGTTAAACCCTTCAAAGGCTTCATCATTCCCAGTTTTGGTCCGACCAGTACAAAGAGAATCAGCCACCAGACAAGTCCATACACCATGCCGGGTAACGGCCCTTTCAATTTTCTAATCGTAAACGTGTAGAGCAAGGAAGCCAAGACCGAAAAGACAATAAAAAACAGCCACCCTGTCAAATGCCCTGCTGCGGTATATATATATTGATGTTTGAAAAAAGGCTCTGCGAGAAATCCTACAGGCACAATCGTAAAGTGCAACAGGTAGAATAGCCAGTGTAGCCCTCCCCAGATTAGACCTGCAAAGAAACCAAGCTCCAAAGCAAAGGAAAATGGCTTGGTATAGTAGTGCGCTTGACCCTGCCTCTGGGTAGGGCGCCTGCCCCTGTCTTTTGGCTGCCGTTCTCTCGGTCGTTGACCTTCATGATGTGATGTATCTTCATGCGTACGTTCTGTCATCGATATTCTCCTTCATTCAGTTGATAATCCCGCGTTCTGCCCCGAATTTCCTGTCTGATTCTACGAGGTAGTATGTTCAAAACAGGACAATCTTAACAACATCCTTCAAGCTTTGACTCACAAACTAGAAATTGGTCTTAAAATTCGATACAATAGGGTTATTAAACTGCCTTTGATTGCGAAGGCCAAGAACAGAATAGGAAGGTGAATAATTTGCCTCAACAATCCAAGCCTGTCAGCTATGGGGGGCAAGCTGTCATTGAAGGCGTAATGTTTGGTGGGAAACATGTCAACGTTACAGCTGTTCGTAGAAAAGACGGCGAAATTACGTATCTGGAAGTTCCCAAGCAAGACAAGTCCTGGGTCACGAAATTGCGGCGGATTCCTTTATTACGCGGAATTGTCAGCATTATAGATTCAAGTGTCAAAGGTAGCAGACATCTCAATTATTCTGCTGACGCCTATGCTGATGATGAACTGGAACCGGAAGAGAAAGCCAAGCAAAAAGAGAAAGAAGGTTCGGGGTGGAGCCTTAGCATGATCATTGGTGTGACCGCCGTAGCTATCCTCTCATTCCTTTTTGGTAAAGTTGTGCTCACATTGCTTCCTGTTGTTATCGAGAATTTTCTATTCAAAAATGCATTCGACAATCAGTTTTTGCATAATTTACTGGAAGGCGGCATTAAGCTGATCCTGTTACTGGCCTATCTGTGGTTAATCTCACAGACGCCGATGATTAAACGTCTCTTCCAGTATCATGGAGCGGAACACAAAGTCATTAGCGCACATGAAGCTGGTGAAGAACTGACACCGGAGAACGTGCAAAAGTACAGCCGTCTGCACTACCGCTGCGGAAGCAGCTTCATCATGTTGACTGTCATTATTGGCGTGTTTCTATACTCCCTCTTCACGTACGATAACCTCTGGGAACGTATGGGTCAGCGTCTGTTGTTATTGCCAGTTGTGCTAGGCATTTCTTTTGAACTGTTAAAGCTCACGAATTCTGTACGCGATATTCCTGTACTGCGTTATCTCGGCTATCCGGGATTGTGGCTGCAATTGCTGACAACAAAAGAACCGACCAACGAACAGGTAGAAGTATCCATTGCTTCGTTTAACCGTATGCGTGAGTTGGATGCCAAGCTTGCCAATGTCTCTGCTACATCAGAAGTACCTGTTGCAACACTCGATCCTGTGAAAGGGTGAATGATATGAACAAGCAAGCAATCTTATTTTGGACGTTCATCGCACTAGCTGCTGTTGGAGTCTTGACTTGGCTGGGAAATGCTAGTCCATCCAGGATCATTATTCCTCTGGTCGTGTTCGGAGCCGTATTCCTGCTGTACAGATATCCGCCTCGTCGCTGGGCAAGCAAAACCAAATCACCAAAGATTAAACCATCCGCACGAACCATGGCGAAAGTCAATGCACAGTCCAGTGCCAGAAAGAGCAGCGGTTCTTCAAAGAAACGCAAGGATTATCCTTTCCAGGTGATTCAGGGGCAAAAAGGGAAAAGCGATGAAGATATACCGAAATATCACTAAAAGTTACTGAATATACAAAAAGCAATTCTCCCCATGCGGAGAATTGCTTTTTTCACGTTTATACAGGAATCAGCGGTGGAGCTTCTGCTTGTTTCTTGCGTAATTCTTTTCTTTGTTTGTCCAGCTGTTCATCATACATTTTCATATTCCACCCGTTGAAAAATTCGCTTCCTGCGGTAACACCTGAACGGTATAAAGCCGTGCTGTCCTGTAACGATAAATGAAATTGTGTTGGTTTAATGCCAAGCGTTGGTATCTTCACGGTACGAAACCGGTTAATCTGTTCGATGTAGCGTTCATCATGTGCTGTGAGCATCGTCTCCACAAGGGCTTGAAGCATGCTTAGCGGTCCTTTAATCCGGGCAGGTTCCACCTCCGTTTTGCCCACCATTTTGAATCCGACGACTGGAATAACATCTCCCCCCTGTCCCGTACGATCACCATCGAAGAGCCACAACGGAAAATTGCTAAGCAACCCACCATCCACTACGTACACGAACTGATCTTGAAAAGGAAGCCCTTTGGAGAATACTGGCGATTTGCGTATGACAACCGGATCGAAAAAATACGGAATACTGCAACTCATACGTACCGCTTTTGCCACATCCAGCTTGGCAGGATCAATGCCAAACCGCCGAATATCGTCCGGCAGCACCAAGATGGTCCCATTGGATATGTCCGATGCGGTTATAAGCAACTTGCCTTGCGGCAAGTCAGCGAATGTGCGAATCCCTTTTTGCTCCAGCATCTTGCGAATCCATGATTCCAGCGCTTCTCCTGAATACAGTCCTTTCTTCAAGAACAGCCTTGCTGCGGGTCCGATCCATCGGGTATTAAAAATGGGGGAACGACGCAGCAATGAAATAAAGGGTGTTTTCTCAATAATGTCTTTCATCTCTTCGGCCCGATAACCGGCGGCCAGCAGCGCAGCTACAATGGAGCCGGATGACGTGCCAGCTACCCGATTAAACTGAATGCCACAATCTTGAGCACCCTGAACAGCACCTGCAAGCGATATTCCCTTGACGCCTCCACCTTCAAATACCGCGTTAATTAACATCACAAAAAACCCCCGTTCTCCGAACAGCACATTTCTACTGCCACTCTATGAGAACAAGGGTTTGTCTTATCACTATGTTGTTAAAATGTTTTATAGACCATAGTAGGCTTTCAATTTGGCAATCAACCCAAGAGGGTTCTTCGTCAGGTACTGTGAGCTAAAGAAAATGTCTCCTTTGACCGAGCCATACTTTTTGTTGTAGTTCAGCTGATCGATGATCTCCTGTGATGTCTGCCAGCCAATTTCCGGCGTGCCCAGCTTATAAGGAGCGTGACCAATGTACAATTTTACATTTGTATTAGCCACTTCATTCGCCCACCAGTCCACAACTTTGTCGTATCGAGCTGCGCTTAGTGTCATACTCCAATACACCTGAGGAGCGACATAGTCGATCCACTCCTGATTGATCCATGTCCGCACATCTGCATTCATGCTGTCATACGCGGTTACTCCTGCTTTGGTATCAGAGCCGGTCAGATCAACAGATTTATTACGCCATACACCGAATGGACTAATTCCATATTCAACGTTCGCTTTTACCCTATGAATGCTCTGTCCGAGCTGCTTGACGAACTGATTAATATTGTCCCGACGCCATTCAGCACGGTCTTTCGTATTCAATGTGTTATAGGTTTTGAAGGCTGCATCATCATTAAACGTCACATTGGATGGATAGAAATAATCATCCAGGTGTACACCATCAATATTATATTGATTGACCACTTCCATGATTGTATCGATAATATGCTGTCTGGCTTCCGGGATGCCCGGGTTAATGTACATTTTACCGGATGCATTCACAATCCAGTCGGGATGAAGCTTGGAGATGTGGTTTGCAGCCAGATTGGATGTACTCGCTGAGTTGGTCGCCCTAAACGGATTAAACCAGGCATGGAACTCCAGGCCCCGCTTGTGAGCTTCCTCAATCATGAAGGCGAGGGGATCATAACCTGGATCTTTACCCTGTGTCCCTGTCAGCACACTGTTCCAAGGTACCAGACCTGAAGGATAGATGGCATCCCCGTTTGCTCTGACTTGGACAAATACGGCGTTAATGCCCATGCCTTGTAATGTATCAAGCTGTTTCGTATATTCTTGCTTTTGCTTCTCTACATTTCCCTTCGCCCCGGATGAAGGCCAGTCTCCATTTACAGTGGAGATCCATGCTCCCCGCATCTCTTCAGATGCCGGTACAGTGCCTGTGCCTCCAGGCTCTGCCGGGATTGCCGGAGTTGGTTCAGGTGTTGGTGTTGAAACGTCTCCTGTGTACAAATCAATGGTCTGGGCTGATTGGTTCCAATTCACCCGAATGCCAAGGTTCTCACTGACAAATCGAATAGGTACCATAACCCGACCCTGTTTCAATTCTACCGATGCATCCAGACCAACTACAGCGTTATCCACGTTCGCCTGCTGGCGTCCACTTGTCATCGTGATGACGGAATCGGACTTCTGGATGGTCACGGTACGAGTAGCCTGAGACCATAGTACAGATGCACCCAGTCCTTCGCTAATGACACGCAGAGGTACCATCGTTACATTGACCTTGGGCAAGATGTATGGTGATACATCCGATTCCAAGCGGTTGCCGTCCAGGAAAATAGCAATCTCCTTCTGTCCGGCTGCTTGTGCCGTCATGCCTGCTGTCTGTAATCCAAGTACAAAAATGAGCAGCAGCATCAATCCTTTACGAACATTCATTAGTGCAGTCCTCCAAAATCATTATAAATTTGCGGTAAATTCTACTAGTTTAATAGACGCTCCTATCGATCGTTTAGTTGCGATAATTCGCCAAATTATGGTGTTCATGCAAACAAAAAAAATGCTTCCTGCCATTAAAACGGCAAGAAGCATCCTTTGAGCACAGGATACAATTCATTGTATATTACTTTGTTTAACGACTGCTGGAACTCAAGACTCCGTATTACTCATGACGTCCTGAAGATTTTTGAGGTCACGTAACCGACTCTCATCCTGACGGAAGTATTCAACCAAGGACTCAATACATGTAATGGAGTCCCAACTCAGGTGATGTTCAATGCCTTCCACATCATTGTAGATATTTTCTTCCTGAACACCAATCGTTGTCAAAAATTGTTCAAGCAGATGATGGCGTTCCATCAAACGTTTGCCCATCTTTTTGCCTTTTGGCGTAAGCACCAGTCCGCGGTACTTCTCATAGATCAGGTACTCGTCTTTGTCCAGCTTTTGGATCATCTTCGTCACCGATGAAGGATGCACTTCCAGTCCTTCAGCTATATCAGACACACGAGCATAGCCCTTTTCATCAATTAATTTGTATATACGCTCCAAATAATCTTCCATACTGGGCGTTGGCATCTGCTTCCCTCTTTTCTCTCTGACCGGCCCCTATTCGTGCCTGGTCCCTATCTTATAATGATACATGTTATCAATACGCATTGGCAAGTCCTGCACATTTCGCAGCGCACGGTACACAAGTAATTGGCAGGCGTGACTTTTCACCGAACGAGGCAAACTAAGCTAAGTTCCGCATCGAAAGGAGTGATTTCGTGAGTACAAGTGTAGCTCAACCGCCAGTTCGCAAAGCAAAAGGTACTAAACCCTTTATTCCCGATTTGGTGTACTTTGAACCCGGTGCGCTGGAATATGATAAAGGTAAACGTATTATGGAGTGGGTGACTTCCAAAGACATCCCTTATCAGATGACCACATCGCATAACCGGATCACGAATCTACCAGGTGAAACCGAACAAGAAAAGTACCGGATGGCGAAGCGTACTCTGGTCGTTGGTGTGCGCAAAACACTCAAGTTCGACCAGTCGAAACCTTCAGCGGAATATGCCATTCCTATCTCTACAGGCTGTATGGGACACTGCCATTATTGTTATCTTCAAACTACACTTGGTGCCAAACCTTATGTCCGGGTGTACGTCAATACCGAGGAGATCATTCAGGCTGCCAAAGGGTATATCGAAGAGCGCGCGCCAGAAATCACTCGATTTGAAGCCGCCTGTACGTCTGATCCCGTAGGACTCGAGCATATCACGGAGAATTTAAGTGACTTGATCCGTTTTATGGCAGAAGAAGAATATGGACGCTTGCGCTTCGTAACCAAATATCATCACGTTGATCCGTTGCTGAACATTAAGCATAACGGCCACACCCGTATCCGGTTTAGTGTCAATTCGGATTATGTCATCAAAAACTTTGAACCGGCTACCTCCAGATTTGAGGAACGCATAGAAGCTGCTGGCAAAATTGCACACGCAGGTTACCCTCTTGGCTTCATTATCGCTCCTATTATGTGGTATGAGGGCTGGGAAGAAGGATATTCCGAGCTGTTGCAGAAGCTGGCAGATACACTTCCAGAGGAAGCAACCAAGGACCTTACGTTTGAGATGATCCAGCACCGTTTTACCAAAACGGCCAAAGCGACCATTGAAAAGCGTTATCCTAAGACCAAGCTGGAGATGGATATCGAGAAACGCAAGATGAAATGGGGCCGCTGGGGCCAGTACAAGTATGTGTATAAAGATGATCAGCAAGATGCGCTGCGCGAATTCATTACGGAACGGATCTTTGAACATTTTCCACTAGCCAATATTGATTACTTCACCTAAACGAAAAAACGGGACTGCCCTGCACGAATAGTGATGTTGGTATAAACATTCACACCAAACGATTAAAAAGCAGGTTACATGACCCAGAGTGACTCTGGTTAACATGTAGCCTGCTTTATCATGCATAATAAAAATCTAATTTCAGTTCATCCGTTTAAATAATCATCCAGTCTGGTGTAATCTGCTGCAACCAGATCGTAATCTTCGTCATCTGGTCTGTAAAAAGCAATATTCCAAGGAATAGCATCAATGCTCCCCCGATTTTCATCATGACATTGGAATACCGTAAGATCCAGCGTGTCGAACCAATAAAAAACGCCAAAATGAAGAACGGGATGGCGAACCCTGCAGTATAACCTGTAATCAGCGCCAGCCAGGTGGTGGGTTCACTCGCAGCCATTGCAATAATCGCTGTTAGAATAGGCCCAATACAAGGCGACCATCCTGCTGAGAAACCGATACCAAATATGAAAGAGCCCAGATAGCCTGCTGGTTTCCACTTCATATCCATCTTTCGTTCCTTCATTAGAAACTGCGGTTTGAACACACCAAGCAAAAATAACCCCATAAGCATAATCAAAATCGCAGACAATTGCCGAATCAGTTCCCGGTTATCATTGAAAAATTGGCCAAACAGTCCGGCACCCAAGCCAAGCGAATAAAACACAGCCGAAAAGCCCAGAATAAACGCCAGCGTGTGCGTCATGGTCTTAAAGCGGACTTCTCGCTGATTGCGGTCATCCTTCAATTGTTGCACCGTCATCCCTGTAATGTAAGAGAGATATGACGGATACAACGGAAGACAGCATGGTGATATAAATGAGACCAAACCTGCTACAAAAGCCATCCATACATTAACATCAGGCATGAAGCGGATGTCTCCCTTCCCCGGGCTCACGTGCTTGCTCGTTCCGTCGTCAGGCTCGGAACCCTTTTTTTCCAATCATCGTCAGAATCAGCATCATAATCAGCAATAATACGATCGTTGCTCCAGGTGCGAGGTTCCAAATGCCTGCAACAACCAATCCAAGGACTACAGCAATTTCACCGATCACCACGGACAGAATTATCGCGGATTTGAAACTTCGAGCCATTAACAGGCTGACCGCTACCGGAATGGTCAATAGCGCTGACACCAGTAGTGCGCCGACAATCTTGATCGCCGTACTAATAACGAGTGCTGTCATTACAGTGATTAACATGTTCAGAATTTTTACAGGCAATCCTGTAACCGCTGCTGCATCTTCCTCAAAGCTGAGCAGGAAAAATTCCTTATGTAACAATGCCACTACAATCACCACGATCAGCGTAACCACACCTACCAGCTTCAGATCCGTAGCGTCTAAGGTATATATGCTGCCGAACAAATAACTCATGACATCTGCATTATATCCTTTGCCCAGCGTGAAGAACAAGGAAGCAAGAGCGACGCCACCGGACATGATAATGGCAATCGATAATTCGGCGTAACTTTTATACGCTTTGCGCAATTTCTCTATCGCAAATGAAGCAAGCACGGCAAATATCAAGCCTACCGCAATGGGATACACTTCAATCAGGAATCCAAGTGCAACCCCGGCAATGGTCACATGAGACAAGGTGTCTCCGATCATGGATAACCGCCGCAAGACCAGAAACAGTCCGATTAACGGAGCGGTAATACCGATTAGCAACCCACCCGCCAGCGCACGCTGAAAAAAATCACTCATTAATATTTCCAAAACAAACACGACTCCTTCGGCCTTACTTACTCTAATCTAATGGGCCATACATACGGCTAGCGTACCTGTGCAGTGGTATGTTGCAGATTGGTTTCTGCACAATCCTGTACCTCGTGTGAATGACGGACATGGAAATTAATTTTGCCATTCGTTACGGCAGCTTCAGAACCCAGATAACTCTCCATCCGATCCATATCATGAGACACCATCAGAAAAGTCATGCGGTGATGTTCATGCATATGGGTAATCAATTCAAAGAAACTGGCCTGTGATTCGGCATCAATACCTACTGTGGGTTCATCCAGAATCAACAGATCCGGGTGATTGATAAGCGCTCGTGCCAAAAAAACACGCTGCTGCTGTCCACCGGACAATTGACCAATTCGTTTATTCGCCAGATCTTCAATCCGCATAACCTGCATCGCATCTGTGCACTGTTGCTGACATTTGCGAGACATACGACGGAACATGTTTTTGTTATTGTACAAACCGGACATAACCACTTCACGAACAGTTGCAGGGAATAACGGATTAAACGCATTCTTTTGAGGTACATACCCGATTCGTTCCCAGTCCTTGAACCTGCGGATCGACTCTCCGAATAGCTTGATATCTCCCTGCGCAGGAGGAAGAAGTCCTACCAGCATACGCAACAATGTCGTTTTTCCCGCCCCATTGGAACCGATAATCCCGACAAAGTCCCGTTCCTGGGCCATAAAATTGAGATTCTCAATCACTCGCTGGTCCCCGTAGGAAAATGATAGTTTCTCGATCTCTATAATTGGATCATGACATAGTGGCATGATTTGCTGCATGGCAAAGCCGCCCTTCATTATATATAAGGATTGCATAGCGTTCTAAGAGCCTTCACCGCGAACGGTAAAGACTCTTCGACCTGAATCCTTCATTCTATCTTATTTTAATGCGATCAGCAGATTTTGCAAATTTTTCTCCATCAGGGTGAAATAATCATCCCCGTTGGTTGCCTGCTCCTTGGTCAATCCTTCAACAGGGTTAAGAACCATAGTCTCCACTCCTGCTTCACTTGCCAGTGTTTTCGCCAATTTGTCAGATACCAGCTCTTCGAAGAAAATGTACTTAATGCCTTCATCTTTAACCAGTTTCGCAAGTTTCACAATATCCTGCCCTGTCGGTTCAGCATCCGGGGAAAGTCCCATAATGGCATGCTGAGTTAGTCCATAATCACGCGCAAGGTAGCCGAAGGCCTGGTGCGAGACAACAATTTCCTTGTTTGGCACTTTAGCCAATTCATCTGTAAAATGCTGATCCAGCGTCTCAAGCTTGGTACGAAGCTCTTCATAACGTTGTTCGTAACCTGCTGTGTGATCAGGATCTGCCTCAACCAGACTATTTTTGATGTTTTCAGCCATGATCATAGCAGATTTTGGACTAACCCACGTATGTGGATCAATATGATGATCAGCGACATCTTCTTCACTGGTAGCCTCATCTGCATGTTCGTCTTCATGCTCTTCGCCGTGACCGTGCCCATCGTCACCCTCTGCGGTCAACAGCTTCACGCCTTCGCTGACGGCAACAGACTTCACCTTTGTATCGCTATTCAACGACTTTAGGAAATTAGGCACCCATCCTTCCAGTCCAGCTCCATTATAGAAAAACAACTGTGCCTTGGACGTATTGACAATATCCTGACTCTTTGGAGTCCAGTCATGTGGTTCTACTCCTGTTGGCAGCAGGTTAATAACATTGGCATCTTCACCACCAATTGCAGCTGTAAAAGCATACACAGGATAAAATGTCGTCACCACGTTTACCTTACCTTCTACAATCGTCGCACTCTTGGAGTTATCCTGCCCACATGCAGACAATACCAGTAAACTGAGAATAAGGAAACCAGTCCACAGTAACTTCATATTGCCTCTTTTGCTTGTCTTCCCTGTCCGGTTATCCGGAACTTGATGTTGCACTTTATAAAATGTCATTATGATTCACTCCGTATCTCTTAATCGTAAACATTACTGAAAGAATTATAGGTAACATGAACCCACTTGTCAAGCTATACCTTCCTATTCATTCTTTCCTGAAGTACGGAGTTATAACAGTATATGCTTGTTCTCTACCCGTCAGATACGAAATTATATCAATAAAAAAAGGGACCCGAATTACATCGGGCCACCTTGAGTTATAGATACGACAATATTTGAATCAATTTCATAACTCATAAAAAAAGGATTATGATTTGATTCTTCTTATTTTACTTGTGCGCCATTAGGCATGCTGTCTGGTACTGTAGCAAGTGTAAGCTGGTCGCCATGGGATGCAGCAAGGATCATACCTTGAGACAGTTCACCACGAAGTTTCACCGGTTTGAGGTTAGTTACACAGATGACTTTGCGTCCAACCATCTCTTCTGGCGAATAGAACTTTGCGATTCCAGAGACAACCTGGCGCTGCTCATAACCCAGATCGAGCTGCAATTTCAGCAACTTATCCGCTTTTTTGACAGGTTCACAGGAGATGACTTGAGCCACACGCAGTTCAACTTTAGCAAAATCGTCAATGCCGATCTCTTCCGTACCTTCAGGTGCAGTTACCGGTTCAACAGCTGCCGAAGCTCCAGCCTCTGCTTGACTTGCTTCAGGCTGTGCCGCTTTTTGGCCGCCAGTCATCGCTTCTGAGATATAGGCAATTTCCTGTTCGGAATCCAAACGCGGGAAGATTGGATCACCTTTTTGCAAAGCGTTTCCAGCCGGAACAAGCCCCCATTGCTTGGCTGTATCCCACGCCGTGAGTTCACCTTCCTGAATGCCAAGCTGTGCCCAGATTTTATGCGGAGCACGTGTCAGGAACGGTTGCAACAGAATTGAAGCAATGCGCAAGCTTTCGATCAGGTGAGCCATAACGGATGCCAATTCATCGCGTTTTGCTTCATCACGAGCCAGCGCCCATGGCTGCGTCTCATCAATGTATTTATTGGTGCGGCTGACAAATTGGCTGATCGCCGTCAGTGCTACGGAAAACTGCAGGTTTTCCATCGCCTGTTCCACTTTTTCTACTGTAGCATGGCCTGCTTCTTCCAGCGAAGCATCAAATTCCGTTACATTCGATGCAAACGCAGGGGCTTTGCCTTCAAAATATTTGTCTACCATGGCAACTGTACGGTTCAACAGGTTACCCAGGTCGTTCGCAAGGTCGGAGTTTACACGTTCTACGAAGCTCTCCGGTGTAAACGTACCATCGGAACCAAACGGTACTTCACGCAGCAGGTAATAACGCAGTGCATCGAGACCATAGCGGTCAATCAGAGTCACTGGATCAACCACATTGCCTTTGGATTTGGACATCTTGCCATCCTTCATCAACAACCAGCCATGTGCGAACACTTTCTTCGGCAAAGGCAGATCCAATGCCATCAACATAATTGGCCAGTAGATCGTATGGAAACGAACAATTTCTTTACCTACCAGATGTACATCCGCAGGCCAGAACTTGTTATACAGGGATGCATCGGATGAACCATAGCCCAGAGCTGTAATATAGTTGGACAGTGCATCAATCCATACGTAGACCACGTGTTTTGGATCGCCTTTAACTTTGACGCCCCATTCAAATGTAGTACGTGATACAGCCAAATCTTCAAGACCCGGCTTGATGAAGTTGTTGATCATCTCGTTCTTACGGGATTCCGGCTGAATAAAGCCCGGGTTCTCTTCATAATATTTCAACAAACGATCTGCATATTTGCTCATACGGAAGAAGTAGGATTCTTCTTTGACCAATTCAACGGGGTGTCCGCTATCCGGGCTCTTGGCTGAGATAATCTCGCCCTTCTCATTCTTCTCTACATCCACCAGTTGAGTCTCTGTGTAATACGTCTCATCTGGAATGCTGTACCAGCCTTCATACTCACCTTTGTAGATATCTCCCTGTTTCAGCAAACGGTCAAAGATATCCTGAACGACGGTTTTGTGACGCTCTTCAGTTGTACGGATAAAGTCGTCATTGGAAATGTCCAGCTTGTTCCATAGTTCCTTGATTCCCACAACGATATCATCGATAAAAGCTTGCGGAGTCTGTCCTTTCTCCTGGGCCTTACGCTCAATCTTCTGGCCATGTTCATCGGTTCCTGTCAGATAATGAGCATCATAACCACGCAGACGCTTGTAACGAACCATCGCATCTCCCGCCACAGTTGTATACGCGTGCCCAATATGCAATTTGTCACTCGGATAATAAATCGGGGTTGTCAGATAAAATGTTTTTTGGTCAGCCATGAATGACTTCTCCTCCTTCAAATGGTCCTGCTTCAGTGATCCTTTCGTCCAAAACAACTAAAAAAGAACACAAAAAACTCCCGCCCCTATGGGACGAGAGTTGCTCTCACGTGTTACCACCCAAATTCCCCATGTTTTTCGCAAAACACAGGCTCTGTCGGTCCTTCGACCGCCCATTAACGCTGGATCACGCCTCAGCCTTACGACAGCAGCTCTGAAATCGCTGTCTGCACGCTCGAAAGAGGTTCCTCCGGGACCATGTTCCATCCTCCTCCCAGACCGGTTCTCAGCTCATCCGGCTCTCTGCACTGGGGGTGTGTCTGTACTTATCCCTTCACTGGAAATCATATAGAAGTTGTTCAAAAAGTAAAACCAGACTTTTGAACTTGCACATATAGGAAAAATATACTGAAATGCGGGCCCCTTTGTCAAGTGGGCAGCAGCCTCGATTTCAATTCCAGTTTGCTTCACGGCCACCCGAATACTTCAGGTTATAACGTTACTCG
Organism: Paenibacillus sp. FSL R5-0517; assembly: GCF_037974355.1. Lineage (NCBI taxonomy): Bacteria > Bacillati > Bacillota > Bacilli > Caryophanales > Paenibacillaceae > Paenibacillus > Paenibacillus sp. FSL R5-0517. The sequence continues at coordinate 4,556,412 of NZ_CP150235.1, forward strand.
GATACCAGAGTAGACTTCTCCGCCTTTGGTGGCACCAGATCTACACCACCTGGATGAAACGGATGACATTTGGCAATACGTTTCGCTGTTAACAACGAGCCTTTGAGCGCACCGTGCACTTCAATCGCCTCCATGGCATAAGCCGAACAGCTCGGATAGAACCGACATGTTGGCGGCGTTAATGGAGAGATATAGTTGCGGTACACACGAATGGGTGCCTGAGCGATTCTGCGCGATAACTTCATCGTCAGTGCTTCCCGTGAGCGTGATGTCCCGACGCCGCTTTGGCAGGAGCATGCTCAGCACAGTCCTTGCAATAGCCAAACACCTCAAACTTGTGGTCCACAACCTGAAATTGTTCAGGCGCATCCGCAAGCTGCATCGGGCAAAAAATAATAGGATACGTCTTCTGACACTTCAGACAGATCATATGATGGTGATGATGATCTTCACTACAGTGTGCTTTGAATTTAACGCCATCTTCGAAGATGACCTGTTCCAGTACACCCAGTTCCTGCATCACCCGCAAATTCCGATATACTGTGTCAAAACTCAGTCCGCTGTAAGTCTTACCCATATATTCATAGACGTCCTTGGGTGTAAGATACCCGGGGGACTCGGCAAATAACCGGGCCAGTGTTTTCCGCTGATCAGTAATGCGGAGCCCCTGTGAGGACATAGTCGAAATAATCTGTTCTGTCGACAGCATGATCTAAAGCACCTCCTGTCTTACGAGCATTTTGCCTCTTCTGTATACATCTAATAATGCATCAAATTACGATTAGAGTCAACGAAGACACCGGGTTAGGTCATTCCAACAACACATAAAAAGGACTCCATACACATGCATTGCCATTACGTTTAGCTTTGAGCTAATGACATTACATATTAATGGAGTCCCTTCCTGACGGTTCAGATGATCAATCGTTCGGGCGACTTTTGGGGTGAACGGGTATATATGATATAAGCTTTCACTCCAAACCGTCCGTGCATGTTCATGATATTACTTTTCAGCCGGAAGCGGCGTGAACAGCAGGTTAACAGGCAAGTTACTTCCTGGTGCCGCCGAGAAGAGAATCGTTACACTCTCGCCGTATGAACCTGTGCGATACATTACGCTTTGCTCATTAGGTGCAGTTACAGATTTACCTGTGGAAATCTGAACAACTTGTCCGTTCACGAGTGCCACACCTGAGTATCTGCCTCCACGAGGGTTAAATGAAATCAACGTGCGCGGAGCAACATTATTCAATGTAATTTTGTACAATACACCGAAGTTACCTGCGTTGGAAGCTTCTGTGTAAGCCATCGGGTCCGTTCCCACAAGGTTCGGATCACTTGCATTGTCTCCAAGTGGAAGACGTGCAGGCTTCGATCCTATTTCTTGATCATACGTGATGATCCGTGTTGCATTCGGGTACGTTCCGCGGTTGTGAACACCATCACGATCCAGAACCGGCAGGCTCGACAACACTTCCATCGGGTCCTTGTTTTCTTCGATCATGATAATGTTATAATCCAGTTCATAGTCACTGAATACATCCGAATACAAGGAAATGACTTGTCCCTGTTTCATCGGAAGAACGCTCAGATCATTAAGAATCAGCTTGCTTTCTCCTGGCTGGATGTACACTTTCTTTTGTCCTGTGCCATTCTGCATGGACTGGAACCAACGATCAATGGACAACTTTCCAGCTACCGTTGCAAAAGGAGATGGTCCTGCAAAGCCCATGTTTTGTTGTTCAATGGACGCCGTGTATGCATTGTTGTTTGTCGCTACAACATACATTTTCACGTTTTTGCCCGTGTTGTTCACATGGTGAATCATGAATCGTGTCTGTCCGAAGGAAGATTCCTTGTACACAATGCCTTCTGTATTCACGGTTTCCGGGCTGTTACTGCGGATCAGCAGACTGGGTTCATCATAATAAGTGAAAGGTACTTTCTCCAATGCGGGTACTCCACCACCGTCAAAAGTGAACTTCTCACCAACTGGTGTGAACAATTGATTGAAGTCGGACAAACTATACAGCGTTTCGCCCGTAATGTTGATCATCTTGGTGTAGCTATCACTAGCACCATGTTTATCGGTAACTGTAATCGTTACGGTCTTCGGTCCTGGAACAAAGAATGCAAGTGCATTATTATCCCATTCGGTTTTAACAATTGCGTTCTCATCATCTGTGCTTTGATCAATATAAGTGATTTTCTCACCCATTTTGTATTCTTCTTTATCTGTCGTAAACATTGCGACAGGTGGCAGATTCGGTCTTTCAACCTTAATCGTAACCGAATACGGATCGCTCCATTGACCACTTGAATCCTGAACCGCATAGGTTACTGTGTATACACCTGGTTGGTCGAATGAATCCTGACGGCCTGTCCAACGCTCATCTACAATGCTGAGTCCCTTGGGAGAGCTGGATCTGGTGGTGTAGGTTACCTGCTCTCCGGCAAAGACCTCTTTTTGTACCGTGAAGCTTGCTACCGGTTTGGTACTCAGATTCAATACAACCGTTTTGGCAGATTGATTTACTTTATACGTAATGTCCAGAGCCTGTGTAATTGAAGTCAACGGCACCATGAACGTATTTTTTTGTTGATAAGCCGCGCCCTTCATCGTTCTGGACACACCATTAACGGTATAGATCTTGCTGTTGGTTTTGAAACGCAGCTCATCTTCACCACTAATAATGATCGTTTCTTTGGTTGTGTTATCGTATTTGACATCATAGCCAACCCGATCAACGAGAGCACGAATAGCTACATAGGATACACCATTTTTAACAGCCATTGGCTGCCCGGCAAGATATGTTTTGCCATCTTGCATCATTTTATTACTGTTCATATAAAGAGTAAGGTCTCCACCTCCGCCTCCAGCAACAGATGAACTCCCCGTAGACGGTTGCTCTACTTCTACTGGTGCAGGTGATGGTGTTTCCTCAGCTGTACCTTCTTCGTCCGTCGGTTCCTCTACCGGATCAACTGGAGTAACATCTGTTCCAGTAGGAACATTGGTTTCCGGATTCCCTTCTTCAGTTGTTTCATTATTTGATGTTGGCGTGTTTGTTTCGGATTTCACTTCGGATTCCGCGATGGTTTGTTCTTTCTTCACAACCTCCACGGATTTAACTTTGGCTGTATTCACTGGTGTAGTATCGCTCTGATCTGCTGACTGTGCATTGGCAGGAATCACTGCAAACGCCTGAAAAACAGCAAAAGCGGTAAGTATGGACAATTTCTTCTTCAAATTCATTCTTTGTCTTTGGCTCCTTCTGCTCCCATTTATAAATATCCCCCTCAAAAAGTCATATTATTAGACGCTTGCAACCGGGAAAAGTTGCTAAAAAGTTAAGAGGAGAATTGTAAACTTTTAATAGAAGGAAAATACTATGAAAATTGTTATCTATCAATAATCATTTCGGCATGGGATTCCAAAATTACCCATTGACAACTTTCAACAAAAAAATCTCTCTGCCATATGGTCTATCAGCACCATATCACAGAGAGATGTAAGGATTGAATAGATCTAGCGCAAACGGACAGGCAGGCGTCCTGTTGGCTGCAGTCCCCCTGTTAACACTTGGGACAGTGCCCGGACGACTGCTGGTGTATTCTCATAAGTACACACATAACTTCCCGGCCTCGAAATCTCCAGCAGATCATATGGATTGCGCAGAGCAATGACAATCAGCGAATGATTCTCACTCAGCTTTTCAACCAAATACTGTTGCCCTTTCGGAAGATGCCCTGCAGATGTGTATGTACATACGATAACTTGCTCACTCTCCGACACTTCAGCCAATATCCGATCTGCTTCATCATAAGTAGGCTGAGTTGTAATCTTGTGTTCACGAACTCTGCCTCGCAGTTGCGATAACGCTATACCAAGCGATTCTGTATGGGACCATGGTTCATCCACCTCTGTCCGCTGCACAACCTCAGGCCAGATGACATGCACGTCCTTCTCTGGATCCAACGGCAGTAGTCCATCATTATGAACGATGGTAATGCTGCTTGAAGCAATCTTGAACAGCGTCGATTCGTTTCGTTCACTGGGATCACTGGGTTCAGTGGATTCATTGTCATTAACAGGTTCAACATCGGTTATTTCGATCGTTTCACTTGCTTTAGGCGAATCAAGACCAGTGTCCGGGTACCCGCAGCGCGCTGCCTTCCATGTAATAATACGTTCCAGTGCCTTGTTAATGATATCTTCCGTAATTCGCCCTGTTCGAACGGCTTGAACAATGGCTTCAACAGCAGCAACCTGATCTTGCAGGGTATGACTTACCAGAATCAGATCTGCTCCTGCCTCCACAGCACAAATGGCAGCTTCAGCTACCCCATACGGCTTGGATATTGCATGCATTTCTAGACAGTCTGTAATAATAATGCCCTCAAAGCCCATTTCTTCGCGTAGCAGACCAGTTAAAACTTTACGCGACAACGTTGCCGGAATGGGCTCAGGCTCAATTGAAGGGAACATCACATGAGCTGTCATAATAGCATCAACTCCGGCCTCAATCGCCTTGCGGAACGGCAACAACTCCATCTGTTCCAATCTGTTTCGATCATGAGGTACCGTAACCATACCCAGATGAGAATCTACGGCGGTATCTCCATGTCCCGGAAAATGTTTGGCAGTAGCAGCTATGCCCTGTGATTGATATCCGCTGATGGCTGCTACGCCATGAGCGGCCACACTTTCAGCATGTTCACCATACGAACGCACACCGATAACCGGATTGAGCGGGTTGTTATTCACGTCAACCACGGGGGCAAGGTTCATATCAACACCGATGCTTTTTAACTCACGCCCCAGAATTTGGGCACACGCCAGGGTATATTCCGGATTGCCTGTCGCACCAAGTGCCATATTACCCGGCACTTGAGTCATTCCCTCTTTGTCAATCCGTGCAACCATGCCACCTTCCTGGTCCACCGAAATCATGAGTGGAAATGCCCCCGATGCAGCAGCCATATCTTGCAGTTCGGCGGACAGCTTTGTCAATTGATCTACACTGTGCACATTGCGGCGGAAATAAATGACGCCTCCAATATGATAGTCACGAATTAAATGAGTAATCTGTTCATCTGCGTGCTGACCGTGAAATCCACACATCAACAATTGGCCTACCTTTTGCTCCAATGTCAGCTCATTCAAGGGTTTCATTCGACCTCTCCTCTCGTTTCCGTTGCCGCTATGAACCCAGTCGTTTGCTCTGTCTATACTCCGAAGGTTTCATGTGGAAGTGTTTGTGAAACACCTTGGAGAAGTAACGGCGCTCCTTGAACCCTGTTGCTTCCCCAATCGCTGTAATGCTCCATTCGGTTGTACTCAACAATAAAGCAGCACTTTCCATCCGTTTCTGGGTCATGTATTCCACAAAAGTAACACCCATTTGAGTTTTAAATAGCTGGCAGAAGTATCCCGGACTGATTCCGAGCCAATCGGAGACTTCATCTATTCCCAAGTCCTGTTGCAGCCGTGCATCCATATACTCACAAGCAGACAGGATCAGTTCCGATACGGAAGGACGTGGCTGCGTTTGTTTGCCCTGACAGGCTTGGGTAAGAACCTCTGCAAGTTCAAGCAGTTCCCTCATGGACACGGCCCCTTGCAGTGCATTCCAATAATTCACTTCATGCCCTTCAGAGATGGCCTGTACTTCGCGCAGTTCCCGAAGCATGTGTACAAGCATAAACCGAAGATTGGTTTCATCCATTCTATTGAAGGTGTGTCCTGAATTCCCCATTCGTTGTTTAAGACGATCCAACACATCGCGTAACCCGTGCTTGTTCCCTTGACGAATCCACCGAGTAACCAGCTCCAGATCTTCTCTTGTAATCCATGAGTTAGCCCCTTTGAAGGCGGTGTGATCATACGATAAAGCGGTTTCGGGACAACTCGAACTCAGCACCCTGTCTTCACTCTCCGAATGGAACATCAGTATTTTTTGACAATGCCGGTATCGCTCCAGAATTTGACTTTCCCGGTTCACGGGCACATCATCCTGAACAACCCTGATCCTCACACTTGAATTCAAGGATACGATCGCATTCAATTCATGATACAGTTGATGGGCCAGTTCCTCTGAACGACATTTCCACTCACTCGATGCCTCCAGCAGGATGCACCACTCACCTTTGCGAGTCGAAAGAATCTGACAGTCCCCCGTCATGCTCTCTGCCACTTCCCGAAGTCTTGAACTGATGTTCTCATGCCATCGCTCATGCTGAAGCTCGGACCAGCCGATAGAATGGCGAAAATAACCGACCGCATCCACCAGCAGCAACGTATACGGTGCAGCCGCTGTTATGAACTCAGGAACAGAGGCAGGATAGGCAATTTTCTGCGGTGCTTCTCCCCGCAATAGGTCAATCAAATGTTTGTGTCTGATCCAGCTTTCCATCTCTTGGCTGCGATAACGTTGCGATTCGTTTTCCATACGTCTCTTCTGGATCTGCCCGGCAAGCTCACGCAGTTTATGTTCCAGATTCAAATAATCGATGGGCTTGCATATGTATTCATGCACGTTATATTGAATAGCAGTCCGAGCATACTCAAACTGCTGATAACCGGTCAGCAAAATAATTTCACACGTTTCACCTTGCTCTCGCAGCAACCGAATGAGTTCCAATCCATCCATGGACGGCATCCGAATATCGCATAAGAGAATGTCTGGATGAATTTCTGTTACTTTCCCCAGCGCTTCTGCCCCGCTTCTCGCTGTACCTGTAATTTTAATCCCCATCTCTTCCCAGGGTAAGATGTAGTTCAGATTCTCCAGAATCGGGAGCTCATCGTCAACCAGCATTGCAGTCAGATTCATCCGGCTTCCTCCTGCTCATATAATGGTATGATGCATCGAATCACAGTGCCATACCCCGGTGCAGAACATATGAATATGCCATACCCGGTCCCGTATTGAATACGAATTCGATCTGCCACACTTCGTAATCCCAATCCCCGGCGTTCCGTTATGGATGATAATGATTCCGTCCCTTTGACCAGCATGTCTTCCGGCGGATCTGCTGCCATGTACTCAAATCGTGCGAGCATTTCCTGGGGAATACCAATCCCACTATCCTCAACACATAACACAAGTTGATCCCGTTCTGCATATGCGCTTATCCGCAGTACACCTGGATAGGTGATTCCCTCAAACCCATGTTGAATGCTATTTTCCACCAGAGGCTGGAGCGTCAGTTTGAGCAAAATTGAACTGTATAGATGGGGTGGTATGTCAATCTCATAGGTGAACAAATCACTGAACCTGTATTGTTGAATTTCCAGATAACTCTGCAAATGCCTTATCTCCTCACTCAGCGGAATCTCCTCCTGATCCTGAATGCTGATACGAAGCATATTGCCCAACCTGGTCACCATCTCGCTTACTTTGCGGCCCTCGCCACGTAGTGCCAATCCATTAATGGATTCCAATGTGTTAAACAGAAAATGGGGTTTGATCTGGGCTTGGAGTACACGTAGTTCCGCTTGGGCCTTCTGCTCTTGCTCAGCCCGAACACGACGGAATAATCCCCCAATACGTTCCAATAGCTCATTGAATCCTTGCGCCAGCAGCTGCATCTCGTCAAAACCTTTACCTTCCACCCTTGCGTTAAAATCACCATCATCCACACGGCGCATAAATCTTACAAGTACAGCAATATTGCCCGTAATGCGATTCATGAAAAATAGATTAAAGATCATGGCGGCGAACAGGCACGACAGAATAATAATGACAGACCAGCCTGCAAAAGCATTTGTTTCCGCAGATAAGGCTTCCCATGAAGTCACACTGACGAGACTCCAGTTATAGTTCTTCAGATGATATTGCGAAATGATGCTCTCCTTGCCGTCAAAGACCGTTCTGACGCTGCGAAAGCCGGGACCGTAACTGCCGGATTCTGCTCCAAGGTTCTGCATGTTCTCACCGTTATAACGCCCTGCTGGATCATAAACGATCAGTCCTTCTTCGTTAATTAACAGGAATGATGTATCCTGTGCCGAATCACTGATTTGCAGATGACGAAAGATCCGGTCAATTTCTCCTTTTTTGATCTGAACAACAAGCACGCCGATATTTTGAAAATAACTGAGTTCCTTGACCAGTCTGATCTGGGTGAAAACAGGTTCTACTCCGGTTAATTCGGAATACTCCAGAGGCGCGAGCCATTTGGGCACGCCATTAAGTTGCTGAATTTCGTTGAATAAGGGATGCACTTTGAATTGCTGAAAAGGAAGGGCTTGAAAATTCTCTTTGGTGAAAATGGAGACAATCTGGTTGTTCTCGGAAGAACGCAAATCATATAAAAAGGCATAACTGATGAACGGATAATTATATAGAAGGGAACGGAAATTGCGCTGGCTGGCATTCAGGGATAACTGATTACCGGTGCCCAGATCCTGCTTGGTCGGGTCTTTCGCGTTCAATGCCATCTGGAAAACAGATGTCGCTATCCCGTTGTCGGTCACATTATTAATCTGCTGAAATACATTCTCGATATTGTAACTAATGGCCTGAAGCGCATATTCGGCCTGTTGATTGTATTTTTTCTCAATCGTATGTGATGTGACCAGAAACATGCCAATGCCCAGCGCACACATCGGTACAATGATCAGCAGCAGAAATGCCAAGGCCAGCTTCATTCGCAAGTTCATATCCCGTTCTCCCTATTCACTGGTTCATGGTATTAACCTTTGACACCGCCTGCAGTTACTCCTTCTATAATTTTCTCCTGGAGTATGGCGTAGATCACAAGTACAGGTACAACACTGTATACAATACCTGCCGACATCTGAGCATAGTTCATCTGATATTGATCCCGAAACTGGACCATACCCACGGGCAGCGTGCGCAATTTATCGGTGGATAAGAAATAGTTGGCGAGTAAAAATTCGTTCCAGTTCCCGAGGAAATTAACGATAAAAACGGTAACAATAGCCGGAACCGTAAGAGGTATCACTATTTTAGCAAAGATACCCGGAGCCCTCAAGCCGTCCATAACCGCTGCTTCCTCAATTTCACCAGGCAGAGATCGCATAAAAGCCGCCAGTATAATAATGGTAAAGGGAATCGCATTCGCCACATAGGGAACGATCAATGCCAGATGTGTATCCAATATGCCCATTTTGCGTACAAGCAGATAAATCGGCAGCATGAGTGCATTGTTGGGAATAAGCATGCCCGCCAGAATCAAGCTGTACAGAAATAGACTCCATTTCCGGTGTCTCATCCGGGTTACGGCAAAAGCAAACATCGCACCGAGTGCAATTGTACACGCCGAAGACAGAATTGAGATGTATAGGCTGTTCCAGAAATACGTGCCAATCTTCGCATTCACCCAGGCCTCCACATAATTGTTAAACTCCCATGTTGTCGGCAGACCGAACGGATTCAAGGCAATTTCATTGTTATCCTGCTTGAAGGACGAGAAAATCACAAATAAAAAGGGAAACAAAATCGCGATTAAATACAACATTAACAACACATGAGGTATACTACTTTTTATGTTTTTCGCCATCAATATTCCACCTTCTCGCTCTTTCTCGCCACCAGCAGTTGATACATCGCAGTAAGCACAAGCGTCAGAGCAAAGATCAGTACCGCAATGGTATTGCCATAACCATATTTGAAATTGGTAATCGCATATTTGATCATGTATGTCGCCAGAACCTCGGTGGACCCAGCGGGCCCACCTTTGGTCATGACAATCACGATGTCAGCTGCTTTCATAGCTCCTGCAATGGACAACATGATAACGACGGAAATGATCGGACGAATCAGCGGCAGTGTTATCCGCATTGCACGTTGTACCGCCGTTGCACCATCGATTGCAGCTGCTTCATCCAAATCACGGGGAATCGCCAGTATGGCAGCCAGTACCATGACAATGTAAAATCCCGTCCACTGCCAGGCATTGGTAACCAAAATGGACAACATGGCAAATCGGTTATCGGATAACCAGTAGATTGGATCGATGCCCAGCACATGAAGCATTTTGTTTAATAATCCGATGTTGGGCTCATAGATGAACCCCCATAAGATACCGATCACGGCTGTCGACATAATGGATGGTAAAAAAACAGCTGTTTTATACAGACCTTTCAGCCTTTTCACATTGGCAATCAGTAGCGAAAACAGGACGATTAGAGGTACCTGAATCAGTACCGAAAATCCGATGAAAAAGCCGTTATTCCGTGTGGAAATCCAAAATCGTTCATCGGTCAGTGCCTTCACATAGTTGGATAAGCCCACAAAACGTGGCTCAGCGGAAACCCCATTCCAACTCGTCAGACTGTAATATAAGGAGCTGCCAATAGGATATAGAAAGAACATGATAAACAGAATCAGGGCTGGCATTACAAACAGCGTATAGATTAACGGGCTGCGGAGTGAAGTATTCATGGTCAGCCTCCTTAAGTCACTTCAACGGTCGCAGTTTCAACTTGGATTGATTTATTCCACTGAAGCGTTTGCTTCCTCCTGTACCTTTTGCAGTTCTTCTGCCATTTTCTCTGGCGTAGTCTGCCCACCAATCAACTTCTGAATCTGCAGATTACTGATCTCTGTCGTCACATCAGCCTGAACGAGTGCATCAAATGCCGGGAACGACGTCTTGGACGCATTAAGCACGGCCACAATTTCTTTCATCAGATCATCGGTAATGCTATCGGTTAACACTTTTTCATCCAGCTTCATGGCAGGCAATACACCATCTTCCACAAGGCCGCGAACCTGCATATCTTCATTGTAGAAATTTTTGATAAAAGCTTTAACGGCTTCCAGCTTCTGCGGATCATCCGCCACGGCTGCCGAGAATCCATATCCATTGTTCACATCCCGCATCAAGGACGTCTGATCACCTGCTCCGTTCTCTACCGGAGGCATATTAAAGAATCCAACCTTGCCAATGAGCGATTCCCCGCTCTGGCCTTCCTTGAATACAGATGATTTCCATGTTCCGTCATACATTAATACCGCTTCTCCGCTGGTAAATTGCGTGGTGTATTCGGCATATTCGAAGCCCAGTTCACCTTTTTTGAAATAACCCTTATCAACCCATTCCTTATGTTTGGCAAAACCTTGGACAACACCCGGATCGGTCCACTTCGCTTCACCTGTTGCAAACTTTGCGGTAATCTCCGGCCCGGCATAGCGGGACCACAGGTGGTTGGTTAACATAAGCGGAACCCAGCCTGCCTTGGATGCAGAAGCAAGCGGCACTTTGCCATCAGCCTTAATCTCGGCCAACATGTTGTCCAGTTCAACCATGGTGGTTGGAGCTTTCCATCCTTTTTGTTCAAAGTACTCTTTATTATAGAAAAAACCTTCGCCCGAACCGCCAATCGGCAGTCCATACACTTTGTCTTCATACGTAAATGGCTCAAGGGATGTAAACTGGTCCTGGATGCCCAACTCTTGAAGGATTGGAGTCAGATCAAGCAGCATACCTTCCTTGGCATACACTTTGGAATCCGGACTGCCGAACAGTTCAAATATATCCGGCGGGTTACCTGCCGCCATCTCCCCGCGAAGCTTCTCCTTGCGATTCACATCGGATTCGACACCATCCAGCGTAAAGGTCAGATTGGGTATCTCACCCTCCACTTTGTCCACAACGTCCTGCAGAATGGCCAATCGTTTCTGTTTGTCAGCCCCCACCTGCGTGTGGCGAAGGAGCATCTCAACCGGTTCCTTACTTGTTTCCTCCACAGGTGTATTGCCTGCGCCTTGCTGTGGCTCGTTACTTGAGCTTGCACATCCCGCCAAAGTCCATGAAGTGATAAGCAATAATGAAAGCAGCAATGTCATTCTTTTTTTCATCGGGTTGACCCTCCTCAAGATATTGAGCATTTGGCTTTACACTCTGATTATAAAAAGCCGGAGCTTACATCGTAAGGATGACAATTCATCAATGGAGGGATAAAATCCTTCACTGGACAAAAAACAGCCCCTGCGAAGTATACTCGCAAGGGCTGCTTGGCTCTTGGTTTTTACGTTATATATAAATGTTGATCACTTATCGGAACAAGCCACGCCAGCCGTTTCCTGGCGACCTTGTTCGATGAGGCGATACGCCCGCTCCACTTCTTCTTCACTTGGTGAAGGAACGCCATCCAGTGGATATATTTTGCCGAGTGCTTCCCATTTGTAGATCCCCATCTGATGGTATGGAAGAATTTCGAACTTCTCGACGCCATTTAATGTTCCAATAAACCGTCCGAGGTTAAGCAGATCCTCTTCCTCGTTATGAATGCCAGGCACATACACGTGGCGTATCCACATTTTCCGACCTTGCTCCGATAACCACTTGGCCGTTTTCAATGTTCTCTCGTTGGATTTGCCTGTCAGCTTGATATGTTTCTCGTCATCAATATGCTTGAGATCCAGCAGAACCAGGTCTGTGTTATCGAGCAGATCGTGAATCCGTTCCGGTTCGTTAAATCCGTTGCTGTCCAGTGTCGTATGCAATCCCCAGCGACGTTTCACTTCTTTGAAAATTTCGCCTACAAAGTGGGCCTGCAACGTTGGTTCTCCGCCAGATATCGTGAGTCCGCCTCCGGAGCTGCGGTAATAGGATAGATATGGCTCAATTTCAGCCAGTACCTCCTCAAGTGTCATTTCTTTTCCACCATCCAGCGCCCATGTATCAGGGTTATGGCAATACTGACACTTGAGTAGACATCCTTGCATAAAAAGCACGAAGCGGATGCCTGGGCCGTCAACCGTCCCGAAAGTTTCGAGTGAATGAATATGTCCGTTAACCATGCTGCCTCTTCCTTTCTGTATCCGCATCCGCTGTGCGTTTAATATGAGTTGGAATGTCTTGCTCTAGCGGTCTTCTACTTGCATATTACTTACATCGAGCCATGGAACGTACGGTTGATGACATCCAACTGTTGTTCACGAGTCAGTTTAATGAAGTTAACCGCATATCCGGATACCCGTACTGTCAGTTGCGGATAGTTTTCCGGGTGATCCATCGCATCAATCAGTTGCTGACGATCAAATACGTTAACGTTCAGATGATGAGCGTTTTGACCAAAGTAGCCATCCATCATCGCAGTGAGATTGGATTTACGTGTAGTCTCCTCTTTACCCAATGCTTTTGGCACGATGGAGAAGGTATTGGAAATCCCGTCAAGACTGTGTTCATAAGGCAATTTGGCTACAGAGCCAAGGGAAGCCAGGGCACCTTTTTTGTCACGACCATGCATTGGGTTCGCACCTGGAGCAAATGGTTCACCTGCTTTACGACCGTCCGGTGTAGTCCCTGTTTTCTTACCATATACCACGTTGGAAGTGATCGTCAGAACGGATTGTGTTGGTATTGCGTTACGGTATGCTTTGTGCTTACGAATCATGCCCATGAAGCTCTCAACCAGTTCAACAGCAATGCTGTCCACGCTATCTTCATTGTTACCGTAACAAGGGAAGTCGCCTTCGATTTCGAAATCAACAGCGATGCCTTGTTCGTTACGGATTGGTTTTACTTTGGCATATTTGATGGCACTCAGTGAATCTGCTGTAACCGAGAGACCCGCGATACCACAAGCCATCGTACGTACAATGTCACGGTCATGCAATGCCATTTCGATACGCTCATAGCTGTATTTATCGTGCATGTAGTGAATGACGTTGAGGGTATTCATATACAGCTTCGCGAGCCACTCCATCATTGGTTTGAAGCGTTTCATGACCTCATTGTAATCCAGCACTTCACTGGTAATGGCAGGATACTCCGGTCCGACCTGTGCTCCGGATTTCTCGTCACGACCACCGTTGATCGCATACAGGAGAGCTTTTGCCAAGTTGGCACGAGCGCCGAAGAATTGCATTTGTTTCCCGATCTTCATCGCCGATACACAGCATGCAATACCGTAATCGTCACCATAGATTGGACGCATCAGGTCATCATTTTCATACTGGATTGAACTGGTTTCAATGGATACTTTGCTGCAATAATCTTTGAAAGCTTCTGGAAGCTTCGTGGACCATAGTACAGTCAGGTTCGGTTCTGGTGCAGGACCCAGGTTGTGCAGGGTATGCAGGAAACGGAAGCTGTTTTTCGTTACGCGTGTTTCACCATTCACTGACATACCGCCGATGGACTCCGTCACCCATGTTGGATCTCCACTGAACAGTTCGTTGTAATCCGGTGTACGCAGGAATTTGACAATCCGCAGTTTCATTACGAAATGGTCAACGAGTTCCTGAGCCTGTTCTTCGGACAGAATGCCTTCTTGCAGGTCACGTTCAATGTAGATATCCAGGAAAGAAGATACACGTCCCAGAGACATCGCAGCACCGTTCTGCTCTTTGATGGCAGCGAGATAACCGAAGTACAACCATTGGAACGCTTCTTTTGCAGTAGTCGCTGGCAAGGAAATATCGAACCCGTGCATATCACCCAATTGTTTCAATTCTTGCAATGCACGAATCTGCTCAGACAATTCTTCCCGCAGACGAATGACATCTTCATCAATAACATCAACTTCGAGTGCGTTCAATTCGCCTTTTTTGTTACGGATCAGGAAGTCTACTCCGTACAAAGCTACACGACGATAGTCTCCGATGATCCGGCCACGGCCGTAAGCATCTGGCAGACCTGTAATAATCCCTGCTTTACGCGCTGCACGCATATCCGAAGTATAAGCATCGAATACACCCTGGTTATGTGTTTTGCGAATGTTTGTAAATATATCAATGACGCCTTGAGGCAATTCGAAGCCATATGCTTCACATGCATCAATCATCATCCGGATTCCGCCTGTTGGTTGAATGGAACGTCTGAATGGAGCATCCGTCTGAACGCCGACAATCTGTTCTTTGGACTGATCCAGATAACCTGGTTGATGAGAAACAATTGTCGCTGGTGTGTTCACATCAACATCAAGTACACCGCCGTTATCCCGTTCTTTTTTGGTCAAATCAGATACGATCTCCCACAATTCTTTGGTATTCTGGGTTGCACCTGCTAGGAATGCTTCATCACCGTAATACGGAGTCAAGTTGTGTGCCAGAAAATCATTCACATCTACGGATTTGGTCCATGTTCCTTTGGTAAAGTTTCTCCAGCCTGTTTGTTGTTTGACATCTTTTTCAATCACCGACATCTTAATCCCTCCACTAATTTGGATTTCTGGACACATAACATCTTGCTTCATTCGTAGCATTGTGTGCCCAGAGCCGCGATTAATGTGAATTGTTTCACATAAACCGGATCATGTTCTCTCTACTTGGGAACCGGAACCGCGGGATGAATGTTTTTCTTACATTTTCAGTATACGTCTTGAGGCTTTCATCATCTGTGATTTTTGTCACAAAGTCAGTGAACTAACTCACTCCACCTGCGCTATGTCCTATTGAACCCTGTAAATTCACACATAGCCACTGCGCGGGCAGAACAACCTTCCAATCGCTGCTCACTATTTAAATTTACTGAAAAAGCGAATGAACATTAGGTGGTGTACACTGGCCACTGCAAGTAGAGAATAACCTTCCGATCGCTGTTATCCCCGGATTTTTTGATCACTTTTTCAAAGGTGAAAATCCGTTGATAAAGGCGAACGCTCCGCTTCTTCAGGTTTTTTCTCTCCTCTCCGTTATCGTGTACATGTGTAGTTCAACTGATAAAACAACAAAGTTCAAAATTTATTTTAAAGACGCATGCTTCGCTTTTTAGGTTTGTTCTGCCCCTCTGTTGTTGTGTAAAGGGAATAGTTCAAACGGCCACATCACGGATTCCGTGTAACCTCTTTAGAACCCTTTTGCTCTTCTATGCTGGAGCAAATCAAATCTTAGAATATACCCTGAAAAACAGGTGCTTCACTCTTCTGTTTTTCTGCCCGTTCTGCTCTGTTCGTCATCGTGTTAGTGTCTCACTTGCTCACTTAACTTCGTGTAACCTCTATAAAGACGGCAATCGGGGCTCCCCTCTCGGGGAACCCTGATCTTTTTTTGCCGTAAGGCACGCTTCGTTCTAGATTTGTTATTCAAACTTTCCGTAGAAAGCGTTGCGGTATACATCAGCCAGTTCAGTTACCAGCGGCAACTTCGGATTGGCGGTTGTGCATTGGTCTTCAAAGGCACGGTCTGCCAGATAATCTACATGTGCTTCGAAGTCTTTAGCATCAAATCCGATTTCTTGGAACGATTCTTCAATGCCCAATGTTTTGTTCAGTTTACGAATGGCATTAATAAGACTGGTTACGCCTTCTTCTGTCGTACGTGCAGGCAGTCCCAGAATCCGGGCAATTTCGGCATACCGCTCATCCGCTACAAAGTGCGAATATTTCGGGAACGATGCAAATTTGGTCGGTTTTTTCGCGTTGTAACGAATAACGTGTGGCATCAGAATTGCATTGGTGCGTCCGTGTGCGGTGTGGTACTGACCGCCCCATTTGTGCGCCAAGCTGTGGTTAATGCCCAGGAATGCGTTGGCAAAAGCCATACCGGCAATGGTGGAGGCATTATGCATTTTCTCACGTGCCAGTTTATCACCTTGCAGTGCCGATTGCTCCAGGTATTGGAATACCAGTTGAATCGCTTTGATCGCAAGGCCATCCGTGTAATCATTCGCCATGACAGACACATAAGCTTCAATCGCATGAGTCAGTACGTCCATACCTGTATCTGCAACGGCTGTTCTAGGCAGAGAGTATACGAATTCCGGATCGACAATCGCTACGTCTGGTGTCAGCTCATAGTCGGCCAATGGATATTTAGTATTCCCTTGATTTTTATCTGTGATAACCGCGAACGATGTTACTTCAGAACCTGTACCGGATGTCGTTGGAATCGCTACAAATTTCGCTTTTACGCCGAGACGTGGATATTTATAGATCCGTTTGCGGATATCCATGAATTTTTGTTTCAGATCGTTAAAGTCCGTGTCCGGATATTCATAGAACAACCACATGGCTTTCGCAGCATCCATCGGTGATCCCCCGCCGAGTGCGATAATGCAATCTGGCTGGAAGCGGCGCATCATTTCGGTTCCGCGATCTACCGTTGTTGTGGATGGATCTGGCTCCACATCAGAGAATACTTCGATTGCTACCGGCATTTGGCGTTGACGCAGATAGTGTTCTACCTTTTCAACATATCCCAGTTTCACCATCATGGCATCCGTAATAATCGCCACACGTGTGATGTCAGGCATTTTGGCAAGATACTGTGTTGCCCCTTTTTCGAAGTAGACTTTGTTCGGCACTTTGAACCATTGCATATTCACGGTACGGCGAGCCACCCTTTTCACATTGATTAAGTTCACAGCGGTTACGTTGGAAGAAGTCGAGTTACGTCCATATGATCCGCATCCCAGTGTCAATGATGGCATATTCGTGTTGTAGATATCCCCGATGGCACCATGTGTAGATGGTGAATTCACAATGATCCGTCCAGTTTGCAGACGATCTGCGAATTTGCCAATCACTTCTTCATTTGTGGAGTGGATCACCGAGGAGTGCCCCATGCCGCCAAAAGCAACCACTTCTGCTGCACGCTCAATGCCCTCTGCTGCTGTTTTGACTTTGTAACAAGCGAGTACCGGACTTAATTTCTCTGCCGACAATGGGAATTTGGTACCTACCCCTTCAATCTCGGCTACAAGAATTTTGGTGCCTGCAGGAACTTCAATTCCGCACAACTTCGCAATGCTCACCGCAGATTGACCCACAATCGCCGGGTTCACCGCACATTTCTCGGCATTAATTGCACCTGCTGTCAATTTTGCTGCTTCATCTTTGTTAACAAAGTAACAGCCATTCGCGATCATTTTTTTCTTCACTTGATCAAAGATCGGTTCTTCAATGATGACCGCTTGCTCGGAAGCACAGATCATGCCGTTGTCGAAGGACTTGGACAGGATCAAATCCGTCACTGCTTGATTGATATCCGCGCTTTTCTCGATAAAGCAAGGAACGTTACCCGGTCCTACGCCCAGTGCGGGTTTACCACAGCTGTACGCTGCACGTACCATGCCTGATCCGCCTGTTGCCAGAATGAGAGCCACATCATTGTGATTCATCAGTTCGTTCGTACGATCCATGGAAGGATCATCAATCCATTGGATACAATCTGCTGGAGCACCATGCTTCACCGCTGCATCCCGCAGGATTTTGGCAGCTTCGCGGCTACAATTCTGTGCAGATGGGTGGAAACCAAAGATAATCGGGTTACGCGTCTTGATGGAGATCAGTGCTTTAAACATCGTTGTTGATGTTGGATTCGTGACGGGTGTAATCCCCATAATAATACCGACCGGCTCCGCGATTTTCTGGAAGCTCTCATACTCGTTATCTTCAATTACACCTACGGTTTTGTCATACTTGATGCTGTGGTAGACATATTCTGTTGCAAATATATTTTTGGTGATTTTATCCTCATATACTCCGCGGCCTGTTTCTTCTACGGCCATCTTGGCGAGCATCATGTGTTTATCCAGACCCGCAAGCGCCATCGCTTGCACAATCCGGTCAATCTGCATCTGATCCATCTTCATGAATGCGGCGTGTGCTTTATTCGCTTTGTCGATTAACGTTTGAATATACTGACCTGCTGTCGGTTCTTTTGCTGGGGCGACCTCGTTCTTTACAGCCATCTCCCTCATCCTCCTAAAGGTTCGTATTGGTTTGTCTCTCTTCTTTACATTCACATCGTAACATGACCATAAACTTAATTATGTGATTTTTTTCACAAAGTATAACAAATTTAATTTAAGTTTTGTAGTGTCCTTCATCCAACCATTTTCACTTCCTATTTAAAGTATAGGGCTGTAAAAATCATGTTCTCCAATAAAAGTGAATTTAATCACAATGTTTGAAATTTCGTCATTTTTGCCCCCTTTCCTTCCCCCTCAAACGGTAAGATTAGGTATATACTGAACTTAAAAATTGAACCACCGCAATTTGTACCGTCCTTCCTCCCGGCCGAGATGACCCTGATCAGGACGGCAACGGTTTGCGGCAAACCTCGGAGGCTACTGCAAGCTACAGGAGTCCATCCGACGGACACAAAGGGGAGATAGACTTATGTTAGAACTAACAACTGTACTGGAAAAACGCGGCAATACGAACTGTTTCTCGGAAGCGAATTTCAACCATCTGCTGGTTACCATGAAAGATAGAACCTATCCGGAAGGTACACATCTGTACTGGGAAGGAGACGTCTCTGACAAACTTTATTATATGAAACGGGGCCGTGCCCAGATCACCAAATCCACGGATGAAGGCAAGGAACTAATCATGTACATGTATCAGTCCGGTGATATGATTGGGCAGGCTGATCCCTTCTTCGGCTCGAAACACACCTTCTCAGCGGAAGTACTGGAGGATAGTGAGATCGGTGTACTGGAGCATAAGGACCTGGAGATGCTAATCTGCCAGCATTGTGACTTCGCGATCGACTTTATGAAATGGATGGGCATCCACCACCGGTTGACACAGACGAAGTTCCGGGATCTCATGTTATATGGCAAACCAGGTGCGCTTTGCTCCACCCTCATTCGATTGTCGAATTCGTATGGTGAGCCTCATGGAGAGCATGTCATTATTCATAAAAAAATTACCCACACGGACCTGTCCAATATGATTGGAGCTACCCGTGAAAGTGTAAACCGCATGTTAAGCGATCTGCGCAAGAAAGATGCGATCGAATATGACAATGGCATGATCGTCATCAAAGATCTGAAGATGCTGCAAGGGATCTGTCACTGTGAACTTTGCCCGAACGAGATCTGTCGTATTTAATAATTGACTATGCTAATCGAATGTTGCTTATAATTTTAATGAAAAAAGCCCATTTCTCCTAAATAGAGATTGGGCTTCTTGGTATGCTTAGGATGCATTGGTCAATTCAAGCTTCACCGCATCACGTGGATTCAATTTCATGTCCAAACCATTTTCCATTAGTTCTTTGTCGTTCACCATAATGACCCACCGCTCATTCATTCGGGGTGTGACATTTTCGACCGAAACGACGAATTTGTTATTCTCTGACATTCTTACAATTCCGCTGGACTTCAACACATCGCGAACGGTACACTCTTGAACGTAGACTCCGGCATATTGACGATTGAGGGTTGGCATAATGTTTCCACCGCTCACCTTGAGTAACGTTGTCTGATATGCAACGCCATCCCCCCCACTGTCAGCGGCTTTCACGTAAATGATCACTTCATCTTTGGCATGAAGCTCCATGTCCCAATCTTCCTGTTCAATGTCCTTGCCATTCAATTTGACAGCCCAGCTAAGCGAAGAATCCAGAGAAACTTCACCAACGGATTGTATCCGTTTGCCATCTGCCGTAAAATCAACCAGTCCGCTATTGAGTAATGCCTTTTTGAGTGTCAAACCCTCGCTAAAATCTCGCTTAATGGACTTGGTTGCATCAGGCAAAAACGTACTGCCATCTACAGCCACTGTAATCGTATTCGCTGTTTCTGTCTCTTTGACAATTGGCTGTTCAGAAGGCTGTGTCTCACTACAACCAGCCAAGATCGTCAGTAAGAGCAAACATACACCTATGTAACCGGGGATTTTCTTCATCATGTAGGTAACACCACCCTGCGTAAAATCATTCACCCTGTTGTCCATAACCTCTATTATGGCACAACCTTCAGCAAAAAAAAGTGTCAAAGCCGTTACTTTTAATGGAGTGCCTCTCCAAATAAGGCTTGTACAAGAAAGAGAGCCTGCACACAGGCTCTCCAATCTGAATCATTTTCTCGATTTCATTGGTTCTGCTGTTACTGCACACTAGCCTGCATGTATGTCCGTCCCCCATCTCCATCTTTCAGATATGGATTAAGTCCGAAGAACTGTTCTTCAGACACATATACACCTGTCAGCAATCGCCCTTCAAGCAAGCCTCCGTCCACCTGCACGCAACATGAAGGTGCGTCTACATACTCCTGATATAACGGAATCTGCCCATATTGTTGATGTATCTTGAACACCTTGCCTTGCTCATGCAAAGGCCGTTCAGAGAAATAGGTAGGCACAATATAACGGGCAATGACATCCAGTTCCTGAACGCTATAGAAGGCGTCATCCCCAAGCCAAGGTGCAAACATTCGAATCTTCTCATATTGAGACCAGACAACCGCCTGAATCAGCATTTCTGCGTGAACCAACCGACCTTCTCCGATATCCAGAAGCAACTGCTTTTCATCGATTGTTTCTTCCATCTGAGACATCGTTAAATCAGGTTGTCTCAGTTCACATCCGATACACTTCCAGCCCCTGGACGTTTGAATCCATTTTTGCAGCACAGCCGGAGCTAATCTCGGGCCATCGCTGTTCACAGAATGTGTATTCACTTCGGTTAGATCATCTTTAACCGAACGGGAGTATGCTGTGCGCTTAAATAACTCTGCAGCTTTTTTGTATATTAGATGGACCTGAATGGATGCGCTCTCAAGTTCTGCAATATCTTTCTTGCCGTAGCGTACTTCACGGGATAAGCTTTCTTCTCTCATGACAAGTGGGCCTCCTTCGCTCCGGCCGTCTGTGGCCATTTTCTATAGATTATACTACAACTCATGACAACATGTGCAACGCCCAAGAGAAAAACGCCGATCCACGTTATTTTTAAGACAAAAACCCCTGATTTCCACAGAAATCAGGAGTCTAAGTCATTCATGCAACGAAAGTGGGTGATGTTGCTTAGACGTTAGTCAACCCACTTCTCAGCCCAGTCTTGAATTTGATTCATGACAGGCTGGAGCGCTCTACCTTTATCCGTCAGTTCATATTCAATACGAACCGGCGTCTCAGGATAGACGTGACGAACCAGAATACCTTCACCCTCCAGATCTTTCATCCGTTCGGATAACATCTTATCACTCATGGATGGAATCAGATTGGAGATATCCTTGAATCGCTTCGAACCACTCATCAACGTTTGAATAATTAAACCATTCCAGCGCTTGCCCAAAAAGGAAAACGCCGTCTCAAAACGCGGACACATCCGCAAGTCTTGACCTTCCACATTAATCACCTCTTTAGAGATCACTCAACTTACATTTTGTTAGTATATTTCATAATAACATATTTAAGCATTAAAGAAAACGTCTGCCCCTAAAAAGTTTAAATTTTAGAAGTATTACTTGTTATATCCCAGTATACCTTACAGCCCGTCTCGTAACCATGGGAAATATCGTATAACTTCCCCATAATACTATCTTACCCAAAAGGAACCCAACTGCCACAGTCATCATCGACTTGCAGAAGGGTTCCTTGGTATGGATATGTTATCCCAGATTTTTTGATTCCTTTCTAGGAATAAAGAAATTGTGAATTAAACCAGCACGCCACCAAATGGTCTTACAGGTTCGCTCTTGCCAAATTCCGGCTTAAAGCTGCGGGCAGGATATGCCCATTTTACTGCGTTACTGATTACTCGCAATATTTCCGGTTTGTAATAGGTCGGATACGTCTCATGACCTGGTCGGAAATAAAAGATTTTACCTTCACCACGCCGGAACGTACATCCGCTCCGGAATACTTCCCCACCCTGGAAGTTACTTACAAACACCAGTTCATCCGGTACTGGAATATCGAAGAATTCACCGTACATCTCTTCTTTTTCCAATACAATCTTGCCTTCAATGCCATCTGCAATCGGATGAGATGGATTAACACACCACACAATTTCCTGCTCGTCAGCTACACGCCATTTCAGATCGCAGCTGGTTCCCATCAGCGCTTTGAATGGTTTGGAGAAATGACCTGAATGGAGCACAATCATTCCCATCCCGTTCAGCACTCGCTGTGCAACTTTCTGTGAGATCTCATCGCTTACACGATCATGTGCCATATGTCCCCACCATATAAGCACATCTGTGGAATTCAGCACTTCATCAGTCAAACCGTGTTCAGGCTGATCCAGTGTAGCCGTACGAATAGCAAAGCCTTCGCCGCCAAGTCCGTCAGCCAGTGCTCGATGCAGACCATCCGGGTAGACTTCCCTTACTTCATCGTGAATTTTCTCATGGACAAATTCATTCCAAATGGTGACGTTGATCATATTCAATTTCCCCCTAGTGTAGCTCTAAACCCACCACATATCGCCCAGCGGTTCTTCAATCAATACTTGCTGGAGATTTTGTACGGCTTTAGAGAATCCTTCTTCAACCGACATCAGACCGTCCTCGTGTTCAATACTTACTACGTAATCATAACCGACCAGACGCAAGGCACTAATAATATCTGCCCATGTCTTGTTATCATGTCCATAACCGACCGAGCGGAACTGCCAAGCGCGATCCAGCATATTCGTATAGTCCTGCATATCCGTTACACCGTGTTTGTTCACGTTTACCGGATCAATTGTTGTATCTTTGGCATGGAAGTGATGGATGGCTCCTTCACGGCCCAAGATGTGAATGGCCTGAACCGGATCAATACCTTGCCACCACATGTGACTTGGGTCCAGATTGGCTCCGATTACTTCACCTGCTGCCTCACGCAGTCTCAGCAAGGTTGCTGGTGTATGAACGGAGAATCCACCGTGCAGCTCCAATCCGACTTTTACGTTACGATCTGCTGCAAATTTACCCCACTCTGTCCAATACGGGATCACTTTGTTCTCCCACTGCCACTTCAGGACCTCCTGGAAATCATTCGGCCATGGTGCAACAGGCCAGTTCGGATACTTGGCATCCTCATGGTCTCCCGGACAACCGGAGAATGTATTCACTACAGGCACTTCCAGCTTCTCAGCCAGTTCTACCGTTTTAACAAAATCATCGTGGAATCCCTTCGCAATATCCTTTTGCGGATGAAGCGGGTTACCGTGACAGCTCAGTGCACTAATTGTCAAACCACGTGACTCCACTGCATTTTTGAAGTTTTTAAGTGCCGTAGGATTGCTTAACAATTCATCCGGCTTACAATGTGCATTGCCTGGATGTCCGCCTGTTCCGATCTCTACTGCTTTTAATCCCTTGGATGCTACATAATCAAGAGCATCCTCCAATTTACGTCCTCCGAATAGTACCAAAAATACGCCGAGTTTCAAGTGCGATTCCTCCCTGGATTAGATATCGAATAATTGCTGAATTCATGAAAATTGAACTGTATACATTTACCGCTCAGAATCATATGCCTGTTTGCTTAGTGTGGAAAATCGAGAGTGTTTCTATCCTGAAATTGAACGTAAGAATACTGGTTATTCTTCATCATTCGTATGGGCATCAAGCGTTAACACTTGTTACTCATACTAGAGCGATTCCACGCTTTCAATCTCAGTTTGAACTGTGCGAGTTACTGCAAAAGCGTCATAGCTGCTCTCCAGATGTATGTGCTTGCCTTCAAGTGAAGAACGCTGGAATGAATGCATAGCTTCCAGTACGTGATAAGCGAGCTTGCCACTGGCTTTGTGTTCGCGTCCGGCACGAATGGATTCAACCATTTCGGTTACGCCGATGCCTCGTTCGTTTTGTCCACTTTCGAAGACTGGTTTGACTGTCTCCCAAGTGTCTTGACCGTATCTGCGAACCTTCACTTCCCCGTTAAAATAGTTGGGGTCCGGTACGCTAAGCGTACCTTCTGTACCGTAGATTTCAATACGTGGCAGATCCGAAGCTCCGCGAATATCGAAACTGGTAATCATGGTCGCAATGGCACCTTCTGCGAAATCAATGGTTCCTGCCAAGTGGGTAGGCGTCTCTACTTGCAACGCTGTACCTTCCTTCGGCCCGGAGCCGATCTTGCGATCTGCAATCTGTATGCCTGCCGAGGCGCTAATTCTGCGTATCGGTCCAAGCAGCGTAATCAGAGCGGTCAGGTAGTAGGGTCCCATATCAAACATCGGTCCACCACCTGCAACATAAAAGAACTCCGGATTAGGATGCCAAGCTTCCGGTCCTCCACCCATGAAGAATGAAGTCGCTGCAATCGGCTTGCCGATCAGGCCATCCTCAATCGCTTTACGAGCCGTTTGAATGCCTGAACCAAGGAACGTATCCGGTGCAGAACCCACGTACAATCCCTTTTCTTCAGCCAGTTCAACAACCTTGCGACCATCCTCAAGCGAAATTGCCAGCGGCTTCTCGGCATACACATGTTTGCCTGCTTCGAGTGCAGCCAGATCGGTCATGGCATGACTGCCAGGAACCGTAAGGTTCAACACAAGTTCAATTTCGTTATTTTGCAGCAACTCATCTACATTGTAAACGTTTGCGATATTAAATTCATCTGCCCGTTCCTGAGCGCGTTCACGAATCAAATCCGCAACAGCCACGACTTCAATGACCGGGTTGTTTTTGAGATTTTCCAGGTAGATGGCGCTGATGTTACCACACCCGATGATGCCTGCTTTCATTTTCTCCACTGTGACGTTCATCTCCTTACGCATGGTGAAAATCTGCGTTTGAATGGTTGAGATACATATGTTTTGTTGGATGTTTCCTGTTCCTTAAATCTAATACTATGGTATTCCGTTTCAGCTTCAATTAAAATGAATAATATGATTGAAACATGAACTATCTGGTCATAATTTTCAAATTGCAAGGAGTATGCCCATGTCGACAGATCAATCCTGCCAAGTTCTTACAGCAGGCTTTTCATTTCATCGTAAACCCTACGCTATGGTGCAGCCTGAAGGGGTCAAGAACTACCTGTTAAGACTGCAAACAGACGGACGTTGCCGTGCACGCATTGACGGGGACATGTCCCTAGTGGATGCGGGCGATCTGCTTCTTTTTGATCCTGATGAGCCCTATGAGCTGAGAATAGACAATGAAATTAATCCGATGGGAGAACGACTGGTGGAGAGTGGTGACTATCACATCTTCTTCAATGGTTCCTGGGTGGATGAGTGGTGGAAGCGTCACAAACGGCCGACACGGATCAAAGTCGAACTGACGGAAAGTCTTTTAGTCCTGTTTCGACAGCTCGTGCTGGAGCAACGCCGCATCTCTAATCCTTATCCTGAAATTTCAAGTTATTATATGCGAATTTTATGTCTCGAAGTGGATCGTCTGCTTGCGGAGCATCCAACGATAACCAATACCAATTATGTGGCTTATGAGATCAAGAACTACATTGAAGAAAACGCTTCCTCTTTATTCAAGCTGGATGATGTGGCAACACACATTGGCATCAGTGTCTCACGGGGTGTTCATCTCTTCAAAGAGGCATTTGGCAAAAGCATCATGCAATACACGCTTGACGTACGGCTGAACATGGCCAGGGAACGGATTATTTTCAGTCCAATGACCCTGGAGCAAGTGTCCGAATCTTCCGGCTTCAACAACTATACCTATTTCCATCGGGTATTCCGTTCCCGGTTCGGCATGTCCCCGAAGGAATTCCGCGTCATTCACCGGGAACAGATGTAATCATACCAGTATACGTAAGTTGAACTTATTTGCGCGCGGCTATGGCCTCGGATACAACCATCGCCAGATCTTCATTGCCAAACATGGACAACACGCCAAGTACCGTATCATCCGGGATCTCACCGGCTTCCTCCTTGGATACAATCAGCTTCTGCACCTGCTGCAAACGCTCGTTGCTCTGCTGATTCGGGTAGGCTTGCCGGTACATCTCTTCCGGGTCCAAACCATTATTCACACACCACTGGGCAAATACGAGGATCATCATCTCTTCTTCCTGTTTATAGGTTTCAATGACCGCTTCCTCGATCTGCTTGTTACGTTCCTTTTCATATTCATCCATGACGTGTAATCCTCCGTAAGTGTATTCTCTAACTATTTGCGAATCAATTGTTCAGCCAGTTCATGACTGTCCATGACATGACTTGCACTGATCAGGCAATCATCTGGCGAGTCCAGACAAGCCAGGAAATTATCAACTGCTCCGCTAAAACCTCTGCGTGCTAACACGGTGTCCCAGCTCCCGAACGCTTCTTTGGTTTCCAGACTCCCCTGTTCCAAGTAGCTAATCGTGTCCATGTTCACCACTTCAGCAGAACGCCCACCACCATGCAATTCGACCTTCTCCAGATCTGCCCCAGCTTCACGCACCATATCGAATCGACCGTAGGCTGTTCTACCCAGCTTGGCCGTTCCGGTTGCATGCAGTAATCGGTCCAGATCATTCTTCCGAATCCATTGGTGAAGCAGCTCCACATTATGATTCGAGTACCACAACATCAGATCGAGCAGATGGATGAGATCATCATAGATCGTTTCTGCCGCAGGACGATCCTGAATGCCTGTACGATGTTTGGTCACTGTCAGGGAGTCGAAGCCTTTTCCACCCTCCATCCATTGTTTCGCTTTTTGATACATCGGTGCGAATCTGCGGTTGAAGCCCACGGCCAGCAACAGACCTTGTGCCTCGGCAAAAGCAGTCATCTCTTCCGACTCCCGAAGCGTATAGGATAACGGCTTGTCTACATACACGGCTAATCCCTGTTCCAGACATTGCATGACAATGTCAAAGTGCGCTTCTGTTGCTGTATGTACAAACACCGCATCCAAGTCCCAGGACAACAGTTCTTTCAGATCCGTTGTTCCCCGTTCTAATCGATACGCCTCCTGAACGGCTTTGACCGGCTCCGGAGATCGGTTCATAATGCCTACAATCTCCACGTTCGGATGAGCGGTTAACAGCGGCAAATATACTTTACGTGCAATATCGCCGAGGCCGATAATTGCAACTCGTTTACGTTGGGTTGTTTCCATGATGATCATTCCACCTTCAGTTCGGTTCTATATTTCCACGTCCTATAGTGTAACCCTTCGGACAGCAACTTGCCAGTGATTGCAGCAGACTTCTCACGAATTGTTCAGACCATAAGCGAACGTGGTAAACTTATAATGAAAAGCAGTACAGATCGGGACACGACTAGACCTGCCTGATCTGAAAGGAGCGTTTGGGATTTTGCGAAAATGGTTATGGCTTCTGTTATATGTTTTACTTGCAGGAGTCACGTTTATTTACAGATATGAACTGCTGGCCTGGACCGATCTTCATCAGTCCATTCCGCTGTTACTCGCCATGGCAACATTGTTTGCTCTTGTGCCTGTAATTCCTTATAAGTTTGTTATTATCGCCTTTGGTTATAGTTACGGTACCACCACGGCAGCCTGGATATGCTGGCTTGGCACTACACTTGCTGCCATGGTCGTCTATGGCGGAGCAAGAACCATCTTCAGACATCAGGCGAGATCGTACCTCGAACGCATTCGGGGTCTGAGCCGTTTTACCACATGGATGGAAGCACATCCGTTTATGGGTGTTATGTCGATGCGCTTGTTGCCGGTCGTGCCTCAGATGGCCGTTAATATCTACGCAGGTATAACGTATACGCCATTCTGGGTCTTCATGGTTGCTACGGCTATTGGCAAAATGCCCGCGATTTTTGTTTTTGCCTATGCAGGTGCACAGGCTGAAACCTCGATCTGGCTGAGCTTGGCGATCCT
Source organism: Paenibacillus sp. FSL R5-0517 (assembly GCF_037974355.1). NCBI lineage: Bacteria > Bacillati > Bacillota > Bacilli > Caryophanales > Paenibacillaceae > Paenibacillus > Paenibacillus sp. FSL R5-0517. Next base: position 4,584,822 of record NZ_CP150235.1, read on the forward strand.
TGCCGGATACCTGGTGTTCATGGCCATTGTATTGCTCCTATTTCGCTTTCGGTCACGCAACAAAGCCTGAATTCAGAAATTCGCAAGTATTCAGATCCAGTTTGTTTTCAATCCTGCTTGGTTGGCTTGCCAATTCAGGATATAATAGAAGAGCAAGCCCTGTGCTTGTGTTAACAGGTTAATAAAAATGGTAGATTGCTGGAGCTCGAACACGAGCGCTAAATCTTCATCAGAAATGGAGTGACTATAGCATGGAACAACATTCAAGTGAGTTAGCAACTTTTGCAGGCGGATGCTTCTGGTGTATGGTATCCCCCTTTGAAGAACTGCCCGGTATTCACAAGATTGTATCGGGTTATACAGGAGGACATACCGAGAATCCAACATATGAAGAGGTCTGCTCGGAGACAACAGGACATGTAGAGGCTGTGCAAATTACATTCGACCCTGCCATCTTCCCTTATAAGAAACTGGTTGAACTGTTCTGGCAGCAGATCGACCCTACGGATACAGGCGGGCAATTCCATGACCGCGGATCTTCCTATCAGACGGCCATCTTCTATCACAGCGAAGAGCAGCGTCAGATTGCCGAAGCGTCCAAAGCGGAGCTGGGACAAAGCGGGCGTTTTGACAAACCCATCTTCACGCCGATCTTGCCAGCCAAACCGTTCTATGAAGCCGAAGAACATCACCAGAATTATCACCGGAAGAACCCTGCCCACTACAAACGGTACAGCAAAGGTTCTGGACGCGTAGATTTCATCGAACGCAACTGGTCCGGCAAGGTGGACAAAGACGGACTGAAAGAGCGTCTGACGCCGCTTCAATATGAAGTGACCCAGAACAGCGCGACCGAACCTGCATTCCATAACGAATTCTGGGATCACCACGGTGACGGGATCTATGTGGACATCGTATCCGGCGAGCCATTGTTCAGTTCTACTGACAAATACGATTCGGGTTGCGGCTGGCCGAGCTTCACACGTCCATTGCGTGACCACAATGTGAAGGAAAAAACCGATCTCAGTCACTTCATGATTCGTACCGAAGTGAGAAGTCGTGAGGGGGATTCCCATCTGGGTCACCTGTTCAATGATGGTCCTGCTGAAGCTGGTGGAATGCGTTATTGCATCAACTCTGCGGCACTTCGTTTTGTACCCAAAGAAGACCTTCAAAAAGAAGGATACGGTGAGTACGCCGTCCTTTTCCAATAAGTTTGAATACCAAAAAGAGCAGTGGGATGATCCCGCTGCTCTTTTTGGTACTTTACAATCACATCATATTTACAATCCAACCAATCCAATACGCAAATGGAATTAATAACAGCTGTGCCACCAGTGTACCGAATAAACGGGAAACGAGCATACAGCCATAAATCTGGTTCATGCGATCCAAACGGATCTCGCCACGTAATGATCGGTCACTGAGCAAGGAAATCCGCGGATCAATCAGGATAGTTAGCATAATAGTCGCTATGCCATTAATTAGCCCGGTCGATTGAGAGGCAGCTACAGCCTGACCGGGGTAAAGGTACGCTGCATATAAGCTGGACAGGACACCCGTGGTGTAGATTGCGGTTACCGCTACATTCAGCATCATTAATCGTCTTGGCATCCCATGCTGTACCAATCGTTTGGCCATCTTCCAGGATGGCGGAGTGATGTAATACATTGCATTTCTAATCTTGCTTCGCTTCAACATCCCACGAACCATCACAGGAATGGAACCTGCTGCTTCAAAATGCACGACCATTCGGGATGAGAGTTTAACCATGGTCGGGAAACACAATATGGCTAATGCGGTTCCGATGGTAGCCGCCCCCATCAGCCAATGTAGTTGTGCTGCAAAGTGAGGATTAGCTCCACGTGTTGCGGTATCCACCAGATTACCTACCATCGGACCCTGAGCCATATTGGAAGTTCGAGAAACCAACAGCAAAATACCAGCCAATGAAATGGCTAGCGCGATTCTGCGCGTACGCAAGCCACCTAGACGAAGTGCATAAGATAGGCTGTCTGCTGCATGAATCAACATAGTGAATATCATCGGTATTGCCAGACTGAGGCTAAACATATGTATGTACTCCTTTATCTTCCTTTTGTTGAACTTATTTCTTTCATGCACAGCATTATACTCTTCTGTGTTCTAAAAGTATAGGAACGAGATCCTTCTATATTCGTTGTACTAAAGTATATTTACACTTGACACTCCGATGACAGAACAACCTTCCGATCGCTGTTATCCCCAGATTCTTTTGATTCCTTTATGCTTACGGAGTAGCTTTTCACAGAAAGCTTTTAGCTCTGCTTCTTCCCGTTCCTCTTCATCGTTTATCTCTTCCCTCACAGGGTAATATACAACTAATCCATTATTGTACAGGAGGGATTCATATGCCTTGGAACAAACAGGATTATCCGGTATCCATGAAGAACCTGGAACCACGTGTCAGACACAAAGCAATTGAGATTGCGAATGCGCTGCTTCAAGACGGGTATGAGGAAGGACGTTCGATTGCCATAGCGACAGCTAAGGCGGAAGAATGGGATGAAAATCATCCCTCACCGGAAGGCTCGAAATCGAACTCCACATCTTCTTCCGAAAATTCTAACCATAAAGAGTCATCTTCCACGCAGCGTCGGCATTCCGAACCTGTCTCATCGTCCAAGAGTCATGACAACATTCATGTGGTGCCTACCGACTCCGGTTGGGCAATTAAGGAAGAAGGAAAGTCTACCTATCTGTCTACATTTGAAACGAAAGCTGAAGCTGTGGATGAAGCTAAAAAACGCAGTAGCCATCAACATATTCGCGCCATTATCCATAATCAGGATGGGCAGATTGCTTCTTCGATTAAGCCTTGAATGAATTGCATGACACCGGAAAATGGCCGTATTCATTGTTGGCTGTTATTCTACAGTTCAGCGAATAATTAATCATGATCTGGACGAAAACAACAAAATCCCTTTTGCTGCTGACATGCAGTCAAAAGGGATTTTGTATGAACGTAACCGTCAATTAAGATCTCAACAAGATCCATACAGGTTATGATTATTCTGAAACGTAAGATCAATGGGATACCCCTCTAGCCACCGTAGTCCGCTGTGAAACAGCAGCAGCATTAACTGCTTTGGCTGCAGCCGATGGCATCGGCAATTTCACAGCCGAAGTCGTTACCACGGTTCCGCGAGCCGGAACACTAACGACGTACGTGATGACTTTACTGGCGATCCATACGGCCAGAATCGTATATAAAGTTTCTTTTACCGGAAGAAAGAAAAGTGACAATCCCAATACAAAAGCATCACTGACAAAGAAAACGGTTCCCAGCTTCCATCCCTTCCAGCGGCTAACCAGCACGGCGAGAATATCGTCTCCGCCTGTCGCTCCGCCGAATCGAAGCACAATCCCAGCGCCTACCCCAGTCAATATACCGGATAGAACTGCCGGAATCCACAGATTTCCGTTAAACGACATCACCAGTGTGGAGTATCGTTCAAAGCCGTCATAGAATAGGGAAAATGCAGCGACGCCAAGCAATGCCTGAATCATGAATTTCCAGCCTTTGAGGAACCAGGCCAGGATCATGACCGGAATGTCGAGCAGCAACATACCGATGGCAGGTGATAAGCCTGTTGCGTATTTTCCGAGCAGGGCCAGACCGACAAATCCGCCCTCCGATAAATGATTCTGAAAGTTAATGTGATAATAGGCAAAAGCTAAAATAAACGTACCGAGCAGCATAATGGCGAATTTGATCGCCTCTGTTTTAACGTGTTGTAAGGTTAACGATGTTCTCTTCATTCAGGTTCCCTCGCAGTTTGTAGGTTGGTTTTTTAGACCGACCGTACCCTGCAAAAGGCAAGCCTGGAAGAAATCATCGTGTGTGTCCTTCGAATATTCATTCCAATCCCCTCTTTCGCAGAGTCAGCCGTTTTTTTGAACCGGTTGATGTACTCTACAAGGGGCGCTATGTGTATGAGAGATCGTAACGTTTCCAGATTGTCCTTGGGGAGATTGTCCTTCGGGGACTCATGGTATCCTGATCCTTTCTGTTCTGTTGTGGTTAGCTGTGCTTGGTTAAACATTATACTTTACACTATAATACATCGATAACAGTACCCTCTTCCGATCGCTGTTATCCACGGATTTTTTTGATCCCATATTTTAAATGGGAAAATCCGTTGATAAAGGCGAGCACTTCGTTTCTTCAGACGGGTTCTGCACTCTTCGTTACCATGTAAAGATTCTGCTTAAACACCAAAGCTAACTTGCTTGTTCTTCTATTATATAACACCAACGTGACCGGGTCTAAACAGCGGACCCGTCAAATATGCGCATAAAGCAGCATCTGGGCTGCTCCAGCAGTCGTACGGGCACACCAGGAGTAGCAATGCTTGCTAATGGTGCAACCTGCTCCTTTATTCTATGACCAAAGCTTCCAAAAATAACTGTCAGTCACCCAACTGTGACAAATTGGGGCCTTTTTTTATTTTCTTGTACTTTTTAAAGGAATCATCTCCCTTTCACACATACACTATAGCAAACGTAATCGGCTTATGATTTGTCCAGTTCAGACGTTTCCAGACTTACTCTGCTGTTTATGGTATAATATAACAATTGAATCCCACTACCGTTTAAGCGAGGCGGATTGATGAAAACGTTAAAGCCAAGAGTCTTTATTGGCTGCTCGCTGGAAGCGAAGCCGATTGCAGCCGCAGTACACGAAAACTTACGTTTTTCAGCTGAAGTTACCCCTTGGTATTCCGGGGTTTTTAATCCAAGCAGCTATACCATGGACGATCTGGAAGTAGAGGTACGTACGACTGACTTTGCGATTTTTATTTTTCATCCGGATGATATATCCAAGATTCGCGGGAAGTACTACGCGTCGGTCCGGGATAATACAATGCTTGAAATGGGTCTGTTTATGGGTCGTCTGGGACGAAAGCGTATTTTTTTCATTCTTCCTGAAGATATTACGGACATCAAGGACACGACCAAGATCGAAGGATTGCGGATGCCCACAGATCTGCTGGGATTAAATCCACTCGTATATGAAATCCGTTCTGACGGAAAGTGGGCACCAGCCGTGTCCGTGGCATGTTCCAAGATTGCAGACAGTATTGAGGAACAAGGACGCTGGAGTGATCCGGAATTGGAGAACATCATTGAGAAGCATAAACGCACCGAGGGAGAAGCAAGGTTACAATTGCTTAAGTTGCTGCGGTTCTTTAGGGAATTGCTGCGTACCCGCAAAGCAGATGCCAAAATGCTGGAACGAATGAGTGATGCCCTGCGTACTGCCTTTGTCTCTCATCCTCCATTCGCTGTACGTGGCACAGCCATATACCGTACAGATGACAGTGGTTATATTGAGCAATTATGTGGTAATGTTGGAGAACCGGGGAGAAAGTATGACTTGTCCGCTAATGACGACAAACAACCGGATGATCCCAAGCGCATCCTGGTGATTGATTCTTACCGGGAGAACAAGATCAAGATCAACCTATATGATGATTACCTTGAGAAAGAGTATCTGCTATGCTATCCTGTAGCCAAGAGGTATGTAATCACCGTTCACATTATTGGACATATTGAAGCGGATGAGGCGGTTTTTCAGCAGATTGACCTACAGAATCGTCAACTGTTCAACGCCATCAACGATTTGTTAGGAGGCGAACCGGAATGAAACCGGAAACGAAAAAAATAAGCAAGCGCTGGGGCAGCGAGAAAAAGGTACGCCTCAGTTCTGCGCCCGAATCATCACGACCGGTTCCGGAACCCAAGGAAGAAGATCGTTTCCACAAGCCGGCCGTACCGCTAACGACTATTGGGCCCTCCCTTAAGGGCAAGGAAAGACCTTATAAGGTCATCCTTGAAAAAGAGGCGTTCTACGAAAAGCCTCAATATCTTGCTTAATTTCTTAAACACGTCATTAAACCTGCCGCTGAATCGGCAGTATTCCATAGGCCCCGCCGCCCAAGGCAGGGGCTTTTTTGTTGCACATTTTTAGTAGAGTGAATTGCTTTTTCTTGTTGTCATAGCATCAGCGTATTAAGGCAAGCCAGCCTTAGATGATTATTGCAGTTGATTGCAAAAATTCATTGCTTGTTATTACTTCTGTAGTAGGCGCATTGCATAATGCTTATTTGGTTTATGGCCTTAGGTTTCCTGCAAAACCCATAAATTATACCTAATTTTGGAGCAGGCTTGTCCTCAAATCCTTAGCCTCATACACGATCTGTATCCTCAGGAAAATACGTTAGTGCTTGCTTCCAATATTTCTCGGTTGTATTGTGTATCTCCATTACATATATTGATTATAATATAGGAACACATGTTCTGTAAATAAAAATTTACAATTATAGGTTAAGGAAGTGAACATATGACATCCTCAACTTCCGCCCCATCCCCTGCGGATGAAGACCATCGTCTAATTAAAGGTTTGGTTGTACGCACCCTATTGCTGGATGTACTTGAGCGAGATATTCGAACGTTGGATACACTTATGCTTAAGATGCCTGAAGTCTACATTCTTTCGCTGACACGTATTCAGAACAATGTGCTCAAGGAGATGTTGGGTCTTCGCAAGCAGATGAGAATTCGCGGTGTCAAAGTTCTGGAAGAGAATCGTGAAGCTGATGGTATCGAAACTCTGTATATGTGCAGGGGGTATTGGCAACGGTTCTATATGTTATGGACGTTCGCACGCAATGAAGTCAAAAAAGAACTCAGTCGGCATCTGCAGATGGACTTGGCACAGAGCTGATGCAACTCTGTTCCTATTGAACCGGAGCATACGCCTGTTGTTATCCAAACACATATGGATCTGCGTCCATCCGTCATTACGCTTGAATCCAACTCCTACTCGCTTCGTCCGATTCACTGCTCGTATGATTCCGCGCCCTCCGCTTAATTCAAAACAAGTTGACCACAGAAGGTTATGTTCATTAAGATGGAGGAGAGATAACCAACCATTCCAATAAGGCATGATCTAAATTCAATTCCTATACTAAAACAAGCATCCTGCCATTCATGGCAGACAGATTGTTCCTTAGGGTTTGAGTTCAACTGGATATCTCTCAACGTCTTATCAATCAAGGAGCTGTACTTCATGGATCTGAATACACATTCGATTAAACGAACACAAGCACATACAGGCATTGCTGCAGATGTAACTGAACTGATCGGCCAGACACCTGCCGTTAAACTGAACCGACTCACAGGCAGCGACTCCGCTGACGTATACGTGAAACTGGAATACTTCAACCCCAGCGGCAGCGTCAAAGACCGTGCCGCCTATAACCTGATACTTCAAGCTGAACGTGCGGGACACTTGCTACCCGGCGCAACCATTATCGAACCAACCAGTGGCAATACCGGGATTGGTTTGGCGATGAATGCCGCTGCCAAAGGATATAAAGCCATCCTAATCATGCCGGACAACATGTCCAAGGAACGCATCAACATCCTGAAAGCCTACGGCGCAGATGTGGTGCTCACCCCTGCTGCGGAGCGGATGCCAGGTGCGATTCGCAAAGCGAAAGAACTTCAGGCAGACATTCCGGGAAGTTTCATTCCGCAGCAATTCGAGAATCCGGCGAACCCAGATATTCACCGGATCACGACAGCTCCCGAGATTATGCAGCAGATGGATGGCAGGCTGGACGCCTTCATCGCTACGGCGGGAACTGGCGGAACAATTACGGGAACCGGGGAAGAACTGCGTAAGCAGTTGCCCGATATCCGTATCTATGCGGTGGAGCCCAAAGGTTCTCCGGTGTTGTCCGGTGGCGAGCCCGGACCACACAAGCTCGTCGGTACAAGTCCGGGGTTCATTCCGGACATCCTGAATACCGACGTGTGGGATGCCATCATCCAAGTGTCCGATGAGGACGCACTGGATACGATGCGGCAGCTTGCTGCCCGGGAAGGGCTGTTGCTCGGCCCTTCCTCTGGCGCTTCGGTGTGGGCCTCCCTTCGCATCGCGAAGGAACTGGGGCCAGGGCACCGGGTGCTCTGCATTGCGCCGGATACCGGGGAACGGTATCTGAGCATGGATATTTTTTAACACAGCTAACATCTTTACACGTCAAAAAGGGGCTTCCATGTCCCACAAGCCATGAGCCCATAAGTTATAAGCTTGACAGAGGCCCTCCCTTATGAGCATTCATTTAGTACTCACACATGTATTGTTCATTTAGCGCTCATTGCTTCTAATGAACCTGAGACACGCTATTCGCTCCTATTTATGCAGGTTTGAAGTGTAACGAATCACAGCGGCGTTATTTCCCCGAATTGGGTTGATTTACGGGCTTAGAAGCTATTTTCGGCGGGATAACGTTACTGAGATTCGTTAGAATTTACATCTCTTCATTATCACCCCAATAAGGTATGATAGGTTCGTTAGAATTTTGGAGCGATTGGTAGCGAGGAGCGAGGGGAAATCCCTCGAAAAAAAGGGAAGAGAAGTACATTGAAGGAACCATCAAAATAAAAAATAAGCTCTTGCTCACATACGGATGGTGCATCCGCAGAGAACAAGAGCTTTTTTCTGATGGGAGCCATCTCGGCCCGGTTAGAACGTATAATTCAATGTACATGTAGGATTTAGTACGATTTTGTATGATTTAGAATTCAGTCATTAGTGTGTCAGGGTTGTCCATTCCACACCTTCAGGGAGCAGAGCCGCAATGCGGTCTTTGGCTTCCTTTTTGGTATACAGCGATTCATCGAGAATGACTGCGGAACCGGAATCCGTGCTTGTCCGAATCAGACGTCCAAGACCTTGCTTTACTCGCAGAAGCATATACGGAAGATCGATCTCTTCGTATGGTGCAGCCGACGCACTGCGTTTTGCATTGAACACAGGGTCCTGTGGTGGATATGGAAGCGACCAGATCATGACATTGGATAATGACGGTCCTGGAACATCCAGTCCTTCCCACAGATTGACGGAGCACAGCACACTCTCCTCATCCTGCTGGAATGCCGCGATCAGATCACTGATCTCCCGATCACCCTCATACATAAAGCGCAAACCTTCTGCTTCTGGCACATGAACAATGTCCTGCTTGAACGCGCGCAATTCTTCCATCGTACGGAACAGGATCAGCGCACGTCCCCCACTCTCCTGAAGCATGGATACTGCGTCGCGCATGCGATTTTCGTTCTCCGGGTGACCCGGTACAGCTTCATCGGTAATTTTCATCTTCATTTTGTCCGCATAATCATACGGGGAAGCCACCGAGAACGATACAAAATCATCAATGCCCAGGCTGTCCGCCACATAACGGAATGAACTATCCACAGATAAAGTTGCAGAGGAGAACACGATTGGAATACCTGTGTTGAACACACGCTCATTCAGCATTTCCTTCACCGTACGCGGCATGATCGATAATGTCGTCTCGTCTTCACTCTCTTCCGCCCAGCAGATATAACCATCTTCCTTACGGAACAACGCAAGTGCAGACTGAATCATGTCCAAATGTTCTTCAACGACACGCATCTGGTACCCATCCAGCGAGAACAATCCACTTTCGAATACCAATTCTTCGCCAATGGCATCCAATACGTTGGTCAGACGTTCAATCTCACGCAGAAGCGGAGCTTCTACCCGAACTTCTTTCCGTTCCGATCCCGGAATCGCCACCGTATACGTATCGAGCAACGCAAACAATCGCTCACTGCTCTCAATGGCTTCATCCACACGCTCGGCGAGGGATTCACGAATCTCTCCTTCAAGCAGGCGAGTCACGAGTTCCTCGAAGATGCGGTGTTTCAGCTTGTAACTCAGTGCGTTCAGGGCTGCTTCTTCCAGCAAATGTCCTTCATCAAATACAACCGAGCTGTGATCAGGCAGCAGTGGCAGTTGTCCCTCACGTTTGCGCGCATCATACGTCCACACATGCTCCATGTAGTAATCATGGGAACAGATGATGATGTCTTTGGAACGACGGTAATGGTCACGCGACAGCGTCAGGCCGCAGCGTTGTCTTTTTGGACAAACAAAACAATCCTGGAACGGGTCCCAGTTGATTTTGTTCCACTGACGATCATTCAGATGTGGGTACTGTTTGCGGTCACCATACGGATGGAAAGCCTGAAGTGTACCCGGCGTGTTCACAAAATCCGGCAAACTCTCGTGCACTTCTTCAATAACAGGCGCATCCTCATCGGCGAATCGCACCGCACTTAATTTGTTCAGACAGACGTATTGGTCCGGGGACTTGCCCAGACGTGCGTCCACTTCCAGATCCAGATGTGCAGCCAGCTTCGCAATATCTCCGCCAGGCTTCACAAGCTGTTCAATCAAGGACTCATCGGCACAGGCGATCACCGCCGGTTTGCCCGTATAACGTGCATAACAGACCGCGTAGAGCAGATAAACTAACGTCTTACCTGTTCCTACTCCGGCCTCCGCCATAATGGTCTTTTTATCTCCATAGGCCCGTTCGAGCTGGTATGCCATAAAAATCTGTTCATCCCGTACCTCGAAGCCGGACTCTGGCAAAATATCGTAAAAAACATCGGCTACCCACTCTCCCAGACGGGATACAAAAGGTTCAGCCGGATCATATGCAAAAGGATAACGTTGTGTAGACAATCCTAGGTCAGCCTCCATTCTTAGACGCGGTCCTCTTTCATTTTCCGTTCAAAAAAGGCCGCAGGGCAAAAGTTAATTATCTCACGCAGTAAGGTTGATGACAAGCTTTTTTTACGAGGAAATCGAAGGGCAGTTGATTAGCTTTTTCAAAAGGTCGTTTAGATGTTCGTTGGTTGCCATAATGTATAGAACCTGCCCACAGGGAAAATATATACAGGAATCCAACTTAAGGAAAGGTGGCGTTCCACTCTATGGATAACCATTCTTCACAATCCGAGCATTCCTCAGACCAATCAAGCGAGACTTTAACGGACCGACAGGGTCACCCCATCACAGACAATCAGAACGTACGAACCGTGGGCAGCCGTGGACCGACAACACTGGAGAACTATCACTTTCTCGAAAAGATCACTCACTTCGACCGCGAACGTATTCCGGAACGGGTTGTGCATGCCCGGGGTGCTGGTGCTCATGGCGTATTTGAAGCGTATGGAACGGCCGGGAATGAACCGGTATCCAAATATACACGTGCACGTCTGTTTCAGGAAAAAGGAAAAGAAACCCCCGTATTCGTTCGATTCTCAACGGTTATTCACGGTGGACACTCTCCCGAGACGCTGCGGGACCCGCGTGGCTTTGCCGTCAAATTTTATACCGAAGATGGCAACTGGGATCTCGTCGGTAACAACCTGAAAATCTTTTTCATTCGTGATCCGCTCAAGTTCCCGGATATGGTACACGCCTTCAAACCCGACCCGTTGACCAACGCACAGGATATGGAGCGGTTTTTCGATTTTGTCTCACTCAGTCCCGAAGCAACCCATATGGTGACGTTCCTCTTCTCCCCTTGGGGTATTCCGGCCAATTACCGTCAGATGCAAGGGTCGGGTGTCAATACATACAAATGGGTCAATCAGGAAGGCACGGGCGTGCTCATCAAATACCACTGGGAACCGCTGAATCAAGGCATACGTAACCTGTTGCAAAAAGATGCGAGCGAGATTCAGGGGCAGAATTTCAACCATGCCACGCTGGATCTGTATCATGCCATTGAACAAGGCGAATATCCCGAATGGGAGCTGTGCGTTCAGGTGATGGAAGATGGCGAGCACCCGGAGCTGGACTTTGACCCGTTGGACCCAACCAAGTTGTGGCCGCAGGATCAGTTTCCGTTTCTACCCGTTGGCAAAATGACGTTGAACCGTAATCCCGAAGATTATTTCAATGAAGTGGAGCAAGCGGCATTTGGTACAGGTGTATTGGTGGACGGGCTGGATTTCTCGGATGACAAGCTGCTGCAGGGACGCACCTTCTCCTATTCGGATACCCAGCGTCACCGGGTCGGTGCGAACTACCTGCAACTGCCTGTGAATGCGCCGAAGAACCGTGTTGCGACGAATCAAAGCGGCGGACAGATGCAGTATCAGGTGGATCGTGCACCGGGGCAGAATCCGCATGTGAACTACGAACCCTCCTCTCTTGGTGGGTTAAAAGAAGCGGCGCCACGCGGCCCGGAACATGAACCGTTGGTGGAAGGCAGGCTGGTGCGTGAGAAGATCGAACGTACGAATGATTTTGGACAAGCCGGGGATACGTACCGGGCATTCGAGGATTGGGAGCGGGATGAGCTGATCAGCAACATGGTCGATGCTCTGGCCCAATGCAAACCGGATATCCGGGAGCGCATGATCTCTCATTTTACCCAAGCAGATGCGGATTACGGGCGCCGTGTGGCGGAAGGACTGGCGTCAGTGCCAACCGATGATAGTGCGACAGTTCAACCGAAACATGAACCAAGTGTCGAGCAAGTGCAGAAGCGAAGTCGTGAGACGGACGGATATTAAAGTGGGCAGCGTTGTATAACTCTCGTCTATGCATCGCTTATAGTGCATGAGATTGTTCGGACGATAAGTCCCAGCGTTGGTTTAATGGAGCATATCGCTTGATTCGATGAGTCTTGCCATGAAGGACAGTGCCTACAATGATCAGATAATACAACTTCGAATATCGCCCCAATAGTCTCGTTGCCTCTGGCAGCCGCTATGGGGCTTTTTGTTATGCGTTGATTGCCCCATCATTTCGATAGAGGGCACCGGATTACATTTATGCTTCCTATCGGATGCGTGTGGCTCTTTTTTTGAAAATGCGAAGTTCATTTGGGTGGATTGAGGGTGAGTCTCGTGCCTTGAGGGTTGTAAAAGCGTGCATCTCTAGGTTCATTTCAGATGATTCATCGTTAAATCAGGGCTACCAACCAATGTCAGGATTACATGTAACCTGTGAAACCCCAGGCACTGGGAGCGACTACGCCTAACCTGCCTGTGTCTAGACCTATCTGATCAAATGATTATTGAAGATAACGTTTACAACATTTACCATAAAACTATGCTGTACAGGGAGTATTCATCCCATCGCAATGAGCTACTTCATCAATGCATCTGTCCGGCATATCGTAACAGCTCACGCATTCTATTTTCCATTAACCAAGGAGGTCTACTAATGAAATTATTCCCATCCACATCTACTCATGTGTCTGCACGATCTGTACATTCCCTGAAGGAGCGCTCCCTCAAATCAAAAATGGCCCAGATCTGTCTGAGTGCCGCATTTCCTCTTTTATTAATTGGTGGTGGATCGGTTAGCGCGGCGGATGTAATCGAGAGCAGCTTGCAAAATAATCCATCAGAAGCCGTGGCTACCTCAAGTGTGACACTTGCTGCGGGTGATCTCTATGTCTCCCCTAACGGCTCAGCCAGCAATCCGGGGACCATAAATAGTCCAACGTCGCTGGCCAACGCATTGACCCAGATCGCCCCGGGTAAAACGATCTATCTACGCGGCGGAACTTACAACTTCTCGCAGACCATTACCATTGAACGTGGTAACAGCGGCACCTCCTCACAACGTAAAAATCTGGTGGCGTATGGATCGGAAAAACCAGTCTTTGATTTCTCTGCTCAAGCCTTCGCTTCCACCAATCGTGGACTGCAAATGTTCGGAGACTACTGGTTCGTCAAAGGACTTGAAGTGAAGGGTGCAGGCGATAACGGAATCTTCATCGGAGGCAGCTACAATCGCCTGGAGCAGATCGAAGCCCATCACAATCGGGATACGGGGATTCAAATGGGACGTTATGCTTCCACCGCCGCCAAGAGTGAATGGCCTGCGTATAATGAAGTCATTCGTTCCTACTCCCACAACAACTATGACCCGGATGACGGCGAGGATGCAGACGGTTTTGCCGCCAAACTGACCGTAGGCCCGGGCAACGTCTTCGACGGTTGTATTGCGGCCTATAACGTGGACGATGGGTGGGATCTGTATAGCAAAACGGACACAGGCGCCATTGGCGCGGTCACGATCCGCAACAGCATCGCCTACGGTAACGGCGCAACGTCAGACGGTACCTCCACCTCCAACAGCGATGGCAACGGCTTCAAGCTTGGCGGCGAGAAGATTGCGGTGAACCACATTGTCGAAAACAACATTGCATTTAATAACAAAAAACATGGCTTCACCTACAACAGCAATCCAGGTTCGATCCAGATGAAAAACAACACTTCCTGGAACAACGGGCAAAGCAACTTTGCTTTTGATGTAGGCACCCACATCTTCACCAACAACCTGTCCTTCCAAGGCGGCGCCAGTGACAAAACGAGCGGAACCGACGTCAGCAGCACCAACGTCTGGTGGAAGAACAAAAAAAGCGAGAACGCCAAAGGCCTGCTCGCCAGCGCAGCCGACTTTGTCTCCCTCGTGCCTTCTGTAACGCGTAGCGCGGACGGAACACCTGTTTTGGGTAATTTTCTGAAGCTTGCGGGTGGCAGTGATCTGGTTGGGTCAGGTACGCCATCGGGTACGAATATTGGTGCGCGGTAGGTTGTAGTGTAGGTGGAGTTTGAGTAGGACATGTGTGTTGAGTTCACATATGGATTAAAAGACGCTACGGAATAAACATAAAATCCCCTTCTCTATGCCAGCCAGATTGCCGGTGTTGGAGAAGGGGATTTTTGAGTTGCTATACATACACTGCTGACTTATAAATTGATAGATACTCACGGTTTGCATAAGACCTCAATAATGAGTTTACCGCCTGTACGAAAACCTTGCTCAAACGCTGCTTCAACATACATTGATGTGGATTGTCCGATCAGGTCTACCAGTTGTTCCAAAGCATCGTATTCGTTATCGGTAAGCTGTGTTCTGTAGTCTTGCATCAGGTCCGATATCTGGCGATTGATCTCCTGATATTCAGCTTGCTCAGGATGAATCGACTCGTCTAACCGCAAGTTCCCGTGAAACAAATTCTCGATCAGGTACTTGTTATCCTTCATGGTAAGGTCACCTCAGGAAGATTGTACATCAAAAGAGCAGGTGAGATAGAAATTTAGCGGGAAATCCGCTAAGTATATATTAATACCAAAATTCTTCGTTAAGCTCTTAAGTCTAAGCCCTACTCGTAAGTGAGCTAACCTATCTATCCTATAAAAACAACAGCATCTTTGCGCTGAAATGCTAGGGGCAATTTATTTTGAAGAATTGTTATTCTTTCAAACATTTTATTCCTTTTTTCCTCAGTTAAGTTTTTTACCGCCCAATCTTTAATTTGAATTAGTTCCTCAATAATTGACGGTACATCTTCCTCCTCTACATCAACACCTGATGAAAAAAGGTCTGTCCATTGTAACCCTAGTGCTTCAATCGCAGGTTGCCAACATTCTTTAAAAAACGATTCTGTAGCAATGGGAACAAAGAAACTCTGTTCAAAATCATTTTGTGGTTCATATATTACAGCACTGATTGACATGCACTTATTCACCTCCAAAAGTAGCACTAAATTTGTAGTCTGGAAACTCTTCTTTTAGTTTATTAATGCTTTTGTTAACAGCTTGCCTCAATTTGGGTGTATCACCGTCTAGTCTAAAAACAAACTCTTTAATACCTTTTATTTCTTGAAGTGCCGGTATTTCCTGCGACCCATTCACAGTTGTTCTTGTCGATGTGGCGTTCTCTAGAGCAAAAATCCGATTTCGCGTTTTCGTAAGTATTTGTTTATCCGCGAATTCTTGTGGTGTTTGTGCAGGCAGTCCTGTTTTAGGATTAACTTTATGTAGACCTTGAGCAGACTTATCTTCATAAAAGACCCCTTTTTTCAAGTCAATTTCATCAAATTCACCAAGAGATTCTCCCCTTTTATTAATAATCTCAACCTCTTTTGCACTCTTAACCCCTGAAACATCACCCGTCCCCTTAATCTTACTACCTTTCCTTGCCTCAGCCGCTTCCAAATTCTTTTTAATCTTCGCCACAGCTGGATGAGAAGAAGGCAAGCGAAACGGTCCTTTGCCACCCGGCATACTCCCGCGAACCATCTGAAATGCCATAAATAGCTGACTGAACTTCAGAGAAGTCAACATCATCTGAGCATACTTATCGGATACAGGCTCGCCTGTGAAGGGATGAATTCCATTTTCAAAGGCTTTGATCTGCATCGCATAAATATCTTCACCTAATGGTTCAACAGTTACAGCTTGCATTCGATTAAAATCCAAATGCCCCTGAGCTCTCTCATAAGCTTGGAGCGCAGACTGATCCGTAACCCCATTCTCGTTGACAGGCATCGACATCCACTTTCCAAAAACATTGACTTGTGCCATCCCATAGCCCTTATCATCCGAACCGGCATAATATCTCGAGATCACCATCATCGCTACAGCGCCAACGGCATTACCCAGACTCACCTTCTGAGCATCAGCATTCTCAAACCGCATGGCGATATCCTTGAGTTCCTTGGAGATGCCCACCATACTTTCCAGCGCCTTCTGCAAAACAGGGCGCGACTGCTCAAATTCATAATAGAATCGCTCCTGCGTTACACCCAGCCACATCTGCTGAAGGAACATGATTTGTCTTGAGAGATCCTCACGTATATGCTCCAATTGATGTCTCGCCTGATCTACTTGATTCGATACGTTATGTAACTGTTCAGGAGTAACTTTAATGGTACTCATCCATTTTCACCGCTCATCTACTATATGATAAGACTTTGTTAGCAGAAGTTTAATGGCAATGATATCCGGCTAATCTCCTGATTTCACTACATTAATTCCCACTAAGAATGATTAGTTTCCGTCCTTCAGTCCCATACGATTTCTATGTAGGTGTATACATGTTCCTGATGGTTCCTTTTATTTCACGACTACAGGATACTGTAGCATCTTTACTGCGACGAGCAACACGCTTTAACAATTCATAGAATTAATGAATAAACTTGACTTGAATTGATAATTAGATGTACTATATGTTTATATAAATGGAATATATTTCAATTTAAATACTTATTTTGAAATCTTATACTTCAAGATATGTGTCAGAGTTTACCACAGCTAAGATATCAATTCTTATAATTGAGTTTACCATTTTGTCTGCAAAACCCAATCATTGGCAGGCATTCATTTTACATATACATTCCTACTTCATAGAGTTTTCTAGCCTGTAGAGTTCTATCTCTTTATTTCTGTTTTCAGTAAAGAAAAAGAGGGAAGAACCACTTTCATAAGAGGGGAGGGCAAGGGGCTTTAATCTGCAAGCAGGTCTATTCGTCGTTATCCATATTTTTGTAAAAAAAAGAATACCCATAACAAGAAAGGTGGAATTTATTACTATGAAAAAGTTGGTTGGTTTAGCTCTTATTCTTGTTCTCGTGCTTTCGTTTAATGTAGCTGCTTATGCAGATGGTGATGTGACTCAAGCCAAACCGTTAACAAAGGAAGAAATTATTAATTCCAAAGAATTCCGTGAAGCTGTTGAGGCTGCTAAGGCTGAATTTAAAGCGCAAAAGTCTAAAGATACGGGTGGTCCAGTTCTGTTTGCACCTGCTCCGAACGTATCTCACATTAATGTATACGGTGTTGTATCTCCTAATGGCGGTCAAGAGATTTACGGCTTCAATAACAACCCGCTCTCCACGACCAATGATCATGGTGGGGCTTGGATTCAGTGTATTACGTTCCAGATCGGTTATGACAGCAGTCACTTCGGCAAACTCGCCGGCAATACAATGACAAACAACTGGTCTGAAGCTATTGATCTGGACGGTGATCGTGTCATAGATGCTTTCGCCCATTCTTGGGTTTATGAATCCCCTAATACAACAGGTGGACAATTTGTAGGTACGGTCTATTCCATTAACATCCCAACACAGTGGACCGCTTGGATTAATGTTCGTTAACAGGAAGGATGTTATATGAATATTCGGGGAATTCGCCATCGTGGTTCTATCCTGAGGAATACGAGAAGTAAGCCTAAAAGTTCATCATCTTTGGATACGAATCGGATCGCACCTAAATTTGATATGACAGCTCACTCTTCTGCTAACAATTACGTTAGTGTATTTTCTTAGACTGCCTTGAAGAAGTATGTCAAGAAGTCCAGGAAGCGTGGAACAAAGCAGAGGGAAAAACAGTGGCTTCTTCAATCCATTAACTGAAGCTGATGGTAAAATTGAGGTCCCTCCTTTCTCACGCAACATATGGAGATGGAATACAACCCGATGCTTCGTTATGGTGCTAGGGAAGCCCCTGTACGCATGGATAATGTGTTTGCAGACAAAGATTCCGCCAAGTCTTTAATTCTGGTTTGATGGACACGGATTTGATTCTTGATCAGACGCAGGGTTATACATCCCCCTGCGTCTTTTCTCATTGTGACATTAAAGGGCGCGACTTTGTATAGGAACCCACGTTGTATAGTAGGCTACTTTCCCTCTGCTTGTATGAATACATTCGTGTTCTCGTCAGATCGCTCTTCGGAAAAGCCAAAGTTCAACCAATCAAAGTTTCCTACGTCTTTCACATCTGTAATCTTATGCTCTGCCATATAACGAACCATTTCGCCTCTGGCCATTTTAGCCCAGGTTGCCTTTTCAACCAGCTTCCCATCGACCATTTGTCCGAATATACAAGTAATGAACCTGGTTTCCTCACTCAGAAAAGGCAAAATATTTTGCAATCTCTAAAACACTAACCACAAATTTAATAGATTGTATTTTGCCAGACTTGCATTGGAAAATGCCTAATAAATACATTATGTTTGTGCAAACTGTACATATAATACACTCAGGACCTCTATCACCATAAATTGCATTTCTTTGAGATTTGCTTTGTAAGAGTTATCTCCTCTCGTTGCAGCATTAAGCAACATTCAACTTTATAAGATGTCAAGTTTTTACGTACCTGATGGATCATTATAACAACTGATTATTACTCATATAAGAATACAAGTTCAAACTACGTCGATCGTTCTAATTCATATCACAATTAAGCACTTCTTCTTGCTTTGCCTATTTTCATTGCAGCCGTTATCTTTTCCTTCAAGAATGAATAACTCCTCTACTTAATCAATTCTATCGGCCAAAAAGAAAAAACCTTAAGGACATTGCCCCAAGGTTTAAGCGTAGGAAATTATACATTTTCATTATACGAAATAGACTCAAATAATTGACCAAATACAGGTATTAGTTTAGTTACATACCAATTTACGTCAGTTATTTTGTTATAACTTTCTACATCAAGGACTTTTCGATTGATATCAGGACTCATAAGTATGGTACCATTCTCTTCAATTAAAAATGTTCCCCCTACATCAGTATCTTTCCAAGTCATTGCCACTCCAATTAATTCTCTTTGATTATCCTTTATGACTAAAATCTTTAGTAACTCCTCTAGAGGAATTGATTTACGTTGCCAATTAAATTCATTATCATCTCCAATTGGTAGATAAGTCACTTTTCCTTGATCGTTATAAGACCAACCGAAATCTTCGAGTTTGCGAAGAATAGTCATTCTTGAGATTTGCTTTGATAAACTTATTTCAATGGATATTGAAACAGACATGCAAAATCCCCCTTATCTTTAATCTAAAAATTCCTTGAATCCAATCCCTTTTTTAGTCAGCCAATCTTTGATCTGCTGAGGTATTTTAGTGTTTGAATACAAGTAATATTTCGCATCATTGCTTTTTGCAATCTCAAGCCTAGAACCCATATCTGATTTAAACTTTGCTACTCCACCATTCTTCCCTTCTAAAATCTTATCCCAATAATTTCCTGATTTTGCTTCCCACCATTTATTTCCGACACCACCATCAAAGTCACGGCCACCTTTTGAGAAGCTTCCATTTCCACCTAACCGCTTGGTCAAATAAGCTTCAAAGTCTTTACCAATAAGCCCTTTGGCACTTGAGACATTATTCGACCCCTTGGTGGATTGTCCATTATTAGAAGTTGATGGCTTACTTTTTGCTGACCCGCTTCCACCTCGACTTCCACCACCTCCAGAACCTCCATTAGGGCCCATACGTCCTGCGCTTGCACTACCACTACCTTGTCCCAAACCTTCTAACGAGTTTTTACCAGGTCTCTTATTATGCCCACTCGGATCCACATATTTTATCGGATTATTACTCACATACGAATACAAATTCAAACTAAGTGGATCATCCAGTTCTCCCTCATACGTATCCTCACCGATGAAACGTGCCATGCCTGGATCATACCAACGTGCTCGTAAATATTGCAACCCTACCGTATCGTCCCAATACTCCCCTGCATAGCGAAGTACATTCGGTACGGTTTCCTCTGTTGTTAAAGGTCCACCCCAGATGTCATAAGTGTAACTGTTCAGCACTTTGCCTGCATCGTCCACGAGGCCAACGACATCGCCATGACCATTCAACTGATAGTATTCCAGTTTACCTGTTTGCTTGTCCTGGCGAGCCCATAATTGCCCATACAGATCATAGATATAAGCATATGTTAGCTCTGCTTTTCCAGATGTTACAGTGGCCTCAGCTATAAGTTTGGCTTCTTCATCGTAATAATAACGAATCGTTTGGTCGCCTTCCGTACGTTCATACAACAGTCCATCTCCATTATAGCTGTAGGTTACCGTTTTGCCTTCACCCGTTGCTTTAATCAGACGATTCTGGCTGTCATACGTATACTGTGCATCCTTTAGACCGTATACCTTACCACTTCCGGTACTGTACCGGTTACCATTTGGGTCATAAGTATACGTTTCTTTTTGCGTACCCGTTTCGGTCTGAATCCGGCTCAATTCATCGTATGTGTATTGATCAGTTTCCCCATTCTGTGTACGGGACGTGATGTTTTTATTACCATCATATTCATAGGCGAACTGTTGCACCGCAGATGTCCCTTGAGAGATCGTGATTCCCGACAGGTCATAGCCGCTGAACTGGTAGCTTGTGCTGAGGCCCTTGCCAAACGACAATTTCTCCAGCAAGCTATTGGACGTATAACTGAATGTCATACGATCTACAGGCGTCGTTCCCGATGCTGCGAGTGCAGAAGCCCCTCCTGAACCCGAAGTAATATCCATGGAGGTTACCCGATTCATGGCATTTACTTCGCCGTGAATGCGCAAGGATTGTCCTTTGGCATCCGTTAAGGTATATCCTAGACGTTGCTGGGTATTGTTTTCGTAATCAAGCCTTGTCCCATCCGGGAATGTCAGTCCGTTCAACATCCCATCTTCAGCACGATAACTGTACGTGGTCTTTCCATAATCATCGGTCATCGATGTTCTACGGCCGATTTCGTCGTAAGTGTAAGAAACGTTGCTATCCGGTGCTTTCATGCTTGTGAGCATGTTGTCACTGTTATACGTATACTCTGTTACTTTCCCAAGTCGATCCTGTTTTTTAATCAGATTGCTTTTTTTATCGTAATATAATGTTGTTGCATACCCGGCTGGACTCGGATGCGTCTGTTTAATGATTCTTCCCAATTCATCATACTGTTTTGTGACTGTTTGCGCATTTGGAGAGACGATTTGGGTCACCTGCCCAAGATAACTGTAGAAATAACGACTTGTTTCTTGTTTCGGTGTTGTCGCAGTTGCGATTTGTCCTAATGCATCGTACGTATAGGTTGTTCTCTGGCCGTTGCCATCGATGGATGTAATTACGTTTCCATCCATATCATACTCAGTTTGTTGTAACGGAACGTAGGCACCATTCCGATATTCTTCCACCGCTGTCACTCGACCGAGTAAATCCATCTTCTCTCGTGTTTGATTGTCGGCAGCGTCCTTATAGACCACCGTTTGGGCCACAGCATCAATGTTGGTAGTTCCAGTGGTTCCGTCCGGATACTGCGTCTCAACCACTTGGCCAAACGCGTCGATCACAAATCTCGTTACGTTGCTCTCAGCATCTTCAGCTGCCGTGACATTACCTTCGCGATCATAGGCGTACTTGTATGTAGCCTCAGCCGTTTGTTCTTCTACCAAAAGACCTAACGGATTATATCGCTCGGCCGTGATAATGCCATCTGGCGATGTACTTGTAATGATATTCTTGACATCATCGTACACCGTGGTCGATTTCGTGCCGTCGGCATGTATAACCTGTAGAAGCCGTCCCTCTTGATCATATTGGTACGATTCCTGTTCACCAGCAGCATTCGTTGTCTTTTCCAGCTCACCAGCTTTCGTATAGTCATACGTCTCTACAAGGGATTCTGCCTTGCCGGCGGCATCATGTACGGTCATGGACCTGGATTTCACCAAATGCCCTGCATTAGCCTGATAACTCAACGTTGCTACGCTGTCTTTAGCTAAATAGCCTCCTTTATCCGTGGTGCTGATGACTCTTCCTTTATCATCCAGCTTCACTTCCGATTCAGTGAGCAACTGACCGCCGTATCCATTTTTAGTTGTGCTCCGTAGAACGGAACCTTGGCTGTTATAGGTTGTTTCGGTGTATCTCTCCAAGGTACTATTAATCTTGCTGGTAGAACGGACAGGCTTGATCCAGTTGTATGGAGCTTTGCCTGTTTCATACGCATAGGTAGATTCCTGTCCTGTACTTTGCTTTTCGGACGTCACCATGCCGTTGGCATCATATGCAATAGTCGTTATCAGCTTTTCGCCAGCACGTCCACCCTCACTAACCCACTCCGTTATTTGAGTCGGAAGGTTTCGCTTCGTCTGATTATCGTACTGCAACTCCGTGGAATAAGTCACGTCATCTCCAGTTAACGTGTGCTTATCTGCGCGAACCAAATCTGGATGAGCTGCAGCGCTAAACGTTTTGGAGAACGTCCAAGTATCTACAGTGTTCTCTGCTTTAACTTTTGTTGTCCATGATGCGGGTTGACCGTATGCTTCCAGGTCTTCTCCAGAATATTCAAAGTTAACCTTGTCCAGAACGCCTTCGCCTTCCGTTGTACTAAACTGGTTCTTGCGCTCTCTTACTTTAAATACGAAATGGGATGAAGCTTCGCCAATCTGCTTCAGCGCAGGAATATATGCATAATCTGTTATAGCTGATGAAGGGCTTGTAATACGCGATAGTAAAGCTGTATGCATCACACCTTGAGCATTTTGATTGCTTTGCAACTCAGGTAAAAAGTTGAATTTCGATTCCGGATAATAATACGTATACGTCGTTGTCCGATCGAGAGCATCTGTGTATTCTCGCAAAATACGAATGCCTTCGTCCTCGCGTTGCGTGTACGTTGCCTTCCGATCCGTTCCGGCAAGCTGTACAGTAACCTTCAGGTTGTCATAAGCAAATGTCAGCGCCTGACCTTCGCTGTTTTCAATTCGTGCAATAGCTTGGTTTCCGTTCAATGTCGTATAGTAAAAATTCACGGTATTGCGGTAGCCATCTGTAATTTGCAACAGTTCTCCGGCTTCATTAAATAGATAATCGTAGCCGTTTCGGATGGATAGACGATAACTGCTAGATACGCTATTAACAGTCACGGTCGCATCTCGCTTAACGGTTAAGTCATTCCATACGTAACCTTCCAGTTCCAGGTTCGCGTTTAAGCGGTAATAGCCCACACCTGGAATCTGAATATACTGATTATCGCCACGTTTTTCCATGAAAGGAATGTCCCAACGCCAGCCTTGCCCCAATCCAGCAGAGAGTTCTTCCTTGCGTGGCGTAACCATATTGGAGTACGTTTGTGTCGTTTCGTCATATTCAACGCCAAGTTGCCCAGTGGCTCTAGCGCTGTCATAGACGCGTGTCAGATCAAACGGAATGAGTCCAGGTAGAGAAAGGTCAGTACTCTGAATCATCATTTCCCCTGTAGCAGTAGAGATGGATTCCGCTCCATAAGACGTCATATAAAGCGATGCGTCATCTCGGATATCGACATGGTTAAGTCCCGTTTCGTCCACGGTCGTTCCCGTACCTGGAGTATCCTCTCCAAGAGCATTAATCGAAAAGTTGTTTTGCTGTGATGAACCCGAAGGGCGTAAACCCTCCATTTGAATCGGTTCGCTTATTTCTTGTGCTTCTAGCCATTTTTCAGCAGCCTCGCCGCCTGTGCGATCTGTCTGTAAAGCTTTATACAACTGGTACAACGAATAACCCTGATCTAGTTTCTTCTCGATCCAATCTTCTTTGATACCAAATTGCTCTTTTAAACTATGGATTGTAATGTAGGTAGCGGAAGGGAGGGAATCCCTACCTTCTGCCGCCGCTGCTGTTTGTCCTCCATATCCAAAAGAACCGAACCCACTAAGAACCAATATGACGCATAACCAAATAATCGTTATTTTCTTAAACACTCCATCACCTCAACCTAAATTTAGACAATCATTAATTAAATGGAAAAATCTTTTTCGTTCGTTTCGTTAAATTACCGTTGCGATCATACTCAAACACAATTTGATCTCCCGTAAATAGAACAACTTTAAGCAGTTGATTGCCATATCCGTACTCATAGCTGTTGTCATTGCGAATGTTCATCCATGCTGCTTTTATGGCTCCCTGAATCGGTTTTCCTTCTTTTTCACTCAGCTTGAGATAATAATTCTGTCCACCTTCAAGCTCCCATTCAAGAACGGTATATTGCTCACCATATACCTGTTCCTGATCTATTGAAGCAGCTACCGGAATGCTCAGTTCCTTATCTGAATACAATTCGATCCGAGGTTCAATGGAAAAATCACCTAATTCCTTTATGGCAATCCGATACTTGTCAGAGCTATACGGACTGAAACGGTAGTACACATTCCCTTGCTGAACTGTCGGAAGCGCCGTCTCTGTGTTTTCATACAAAGTCAGAAACTCCACTTCCACTTCCTTGACCGTAAAGTGCCGATAAGCACCTACAAATTTCAGTGTTTGGGATGACACGTTATGCACCTGAATGTCAGACTTTCCAGGTACAAATTGTCCTCCTGTAGCGTTCTTTCCTTCCTTAACAACAGCTTGATTCTGATTTCGAATAACGTAATCATAGGTTCCTCCTTCTGAAGGAGAACCAACGAGTATAGCCTCATAAGATGAAGTATTTGAGAACAAGAGCGTGTTATTTGGCGTCAAATTCCGCTTGATAAGTGCAGGCTCCTGACTGGAGCTGGCTGTCACAGGAGAGGTATATTGAATCGTTACAGGTTCCGTAGATACTACGGTAACAACAAGCGTTGCACCTGCTGGAATATCCCATGTTGCATGACTCATACCTTCCACGAAATACAATGCTTTATTAGATTTGTCGTAGACCGTATAATCCACAACGGAGTTTACTCCTGCGATTCGTTCAATTTGAGCAGGTTTTGAATCCGGATTCGTAAAGACTGCACTCTGTCCTTGATTGACAGTGATTTCTGTCTCTGGTGAAGGGACTTGATCATCTTGTCCACGGAAAACGCGGTAAATTCCACCATACGTTATGGGTTGATCTGAGATGTTGGTAACAACAACTTTTTTACCACCCAAGACATACGCCTCAATCGCTGTTGCTGTTCTACTGCTTGACACTGTTCCATCTACGTTGTAAATCGTGTAATCATACACCCGCCCCTCACTGCTGGAAGCATCATTTCGGACCCTTTTCGCATCTGAGCTTATGTTGGTAAAGGCATAGCTCTCGCCTTTGTTCAACGTTACGCGCAGATAAGCTGGTTCCTGACTATCCACTACAGAGAAATCATCCGTGTATTCAAATGTTACAGGTGTACTTCCCCCTACGGTAACGACGGCTTCACCACCAGAAGGAATGGTAGCGAGACTTACATTGCTATTGAATTTGTCACTATGTGCTCTGCCGTCTGCCTTATACACCACAATATCAAACAGTGCACCTAATTTTTTGGCGTTACTCCGTATTGGGTTGCTGAGTGAGCCTCCATTATGGAATTTTACCGATTGCCCCGGTGATACCGTAATTTTAGTTAGTGCTTCATTTGGTCGATCCTCTACATCAAAAATGGTGTAAATCGCACCTATGGTTACAGGCTGAGCAGATACGCCTGTGATTACTGCTTTGTTTCCATAGTAAACAACTGGTTCAACCGCTGTTGCTTTTCTTGTACTCCGTTCTGTGCCATCCGGATAATAGGTGACGTAATCAAATATCCGCCCTTGGGTTGTGGACGCATCACTATCTAGATATTCCCGATCGGTACTGTTATTCCAAAATGTCACGCTTTCTCCCTGTTTGAGTGTTACGCGATGGTACGCAGGTTCCATGCTTTCTTCAACCGAGAAATCATCCGTATAACTAAACTCAATTGGGACTTGCCCAACTACGGTCACGACTGCGTAACCTTGTGAGCGAATGATCGGATTAGTATTTTTGTTGAATCCATCCGAATGAACGACGTTTTCTGCTGTATAAAGAACATAGTCAAAAAGGGCTCCATTGGTACTGCTGGCATTGTTTTTTATCGGATTAGCCAACGAACCATTATTACTGAAAATCATAGATTCTCCAGGATATACAGTGATTCGAGTAATCGCATCACCACCGGCTTTTTGGACATCAAATGTCCGATAGGGCACACCATATGTTACAGGCGTTGCTGTAACCAAGGTTACAACAGCGGTTCTTCCTGCTGCTACAGTAGGCTTAGTGGATGTATTCGTCCCTGTAGAACTTTCTGTTCCATTTGGAAGATAAACGACATAGTCATGCTTATCTTTGGTGGAACCATCACTTTGGAGCGCATCTGATTTGGAACTGATATTGGTAAACTGGTAGCTCTCGCCCTGATGTAGAGTCGTACGCGTATAGGCTGGCTCATCACTCCATTCACCGGTATATACTTCGTACGGAAGTCCAACGGTGACAGGCTGTGCTCCGGCCCCCGTAAAGATGATCTCGTTTCCTCCCCCTAAGTATGGTTTGCCGGTTGATTCAAAATTCGAACTAGAAAGGCTTCCATCTTCATTGTAGTTTGCATAGTCATATCTCCGGTCTTGAACTGTGGAGGTATCCGCACTAACAGCTCTCGTTTGTGTTCCTTCATTGACGAACCGATAGCTCTCACCTTTGGACAAGGTGGCTCTATGTAAGGCAGGATTCGAAGATACACTATAAGTAAATTCAGCAGGTATTGTTACTGTAAATGCATTGCTCCCACTTGAAGTCACGACAGCGGTGTATCCTGCTCCTACGGATAAGCTACTAGTCGAATTCATGTTATCCGTTGAAATACTTCCATCTGCTTTATAAACAGCATAATCATAAGAACTGCTTCTCGATGAAGCAGCATCTGTGCTCAAGGATCTTGAGCGAGTTCCATTATTAGTGAAGCTATAGGAATCACCAGGATACATAACTATAACTTGCTCTTCGGCAAATGCCATGGCTTGAGGAGTAAAGAAATCTTCTTCGTACGTATCCTCAGTTACGGTCTGTGCATCATCTACATCTTCCACATCTTCGTCTACACCTTCTGGTTCTTCGTGGATATCCGGATCAATAAGATCTAGATACTCGTCTTCTGTTACAGTTGATTCCTCCATAAAAACATCTACATTCTCAGCGCTACTTTCAGTCATTATTATGGCATCCGATTGATCCGAAAGCGCATAACCGCTAGTTGGATACATGGTTCCAATCAACAACAAAGCCATCAGAAAAACAATAAAACCTTTTCTTAAACTCATGGAATTCATATTCCTCCTTTATGTTTTTCCTCCATTTCCTCCCTCAACAGATGTATAAATGGAGCCTAATAAATCATTATCGTCATTTTCCTTATTTTAGGACATAGTAAATTAGTCCCTAAATTCAGGGACTTTTTTCCTTTTATATTTCAGATAACAATTCAAAATAAACCTGTATTATCTTGATTTGAATAGAATATTAGATTAAATGTAAAATACTATTTCAATTGAGTTGATCGTCTTTCCTATTTTGATTAGGAATTAGATTTAATATCTGAAAAATTAAAAAAGCCGCCAATTGGCGACTTTTAAATGAATCAAATAGGTATCATTCTAGTACATCATCAGCGGAAAACTGGTTACTTTCCCTCTGAATATATACAATACATAAGTACTCCCTTTCGACTTCTCTAGCCAAATTTAGAATGCAATTGCTTTCAGATTGAAGTTGATCCGCCAACTTGCTGCCCCAGAATTGATAGAGCAATTTGAAACCTGGACCTTGCAGCTTGCCCTGCATCTCCAATAGATACGGGGTAACGCCATCCAAAGGCCGTAAATTGCCATAAAAACCGGATAATATGCGTAAATGCTGCTGAAGATACGCCAGTTCCTCATGTTAAAAAACGCCCGGTGCCATATATTGATACTGAATGCCCTCGTAGGCATAGATGGCTGGCGTAAGATTTGCTCTTATATTCATATTTCGAATCCGCTCCACGTTCTGTTCAGCGATTGCATCGTTACACTTCCACATCACTTTGAGCTCGTCATAGGATAACTTTTGAAGCAGACTCAATAGCTGTTCTGACTCGTTTATGAATTGCGGCATCTGCGCGATAGCCATCAAATCGGTGTCGATCTTCATCTTTTTCGCTAGTGATATGATCATTCTCATCGTGCTGATCCATCCTTAATCTACCGTTGTTACTCTCGTTATCCATTGTACAGAATCGGCTATGTGAAGCCAATGGTGAAGCTTACTGTATCTCCTCGCAGTACCTCTGAAATGCATCAAAAATAAACAAGCCAGCCCACGATTGGACTGGCTTGTTTATTCGAATTTCAACACATTAATTTGTTTAGAAAGCAAGGCGTGCATTTTCAACCGCTAATTAGGGAGATACGCTTCCCGCGCCGCTATTTTGCTCTGTTTTGGTAGTCGGCAATTGAATCATTGGCGTGTTGGACCCACTTACATATGGAAGGGCTCCATCCCATTTCTTGATGGTTTCATATTCAACGAGTTGGCTCGATAAGGATTGTTGAAGCTCTTTATTGGCTTTAGCTTGACCCTCTGCTTCGATCAATAGTTTGTCTGCATTACCTTGCGCTTCCACACGCTTGCGTTCAGCCTCTTTTTTGGCGATCTCAAGTTCAGTCGTTTTACGTTCCAATTCTTGAGAAGCTTCGACACGTTTATCGATGGCTTCCTGAGTCTTAGCGTCAGGTTGAGGAACACCTACGGTAACGTTGGATACGATAAAACCTAACTCTTTAACGTCATCAGAGAAACGTTGTTGCACGTCCACGCCTGCATCAGATGACTTTTCACCATACACATCAATGACTGTAAACTTGGAAATACCTTTACGAGCTGCGTCACGGAAACGTGTTTTGAGATATGTATCCTCAATTTCTTGAATGCTAATAGGCCCAAATGTGTTGAAAATAGAAGATACTTTACTTGGTTCTACTTGGTAGTTGTAAGCAAAATCGATTGTGATGTTTTTTCCGTCAGATGTAGCAATTTGAATATCTCTGTATTCCACCGTTTGAATTCGGATCGGATATTTGGTTACTTTATCGAACGCTCCAACCAGTTTCCACCCTTGACTCAGTGTACTATCTTTTACCCCTCCATTGGGTGAATATACGACCCCAACATAACCATTAGGAATTCGTGTGACGAAGAAGGTCACCAGTAATACTCCTACAATAATAACGAGTGCAACTGTAATTGCCCCTACTCTAAACGTCTTTGAATTTTTCATCACCATTCTCCTCTTGTTTGAATTTATTATATTTCTTCAGAATTCTACTACCTATTTTATTGAATAGCGGGATCATTAATGCCCATAGAATAAATGCTAGGATCAAGATTAAAATGATTCCCCCAATAAATGGCATATTCGTCCTCCCCTCTTTGGATGTAACCGAGTACACATTTATAAATACCAACTAATTATATCCTTCTTTATATATACTTTGTAAATTCATATTAGGTTTCAATGATATTCAGCGTCGCTTCCTGTAGACCTCTGTAGATACCAACATATTCGGAATAAGCCTGCCTTAGTCTTGCAAAAAAAAGAGCCATCAAATTATTTGATGGCATTTACCAATGTGTAACTCTATACGAACCAAAATTTATAAACCATTTTACAACAGGCTACTGTCCCTCTGAATATATAAATACATAAGTACTCTCTTCCGACTTCTCTTCTGAAAAAACAAAACCTAACCGATCAAAGCTTTTGATATCCTCCACATCTGTAATTTTCCCCTCAGCCATATATCGTACCATCTCACCTCTGGCCATCTTGGCCCGGGTTGCCTTTTCAACAAGTTTTCCATCGACCATTTGTCCGAACACACAAGTGATCATCCGGGTTTCCTCCTTCAGGAAAGGCGTGATGTTCTTGCTATACTCTTTGGAAGCCAAATTCAGAATACAATTGCTTTCAGATTGAAGCTGATCCGCCAACTTGCTGCCCCAGAATTGATAGAGCGATTTGAAACCTGGACCTTGCAGCTTACCCTGCATCTCCAACCGATACGGGGTAACGCCATCCAGAGGCCGTAAAATGCCATAAAAACCGGATAATATGCGTAAATGCTGCTGAAGATACGCTAGTTCCTCATTTTGAAAAACGCCCGGTGCCATATATTGATACTGAATGCCCTCGTAGGCATAGATGGCTGGCGTAAGATTTGCTTTTATATTCATATTTCGAATTCGCTCCACGTTCTGTTCAGCGATTGCATCGTTACACTTCCACATCGCTTTGAGTTCGTCATAGGATAACTTTTGAAGCAGACTCAATAGCTGTTCTGACTCGTGTATAAATTGTGGCATCTGCGCGATAGCCATCAAATCGGTGTCGATCTTCATCTTTTTAGCTGGTGATATTATAATTCTCATCGTGCGAATCCATCCTTAATCTACCTTTGTTTTTGTCGTTATCCATTGTACAGGATTGGATGGGTAAATCCAATGTCATGGCTTAACTAAATCCCTCATAGTACCTTTAAAAAGACTCAAAATGAACAAGTCAGCCCACAATTGGACCGGCTTGTTCATTCAAATTCAACACATTCAATTGGTGAGGAAGCAAGGCGTGCATTTCAAAACCGCTCTTAGGGAGATACACTCCCCGCGCCGCTATTTTGCTCTACTTTAGTACCCGGTAATTGAATCATTGGCGTATTTGATCCACTCACATATGGAAGGGCTCCATCCCATTTCTTGATGGTTTCATATTCAACGAGTTGACTCGATAAGGATTGTTGAAGCTCTTTATTGGCTTTAGCTTGACCCTCTGCTTCGATCAATAGTTTGTCTGCATTACCTTGTGCTTCCACGCGCTTGAGTTCTGCTTCTTTCTTGGCGATCTCCAGTTCAGTCGTTTTACGTTCCAGTTCTTGAGAAGCTTCGACACGTTTATCGATGGCTTCCTGAGTCTTAGCGTCAGGTTGAGGAACACCTACGGTAACGTTGGATACGATAAAACCTAACTCTTTAACATCATCCGAAAACCGTTGTTGCACGTCCATGCCTGCTTCAGATGACTTTTCACCATACACATCAATAACTGTAAACTTGGAAATACCTTTACGAGCTGCGTCACGGAAACGTGTTTTGAGATATGTATCCTTAATTTCTTGAATGCTAATTGGCCCAAATGTGTTGAAAATAGAAGATACTTTACTTGGTTCTACTTGGTAGTTGTAGGCAAAATCGATGGTGATGTTTTTTCCGTCAGATGTAGCAATCTGAATATCTCTGTATTCCACCGTCTGAATTCGGATTGGATATTTGGTTACTTTATCGAACGCTCCAACCAGTTTCCACCCTTGACTCAATGTGCTGTCTTTTACGCCTTCATTGGGTGAATAGACGACCCCAACATAACCATTAGGAATTCGTGTGACGAAGGTAATACGCCCACAATAATAACTAAAGCAACCGCAATTGCTCCTGCTCTAAACGTCTTTGAATTTTTCATCAACATTCTCCTCTTGTTTGAATTTATTGTATTTCTTCAGAATTCTACTACCTATTTTATTGAATAGCGGGATCATTAATGCCCATAGAATAAATGCTAGGATTAAGATTAAAATGATTCCCCCAATAAATGGCATATTCATCCTCCCCTCTTTGGATGTAACCGAGTACAAATTTATAAAAAGCAACTAATTATATCCTTCTTTATATATTCTTTGTAAATTCATATTAGGTTTCAATGATATCCACCCACTCTGTGAAGGATCAAAATTCTACACTGGAGAGATACAAATAGTGAACCTCCTCAAACATCGTAGTTATTGCTGCTGAAGGAGGAATTATTGTTACTTCTGTATTAATTTTATACTCTGCATATAACGCACTATTTGTTCGGACACATAATGCTTTGGAGTTCTTCATAGGATAAATTTTTATGCAGACACATTAGCCTGCTGAACTCTTTATGGATTAAGGGATATATACAATATCCATACGATCATAAAACTCAAAGAGAACAGGCCAGCTCGTATTGAGCTGGCCTAGATAAAATAACAGTTCGAACTAAATCATAAAACAATCAATTTATAAAAGCTGAATCAGACAATTACTGCACCAATTCCCCTAAAATATAAAAAAATACACTTTAACAATTTATCATGTAAAACTATGAGTCTCTCATTCAGTCCTTCTTAGACAAATTAAAAATAATTTCTGTAATAATGATAAAATTTTAAAATCATTTCTTAGTAACAATCACTTTTTCTGTATTCCCATCCCAATCAATCTGAACTATAAATTCCTCCTCATTCAAAAATGGAGATAATCCTTCAGCTTTCCCTCTAATTACTGTATTAAAAGGAAGCTCTCCTTTAGCATGGATATTTTCACTCATAAATTTATAATTAACTTTTTCAATTGAGGCAGCATTATCTCCTAAGTATTTAATTTCGTAATCATAACTTGCTGTAGAATCATTACTTTGTACTGTCGATGAAACACTCCAATTTTCACTCTCCCCTGTGTAAGAAAACACATTATTTGAGCAAGCCGATAAAGTTAACAGTACTAGAAGAAACAAGATACACATTATTTTTCTCACAATAAATTCCCCTTTATAGTTGAAATTTGGTAAATACTAGTTTATCATATAATATATCCGAAAAAAATACATCTTAGGAAAATGGAGGAATATTATGAATTTCAAAAAAATCATCACCCCACTTATCGCAGTCGCTCTCATCTTTTCAAGTGGAAATTCTGTTATGGCAGCACAGGAGAACCCAGACTATGACACAAGCAAATATACTATTGTAAAAAAATATGATGACACTAATTTAGACACTTTCGGCATCCAATCAGTTAACGAAACTCTTCCTAAAGTCGATTTAGAAGTTTCCGATGATTCAGAAAATTTCAACTATAAACTTTTAGAGAACACCACTCGTCCTTTGTACGACCTTCAAAACAAAGAAACAGGCGAAATTGTCACTCAATATGCTACAGATGTATCACTTCAAGCAACAAATGGTCAACTTTCTAGCAACAATACATTCAAAGAATTTAATATGAAAGTATATGGAACTGTGTATTATATCTTCACAGGGAAGAATGGTAATTACGTAACTATAGATAAAGTATCTTTTAGATGGGAAAACAATGGTCGTACACCAGGTACTAAGGATCATAGTATTTCAGTGCAACAATTTGGAGCTTCAGAAAATATTGCAAAAGTTAATCAGAATAAATCAGTAGACTTTAAATTGGTGAGCCATGGCACAGTACTTGTAAGAGAATGGAACTGGACACCAGTGTTTGCAAGCTACGACGGATCATCAGTAGCCGTAGATTTTAAGGCTGTTGCAGTTGATGCCATTGGTGGAACAACTCCAATTAACTGGGTTTTAAGAGTATACTAAACTGCTAAATAAGTATAGACCTCTTTTGAAAAGAGGTCTTTTTTACTACTTATAAAGAATGAAGAAATTCTCATTATTATTTTCAACTATTTTCTTTTAATCAAACCGTAATAATTCTTTAACAACATTCAACAACCAGCATGCTCTATATTTTTTCCAATCTTATGATGCGATTCAACTTAAAATACACTCATGTTATCATTTTCTACTTAATTAACCATCAAAATCATAAATATAGATTTGAAATCGCTTATTATGATTTTACTTTAATACATCATCTCGTAAAATCATGCTGCCCAATGGTCAGCAGCGTCGGCCTGCTCTTGCTCCACAGCGAAGTGGCAATCTTCGGATTGTAATAATACAGTGCTCCATTCGTAGGATCCACGCCATTTAATGCTTTGCGTGCTGCCTTATAAGAGGTCGCCGTCGGTTTAGTATTAAACTGTCCATCGTCCACCGCCGTGAACTGACCTTTCTGGAAAATGACCTTCGAGATCGATGACGGGAATGCATCCGAATGAACACGATTCATGACAACCGCTCCTACAGCGACCTGCCCTTCAAAAGATTCTCCGCGCGCTTCACCATGGATCAGCTTCGCCAACTGGCGCAGTGTCTCGCCTTCGGCTTTGGCCTTTTTGTTCAGTCTGTTCAGTGTCGCCGGACCTGCAACTCCGTCCGCACTTAGTCCTTGCGCTTGCTGGAACTTGCGGACAGCGCTTTTGGTGATCGAACCGTAATAACCGGTCATACCGGCGTCAAAATACCCCAGGTCGCTCAATTGCTCCTGCAATTGCAACACATGTTCACTGCGAACGCCCTGTTCCAGCTTCTGTGCTCCCGCAGAAGGCGCTGCTACGGTCAAACCGACAGCCATCGCACAAGTACCGAGAAGCATACCCACTCGTCCTGTTCTTTTGCCTGCCTTTCTCCCTCTCCGATGAGTTACTTTTCGGCTAACGGTGATAGGCTCTATGAAGTCAGCACTCAACTGCACATCAGACCCCTCAATTGTACTACCGGCTCTAATCCGTACATCCTCACTGCCCGTGTACTCCAAATTTTTCGTAAACGTCATGTTATTCATAATATTAGTGACCTCCATCTCTTTCGTAGGTTTACTTTCATCCACAACATACACACCATACATTCCGTTTATCTCACTACGTCCATTACTGTTATTATCGCGGTACGCTACATGTATGTCGTTATTTCCATGTACTCGCACCATGTCAATCACGTTGTTGTGGCTTCCATTTATGCTATTCGCACGAGTCGCTTCACCCATCTTATTATTTTCATTGAATTCATTCATCTGATCCATTTCACGCTTGGTCTGCATCTTTTCGTTACCCTCCATTTTCTGAATCCAGATCCCATTTCTCTCCCCTGAATCCTCACGGCTCTACATCCCGAGTGTCATTATAGGATATAGAAAAAATGAAGTCTATCGGACCGATGGAGCATGTAAAAATGAGTCTTGGACACAACAAAAAAAGGCATGAGCCCATGGTCGTATCAGGGTCACACCTCTTCTTGTATCAACCTTGTACCGCTTGTCTAGCCCCCGTTTCCGTAGGCAGGCAGACCCGTACAAAAGTTGCGCTTGAATATAATGACAATTACTCGGCGAGTTCTTGTCCCTTCGTTTCCCGGCCCCAGAACAGCACAGCCGCTGCGCCAATGAGGATGGTCACGAAGAAAATGGTGAAAATCAGGCTGATTGCCACTTCACGCTGAACCAGCATACCGACCATCAGTGGAGCAAGTACCCCACCGATCCGGCCTACCGATGTGGCAAGACCCACACCTGTCGAACGAACAGAAGTTGGATACAATTCCGGGCTGTAGGCGTACAGACCACCCCAGGCTCCCAGGTTAAAGAACGAGAGGCAGATCCCTGCGGCCAGGATCGTCGCTTCCGTTGTTGCCAGTCCGAACGCAATCGCACTGCATGCAGTCAACGTAAGATAGACAACAAGTACGAACTTGCGACCGTAACGTTCAATGAAGTACGCTGCGGTGAAGTAACCTGGCAACTGTGCGATCGTCATGATCAGCACGTATTGGAAGCTTTTAACCAACGTAAATCCTTTCGCCATCACAACCGATGGCAGCCATAGGAACATGCCATAATAAGAGAAAATGACGGTAAACCACAAAATCCAGAGCATCAACGTTGTACGACGATGTGGTGCTGACCAGACGGTAGTCACTTTCTCGCGGAACGTGATTTTACGAAGCTTGGCATGATTCTTATACCGCGGCGGGTCCTGAATGGCACGACGCAGATATAATGCGTAGAACGCCGGAAGTGCACCAATGGCAAAGGCAATTCTCCATCCGTACTCCGGGATGACAAAGTTGGCAATGAGCGCGGATACAATCCAGCCCCCTGCCCAGAAACTTTCCAATAATACAACGGCACGTCCACGTTCCGCTGTAGGCATCGACTCCGATACCAGTGTGGATGCCACGGGCAACTCTCCGCCAAGTCCAATACCTGCAACCAGACGCAGTGCACACAATACGGCAAATCCAGTCGCCAGTGCAGATAGACCGCTTGCAATCGTGAAGATTAACAAGGTCCACATTAGAATGGCCTTCCGTCCAAAACGGTCCGCAAGTGCCCCTGCAAGCAAAGCACCGAGTGCCATACCGATCGAGTTAATACTCGTAAGCACCCCGACTTGTCCGGGACTGAGACTCCATTCCTTGGCGAGTGCAGCCACGATAAAGGAGATCATACCCACTTCCATCGCATCAAACAGCCAGCTCATACCGGCACTGAACAGCAGCTTACGCTGCTTGGGATTCCGCAATACTTCCAGTTTGCTCATCACTTATAGCTCCCTTGATCTCTATGTAGTCACTCTGACACTAAATCATTATTATGCAGAATGCTCGAGAAATCAATGCAAAATAAGCTTTTCCTTCCGATTTCTACGATACCTCACCCCTTGAGTGAACCCGCTGTCAGACCTGCAACGAAGTAACGCTGGAGTAACAGGAACAGCACAATCATCGGAATAGCAGTGACAAGTACACCCGTGAGCATCATCGGATAGTTGGTTACATACTCCCCACGGAATTGCATCAGTGCGAGTGGTAAAGTCAGTTTGGACTTACTGCTGAGCATGAGCATCGGAATAAGCAAGTCATTCCATACCATGACGAGCAGGAACGTCGCTGTTGCCGCCAGCGAAGGTGCAGCAAGTGGCAGTGCAATCCGGGTATAGAGCCTCCATTCGTTTGCTCCATCCATACTGCCCGCTTCCAGAATCTCCGAATTGAGCATACGCATGAAGCCTGTCAGCATGAACACAGAAACAGGCATCAGCATTGCGGCGGATACGACAATCAGGCCCGTCAGACTGTCCGACCATCCAAGCGTCCGCGTGAGGGAATAGATTGGCAGCATGCTCACCTGGGAAGGAACAATTAGGCCTGCCACGAACAGCGCAAATACGATTTTGCCTACGCTGCCGCCCCAGCGGACAATGGCGTAAGCAATCATGCTGCTCAGTACTAACTCAATCGCAACCGTACCGAGCGTTACGACCAGACTGTTCCCGAAGTATTGCCACATCGGCTGATTGCGGAACATGCCAATGACGTTATCCCACGTGAACGGGTCCGGCCAGCTGAATGGACTGGTGAAGAAGTTGCTGCTTGTTTTGAACGAAGATACAAATACAAAATACAGCGGAACAAGAATCAGCAGCGCGTACACCAACAGGATCAGTCGATTGAACCATTTTAAAACCATATAAACTCCCTCCCTTCTTTTTTAAGTCTATTAGGTCAACTTCGGTGCCGTTCAGGTTCGCCGTTCGGATGGAACGGTTACGACAAATACTTCTACATCTCATTCAGTCACGGCTCACATACTCACGAACACACGTCCAATCTTCAATAGCTTACCCGGTCGGCACGAAGTGCCTTGAACTGCAACAGCGTCAAGAGCGCGAGTAACACCAGGAAGATCATCGAACCGGCAGAAGCCAGACCAAATGAATAGCTGCCAAAGGCGGTATGATAGATATATGTGGTCAAAATTTCAGTTGCGTAGTTCGGGCCTCCGTCCGTCATGGTGAAAATGAGGTCAAATGCCTTGAACGACTGAATGGTCGTATAGGCCACAACAATCGTTGCCGAAGGTGCCAGCAGTGGCCAAGTCACGGTACGGAATACCTGCCATTTGCTGCCGCCGTCCATACGAGCCGCCTCATATAATTCTGCCGGGATGCCTTGCAGACCCGCGATGAATACGATCATCATCTGTCCGGCATGTGCCCAGACTTGGACCGCAGCGATGGAATAGATGGCGATCTTGGGATCTCCAATCCAGTTACGGGCGATGCTGCTCATGCCCGCTTCATTCAGTCCATAGTTGATCAATCCAATGGATGGATCATACATGAACGCCCAGATCAATCCGACCGATACGGAGGACAGAATCGCAGGCAGGAAATATAATGCCCGAAGCACAATGCGTGTCTTGGTATTGCGTACCAGGAGCAGGGCCAGGACAAGTGAGATAAAGGTTTGTGCTATAACTACCGTTAACATGAACTCTACGTTATTACCAAAGGCTTTGCGGAATACGA
Source organism: Paenibacillus sp. FSL R5-0517 (assembly GCF_037974355.1). Classification (NCBI taxonomy): domain Bacteria; kingdom Bacillati; phylum Bacillota; class Bacilli; order Caryophanales; family Paenibacillaceae; genus Paenibacillus; species Paenibacillus sp. FSL R5-0517. The sequence continues at coordinate 4,623,126 of NZ_CP150235.1, forward strand.
TGCTGCTGAGACTGTCCTTGTAATTATCCAGCCCTACAAATGCATACGACGGGGATACCCCGTCCCAATCCGTAAAGGAGTAGAACAGCCCCGTCAATGTAGGAAATACGAACAGTGCCACGTACAGCAGCAACCCGGGGATCAAAAACAGGGATAGCTGAATACGATTCTTCATCGTTTATTTCCCGATATGCTGATCAATGATCGCTTGTGCCTGCTGTGCTGCTTCTTCTGGAGAAGTGCCGCTCAGCACAGCCTGAATGGAGTTGGTTACAGCTTTTTGATTATCTCCGTTCAGGATGGTGAACCGTGGCTGGAACACGGTCTTTTTGCTTGCCCATTCTCCGGCTACCTGAAGCTCAGGCGTATCGTACTTCACATCATTCACCGTTACATTCTGTCCCGTCTGGTTGGCGTAGTCACTTGCTACATCGGGATTGCTCAAAAATTCAAGGAACTTCTTCGCTTCTTCCGGATGTTTTGATTTGCTATTCACCGCGAGCATGAAAGTAGTGGTATGCACCCCTTCATATTTCGCCTGATCGGCACTTACTGTAATTGGTGCAAGCAGTTTTTGCTCCAGATTCGGGTTTTGCTGTTTGTTCTGAGCGAGTTGATATGATCCACTTGCCAGCATGGCTGCTTTTTCTTGAATAAACAGTGCGCCTGCCGCAGGGTCTTTGGTACCCAGTGCATCCTGCTGGAAGTAACCCTTATCGTTCAGTTCCTTGATTTGAGTCAACGTTTTCACCCAGAACTCATCTGTGAGTTTAGCTTCGCCCGCTTCTACTTTGGTAAAAATGTCGTCACTTGGTGCGTTGTTCATCACCATCGTATTCATGAATTGCCCTGGGCCAATGTCCGCTCCAGCAAAGGCAATCGGAATGATGCCATTGTCTTTCAGCTTCTGGCAAAGGGCCAGGAAGCCTTCCCAATTGGTTGGTGGCGTCAAGCCGTATTTTTCAAACAGTTTCACATTATAGATGGGATCGTTATATACGAGTTGATACGGGATGGCATATTGCTTGCCATCGTGCTGTCCTGCTTCAATCAGCTTCGGATTGTAAGCCGACAGGAACGATGACCCACTCAGGTCTGTGAACAATCCCGCCTTGGTGAAGGCTTCGAATTGTGCACCCGGGAAGGAAGCAAATACATCCCCTACCGAACCGTCACTGATTTTGGATTGTACAGTGGACTGATATTGATCGGAGGGAAGCGTCTGCATCTCCACGTTGATGTTCGGATTTTCTTTTTCAAATGCGTCAATGGTCTTGTTGAGTGCTTCGGAATCCTCTCCGCGCCAGTGCATAAAGCTGATCGTTACCTTGCCTGAACCTGAGGAGCCGTTCTCTCCAGATGCCGCGTTATCCCCGCCACCGCAAGCTGACAACAGGATGGACATCACCAGCATACTGACGAGCGGCAGGATCATTTTTTTATTTTTTTTCATGAAAGACGACCTCCTGAGGGTGATTAATGTAAGTTGCACGAAAGTTTCTACACGGCGCACTCCGAGTGCAGTACCATCTTCCGATCGCTGTTATCCCCGGATTTTTTGAATCACTCTTTCAACGGTTAAAATTCGGGGATAAAGGCGAGATTATGCTTACGAAGTAGCTTTCTTTCAGAAAGCTCTTAGCTCCGCTTCTTCAGATCGGTTCTGCTCTCTTCGTTAAAGTGTAAAAAAAGGGGCAATTACTTAGATTGGTAATAACTTAGTTAGTAGTAACTTGATGCTGCTTCTGTCTTGTTTTCCATTTTTCGCGAATGATCGGCATCACGGTCCGGCCGAAAATTTCGGCCTCTTCCAGATGCGGATAACCGGACAGAATGAACGTCGTAACGCCCAGATCTCCATATTCCATCAGACGTTCTGCGACTTGTTCCGCTGTACCTACAATGAGGATTGCACCGCCAGAACGCACAACGGACAAGCCTGTCCACAGGTTGGGACCTACGACAAACTGCTGCTTCTCGGACAGTTCCCGTAACTCGTTCTGTCTGCGTTGGTTGGTTGCATCCGTCTCGGCAAAAGCGGCTTTGGCTTTCTCGATCGCTTCTGGTGGTACTTTGCTAATAATCTCCCACGCTGCTGCCCAGGCTTCTTCTTCGGTATCCCGAATGAGGACCTGAGCACGCATGCCGTAACGGAGCTGACGATCTTGCCCAGTCTCCTCTTTCACCTGCTGACGAATGACCTCAATCTCTTCAATCTGCTCCTGGATCCAGTCATGAGGCTCGCCCCACATGAGGAACGTATCCGCATGTTCCACTGCGACCTTCTTGGCAATCGGTGAACTTCCTCCCAGATAGAATGGTGGATACGGATTTTGTACCGTCTCCGGCATGCCTACCGGCCCTTTGAAATTATAATACTGGCCATTGAATTCAGGATTGGGATCACTGGATGCATCAGCTCCTGATTGTGTGCCACTTCCGGCAAACTCCGTCAGATTCAGTCCCGTCGATTGCGTCCATGAACGCTTCATCACTTCCATATACTCACTCGCGCGAACATACCGTTCATCATGCGCATGTGCGAGTGGATCTCCCAGTTCCTCCAGATCCCGAACCGAACTGCCTGTCACTACATTGATCATGGCGCGACCACTAGATAGCTGATCCAATGCCGCTCCCATGCGTGCAGTGAGTACGGGTGTAACCAAACCCGGGCGAATGGCGACAAGGGGACGCAATGTCTTCGTGTGACTCATTACTGCCGATCCAACCACCCATGCGTCCAGACAGGCTCCCCCTGTCGGAATCAGTACAAATTCGAATCCTGCTTTCTCCGCCGTCTGTGCCACATCGATCAGATAATCCAGACTCGGCTCCCGCTCTGGGGCAACCCCCACATACTTCCCATCTCCTGCTGTAGGCAAAAACCATCCAAACTTCATATCTTCCTGTTCGCTCACAAAAGTCAATCCCTTCTATGATAAATTGCTCTAAAAATGTTTCACTCAAGCACTTCGGGTACAGAAAACCTTTCGAGCACTCTTGTCCCCAGATTTCTTCTTATTCCCCTTTCATGGGGAAATCCGGTGACAAAGGCGCCCGCTTCGCTTCTTCAGGTCCTTTCTGTCCCCTCCGTTGTCGTGTCATTCTTTAAATTGATTTATTAGGCATATTCAAAATCAAATGCCGATTAATTAACTTGGTTTAATAGGTATGGACATCATATCAATTGATTTGTCTGTGATCAATGTCATTTCGCGGCAATTTTATTTTGTCATTTTGTGGTCTTTTCTCAGATTTAGGTCTTGCTGATCTTGAATATGTACAAAACCCACCTGTATAATAGGTTATAAGCGAAACTTTTAGAAAGTACAAACGATACTTATATACTAAAGAGGTGTTCCTGATGACCGAGATTGAACGCATGAAGGAGGACCACCACGAATTTTTGGATATTATATTCTTCACTCCATCTGAATTTGAGAAAGCCGGGGGCGCCTGGCCGATTCGCATCGGCCGTAATATAGCCAAGACCAACTATCATATTGGGCCTCGCACCACACCTTATCATTATTTGTTATTTGTGCTGGAGGGAGAAGGTACATTTATACAGAACGGACAGCGTCATTCCCTTCGTGCCAGGGATGCCTTCTGTCTGTTTCCCCATGTTACGCATGAGTACTGGACAGACCCGGAGCATACGTTACAGAAAATATTTATTGCATTTGACGGTGCATACGCAACCGAACTGTTGTCTCGTATTGGACTTACTCCGGACTCACCGTATCGTTCAGGTGTACTGACGCCGGAGACTGCAAGCGCCATGCGCTCGTTCATGGAGGATGTTCGTAAACCACAGGATGGAGCGAGCGATTTGGGGCGACTCACCCGGTTTCTAAGCCTCTTTGACCGGATAGCCCGTTCACCGGCCACCAAAGGGTTGCAACCGGATTCAGCCACACCTTGGCTCCAGAAAGGCAAGGAATACATGGATATTCATTTTGCAGGTGGCATCTCCGTGGAAGGTGTGTCCGCTCATGCGGGTGTGGATCGAACCCATTTTGCCAAACAGTTCCGCAAAGCCTATGGTCTGTCTCCCGTACAATACATCCAGCAATTAAAAATGAATCAAGCCAAACGTCTACTCGTGCAGACGCCGCTAAGTTTAACTGAAGTGGCTCATTCCGTGGGTTACCCGGACTTGTTCTCCTTCTCCAAAGCGTTCAAAAAGCAGGTGGGACTGCCACCCAATCGCTATCGGACCACAGAAAACACGAAACAGTAAGGGAGCGACCTTCCGCTCCCCAACCTATAAAATTAAGCCACGTGTACCACGCCTTGTATGCGCTTGTGTACAATGTCCCCTTTACCGAACAACTTGCACAAAAGGACTTCGAAGAAGCTTTCCATAAAATCGAAACAGCCTTGTTAGATGAGAATTACAGTGGATTTTGCAGCACTCTTGTACATCATAGTGCTGCAAAACCCATTGCTTAATCCATCACCAAAAAAGGCAAGCCCCATCTACCTGGGACTTGCCTTCTTTCTATACTATAGTTTGATTCAAGTATCATGCAGGAATCAGGGACTTTTCACTGACGTAACGCTATTCCTTTTTCTCATCCTTACGCGCAAGTGGAATACCATTCTCCTTCGCATACCATGCTTCATAATGATGCACAGCCACACCTGCAAAAGAGGAATGGGAAGAACCGAGATCGAACACCTTGGCCATTTCTTCATTCATGTTGCTAACGGGTTTACGGAAAAAGGTCAGGTGATCCCCTTCGTGTGTATCCGCAAGTTCTGCGCCAATCCAGACTTTTTTGCCGAGATCATCCGCTTCGTCCAGTTCTTCCTTGGACAGATCATACATCTGCTGCCCGCTATCCCGATAAGCCATAATCGCCACTGCATCGAAGTGGGAGATAACCCAGCGACTGAATGTACCCTCACCTTCCGCCGACTGACGGGCATCAAGCCAGAACGGAATGGCAGCGCTCATGTACAATCCCGCGGCCTCTCCCGCTTTCGTCCAAGCCTTCATGTTGTCGCTCCACTCCGCAATGACGCTGCTCTCTTCGTCCTCCCAGCGTTTCAGCTGATACGGCTCCACATCGAGTTGAATACCTTGGAAACGTTCATTTTTGGCAGAAGCTGCATTGTAGGCTCTCACTCGCTCGATAAAAGCAAGTCCTTCATCCCGCTTCTGCTCATAGGCCCAGTCTGCATGACCGTTCAGTCCATGCACTTCAATCTCAGCCTGCCCTGCAGCCGCAATGAACTTGCGGTATGTTGCATCAGGCACCTCATCCTGGATTTGCAGGAAGATGGTATCCACGCCCTGTTCTTTCGAGAAAGCAATAATCTCAGGTGTCTGTTCTGCAATAATAGACGCGTCCCACAGCCAGGTCGCTTTGTGTTCCTCGGTGGAGAACCATTTAAACATCCAAGACAGAAGCAGCAGGCACAACACCACAGCCAGAATGGCCCATTTCGCCATCCCCACCAGCTTGCCCCGTTGCCTCATATATTCCCTCAGACGAGCAACGCTTCACTTGGTTCAAACACAGGATGCTGAACCGAGTGACCAATTTTGTAGATGTGCGGATGTGTGTACGAACGGAATGCATTACGTGTATCCAGAATCGGCACACCCATCTCGGCAATATCGAAGTAAGGCAAATCGCTGTGGTTGGTGATCAACACGATGCAATCGTATTTCTTGAACTGTTCCAGATTGAACGCTTCGCTGTGTACCGTCTCCCCATGCTTGTCCTTAAAGGAATCCGCGTGTGGATCATAGTAGCTTACGTTGGCTCCACTTTCCTTGAACAGTTCATATACTTCCAGTCCTGGTGATTCACGCAGGTCGGCAATATTCGGTTTGTATGACATACCGAGCAGCAGGATATTGGATTTACGTACAGATTTCGCGTATTCGTTCAGAATCATTGACGTTTTGTTCAACACATAATATGGCATGTTGTCATTGGTCGATTGCGCCAGTTCTATAAATTTGCTATAGAAACGGAAACCTTTGGCTTTCCACGACAGGTACATCGGATCAAGCGGGATGCAGTGTCCACCGATCCCTGGCCCTGGATAAAATGGCATGAAACCAAATGGTTTCGTTGCTGCTGCATCAATTACTTCCCAGATATCGATGCCCATGCGGTCGCACATCATCGCCATTTCATTCACAAAGGCAATGTTTACACTGCGGAATGTGTTCTCCAGCAGTTTGGACATTTCAGCCACTTTTGGCGAAGATACCGGTACTACGGTCTCTACATACTTGCCATACAGTGCGGTTCCAAGTTTCAGGCAAGCTTCGGTTGTGCCCCCGATCACTTTCGGTGTATTGAATGTTGTAAAACGTCCGTTGGACGGGTCTACACGCTCAGGCGAGAAGCACAGGAAGTAGTCTTTGCCTGCTTCATGTCCAATTTTATCCAACTCATCCTGGATCAGTTCCTCGGTGGTACCTGGATACGTGGTGCTCTCCAACGTAATCAGCATGCCTGGTTTCATATGCAGTTTGATCTGATCTACAACCGTCTCGATGTAAGATGTGTCCGGGTCCTGATTCTCACTGAGCGGTGTCGGTACACAGATGCTGAGTGCGTCAATGACGCGCAGCATGCTGTAATCTGTCGTTGGCTGGAAGCGACCGCTTTGCATTACTTTTTTCAACTCATCGGACGAAATATCGTGAATATAGGAATCCCCTTGATAGATACTCTCTACTTTGGACGCATCCAGATCAATTCCGATTACCGTGAAACCTTGATTGACCATTTCCACGGCAAGTGGAAGTCCTACGTAACCGAGCCCGACAACGCCGAGTACAGCTTCTTTATTTTCAATCGCATTCAGTAATGTGTGGAATTGTTGATTCTCCATGATATTCCCTCCGGGTAGTGTATTTGATGGTGCTTCAAATCCATGTAAATAGATGGTTGTCTGTCTGTTGCTCTTTTTTATCTTCTAATGCAGGCAGCGTCTGATTCGGGCATCCAGCTCTACGGGCGAGAACGGTTTGGTCATGTAATCATCGACCCCGCTGCGGAAGCATTGACTGATCGTTTGCTCAACACGTTGCTCGGTCAACACGACAATTTTGGGCGGTTGCTCCATCTCCAGCTTCTGAATATGATGAATGAACGGCAGACCGTCGATGCCATACAGATTCAGTTCGGTGAGCACCAAGTCCGGTGTGACTTTCTCGATCAAGTCCAGTGCAGCCAGTCCATCTACAGCCTCATAGGTTTCGTATCCCTGCATTTTCAAACGCAACTGCAGGAATTCCCGTACCGTAGGATCGTTGTCCACAATCAAAATGCGTTCCGGCTCGTCCGCTGTATTGTCCAGCGTGTAGATATGAATCTCCGACGAATCTACGAGCTTCGAGGATTCAGCCATATGCTGAATGGTTGCTTTCGAAGGACGCTCACCCTCTGCAAAACTGGCCAGTGTGATCTGTGGATCGGCACCAGGTACGGTCTCTTGAAGCTCATGCTTGATCCGAAGTCCTTTATAGTGAACCTCATCCAGTGACAACCCCGGCAGCAGGACGGCAATCGCCTGTGTCGCCCCATCCTTCCACACCTGGAAGGCAGACTCGCTCGTCTGTTCCAGATGTGTCCTGACCTGCTGCTCAGGTTGAGCGTGTCCTGCACAATGGATGAACATTAAGCCGCATGTTTCGGCACCCGTTTCCTTTAATCCCTGTTCTACACTTCGGTACACATTAACGGCAGCCTCACGCTGCAATGTCGCCGTATTTGGCATGTTCTTTTCCACCCTTCTCCTCGATTATCTATACATGTTCAAAATGTTATTTACACTGACACTCCAATGACAGAACAACCTTTTGATCGCTGTTATCCCCAGATTTTTTGATTCCTTTTAACAAGGGGAAATCCGGGGATAGCGTATGCTTTCGATGCAGCTTTCTTTCAGAAAGCTTTTAGGCGCACGCTTCGCTTCATCAGGTTATTTCTGTCCTCTCCGTTATCGTGTAAAAATATAGTTGAACATCTATATTGCTGTTACTGTATTACCATGATCTCTGTAATTAAGCGGCTTCGCTTGTTTTCTTCTCATCCTCGGACCAGCTTTGACGTGTCATGGTCCCCCATGAGTTGTTGTTTTGCAGAAACTGCACATGTCCCTGCAATCTCCACAGTACGCCCAGCTGATGATAACCCACGAATTTCAGCGCAGAGTAGACCAGCATTTTGACCAGATCGGAGAGTTTGTTGTACCGCTTGAAAGCAATCTCCTCCAGGACAAGTGCGCCTACACTCAGCAGATAACCACTCACGAAGTTCAATAGTCCGAACAGAAGCAGGATTGGCCACTGGGTCATATCCAGAAGGACGTATCCAGCGAGAGCTAGCAGTCCGGTAATTCGGAAATACGGGTTCAGTGCTTCAAAAATGACGTTATACGGCATCGTTACCATACCCATCACTTTGTATTTGGGATTGAACAGCATGCCTCGATTCTCCAGCATGTTCTTCAGATTCCCGCGGCCCCAGCGCTTGCGCTGACTGGACAGAATCCGGTAGGAATCGGGAGCCTGTGTCCAGCACACCGCCTCAGGGCAAAAGGCAACGCGGTACTTCAATTTATTTTCCAGCATATAACGGTGAAGCTTGATAATGATGTTCATGTCTTCCCCGGGATAACCATCCCGGTATCCGCCAACGGCAATTACAGCATCCTTACGGAACATGCCGAAAGCACCAGAGACAATAATCAGACCGTTCATATGACTCCAGCCAATCCGTCCGCCCAGGAAGGCTTTGAGATATTCAATCGACTGGAACATGGGCCAGATTTTGCGCGGCAGCGATACATCTTGCACTGCCCCGTTTTCGATTTTGCAGCCATTGGCGATTCGTACATCTCCCCCAATGGCCACTGTCTCTTCCGGATTCTCCATATACATGCGTGCCATGCGGATCAGGGCATCCTTCTCCAGCAACGAATCGGCATCGATGGAAGAGATCAGCGGATAATGAGACAAGTTGATTCCTGCATTGAGGGAATCTGCCTTCCCGCCATTTTCCTTGTCAATGACATACAGATCAGGGAACTCCGGATTATGGTAAATCCCGCGAATTTTCTGACAGGCGATCTTGCCCCGAATCTTCGTATTGGGTACCGGCTTCAGGCGGTATTCATCCAGCAAAATCTTCAGTGTGGCATCACTGGAACCGTCATTAACGACGATTACTTCATACGTTGGATAATTCAGCGTCATCAGACAGTTCACATTTTCAATAATCGTCAGTTCCTCGTTGTATGCCGGTACCAGCAGAGAAACCGAAGGTACCAGTTCCGATCCTGACAACGTATTATATTTGGAATAATGCGACCGGCGGAAGATCGTCCAGATGTTACGGAACGATAAGGCCAGGATGGAAAAATAGAGCGTATTGACGAAAACAACATAGTAGATTGCGACCATGCCGTAGATTAATAATAGATCCCTAAGCAGTGTAATCCCCTCCTACCGTAGCGACACCTGTGCGTTTCTTGCTGGTTCTGTTCTCTCGTACAGGCCCAAAATAACGATCGTACAGCAGTCTTTTTTTGTTATGAGCAATCATCTGCTCTACAGCTCTGTCATCGGTTCTCGTGTGCTGCATTGTACTCTCGATCTGCTGCATCGCAATCTCGCGTTCAGCACCTGTTCCTTGTAACGCAGCCTGACACAGCGCTTCAAATCCCGGTTCGCCAAGCTTACTCAGACTCTCCGCACTGTTATAACGAACTCTCCAGTCTTCATCCCGCAGCGCTTTGCGCAGCAGTGGAATGCTACCCGATGCATGCTTCGAACCGAGTGCTTGCACCACTTCGGCACGAACTTCCGGGTCAGTGTCCTGAATCAGCTTCAGAATCGTCTCATCCCGCAGTGCCGGACTTGCGCTAAGATACAGCTTCACCGCCTCGGCACGTACATCCTGATGTTCGGCTCCTACAAGTCTGTCCAGTGCAGGCATGACTTCAGGCACAGCCTGTCCCCACATCGCAACGAGTCCGACTTTGACAAAATCCGGATTCCGATCTTCCAGCAATTCGATTAGAATTCTGCTGGTATCCAGACTGGTTTCAAGCAGAATATCTGCTGCAAGATGGTGAATGGACTTGCCTTTGTTCAACAGCAACGCCAGCATGTCTTTTAGTTCCCCTTGCCGGGTTGTACATCTTGCGATGGAGCGACCAATCATAATGGCCATCGGCCCCGGCTTCTCATCCTTCAGCAATTCCATCAAGCCGGGAACAGCTTCTGGACAACGCATGCCACCCAAGCGATAAGCCGCATCAATCTGGCGACCGTAACGCAGACGGCCTAATTCCTTCAGATCATGCTCTACAAATCCTGCTTCACGGCATAGTGCAATTAACTTGTCCCGATATTCACCCTTGAACTGGTCGATCCATTCAATCAGCCTGTCCTGAATAACTCTGCGTTCTAGCGGAGCCAGCTTGCCTGGTGGCAATCTCAGCGGGCTATTCTCGGTTAAGGCCGTTTGCAGATAAGTGAAGTAGTCGCGCTGTTTTAATTCATAGAACGCCGTCTTGCGTCGTTTGCCGTTGTGGGACATTTTCATGGCAAACAATACGATGACGCCTACAACAACAAGTGCGATACAGATGTACAAAAACAGATAGGCCAAAGCCAAACTTGGAAACATGTGAAAAGGTCCTCCTTTATACTCATTTATTCGATCTGAAAACTAGGAATTTTCTCGTAGCTCTTCTTCATTTTTTCGTAGCTAAGCTTCAGCCGTTCACTATACTGCACCTGCTCCCAAGGCTGCCAGCTATATACCGGCAAAGTCTTCAGATCCAGGGTTGTCTGTTCACCCCCAGGCCAAGATACTTTCTTCGTGGCGCGGTCCGTTAACCATGGAATGAGAGTGACACCTTCCACAGCAACTGTGGAGAACTCACGTCCATTCTTGAGCGGTCCATAGTCAATCGCTTGCAGTGAACTCGGATCACCGAACCCAAGTAACATCCAGGGAATTCGCATCTCCACCTGATTGCCGTTATACTGCCATGCCGTTAACGAATCCGTGTCGGACTGACCGGGAGCTGTCGTTCCCCGTTTCAAAGTTCCGACCTTTTCATTCATGAATGGATGAGCAGATCGGGTATCCGGCGGTGTCATCCTCAGGCTGACTGCCAGATTCCATGGTTGGAACGGATCTGCGGTGTCTGACTGCTGATCTGGCAGCATGTCGTATCCTTCCTTGCCGTACAGGCGCTGATTGAAGTCATAATCCTTGGCAATCTCCACCTGAGATTCTTCATCCTGCCCCAGTGTAATCACCGTCTCAAGACCATCACTGAGCGTTCGGCCCGGGAGTAACTTGTCAGGCTGACTGCCTCCAGCAAGTGTATCAGTCCCGATTCGCAGCACCGTCTGATCCGGGTCAAAAGGTTTATCCAAGGTCAGCCCAATATACAGATAAGCTTCATCATGGGTCATCTTCATTTCTTGGATGCCGTCCACTTGGCCCTGCCAGGTCGTAACTTCTTCATCCTTCAGATCATCCCAGTCATCCAGTGATCCGTCGATGGTCAACTGTTCCTGTTTACCCGGGTCCATGGCAAGCAGACCAAACATCTTCTCGTTTGTCAGCACGTTCAGCCAATATGCACGTCGATCAGCAGGAATTTCCAGTGGCATCGTGTTCCATGTTTTTTTGAACCATTCATCCTGCCACATGAACACAATGGCTCCCGAATATCCCTCATCATAGATATCCTGCGTCAGTGACGCGTCAATATCTCCCTGCTCTACTTCGTTATGTCCACCCTGATTCCGGCCTCCCATACCCAGATGGGAAATACCAAGAGAAGAAGGTACGCCATACTCTGTAACCATTACAGGCATATCGGAAAACTCGGCTTTGAGTTTGCGCAGATAACTTTTGTACGTGTTGTACTCGCCATTCTCATCCTTGATGGTTTGGAGCGTTTTATCAATATGGAACAGATCCGGGTAATACGGGTACACATGGTAGGCTGCAAAATAACCTCCCTGCCACCCCTCCGGCTGAATATGCCGGGCATCCACACTGACGAGATCCTCTTCATACAGCGGCTCGCCGGGATGATCCAGCACATCGGTCGTTACCCAGTTGGTGAAGGTCATCGGATGCTCCCATCCATACTGCTTCTCCAGTACCGCCGTATGATCCAGCAGCTCTGCGAGCCAGTTCTCAAACGGTGATGCTTCTGGCGTAGCCGAGAAATGAACTCCCTTGTACTGCGGCACGTCCGCATGTTTCTCGTTTGTATTGTCTACCATCGCCGGGTCCCATTCCGTACCCACATGCCAGGCCATCAGATATTTCCCTGCATTTGTCTTGTATTTGCCGCTGGACTCTCCCTGCTTGGCCGGAATGTCCGCATCGCCATAGACAGCAGATACGGCTTTTTCAATCTCCTGCTTGAACGTCTGCTCAATATGGGCGGCGTAGGCATCCTGTTTCTCAATCAACTCTTCCTCAGGTGACCATATGCCCTGTATAAAATATAACGGTTGCTCCCGTCCACGGTTATATTCGACCAATGCGGTATAGAAAATCGGTTCGTGAACCGTGTATACCCGAATAACATTGGCTCCCAGATCCTCGATCTGTTGGAACCACCGCAAATAATCCTCTTTGGTCAGCGGAAATTCTCCCGGGTAATGCCCCGGTGATGTTGCGCCCAGATTGACACCTTTGACGAACATCTCCCTCCACGTTCCATCCGGCCCGTATTCCATGAACCGGTCTCCATCGGTCTTGAATTTCATTTCCGTGCCGTTCTCCGCTGTGTACGTAACAAGCTTAGGTTGCATATAGTGCCATCCGGCAAATATCCCGCCGGTCACCACCACTGCGCCTGTCAACACCGTTAATAACCAGCGTCTTCGTCTTTGTCTGCTCATGTCGTTAGATTGCTCACCTCTCTAATATCATCCTGCTTCAACATCGAATGGTCCAACATGAAGTTTACGAATCATTCCGCTTCGGATGTCCGCTTGGTAGAGATGTCAGCGGTGTAGTTCTCACTATAGCGCTAAGACTCTGCATTTGTAACTAGGCTGATGGAAGCAAACATGAAATGGAACATTCTGCCCATGATTCGTAAAAAGCGCCATCAACGGGTACCCGAAAGCCTTCAGGGTACATCTGATTCCCGAACACTAATACCTGCTTGAATCGCATGGTTTGGATACCGTGCTGATCTTGCAATTCTGGAACCTTTATTGTTATGTGCAACGCGGGTACAGGCAACGTTTGCCGTTAGAACGCATACCCCATTAAACGCGAGTTATATTTTAAAGTTGCGGACGTTTTTACAGTATTAACCATAAAGATTACAAAATTGATACTATAGTCTGATAACGCATCAGCGATATTCCGCGTCACATCAAGGTTTTCTGAAAAGTGCAGAAAACCAAAAAAGGACATCAGTCCCCCTCTATAGGACTGTACCCATTTATAACCCTTTTACAAAAAGCGAAATGAACGCCCGGTCATCACCCTCAAGTCACGGATCTCTCACATTAAATGTAAAAAAGCACATCTTATTTCCTAATTTCTGACTCTAATATGGTCTTAGGGCAATTGTGTCCAATTTGCAAAATAATTCCGGTTGCCGCATTTTAAATTGTCAGATATGCTTATAAAACAAGAACACTTGTTCCAAACTGTAAATTAAATGTTAAATAACGATATTCAAATGAAGATAATCCATGGTGAACAGAGTACCGCATCACGAATAAGGAGAGAAGTCTTATGTCCCGCCAAGACAGACGTGTCATCATGCTGGCTGACTGCCAGTCATTCTACGCCAGTGTGGAGAAGTCTGCACATCCCGAATACAAGGACCTCCCCCTCGTAGTCGCGGGAGACCCGGCCCGTCGCTCGGGTATCATTCTCGCAGCCTGTCCACTCGCCAAGTCCTATGGAATTACGACAGCAGAACGACTAGGCGAAGCACTCGCCAAATGTCCGGATGTCGTGGTTGTCCGCCCTCGGATGGCTGAGTACATTCGGGTGTCCCTTCATATTACACGCATCCTTCAGTCTTACACCGATCTGGTAGAGCCCTATAGTATTGATGAACAGTTTCTCGATGTAACCGGAAGTCTGGAACTGTTCGGCAGCCCCGAGACGATTGCTCGCAGCATACAATCCAGGGTGATGGAGGAGACGGGTGTATACATTCGGATCGGCATCAGTGATACCAAGGTCGTTAGCAAGATGGCCTGTGACTTGTATGCCAAAAAAGTCCCAGGAGGCATCTGCACGCTGCCCCGCAAAGACCTGCCAACAACCATCTGGAAGAAGCCTGTACGAGACATGTTCATGGTCGGTTCCCGCATGGCGCAGCATCTCTACAAGATGGGGGTCCATACGATCGGTGATCTGGCCCAGACCCCACTGTCCCGACTCAGAGAACGTTGGGGTGTGAATGGCGAGGTACTATGGCGTATCGCTCGCGGTATGGATGATTCCCCGGTCAAACCCGGGACATATGCTAATCAGCAGCAGGGAATTGGACATCAGATGACGCTGCCCCGGGACTATGACTCGTGGGAAGATATCAAAGTGGTCCTGCTTGAACTGGCCGAACTCGTCAGTCGACGTTCCCGGGACAAATCACTTATGGGCCATGTGGTCTCAGTTGCATGTCGCGGACAGGATTATGATCGACCAACCGGATTCTCCCGTCAGATGAAGGTCAATGAACCCACCAACATTACGGACGAAGTATACGATGCGGCAGCAGCGCTGTTCCTGCGCCATTGGGACGGACTACCCATCCGCCGCATCAGCGTGTCACTGACCGGACTTGTACCCGATTCTGAAGTTCAGCTGTCCTGGTTCGATGACCGTGAACGCAAAAGAGAGCTGGAACGTGCGACAGATGATATCAAGCGCAGGTACGGAGATACTGCCATTATGCGGGCATCCTCCCTCTGCTCGTCCGCGCAAGCCCATGAACGTTCTCATAAAATTGGAGGTCATTATAAATGAGTAAAAAATTGCAGCAAAACGGTATCTTCGAGTCCTCACGCATGATGCTCCCCGAACACCGGGAAGCCTACATTCTTCATCAGGAACAACTTGCTCCTCGTACCCGCCCATCTCTGGATGCTCAGGCCGCGGAAGAAATGTCCCGTCTGCTCAGCAACTCGATGATGCTTGGAGATAGAGTCACCATTACGTTGTTTCACGAACATGACGATATCCGGTACACCGGCCAAGTGCTTCGGCTGGACCGTCCTGCCCGGACCCTCAGACTACGGATGGAAGACGGGTCCCGGGATATTCAGATGAACCTTATTACAAATGTGGCCCAAGCCAATGACTGAGGGCGTTTATACCTACCCCAGTGTTGTGGATTCTCCATGATAGGTGCACCTTAGTCGTTACATTCAGGACTGTCTTCCTACACATCCTGATGAATACCAAAAGCAGCCGACGAAACATACCCAGGCCATTCACTTCGTTCAAAAGAAGTAAAATATCGGATACGTGATTCATCGGCTACATATAAGGGTAGGGCTTTTTTTAGAAAACTTTTAGAAAAAGCTCCAGTCGAATTCCTTGGACAGACGCTCCAGCAGATGCACGCCTGCAAGGCTGTTACCTTTGCGATTCAGCGCGGGTCCAATCACTCCAATACCGAACTGTCCCGGTACCAGAGTCAATATCCCACCGGAAACCCCACTTTTGGCGGGCAAGCCAACTTCAATGGCGAATTCACCTGACGCATTATACATCCCACAGGTCGTCATGAAGGTTTTCGCAATCTGTACATACCGACGAGGGATGAGTTCTTCACCCGTAATCGGATCGGTTCCATCATAAGCCAGAACCAGTGCCATGCGTGCCAAGTCCGCACAGGTCACTTCAATGGAACAATGACGGAAATACACGGCAAGTACATCTTCCACGTCATCCTTGATCACACCATTATGCTTCAAGAAATATGCCAGTGAACGATTCAGGTGCCCACTCTCCGACTCGGACTTGAATACATCCTCGTTATAACCCAACTGATCATTATGCGCGAGCCTACGGAAGAACTCCAGGATGCGCCGTGATTTCTCCTCTTTGCAATCTCCTCCAATGAGGGAGGACACCGTAATCGCGCCGGCATTGATCAACGGATTGAACGGAATTCCGGGTTCAACCAGTTCAAGCTTGATCATCGAGTCGTAATCATCGCCTGTAGGTTCTTTTCCTACATTAAAGAAGACTGCTTCTTCTCCATGATCCATTAAGGCCAGAATTAAGGTGAAGACTTTGGAGATACTTTGCATCGTAAATGGCACACCGCAATCCCCTGCCGACACATGATTGCCTTCGGCGTCCATGATATGTATACCCAGCTCATCCTGAGAAGCTTTGACAAGCTCCGGGATATAAGAAGCGACTTTACCTTGCCCTGTGTGCAACCGACTGGTCTCCAGCCACTCCGGCAGTAAATCATTCAGACGCTCCATGGTTGTATTGCTCATATGTCATCTCCTCCACATCTCTATATGTACCTCTTGCATGAAATGTGCATGGTGAGCGCCCATATCATTAATGAGCAATGCGCTCCATCCATCCCATGCAAGATGCCTCATATGTCTGATTACCCGCAGAACAGTTACTTTACCGCTTCATTTGAAGATCTAACTCCAAAATCTCACCAGGAAGACCATCATAATCGCCTGTCCAGGTGGATACAAAGTTCTGTCTGGTTAAAATCTGGCGGGAAGCGACGTTAGACGGATCGATAACAGCATAGAGCGATCCAATCCCTGCGGCCTGTGCCTGGATAATCAACCGTGACGCAATGGATGTGCCTTGGCCTTGGCCCCAATGTTCGGGCAGAATCATATAACCTATTTCAGCCCGATTCGGGTCTTTCTGATCTGGAATCAGTTTGGCATAGGCTACTCCCGCACCTTCTTCACTGAATACTCGGTAATGTCCACATGTGGAACGTTCATTAAACTCCAGCATGGATTCGAATTGCGTTCTCGCCTCTTGCTCCGGTATTGCCCGTTCTGTAATCTGTTTCATCACTTCCGTATTGGAAACCAATGCGTAATAATCGTCAAAATCAGGTTGTGTGTATTTAATGAATTTCATGATATGCCTCCTCTGGGGTACATAACTTGGTCTTGGTGTTGTTGAATTCACCTAGAGTATAACAGAAGCGAATGATGGAATGCACACAAGGCACCCCACTTGCAGGCAGCCAGATGGTCCAAAAGGCCAACAGTCTGACCAGCAATTTGGCAACAATAGATACCAAAAAGCGGCCTCATCTGGAGACCGCTTTGTTTACTTTGTTTTTAATTTGCTTTTTAAGATGAAGAAATATTCTCTGTTCGGTGCTTCCAAAGCGTGCTATTAGCTTGCCCGTGATGAAGGCTTAAGGTTCATCTGTTTTTCACGTTGACGTTCACGACGACCTTGACCTGGAGGGGTAATGATCAGTGCGAGCAACAGGGAGACTGCACAGAGTACGGCAATCACGATGAAGGTTAGATGGAACCCGCCCAGCAGGGCGCTGATGAATGATCCTGCCAAAGCACCAAATCCAAAGCCCTGATAGATCACGCCATAGTTTTTGCTCTGATTTTTCAGTCCGAAGTAATCAGCCACAATCGCCGGGAATACCGTAATGTTACCGCCGAAGCAGAATGCAACGGCCGCCACACAGGCGAAGAAGATCCCGAAGGTCAATGGAACCAGACTAAGTGTCATGACAGCTACAGCTGTCACCAGCAGCGCACCAGCGATGACTTTCATTCGTCCTACTTTGTCCGACAGCGCACCGAGAATAATACGTCCTGCCGTGTTAAAGATCGCAACCATGGCCACTGCGTTGGCAGCTGTAGCTACATCTAGACCTGCAAGCTGTACACCGATGTCTTTGACAATACCGATCAGATACAGACCGCTCATACACGCTGTGAAGAAAATAACGAACAACATGTACGCTTCTTTTGTACGCAGCATCTCTTTCACCGTGTAGTCCTGACGCGCCACCACTTGTTTCGGGCCATTCTTGCTTGCCGGAGCCTGTTCACGAACAACCGCTTCACGGATCAGGAATGATCCGGCAACCACCAGAACCAGAACAATAATGCCCCAGTACATAAATGCCTGAGCAGGACCAACGGCCCCGATCAATGCCGAATTCACATATTTGAACAATAAACTACCGGTACCAAAAGCTCCGACTGAGATCCCCGAGATCAGACCTTTACGTTCCGGGAACCACTTGATCAGATTGGACAACGACGTAATATACGCCGTACCATCTGCAAAACCAACGACAAATCCAGCCAAAATGTACAGTAGAGTTAATGAAGATACTTGGGAACTCAGAATAAGACCCAGCCCAAGCACAACCCCGGCCACACGGATCAGGCGCTGAAGACCCCAACGTTCCTGCAACCGTCCTGCAAACAATGTGGCAAATGCCAAAGCAAAACTGGTAATTGAAAAAGTTATCGCGACCGAGCTGACGTCCCATCCGAAACGATCAGACAGCGGTTGATTGAATAAACTCCACGTATAGATGGTTCCAAGACCCATTTGTACAATGATAGTCCCCAAAACAATAAGCCAGCGGTTCATTTTTGTAGGTGTAATTGTTGATGTAGGTGCTGATGAAGCGGATGAAATAGCTGCTTTCATCGTGATCTCCCCTTTGCCGATGTCATATACATGAATGCGTTCACAAGGTAATCATACATGAAAGGGGATTCATTACACCGTTTTGAGCATGAGTTGCATCAGATGCGGAATGAAATGCTTCTAGATGCGCATGAGTTGCCTGAACTCTTTGACCTTCCCGCGACTCACGGGCACTTCAGCTTCCAGATCGCGCAGGCGAAGCAGGTACGTATTGTTGAACCAAGGTACGATTTCACGGATTTGCGACAGATTTACAACGTACGAACGGTGGCAGCGAAAGAACGTATCCTGTGGCAGACGGCTATGAAAATCCGATATGCTCACTGGCATGGTGAACTCCCCATTTTTGGTATATACCTTCGTCACTTTCTCTTGCGCTTCCGCATAGTAGATATCTGCCGTATCCGTAACAATAATATTGTCATTCCGCAGCAGATTAATTCTTCTGTTGGTATGGGAATTCGTATCTCGTACCAGTTCACCGTGCGCAGCAGATCCGTCCTCCATAGGGGCTGGTTCATCCTCAACATATTGCTCCACTGGCGCATGATCACGTTTGAATGCTATCTCCAGCTTATGGAGCATCGCAGCGATTCTCTTCTCGTCATAAGGCTTCAAAATATAATCAAATGCCTCCAACTCAAAGGCTTCTGCTGCATGTTCCTTGTATGCCGTAGTAAAAACAATATAGGGTTTTGTTGCAAATTTCCCAATATGATGGGCCAGCATCATGCCGTCCAGCGAGGGAATATTGATATCGAGGAAAATGACATCCACTTCTTGTTCCTGCAAAAATTTCAGTACATCCAGCCCGTCTTCAAGGCGATCCACCACCTCAATCTGGCTATGTTCCTGGATTAAGTAATTCAATTCCTCGCTTGCCAGAATCTCGTCTTCCACAATAAGAGCTCTCATCGATCCATCATCACCTTGTTACGACATCTCCTTTGGGCACATCAAATAAAATATCGGTTCCTTGTTCCAGCCTGGTAATGGTTACACCTTGTCCGTAAATAAGCTTGACCCGGCGATGCACATTATACAGCCCGATCTGGTTACCAGGCATACGGTCATGGTAGACCCGTTCAATAATATCTGCACTGATCCCTGCCCCTGTATCGCTGACACTAATGCGAACAAACTCCGGATAATCCTGTACCCGAATTCGAACAGTACCCGGTCCTTTCACCTTGAGAATGCCATGAATAATGGCATTTTCGACGAGCGGCTGGATGACAAGACTCGGAATATGCACCGCGACCTCATCAATCTCATAGATTACATTCAGTCGGCTGCCAAAGCGGGCTTTCTCAATCTCTACATAATTACGGACCTGCTCCAGTTCCTTATGAATATCAATTAACTCATCCGACAGTTCCAGATTGTACCGCATGTACCCGGATAGATTCACAATCAGCTCCCTAGCACGATCCGGTTTGGTTCGGATGGATGAAGCAATCGCATTTAGCGCATTAAACAGAAAATGAGGGTGAATGGTTGTCTGTAATGCACGCAGCTCCGCTTTGTTGGCAGCAGCCTTGATCTCCTCTACCCGCGATACCTCCATCTGGGTCGAGATAATCTGCGACAGACCTACAGCCATCGTTTGCAAAGGATACGTAATTTTATAGGCTTTGCGATAATAGATTTTGAGCGCACCTGTAATTTCTCCTCGTTCTTTAAGCGGAATGATTAACAGCGAGTGGATATCCGGTGTTTTCTCATCAATGACATCATTACTGATTGTAATCTCCCCGCTGGAGATCGTCTTCTTGGTCATCTCACTTATAATTTCATTGCCAATATGATATCGTTCCTCACCAAATCCTACATATGCCAGTACATTCCGGGTATCCGTAATCGCAACGGCATCTGCCTGAATATCCTCCTGAATAATACGGCAGATTTTGCGCAGAGAATCCTCGTCAATGGAACGGAAGTACGGCAAGGTTTTGTTAGCAATCTCTAGGGCGAGCTTCGCCTGACGAGCTGCAATCATTTCCTTTTCCCCTTCAACACTCTGCACCAGGAGCACAATCAGCCCTATGTTGACTTCACCCAGAATCATAGGCAGCGCAATCTTCGAAACAATATCTGCACCCAATGGATCGGGATAGGAAAATAGCAGGATCAGTAACATCGTGAGCGCTTCACAGATCATACCTGCTCCAATACCGATGATCCATCGCTTAGGCTTGGGCGTGTACTTATGTATATATCCAGATACCAGACCCGCCAGGATACTCGTGATTAGACAAGGTATAGCTGTGACACCATCCATATCGATCAAATACCGATGTACACCTGACACAATCCCCGTAATAATACCCACAGGCGCCCCGAACAAAATACCACCCGATAGCACCGCTATAATGCGGACATTCACCAGTGAACCTTCCACATTAATGCCCGTATACGTTCCGAAGATGGCAAAAGCACAGAATAACAAGGTAACCGCAATAGACTCCTGCCACCTTAATTTCCCCTTTTGCAGAATCTGCCTGAATCTGGGCACCCTCGACAGAAAGAATAAAAATATAATCAACAGCGCCGCCCGTTCAAATAAACCAAGCAGCATCGTAAACATCTCCAATCGTACTTCCTCCACATCTGTCTGAAAATAAAAGGCATGTCTCATTGTAATGCCAATCCGCCACAACATCTATAAATTAACTCTGATTCACACAACTAACTTGTATGCAACAGTTTACCGCTCCCCCTGGAGGAAAGCAAAGTACATCCTGTGACAATCAAAAAAGGGAATATGTGAAGATCAATCATCACCTCATATTTCCATAAAATCAACAAATACAGAAATTCCTATGATATAATTAATGACTTGTCATGTTATTCCAATTGGTCAAAAATTAATTACAGAAAGGTGTTAATGCATGCTTGCCATTATACTCCTAGGTCCACTTCTGCTTTTTAGTCTAATATGGCTTATCCTATATGGTGTCTCCAGACGATCCAACGATCCTGATCGCTCAACAAGACTTGTCCTGCAAATGATTTTATTTATTTCAATCCTGGTCTTACTTGTGCAAGACTACATCCTGAAAGAATTGCCTTCCAATAGCATTATCATTGTAGTTCTAATCATAACTTTAATCATCTCCAGCTCTTTTCCTGATCAAAGTAAGAGGGCAACAGATAAAATTACATAATCATTCCATTTAATGCCCAACTAAGACCTCCATCATCCCAACTGCTCTCCACCACAAAAAAAGGGTGTTCCATCATGTTATACATGACTGTGGAACCCCCCTTCCTAAACTACCAAACAATCATTCATGTAATTTGGTTTTATAAAATGAACTCCAGCTACATAGTAACGGAGAGTGCAGAACCAATCTGAAGAAGCGAAGCGTGCGCCTTTATCCCCGGATTTTACCCTTTAGAAAAGGGGATCAAAAAATCCGGGGATAACAGCGATCGGAAGATGGTACTGCACTCGTAGTGGCCACGTGTAACACCCTGTAGTTCATTTTACCCCACCCAACATTACATCGAATCCCTACCTAAACATCCCCCACAGCTTAATCAAATGAAACGTATTGTTCGGATCAATCTTCTGCGCGAGTACAAACGCAACAAACTGCTCCTCCTGCGCCGCAGAGAAATTCTCGTTCATAATGACTGCTGAAGACTTGACCAGCCTTCTGACTTTGGCCTTATCTTGCAGATCAGACTTGGTCACGCCATCAATCAACTTTTTGATACGTTCTTTGACAGCGGGGTTTTTCATCTTTAGTTTGATCCGCTCCACCAGTTGCGGACTAATTCCATATTGTTGATAACCCAAAACGTATAGCACCTCCCAAAGAATGAACTCACTTCTTATTCATATGTCGGGAGGGCTTGTACACTTGTCTATTTTTACAAAGGTAATATGAAAAACCAGCTATCAAAGCAAGCTTTAGTCAATCAGATCACCCTTAAATACTTGCTGTTGCTGTAGGAAATCACGCAAAGGTGCGTAGTCCACAGATGTCCAGAAATTTACTTCCGCAATCAACTGGGATACATCATCTCGGGCTTGTTCCAGCACAGCAAAATCGGCAACCATATCAGCAAGACGGAACTCGGGCAATCCGCTCTGTTTGGTACCAAAGAAATCACCCGGACCCCGGAGATCGAGGTCCCGACGAGATACCTCGAATCCATCCTCCGTTTCCGTCATGACCTTCATACGTTCCTGTCCGACCTCTGTCTTGGGATCAGCAATGAGTACACAATAGGATGCATGGGCCCCACGACCAACCCGACCCCGAAGCTGATGAAGCTGGGACAGACCGAAACGGTCCGCATCCATAATGACCATTAACGTGGCATTCGGCACATCGACCCCGACCTCCACAACGGTGGTGGAGACCAGCAGCTGAATATCATTGCTATAGAAGTCACGCATCATCTCTTCTTTCTCCGCAGCCGTCATCCGTCCATGCAGCAGACCTACACGATATTTCGGAAAGTTCTGCTGCATCTGCACATGCAGATCAATCGCATTCTGCACATCCAGCTTCTCCGACTCTTCAATGAGCGGACAGATCAGATAGGCTTGACGCCCTTGATCCACTTCTCTGGAGATAAACCCGAGCACCCGCTCCATCATATCGTGCTTGACCCAATACGTAGAGATCGGAATCCGTCCTTTCGGACGTTCTGAGATCGTGGATACCTCAATATCCCCAAAAGCCGTAATCGCAAGTGTCCGTGGAATTGGCGTAGCCGTCATCGTTAACACATCTGGATTATATCCTTTGCGTCGTAAAACGCTGCGCTGATTCACCCCGAAGCGATGCTGCTCGTCCGTCACCACAAGACCCAGATCACGGAAGAAGACATCTTCCTGAATCAGGGCGTGTGTCCCGACCACGATATCCATCATGCCCATTTGCAACGACGCGATCAGATCTTTACGTTTACGCCCATTTACACTGCCTGTTAACAGACCTACAGTTACTCCAAACGGTTCAAACAGCTTTTGCAGTGAACGCATATGCTGCTCCGCCAGAATCTCTGTAGGCACCATCAGAGCCCCTTGGAAACCGGATCGAACAGTCGTGTATAGCGCAATTGCCGCAATAACCGTTTTACCCGATCCTACATCACCCTGCAATAACCGATTCATTGCATAAGGCGAACGCATATCATGCAGAATTTCAAGCTCCACCTTTTTCTGAGCATCTGTCAGTTCAAATGGTAAACTGCGTACAAACTCACGAATCGTTGTATTGTCCGTGGTATGTACCACACCATCCATCCGATTCCGGTTGAGCGCACGATACGCCTGCATTTTCAGCTGGAACAGAAACAGTTCTTCATACACCATCCGCTGTCTGGCCTGTTGGCCTTCCCGGTTGTCCTGTGGACGATGAATTCCCGCAATCGCCTGCTTTCGCGGCATGAAGCTGTATTTCCTCATCAAGGACTGGGGAAGAATCTCGGGAATCATATCTCCGAATTGGATTAATCCCTGATTGATCGTTTTGCGCATCCATTGTTGCGTCAGCTTGCCGGTTACTGAATATACAGGTTGCAGTGTACCTGAACGCCCATCGCCTTTATCGGGAAACTCCGAGTCGGTAACTGTCATCTGCATGCGTTTTTGTTCCCACTTCCCCGTAATCACAATCTCACGATTGGGCGTAAGCTGTTCTTTGAGAAAATGGCGATTGAACCAGGTCGCTGTAATCATCCACTCTTCCGTCATGATCTTACAGGTGAGACGGGACTTTTTACCGTATCGTTGTAATACAGGAATGCCCATCACCTGTCCCTGGACCGTAATCTTGTCCCCATCCTTCACTTCACTAAGCGAACGCAGACGATAGTCCTCATAACGGAACGGATAATATTCAAGCAGGTCTTTAACAGTAGAGATGCCAAAGGCGTGAAGCTCTCCCTCTTTGAGAGCACTCACGCCGTTAATTTGCTTAACAGATATTTCTTCCAATTTCATGTCTAATCCCTCATTCCGGAACAGGCCACATAAAGATCGCAATGACACCAGGTCCAACATGACTGCCAATTACGGCTCCAATATTGGTATAGATCACTTCATTCACTGTAAAATGACCACGCAGCTGCTCTGCACAAGCGATCGCTGATCCCGGGTCAGCGGTATGACCTACCGCGAGGTTAACCCGTTTGCCTGCAAGATCCTTCTGGAACAGCTCAATAATGCGTGCCATTGCCTTTTTATGACCTCTGACTTTCTCAACTGCGTAGATAACGCCTTCTTCATCAATAGACAGGATCGGCTTAATGTTAAGCAACGTTCCCAAGATGGCTGAAGCTTTGCCAATCCGACCGCCTTTTTGCAGATACTCAAGGGTATCCACGAGAAAGAACAATTTACGAGATTTTTGCATCTCTTCAATGGCAGCAGCGATTTCGACTGCTGACTTCCCCTGTTCGGCAAGTTCAGCAGCCTGTACCACCATTAGACCGTATCCATACGATGCTGACTTCGAATCCAGCACGGTGATGTCACCCTCACGCTCCAGCAAAGACTTGCCAAGCATGGCCGATTGGTAGGTACCACTCATGCCGGATGACAGGTGGATGGATACAATCGGGCGTTCCGGGTTCTCATCCAGAAGTGATTGATATACATTCATGAAATCAGTTGGAGAAGGCTGTGAAGTTGTAGGCAACACAGAAACCTTCTTCAATTTTTCGTAGAACTGTTCCGAAGTCAGATCAACGCCATCTGCATAAGTCTCTTCACCGAACAGAACGCGCAACGGAACAATATGAATCCCGTATTTGCGAATGAGTTCTTCGGGAATATCCGCCGTACTGTCTGTTACTATCGCAACCTTGTGGCTCATGACTCTCCTCCTCTTCGCCAGAGTGCTATTGGTACCTGTTCAAAAACTCAATAAGAGACGTTTTGAACAACCTTTATTAGGACTCTACGGAGAACAAATAATAATACACAGGCTGTCCTCCACGATGTACCTCTACCTCAGCATCAGGATACTCTACTTCAAGCCATGCAGCGAGGGCAGCAGTAACCTCAGGGTCAGCTTCGTCCCCTTCAAGGATCGTCACCACTTCATCTCCGCTCTCCATCATCTGCTTGAGCAGACCTTCACATGCTTGAAGCATGACTTCATCCGTCGCTACAATTTTGGAGTTATGAATACCAATATAGTGTCCCGCCTTGATATCCAATTCATCATATTGCGTATCACGAACCGCATGAGTTACTTGACCGGACTGTACCCGGCTGATGGCCTCCAACATTTGGTCACGGTTCGTTTCCGCAGACTCATCTTCCTGGAATGCAAAAGCAGCAGCCATTCCCTGTGGAATGGTCTTGCTCGGAATAACCGTAATTCGGCGCTCATCTTCAAGCAGTTCACGTGCCTGCTCCGCAGCCAGTACAATATTCGAGTTATTCGGGAGTATGAATACCTGTTCCGCAGCAATGGAGCGAACGGCTTTTACAAAATCTTCCGTGCTCGGATTCATCGTCTGTCCACCGGACAGAACAACATCGACGCCAAGACTTTGGAAAATCTCTGCAATACCGTCACCGGAGGATACCGCAATAAAACCATACGGTGCCATCTCATCTGCAGGAAGCACAGCTTCTTCCATACTGCGTGCTGCCTCAGGTGGAATCTCTGCAAACAATTCAGGTGATGGAGCAATATCCATGCCTGCTGTCAGGAGATCCCGATGCTGTTCACGCATATTGAGAATATGAATCTGTGTAATCTCACCATAATGCAGTGCCAGATTCAACACATCGCCTGGAGTTTTGGAATGGACATGAACTTTGATAACTTCATCATCGGCAATGATAATGATCGAATCCCCGTTAACTGACAACGCTTTCCGGAATGCCTCATCATCAAATGCCACTCCTGCGTTCTCTCCAAGTTCACGATTAATGAAGAATTCCATATCATACAGGAATTCAATATCCTCCGTTTCCAATCTCGCCTGCGCAGACAATGGCATCTCCGGCGCAATCACCTGCTGTTGTGCAGGCTTCTTGATATCCACTTCTGCCGGTGCAGCCGGTTTCAAAGCAGATGCTGCCACGGATGGGGTTACTTCTTTGTTCAGCGAAGTACGATTCACACCGTCACTTTGCAGCAATACTTCCATAAAGCCCTCGTAGATATATACAAGCCCCTGACCACCTGAATCCACAACACCCACCTGTTTCAGTACAGGAAGCAATTCCGGAGTCATGGCCAGTGCTTCTTTTGCTTTTAACAAAACTTCATTCATTAATTCAGTAATATCATTCGTCCGTCTTGCGTAGTAGTTGGCATGTTTCGCCGCTTCCTTGGCTACGGTAAGAATGGTCCCTTCAACGGGTTTTACGACTGCTTTGTAAGCTGCGTCAACACCGTTCTGCAGGGCTGCTGCAAATTGGAGCGTATTCAGTTCCTCATAGGGAGCAGCTGAACGACTAAAACCACGGAACAATTGCGACAGAATAACTCCTGAATTCCCCCGTGCGCCCATAAGCAGGCCTTTCGATAGAATACCGGCAGCTTCGCCGATGGAGGCAGAACTTTTTCTTTTAATCTCTGCGACTCCTGCACTCATTGTCAAATTCATGTTCGTTCCCGTGTCACCATCCGGCACAGGGAAAACATTCAGGGAATTGACGTGCTCTGCATGCTGTCCAAGTTGTTCCGCTCCGGCAAGTACCATAGCGGTGAAATCTGTTCCATTTAAAGAACGTATACTCAAGTGAGAATTCCCCTTCCTAGCTTGATACACGAACACCTTGCACCAAGATGTGTCTGGTCTGTTCATGCGCTAACGCGGACTGCGTTATTCTTCGTCCATACCTTGTCCGGCACAGGCATACAATACAACATGTCAGCCGGATTAACGGTCTGGGCGGCCGGGCTACCAATATCCTGCACTCTCTGCACCCCTAACTTCGGGGCATACGGATATGCACCGGTATCAAGAGCCGGCATGAATGCCGCGTGGAGACTGGTGCCAATGATGGAATGCCGCAGCTCACAGCGTTGCCAAAAAGCAGACCACCGACCTCTAGGTACGGTGTATTCTCCGACTTCCTCGCGGCAACAGCCTGTTCACCACTGTATTATGGACTACTCAACATTGTACTATATTAGACAAGAGAAATAAATAAAGTTTTTGGATCAGTTGACGAAGCTTTTTTGATTATGATATTATATTCAAGTATTGTTTTATGCAGGTTAAGTAATGGAAATGATCCGGTCATGCCGGCTTAAACAACACCATTAGCTACTGAAGCCTGATCTTTATGATCAGGAAGAACAATTTAGTCCTTATGGAATGACTTTTCGTTTCTGAAGGCAACTGGTTATTTTAGGATAGGAGGTGTAATCTATGTCTCGCAAATGTTATGTGACAGGTAAGAAACCGGGCACCGGTAACCACGTATCCCACGCTAACAACCGTAACCGTCGTACTTGGGGCGTAAACGTTCAGAAGGTCCGCATTCTCGTTGACGGCAAACCAAAACGTGTATACGTAAGCACCCGTGCACTGAAAGCCGGTAAAGTGACTCGCGTATAATCACGCAAAGCTACTATAAATCGGGTAAGCAAAAAGCACCTTGTTCCTTGCAGGTGCTTTTTTGGTATTCAAAAAAGGGATTCTTGAATACACTCATGAACATGTGAATGGCCGCCGCATGGCGCTTCGCAGGTACGAATTCCAGATTAGCCTGAGCCAAAGCGGCGGTATTCCCTGTTACCTTATCAATCAGATCAGTTCTTTTGAAACGTATTAAGAATCGCCTTTACAAACCCTCCCAAAAACTTCGGCAGTTTGAATGTGTAAAATTTCATAATTCACCCTCCCCATCATGCTCATGCGTCCGCCGTATCCTATGCTTCAGGCCTTCTTTACCTCAAACACGACAAAAAAGGCTACATGAGAAACCTGCTCATGTAACCATATTTATGCGGAACCATCGATCCCTATTCCACAATGACAAGCCCGAAGATCAGGTCATTTACGTTTGGGTAGGAATATATTGATAGGCAGCGATCATGAAAACACTCATTAGATAATACAGTATGCCGAAGATAACAAAAGTAACCCGATGTCCCGTACGATCAAATTTGCGGAAATACATAATAACAACACCCACCCCGATCAATGACGTAATGGCATTATACGGGGACTGAATAACCGCAAACAGAGCAAGCACAAGTCCCGTTACGAGACTCGCAGCCATCGTCCACAGCGTCTCCTTAAGAGTCATCAATTAGCCTCCGTAGCTACGGCGAATTTCAGTAATCGCTGCAGCACGATCTTCACGTCCAAATACGGCACTACCGGCAACGAGTACATCTGCTCCAGCTTCCACCACAAGCGGGGCTGTGTCGGCAGCAATTCCGCCATCCACTTCGATATGTACATCATGACGTCCCTTTTCATTCAACCAGGTACGAATTTGCTTGATTTTGTTCATGGTACCTGAGATGAAAGCCTGTCCGCCAAATCCAGGATTGACCGTCATAACAAGAACCATGTCCACATCATCCAGTACTTCAAGAATAGCAGACGCTGGCGTTCCCGGATTAAGGGCAACTCCTGCTTTCACTCCCTGCTCCTTGATCAGATGAATAACGCGGTGCAGATGCACACAAGCCTCAGCATGCACGGTAATGACTGCTGCACCGGCTTTGGCAAATTCCTCAACATAACGTTCCGGATTCTCAATCATCAAGTGCACATCGAGCGGCAAGCTTGTATGCGGTGCGATCGCCTTTACAATCGCAGGTCCAAGCGTAATATTAGGGACAAAGTGACCGTCCATAACGTCAACATGGATCCAGTCTCCTCCTGCAGCTTGGGCTTCGGCAACTTCCGCACCAAGGCGGGCAAAATCAGCTGATAATATCGATGGGGCAATTTTAATCATGTTAATACCTCCGCTTCTTATCTTTCATTTCGGTAAGGAACTGCACATAGTGCTGATATCGGCTTTCGGAGATTAGACCTTCCTCCTTGGCCGCGAGCACACGACAACCTGGTTCATGGGTATGGGTACACCCCCGGAACTTGCACTGATCTGCAAACTGGGCGAATTCCCGGAAACACGTGGAGAGTTCCTCCACACCAATCTCCAGAAAGTCCAGTTGGCTGAACCCTGGCGTATCCGCCACAAATCCACCATTATCCAAGGGGATAAGTTCTACGTGCCTGGTGGTGTGTTTCCCTCGTCCAAGACGCATGCTGATCGCACTCGTCTCCAGCGTTAGGCCGGGCATCAATGCATTTAACATGGACGACTTGCCTACACCGGATTGACCAGAGAATACGCTAATCTTGCCAGCGAGGCGATCTCTGAGCAGTTCACTGCCTTCACCGGTACGTGAACTTGTGGAAATCACTTCGTAACCAACCTGTTCATACAATGCTTTCACTTCAGCAACAGTGTCTTTGGCTGGATCAGCCAAATCCTGTTTGGTCAGCACAATCAGAGCATCCAGACCAGCCTGCTCGATGTGAACAAGGAACTTGTCCAACAAATTCAGGTTCATATCCGGTTCTTTCACCGAGAATAACAGAACAGCCAAACTTACATTGGCCACTGGAGGACGGATGAGTTCCGTCTCACGCTTCCGGATTTCATCCACCGTTCCTTCACCGTTCTCCGTCAACATGTAGCTGACGCGGTCACCTACAAGCGGTGATGTTCCCCGTTTTCTGAAGATACCTCTGGCTCGACATTGAACGGCGGAACCTTCAACCGAAGGAACCCCGTTGTCTTCCACTGGCATGACATAATAGTAACCGCTTAGCGCTTTAACGATGATACCTTCTGGCATAGCTCCGTCGCCCTCCTTTTGATGGTGGTACATTTAATCCAGACGCCAGCATAAGCCGCCCTTATGGACGGCTTGATGCGTTAATGACTTCCTTTTTCTTCTTCTCTTTTTCCTTGCCGGGCTCCTTACCCTTATTCATGGCAGAAGTGTCTTCATCTACGCTGTCACCTTCACCGTCTGCCGGTGTGGACTCAGGCTCACCTTCCTGATTGGGGTCACCACTGCCCTCATCAACACTGCCTTGGCCTGGATCAGGCTCATTTTCTGGCGGCGTCTGCGTGTTTGGTTCCGGGTCAATGGAAGGTACGTTTACTGTTCCGTTTTTGGCTTCACTGTAGGAGACGAGATACGTATCCAGGAACTGTCCATCACGATATACAGACACAGCCCCATTTTCATTTGGAGCGAGCACAAGCGGAATGGTCAAGGTCTGGGTTGAGTTCACGGTGCGTGTTCCCCATTCCTGATTCTTGCC
This sequence comes from Paenibacillus sp. FSL R5-0517, assembly GCF_037974355.1. Lineage (NCBI taxonomy): Bacteria > Bacillati > Bacillota > Bacilli > Caryophanales > Paenibacillaceae > Paenibacillus > Paenibacillus sp. FSL R5-0517. The sequence goes on from NZ_CP150235.1 coordinate 4,654,115, forward strand.
GCGTGCGTCTTCATACGTGATACGAATTTTACTGTTTTTACCATCTTCTTTGGGTGATACATTGATATTAAACGGATATTTCAGCGCTTCAGGCGGATACCCTGTACTGATAAAGATTGTAATCTTATCGCCAGGATTAACCTCTGTGCCCGCTTCCACAGGCCACTGCTGCGTCACTTTCCCCTGATCCACCGTATAACTTGATTCTTCCTGCACCTGAGCAAGCACAAGTCCAGCAGATTTCAGTTTTTCTTCGGCTTCACTGCGGGTTAAATTTTTCAAATCAGGCATTTTGACCGTTTCAGTGCCTTTACTTACGGTTAGCTCAATCTGAACGGCCTCTGGATCGAATTCCTCATTGACGCCAGGGGTCTGGGAAATAACAGAACCTGAAAGCACATCATTAGAGAATTCATCTTTCCGCTGAATCTGATCTTCCTTAATGCCAAGCGCAGTCAGCTTCTTGACAGCCTCATCATAAGTTTCCTGTTTGACATCAATCATCTTCACCAGTTCTTTTTCTGCACCAACACTGAGTTGGACCTCAGAACCTTCTTTGACGACATCGCCTTCTTTTCTGCTCTGGTCAAACACAATACCGGGTTCGACACCCTCCTGATAGAGACGGATGACCTCATCACTGACCACGAGTCCTTTCTCCTCAAGCATTTCGCGAGCTTTTTCTTCTGTCTGGGTGATCACGTTAGGCACGGTAACTTCAGGTACAACCAGCATACCTTTGACATACCATACAACGCCCACCATGGCGATTAGAATAAGAACGGTTAATGAAATGAGTAATGCTGGTTTTTTCCAGTTCTTAGCTTTCGCTTTACCCTTGCCAGTTTCTTCGTCAGACTCCATCACTGGCACCGCACCCGTCGACGTAACTCCGCGCGGTTCAGGCTTGATCGCTGGCATAACGCGGGTCTGGTCTATATCATCCTCATCCGGAAAATCAATCTTCGTTTCATTACGTCTCTCCGGCATCAGGCAAGTTTCCAGATCAGTCTGCATTTCCTTGGCCGACTGATAACGTTCCTGCGGATTTTTACGCATGGATTTCAAGATGACATTTTCCACACTTTGCGGAATCAATGGATTGAATTTGCGTGGTTCATCGAACTCTTCCTGCAAATGCTTCAATGCCACACTGATTGGACTTTCACCCAGAAACGGAAGTTGCCCAGTAAGCATTTGGTAAAGTACGATCCCAAGAGAATATAAGTCCGATTTTTCACCAGTAACGATGCCTTTGGCATGTTCCGGTGAGAAGTAATGTACAGAACCAACTACTGAACCCGTCTGCGTAATCGTTGTAGATGTAACTGCACGGGCAATCCCAAAGTCCGTTACCTTCACGCGGCCATTCCGGCCAATTAATATATTATGCGGTTTGATATCCCGATGAATGATTTGATTATGATGTGCATGATCAAGAGCATCTGCAATCTGTGATGCAATGCGGACCGATTCGTCCACTTGCAGAGGCGCACGCTCTTTAATAATTTCATTCAGGTTTTTGCCTTCCACATACTCCATGACAATATAATGAACGTCATCTTCCTGCCCCACGTCATAAATGCTAACTACATTCGGATGAGACAGTGATGCTGCCGATTGTGCTTCTCTGCGGAAACGGCGAATAAACTCTTCGTCATGCACAAACTGTTGTCTTAGAACTTTAATCGCTACATTCCGGTTCAACAGAAGATCCTGGGCTTTGTACACAAGAGCCATGCCGCCACCGCCGACACGCTCAATCACTTCATAGCGTCCGCCTAGCTGGTGCCCAATCATGACTCACACCCCGTTTCCGTATCCACGGAACCATCCTTCTGCAACTCGAACAAGGCAACCGTGATGTTGTCGTCTCCCCCAGCAAGTAAAGCCAACTGAAGCAGTCGGTCTGCACGATCTTCGAGTGCCAATTCCAGATTGCCGGCAACCTGAATAATCTGCTCATTGCTGACCAGGTTACTGAGACCATCACTGCACAGGAGAAGAACTTCGCCTTCCTCCAGCTTGACGGTATCCAGGTCTACCTTCACCTCGGCATCTGTTCCGAGTGCACGAGTTAACACGTTGCGACGTGGATGATGGGACACATCCTCTTTGCTAATCTGACCGTTTTTGAACAATTCATTCACCAGTGTATGGTCCTCGGTTAGCTGGATCACAGCTTTGTTCGCAATTTTGTAGGCTCTGCTATCCCCGATGTGTCCAATAACACCTTCCGTATCGTTCAATAATGCCGCAACCACGGTTGTTCCCATGTTGTGATACTTGTCATCTGTGGATGCCGTGCGGAAGATAACTTCGTTGGCATGCAAAATAGCATCGCTTAGAGCTGCAGACAGAGACGCATGTGACAGACCTGGTTCCAGTGTTCCCAAATCTTGTACCAACGTCTCCACTGCCAAGCGGCTTGCCGTATCCCCTGCAAGATGTCCACCCATGCCATCGGCAACAATACCCAGAATATATCCTGTATCCAGATTACGAATCCAGGCTGAATCTTCATTCACCGAACGCACTCGTCCGATATGGCTCACATGAACTGTTTTGATCAAAACGTTCTCACCTCAACTCCATATGCTTTGCACGAAGCTGACCGCAAGCGGCAGCAATATCATGTCCCTGTTCACGACGAATGGTTACATTAACACCCTGTTCCGAGAGAATCTTCTGAAAATTGAAAATGTCGCTTCTCGATGTTCTTACGTACTTGCGTTCAGGTACATGGTTAACCGGAATAAGATTCACGTGGCATAACATGTTCTTAAGCACACTTGCCAGTTCCGCTGCATGCTCTGGCTGATCGTTTACGCCACCAATCAGTGCATACTCAAACGTAATTCTCCGACCTGTTTTGGCCAGATAATAACGAAGGGACTCCATTACGTCTTCAAAAGGAAAACGACGGTTAACCGGCATCAATTTCGAACGAAGTGCATCATTCGGTGCATGAATCGAAATGGCGAGGTTAATCTGTGTATCTTCATCTGCAAACTTGTAGATGTTCGGAACAATTCCGCTCGTTGATACCGTGATGTGACGCTGACCAATGTTCAATCCTTTTTCATGAATCATGATGCGCAGGAAAGTCATCGTTGCTTCATAGTTTTCGAAAGGTTCACCCGAACCCATGATTACAATGCTGCTGACACGTTCGCCGCGTTCATCCAGAATTTTCTGAGCCTGTACAACCTGGGCAACAATCTCTCCAGCCGTAAGGTTACGCTTGAGTCCACCCAATGTAGATGCACAGAACGTACAACCAATACGACATCCAACCTGCGTGGTTACACAGATGCTGTTCCCGTAGTTATGCTTCATAATTACAGTCTCGATGGCATGATCATCATGAAGACCAAAGAGGAATTTAACCGTTCCATCCTTGGATTCAAACTTTGTAATTTCCTTAAGCGTTACGAATTCAAATTGCTCTGTCAGCTTCTCACGCAATGGCTTGGACAGATTCGTCATTTCACTGAAATCATTCACGCGTTTTACATAAATCCAGTCAAAGATTTGACCACCGCGAAACGCCGGCTCCCCATTCTCCACAGCCCATTGCTGCAATTGTTCCAGAGAATAATCATATATAAAAGGTTTCATTTTGTTGTCAACACCTATTCCTTCTTTTCTTTTCGTTTGGCTTCCTTCTTTTCGTTCCATTCGTCCTATTCTATCACAAAGACCACGTTACATCCATGTATACCCTTGATATCTGTACTTCATGCATTATAACACCTGAATGCCGCCATCGCACCCTGTCATCCCTTTTCTCTAACCATTATGCTGAAGTCCCATCACAAAGAAATCCGCCGAAGTTCCCCTCGGCGGCCGTGCTTCCGTGCTCTATTAAACTGTTATTCCACTGTTTTTGTCAACCGTGCGATGAAAAATCCGTCGCTGTGAGCGTATTGTGGCAAAATCTGAACGCCTCCGTTCACAACCTTCAATTTCGCTGTCTCCGATTCAGTCCAGACAGATACTTCTGCTGGACGATATTCCGGATGTCGATTCAAGAAGTCTGCGACCATATCCTCATTCTCAGCAGGCTCAATTGTACATGTGCTGTACACCAAAATACCACCTGGTTTTAACAACGGCGCAACACGATCAAGCAGTTCACGTTGCAAGCTTGCGATATCTTTGATGTCTTCTACGGATTTGGTCCATTTTACATCGGGCTTCCGTCGAATAACACCCAGGCCGGAACATGGCGCATCCAGCAAAATGCGGTCAAACGATGCTTCCGGATACCGCTCGTTCAGATCAAGAGCATCTCCAGTTACAGCATCGATGCAGCTCAGACCGAGACGCTCCGCCTGATCCAGGATCAACTGGCGCTTATGAGCATGTACATCGTTCGCGAGAATACGACCGCGATCGTGCATTTTCTCCGCCATGTGAGCTGTTTTACCACCCGGAGCTGCGCAGCAATCCAATACAAGTTGGTCTTCTTCTGGTGCAACTGCTTCAGCAACCAGCATGGAACTTTCGTCCTGTACAGAGAACAAGCCGTCCCGATACCAGGACGTTAGTGCCATATTCCCACCACTGCGTACAAGAATTCCATCCGAACTCAACTGAGAAGCTTCAACGACTGCACCTGCGCTTGCCATCTCATGCATCAGTTTCTCCCGTGTGGTCATTGTTGTGTTGACTCGGACACTCACTGCTGGAGGCTCATTATTCGCACGGCAGATGGCTTCCGCTGTCTCCGCGCCATAATAGGCGATCCAGCGTTCAACCATCCATAACGGGTGGGAATGTTCCAGTGAAATACGTTCGGCAACCGGCAGATTCTCTGGAATACGAAGTTCATCCCGATTGCGAATCATATTGCGCAGTACACCATTCACCATTCCCGAGATTCCCTGATGGCCCAGTTTCTTCGCCAGATTAACCGCTTCGCTCACCACGGCATGCTCCGGAATACGATCCAGATATATCATCTGATATACGCTGATCCGCAGCAGACTGCGAACCCAAGGTTGCAGTTTGGATACTCCTTTGGCAACGTACCGTTCCAGATAATAATCAAGTGTATTCAATCTAGCGATTGTTCCATACACCAATTCGGTAGCTAGTCCAGCATCCGCAGGGCTCAGTTCAGCCTCTTTCAGACGACGATTCAACTCCAGATTACTGTATGCTCCATCTTGCTCAACAGCACTCAGAACCTTGACTGCCAATGCACGAGCAGATGTTTTGGGTTTCTGGGGGCGAGATGCACCACTTGTAGCCTTATGACCTTTTCCCGACGAACGACCTGGTGTGTTACCACTCATCGCAGCACCGTTCCAGATTTCAATGTACCGCCACGGGCAAAGTCAGCCGCCTTCATCACTTTTTTACCTGCAGGCTGCACCTCAGTCAACCACAGAGATCCATTACCTGTACGAACTTCAATCCCTGTCTTGTTCAATTGCAGCACTGTTCCTGGCTCTGCTTGTCCAGCATCCGAAGAGGTTTCCAGATCCACCTGATCGGGGTTAGCCGCAGCCCATACTTTGAAGACCTGATCATCCCACATCGTAAATGCACCCGAAAACGGCACAAGGCCGCGGATCTGATTGAACAATTCACGTGAAGTACGACTCCAGTCCATCTTCTCGTCATCCCGAGTCAGATTGCGAGCATACGAAGCCTCGGCATCATCCTGAGGGACTGCCGTTGTCTCGCCTGCAATCAATCGTGGCATTTCTGCCTGAAGCAGTTTGGAACCAGCCTCACTTAATTTATCAAACATCGATCCTGATGTATCTTCGTCTGTAATTGGCAGTTCCACACGCGAGATCATATCTCCGGTATCCAGGCCTTCAGCCATATACATCAATGTGACTCCTGTCACGGATTCCCCGTTAATAATGGAACGTTGGATTGGAGCTCCTCCCCGATATTTCGGCAAAAGAGAGCCATGCACGTTCACACAACCGCGAACAGGCATATCCAGCACGGATTTGGGCAGAATCTGACCAAAAGCCGCAGTCACGATCAGGTCCGGCTTCCATTCAGCCAAGCGGGCTACCGCTTCCGGATCACGCAGTTTAACGGGTTGAAATACAGGCAGACCGTGGCGTTCTGCCGCGGCCTTAACCGGTGTTGGCGTAAGTACTTTTTTGCGTCCCTGTGGTTTATCAGGCTGAGTCACCACACCCACCACATTGTACCCCTCTGCAATCAGCATATCGAGAGAAGGAACTGCAAATTCAGGTGTTCCCATAAAAACAATATTCAAATCGATCACTCCTTAATTACGACGCGGTCCCGTTTGATCGGCTGCAATTTCGTACACTTTCTCGGCGACATCCGTAAAGAGTACGCCATCCAGATGATCAATCTCATGCTGGAATGCACGGGACAGCAAGCCACTACCCGTAATAATCAACTCTTTGCCTTCACGATCCAGACCTTTAACCGTAACGGTCTCAAAACGGCGAACATCGCCATTAATTCCAGGGATACTCAGACATCCTTCCGGTCCGAACTGTTCTCCCTCACTTGCAATGATCTCCGGGTTAATCATCTTGATCAGTCCTTGCTCATCACCTGCGTCGATAACAATCAGACGTTTCAAAATACCAACTTGCGGCGCAGCTAGACCTACACCCTCCGCATCGTACATGGTATCCGCCATATCATCCAGCAATTTTTGTACATTTGGTGTAATTTTGGTTACTTCTTTGGCTCTCTTGTGGAGCACCTCATCTGGTTCTTGCACGATAATGCGAATCGACATGTTGTAAGCACCTTCCTAATCCTCATCATAATTTCAGGACGATATTCTGTATTTTTGGGGTATTCATTTTAATCTATGTTTATACCGCTTGTTTACATCCGCATTGCTGCAAAATGCTTACATTAACATTTGCGGGTCTACATCCAGACTAATAAGCAATTTTTGCGCCTGAACATCATCGTCCATGCGTCGGGCTGTTGCCAGAGCGAGTCCTATGGCGTCTACATCCCCCCGCCATTTTATCATACATTGGAATCTGTATCTATTCTTGATCCGGGGAATCGGGGACGCTACCGGCCCTAATACATCAAAGGCCTCATTACTGAATCGATCCAGACTGCCGAGCCATCCGGCCGCATTAGCCTTCTCTTTTAGTATCCGCGTGTAGTTCTCGGCAAGACGAATCAACACCGGAAGTTGCTCATGCGAAAAGGTCACCAGAATCAGGCGACAGTATGGCGGATATTGCAAATTACGACGATGCAGCAGTTCCTCACGTACAAACGATACATAGTCATGCTTACTCGCATGGCCAATAGAGTAGTGCTCCGGCGTATAGGACTGAACAAACACCTCACCAGGCAATTGGTGCCGACCAGCTCGGCCAGCTACCTGTGTTAATAACTGAAACGTTTTTTCGGCAGCACGAAAATCAGGCAAATTCAATGCTGAATCCGCTGTTATCACGCCAACCAGAGTCACATCAGGGAAATCGAGCCCCTTCGCAACCATCTGGGTGCCAAGCAATACGTCAGCCTTTTTCTCACGAAACTGTTTCAGTAGCTTCTCGTGAGCCCCTTTTTCCGTTGTTGTATCTACATCCATCCGTATGACCCGAATACCCGGAAAGAGCTTCGCAAGCTCTTCCTCGACCCGTTGTGTACCTGTACCAAAGTATCGAATATGCTCACTTCCACAATCCGGGCACACTTCCGGAGCGGCTTCCGCATACCCACAGTAATGACAACGGAGATTATTGGAGCGCTGATGGTACGTCAGTGAAATATCACATTCGGGACAACCTGCTACATATCCACAACTGCGGCACATGACAAAGGTCGAATATCCCCGGCGATTCAGCAGAAGCACCGTCTGTTCACCACGCTCCAAGCGCTCCTCCAGCCCTTTGTGCAAAGCCCTGCTGAACATGGAGCGGTTACCATCCTTCAACTCCTCGCGCATGTCAACAATTCGCACCTCGGGCAGCTTGTTACCCAGTGCACGTGTTGGCATCTCCAGCAAGAGTGGTGCAAAATCATCGTTACTCTGCGAGCGTGCCGCATAGTAACTTTCCAGCGAAGGTGTTGCTGAACCCAGAACAACCACGGCCTGATGCTGCTGTGCTCTTTTAACCGCTACATCCCGGGCATGATATTTCGGCGTTTCCTCCTGTTTGTAGGAAGTCTCGTGCTCCTCATCCATAATGATCAACCCAAGCCGACTGAATGGAGCAAATACGGCTGAACGCGCCCCAATCGCAACCTTCACCTGGCCCTCACGAATTTTGCGCCATTCATCATAACGTTCACCGCCGGACAGACGACTGTGCATGACCGCAACCTGGTCGCCGAATCGCCCTTTAAAACGTTCCACCATCTGTGGTGTCAATGCAATCTCGGGGACCAGTACGATGGCCTGCCGATCCTGCTCGATGCATTGTTGAATGGTTTGAAGGTAGACTTCCGTCTTGCCGCTGCCTGTGACACCATGTAGCAAAAATACCCCGTGGCGTTGTTCCTGCAATCGGCCATTGATATTGTTGTAGACATGCTTTTGCTCATCGGTCAGAACCAGCGGCTCCGTTGCTTGGAACTTCCTGCCCTGATAAGGGTCACGAAAGACCTCTACGTCCTCGGTGACGATTAATCCCTTTTCCTCAAGTCCCTTCATCGTCGCCGCCGATACCTGCAGTGTGGATAACACTTCTTTCATCGGCATGGGCAGCAGCTCTTTCATTTCCAGCAAAAAAGCCAGAATCTCCTTCTGCCGCTGTGCTTTCGCCGGGAATGAAGCAAGTGCTTCCTGAGCAGCAGCAATATCTACAGCCAGATCAACGGATTTCATTGTTTTTTTATTCAGCTTGTCCTTGATCGCCTGACTCTCAAGCAGCACACCACCAAGTAATAGTTTCTTAATTAGTGCAGCATGATTGGGATATTTTCGACTCAATTGTTGCAACGGTACCTGACCCCGACTTTTGACAAAACGGATGATATCCTGCTGCACTTTCTCGTTCGTAGACTCTTCTCCCCAAACAAATAACACCTCATCATCCGGTTGTGCACCCGCCATCTGTCCATCAAGTGCATCTCCCAGCGAGATGTATCGCTCTGCTTTTCCTTTCAATGCGGTCGGTACCATGACCTGCAAAGACAGAATCCGGTTACTGGCATAACGCCCACTCATCCATTCAGCCAACTCCACCAAATCCTTTGACAATGGGGGGACAATGTCCAGTAACTCCTGAATCTGCTTGAGCTTGAATGTTTCCTCTCCGGTACGCGGCACAAGATCAATCACGAATCCCTGCACCGTCCGATGTCCAAAAGGTACACCCACCCGGCTGCCAATCTCGATCCATTCCCTCATCGATTCAGGTACCAGGTAATCAAACGGCCGGTCTGTATCCTTCACGGGAACATCGACAATGACCTTGGCAATCTCCATATCCTAATTCCTCCCGGCAATGCGCTCCGCCGCAATCCGGAGCAACCGATGAGCCACATCGTCCTTGGCCATCACTGGTAGCTCCTCCACCAAACCTTCCCGGTCATAGATATGTACCGCGTTGGTGTCTGTTCCAAATCCTGCACCCGTGTGGGTTACGTCATTGGCTACGATCAGATCACAGTTTTTCCGTTCCAATTTCTCACGTGCATACATCTCAACGGACTGAGTCTCCGCAGCAAAACCAATCAAAAACTGATGGGTTTTCTGTTTGCCCAGCGTTTCAAGAATATCTATATTTTTAACAAGTTCGAGCGACAACGTGTCGCCTTTCTTCTTGATCTTCTCGGTGTAAACTTCCTTAAGGCGATAATCGGCAACAGCCGCCGCCTTAACCACGATATCAGCATCGTCCCACTCGCGTGTTACGGCTTCATACATATCCTGTGCTGACTGCACAGGGATCAACTCTACGTTCTCTGGCGGCTTGGCTTGTGTATTGCCCATGACCAATTTCACGTTGGCCCCCAGATCACGCGCAGCTGCAGCGATGGCAAATCCCATCTTGCCAGACGAATCATTCGTAATGTATCGTACGGGGTCAATTCGCTCAATCGTACCTCCAGCCGTAACAACTACCTTCTTGCCTTGTAATAGTGAAGCTTGTTCTTTCCTTGTACGGTCTGCGGACTCGCGCTGTTCAAAGAAACGTTCCACCACATTCACAATGCTCTCCGGCTCTTCCAGACGGCCCTTGCCTACATATCCACACGCAAGCAGACCTTCACCCGGTTCAATCATCATGGCGCCCCGTTCAACAAGCAGGTTCATATTATGCTTTACCGCTGGATGATCATACATATGTACATTCATCGCTGGAGCAATCATGACAGGAGCTGTCGTGGCAAGCAGCGTTGTTGAGAGCATATCATCGGCCATGCCATGTGCCATCTTGGCAATCACATTGGCGGTAGCCGGGGCAACCAGAACAAGATCAGCCAGATCAGCCAGATGAATATGAGATACGACTGCTGGCTCACGCTCATCAAATGTATCGGTATATACGGTGTTTCGGGTTAACGTTTGCAGCGTTAATTCGGTAATAAACTGTGTAGCGGAAGCTGTCATAATGACATGAACATCCGCACCCTTTTGCACCAGTCTGCTGCATAATGTTGCTGCTTTGTATGCGGCTATGCCGCCTGTCACACCAAGCACGATTTTTTTACCGTTCAACATGTTTATTTCCCCCGATATTTATACGACATCTAAACAATGAGTTCATTGAAATATGCTTATTCGTAAAAAAATAACAACCTCGCGGTTGTCAATTAATCCGGCTTACGCCGTATGCAGTTGAAGAGCAGCCGCAGGCGGCTTACTCTTCTTCTTCGTCCTGTCCTTTGATGACAACGAGCAGGTCTCCATAGATTTCTTCCAGTGCAACGCCAACTTGTTTATGGGATCTCGCACCTCTTAAATCCGTTTTTTCACCTTCACGTAGCTGTCTAGCCCGGCGGGAAGCAGCAACAACAAGGGAATACTTGCTGTCGACTTTGTTCATCATTTCATCAATAGAAGGATACAGCATATTAACAAACACCTCTTCGCATTAGTATAATCGCAAGTTGCCGCCTGACAGAACGGATGTGGCATGTCTTCTCATCCAGGCATTCCCCGAAGGGAGTGCTTCAGTACATGATATGACAACTGCCCCACTTATATCGCATTCTGCAGCGGCAAAAGGGATTATTTATTGATCTTACAATGTTCGGCGATTATGATGCTTTCTATTCTCTTGCACGCCAAATCAATTTCATCATTAACAACAGCGTAATCATACTGCTCCAGCAGACTGATCTCATCGACCGCCACGGACATCCGGTGATCAATGGTCGCTTGGCTCTCGGTACCACGGCCCTGAATGCGATCTTTCAGCTCGTCCAATGAAGGAGGAAGCAGGAAAACAAAGATTCCTTCCGGGAATTTCTCTTTCACTTTTAACGCGCCTTGAACCTCAATCTCCAGAATGATGTCACGGCCTTCGTTAATCGTTTTCTCTACAAAATCACGCGGTGTTCCGTAATAATTACCGACATACTCCGCATGTTCCAACAATTGATCTTCAGCAATCATGTTCTGGAACTCTTCATGACTTCTGAAGAAATAGTTCACACCATGTTCTTCACCCAGACGAGGCTGACGGGTTGTCGCCGATACGGAATAGATCAATTCCGGCACCCGTTTGCGCAAAGCGCTGCATACCGTACCCTTCCCGACCCCAGATGGGCCGGACAACACTACCAGTAATCCTTTAGACATATTACACTCCATTTTATTCGTCGTTATCATCATCTTTCGAAGAAAGACGATGGGCGACCGTCTCAGGCTGAACTGCAGACAAAATGACATGATCGCTATCCGTAATAATTACGGCACGAGTACGTCTTCCGTACGTTGCATCAATCAGCATGTGACGATCTCTTGCCTCTTGTATAATTCTCTTGATCGGCGCCGATTCCGGACTCACGATGGATATAATCCGGTTCGCCGATACGATGTTACCGAATCCAATGTTAATGAGTTTGATTGCCATAATCAGGTTCTTCCCCCTATACATGCGACTCTTTTGCCGAAATTTGGCTGTTCATTCGATATTCGCAGCTTGCTCACGAATCTTCTCCAGTTCTGCCTTCATTTCGACAACACGATTCACCAGAGCCAAATGGTTGGCTTTTGATCCAATCGTATTGACTTCCCGATTCATCTCTTGAATTAGAAAGTCCAACTTACGACCTACGGGCTCATCACTTTTCAGCAGTTCCCTGCTCTGTCCAAAGTGACTCTGTAGACGCGTAAGCTCCTCTTCTATGTTAGAACGATCGGCAAACATTGCAATTTCCATACCCAATTTATGCTCATCAAAAGGGAAAGAGCCTTCTTCCTGCATTTCCGTAAGCCTCTGTCTTAGCTTGTTGCGATAATCACTTACCACAGTCGGTGCAAGATCAAGCATCTCGGTATGCAGTGACTCCAGACGGGTAATACGCCGTTCCAGATCACTGGCCAGATGAAGACCCTCGCGAGCGCGCATCTGTTCAAGGCTGGACAGTGCCTCTTTCAATCCTTCCTGCAAAACTCGCTCCCATTCGTCCTTCTGCTCTTCGGGAATGGAACTTGTCCCATCCGAATGAACCATAACGTCCGGCAGCCCAAGCATATCCACAATACTTGGTTTGCCCTGCATTCCATATTGGGTCTCCAGTTGCTCTGCAGCCTGCAGATAGGCCCTGACCGTCTGTTCATTCAGAACAGCGGGAAGAGCCTGGTCTTCCTCTTTTTCTTTCATTACATAAACATCAATCCGCCCACGTTTCAAACGACTCTGTACGATTTTCCTCAAACCGTCTTCATAATACGTCCACTCTCTTGGCAGACGCATCATCACTTCGCAATAACGATGATTAACAGATTTGATCTCTAATTGTACCTTATAGCCGCCAAAATGAAAGGCGGATTGACCGTATCCGGTCATACTGAATGACATCGGCATCACATCCGTTTTACTATTGTAATTGATTATTAGGGTTGAAACAAGTAGGACATTGATGCTCCGACTTCTCCCATACGTATTGAGTCAGTTCGGCCGTCATGCCGTAGAACATAAACGGTGTCATAAGATAGATGCCTTTGAAATGCGCTGTTGCTACGTCCAGCAGTTCCTTGGCAATTTTTACCCCCATCGCACGGCCCTCTTCGCCTTCCAGACCTGCCATACGGGAACGCACTTCATCCGAAAGCTGAATTCCGGGAACTTCGTTGTGCAGATATTCTGCATTCCGTCCACTTGCCAGTGGCATTACACCTACAAAAATAGGCACATCCAGGTGTTTGGTCGCTTCGTGCATTGCCACAATCAACTCCGGATCATAGACAGGCTGAGTCATGATGTAATCTGCACCAGAGGCAATTTTCTTCTCCAGACGTTGTACAGCTTTATCCAAATATTTCACATTGGGATTAAATGCGGCTCCGATAACAAAGCCAGCTTTCTGCTTCAACGGTTTACCCGAGAAGGCCACACCGTCGTTCAACTGTTTGATCATGCGTATGATTTCAAAAGAGGTCAGATCGTATACCGAGCTTGAACCCGGCAGATCGCCAAATCTTGCAGGATCACCTGTCACAGCCAGTACGTGATTAATGCCCAGAGCATCAAACCCCATCATGTGGGACTGCGTTCCAATCAGATTCCGGTCACGGCAGGCAATATGCACCAATGGACGGAGACCCGTGCGATCCTGAACGAGGTGACCCAGCGCCATGTTGCTCATTCGTGTAACCGCTAATGAATTATCGGCCAGTGTCAGAGCGTCTGCTCCTGCTGCTTTTAGGGTCTCGGCACCTTTCATGAACTTGGCAATGTCCAAATCACGCGGCGGATCAAGTTCAACAATGACCGTGTGACGCTGCTTGACCAGATCAACAATCGTAGGCTGGCCTCCACGTCCGGAGCGCTCATCCACATGCTCATGCAGTACAATACGCGGTTTGGATTCTGATGGATCAGGCTCCAAAATAGGCGAAGGTACGTAATCTGCGAGCGCCTCTTTCATGGCGGTAATATGATCGGGCGTTGTACCACAGCATCCGCCAATAATTCGGGCACCGAGTTCCGCAAATTGCACTGCAGTCTGACCAAAGTACTCCGGAGTCGCACCATAACGGAACTGACCATCCACATAATCTGCTGCACCCGCGTTCGGATAAACAGACATTGGAATACCAATACGTCCGGAGACGGTTTCCATGGCACGCATAATTCCATTTGGACCTGAGCGACAGTTAAAACCAATCACGTCCGCACCCTGCTCCCGCATGATCCGGAATGCTTCGGGCATTGTGTATCCGTCCAGTGTGTGTCCTACATCCTCTACCGCGAACTGCCCAATCACGGGTAGATCACTTAGCTTGCGCGCTTGCAAAAGGGCAATATCCATTTCCTCGATATCATAGAAGGTCTCAAGCAGAATACCATCCACGCCTTCATCAAGCAGTGCAAAGATCTGTTGTTGATAAAAGCGTTTCAGTTCACTTGTGGAGACGTTTGTCCGTTTGCCTCCGCGAATAGAGCCTACTGCACCAAGAACATAACCGTTAGCTCCAGCCACCTCTTTGGCAATACGAACGCCGGTCCGGTTCACATCCTCCACCTTGGACTCCAAGCCGAACTTGGACAACTTGTCATAGTTGGCAGAGTACGTATTCGTTTCAAATATCTCTGTACCTGCGTCCCGATAACGGCGATGTACTTCTGCCACTACTTCAGGTGAAATCAAGTTTAACTCTTCATATGAAATCCCTACCGGGAATCCCATTTGGTACAGATAGGTTCCCATGGCCCCATCTCCAATGAGAACTCGTTCCTGCATAACTTTGCGCAAATCCGCCTTCATCCCTTTTCCCCCCGCCTAGCTGTGATCATTTTCATACTAATGTAACACAAAAAACGCTAAAAAACGAAGAAAAACACAGGTTTTTGTTGAATATCCAGCTCATATGGACTTTCTTTCCACATAACACCCAATATGTCTCTGTACAGGAGACACGCACTGTCCTTTAACAAAAAAAGAGGCCCGCAGGCCTCTTGGGTTACACCGTTTTCTTATTATGAAGTGATTCCCTTGAAAACAACTTCAGCCGGTCCAGTCATGTACACATGATTGTCAGCTTCATTCCACTCAATGTGGAGATCCCCACCCTTGAGGCTAATGACTGCTGTACGATCTGTATGTCCATTCAGGACAGAGGATACCAGTGTTGCACAAGCCCCGGTTCCACAAGCAAGTGTTGGACCTGCTCCACGTTCCCATACACGCATGTCCACATATCCACGGTCACGAACTGTTGCGAATTCCACATTGATTTTTTTCGGGAACATGGGATGTACTTCAAGAAGCGGGCCCCACGTCGTGAGATCAAAATTAACAGCATCATCAACATAGATAACGGCATGCGGGTTACCCATGGATACGGCAGTGAATTTGAACGCATGTCCGTTCGCTTCAATGTAGTGATCAACCACCGGATTGGCATCCACTGTTGTAGGCACTTGAAGACCGTTCAGGATCGGCTCACCCATATCCACACGAACCGTTTCCACTTTACCATCACGAATGTTGAGACTCACAGGCTGTACCCCTGCACCAATCGTTTCAATGGTAATTTGCTCCTGGTTAACATGACCATGATCGTATACATATTTGGATACACAGCGAATGGCATTACCGCACTGTTCTGCTTCCGATCCGTCCGAGTTCATGATGCGCATCTGAAAGTCCGCCTTTTCCGAAGGCAGTATATAGACCAGGCCGTCCGCACCGATGCCGAAGAAACGGTTGCACCATTTCACAGCCAATTCTGCAGCATCTGCCGGAAGCTCCTTTTCACCAAATACAACGATAAAATCGTTACCAAGTCCATGCATTTTCGTAAATTCCATCATCTTGCCCACTCCTTTTGGCAGTCTGCTGCCAAAGCTATATTCTTGCTCTTCTACAGGATTACCATAGAAATTCATATTCAACGTTTACACAAAAAAGCTATCCTGCAAAATGCCAAAGCTGCCGCTTCGAATCATTTTGAGGATAGCATAACGAAATGGGTAAGGAAAAGGTATTGATTTTATGCTGAAAACTTTGTACTTTTCGGTACGAAGCGTCCAGAACCACCCATACGGCGGCGGTTACGACGACCACCCCACACGCTGCCCGCGCCCATAAGGAACGTTGGAATGCCAGCAGCAACGATACAAATTGCCCATTCACGCAAACCTAGCGGTACGGTTTTAAAGATCGGCTGCAGCGGTTCAACGTACATGACAACCAGCATCAGTACAACCGATGAAATCACGGCAAGAACGAGATATTTGTTTTGCAGTGGATTTCGATGGAAGATGGAGCGCGAACTGCGGCAATCAAAGACATGAATGAGCTGCGCCAATACGAGTGTAGCGAAAGCCACAGACTGTGCTTTAATCAATTGACCCGGGTTATCCGGCGCAGCCTGAAGGGTAAGCCAGAACGCTCCGAGTGTACATAGTCCAATCAATACACCCCGGCTGACAATTTTCCAACCCAGTCTGCGGGCAAAAATGTTTTCTTTGGCACCACGGGGTTTGTGTTCCATCAGATCTTTTTCCGGCTGATCTACCCCGAGCGCCATTGCAGGCAAACCATCCGTCACCAGGTTAACCCATAGAATCTGAATAGGTACAAGCGGCAGTGGCAAGCCCATCATCATCGCAAAGAACATGGTTAGAATCTCACCCACGTTAGATGCCAGCAAATAACGGATAAACTTACGAATGTTCTCATAAATATTACGACCTTCTTCTATGGCCGCCACAATCGTCGAGAAGTTATCATCACTCAGAATAAGCGCCGAAGCTTCCTTCGTGACATCCGTTCCTGTAATGCCCATCGCGATCCCAATGTCAGCCGCTTTAATCGCAGGAGCGTCGTTCACCCCATCCCCCGTCATGGCAACGACATGTCCTTTGCGCTGCAATGATTTCACGATGCGAAGCTTATGTTCAGGAGACACTCTTGAGAACACATAGATGCCCTCTACCTGTTTATCCAGCTGCTCATCCGTCATGCCTGCCAGCTGCTGACCACTTAGAGAAGCGCCACCGCGTGGAAGAATCCCGAGTTGATGAGCAATCGCTTCTGCCGTTGTACCATGATCACCTGTGATCATGACAGTTCGTATCCCCGCCTTGCGGCATGTTGCAATTGCATCGCGCACTTCACGACGTGGCGGATCAATCATGCCTGTAAGTCCTACGAATATAAGCTGACTCTCGGCGGCGTGTTCGTCAGCCACTTTTTCTTCCGGCCGCACTTCGCGGTAGGCCATTCCGAGGACACGTAGTGCCGCGCCTGCCATGCTCTCATTGGCTGCCATCACTTTCTGCCGCAGCGTTCCAGTGAAAGGTACGACTTTGCCTTCCCACAAAATATAACTGCAGTGTCCGATCAACACATCCGGTGCACCTTTGGTGTAGATCATTCGACCTCCCTGATGATGAACCAGGACCGACATGCGTTTGCGCTCCGAATCAAACGGGAACTCCTGCTCCCGGGCATACAGCTCTTTGAGGCCAGCAGGAGTAAGCCCCATTTTGGAGGACAGTGTGACGAGCGCCCCCTCCGTCGGATCTCCCTTCAACTCCCAGAATACATTTTCTCGCTTAACCGTTTCTTCTTGGAAATCATCTTTTTTGGTATTTTTCTTGCCGTCCTTTTTGTTATCCCTGCCCTTTTTCTTGCTTCCAGACTCGTTTGCAATGGTCTCCACAATACTTGCATTGTTGCATAGCGCACTAATCTGAAGCATTCTGCGTAGCGACTGGTCACTCTTCAGTTCCACCGTTCGGCCGTTCTCCAGCATCTGCCCTTCAGGTGCATAACCATCCCCGGTAACCTTGATGCTGCGACCCTCCAGCCATACATCCGTTACTGTCATCTTGTTCTGAGTGAGCGTACCTGTCTTGTCCGAACAGATTACGGATGCACAGCCAAGGGTTTCGACAGAAGGCAGTTTGCGTACAATGGCTTTACGTTTGATCATACGCTGCACGCCTAGTGCGAGTGCAATGGTTACAATGGCCGGCAGACCCTCTGGTATGGCAGCCACCGCAAGGCTGACCCCTGCCAGGAACATGCCAACGGCTGGTTGTCCGTGCAATATGCCGGCGACGACAACCATAATGGTTAATCCCAATGCGACAAAAATCAGAATTTTGCCCAGTTGTTCCAACCTGTGCTGTAAGGGTGTTTCCTGCTCCTCCGTATTCTGGATCAGATCGGCGATTTTGCCCATCTCCGTCTCCATACCTGTACGGATAACCACACCTTTGGCCGTACCACGAGTGACCATGGTGCCCATAAAACCAATATTCTTCTGATCACCAAGCGGAACGTCCTCATCGGCAATCGGAAGGCAATGTTTGCTTACGGGAACCGATTCCCCGGTAAGAGCAGACTCCTCCACATCCAGGCTGTTCGTTTGCAGCCAGCGCACATCAGCAGGAATGCGGTCCCCACTCTCTACCATGACGATATCCCCAGGGACAAGTTGTTTGGCTGCAAGGTGTACTTCCTGGCCTGAACGAAGCACTTTGGCGAGAGGTGCAGACAACTGTTTTAATGCACGAAGTGATCGTTCAGCTCGGAATTCCTGTACAAACCCCAGAATGGCATTCAGTACGATAATGGCCACAATCGTTACCGCATCCAGATACTCACCCAGCAATCCGGATACCAACGTTGCTCCCATCAACACCAGCACCATAAAATCCTTGAACTGATTCAAGAGCAATGTAATCGGAGATATACGTTGCCCCTCGCTCAGCTCATTCGAACCGACCACTTTCCTCTTCTCTGCTACAGCTTCATCCGTCAATCCTTCCTGCGGGCTGACGCCAAGAGTGTTACGAAGCTCTTCATCACTAAGTTGATGCCACTTGGTATGTTCCATGCTTCATGTTTCCCTCCCAGTCTGTATTTCATCTGCTAAATAAGCTCACATGCTTCACCGGCGTGCTGGTCGACAGGCTGTACACAATGCCGGACAAACTACCTGCTCTATATGTATTCGGACAGGTCTGTGATTAGCACCCGGAAGGTGAATCCTTTCCCTGATGGACAGAATAGGCTAAAATAAAGGTCTGCGATGTTCTGCGCAGTACCATGTTCAGTGTTCAACAGGTAAGCAACGAAGAATCTGCATCCGGTCCTTGTTTTTTTACATATCTGGTTGCACGTTTCAGTTATATAGATGAAGCATTGCGCATGACAAATGCAGGTGCTCGATAGAGAGAGGAAGTGGAAAAAATGGCATTGGACGGCATCGTAACACGGGCCATTGTTCATGAATTGCAAGGCTGCATTGGTGGACGTATCAGCAAAATCCATCAGCCGAATGGTCATGACGTAGTTCTCACACTGCGAGCTCAACGCGGTAATAGTAAATTGCTTGTTTCGGCAAGCCCAACATATCCCCGTGTGCATTTTACGGAAAAAACATTCCTTAATCCTACGGAAGCACCCATGTTCTGCATGCTGCTCCGCAAGCACTGTGAAGGTGCAATCATTGAGGAGATCCGTCAGATTGGCATGGAACGTATCATCCACATCGATGTGCGCCAACGCGACGAATTGGGGGATGTTTCGGTTAAACGGATCATCATTGAATTAATGGGTCGTCACAGTAACATTATTTTGCTTGATCCCGTTACAGGAACGATTCTGGATGGCATTCATCATGTGACTCCGTCCATCAGCAGCTACCGGGTAATCATGCCAGGTTTCGCGTATACTGCCCCACCTGAGCAACATAAGAGTAATCCGCTCGAAGTGAGCCGTACAGCATTCGAGGACAGCTATCAAGCCGTTGAAGAAGAGGCATCACGCTGGCTTGTGAACTCCTTTAGCGGGCTTAGCCCGTTAATTGCTGGCGAGATTGCTGCCCGTGGGATTGCTGCTGAAGGCAAAGGGAACACTCAGGCTGTGGTTGAGGGTGAGAGCCGAGTTGAGATTGATGCGCTCTGGAACGCTTTTGAAGCCGTGATGGGTCCTGTCAGAGATCATCGCTACACGCCTGTAACTGGAATGAACGCCAAAGGCAAAATGATATTCTCCGCCGTTCATCTTGAGAGCATTCAAGACTTGGAGAAAACGTATGACACGATGAGCAAGTGCATGGAAGATTATTATGGAGACAAGGCTGAACGGGATACGGTTAAACAGCGAGTAAGTGATCTGCTCCGTTTTCTGCAAAATGAGCGAAGCAAGAATATCAAAAAGCTGGACAACCTGAACAAGGATCTGCTGGAAGCAGACGATGCGGACAAGTTCAGACTATGGGGTGAGTTGCTGTTTGCCTCCCTGCATCAGGTCCACAAAGGGGACAAGAGCGTGGAGCTTGTGAACTTCTACGACGAAGACCAAGCCAACATTACCATTCAGCTTGATCCGTTGCTCACACCGTCTGACAACGCACAACGTTATTTCAAGCGGTATAACAAATACAAAAACAGTCTGGCTGTCATTCATGAGCAGCTTGGCAAAACCAAAGACGAAATTGACTATCTGGATAACCTGTTACAGCAGCTATCCATTGCATCGATGAACGACATTGAGGAAATACGAGACGAGCTTGTGCAGCAAGGATACCTTCGTGACCGTAATAAAAAGGGTAAAAAGAAAAAGAAAAGTGATCGTCCGACCGTACACCAGTTTACCTCCTCAGAGGGAATTGATATTCTTGTGGGCAAAAACAACCTCCAGAACGAGTACGTGACGAATCGCCTCGCTTCTTCCAACGACACCTGGCTGCATACCAAAGACATTCCAGGTTCACATGTCGTTATTCGCAGTACGGACTTTGGTGAAGCTACATTGGAAGAAGCAGCACAGCTTGCTGCCTACTTCAGCCAAGCCAAGGAGTCCAGCAGTGTGCCTGTGGATTATACGTTTATCCGTCATGTACGCAAACCAAGTGGTGCGAAGCCTGGTTTTGTCATTTATGATCATCAAAAGACCTTGTTTGTCACGCCAAATGATGAATTGATCAAGAGCTTGCCGTCCACGATTAAAAATGGATAAGGCTATATAAGTTGAACTAAAGATTATTTACACTAACACTACGATGACAGAACAACCTTCCAATCGCTGTTATCCCCAGATTTTTCGATTCCCTTTTTCAAAGGGGAAAATCCGGGGATAAAGGCGAACGCTTCGCTTTTTCAGGTTTTTTCTGTCCTCTCCGTTATCGTGTAAATGATTAGTTCCACTTATATAGAAATGTAACAGTAAAAAAAACAGAATCCCCTGACCATAACGGTTCAGGGGATTTTTGTGGATGCATCAAAATTGTTTCAATACTAATGTGAATTTCATCTTTATCTATCGTTTTTGTTGAATATTAATTCTTTAAAATGTATAATAATTCAACTCTCGCGAAAAAAATTATAGTTAAGGAAGTGTACCATGACCATACATATCAGAGAAACTCAACCTGATGATCTAAAATCACTAACTGCATTAATGCATGACTATGTGGTGGGATTCTACAATAATCCCTGGCCCGGTGATCAATCTATCCAGCTTTTGATCAACAACTTGCGTAATCAGCAGATCGGTGCTCAATTCGTGGCAGAGCAGGACGGGGAGCTTATCGGATTTGCCACCCTGTTCTTCACTTACAGCACAATGAAAGCAGAGCGTGTCGCAATCATGAATGATTTATTTGTTACGGAAGCATTCAGAGAAGGCGAAGCAGAAGCCAAGTTATTTGCACACTGCCAGCAATATACACGTGAACATGGGTGTGCTTATATGTCCTGGATCACAGCCGTGACTAATGAACGAGCACAACAATTATTCGAGCGTCTTGGAGCTACACGCGGCGCTTGGGTCAACTATTCGATTACATAGACTCTTTTTGGCACAAAAAAAGGACATGAATACATGCAGGTTTATGCCTAGCATGATCCATGTCCTTTACTTCTACAATATTAAAATGTACTCAATAAGCAGAAAACCCTCAAAGCCAGATAAAGTGTTAACCTGTCTAAATTATACTCCCCTTTGCCGGGAAGCAGCTGCCTTCAGCCTTTCCAACACATCAACCGTTACGGTCTTGCTACCCAGATCCCCGTGGAAAACGACACCTTGCCGTTCCCCATGATAATCTGATCCGCCAGTCTCGATTAACCCATAACCCTTAGCCATCTCGGCGTATCTGCGCTCATCTTCCGGTTCATGGTCTGAGTGAAACACTTCGAGTCCATCTGGACGGCAATCCTCGATGATACGCCGTACCAATTCATCATCTTCATAGAGGCCCGGATGGGCAATCACTGCGGCTCCACCTGCGGCTCTGATCCATTTGCACGCATCCTTCGGCGCAACGCGGGGTACAGATACGAAGCCAGGCTTGCCTTCAGCAAGGTATCGATCGAATGCATCCCGCAAGTCAACCGCATATCCCTTCTTCACCAGCACATCAGCCATATGAGGTCTGCCGATACTCTCGTCAGGCTCTAGTGGCCGTCCCAGCTCATCCAGTACTTCCTGCCAGCTGATATCAAGCCCAAGTTCCTGAAGCTTCGCGATAATCAGATGATTCCGCTCATCTCGCGCTTCTCGTAATCCGCGCAACCGTTGCAGGAATGGCTCATCCTCCGTATTCACATAATATCCGAGCACATGAATGTCTTTTCCGCCAGCCCGAGTGCTGATCTCCACTCCGGCAACAACATCAATATCGTACTCTTTTCCCGCTTGCTGTGCTTCCGCTACACCAGCAACTGTATCATGGTCTGTTAGAGCAACCGCCGATAGCCCTTTTTGTTTGGCAAGCTTCACATTATCAGCAGGTGGCTGCATTCCATCCGATGCCTGACTATGGGTATGCAGATCACAGCGTCCTTTGCTTTGATTCATGTACAACAACTCCTTTCTTTCCAAAAGTGGTTTGTGATTACATCTTATCTATCATTAATGGTGCGAACGATTATGCCTTCCCCGTCTTGGACTCCGGCTCAGGTTGCTCCTGTTGGCGCAGATAATTCAGGAAAGCCACTGCCGACAGGGGCAACAAGGACGATTTTAGATGGATGGCATAGAATTGCCGTTTGAATTCAAGTCCTCGGATATCCACAATATGAACAAGTCCCAGAGCCAGTTCATGCTGCACGGAAGAAGGAGATAACATTGTAATGCCTACCCCTGCCTCCACGGCTGATTTTACCGCTCCTGTACTGCCAAGTTCCATCACAACATTCATATCCTGTGGATCAATCTTTTTCTTTTGCAATTGGTCTTCCATCACCTGACGAGTACCTGAGCCCTTCTCACGCAGCACAAAGGGATAATTCATGACATCCTCAATATTCACTTTGCTACGCTTAGCCAGATCATGCCCGGCAGGTACAATCAGTTTCAGCTCGTCCTGCATGACAGGCTCTACAATCATGTCCGGATGGTGTACTGGCGCTTCAATCAGACCAAAATTAAGCTGGTGCTTTAAGATATCATCCATAATTTGCGTTGTATTCATCACTTTCATGACGATTGAAATATCCGGATATTGAAGTGCAAAAGGTCCGAGCATGCGTGGAAGTACATATTCCCCGATCGTTAAACTAGCTCCAAGCTGGAGTCGGCCCTGTAACATTTGGGTAAACGCTGACATCGCTTCATCCGTCTGTCTAACCAGTTCTACACTTCGTTTGGCATGAGGTAATAATGTCCGACCCGCCTCGGATAATTCTATTTTTTTGGTGGAACGATGCAATAACTTGGTCCCGAAATAGTCCTCCAATGATTGAATCTGCATCGTCACTGCCGGTTGAGTCATATGTAATGCTTGTGCAGCAGCCGAGAAGCTTCCTTTCTCTGCTACCGTATAAAAAATATGCAATTGGTGAAAATTCATATCTTCGCCCCTCTTCGATTACACTCTCTATATTGTAGCCGATTTCCCGCTTGGCAACAAAAAAAGCATGCAGCTTGTCTGCATGCGATACGACTTGAATCTATGATTTCAACATATTGAATCTCATATTGAATCTAATCAACTTACTTATGCTTACGGCTATTTTTGACCAACGTCATTCTTCTTGAGTGTCTTAACCATGAATAGTATGACTTCAGGTCCCTTAATTCAATGGTCTCCGACATTCGTCCCAGAAACGTAACTACGATCATTTTGTGCAAGGGGTTGCCCGCAATATCATATTCCCCTTCAAGTTCGGAAAATTCGGCGACCACCACCAGATCCTCATCAATCAGGTAGACGTCCTGTTCATTACGGTAGTATGGTGTTATACGGTCCTGCTTCAGACACTCCCATAACCACGCCGCAATATGGTCATCATCACTACGTGCAGGCTCAATACGGTCTGCATACCGCATCTTGGCATGATGGGTAATGACGATGTCGGCCACTTTCTTGTCTCCAAGAGCCACGAAAAACGGCTCGTAGGTGCTCCAACGTTGCATCACCTTATCACGCATGGGAATCACTCTCCACCAGATAGGACTTTCTATCTATTTATTACCAAATATATTACAACATTAGTCCCGCAACCTCAAGGCGTAAGTGTAACTTTTTTTCACTAAAGTTCATTTGTGCATAATTTAAGAAAAGAGCGACCCCAAGGGGCCCCTCCAGTTTCTCGTCTATATTCCGTAAAAGCTCGTTTTGTCCATGGTTTTGCTGGCATACTCAGTTTTGATCTCATTACGATACGATCGTTCGATCTTGCGCACATAGGAAAGTCGCTTCACGTTTTTCATCGTATCTTCTGCCCGTTCTGCATTAACATACATGACCACATAATGCATACGGCGGGAGATATAATGCACGGTGCCATATTTTTCGAGATTACGGGCAGCCTTCAAATCACTGACCCAAATAATGAATCCTGTCCTTTCCGCAAACATCATCGTTCCCCGCCCTTCTATAATGATTACTTAACTGCAACCACACTTGCCGCCACTACCGCAGCCGCCCTTCGGATTCGGATCATTGCTCGGTACCTTAATGGTCGTTGACACTGCGAATGCAATGGTCTCTGACATCTGGAATAACATATCATCCAGGGACTTCTCTGCCTGTTTGAAGCGGACCACCGCCTCGAAATTTTCCAACTCCTGTTCCAGAGCCTTCACCTGGTCTTTCGCTGCATGATAATCCGGGTGAAAATGACCGAAACGCTGTGTTTCTTCAAACAATTCCTTCTTGGCATTCAGCTTCCGAATCCCCATCTGAATCTCAGGGGAAGTCTCGACTTGCTGCTTCCAATATAAATAATCCGATACTTCGGCAGATTGGTTAATCATGTCGCCCAGTTCATATGCGCCCGTTAACACTTGGGCCATATCGACCGTGTTCATTTCCGCTACGCTCATGAAATATTCATCCTATCTATATATAAAGTTCTACTTAACGTAGACTACCCCATCATAGCATATCCATGAATAGTTAAGAAGAGTTTTTCCTGCAATTAGAAATAGCGAGAGCTTTAAAATTCGCCTTTCAACCTGATATTCACGAAAAACAGTCAGGTTGTAACATCATCAGGCAGGATAAGACGCATTGTATCCCACTCCGACGGGGAGAATGTACGCCATTCCGTCTCTGATGTATGTTCATTTGAATCCAGCATGTACCAACCACTTAAAGTCCATTGTTCATGGCCCTCTACCTGGTGTGGAATGAGGTATCGCGTACAATTTTCCTGCTGTATCCCCAGCTTGGTCTGCCACTCAATGGCTTTGGCAGCAATCTGTCGTGCGGTTGAACTATGATATCGACGCCACTCCTTGTACCAGGTCTCCGGTATCTCCTCCAATCCGAGCAGAGAGAACTTCTTCTCAATGACAGAATGATCACGCTCCAACCCATGCAGAAGTTCAGGAACATCAACCAGTCCTTGATTATCGGGTGTGTAGAAAGAAGAAGCATATACATCGGTCAACACATCTTCTTCTAATAATTTCGAAGGCGCTTCGGTACCTGTACTTGCCTCCGTTGCCTCCATCTTCCGTTCTACAGTCAACGGTGCAGCAACCGTCTCCCTTCCCCACCCTTCCAACGCAATACGTACATTCTCCGGTATGCCTGTCAGGGCATATTGATCCAGAAACTCCATCATTTCACGTAATCCACGCCCTTTGGCTAAGGCCCAAACGAATCGTTCTCTTGTCATGCGATAGACGGACATCCGGTCATGCGTTACCCGTTCTGCGCATTGCTCCAGCATCCAGATCACATCAGGCCTTGCTTCCGGTGGCACCAACATTTCGAAATCAGGCTGCATGTAAAATCCACTCGGTTCCGTCTCACTTACCATCTCTCGTTCTCGATATAAAAGGCTCTGCGGGTCGATCAGCCAACGAAATGCCAGATCTCCCGATTGATCCTCTCCAACTTCACCATAACCCCACCCAGCAAGGGCATAGAGCCAGCCCATAATTCGTGGTTTCAGCTCAGAATTCGCTATACGGCACCATATGTTCTTTTCTGGAACAAGCACTGCCAATTGATAACGAAAATGCTGTAACGCGGGTTCAACTTCTCCGTATCTTTCCATACACGCTTGATATATTTCCCGATGCATCTGTGTCCACGATAGCCCTAACCATTTTTTTAATTGATGATCTTGAATCTGGATTCGCCCATCTGACTTCTGAACCAGATTCAGACTAAGAAGTAGATCAAGAAGAATGGCAACGTGGGTCGGATACAACTCCGAATGTTCATATCGGATACCCAAACCATCAAAGTCTGTCGAAGATAACACCGTGATCATACTTAATTTTTGAACACTTTTCTTATGTATAGTGCCTTTACCTGTCAAAGGAAGTCCTTCTCTTCCGATCCAAGCAATCAGATGAAGTAACTCTCCAGCAACATCCGACTTTCCCTCCTGTATTACATGAGCAAAATTTATACCCTGTTTGACGGTTATGCCCACTCTTTGCGCATAAGCAATAGTCAATGTCTCGATCAGTGAAGCAGGAATATAGAATAGTCGCTCCCCCCAACTCTTATGCACAGATTCGATCCATTTTTGCTGCCGAAGGTGGGCGAAGGAAGAATTGGCTTCTGCGACACTTAGTCCTTCGATGGCCCATTGTTCTCGCGGCATGAGGGAGGAAAAAGGCTGACCAACATGTTTGTGAAAAATTGCACCAAGTACTTTTTGTTCCACCCAAGTAAGCTTTGACCATGAATCAAGGTTCAGTACCACAGGTTCATTTGTTGGTCCAGATGAAGACATTTCCCAATCCCTCCTCTTTTCGCGAGTATAAATGGGCTATTCGTTCTCATGAACGATAGCATATTCATATCCCTGCTCCACCAAGAACATCTGACGGTTTAATGCAAACTCCTGTTCCTTACTATCCTTCGATACCAGCGCATAGAAATATGCTTTATTTTCCCCCGCTTTCGGTCTCAGAATTCGTCCCAACCGCTGTGCCTCTTCCTGCCTTGAACCGAAACTCCCGGATATTTCAAGCGCAACAGCAGCATCGGGCAGATCTACAGCAAAATTGGCAACCTTGGATACAACAATCGTTTTAATCTCTCCACGTCGAAAAGCGCCAAACCATTTGATTCGCTCCTGCTGTGACATGGTTCCGGAGATTAAAGGTGCTTCAATTTCCCGGGCAATCAACTCTAGTTGGTCCAGATATTGTCCAATTACTAGTGCAGGTAAATCCCGATGACGTTCCAGCAAACGCTTAACCACACGTACTTTCGCCGGATTCTCTGCAGCCAATCGAAATTGATGCTTAACCTCGGCTTGCAGATAATTCGATCTTAATTCCGGGGAGAATGGGATACGTATCTCCTGGCATTGTACATCAGCAATCCAGCCTTGCTGCTCCAGTTGTTTCCACGGCATGTCATAGAGCTTCGGACCAATTAACGAAAATACATCCTGTTCACAGCCATCCTCTCGAACCAACGTGGCTGTTAATCCCAGCCTTTGCGTAGCTTGAATATCCGCAGTTGCACGAAACACCGGCGCTGGAAGCAAATGTACTTCATCATATATGATCAGCCCCCATTGCCGCTCACTGAGCAGTTTGATATGGGTAAAATCAGCATCTTTTGATTTCCGGTGTGTAAGAATCTGATATGTAGCTACAGTCACAGGTTTCACCTGTTTTTTCTGACCTGAATACTCACCAATCTGTTCGCTGGTGATCGTGGTTTTGTCTTGAATTTCCTGAATCCACTGTCGCACAGACGTTGTATTGGACGTCAAAATAAGGCATTCACATTGAAGCCGCTCCAGCACGGCCATGCCAATGACCGTTTTGCCTGCCCCACAAGGAAGTACAAGTAGCCCGCTTCCTCCCATGCCCTCACTGCCTTCGAATGCGTCCACAGCCTCTTTCTGGTAAGAACGCAGTGCAAATCGCTCAGAGTGAGCCCCTGAATCATTGGTTCGCCATTCAAATGAAAGCTCGGTTCCCTTCCGATACCCCACATAATCAAGTACGGGGTAACCCAGTCGTGTTAATTCCCTTTTTAGTAACCCTCGCTGTTCTCCCGGGAGCATAAGTTGATGAGCGTCCTTACGTTCCATACGAAAGGCAGCTATCGTTTTCAATCCACTTAATTCATCGAGCAACCGTTCATCCTCACTGTAAAGGCGCATTCTGGTGTGATCTGCTTCGGAATGCAGCTTTAATTTGCCATACTGATCCATAATTCTACGAACATCCTGTATCAGTGCAGCAGGCACGTTCCAACGCGATACCAGCTCCAGACTTGCAATGACCTGATCTGAATTCCATCCGAGCGCAGCTGCATTCCAGAGCGACAGCGGAGTGATTCGGTAGGTATGAAATGCTGCGGGTGTCTTGACCAGTTCAGCATACATCCCAAGCTGCTCTCTTGCCCTTTCGAATCCGGGGTGGCCGACTTCCAGCAAAACTGTAAAATCTCGCTGAACAATGCAAGCATCCGTTCTACCCATATGTTCTGTTCCTTCCATTCGCGCCTTCCTCCTATCAAAAAAAAGTCCAGTTCCGGCTGCTTCCGAAAATGAACCTGTATAATTGCGAGTTCAACAAGTCTTATTTCAGTACCGAAAAGTGGACTTATTGAACAACCTCTAAAAAAAACCATAAAAAAAACACCCTGCCCATACCTCGGTATGAACAGGATGCCCAACTGCATCTAAAGTCATTCGGCTGTGTAACCCTTAGCCATGGCGATAAATAATCTCACGGCCGTCTGCATCGCGTCTTCGTCAAAATCAAACATCGGATGATGATGCGGATAGATCGCATTTTTATCCGGGTTGCCTGCTCCAACAAACATAAAGCACCCTGGAACCTTCTGCAGATAATACGCAAAATCTTCCGCTGGCATCAGCATCGGGGAGGCTTGTACTCGTTCTGCCCCAAATAACTCTGTAGCTTCCCTGAAGAAACGTGTTGTCTCCTGTTCATCGTTCACCACAGGTGGATATCCCATAATATATTTCACTTGCGTCTCTGCTCCATAGGCTGCCCCTGTCTGATCTACCATGGTAAGCACACGCTCTTTCATCACGTTTCGGGTCTCTTCATCAAATGTTCTAACTGTACCGCTCATTTTACATTGCTCTGCAATTACATTCTGAGCAGATCCCGCCTGCATAGTGCCAATGGTCAGCACCGCCGGTTGTAAGGGATCCACCGAACGGCTGACAACCGTCTGAAGCTGCATCACAAGCGCAGAACCGGCGATAAGACTATCTATTGTCGATTGCGGCATCCCGCCGTGTCCACCTTTGCCTTTGATCTCAATGTAAAAATCGTCCGCTGCCGCCATCATTGGTCCTGCTTTACTGGCAACCACACCTACAGGGAGCGGAGTCCACAGATGAATTCCGTATATGACATCTACACCTTCAAGCGCACCATCCGCAATAACCTGGACTGCACCGCCTGGAAGCAGTTCTTCTGCTGGCTGGAATAAAAAGCGAATCTCGCCTCGAATCTCCTGCTTGTGACGGCTGAAATACAATGCCGTACCGAGCAAGATGGAGATATGACCATCGTGGCCGCATGCATGCATCGCTCCTGCTTGTTGTGAAGCATACTCGATATTCTTTTCATCCTGAATCGGCAGTGCGTCCATATCAGCTCGCAGCATGACGACAGGACCCGGCTTGTCGCCACGGATTGTACCAATGACCCCGTGACCACCAACATGACGCCTTACTTCAACGCCAAAGCTCTCCAACATATCCGCTACAAAAGAGGATGTCTTCTCCTCATGAAAGGAAACCTCTGGATTGCGATGAAGGTGACGCCGCCATTCCACCATGTGGATCTGCAGATCTTCCCACCATATATTATTAGTCATGTCTCTCCACCCTTTCAATCTTGAACGGGACTTATATCAAGCCCGAACCTGCCTCTTCGAACCTATTGCTGTATATTGTAGCAGAATTGGAAGAAAACCGATACGAAACGCCCTTGGAAAGCTTGCACGGGAAGGGGAAACATACTATCATGAACTAGAGAAATACTCGAGAAATTATACTCGGAAGCTTATGAGGAGGATCAAACGCTTATGATTTTTGAGAATACAGGCTTGGATGGCTTGAAGAGCGACTTGGCATACCTGGATGAGAGCGCCGAGAAAGTCGGATTTGTCCGGTGGCAATGGGAATATTACCGTGCTACATACGACTACAAAATTGAAGATGAACAAACCAACTCAGAATACTTTGTACGCATTAATACCCGCGCCGTGGAAGGCAAATTGGAAAAACCGGATACCGTTCTTGCTGTTGAAGCAGTGTACCTTGGCAAAGCCACCTTCCCTCACGGCCTGGACTATGACTCTTCCGTTCCTCAACCAGTCGTGAAGCTGGCAGCCCAAAAATTACAGCAGCTTAAAGAACTGCTGGAAGCATAGGCTGGGCCAAACGATGAAACAACAAACGGCCCAAACGAAAACGAAGAGAGGCACGCCGGATTTTCAACTGCTAATCCTCACTTTATTGTTGGTGGGCTTTGGACTGGTGATGGTATTCAGCTCCAGTTCCAGCATTGCAATCGCAAGCGACAGATTTAACAATGATGCCCTTTACTTCACGAAAAAACAACTTGTGTGGGCGATTATCGGTCTATTTGGCATGTTCTTTGCCATGAATATCCGCTTTAACAAGTACAAAAAGCTCTATGCACCCTTTTTCCTGATCACTACGGTCATGCTGGTGATTGTTTTGATCTCAGGCGCAGTATTGAACGGTGCACGAAGCTGGATTCACATTTTCGGCTTCAGTCTTCAGCCTGCGGAATTCGCCAAAATTGCTATCATTCTATATCTCTCTGCTCTGATCACCAAAAAAGGTGAGAAATTCAGAGTTTTCAAGACAGGTTATTTTCCCGTCTTGTTCATCGTTGGATTCATCGCAGGACTGATCATGCTGCAACCAGACTTTGGTACTACCTTCATTCTGGTGTCCACTTGTGGTCTCTTGATTTATGCCGGTGGAGCCAGTATGAAACATATCTTAGGTTCGATTCTCTTGGTTGTACTCGGTGGAGCCCTGGCGTTCGGAGCAAATTCCCTATTTTCTTCCATGTCTCCCTCCGACACGACGACCGCTACAACAGCAGTCACTGCGGAGCAGAACTACAAGATCGGACGTATCCAAGCTTTCCTGAATCCATTATCCGATATTAATGGCGGAAGTCTTAACCTCTACCGTTCCCTTGTTGCCATTGGTGATGGCGGCATGACAGGTTCCGGGATTGGACAAGGTACGATGAAGCTTCACTATTTGCCAAATGCGTATAATGACTTTATTTTCTCCGTGATTGGTGAAGAACTCGGGTTCATCGGAAGTACATTATTCCTGCTCGTTTACCTGTACTTCATCTGGCGAGGAATTATTGTCTCTCTCCGCTGTCCCGATCCATTCGGAACATTGGTCGGCATTGGCATTATGGGATTGATCGCGATTCAGGCATTTATCAACATCGGTGGTGTAACTCAAACCATTCCGTTGACGGGTGTCACGCTTCCGTTTATCAGTTATGGGGGTACCTCACTCTTTGTGATGATGGTCGCCATGGGCATTCTGCTCAGTATCTCGCGCACCAACAATCTGGACGTAATCAAGGAAGAAAAAACGAAGTCAGTGACTGTACAGACACAGACTCGTACCTCTCCTGCTCTTCGTTCACGGGAGTCCATTCGTCGGATTCGGTAAAAAACAACATAAAAAAAGGCTGTGCACCTAATGGATGCGCAGCCTTTTTGTGTGTACTCGTTTGACAATTCTGTCTATCAAGATGAAGAACAGGTTGATGTATCCTGTTCTCCATTGCGGATTGCGATGTCTACAGATCGTCGCCTTTGAAAGATACGCCTTCTACCTTTACATTGACTTCAACCACGCGTAATCCGGTCATGGTCTCTACCGCTTCTCTTACGTTCTGCTGAAGCATACGGGAAACTTCATGAATCGGGGTTTCGTACAGGACGATGATGCGCAGGTCAATGGCTGCTTCCAGCTGGCCGACCTCAACGCTCACGCCTTTCTGTACGTTTTTACCGCTGAGTCGCTTCGCCCAGCCCTCTGACAAACCTCCAGACATTGCGGCAATTCCGGGCGTTTCCATTGCAGCCATTCCGGCAATTTTCGCAACCACGTCATCGGCAATCCGGATGTTTCCGCTCTCCAGTTGAAGTTGTTCTGCCATGCCACATCCTCCTTCACTTCGTTACTCGTATTTTAAATCCTTTCCACCCCAAAAAGCAAATTAAACTCAAAAAGATGCGTTTACAACCTACCACCATTTGGTTATATTGAAATATGAAAATAATCTCATAAGCGATTTACATGCAATTCAAAACAAAATAATTTTATAACCGAGGTGTTTGTTGTGAGAAACCGGATTTCATCCATTTTGCTGATTGTGTTCTTTGCACTCAGTGCCATCGCCCACTTCTTGAAATGGGATTCGATTCTACAGTTCGTGATATCAGCCATTTCGGTTATTTTTGTGGCCGGTTTTTTAGGCAAAGCCACCGAAAATGTTGCCCACTACGCCGGACAGCGGCTGGGTGGATTCTTGAATGCGACCTTCGGCAATGCCGCCGAATTGATTATTGCCATTTTCCTCGTTAAAGAGGGACTGTTCGACATGGTCAAAGCAAGTCTGACAGGATCCATCATCGGTAATCTGCTGTTAGTGCTTGGGTTAAGTATTTTTGCCGGGGGACTCAAGTTCAAAATTCAGAATTATAATGTTTCACTCGCAGGCCTGAATGGATCCCTGATGATTGTTGCCATCATTGCCCTGTTTATTCCGGCAGTCTTTCTCAATACACATTCCATTACACAGAAAGACACCAATACACTTAGTCTCATCGTAGCCGGATTGCTCATTCTCGCGTATATTGCCTGGTTATTATTCTCCATGGTGACGCATAAGAACTACCTTGCAGACGTCACTGAGGATCGCGATGAAGAGCTGCCGCATGAACATGCTCCGGCATGGTCCAAGAAAAAGTCTATTCTCTACCTGGTGCTTGCAACGGTCATGGTTGCCTTTGTCAGTGAATGGCTGGTCGGCACGCTTGAAGTCTTCACTTCGGAATTTGGACTTAGCGAACTGTTTGTCGGTGCATTCCTGGTGGCCATCATCGGTAATGCGGCCGAACACAGTGCAGCCATCATGCTTGCCATGAAAAATAAAATTGGAGCCGCCGTCGAGATTGCGGTCGGCAGCAGTTTGCAGATCGCACTTTTCGTAGCTCCTGTACTGATTTTTGTCAGCTACTTCACAGGCAGAACCATGGATATCGTATTTACAACCATTGAACTGGTCGCCATCGGCGTATCCGTATTTATTGCCAAGTCCATTACCCAAGATGGTTCAACCAATTGGTACGAAGGCTTACTCCTGCTCGTGGTATATATCATACTCGGCGTATCCTTCTTCCTGGTGTAACCAGGCCTTACGCATCCATCATCATAATAAACAAGCCACAAGAGGCAGCCCAATGTACATTTGGAGCTGTCTCTTTGCTTGTATACGCCTTCTGGCTGGCTTGTATCCCCATCCCCCCGTTCAGACGCACAAAAAAAGCATGCATAAACGCCTGCATGCCTTCTATTCTGACCCGCGCATTTGCAGGCTATTGCTCATTCTTCTTGTTCAAGGCTTCATATAGAATTGCCAAATTCCGCTCAAGCGCGCTAACCAGCTGCTTACCTGCACCTTCTGGAAGGAGCCCTGCACGAACAGCAAAATCAACTTCCTTGGAGAACCCATACATCTGTGTATCCAATACTTCCTCATAGAGAGGGCAGTAGCGGGTAGCCAGATTCTCCATCTGTACTTCAATAAGCTTCTGTATTTTATCTGCATCTTCTTGAAGAAGACTGATCGCTTTCAAATTCAGCTGGTCCTGCAGATCAGATGAAGTCATGCATTTTTCCCCCCTATGTCCCAAAAATCGCGTAAAGACGTTCTACCTCTAATATTAGACGAAATGAAGAGCTAATACAAGAACCTGACCAAAATAAGAACGCAAAGTTAAGCCTGCTGTTGAAGCTTAATCCTCCTGTTTCAGTCCCGTCCAGATGAGTATTCAGATCATTCCATGCCAAAAAACACCCCTGCCAAAAAAGGCAAAGGTGCTTCTTGAGAGCTATTACTCAGATGCGATGCTTACATTCAGTCCATGCTTGGCAAATACTTCTGACATGGCTGCTTTTGCTTCAACTGCATCTGGACCATGAACATGCAGTTCATAGCTGTGCGTGCTGATCAGCGTTGTAAACAATCCGAGAATACTTTTTACATCGATATACTTGTTCTCCGAATGAAGCACGATTGAAGAAGTAAACTTGCCTGCTGTTTGAGCAATTTCCACTACAGCCGCGTTATTACTCGACATAGGAATCCCTCCGTCTTTTTACGATTGGTATCATCTATTAATTACCACTACATGATACCGTGAATCCGCTTTCCTAGCAACAGCAAAATCCTTTTCCTATTTCAAACGGTCCGGATTCAGGCATTCCAGCTCAGGAATCACAAAAATACCGTCTTTACGAATCAGCACATCGTCAAAATAAATCTCCCCGCCACCATAATCCGGACGCTGGATCAACACCAGATCCCAGTGGATGGACGAGCGGTTGCCATTGTCTGTTTCTTCGTAAGCCTGACCTGGTGTAAAGTGCAAGCTGCCTGCGATTTTTTCATCGAACAGAATATCTTTCATCGGATGCAGAATATGCGGGTTAAATCCAATTGCGAACTCACCGATATGACGAGCACCCTCATCCGAATTCAGGATTTCATTCAAACGCTCAGTATCGTTGCTTGTCGCTTCAATGATTTTCCCATTCTCGAATGTGAACTTGATATTTTCAAATGTCACTCCGTTATACAACGTTGGTGTGTTATAACTGATCGTTCCGTTCACGGAATCACGTACAGGGGCGCTGTACACTTCACCATCCGGAATATTTTTTTGCCCGGAACATTTCTCTGCACCGATATCTTTAATGGAGAAGCTCAGATCTGTTTCCGGTCCGGTAATGCGAACTTTATCTGTACGCTTCATCAGGTTAGCGAGTGAGTCCTGCGCTTTGTCCATTTTGGCGTAATCCAGGTTACATACGTCGAAGTAGAAATCTTCAAACGCTTCTGTACTCGTATTGGCGAGTTGCGCCATACTTGCGTTAGGGTAACGAAGTACAACCCATTTCGTATGTTTGACACGTTGTTCACTATGTACCGGGTGGGAGTACAATGAATTGTACATTTTCATTTTTTCTTCCGGCACATCGGACAGATCATTCACATTTTCTCCCGCACGAATACCGATATAACAATCCATCTGCTTCATACGGTTCAGATCAATCTCTGCCCATGTTTTCATCATTTCTTCGGTCGCATTTTTCAGCATAGCACGCTGTACGGTCTTATCAGTCAACTGTACAAAGACGTTACCACCTTTTTTGCCTACCTCTTCAATGATGGCGTTAATCAGATCACGTTCTGATCCAATCATCTCAACCAATACATTTTCACCAGGCTGCACATCTACAGAATAGCCCACCAGGCTTGCTGCAAGCTTTTGAATTCTTGGGTCTTTCATCTTGGTAAAATCCTCCTGTCTTCTGCCATGCTTGAATTGAACAACGGTAAATTACGATACTATTGTAGCACGCGAACAGTCATCCCGTCAGCAGGCAGTCCCTCACTTCGTTTATTGATATGACTTGAAGTTTACATCGGTGACAAGGGCTTCTTTGTTATTTTTACGGTTGTTGTCCGTGTAACTCACCTGACTTTCAGAGGATAAGCGAAGAGGCAGACTGCTCTTCCGATCTACGGTGAGATGATATACCGTCTGTACGCTCGCTTGTTTCATCATCTGTTGCATCGTTATTTCACCTTGTTTCCAAACTTGATCCAGATCCTTCTCAAGCTTCTCTTTACGTGCGCCTTTCACCGTAGAAGCCTTATGCATATATTCTGCCCGAATGGCGTTCATTTCGTCGTTCAGCTGGGCTACAGCCCATGTTTTGGCATCTTCCGGTGCAAGTTCAATTCGTAATGTTCTGGTTCGACGACCGGCCCCATATTCGGATTGAATGGTTTTGTTCATCTTGTCTATTTTCTCCATCTGGGCAATTGGATTAAAGCGGGAAAGAGAACCACGAAGCGGCTCATGTTGCGCTGATAATGCCATCCACTGCCCTTGTTTCCGCTCGAAAGAGGCGCTAAACCCACTGGGCTGTCCATTATTTTTTACGGCAGTCGTATGAATGCCTGTGCCCACAGCAGTTACTTCTCCAGGTAATCGGGTCTGAAGGGTCAGGCGGTCATGATTCTCCAGCTTTCCTTCGAATTTGAACTGATTCTCGAACAATCCACTGTTCTCCCGTCGAAGTCCTGCTTCTCCTTCAAAACTTAATGTTTCTTTTCCCGCTATCCCCGATAAAGCCAGGGAAAAAACCTCTTCGGGCGTTCGATCTCGCTGGATGAATCCACAACCCGGGACACCAATCATCAAGATGCTCACTAATAACCATAACGTACGTACCGAATGGCGGTTAAGCATGTCTATCTTCACCCTTCCATGAACTTTCTCCATAGATTGCCCCGCCCGTATATGCTTATACTTCCTTCTATACACAACTTGATCACGAATACATAAAAAAAAGAGAACGACTCCGCAAATGGAATTGTTCTCTCTTAACGCGTTATATCCTGTTCCTCTACAACAATTCTGTTCCGACCACCATTCTTCGCGCTGTACAAGGCCATATCAGCCCGATAAAACAAAGACTCTACGCTAACCTTCTCATCCATCCAATTCCACTCTGCGATGCCACTGGATACCGTAACGAGTGGTCTGGTCTCTTCTGCAACTCTCTTTCGAATCACTTCCGCATAATCCAGCGCCTGACGTACACTCACCTGCGGCATATAGATCGCGAGTTCTTCTCCACCCCATCTGGCGCATATATCCTCCGTGCGAACCGAACTGGTGACGATCTCACTCACTTGTTTCAGTACTTGATCGCCAGTCTGGTGTCCAAAGGTATCATTCACCTGTTTGAACTGATCAATATCCACCACAATGAGGGAGCCACAGAATTCATGAGCCTGTCGCTCGTGAATGACACTATCCAGATAATGCCTCACGTACAGACCTGTCAACATATCCAGATTAGCCAAGCGCCGAACCTCGGCGTGTAACGTGGCATTTGACAGCGCTAGCCCGATATGGATGGACAACATCTGTAAGAGCCGATAATTGTCATATGAAAAATAATGCTCTCGACTGTGTCCCAGCAAAATGGCTCCCTTCACTTCACCATTAACTCTAATCGGTGAAGCAATCAGTGACATAGATCCCGTATCTTCCATGAAAAAGGAGGAGACTTTATCATATTGCGCATAATTGGTTATAATAAGCGGTTCCTCTGTTCGATACACCAAACCTGCAATACCGTAGTCCACAGAAAAAGATTGGTGAAATACATCCTTCACATTGGATGACATGACTTCGAAGTCGTTTGTACTATCATTGAGTTGAAGAATGCAACATGTTTCAGCCTGAAATATTTCCTTCAACTCCTGCTCGGATAATTGATAAATCTCCGAAAGGTGCAGGCTCTTGTTTAAACGCTGTGTAAGATCATTGATTAGACGAAGTTCCTGAATCAGCATATTGGATTGTTCGTGCAACTTGGCGTTCTCAAAGGCCGTGCCTGCAGTGTCCACCATCATCGTAATCAATTGCAAGTCCGATTCTTCCATGATCTCTTCATTCATTTCAATATGGAACACACCGTATATGCCTTGTTTTCCTTTCAGCGGAATACCTACATCTACAATGCGGTCTTCTCCATCATCGGAACGAGCAACGATCAGTTTGCCTGCCATAAATGAACGTACACAGATATCTTCTCCCCGCTCGTGGACAAGCAACGGTTTAATCCGTGGATTATAGTTGCTCTGATCCTGAGACATATAGAGTTTGATATAGGTGGCCGGGTACAGGTAGTCCATACTGTCAAATACCTCATCCAATATGGCCTCGACATCCATTTTGTCATGCATTCGCTGAACAATCTGAAAGAGGATAGACCTCCGGTGTTCCTCACGCGCTGTTTGTTCATGAGCATGTAACAGGTCCGTCATAAATATGTATTCAAATCTTCGGTAAAAGCAGGTGCGGTAATGCAATGCCTCAGATCGAACCACAGCTTCAGACGTTTCATATCGATTGGATTCATAGATCACAGCAGTGAATACGGCAAACATATCCTTGTTCGTTCTGGAGAATAAGGGGTGTGTTATCAGGAGATATTCTCCACGGTCGCTAGTCCCTCTGTGAGACAGGGCCTGTCTCTTATCCAAACATTCCAATACAAGCCTGCTTGCATCCAACCCTGGATCAGCCTCATGATCACGATCGTACCCTACACAATCGCCTTCCGTGTTCCATACGCTGTAATAGGTTGATCCCTTGTCCAGGCCTGAATCTGCTTTGGAGTTCCAGTCATTGTATGCCTGCTCTAGCAAGCTGCCCAAATATGAAAAATCAAAAGGTGTGATATCCATTTTTTGCATCCACAACACATGCTCTTCATGAGAACGAGGAGCGGAAACAGATGCGGAATCGCCCGAACTTCGTGAATTCAAGCTGGCAGGTAAACTTCTTAGATGTTCTAACATGTCAGGCGCTCCTTTGCACCGTTTTTGCATCCACCAGGATGCATTAATCTGCAGACGTTATCGCAAACCTGCAAATTCGTCACGATAACCTTATTACATAAAGATGATTTAAAGTTAAGATACAATCTATTTTACTCTGTTTAAAGCTTTTTTGCATCCATATTTCAGAAAATTGTCCCATTATTTTAGGCCCAATGACCTATCGACAAATTTAGACGTTTTTTTGCTTTTATTCTACGCTTGACTTTGGTTCTCTTAAACTGTAATATAAATTGTTGATGAAGACTACTAATGGGTCTTTAAATTTGGGCATTACCGGTTGTGTCACCCTCATTCTTTTTGTTGCTTTCAGGACAGCGGCTGAACTTTCCTGATCGTTCTATGCGAGGCCAAGCCCGCATCAACAAATTGGAGCGCAAACAGAGCCCTAATATGAACTTTAACTAAAAAGGAGCTACTTTAAACATGGCACGTTACACTGGTCCTAAATTTAAATTGAGCCGTCGCCTCGGCATTTCCCTTAGCGGAACAGGCAAAGAATTGAAACGTCCTTTCCCTCCAGGTCAGCACGGAGCTAACCAACGCAGAAAAATGAGCAACTACGGTATGCAATTGCAAGAAAAACAAAAATTGCGCCACAT
The DNA here is from genome assembly GCF_037974355.1 of Paenibacillus sp. FSL R5-0517. Lineage (NCBI taxonomy): Bacteria > Bacillati > Bacillota > Bacilli > Caryophanales > Paenibacillaceae > Paenibacillus > Paenibacillus sp. FSL R5-0517. The sequence continues at coordinate 4,693,996 of NZ_CP150235.1, forward strand.
GTACGGTTTGGGCGAGAAGCAATTCCGCACACTGTTCTCTAAAGCTCAAAAAATGCAAGGTATTGCCGGTGAGAACTTCATGTTCTTGCTTGAGTGCCGCCTTGACAACCTCGTTTACCGCCTTGGGTTTGCTAACTCCCGCGCTGGAGCGCGTCAGTTGGTAGCACACGGTCACGTAACTGTAAACGGCAAAAAAGTCGATATCGCTTCTTACCAAGTAAGCACTGGCGATGTAATCGGCTTGCGTGAGAAGAGCCGCGCTCTTTCTTCCGTTAAAGAAGCTTTGGAAGGCCGTTCGCATCTTCCAGCTTACGTTGAATACAACGAAGCAGCTGTAGAAGGTAAATTCATCCGCTTGCCTGAGCGTGCTGAATTGTCCCAAGACATCGATGAAAAACAAATCGTCGAGTTCTACAACCGTTAATCGTTGCAATCACATTAAAGTTTCAATCCAAACAGCTGTCGAGATTTTCTCGACAGCTGTTTTTCTATGCTTTTTTCTATTTATCTTCATTAAAAGACCTTAATTAACGATATAAAATATAGACTCCCTTTAGGAGAAGCACACATCCATACAATCATCACAAGAGTTACATCAAGGGGGATTACACATGAATTTTTTTCGCAATCGCAAGCTCGCTGTTAAGCTGGGACTTTTACTCGGGATCGTATTGCTCTGCTGTATTGGAGCCCTGATTGCATTTAACACCAAATCGATTTACGACAAAAGCCTGCAATACGGGGAAACCGTTGCGGGACAAGCAGCGAATCGTGCTACGAACGAGTTCATGACAGACATGAACCAGGTCAAAAACACATTGGACACCATGAGTATCACGTTATTGGATGCCGCTAAGAACGGCTCACTCAATCGCGAGGAAGTCGTTAGACTTCTTGAGCAGTATCTGAAAAAGGATGAGAAAGTTTTTGGCTTTTATACGGGCTGGGAACCGAATGCCTTTGATGGAAACGATGCGAGTCACGTCAATAAAAATGATTATGATGATGCTACGGGTCGATTTGTTCCATACGCCATACGGGACGGCAACTCTCTGCATTTTGAGCCGCTCACGACCTATGAGGGAAACAGTGAAACCAGTACATATTATCAGCTGCCCAAGAAAACCAAATCCATCTATTGGTCAGAGCCTGTTACCTATACGGTTGGCGGGAAAGAAACACTACTCGTTTCGATTGTCCTCCCTCTCTTGGATGAAAACAACACTTTTCTCGGTATTGTTGGGGCCGACTTTACCATTGATCGTTTTCAGCAAAATATAGCATCACTCAATCCGGATCAAGGTTATGCCATGCTGATTACTAGTGAAGGACAGATCGCTGCGCACGGCTCCAAACCGGAACTGGCTAATGCAGACGCCGTCATTCCAGCTGATATGAAGACGGTCATTCAGCGTATACAGTCCGGCGAGTCTCAGTTTTATGCCACTGATCCCGAAGTAGGGGAAGAGCTGTTTATTGCTGAACCTGCCAGGTTACAAGGAACAGATTCGAACTGGTATCTTGTATCAGCACTGCCAAAGAGCCACATTCTTCAACCCTTCTATGACAGCTTGAACTGGTCCATACTGATTGCCGCACTGGCTGTACTTCTGCTTGCAGGTGTGGTTACCTACACCATCATCTCCATTGTTAGACAATTAAATCAAGTTAATATCGTCGCTGGGCAGCTGGCTGGCGGAGACTTGACACAAAAGTTACCTGTCCGATCCAAAGATGAATTTGGCGTCATGGCAGGTCATATGAATCAGATGATGGATACCCTGCGACATACCATATCGGTTATATCCGAACATGCTCTATCTGTAGGCTCAACTTCTCAACAGTTGACCGCAGGTGCCGAAGAAACAGGTAAAGCCGCCGAACTGATTGCCTTAACAGGAGTCGAACTTGCAGATAAAGCAGGTAAACAGGTGCAGGAGCTGCAAGAGTCCTCCCGTTCCATGAATGAAATATCTGTCGGGATCGGAAGAATAGCAAAGGCCGCCTCCGATGTATCCGATTCATCGCGAACGGTGGCCGAACGAACAACCGTCGGAAGTGATAAGATTCAGTCCGCCATGCGCATGGTCGATAGTGCCACTTCATCTGTGCAGACATCGATGACCGCACTGGAGAATTTCCGCCAACGTTCCGAAGAGATTGGCCATATTACAGGCATGATCACGGAAGTTAGCCGTCAAACCAACCTACTCGCACTTAATGCTTCCATTGAAGCATCACGAGCAGGGGAACACGGACGCGGGTTTGGCGTTGTTGCTTCCGAGATTCGTAATCTGGCTGAACAATCCAGATTATCAGCAGCGCAGATTGCAGCGTTAATTCATAGCGTTCAGCAAGAGGTCCTTTCTCTCGTTGAAAATATGGAACATGGAAATTCCGAAGTTATTCATATTGCGGACGTGATTAATGAGAGTGGTGAGCTCTTCCTCTCCATCTCATCACAGATTTCAGATGTTAATGTGCAGATCGAGCATGTCTCAGCCATTGCACAGCAGATGTCAGCTGGATCACAGCAGGTTGATGCCACGTTGGAACAACTCAAAACCATCGGTCATGAAACAGCAGATCATGCAACTCGTGTTGCTTCTGCCTCTGAAGAACAACTCGCATCCATGGAAGAGATTACGGCGGCATCTGCCTCTCTGGCTAATCTTACCCAGGAACTCTTAGAACTGATTCAACGTTTCAAAACCTGATGTAAAAGACCTCCAATACGACACATCATTCAGGCCACCCTATGCACCTCAGCATGGAGGTGGCCTGCTTATATTTTGGCTTACAACTCATGAAATGTGCATCAATATCGCATGATATATAGCATAATGCATGGCAGAATGGCAAATTTCGACCATTACTTGTATTTCTCAGGCATGCAAACCCGCCTTTTTATGCTATAATAAGTGCTGTTAAAAGGAGGAAGACACTGAATGGTTGATGTTAATAAGAAAAAGCCCGATGAACAGCCTGTACGCAAGCGCAGCTTTGCCCGCAGACTGGGAAGTTTCGTCAAATGGATGGTTGTCCTTGGATTTATGGGGGTACTATTTGTAGGCGGTGCTTTGATGGGATACGTCAGTTCCATTGTGAAAGACGAGCCTGTCCGTTCAAGGGCCCTGATTGAACAAAAAGTCAGCGAAAACTCCATCACAGGCTTTGCTTACTTTGCCGACGGCAGTCCGATCGGTCAATTACGTACGGAAGAAGACAGGCGTCCGGTCACTACGGACCAGATCCCACAAAAGGTTATTGATGCAGTCATTGCGATTGAAGACAATCATTTTTACGAACATAAAGGTGTAGACATGAGCGGAACACTACGTGCCGTGAAGCAAAAAGTGCTGAAAGAATCAGTACAAACCGGTGGTAGTACACTGACTCAGCAATTGGCGCGTCGTGTATTTTTGAATCTGGATCGCACGGAAGATCGAAAAGTGAAAGAAATCTTGCTCTCACTTCGACTCGAACGTTTCCTGACCAAAGACGAGATCATGACAGCCTATCTGAACAAAGTTCCTTTTGGTAATGGTTCCAGCGGATACAACGTTTATGGAATCAAAGCGGCCGCCAAAGGATTGTTTAATATTAACGATCTAGAAAAAATCAACATTGCTCAAGCTGCTTATCTTGCTGGATTGCCACAACTCCCCTCCTCTTACTCCGCTTTTAACGGTAAAGGTGATTTTGTAGAGGAAAATTTTGACCGCGCAATCAATCGTCAGCATCTGGTATTACGTCGTATGCTTGAACTGGGCAAGATCAATCAGTCCGAGTATGACGAAGCTCTTGCTTTTGATATCAAAAGTTCACTCGCTCCGAAGACCATCAAGGCTTACAATACTTATCCATATCTTATGATGGAAACGGAACGACAAGCTGCACAGATTTTGATGAAACAATTAAATTCCGACACAGCTGAATCTACAGACAAAGGTACGGATGCCGACACACCTCAGAAGGAAAGCAGTGCATTATTAGAGGAAGCTCAGACGCAACTGCGGACAGGTGGATATCGTATCTACACGACCATCAACAAAAGTATCTACAAAACGATGCGTACCATTGCGGAAGATGACAGCAACTTCTCAGCAGATGATCCTGTCAAAGGAAAAGAACAAACTGCTGCCATGCTGATTAATCACAAAACAGGTGCTATTCTCGGCATGATTGAAGGACGGGATTTCCAGGATGAACAGATGAACTACGCAACGCAGATGATACGTCAGCCAGGTTCAACGATGAAACCAATAGCCGCTTATCTTCCTGCGTTAGATGAAGGTCTTGTTCAGCCAGCTTCAATTATTGATGACTCACCGATCATACTGAAAAGCGGTCCGAGCGGGTACCACATTGCAAAGAACGCTAACAACCGGTACCAAGGACTTGTTACGGCCCGCAGAGCACTGAATTACTCACTTAATATACCGGCTTTGAAATTGTTCAATGAAGAAGTCGGAATCGACAAAGCGTGGGCTTTCGCCAAGAAATTAGGAATCACCACGATTCAGAAGGAAGACTATCAGGCTCAGACTGGTGTTCTCGGAGGTCTCCAATACGGTGTAACCGTTGAAGAGCTGACCAGTGCCTATGGTGCCATCGCCAATAATGGTGTATATAATGATTCCTACATGATTAGCAAAATTGTAGATTCCAAAGGCAACATCGTCTACAAACACGATACGGAACCAGTTCAGGCCTTCTCGGAGCAGACAGCATACCTGATGACCGATATGCTGCGGACTGTTATTACAGAGGGAACGGCAGATAAAGTACGTGAAAATTACAAATACTCGAAAAGTGTACCGATTGTAGGTAAAACAGGTTCCACTCAAAACTATGCAGATGTTTGGTTTGAAGGCTATACACCTGATGTCACACTTGGCGTATGGGTTGGATACAAACAGCCGGTGAATACGCTGGAAAGCAAATCACAGCGGAAACGTGCGCAGCAACTGTGGTCGAAAATCCTGAATGAAGTGATCGATACACAAAAAGATCTGTTCGTCACGGATTCGTTCAAAAAACCATCTGGGATCGAAACGCGTACGGTATCGGCTTACAGCGGCAAGTTGCCAACATCCATGACTGACAAGTTTGTTACGGATATTTTCAACAGCAAGTTTGTTCCGAAGGATAGCGATGACGGTGTCGCCAAAGCCAAATACATTACTTACAATGGTGTAAACTATATTCCGCGTGATGGAACACCTTCGGACATGTTGAAGGAAAAGACAGTAATCAAGCGTAAAAAACCAATCTCGGATCTCATCAAAGAATTGCAGAATGCTTTCTCACGTATGAGTCGACATGAGTCACTTGCTTATTACCTTCCTGAAGATGCGGATGCAGACATGCCGACACAGATTGATCCAAGAACAGATAACGGCAAAACTCCTGATGCACCAGGTAACGTACGAATCTCAACCTCGGGTGACACAGCTGTCATTACATTTAATGGCACACCTGAGAACGATGTCGTGGGTTATCGCCTGTATCGATCTGTGAACGGTGGAGGATTCCAGAACCAAGGTCAGGTCGTCCTGACCGGTGAATCCAGATCATTCTCTGCTTATGCAGCGCAAGGCGGCAACTTCGCCTTCTATGTAACCGCAGTGGATGTTGCTGGCAGAGAATCTTCTCCTAGCGCAACCGTAAATAGTGCCGGAAGTGTAGCTCCTCCAGTGGAAGAAGAGATTAATGAGCCGATTGAAGTTCCAGGTACAATTGTTACTCCAGGAGAAACGCAGACCGATAATACAACAACGACAGCCCCAGGCACACCTGGTCAAGTCAGCGTATCTGCTCTATCTCAAGGGCTGCGCATTCAATGGGCGTCCACGCCAAACGCAGATAGTTATACTGTATTTTACAGTGAAACAGGCTCGGCCTACACCAAAATTGGAACGACAGCGGGCAATACCATGGATTATGGCGTACCCGCATCGACCAGTGGATGGTTCAAGGTATCTGCCAGCAACAGTGCAGGTGAATCCGAACCTTCCGCAGCTGTACATTTTCAGCCCTGATTTAGGCAAAGTTACCCCAAAAAAGCCTCATTCTCAGATCGTATCTGAGGGTGAGGCTTTTTATTTGTACTTGCATCAGCTAAAAAAAGCCTGCTTTATGCCACTGGCATAAAGCAGGCTTCTACAACCACAACCGGATTCCTCATTGATAGAGTCACCGGAATTTGACTTCGTAGAGTATCAACGTTAGTCTTCAATGGTGGATAGATCTCCTGCCGGAAGATCTAGCTCCCAGGCTTTCAGCACACGGCGCATGATTTTGCCAGAACGTGTCTTAGGCAGTTTATCCTTGAACTCGATCTCACGCGGAGCAGCATGGGCAGACAGGCCCTCTTTGACAAAACGGTAAATCTCTTCTTTCAGCTCCGGTGTCGCCTCATATCCTTCACGAAGCGCCACAAAGGCTTTGATGATCTCCCCACGTGTCACATCCGGCTTACCGATTACACCCGCCTCTGCCACCGCAGGATGCTCTACGAGCTTGCTCTCCACTTCAAAGGGGCCGATGCGCTCTCCTGACGAATTAATCACATCATCAATCCGTCCCTGGAACCAGAAGTATCCTTCTTCATCCATATAAGCAGAGTCACCGGATACATACCAGCCCGTAAGCCTGAAATACTCCTCGTATTTCGCAGGGTTATTCCAGATCTTCGCCATCATGGATGGCCAAGGTGCCCGTATCGCCAGATTACCCATACTGTACGGCGGCAATTCCTGCCCACGATCATCAATAATGGCTGCTTGGATGCCAGGCAACGGACGTCCCATGGAGCCAGGCTTGATCGGCATTCCGGGATAGTTACAGATCAGCTGTGCACCTGTTTCCGTCATCCACCATGTATCATGAATTCGCTGACCATAGGCTTTCCATCCCCAGCGAACAACCTCCGGATTGAGCGGTTCACCGACAGACATGACATGACGCAGACTGCTCAGATCAAACTGGGCGATGGTCTCTTCTCCAGCTCCCATCAGCATACGGAAGGCCGTTGGTGCACTGTACCAGATCGTGACTTTATTCTTCTGGATGGTGTTGTACCAATCTTGAGGACTGAAACGACCGCCACGTATTACATTGGTCACTCCGTTGAGCCATGGAGCAAAGATACCGTAAGAAGTCCCTGTGACCCAACCCGGGTCTGCCGTGCACCAGTACACATCATCCTCACGCAAATCCAGAACAACCTTACCTGTATAATAGTGCTGAATCATGGCATTTTGAACATGGTACACCCCTTTGGGTTTACCCGTAGAGCCTGAGGTATAATGAATGAGCAAACCATCCTCACGATTCAACCACTCTACTTCCATCTCATCCGAAGCGGCAGACATCTCTGCATCAAAATCGATGAGTCCTTCTTCCGTCTGCTCGCCTCCACCCACAATAAAGATATGTTTGAGTTCAGGCAACTCGGAACGTTTGATGCGTTTCAGTAATTCCGGAGTTGTGACGAGCGCTACTGCTCCGCTATCCTCCAGCCGATCCTTCACTGCCGTTTCCATAAATGCTTCGAACAACGGGCCCGCGATGGCTCCAGCTTTCAATATTCCCAGCAGACTAAAATACAGTTCAGGACTTCGAGGCATAAAAATAAATACCCGCTCTCCTTTGGCTATGCCATATTTGCGGAGAACGTTCCCGAACCGACTCGACTGTTCACTCAGATCAGCAAAAGTATAGGCCTCTTCACGTGAAGCATCGCTATACAATAAAGCGGTTTTGCCGCCCCTTCCTTCCAGTACATGACGATCAATCGCTTCATGCGCCATGTTTACTTTTCCGCTGGCGTGCCACGTAAAATGCTGTTCCACCGATTCCCAATCGAACCGGCTTCTCGCCTCCGTGTAATCGCCCAGATTAGATTCAGACACAACCGTTTGCAGCATCTCACCATGTGCTTGACTCATGCTTGCCAGCCTCCTTCAACTCGACATTTCGATTCCCGTTAGGGCTCAATTCTCATTGCCTTTGTGTTGACTGAACTTCCAGTTAGCGCTTACATTAGTAGAGAGAACTTCTCATCATGTACTTGCTCGGCCAAACAGATGTTAACCATACTGTATTGAATTGTGAACATTTTTTGTCTACGCAATTATAGCAAATCTTTTCAATTGTCGTCTATGGCTTTTCAATTTTTTGGATTTTTGCTATAGCTGACACTTTGAACAACCTCTATAAGTAGGGAGAGAGAGGAGCATGATCCATGGAACATATCAAAAAACATCATATGCGTTCCATCTTCAAGTCCGGCCACCGCATTACTGTTGAAGGTCCCGTGCAGGCCGAGGAGATTACCCGTCTTGCCTTCCATCCGGATCTGGATGCCTTTCGGCGACCAACGGAGCAGCAGGAAGCTCTGGCCGAGATCGCAGCATTACCTGAAGGGCGAATTATCATTGCACATGAAAATGAAACGATTATCGGTTATGTAACCTTTCACTATGCGGATGATTGTGAACGCTGGTCCGAGGGCAATATGACTGATCTGATAGAGCTTGGGGCAATCGAGGTTGCGGACGACTATCGCTCGCTTGGCATTGGACGTGAGATGTTGCTTACGGCTTTGGAAGATCAATACATGGAGAACTATATTATTTTCACCACAGAATATTATTGGCATTGGGATCTGAAGGGCAGCGGACTGAATGTATGGGATTATCGCAAGATGATGGAGAAGCTGATGCAAACGATCGACATGACTTGGTATGCAACAGACGACCCTGAAATATGTTCACATCCTGCAAACTGTTTGATGGTACGTATCGGAAGTCAGGTGCCGATCACATCGGAAGAACAGTTTGATCGTGTACGCTTCCGCCATCGGTTCATGTATTAATTCGATGATCTGTTCGAAAAACGATATACATAACAAAAACCGCCTCTCGAAGCTTGATCCATACTTCATGGAACAGCTAATCGATAAGCGGTTTTTCTTGATGCGCCTTTACATATTTTCTAACATATGCTCCACAATACGATGCGAACGCTGGGAAGATTCCACGGTAAATTCAGCAAAGTTGACATGCGCCGAGCCATCCGCTTTATCTGACATTCCACGCAGGACAACAAATGGTACACGATTCATGTAACAAACCTGAGCGACTGCTGCCCCTTCCATTTCGGCACATGCACCGTCCATTTCGGTATATAACATGTTAACGGTATCTTTATTGGCAATAAACTGGTCTCCCGATAATACTTTACCAATCAAATAATGGGCCCCCAGCGCTTTACATGCCTCTTCAGCCAGTGTAATAAGCGAAGCCTCAGCAGGGAATGCAGATGTCTCCTGGTAAGGAATAACCCCGCGTTTGAACCCCAGTGGCGTTACATCCATGTCGTGCTGAACACATACGGATGATATAACCATATCTCCAATATTCAGCTCCGGGTTAACCGCCCCCGCAACACCTGTGAAGATAATGCGATTCACCTGAAAACGATCAATCAAAATCTGTGTCGTAACCGCTGCATTTACTTTACCTACGCCGGATTTGCACACGACAATTTGCTTGCCCAGCCATTCGCCTGCAACGTATGTAATCCCGGTCTGTTTGACCGTCTCAAGCTGTTTCATACCTGCAAGCAAAAGCGCTACTTCCTCATCCATCGCTCCGATAATGCCAATCGTTTCACGCATCTTCTGATACCTCCTGTTTTCACTTTCAACCTCATTCAGCACAAAAGCTCCGTCTCCGGAGCTTTCGCATATCCACTATGTAGAGAGAGGTTTCTCTCTTTCCTGTATATAATTCCGATTACACTACATCTGCATGACTTACAGACAGACGAAGAATCGTTTCATGCGGCAAAATAACCCGTGGATTCTCCACATTTTCCTTCTTCATCAGCTTGGTCAGCAAACGCATCGCAACTGCGCCAAGATCGTACATTGGCTGTGCCACTGTCGTCAACTGAGGACGCACCATGGAAGCCATACGGATGTTATCCACACTAATAATGGAGAAGTCATCCGGTACTTTCAGACCGTCATCCTGAATGCTGTGAATGGCACCAATAGCCATTTCATCTGTTGCAGCAAAGATAGCTGATGGTTTTTTCTTGAGTCCAAGGAAATATTTCATCGCTTCAACACCGGATTCATACCGATAGTTACCGATTCGAACAAGATCCTCCTGGTATTCGATCCCGGCTGCTTCCAGTGCTTTTTTGTATCCTTGGAAACGGGCATAACCATTCGCTGGATCTTGCAGTGTACCACTGATCATCGCAATTTCCTTGTGTCCATGACGAATCAGTGTGTTTACCGCATCAAACGCTGCTGCTTCATGGTCAATATCCACGGATGGGAATGTACCCTTCTCATCACTCGTTGCACAAAGTACGATTGGCACAGCGGCAGACTGGAACGCCTGAATGTGTTCGTCTGTTACTGTTCCGCCCATGAAGAGCAATCCATCCACTTGTTTTTCGAGCAACGTGTTAATAACACGAATTTCTTTTTCTTTCTTCTTATCTGCATTACACAAAATAATGTTGTAGTGATACATATTCGCAATATCTTCAATTCCGCGGGCAATCTCCGCGAAGGTTGAGTTCGAAATATCCGGAATAACGACCCCGACCGTGGTTGTCTTCTTGCTTGCCAGACCTCTGGCTACCGCATTCGGACGATATCCCAATCGTTCGATGGCTTCATATACTTTTTTCCGCGTTTGCGGTTTGACATTAGGGTTATTATTAACTACCCGTGATACCGTTGCCATAGACACTCCAGCTTCACGTGCCACATCATAAATGGTTACCGTCACAGTACTTCTCTCCATTACCAGTAAATTTTCATACCATTTTCATTAAGATTTATATTACGACAAATTTTTGCATTAATCAATTAAAATAGGCTTTAGGACTCACTCAAAACATTCGTAAGTGTAGCTCTAGTAATATCTGAATGGGAAGTATGCCATACAGGAATTCCCTTTTTAATCAGGATCGCCTGTGGAGATTCATGCTTAACACCCAGTTTCTCTGCTGCTTCATTCGATACCGGGCGATCTTCCACAACATAGATGATACCGTATTTCACATTTTCATTGGCATTATTATGCAAATAATCGTTCATCTCCTGATAAGCGTTCGAGCTGATCGGACAGCGCGTACTGTGCTTAAACAGAAGCAAGGGTTGATCCTCGGTAGCCTCTACTGCGGAGTTTAGCTGTTCAATACTTGTCATTTTAGTCATGTCAGCCATTAGATATACATCCCCCTTTACCAGGAATACCGCTATGTTGAGCGTTTTCACTCTTCGATATCTTAACAAAAAGCGCGCGAAAAAGCCAATTTTCATGAAAACAAACATTTTGCACGTCAAAATTAGACAGCATTCGAGAAGTACTCCTGCCACACAAATCCGGATAATTGACTTAACCTGCGCTCCGTGGTCTCTATCCAAACTGTATCTCCAGACTTCGTTGCGTAACCCATGATGTCCAGCAACAGATTGATACGTTCCTCTACCGCTTGCTGCATCCGATATTGCATCTCCCGATCGGTCGCATCCGGCCAGGCCAGCAGTTGCTCATGAAACAGGTCTGCCAATTCATTACGTTCACCAAAAGATACGTCCTGCTTCACGGGCTGTTCACCCAATGTACTAATGCATTCTGTTAAGTCCGGCTTGACCGGAGGAAGCACTTCGTATGATACACAGTCTGTACACGCAAATACGGGTACGTTTCGAATCTCCACTTTTTTGGCGTATACTACAGTTCTTAATTCCAACTCCATTACATGTCCACATCTGCACGACTTGCGCACACCCTCACCTCATTCGTTCTATACTCTATATAAGTACCATTCGACCTATTTCGGCTCAAATCCTGCTGCAAAAGAAAGGTTGCACAAATTACCACTCCCTCCAGATGAAGGTTGTCGAATGCAGGTAATTACTGACTTGTAATCGCTTCCTCCACATTGCATATGCACAACCATGAAGTCCCTTGTAGAATCTGTTACAATTAGAGACGCGACATACCTAATTACAGCAAAAGGAGAGATGAACATGAGATTAACCGGTAAAAAAGTCATCGCTCTGGTCGATGAAGAATTCGAGGATTTGGAATTATGGTACCCTGTGCATCGTGTTCGTGAAGAAGGTGCAGAAGTGCATCTTGCTGGAGAGAAAAAAGGAAAAACCTATATCGGCAAATACGGTGTGCCTGCTGAAGCTGAATATAGTTTCGATGAACTGGACAGTTCAGAGTACGATGGCATTCTTGTACCAGGCGGCTGGGCGCCAGATAAGCTGCGTCGTTATCCCAAAGTTCTGGAACTCGTGAAGGAAATGAATGCAGACCGGAAACCGATTGGACAGATCTGTCATGCAGGATGGGTACTAATCTCTGCCAAAATTCTGGATGGAGTTACGGTAACCTCTACACCAGGCATTCGGGATGACATGGAAAATGCAGGTGCAATCTGGAAAGATGAAGCGGTTGTTGTTGATGGACATATCATCTCGGCACGTCGTCCACCGGACCTTCCACCTTACGGCAAGGCATTCTGTGACGCCCTCGCTGACAAGTAAAAATAACCCCACTGTGCTCTCATACACAGTGGGGTTATTTTATATAACAAGCTTTCCAACAAATAATTATCACAAATGTAAATATATTAACTTAAAGGTATTTATATCCAATTATCCCAATCACGATGCATTCGAACCACTTTGTTCATCCGGGCTTCCTGTGGAGTCATTAAAGACTTGCAATCGCTCCTCAATATCTCCGCTGGTCCGCAGGGCGAAGCACTTTCGAGCTTCTTCTTTGGCGTCCGATGCTGTTGTGTTCAGCACTCGGTGCTTCACACGCAACAGAGATTGCGGAGACATACTCAAGTGGCGAATACCAAGCTCCAGCCAAAGCGGAATGGCACGCTCGTCCCCTGCCATCTCTCCGCATACACTAACATCAATTCCTGCCGTATGCGCCGCATCCGCTGTGGCACGAAGCATCCGCAGAACAGCCGGATGATAAGGGTGATACATATGAGCGATCTGCTCATTCATTCGATCTACTGCCAGTACATATTGAACCAGATCGTTCGTTCCTATACTGAAGAAATCCGCCTCCTCCGCCAACAGATCAGCAATCATCACCGCTGCAGGAACTTCAATCATGATCCCTACCTGAATATGAGGGTCGTATGATAAGCCCCGCTCGTCCAGATCGGACATCGCCTCACGAAGAATCTCATTGGCTTGTTGAAGCTCTTCCACCGAAGAGATCATCGGATACATGATTTTCACATTGCCAGCAGCGCTGGCACGCAGAATGGCTGTAAGCTGTGTTTTGAACAGGTCCTTACGGTCCAGACTAATTCGTATTGCACGGTAACCCAGAAACGGATTGTCTTCTTCCGGCAATTCGAAGTAATCCAGTTGCTTGTCACCACCGATATCCAGAGTACGAATGACAACGGATTGTCCTGCCGTCTTCTCTGCCACAAGGCGGTACACCTCATACTGCTCCTGCTCACCCGGAAATGTAGCCCGATCCATATATAGAAACTCTGTCCGGAACAAGCCTACGCCCTTGGCTCCATGTTTCAAAGCCAGATCCAGTTCCTTCACCGAACTGATATTGGAAGCGAGGTGTAATATAGCCCCGTCTTTGGTTACAGCATCCACCGTAGCAAGCACCTGAAGTTGTTCTTTTTTCTTCAGCTGTTTGCTGCGAAGCATGGTATACCGTTCAATTGTCTTGCGATCCGGGTCGGTAAATACCAAGCCATTATCACCATCCACCACAAGCATATCACCAGTCTCAACCGGCATGCCAAGACTCGCTTCCAGACCGGAAACGAGAGGAATGCCAAGCGCACGAGCCATTATTGCAGAATGTGATGTCTTCCCGCCAATCAAGGTTACAATGCCCAGGACATGACTGGGATTCAGATGTGCTAATTGAGATGGCGATAGTTCTTTGGCAACAAGTACATACGGCTGGGTATCCGAAGGGAGTGTAATCTCCGGTGCACCAAGCAGATGCTTGAGCAGACGATTACCTACATCCTTGATGTCAATGGCCCGCTCCTTCATATACTCGTCTTCCAGCAAGTCAAACATCGTGACAAAATGGTCTATGGCTTCTTTGACTGCCACTTCTGCCGCCTTGTACTGACGCTCGATAATGCCCCGAATTTCGTTCATGAATACTGGATCCTCGAGGATGGCCAGATGTGCATCAAAAATACTGGACTCCTCCGGCCCCACGACTTCCTTAAACTCATTCTTGATATATTCAATCTCATCCTTAGATGTCCGTATGCCCTCATACAGCCGTTCGAACTCTTGGGCGAGATCTACCGAATCCATCTTCTGATCCGGCAGATCCCATTCCCAACTGGGCAGGACAAATGCTTTGCCGATGGCTATGCCTGCAGCTCCGTTGATGCCTTGTATCTTCATTCTACCCCTCCAACGTTCCTGTCATAGAGCACCACGGACATGACGGATGCCTGACCTTTCTTCACTTGCTTAAATGGAGCAAAGCTCCATGATTTTACTCGATCGGGATTCGTAATTACCATTGGGGTTGTCAGTGACGCCGCTTGCTCGCGAAGTACCGCAAGATCAAACTTGATCAATAACTGCCCTGGCTCCACTGTATCGCCCTCCTGAACAAAAGCTTCAAAATGGCCTTTCAACTGAGAGGTATCGATGCCGATATGCAATAACACCTCAAGCCCCTCCCGAGTGGAAATCCCCAAGGCATGCATGGTCGGATACAAGTGCATAATCGTTCCATACACCGGTGATACCAGCTCTCCGCGTTCTGGAACAAAGGCTACTCCATCCCCAACAAGCTTGGCTGCAAAAATCTGATCCGGCACCTCTTCAATGGGTAACATTTTTCCCTGAACGGGAGCACAGAACAGAACCTGTTGCAGATCTCTTTCCAATAGCTTCGCGATTTCTTCCCGAATCAATTCCGAATAGGTACCGAATACCACCTGTACATTACCGCCACCCAGCTTGATTAATCCAGCGGACCCCATACTCTTCATAGCACCCGTGTCGATCAGGCGGTCATCATGCACGGTCAGGCGAAGACGTGTAATACATGCCTCAACCTGTACAATATTACTCTTCCCACCCAATGCTTCGAGGATTAGAGGTGCCTGATAAGGAATGTTGCCTACCCAATCTTCCAGCATGGAGCCCTCTTCACGTCCTGGTGTTGGAATCTTGAACGTACGAATCGCCCATCGGAACAAGAAGTAATAAACCAGCCCATATAGTATGCCAATCGGAATGAGCTTCCAAGCATTCTCCGATAGATGGAAATTGAGTATGTAATCAATAATACCTGCGGAGTACGAAAATCCATGCCGGATATCGAGCCAGTAACTGATCCACATCGCAACACCGGACATGACTGCATGCACGATGAACAGATAAGGTGCGGCGAACAAAAAAGCAAACTCAATCTGTTCGGAAACCCCGGTTAGAAAACAAACGAGTGCCGATGTCAGAAAAGTTTTCTTGATTTTCGGTTTCAGATCTTCCCTAGCTTCCTGAATTATAGCAAAGGCTATTGCCGGAATGGCAAACATCATGATGGGAAACAAACCCGCCATAAAGAATCCTGCGGTGGGGTCTCCTGCAAAAAATCGGGGCAAATCCCCTTGTACAATGTTACCATCAAGTGTTTCGAATGTTCCTAACTGGAACCAAAATACATTGTTAAGCAGATGATGAAGTCCAAAAGCGACCAGCACCCTGTATAACACCCCGTAGATGAACAATCCAAAACCGCCGAGACTGTATTCCCATGTGGCAATGGCGTTTAATCCATGCTGTAAAATTGGAGCGAGCCATAACATAAAGCAGGAGAACAATGCCGAACAGAGTCCGACGATGAGCAAAACAAACCTTGAACCTCCGAAAAATTGTAAAATTTCGGGCAGTTTAATGCTTTTAAACCGATTATGCATCCCACCGGCAAGCGCGCCGAGTATGATTCCGATTAAGGAAGCGGGCTGAACGGTGCCGTCACCAAAGTTCCGAGTCACTTGATCATAGATCACAATACCAGCCAGCGCGGCGAGTCCCGCTTGTCCGGCCTGGTTGGAGAGTCCCAGTGCTACACCGACAGCGAACAAATACGGCAAAAAATAAAAAATGCCGTGTCCGGCCACGGTAGACACTTCACCGACAACACTTAATCCCCAGGCGTCCCAAGGCAGACTGCCAACACTGAGCAAAATTGCGGCGGCGGGCAGGACCATTGTAGGCAGCATTACCGCTCTTCCGAGCTGCTGCAAGGATCCGAGCCAATTCATGGCGACCTCTCCTTTCTATCCTAGATGGTAAGCTTTGCGCAACGTTTTGTCAAAGCAAAACAGTAACCCATTAGTCATTTTTATATAGCAAAAATAGAACAGAAAAAATCCCGTCAACTTCAAAGTTAACGGGACCTATCCTGCAATCATTCAATTAGGTCAGATCAGGAGATTAACCGATCCGAGATGAACGGGCCTCTCAGCCGCGTCCAGCGCCGCGCAGAACGATGGAATCCTCTACCTTGATACAACGATTCGTTACCGCTGTCATGCCGTTCTCTGCCGCAATCTGAACCGCCTCATCACTATGGATGCCAAGTTGAAGCCAGAGGACATTGGCTTTGATGGCAGCAGCGTCACGAGCTACGTCCGCACAGAACTCATCGCGACGAAACACATTGACGATGTCTACTGGCTCCGGAATATCCGCAAGCGTAGCATAGACCGTCTCTCCAAGAATTTCACCTTGCACCTGTGGGTTAACCGGGATGATGCGATAGCCTCTGCTCTGCATGGCTTCGGCCACCATATAGGAAGTGCGATCTGATTTGTCTGACAAGCCGACGACTGCGATGTTGCCTGCTTTGCGCAAAAGTTGTCCAATTTCTTCACGAGTAGGGTTGTTAAATTCCATGTTCAAGCACCATCCTTTTCTGATTAAAGTGCGTGGTCAAAAGACTGATTCTCAGCTATTTACTCTTTTACCCATTGAACCGAGGCGCCAAGCGCCTGCAAATGATCGAAATATTGCGGATAAGACTTGGCTACATGGTGTGCATCCCGAATACGAAGCGGCTCCTTGGAACGCAGACCGACAACAGTGAGCGCCATAATTACGCGATGATCGAAGTGAGCGTTAATCTCAACGCCGCCTTCAACACCTTCCGGACGTCCGTGTACGATAATCTCAGCTTGACGCTCTTCAACGTTCGCTCCTGCCTTCCGCAGTTCGTTCAAGTAATCGGTGATTCGGTCACATTCCTTGTAACGCAGGTTCTCTACATTATAGAACCGAGAAGTACCTTCCGCAAACACAGCTGCGGCTACCATAGCCAAAACCGCGTCCGTTGCGGCATCCCCGTCGAATTCGATTGCTTTCAGTCTGCCATTTCCTTGAACGTGTACGACATCGTTCTCATGTGTCAATGGCACTTCCATCATGCGCAGCACGTCAACGATGGCACGTTCGCCCTGTTTGCTCTGCTCCATCAGGCGCAGAATTTTCACATCAGACTGTGTAACCGCTGCTGCTGCAAGAACCGCTGCTGATCCAGGGTAATCCCCTTGTACGGTATAAGTCGTTGGCTGGTATGCCTGTCCACCTGGTACACGGAAGGACATGTAATCATCACTTGCATGGATAACGATGCCTGCTTGCTCCAGCACTTCCAGCGTCTGTCCAATAACGACCTTGGACTTCAGGTCATCCAGCACTTCAATGGTGCTGTCTTCTGCAAGCAAAGGCGTAACAAACAACAATGCGCTCAGATACTGGGAGCTGACGGAGCCGGATACACGAATGTGTCCACCCTTGGCATTGCCACCTTTGATTGTAATCGGTAGGCGTCCTTGTTCGTGCTGTACTTCTACACCCAGTTGACCAAGCGCATCAATCAGGTCATCATGCGGACGTTTACCCAGCGAATCCGGGTACGTATTTACAAATGTAACGTCTGGACAAAGCGCTGTAACTCCCATGAGGAAACGAAGTACAGCACCCGCATTCCCCACATTCAGCTCACGCACATCACGGGGATGACTGCCGAAGCCCTTGATCACAATCTTGCTGTCGTCTTCTTCAAGTTCAGCCCCAAGATCACGAATACATCTGCGCATGGCGTCACTGTCTTCACTGTGTGCCGGGAAATGAATGGTACTTGTGCCTTCTGCCAGCGCAGCAGCCAGCAAATAACGGGTAGTGTAGTTTTTGGAGGACAGAGCCCCGATTTCCCCGTTCAGAGTGGGGGTTGGTTTAACAATAACGTCCATGGATGAAATTCTCCTTCATTGATTATATTGTCGCCAAATTGACATTCCGTGTATCGCTTGGGTATCATTATAGGCGTTAAGTCCATACAGAAAAGAGGACCTGAATATGACACAAATAGCTGAAATTGAAACGTCTGAGCTGCGCCGCCGTTTACAGGCGGGAGAGAAGCTGCAGATGATAGACGTCCGCGAGGACGATGAAGTCGCGCAAGGCATGATCGAAGGAGCCAAGCATATCCCGCTTGGACAGATTCCGGACCGACTGTCTGAGATTGAGAAGTCAGGCGAGATCGTAATCATCTGTCGTAGCGGTTACCGCAGTGAGCGTGCCTGTGAATATCTGCAGCAACTGGGATACGAAGGCTGTACAAACATGGTCGGCGGTATGCTTCAGTGGCAACAGGAAGACTAGAGTAATCTGGAGCGGATCGAAGTCATAGGTAACTTTAGACCTCTAACCTACTCTGCTCCTAGAAACGGACGGGCCAATATGGCCCGTTTTGTTATATCTGCCACCACATCTATCAACCATCAAACTTCGATGATAACAAGCTTAGACGCGGTAATGCGCTAAAATTAAACGAGTCACTTCAGCAGCGGATAACTCGGTTGTATCCACCGTATAATGTGCAAACCGGTATGCGTCTTTCCGCTCTTCCATTATCGTCTTGATGCGTTCCTCTGCATTGCCTGCAAGAAGCGGACGATTGTCGCAGCCGCTAACACGCTCCACAATCACTGCCGGATCAGCAGTCAGAGCAACAACCCAACCATTTTCCAACATCACGTCACAATTATCCGAACGCAGCACCACGCCACCTCCGGTCGCTATGACCTGTGACTTTTTCTCCAGTACCGAACACAGCATGCGGCTCTCGGCATCACGGAAATATGTCTCTCCCTTGCTGGTGAACAGTTCCGGAATCGCACAGCCTTCTTCTTTTTCCACCGCGGCGTCCACATCAATCAATCGGTAACCAAGCTCGCGGGCGAGCATGTCAGCGACGGTTGATTTGCCGGTTCCCATCATGCCGATGAGAATAATATTGTTAGACTTGCTCAAGGTGTACACTCCTTTAATTCAAGCAATTCGTGAGCACTTTTGTCCTATCATAACACAGCCCTGCGGACTGGGAAAGACCAAAAGAGGCCTGGCGTTAACCGGCAATCACCGGAACGCCAAACCTCTTTTAAGCCTCTTAGCAGGCCAAATCTGCCACTTTAAGACGCTCAACCCAAATCTCATCGATTCGTATAGGTGGTACTACTCCATCCAGTTGTGGTGGAAGCTGCCTTCTTTGTCCACACGTTTGAACGTGTGAGCACCAAAGTAGTCACGTTGTGCTTGCAGCAAGTTTGCTGGCAAACGCTCTGTACGGTAGCTGTCGTAGTAAGACAATGCACTGGAGAAACCAGGTACGGGAACACCCTGTTTTACAGCAGCCGCTACAACTTCACGCCATGCGCCTTGATATGACTCAACGATGTTTTGGAAGTAAGGATCCAAGAGCAAGTTTTTCAGAGCTGCGTCTTTATCATAAGCTTCCTTGATGTTTTGCAGGAACTGCGAACGGATGATACATCCACCGCGGAAGATCATGGCAATGTTGCCGTATTTCAGATCCCAGCCATACTCATCGGAAGCTGCACGCATTTGTGCAAATCCTTGTGCATAGGATACGATTTTACTTGCAAACAATGCTTTACGAACGTTCTCGATGAACGCTTTTTTGTCGCCAGAGAATGCTTCAGTTGCTGGTCCACTCAGGATTTTGCTAGCTGCTACACGCTCGTCCTTCATGGCAGACAGGAAACGGGAGAATACGGATTCTGTAATCATGGACAATGGAACGCCGAGATCCAGCGCACTTTGGCTTGTCCATTTACCAGTTCCTTTTTGTCCTGCCGCGTCCAGAATAACGTCAACCATTGGTTTGCCTGTTTCTGGATCATATTTGGAGAAGATATCTGCTGTGATTTCGATCAGATAACTATCCAGCTCTCCTTGATTCCATTCCGTAAAGATCGCATGAAGCTCTTCAACGGAAACGTTCAATACGGATTTGAGCAAGTGGTACGCTTCACCGATCAACTGCATATCTCCGTACTCAATACCGTTATGCACCATTTTCACATAGTGTCCGGCACCATCAGGTCCAATATATGTACAACATGGATCGTCACCGACATGGGCTGAAATCGCCGTCAGGATCGGTTCAACCAGTTTATAGGCACTTTCCTGTCCACCAGGCATGATGGAAGGGCCATTCAGTGCGCCTTCTTCACCACCGGATACACCTGTACCGATGAAGCGAATGCCTTTGTCTTCCAACTCTTTACTGCGACGTTGCGTGTCAGGGAAGTATGCGTTTCCTCCATCGATGATGATATCACCCTCATCCAGGTGAGGAAGCAGTTGTTCAATGGTAGCGTCGGTCGCTTTGCCTGCTTGTACCATGATCAAAATTTTGCGCGGGGATTCCAGGGAGGCTACGAACTCTTCAATGGAGAATGAACCTGTCAGGTTTTTACCTTCAGCTTCTTTCAGAAGATCATTGGTTTTCTCGGGGGAACGGTTATATACCGATACTGAGAAACCTTTGCTTTCAATGTTAAGGGCCAAATTTTTGCCCATGACAGCCAGGCCAATCACGCCAATTTGTTGTTTTGTCATCTGGTCCTCCATCCTTTGCTCCAATTAATTTTATTGAAATAAATTCTCAACAATACTCCCATTTTAACGGTTTTATGTATAGAAGTGAACCCCGTGACACAGCTACGCAACGAGAAAACAACCCAATCTGCTGAGGTGTTCATCGTATTTTCATAAATACAGTGGGGATCACTCTGTCTCATACCAAAGTAATCCAATATTGTACATCTGATGGTATAATTATACCCATTGAACCTGGACTCAAGAAGGAGGAGCATAACACATGGCGTGGGAACAGCTTTCAAAGCAAGAACAATTTTCAATGGATATTCGCAGAACCTTTTTGCTGGGGTCTTATATCAATGAATGGGGTATGCCAGAGCTCAGAACCGTTCTTTCGAAGCCGAACCGAGGCATTTATATCGAAATTTATTATTTCCCTCCCACCGCGCATGCAGACATCGCCAGATTCGCAACAGTCGGATTGTCTCAGGCATGTCGTCCATCAGGAGAGAAGGTCGCGTCGGAATGGATGCTCGCGCTGCAATCCAATCTCGGTGGTGAGAGTGTGGAGCGTGTGAACTCCTATATGGCCGATCTAATCTCCCATCACATCGAAAATGTACCGGATTCAACGGTTCCGCGTGTGATGACACCGAGCGAATTAGCACCCTCCCGATGGACCGTAACCGCCTTTCTCCTCGATGAATTGCGAGGCGAAAGCGAATCCCTGGAACAGATATACGTTGGCCATGAAACGATTCCGTTACTATGGGCCATCCCCATCACCTCATATGAAGCCAATCTCTTGTTATCCGTAGGATTGGATGAATTCGATGCCTTCATTGAAAGCTCGGAACACTCTATCATTGACCCTTGTCGTCCCTAATGCCCTCTACATACAAATAAAACCCTGGCTTGCGCCAGGGTTTGGATATGAGTTGATGTTTTTTTCGAGAACAGTTTTCATTCACCTTACAGCGTTAACCGTTCCTCAACCTTCCAACATTAATAGATGTCCGGACAGTTGTTTTAAGACTTCACGGCAAGCATTTGCTTTGTCTACATTATCCGTCTGTATGGCAGTGTGGAGACGCTCCAATTCATCGTCCACTTCCATGCGCAACAACATGAGCCTTTCCTCGCCTTCGCGCGAGAGGAACATTTCTTCCATCTCTTCCGCCGTCGGCGCAGGTTCTTTTTGAAAGATTACACGTTGCTTGAACCCGGAAACTTCCACGAGGCGAATCACTTCACCGAATAAAATGTTCTCCACCGTCATCTGCTGATCCTTAAACCGCTTCACAACTGCATGCCCGCGTGTATCTCCAATCAGCTTCTCCAGCCATTCTGCAAGCTTTGCGTCCTTAATGATGTAATCCCCAGTCATCTTATAGTTCCCCGTGCGTGTCTGTTGAAAGCGGAGCTTTACCAGCTTGCGGCCGGTCCGGACTGACAGTATAAAAAAGGATTCGTCCTCGCTCCAATATAGTGAATATCCCTCACGAATAAGGTCTCTGATCAAATTTTGGATATGCCGACGGTTGAACCGCAGCTCCAGATTGCAATATTCAACTTCATAACTCTTATTCACGGCACTCCCTCCATCTGTACCGGATCTGCTCCGGCCCTCGTCTTCAATCACTTCTACTCAATCGGCTTACCCTATTTTATACTTCATTTTATGTAAGGGTACTTGGTTATTTGACTATTTTTCACCGAAAGGACGGCAGCACTACAGCTTTCCGCAAGCGCACAGGGGCAAGCCCCCGATTTTCATGTTATAACAGACATCAAAAAGGGAGCTCCACAACCATGAAGGTTGACGGAACTCCCTTTTTTCTATTTTATTTGGCTGGAGCGGTGCGAAACGGATTGCGGGATAGTACAAAATGTACTACGGCAAGTCCTGCCATGACGACGGCACTGCCAATGAATGGTGCCGGATGGCTAACGTGGTCCCACAACAATCCGGAAACAATAGGACCTACAACCATACCCGATCCCTGCAAAGTGAGGAAGAATCCCCAGATCGCTCCCCGCTCCCCTTTGGGAATCAGTGTGGCTACAAACGCATTCCAGGCGGGCAGAATCATGGCATAACTGACGCCCACCAACATAACAACACCAAAGACTACCGGAATGGATGTTATGGAGGAAAATGCGAACAGACTTGCTGACGCCATCAAAAAACCAACGTTCAGGAACGGTTTCGTACCAAACCTGTCTACCATTTTACCTACAGGCAGTAACGCAATAACAGTTATTCCACCCCCCGCAATCAACAACAAACTATACAGGTTGGGTGAGATATGCAGGTCTGTGCGTGTATATAGCGTAATTACTGGACTGAGCAGCCCAATGACAAACGACTGCATAAACAAGGCAGGATACACTAACGGATTAACATTAAGCGTGCTGCGAACCCGCTGCAGTGTGCCCTTCACACTCTTTTGCAGTCGGATGAACGGCGTGAGCAAGTTTGGTTTGGCTGGATATTTCACATCTCGATTCTTCGCCGCTTGCTCGGCATGCTCCTCTCCTTCGACAATGACACGTCCAGGAAGAATCATGGCCACCAGAATAACGAGAATGGCACAACCCATCAACACAAGAAATATGGTGCGATAATCATGGTGCGTACGCTCCAGCAACCAGTTCATGCCAATTGGTCCAAGGCCTGTACCGCCCAGAGCGGCCATCTCCAGCGCTCCCATTGCTGTACCATTCTTGTTCTGTGGGCCTGACATCGCAGTCACCCCTGTCATGGCGCAAGGCCAGAGCGGTGACGTACCAATGCCAAGAATCAGACAGGCCATAGCCAGTCCAAAGGCACTTTTGAGAAAAAGGATCATAATAACAGCGATTAAGGTACAGATTAGTGCTGTGACCATCGTTGCGCGGAATCCGATCCGTTCTGCTGCCCAGCCGGAAGGCGCCCGGAACAGATTATCTCCCAGATATTGAAGAGCAAATGCCACACCAATGACGCCTGCGGACAGACCCAGAATATTATCCATATACACGGGCAAAACGGCTACCAACAGCGCTCCTTTGATAATTTCAACTAGAAAAAGTGTCAGCCACATCGCGATAAAAAATGGAGACCGCAAAATTTTGGCTGGTTTTGTATCAGTTTGCATTCTTTTTCCCCTTTCGGCGTTCATTTACCTATTCCCTATCCTTAGTGTAACCGTGGGGAATGTGCCCAAATCTCGGCAATTTAAAAAATTGTCGATTATACCTGTTGCATTCGGGTCTTAATTTGCTATACTCATCTTTGTTTACCAATTTTATTAGGAAGGGTTGTGACAGCAATAATGAATCACCACCGTACGCCGCTGTTTACCGCTTTAAAAAATCATGCGGCACTCAATCCGGTACAGTTTCATATTCCGGGCCATAAAAAAGGATTGGGAGCGGATACCGAATTCCGTGAATTTATTGGCGATAATGCCTTCTCCATAGATTTGATTAACATCGCACCGCTGGATGACCTGCATCAGCCAACCGGTGTCATTCAGGAAGCACAGATTTTGGCAGCAGATGCCTTCGGAGCCGATTATACCTATTTTAGTGTACAAGGCACAAGCAGTGCCATTATGACCATGATTCTATCTGTATGCTCACCGGGTGACAAAATTATTGTGCCCCGTAATGTGCATAAATCGGTTCTGTCCGCCATTATTTTCTCAGGCGCCAAACCCGTATTTGTTTCTCCTTCACAAGATGCCAATCTGGGTATTGACCATGGAGTGACCACACAGTCTATCCGCCGTGCACTTGAGCGTCATCCGGATGCCAAGGCATTGCTTGTCATTAACCCGACCTATTACGGCGTAGTTACAGACCTAAAAGAAATTGTTGAGCTGGCACACAGCTACCAAGTCCCTGTACTTGTTGATGAAGCACATGGCGTACTCATTCATTTCCATGAGGATCTGCCGTTGTCTGCGATGGCAGCAGGTGCCGATATGGCTGCAACCAGTGTTCACAAGCTTGGTGGCTCCATGACACAGAGTTCCGTACTCAACCTGAACACGAAGAATGGATTCGTGAATCCACAGCGTGTACAGACGATCCTGAGTCTGCTCACCTCAACATCAACTTCATACATTTTGCTTGCTTCGCTCGACACATCCAGACGTAACCTGGCACTCCACGGTCGTGAGATTGCACAGAAGGCGATTGAACTAGCTGAGTTTGCCAGACGTTCGATTAACGATATGGATGGACTGTATTGCTTCGGTAAAGAGCTGCTGGGTACGGAAGCGACCTTCAATTACGATCCAACCAAAGTTACGGTCCATGTTCGCCATCTAGGTATTACAGGGTATGAGACCGAGAACTGGCTGCGTGAGCATTACAACATCGAGGTCGAACTTAGTGATATGTACAATATTCTGTGTCTCATCACGCCAGGAGATACGGACGACAGCGTGGATATCTTGCTGAACGCTCTGCAGGATCTCTCCCGTACCTATTATCAAGTGAACCCGGCTCATGAACTGGTGGTCAAAGTTCCGGATATTCCACAGTTGATGCTAACGCCACGTGATGCATTCTACGGTGATACCGAAGTGATTCCGTTTAAGGAATCCGCAGGACGTATTATCTCGGAATTCATCTATGTCTATCCGCCAGGAATTCCGATCCTGTTACCGGGTGAAGTTATCACCCAAGAGAACATCGACTACATCATCGACCATGTCGAAGTTGGATTGCCTGTCAAAGGACCCGAAGATCGCAGCGTAACCAACGTTAAAGTGATCGTGGAAGCCGATGCCATTTTCTAAAACACCCCCTAGCGCTGAGCAGGGATAAACTTGAAGGGCCAAGCCTTACGCTTGGTCTTTTTTTTATTTTGTCGGACAAGTGAGTTTGCATTTTCCCGTCTATTTCGTCGTTCAATCAGGTCATAAACAGCTCGTCCACCTCTTTAAAAGCAAACAAAAGGCCCCCTGAAATCAAGGAGCCTTCATGTTATGTTCCAAAAGAATGACTATTCTTGTGATGCAACGAGTTCGTTGTAAGCCGCTTCAACGCGGTTCCACTCTTCTTCGTCTTCAATATTGTAGAGCACCATTTCCTCGTCTTCTTCTTCCATACGCAGGATGATGCCGTCAGCTTCAGGATTGTTACGTTCCAGCAGGAGCGCATAAACATGCTTCTCCACGTCAAACGTCTCCACCAAAACCATCTCCACGTCTTGGCCGTTCTCGTCTGTTAATGTGAGAAGGACTTCTTCATGCTCGTGGTCGTGGTCGTGGTCTTGCCCGCATCCGCAGCCATCGCCGTGTTCATGTGTGTGATCGCTCATTGAAATACCTCGCTTTATAAATAGAAATTGTGTAACCTTGCATATCGTAACATGTTCAATGACCCAGGTCAATTTAACTCACAGGGTTATTTCCGCTTCAATCGTTCAGCGCTGTAATGATTTTCTCCGCTACCAGGACGTAACTGCTGTTTGCATTTTCTTTAATATGAAAGCCGACTTGATACTTGCCGGCACGACTGAAATCGTACGTAAAATCGTAAGTACGGAACCAGAAGTTATCCTTCTGTGTTGTAAGCTCCTGTGACTGGATATCCTTCACCTGACCGCTTGGATTGGTAATCGTTACTTTCACCGCAGCTACATCTGCTGTCAGACTGTCCACTTGGGAAAATACATTGAATTTCAGCTTCCCTACGTTAACGTTGCCAAATACAGTGTCTCCCTTGAAGAGAAAAATATGTACATTCGGTTTGATCACCGTTACTCTCTTGTTACTGCTATCCCATTTGACGACGCCTCCGGCTTCCCTTACAGGTACATAGGTCGTTCCATCAATGAGATAACCTCCATCAGCTGCTTCCTTGCCGTTAATGAGAACACGAATCTTCTCGTTCACCGAATCTGCAAACAATAAAGACCCGCCGAGCAAGGAGAATACCGTGACACAAAGCAATACTCGTTTCCATTTCATCCCGTCAATATTCCCTCCCCTGCTGCTAGCTGTTGTACATTTATACTGTACATTCATCCACAAAGTTGCGCTGTTTTTCATCATTTTTCATTTTTTATCCAGAATTTTTTCCACCCCTTGGAATGCACAAATAGAGGCTCTCCTCATTAAAGGATGCCTCTGTTCTATTCATGTTATAACTACGGAATTAGACGAAGGGTTATGATGAAGTATGGCGGGTCAGGATACAGGGAACACCCTTGCCTATAGCCCCTTCGATTCGCATCCGCGCAGCGTAATCCATGCCTCGTGTACATGGTGTTTTACATCTCTCGCATACATCGGAAGTGACCAACTTCATGGATACACGGATTTTGTCACTCTTTAATGCGGGAGCTTTCTTTCCCTTTGCTTTTGCCATCCCGGATTCCCCATTTCCCCAAGTGCTTACTGATGTAATGCATCATATGGGGATCCGCCCGGTTGTGTGTCTATTTAAAATACGTATTTAAATAATAAAAATATGACAAGGAGGATACCCCCGAGAATGAGCCAGTTGCTGATTTCATACCAAATGCTTTTGCCTCCGGACAGGTATTTCTGTTCATTCTCCTGATGACGCTGACGGTGTGTATCCGTCTCAGAGCCATGGGGTGGTTTGCTAAAATCCATCATAAGTACATTCCCCTTTCAGCAGTTTTGTATAATCTTAATACCATTATAACCCATAATTGAGTATGAATTTGATTTTTCTGTATAAAAGAGCTTTTTCATGCAATTGGTTCTATTGGATCGCAGATAATTCTTCTTCTATGACCCATTTGTGGTTTTTTATCAAATCTCCCCCTGTTGTTGGGGTGTAATCAACCATATATACCGTTGTTTGTTCAGCGGACTCAATTGTGGCCTTGGCACCCTTCATTCCTTTCATGTGATCAGCGCTTAACAGCACCTCAGAACCTACCTTATACGATTGATCGGTATGGTCCTGTATTTCCTCATGAATAACCCATTTATGATTCTGCACGGGATCTCCGCCTGTGGTTGGGGTATACGTCACTGCATATACCGTAGTCTCATAAGCTCCAACAATCTTTGCTGTTGCCCCCTTCATGCCCGACATGTGATCGGCACTCATCATTGCCTGGCTTCCTACTGGAAAGGTGGGATTGCTTTTCTCCCGCAATCCTTCCGGTAGCTCTCCAGATTCAGAATGGTGCATCTCACCTGCGGTGGCTGTATGACTGTCATCGTTACTCTCTATAGTCTGCTGAGTCTCCTTGCCACATCCACCCAAAATCAAACTGCTTACGATCAAGATAGTCGATATGTTCATTAAGTACTTTTTCATGTGTCCGCACTCCTTTAATTGTATTTATATCCTTTATTATACCCCCCATAGGTATATCGCAATCATAATTATTGTTTTTTCCGGATAAGGCGCATCTTACAACGGAGCAAAATAAATCAAAAAAGCCTCCGATTTCTCGGAGGCTTCTTATCAAGAACAATTCAATTCAGTGATTACACCTTACGCCAGTTCCACGTTAACATTCACGTTCCCTTTGATTCCTTTGGAATATGGGCAGTAGTCATGAGCAAGTTTCACAAATTTCTGTGCTGTCTCCTCATCCAGACCGAGAATTTTAACTTCCAAATCGACTTGAAGTTTCACGCCGTTATCCTCAGAGTCCGTCACCAACATCACGGTTGCAGCAACAGTACTTCTTTCAATTTCAACTTTGTGTTTTTTCAATTGAAACTCCAGTGCGGAGTTAAAACAAGCGCTATACCCTGCTGCAAACAACTGCTCCGGATTGGTAGCTGTCGTCACTTGTCCTCCCAGTTCAGGTGGTGCAGCAACATCCAACATAAACACGTTATCTGGAGATTGTACGATTCCTTGACGTCCACCTGTATTGATGACTGTTGTTTCATATAATGTTTTCATTTGTAAAACTCCTTTAGTTGATTGGATTTATGTTGACTAAAATTCGACTTCTCTTTTATCGCTAACAATTACATTGTACGCAATTTAATTGCGCATGTAAATAGTTGATGTAAAAAAATAATACAGTTTAATGCTGAGTTTAAATGAATAGCGATAATGAGGTTTATCATTGTAGTCATCAGATAACCTAAGTTGAACTTAAGGAGGAATAACACGTTTGGAGAATAATTCATTTCTAACCCCGGACAAGCCCAAACATAAATCCAGGGCTCTCTATGAGGTGCTAGCTGTATCAACCAAACTCGGCCTGACTTCATTTGGAGGACCGATCGCTCATCTTGGTTACTTTCATGAAGAATATGTTCGCCGTAGAAAATGGATGGATGAACGTAGCTATGCAGATTTAGTTGCGCTGTGTCAATTTTTGCCCGGACCTGCCAGCAGTCAAGTCGGGATTGGAATTGGCATTATCCGCGGCGGATTGCTGGGGGGACTGATGGCTTGGCTTGGTTTTACACTTCCATCTGTCATTGCGTTAGTCTTGTTCGCTTTTCTTCTGCAAGGATTTGATATTAGCAGTACTGGCTGGATTCACGGTCTGAAAATTGTTGCTGTAGCTATTGTCGCTCAGGCGATATGGGGCATGGGGCAAAAACTAACTCCCGACCGCTATAGGGCAACCATCGCTATCTTTACTGCAGTGGCGACTGTTGTGTGGCAGACTGCATTCACTCCAATCCTTTTTATTGTGATAGCAGGCGTGATAGGTATGATCCTATTTACTAAAATGACCGAGTTTAAAACAGTAGACTTGTCTGTCCCTATGAATCGTAACTTGGCAATCGTCTGTTTGGCTACGTTCTTTGGAATTCTGATTTTTCTCCCGTTACTCACTCCCTTTGATCGTTCGGGGTGGCTGTTATTCTTTGATAGCTTCTACCGTTCAGGATCACTCGTATTTGGCGGAGGGCATGTTGTGCTTCCGTTACTGGAACGTGAATTCGTTCCTGCAGAGATGATCAATAAGTCCGACTTTCTGGCGGGATATGGAGCAGCACAAGCTGTACCCGGACCATTGTTCACTTTTGCCGGTTATTTAGGAGCGATGATGCGTGGGGTTTCAGGAGCTTTGGTTGCAACGATCGCTATCTTTTTGCCAGCTTTCCTTCTGATCGTAGGCGTATTGCCCTTCTGGAGTGCTTTATGTAAAAGCTCAAAAACCCAAGGAGCATTACGCGGAATTAATGCAGCTGTTGTAGGTATTTTGCTGGCGTCGTTGTACGATCCACTCTGGACAACTGCGATCCTGACGCCTGTTGATTTTGCACTGGTATGCATGTTGTTTCTAATGCTCGTTTTTTGGAAAGTACCACCCTGGATCGTCGTCGTTGCTGGTGCAGCAGGCGGTACAATGATGAACCTTTTCTAAATAAAAAAGGTACCCCAACACTGCACTTCTTTTTCAAAGCGTCCGTGTTTAGGTACCCTATTACTGCCAGTAAGTTATTGACCGATCCATGCAGATCATCTGTTTATTTTCTTCAGCATCCCAATTCAAGTTTCTCAAATCCGAGCTGGCCTAGCTTGTCTACACTCTTTCTTCAAATCAGGCTCCTTGTTGGTCTTCAGATTTCTCCCCAGTTTGATTAGTTACTCCAGATATCCACTTTCATCTGCGCACATTTGAAATATTTGGCCTCAGCCTTGCTTGTGGTGAGTTTCAACAGACATTGCAGTTCTCCATGTTGGAACAACCCACCACTCAGGTCAGCAGCAACACCTCCATACTGATCATCCGCACCAAGCCACACGGAAGGTCTTTCGAACCCCGCCGAGAACTGTAACCCGGTGCAGAGCAGCACGGTCAGGTTCTTTCGATTCTGCGCTTCATCTCCCGCCACACCTTGCGTAGTGAAGAAAACCATGTTTTGCTTAAAATCCGTGTACGTTCCATCTGCTTTATAGGCTCGGACCATCCCATACTTCTGATTAACGTTATGAAAAAAGGTGATACCAGCCTTGCTATCCTTCGATTTGATGCCAACCTGAACCGATATTCCAATATTGCCGTTGAATTGTAGCGCTTCCAAAGTGACTGCAATTGCTGTTACTTTCGAGCTGTCAATCAGATGTTTCATTTTCAACTCTGCCGTCGCTCCTGCTGTGGTCGGGGTTGTAACTGTTATGGTTCCTCTATCGGGCAAAGGCTCAAACGTAGGGGTGCCCACCACCTCCACCCAATCCGGTAACGTTCCGTATAGAAAATCGGCCACAAGCTGCTTGTGGACCTTTCCAAAGGGCACAATCTGACCCGCTGCATCTCGTATAATCATCTCTACACCCCCACCGAATAAGCTACACCGATATTATGATCGGTATTGTAATACACGTACACTACCCCGTCCATAACGGACACCATCAAGGATTGCATATTGGTCGTTTCCCAATTCAATGCCGGAAAATATATATCTGTAGGTTTGTCTAGCAATTGACGGAAGTCTGCGCTGATCTTGGCAATAGCAGGCCGAGCTACTGTCGTAACCCCACCTGAAGCATAAATCGATAGCATACCTAACCACCACATGCTCCCTTTGTACATAAATACACCTGCATTGGGTCTCGAAATGTTTTCTTCCGCTGATAAAGTCGCATCATTGCCACCCATTAATGGTCTTGGATCAGCTAACCAGCTACGTCCGTCATGAGAATGCCAGATACATTTACGGCCAAAGTCACCGCCGCCCATTACCGAAAAACCGATCCATTTGCCACCATTTCTAAAACAGGAAAAATAACCGGTATGACCATCACCTGGGAAACCTGGAGGTTTGTCCAATATCAAACCTACTCTTGTCCAGTTAATCATGTCTACAGAGGTTGCAAGTGCCGTCGATTGATTGATCCCAAGTCCGTTTTGTTGATAATACATAAAGAATAATTGTTCTTCATCGTTCCAGATCACAAATGGCGTTTCCGTCGAATTCCCAACCACAGTATCGAGATATACCTGTCCGTGTTTGGTCCATGGTCCTGTCGGACTGTTGGAATACGCAAGTCCAATTCCACCGATACGATTATGGTTGGTAGAATACGTAGCATAATAATCTGCTTTTGCACCAGGGATAAGCCCCTTCACTTTGATCGCCCGAAACCAATAGATCGATTGAAGACCCGCCATTGCAGCGGTATATATAGGATTGTCCATTTTTTTATCAAATTGAGGCGTGTACATCCGTCTGGATTCTGCATCGCAATAATCATATGGCGCAATAGCCCTGTTGGCCTTCATCGCTGCGCCCAGTGCTGCCTGAGCAATATTTTCAGTCATGGACATGGGAGCTCAACTCCTTCGTGAACGGGGTATTACCTGTTACCGGTCGCGAATATAAAACATCCGAAGCGTTCATTAATAGGATTGAAAAATCAACAACATTACCCTCATTCGCAGCTGACTCCCGAGAAATACGAATGATAGAGCGAATTCTAGCACTATATGAATACGCTTTCATTTTAGTCATTCCTTTAATGCCTTTACAGTTGTACTCAGCAATTGTGCCTTTCATTGGTACGCCCGGATAATGTTGATCCTTCATATTAATCCCTCCTATTGTTTTCTCCCGATAAGTATATTCATGAAGTTACCTTTATGTTAAAGCATTATGCCCATCTTGCAGCCTATTATTCTAAGTCTGGTTTTTCATATAACCAAACATTTGCTTATGTTAACAAGACGAAACAGGCTAACCCATAATAATAGGCTAACCTGTTTGAATGAAGAAACTGCAAAATTAACTACTTATTCCTCTGCAAAAAGTGAAGATAAGGGATTGGCTACTTTTTTATCGGATTGCTCCTTGCCTTGGTTATCCAATACATAGTACTGGTAAAAGTCGCTACTGAATCCAATAGACTCCTGCATTTTCAGCTTAAAAGCTTCAAATACCGCATTGCTCAGATGATCCTCATTCCAGAAATAATGAAGCATTAATCGATTCTGGTTATAGGGATGTTGGATAACATATGCACCAGCGGCGAACGGTTGATTCATTGTATTCTTCCAAGGAAAACCGGTCTGTTTCGTACGATCAATAATGTTGGATTTTAAAGCCTGCACCAATCCATTTGACTTGGCATTGCCAATGACAATAAGGTTGCTGTTACCGATCTCTTTTTTCAACTTTTGCTTCAGTTCCTTGCGATCCCGTACAACCTCGTACCGTATACCGCTCATATCAAGGAATCCAGTCAATTGATCAACCATATCTTCCTGCTGTTTGGCTGCAAGTTTACTTACCTGATCGCTGAGCACAATGGTTAATTTCTCGCCTTGAAGAGCTTTGTCCATCAATCGACTCATCACTTCATAAGGCAGATTAGGCATCATCTCCATGACAGCCTGATACTGCACTTGTAAGATATCATGCACATATGCGGCGGTCTCTTCTTTGGATAATTGGTATTCAGGCTTTAAGACGAAATCAGGCTGATATAGGGCCATTTGCATTTCGGTACGTGCTTCCTTACCAAGCACATCTTCAATGGTTTGAAGAAGCCCCTCTATTGTTGCATTTTGATACACGTAGCGTTGGAAATATGTTCTCATCAACTCGTCAAATTTCTCTTCACCGACGGAACGGTAAAGCTGATAGATCGCTTGTCTTCCCTTCTGATAATACACCAGACCGGCTAACTCCCCGGCTTCATCATTTGTTGACGCAATCGCCATATCTACGGGCGCAGTATCAAACTGTATGGATCTGAAACCATTTAGCTTATTTCCCTGTTTCTCGGCAAAATACACCATGGAGAAATCGGCAAAGCCTTCGTCCAGGAAGGATTCGGTCTCTGAGTTATTACCAATCAATGCATGGAACCACTGATGTGCTATCTCATGAACAAATGTTGTATCTTCTTCTGGAACCTTACCCGTTTGAATCTGGCCCATCTGAATGAGTCTCGCATACTCCACGGCAACGCCTTGTACATACGTCTCGACAATTCGGAACTCTGGGTAGGGATACTTGCCATATTTCTCACTATAGAAATCAATGACCTTGAATGCCTGATTAATGTATCGGTCAACGATCTCTTTCTTGGATGGATCATCGTTGAAATAATAGTATTCCACCGTCAGACCGTTACGGGTAGCGCGCTCCACTTGAAGATTAGGACTGGCAAAGAAAACAAACTCTCTCGTATTCTCGGCTACGGCAGACACAATCTTACGCCCATGTTCTGTACTGTTTTGAGTGGAGATCATGCCAGGCATGGCTACCTGATACTCCTCAGGCACATTAAATTGGACTTCAAAGTCGGACGAGGTGTAATAATCGCTCTCGAATGTTCGACTATACGGTGCCTTATTCCACTGCTGCTTGACCTCATCGTATACAGACATCACCGGGAACCAGTGTGCACCATTAATTATATCCTTGTAATAGGATATTCGCTGTGAGCCATAAGGTATATTCAGATGGAATTCCAATTGTAATGTTATCGATTCGCCTGGTTGAACGGACTTTTTCAACTGTACAGTCAGCGCTTGATTTTCTTATGGAAGTCCAGTGACTGGCTATCTGCTGTTACAGCCTGAATATCAATGCCACCCAGAAAGTCCTCCGCTGTCTTCTCGGGATGATCTTCACTAATCTGTTCATTGTTCTGTTGGAACATTGAAGCCTGTGTGGACTTGGAAAGGTTCGCATCAGCATATGTATGCAGGACCAGTTGCTGGAGTGTATCCTTGCTTGTGTTGCGATACGTTACCTTCTCGCTCCCCTGGATCGTCATGTCTTTCTCATTCAGCCGAGCCTGGATCTGGTATTGAATCGGGGACTGCTTTAGGGAGTCTTTCTGTGTGTTAGGTATATTCGTAGATACAGGTGTCGGGACTGCTTCCGCGGCTGCAACCCCGATGGTGGCAAGTGGGCTTGTTGCCAGTATTAAAGCCAGTGTACCCGCGATCCCTACTCTGGCTAACTTTAATGTAACTAGACTTGAATAATTCATAAGTTCTCTCCTTCTCCTGATCTATGTTGACCTCAGAACCAAGTATAGAAGAGGAACCTTATGATGAATTTATGTTTTATTTAAGTTTTGTTTAAAAAGAGGAAGAGAAACTGAAGCACTCGGAAACGTATTCATGTTTGTATGTAAAAAAAGAAAAGAAGCCTTACATCATAAGGCTTCTCGTGTATGATCTGTAGTGGGCTCGAACCACTGACCCCTACCCTGTCAACTAAGTGAGCTCTTGGTATCCTTTCTCTCTCTGTATAGATGACCGAGTAATTCTTTTATTCCAGCCTTGATTTCGACCGATATTTTATCTTTACTAATGTAGACCACTTCTAGCAATGTGCATAACATCATTTTCTTCTTTTCTGTAGAAGCTTTTGTAAACACATCCCGCCAAACTGGGAGATCATCTTTTAGAGTCTCCATCTCTGATATCTCCATTTTTTTGGAGAGTAACAATTTCTCTATTCCCTTAATATCTTCAGAAGTTTTCAGAATTTCGTTTTCTTTTTTATCGATAAGAGCATTGAGCATTTCTGGCTTGAATGCACTCTTACCCATTATAGCTTTTGGAACCTCAGCGTTTAATACCACAAGCTCCTCATAGTGCTCTTCCAGTAAATTTTGCATTGTTTTAATTCTTTCCTCTTTTTGATTAAAAACTTTCTTTTTTATCAATTCAATTTCCGATTGAAAATCTATTGTTCTGAGTTCACTTAAGTATACTTCCACGCTTTCTAAGACTTGTCTCTCTACCTTCTTTGAAGAAAATGTTGCCTGTCCATCACAATCCGTCTTTCCTTGCAATTTTCCACTACAGCGATAACTTTTATTTTGATTGTATCGAACAATTTCTCCATTAGCTGCTTTGTATTTATTTACAAATGTAGTCGTAGTCAATCTAGAGTTACAACAACCGCATCTAGCTAATCCAGTTAAAAGTAAACTTCCCTTAGTGCTCATGGGAATGGAATTTTCATTTCTGTTTGGATTCTTAGGGTTCTTTTTATCCCTTATATCCTGTACAGTATTCCAATCCTCTTCTGAAACTATCATTAATTCAGGGATTGGTTTTGAAAATATATCGTCCCCTTTTTCTTTTCTATACCTCATCACTCCTTTGTAGATTGGATTCTTAAGTATAACGTTTACTGTTGGAGCACCCCATTGTTTTGCTTTTCTTGTCGGAACATTTTTTTCGTTTAGAAGTTTAGCTATTCTTAATTGCCCGTATCCTTCTTCAAGCACTAGTCGGAATATTTCTTTTACAATCTTTGACTCTTCTTCGTGCTTGCCCAGTTTTTGCATTACTTTTCCTTTTTTATTTACATTACCGGAATCAACACTTTTATACCCGTAGGGAATACCTCCTCCCCTGAAAATACCATCTTCGACCATCTGTTTATGTTTTTCATTGACACGGTCAGAGATTTTCCTACTTTCATCGCTTGACTGCCAGAATCTTAAGTAGTTGACCATCCGATCGGTGTTTGCTTCAATTTTTTGCTGTCCTTCTATTACAGACCACATTTCAACCCCTTTGTTTACAAACCACTCAAGTACGAAGGGGGTCTCATCATCTTTTCTTCCAAGCCTGTCAAACATAAATACCAACAAAACATCGAATAAGCCATTCTCTGCATCTTCTTTAGCCTGTTGAATAACATCACGCTTCGAGGCAGGTACTTTGAAACCTGATACCCCTTTTTCGGTATATTCCTTAACTAGCTTCCATTCATCTTGTTTCTCTACCATCTTCCTGCATGCTCGTTGTTGCATTGGAATATCGTTTCCATCCATCTGTCCTTTTGTGGACACTCGATATAGTGCTGCAACACGTTTTGTTTGTCCCATTCCATCAACCACCATATCTTTTTTCTGTATTATTTTTATCGATGTCCGTAACTACTTTAACTGCTTAATTCAATCCAAATTATACCATTAAGTATATTTATTATCAACAAAAACCACCTACATATATTATCAGAGATGGCCATAATGTTATATAAAAAACAACTCCTCTTGAGATATAATTCTCAAAAGAAGTTGCCCTTTTTTTCATATAGGACGAGTGGGGATCGAACCCACGACCCTTACCCTGTCAAGATAATGCTCTCCCGCTGAGCTATCGCCCTGTAATAAATAGGATGTATCCATCACGATCATAATGCTATC
This sequence comes from Paenibacillus sp. FSL R5-0517, assembly GCF_037974355.1. Classification (NCBI taxonomy): domain Bacteria; kingdom Bacillati; phylum Bacillota; class Bacilli; order Caryophanales; family Paenibacillaceae; genus Paenibacillus; species Paenibacillus sp. FSL R5-0517. The sequence goes on from NZ_CP150235.1 coordinate 4,731,083, forward strand.
TTTAGCTGAGCTAACAGATCATGATATATAATTATTTCCCAATCAAGTAACAGTATCATATCAAGTAACCGTGTTCATTGTCAATGATTTATTTGGTTATAATTCACCCAAAATGGTGCACAATAAAGGAAGATTACCATATCTACAACGAGGTGAATTCTCTATGAGAAACTTAACTAAACGGTCAAAATCCAATACACATACATTTACCAAATGCTTCTTTTTTTTCGTTGGGCTTATGATTGTCATGACAACCCTTACCGGTTGCGGCTTGGAACGGGATGAACATACGGTTCAATTCCAACAGTTAAAACAACCCAATGAAAATGATGAATCTCTGCCCGTCTGGCTGGACGTATACTCCAAATCGGTAGTTCAAGATGTATATTCTCCGCGAGGAAGCAGTGAAGTTTTGCCGTGAAGGTAAGAGGTAAATTACTCTTCTTCATCCCACTTACGTGAGTATGCTTTCTTGGTCACATAATACAACAGAATAATCATTCCCGCCGACATTAACAATGTAATGACCATGATGCCTGCCATGCCCATCACTACCCCTCCTCTCCCAATATGTCCCAGACTTCACTATACAGGAAAAACATTTTTTTGTATAATTCAGTCTGATATGTCGCGCAAGAGCAGAAAGAAGGAATGGAATTGGCAGCTGAGATTAGTTATGTAACGACGCAAGAACAACTGGAACAAGCCCTGGGTATTCGCAATCACGTTTTTGTGATCGAGCAACAGGTTCCTGCCGAGATTGAGATTGATCAATACGATGTCATTAGTCCGGATGTGCATCACGTATTGTTATGTACGGATGGGCAAGCTGTAGCTACAGGACGTCTGATCTATTACAGCAAAGATACGGCCAAAATGCAGCGGATCGCGGTGCTTGAGTCTCATCGTTCATTCGGTTATGGACGCGTGCTTCTGCTCGCGATGGAGGAACTGGCACGTGAACTCGGCTTATCCTATTCCGTACTGGATGCTCAATGTCAGGCGCAGAAATTCTATGAGAAACTGGGCTATGAAGTGATTTCAGAAGAACCTTTTTATGATGCAGATATTCTGCATGTTCGTATGAAAAAGAGTCTGTAAAACTTCGGCATTGGCAGGTCTTATGAGCGTATGGTGCATACTTCCCAGGAAATCGGATAGGCTAATCAGGTAAACAGATTCCTATCTCGTCATATAAGGAGAGTGTGACATCATGGATCAAACGACACGCGAGAGTTTCACAGCCGTACAGAAAAATGGCGACGGTGACCTGACAGCCTTTCAGACTTCAGCAGGACGTATACTGGATTACCAACAAGCACTTGCAGAAGTAAAGGCTGGCGCTATTGCCGGCGTGAATGTATTTAAAGGCAAAGATGGCGAAATGTATATTCGCGGCGATGCCGACGGTGACCCAACCAACAACCTGGACCAACTTCCCCAATTCTAAAATAGATGCACAGATCATTACGTGTTACACAGAAGCGCCAATTCGGTTATCCGGGTTGGCGTTTTCTTATTATGATTAATAGTCCGTAAAATATTTTACGGAGTCCCCGGAAGGCTGGCTTTTGCGAATTGGCTGTTGTACCTGTTCCCATGCCTGCAAGATCTGTATCCCTTCGAGAGTAGACCGATTCTCCCAGGCGATGTGCCCGGTTCGTTCAAGCTCCAGCAAAGACTCATGAATGTAAGCTCTGCTTCGTCCCGTCTTGGTCTCCAGTTCATCCATACGCGGCAGCCTGCGCCGTTGTCCTGCATAGTTCACCATAATCCGCAAAATCTTACGTTCAAAGTCGTTCAGCATACTTTACCTCCCCATTCATATCCGTAACAGGACGCCATGCCAGAATACCTTGCTCCAGAAATGTTCGGGGTGAGCCTTCTTTTCCCGCTGATGCTCTAATCATCCCGCCACGTACACTGTTAATTCGAATCTGTCGCTGCGTAATCTGCCCTGCACGATCCATGTAGACAAGCTCCACCATCTGGCCAATATATTTCCCTAGCATAATCATCCCTCCGATGAGAACGTTTGTTTGTATTTCATATTATATGCGAACATAAGTTCTTTATTCAATAGTAAAAAATGGATTTTGCAAAATAAAAAAAACCAGACTTTCCCCTTTGATCAAGGGCGTCTGGTTCCTCTAATAATGCTGCTGATATAACAACATTTCTTGTGATAATCCGGTTCAGTAACGGATCAGTGTCGATCGGATTCCGAAAATTGCACTTTCTTTAATTGCTGTGTAGATGGATTAAAATCAACATTCACATAGACCGCGAACTGCTTGCCGTCTTTGGCACGAACCCATAGCTTGAACTGTTCCCGTGATTGATCCGCTGTAAGAGAGGTACGGCCGATGTGCTTATAGTCCAAAATATCCACATTGTACTTTGTCTGTGTTTCTTTGACCGCTATAATTCCCCACTTCGCATAATCAGGGATAGAGGCACCTGTACCAGATGTTATTCCAGCTAAACTCAGGACTACAGACATGACGGTAACAATGAGCATTCTCATTTCACTCACTCCTTGGGACAATATGTTTCTGTTATATTGCCCGTCCGGGTTTCATTTTACACGAATAAACGAAAGATCCAGGCCAGTGGCCGTAGGGAAAAAGGAACCACATGAACAAGCCGGTCCAACGAATCAGGAGGCTCCGTCCGGAAACTCATTCCCCAGTCACCCGAGAAAACGTGTTGTTGTGTCTTCGGCTCCTCAGGACGATCCAACCCGTATTTCTTTTCAAGCCTTTGCCTCGTTTGTTCATCCACCTGAACCTCGTTCGTAACGTCATATGCTGTGACAGGCTCGCTGCTTATGTACATCAGCATCATCAGAAGGATCGGAATCCACACTATTTTTACCCAACGTTTGTTCATCTTTAACTCCTTTATGTACCTTAATTCTCTTGTATCTGGCAGACCCATTTAAAGGTTAGATTATACATAAAATTCACCGTATTGGAAATAACAACAGGGAGAAGATATGCAGCATTTGATATGCAATACTTAAGTCCCATTTGGTTGATTTTATGTTTAAAAAAGGGAATAACCGTGTAATAGGCCATGACAGCCTGACTTCATGATCTAACATTTCTACAAGATCTGCAATACCACTTTGAGGAGGTTACACCCCAATGTTCAAACGCTTGGATGAAATTCTGATTGAGATTCCCAATGTCGAGAAGCCCGATCCGAATGCAGCGGCAGCCATACAGGAACTGCTCGGCGGCAAATTCGGAGAAATGTCAACGTTGAACAACTACCTCTATCAATCGTTTAATTTTCGCTCCAAAGAAAAGTTAAAGCCTTTCTATGACCTGGTCATGAGTATTACGGCCGAAGAATTGGGACATGTTGAGCTGGTGTCTCACGGGATTAACAAATGTCTTAGAGGATCAACCGAGTACAAAGAACCCGATGATACACCGTTAGGTTCCGTGAAAGATGCTCGTCTGTCTTATCACTATCTGGCAGGTGCACAAGGCGCAATGCCTTTTGACTCTATGGGTAATCCATGGACGGGAGCAAACGTCTTCAACAGCGGAAATTTGGTCGAAGATCTGTTGCACAACTTTTTCCTCGAATGTGGAGCGCGTACGCATAAAATGAAGGTATATGAGATGACAGATCACCCGGCAGCCCGGGAAGTGGTTGGTTTCCTGTTGGTACGTGGCGGAGTTCATGTCGTGGCATATGCAAAAGCCCTTGAGATTGCAACTGGCGTCAATGTAACCAAACTCGTTCCTATCCCTTCACTGAACAACAAAGCTTTCAATGAGGCTCGTAAATATGAAGAAAAAGGGGTACACACCAAGCTGTACACCTATAGTGATAAAGACTTCAATGCGATCGGTCAGATCTGGAAAGGAACTCACCCCGAAGATGGACAACCTCTTGAAGTCATCCAAGGGATACCTGAAGGATTCCCGATTCCAGAAGCCCCTGCGGTGGAAGAAGAATTCGCCCCAGGCATTTCGCAAGAAGACTTTAAGGAAATTGCTCGCCGTCTCAAGATGGCAGGAAATATTGCGGATTAAGCTAGAGTTGTACATGCACTGTTTAAAACTAATAAGCCCTCGATACTGTCAACACAGTATTGAGGGCTTTACTGTCTTCTAATCCATCAACAATCCGCGTAAGGTGATTTTGAAGGTAAATTAAATTCTCATTTTTAACTTAATCAGCGTCTTCAATGGAATGTTTGTTGATCATCTGCCATAGCTCTTCCTCACTATTTAATCGTATAGAATCTGTATATTCCCAACTGAAATAAGGGGCAAGATTTTTAACTACATCTTCCCAGGTTTCTCCTTGCTGTTTCATAAGAATTTGATTTATTTTTTCGGATATTAATTCGAAATCCAGTTTATTAACAATAAAGTGCCTTGCACCTAATACGATATCTGTTCCATCTCTAAGTTCTTTTTCTAAAGCTTTCGGAGTTATGATTGTAAAATCAAAATTATCCTCACCTTCAGAATCTTCCGTCCCAATACAGGCTGTACCTGACAAGTAAAAATCGTCTCCAATATCTTCAGATCTCGTGAATTGTAACTTGCCATGGATATTCGGATCTCCAGTAATAATAAGGTCTTTCAAAATCAGTTTAATCACGTTTCGCCCCTCTTAGGTATCTAGTTTCTTCAATTTTCTTGTTGCACCAGTTTTTATGTATGCAAACTCCCATCTCCACTTACCTCTCGTTGGTCTCCCTTCATCTTTTCCAAAAGCTCCACGATAACCTCATCCAACTCCTCTAGTATCTCGTCATGTGTAGGGGACTCTAGTATCCTTACCAAATCCGACCGTAGCATACTGAGATGAGATACAGGCAATCGATCAATCAATCCAACCAAAATGAAATATTCCCACTGTGGATCTTGGGTTTGCAACACATCCTTAATATAAGGAACTAAGTCCTCCCCCAATCTCAATAGTAGATCCTCTACCGGCTCAGAGATCGGCCAATTCCCGTCTTGTAACCACTCCATAAGTTCTGGAATAATGCCTTTCAACTCTTCATTGCCAAATTCATTTAACTTACGCACCGCTTCAAAATCAAACTTGTCGCGGGGAAGACGCGCCCTCATATCCATTGAATTTTCCTTTCTCATCTATATTACATAATGATATACTCCCTCTTGTTACTCCTTTGGCTCTACATCCTCTATTCTGATATCAATCCGATCTTGATTCTTCGTCGTTGACATCGTATCTATCATGCGAATCGTCCACGTTCCTGCATCCTGATCAAATTGTACATCCTCAATCACAGGAACACGTAATTTTTCTCCATCTGGTGAGTATAGTCCACCCCGAATGGCGTCTGCCTCACTTAGATGGGCACCGTCTGGCGTATTTGGACAAGATACCGCTATCTTTTCTGCTCTGGCCTGTCCGGGATAGGGCTGATTTTCCGGGCCTCCATCCGTCCAGACTTCAACATAGGAGCCGATCTGTGGATCAGGTGAATTGGAGAACCATTTTGCCGGATAATATCGATCGGCTCCTCCATTGGAACTGTTATCTCGGTAGGCGGGATCAACCACAAGAATGGAATCGTCTTTACGATCAACCACATAACCAGTAAATCCATCTTCACTCGGTGCATTTGCTTGAGACTGCACGGCGTTGCACTCGATCTGTCCTGAACATCCCGTAAGGCATACGATTAGGGCTAAGAACAATATAAGGACTCGACGAAGATTGGTCATATGTACATCCCCCTTTAATAACACCTCTTTCTAAATTTAACGTTCCGTATCAGGTTATTGTTGCATTCACTTCCTTATATCCCTTTTGTACACGTACCTTCCCCAGATCACCAATGTTGCACATAACAAGACAGCACAGTAGGCCCAGACAAATAACATGGCAAGCCCTAACCCGATGTTGGCATCCAGGCGTTCATCAAAGATCTCTGTGAATAGCGAAAAACCAAGTGGCACGGCGCCAATAATGAAAAGTCCAATGGACCATGCACCCCAGCGTCGAAAACCGGTCCCCGCGCGAGTACTGGAAAGTTTGCGAATCCCTTGAGTCAGAAGCCACCAGATTAGAATAAATAATAGACAAGTTATAAGAATCTTCAGCATATCGTTCATCTGCATATCGTGTACCTCCTATATCTTGCAAAATGATGAACATATCTTGTACGTTAAGCGTTCTCTTTACTATATTACCCGTTTCCATATCCATGATCACAGGCAGATAAGAGCAGCGCCCCCTGACCCACACTTGATCATGAAAAAGAAAAACGCCTCCGTCCTGACCCCTTCCAAGTCAAGAACGATGGCGTTAATTTCCGTATTACATTGTTAACCCACATCGAACAGGTTACGCGCCAAACTGCGCATAGTGAAGGCGGCTGTAGACCCCACCTGCTGCGAGTAATTCTTCATGACGTCCCTGCTCCGTAATGCCTTGTTCGGCTACTACAATAATGCGGTCCGCATTTTTGATCGTTGCCAGCCTGTGAGCGATGACCAGTGTAGTCCGGCCTTCGGACAGCTCAGCCAGCGATTGCTGAATGGCTGCTTCCGTTTCTGTATCCAGCGCGGATGTGGCTTCGTCCAGAATTAGAATCGGTGGGTTTTTCAGAAACATGCGGGCAATGGACAAACGCTGTTTCTGTCCACCGGACAACTTCACGCCGCGTTCACCAATCAACGTATCCAACCCTTCCGGCATCGATTGAATCAAAGACTCCATCTGTGCTCGTCTGGCAGCCATCCAGATTTCTTCTTCGGATGCATCCAGCTTGCCGTAGGCAATGTTCTCCCGGATGGTTCCATCGAAGAGGAATACGTCCTGTTGTACAATTCCGATATGACTACGCAAGGAATCCAGCGTCATATTCTGAATCTCCTGCCCATCAATCGTGATGCGACCTTCCAGCACATCATAGAATCGCGGCAGCAGACTGCACAACGTTGTTTTACCCGCCCCGGATGGACCGACAAGAGCGACCGTTTCGCCAGCTTGCACGCTCAGATCGATACCTTTGAGCACAGGCTCCTGATCCGAATAACCAAAGGTCACTTGCTCATAACGAATATCTCCACGTAAATGGGATACCGATACAGCCCCTGGACGATCTTCCACATCCGGTTCCATATCAAGCAGCTCTGTATATCGTTTGAAGCCTGCAATCCCCTTTGGATACGTCTCAATAACCGAGTTGATCTTCTGAATGGGTGTCAGGAACACATTGGACAACATGATAAATGCAATGAACTGACCGTAAGTCATGCTGCCGTTAATGACAAACCATGTTCCGCATACCAGAACAAAGAGGGATACCAGCTTCATCAGCATGTAACTGACAGAGGAGTTCCAGGCCATGATTTTGTATGCAATCAGTTTGGTTTGACGGAAACGACCGTTGTTTACTGCAAATTGTGCTTTTTCATGCTCTTCATTGGCAAAAGCCTGAACAACACGGATACCTGTAATATTGTTCTCTACACGAGCGTTGAAGTCGGCAATATCTCCGAACATTCGGCTGAATGCCTTGGACATCTTGCTGCCAAAGTAGAGCGAGAGATAAATAATCAGTGGCACGATGATAAAGGTTAACACCGCCAGATTTCCGTTAATGCTCATCATGATGCTGAATGCACCGATCAGTGTCATCACCGCGATAAATACATCCTCTGGACCATGATGGGCAATCTCACCGATATCCATCAGATCGTTAGTCATGCGGGACACGAGGTGTCCTGTTTTCGTATTATCAAAGAAACGGAACGATAACTTCTGCACATGATTAAACAGACTTTTACGCATATCCGTCTCGATGTTAATCCCCAGCTTGTGTCCCCAATAGGTAACTACGAAGTTCAGAAAGGAATTCAGGAAGTAGATGCCGAGCAATGCCAGACACGCCCATAGAATCCAGTCCCAGCGTCCTCCTGGCAGCAGATCATCAACTACCCGGTTGACCGCCAGTGGAAAAGCCAGTTCAAGCAGCGCGACCAGAATCGCACAGCTAAAGTCAAGAATAAAGAGCTTTTTGTAAGGCCTGTAATAGGCAAAGAAACGGCGAAGCATGGACTCAAGTCCTCCTTATGCAATCACACAACAATGATTACGTTCTATTTCGTCTTGCTTAAGAGATACAGGAAGTATGGCGCACCAATAATGGCAACCAGGATACCCGCAGGAATCTCAGAAGGCTGCAGGATGACACGACCCAAGGTATCTGCAACCAGTACGAGCAATGAACCGATCAGGGCCGATGCAGGTAACAGGAATTGATGTTTTGGACCCACCAGACGACGCGCCAAATGCGGCCCGATCAGCCCCACAAAACCGATTCCCCCACTCACAGATACACATGAGCCGGCAAGACCTACAGCAGCGGCAAGCAAAATAAGTCGCTCACGCTCAACCGGGGTCCCGAGTCCGCTGGCAGTCTGGTCACCCAGATTCAGCACATTCAATACTCGTGCCTTATACAGAACAAGCGGTACAAGAATGATAAGAAACGGTAGTAGAGCCGTTACAAACTTCCAGTTTGAACCCCAGATGCTGCCTGCCATCCAGGTTGCTACAAATTGATACTTTTCCGGACTAAGCCGTAAGGTAAGCACGATCATGGCAGAACTGATTCCCGCCGCTACCCCGATTCCCGTAAGCAACATACGCGTAGGCAGGATGCCCTCTCCTTTTTTGTAAGAGAGAACGTAGATCAGAAATGCAGCAAAACCGGAACCGATCAGGGCCAGAATAGGCAAAAGAAATACCGGCGCTGCTGTCGTTGTCGGGAAAAAGGAAACAAATAACATAACGACCAGACCCGCACCTGCATTAATCCCGAGGATCCCTGGATCTGCCAGCGCATTCCGAGATACCCCCTGCAAAATACTACCTGATAACGCAAGTCCTGCTCCGACCAGCACCGAAATCACAATACGTGGCAAACGGAATTCAAACAGGATCAATTCCTGTTTCGCCGTGCCTCCACCAAACAGGGTACGCATCACTTCAAGCGGCGACAGCTTGGTAAAACCCGTATTCATGCTCACTACAAAAGCCGTAATAATTAATAGGGCAAGTACAATGAGAACAATCGTACTTTTGGTTCTCTTCTTGCGCTCTGCTCCAACTATTGTTGAGGATTCCATCTTTACAGAGTCCTCCTTTCTTTACGTGCCAGATATAGGAAGAATGGTACCCCGATGAGGGCAACCAATGCGCCAATTGGTGTCTCGTACGGCGGGTTAATCATACGTGCAGCCAGATCCGCAAATACAAGCAGCAAACTACCCATCACAGCGGAACATGGGATAATCCAGCGATAATCGACTCCAACCAGCTTCCGCGTAAGATGGGGAATAATGAGTCCTACAAAACCAACCGCACCCACCACCGACACAGCCGTACCCGCAAGTATCAGTACAACAATCAGACCTATGAGCTTGATCAGCCCCGTACGTTGCCCCAAGCCCACCGCAATATCTTCTCCGAGACTAAGCAGAGTAATAGAACGGGAGATGAGAAGACCTGCAATTAGTGCCGCGAGTACCCATGGGAACATGATTTCAAGTTGAGACCATTTCGTTCCGGCTACACCACCGGCTGTCCAGAATGCCAGATCTTGTCCAATTCTGAAATACAATGCAATCCCTTCACTGAGTGCCGACAACATCGCTGATACTGCTGCACCTGCAAGCACAAGGCGTAGTGGTGTTAGACCCGATTTGGAAGCTGCACCAAAACCATACACCAACAGGACACCAAGCCCTGCCCCAAGGAAGGAATACATAATGATGTACATAAATGGCAATCCTGGGAAGAAAGCAAAACAAACTGCAAGCGCAAATCCAGCTCCCGCATTTAGCCCAAGCAGACCTGAATCGGCCAGCGGGTTACGAGTCATGCCCTGCATGATTGCACCAGCCACAGCGAAACATGCACCCACCATGGCTCCTCCAAGAATACGTGGTAACCGAATCTCCCATATGATCTGGTGAGGGGTCAACTCCGGATTGAAATCAAAGATGGCTTTCCAGACTACACTAAGCTTAATATCAGCAGCGCCAAAAGAAATGGACAACGCCATACCCAGAGCGAGTAGCAAAATTCCCCCTGTAAGAATAAGTGTGGCTGCCCACGGACGAGTGTGAATCTTCGCTGTGGGTGAATCCGGATTATGTTTTTCTGGTGAAGCTTGTGAACTCATACGCGCCCACCCTCGTTATGAGTGGAGCTCTTCAAACCTATGTACATAACAATCACCTCTCTATAAATACCAAACTTTAATGATATTGATTCTCATTCCCATAGACCATTGTAAGTGAATCTATAGGCTCTGGCAATGGACAAATAGGACATGTTTAATGCATATATGAAGATTTGCACATAATTTCACACGCAAAAAGGCCATGTAGGAGCCAAAAAGCTCGAACACAGCCTTGTCATTACATATGTAGAACATATAAAAAACAGACTCGTTTAACGGGCTGGTACCTTAATTAAGGAGGCCAGGACATCTGGAGCATCGGTAATGATTCCTTGCACACCCATGTCAATCATGGCCTGCATCTCGGCAGGATCGTTCACTGTAAATGGATAGGTAACAATGCCATGGGCCAGTGTAGCAGAAACATCTTGTTGTGTGACTGCCAGCTTGTAGGGATGAAGGCCGGAAGCTTCGAGTTTGGCTGCATAATCATAGGGACGGTACAACTTTTCCATATATAGAAGTGCTGTACGGATCTCCGGGGCAAGACGTTTACATCTCACGAGCGAAGCATGATTGAAACTGGACAGCACGACCTGTTGCTCCAGATTCCAGTCCCGGATCGCCTGTATAACCTTCTCTTCCATCCCCTTATAACTCACAATACCATTTTTCAATTCCAGATTAAGCAGCGTTCCTTTCCCCTGTACGAGCTTGAATAACTCCTCCAGCGAAGGAATACGCTCCCCGGCAAAATCGGCATGGAACCAGGATCCGGCATCCCGGGTGCGCAATTGATCGTAACTTGTATCCTTAACCCAGCCTTCTGCGCCACCAGTTCGGCTTAACGTCTCATCATGAATCAGTACCAGTCTGCCATCACTCGTCATCTGCACATCGGTTTCAATCCCTGTTGCTCCAAGCTCCAGACTCCGTTCAAAAGCACTCATCGTGTTCTCCGGGCATACGGCAGATGCACCGCGATGGGCAATTATCTCCACGTTCCTCATTCCAGCGCCTCCTGTGTTCAAGCTTCACTCTATGATCATCACTATAAACACAGTTTGTTAGACCTGTATTAACGGAGCGTATAATGGGTTGCCTGCTTCGCTAACACTAGCGGCCAAGTTGATTATCTAACGGGCTGGGGATTCACTCATTTTTGCGAACTCAATCTGAAAATCGACATAACATAGTATGAACGATGGAAGCACCGAACTCCGCTATAAGGAGGTTGACTATTGAATCCCTCAAAGAAAAAATCGATACCTACGCGTGCTCACACATCCCAGTTACAGTCGGCTTCCAGGCTTTCCAGATCATCTGTCCATATCAAAAACAAATCCGGCAAGACGGCTAATCAGCGTTCTTTTAACTCCACTTCATCAAGCACACTGGATCAGCTGGCTATTGTTGCAGCAATACTATCCTTAATTGCAGCTGCCATCGGGCTATATATCGCCTGGAAATCGTTAAGTGTTCCGGATCAAACTGCTGTGGTAGTGTAGACTGCTTGTTGCGCAGCTATTGGCTCAGGAGGCTTTCTCCTGCTTCTGAACTTATTCAGGGGCAGGTTTTTGCTTTTTCAATTACTCAACGTATTCTGGAAATGTCAAAAAACCGTTCCCCTGAAACGCCGGCATATACCGGCGTCTCTATGGAAAGGTCATTTTTATTCGGGCGCTGCCTCTGCAACGTCATTCCCGTCCCGGGATACTGACCGAATTACAGAATGAATGTGCGTGAGATAATAACCAACAGAATGAACAATACAAGAATTGCACCTGTCGATGTCCATGCTCCACCACCGAAGCCTCCGCAATACCCGTAACCTGTACCTTTGAGTTCGCTCATCAGTGACACTCCCCTCTTCATCAAAGTACACTATAGACTATGTCCGATAGCGCAACTTGCTTGGGCAGTTCGAAAATTCTCCCGAGGAGTGATTGGGTACAGGCATTCTTCTTATGCACTCATTTCCCGTTAAGTTGTGACCACTTCTGAGTCAACTCTGCAGGAATATAGGATGACATTTGCTTGATCAGTTCAGCCGGATCCGATTCCAGACTCCACAGACTGAGATGCGAGGTGTTAGAGAATCCCTCCTGTACACTATGTTCTACCATCTTCATCAGCGGTCCATAATATCCGTTGACATTCAATAAGCCAACAGGCTTACGATGAATGCCGATCTGTGCCCAGCACAGTACCTCGAATAGTTCTTCAAATGTACCCATACCTCCGGGAAGCGCAATGAAGCCATCGGATAATTCAGCCATCGTAGCCTTGCGTTCATGCATGGTTCCCACTTCAATCAGTTGTGTGAGCCCTCCATGAACAACCTCACCCCGGAATAATCCCGTAGGCATAACCCCGATTACTTCTCCCCCTTGCTCAAGAGCAGCATCGGCTACTGCACCCATCAGACCCATGCAAGAACCACCATAAACCAGCGCATACCCACGATCGGCAATCTGTTTGCCAAGTTGAACAGCCTTCTCTGTATAATCGGGGTGATTTCCCGGATTGGAGCCTGCAAAAACAGCTATACGTTTCAATGGATTTCACTCCTTCTCATGATCTATCTTAATAGTATACAACATGAATGTTATGGGTATGTACAACAGGTTAACAGAACCCATGGACAAAAAAATACCCGACCGTTTGCAGCCGGCCGGGCTCCCATTTCAGTACACATCAATTTAGAAGGGGTTGTTACTACCTAATATACAGAACAAACATTAAATCCGTATGATTTTTGCATGAAATGAGTATTAAATCTTCGTATATCTAACGTATGCCACGGCGTGAACGTACGACAAACATATGCTTGTCTTTACGAAGAACCCGACCATCTGCAAGTTCAACCTGATCCTCGTCATGACGCAGAATCGTTGTGCATAACGCTACAATTTTGGCCCGGCGCCAGATCATAACCTGTGACTTGAAATAGATTGCATTTTCGAACTGAATCGCCTTTTTCATCACATATCCAACCTTGTGCACTTCAGAACGTGCTTTCTTTAAGGGAAGACTCTCTTCGGGAAGAGGTCTGATCATTGCGATATTGTCAAACGACACCTTAATCCGTTTCGGTCCGATCCGCACACATTCCGCTTCTTCATCCCACTCGACCAGCGTTCCCTTCAATGGCTCCCGTATGCCTGTTGCACGATATACCGCTACTTTTCGTCCTATCCAATGTCGCAATGTTCTCACCTCCATCTGTCTAGTTTTCAGGTATCTTCCAATCGATCGGTTCAATACCTTTGGAGGTCAAGAATTCATTGGCTTTGGAAAAGGGACGACTGCCGAGGAATCCGCGATGCGCAGCCAGTGGACTGGGATGTGTAGACTCCAGTACCAGATGTTTGTCCCTGTTAATAAATGCACCTTTCTTCTGGGCATGACTGCCCCACAGCATAAAGACCATTGGCTCTGAACGTTCATTCAGCGCGCGAATGACAGCATCCGTAAACGTCTGCCAGCCCAATGCCTGATGCGAGTTCGGCTGACCTTCACGGACCGTGAGAACAGCATTTAATAACAGAACCCCCTGCTGAGCCCAGTGGACCAGAGATCCGTGATTCGGAATTGGCAGGCCCAGATCGGCCTGAAGTTCCTTGTATATATTTTTCAGAGAAGGAGGTACGCGTACCCCCGGTCTAACCGAAAAGCTTAATCCATGAGCCTGACCCGCACCGTGATAAGGGTCCTGACCAATAATAACGGCCTTAACCTGATGATATGGCGTCAGCTTCAGTGCGGAGAACAAGTCTTCTTTCGGCGGAAAGACCGTCTGCGTCTTGTACTCGGCGGCGAGGGTATAACGAATTTTGTTAAAATATTCGGCTTCCGTCTCTTCCTGTAGCACCTTGTCCCAATCGTTTCCAAACATATGTATAGGCTCCTTTCCCCTGATGAATGCAATTACGTGCAGCCCAACTACCGGGCTCTTCCTTCTGAGAGCCGCATGTCATGCAACTCATAGACTATCCACCATTTTAACATAACCGGGGACAGCAGACCAGAATCGTGCATCAGGGTATACGTTCACCTCAAATTAAACCTTGTTCTTGCTGCGTTCAGTATAATCATCCGAAAAAGTCACCTCGTTGTTGCAAGATGACTTTTTCGGATGACTTGATGACGTTATACTTGAACGGGCACCTCTTCAACTTCTTTTACAAGCACACTACTGATTCTCCGTAATCCTTCCTGAAGGACAGAACGCGGACAAGCCAGATTCAACCGAATACAGCCCTCACCATTCGCTACAAACATGTGACCATCTTCGAGCAATACACCCGCTTGCTCTGCGAAGAATAACGGTAAACTTACATTTTGGGGAGCATATGCCGAGATATCAATCCAGGCCAGATATGTGGCTTCCGGGATGTGAAAAACAGCCTGTGGCAGATGCTGCTTCACATACTCTTCCACGCAGGTGAAATTGGCGTCGAGATAACTTTTTAACTGTTTCAGCCATTCATCACCCATTTCATATGCCGCTTGCGTAGCAGCAATGCTCAGTGGGTTTTTGAAACCATAATGGCGTGCCTGCCAGATGTCTCGAAGTGCCTTATTCGGAATGATGACGTTGGAGAACATCAGACCAGCCATGTTAAATGTTTTGCTCGGAGACATGCATGTAATGATTCGATCCGTATCCGGGAACAGCTTCGCAAGTGGCGTATGTCTTTTGCCAGTCCGCAGCAGATCACAGTGAATTTCATCCGAAATAATCCATACATTGTTCCTCAGACAGATCTCACCCACACGTTGTAACTCTTCCGTTGTCCAGACGCGTCCAGACGGATTATGGGGGTTGCAGAAAATACATACCCTTACCTTCTCATCCTTGGCCTTGGCTTCAAAATCCTCAAAATCAATCGAGTAACGCCCCTGCTCATTGTGCATATCTGAACATACCAGTTCAAGATCATTATGCTCCGCAGCTGACTTGAAGAAACCATAAGACGGGGTAACAATCAGTACTTTCTCATCCGATTGACAGATATACTCCACCAGTTCATACAAAGCGGGGATGATCCCGTTTGAGGTCTCCAAATGCTCCTTCGGGAAGGACCAGTCATAGTACCGTTTCATCCAATTCGAGACAGCTTCATAGTATGCCGGATCAAACACCTGGGAGTAACCCATAATTCTGCGGTCCAAACGTTCCTTCACTGCATCTAGAATCTCGGGAGGTGTGGCGAACTCCATATCTGCAATCCACATGCGAATGAATTCTTCGTCCTTAAATGGAAATGTCATATCTTCTGAAGCGTTAAAAATATATTGACGGAATCCATCCGTATTCATGGCATTTGTTCCTGTGCGATCTATAATCTCATCAAAGTCATATTTCATAGCTTCTGCTCCTCTGTCTGCTCAACTTTTCATTGTCGGTTCATGTTGTATGAGATCTATTATTCCATGACGTAGAAATTGCATCAAATGTAATACAATCTATCCTGAAGAAACAAATAAAGTTTATTGTTTCCTCAGAATAGGTTTTTTGTCGAGAAAGTGATATATTTCTCATATAACATCATTTTTATGAATGACTTTCATCATTTTCACGTACTCTCAAGAAACATTGCATAAGGAGAACCGGTTATGAACAATATCAATCAGGAAGTTGGCAAGAAAATACGAAACTTTCGGAAGTGGCGGGGACTGACCATCCAACAGCTGGCGGATCAGATCTTTAAGAGCAAGGGCACCCTGTCCAAATATGAGAGCGGAGATATTACACTTGATCTGGTCACATTACATCATATTGCGAACGCGCTCAACATTCAGGTGGAGCAACTCTTGTACCAAGAGCCCAGACACGCTTCTCCCTTGATGAATGCGGTCCCGTCCAGCTTTTTCAAGAACTCCACCCGTTTCTATTCCTACTTCTATGACGGGCGTAACAACAGTCTCATTCGTTGTGTCATTGACATGATAGCTCAATCGGATGCCAACCGTTATCGCACCGTGATGTATATGAATGTGAAGGATTTTGAGAACTATCAAGAATGCGAGAATATGTACTGGGGCCACACCGAGCATTATGATACACTCACCACGCTAATTTTGAAAAATCAGGCTACGCCGCTGGAGAATCTATATATTAATATTCTGGCATCTTTTCAGGAATCGGAGAAAAAATGGGGATTGATGGCTGGTGTCTCCTTCAGACCTTTCATGCCGATCGCGCTCAAAATGTTATTCTCCAGAACCCCGCTGCCCGAGAATCAGGAGTTGTATAATGAATTGAAAATCTCAAAGGAAGATCTGCGGACTTTAAAAATATACAACATGCTTGCTGTCACTTGAATAATGCAGCGTGTCAACCATTCTCATATGGGAGGGGATAGTCGCACCTCATTGCTACCCGTTAAAAAATGCACTTCTATAAGCTGTTAAACCAGCTCATAAAAGTGCATTTTGCATTTGACGCCTATTGAATCGAAAATCAGCGAGACTAACGTTTAGTTTTTGATTAAATCCAGCGTCTCGTCAAACATTTGCTTCTGTTCCTCGATCTTGTTCTCATTACCGATCACACAGCGCTGTTGCTGTTCAAGTATGTCTGATAAGAGCGCAGCAAAACCGATAATGTCACTTTCCTTCGTGCTTAACACTTCGTCCCGCTCCTGTTGCAAATCCGCTTCAGTCACATTCGACAGATAACACTCCAGAGAGAATGCCCCTTCGCCATAAGGGGTTCTCGGCGTATCCAGATCCTGGATCGCACCAATAATATAACGTGTCATTTCCCGCTCGTCTGCCCGGAAATCGGTTAAATATTGCGGTATCTCTTCATATACTTTGTACGTTTTAGCGAGGTTCGGATCACGGTACGATGCAACGTAGCTGTCTCCGTTCCGTCTGAAGCCTGACATACAGCCATAAGCTCCGCCTTTGGCGCGGATATTGGTCCACAAGTAATCCAAGGACAGGATGCCCTGTAAGACCCGTAACGAACCCGTGTATTGATATCCTTTGTCGATATAATTGCCCGTTTGCACCACGTACTGCACCTCTGACGGGGAACGGAATCCTTCCTTATGAGTAGCAGGTAGGAACGTAAACTCTTCCTTGCCAACCTCATGTGTGAACAGCTTCGCTTTCAGATCGGATACCTGTTGCTCCAGTCCTTCATATCCCTGCTCATCGGCAGTGTAACTAACAAGCAAGTTCTCCGGTCTGAAAATATATCCCGTCAACTCTTGCAGGCTGGAAGATAACTCTTCTTTTCTAGCCTCAAAGTTCGCCTGAAGATCCTCCAACCACTGGTAAAAGGCAATGCCACTTACCGCTTCTCTGAAATCCGCAACTGCTGAATGTTTGGACGAAGACCGTCCAATTCCCGCAGAGTGTCCGCTGTTGATCAGATTACGTTGCAGATTACCTTTCATCTGAGAGATGATCTCATATAACCGCTTCGAATTATCGAATCGGGATGTGAAGACAATTTCCTGGATCATGTCAAAGGCAAATCCAAGCTTGTCATACAACACTTTTGCGTTGAACTCATAGGTAGCCTTGAATTCATTGTGCTTATGCGCGTTGGCATACGATCCAATCCCGCTATGAATACCGCCCGAATGGATATGAATTTCATTGGACAATTCATTGAAGGAGTAGTTTTGAGTATCCACGTAACCCAGTACATTTTTCAGCAATCCTGCATACGGCAGCAGATGACGTGGCACTTCTTTGATATCGAACAGCAGTCTCAGATAACCAATCCCGTTCGTGTAGAGGTTATGATGCAGAATGGTTGTGCCGTCGACCTGATTCACCGTTTGATGCAACGTAGAAGCTTTGGGATCAATATCTTCAATCGATAACGTCGGAATAACCTGCTGCTGCTCTTTGGTTGAAGGTGTATTCTGATATTCGGCGAGTGCTTCCGTTTTCTGAATCAGTGTCTGAACTTCTTCCTCGCTAAGTCCGGCCTGAATGGTTTTCAGACGTGCTTTCAGCGCTTCTTCTTTACGTGAATTCAACCCTTTGTCCGGTGTCAGGGCTACGAAGGAAGTATGTGTGTTTTGCAATAAATACTTCTCAATTAGTTGCTCAAAGTAACCTTCGTTCATTTTTGTCCGCAGCTCAGCAAATACGTCATTGGCCTCCAGATGGGTGAATGGTGCCCCTTCATCGTACAGCCAGCTTTGCAGGGAAGAGAATCCGTAGATCAGGCCCTTCGGCATTCTGCCATAGTCTGCTTCTCTGTGATTGAACTCATACGAGTTAATGCCGGCAAGGAGCGCCTTAGGATCGAAGCCTTCTTTCACCACACGCTCAAGCACTTCTTTTACCGTTCCCAGGAAATCCTCTTTGCTCGACAGATTGCTCTTCTTCAGTCCCACCGTGAACACAGGCTGATACAGACTGTCATCATACGAACCGTAAACGTCCTTCGCAATGCCTTTATCCAGCAACGCCTGTTTCAATACCGCTCCCGGAGCGTTCAGCAGGGCGTATAACAGAATTTGAAACGAAATGTTCAGTTCCTTGTCCAGACTTGTGCCAATCACCGCATTATAGGTCAAGAAGCTGTTATCCACTTCGGATTCCGTACTTCCCGCAGAGTAAGTCTTAACCGTGTCTACCCGTTCTGCAAAGGCAGGTTGAAGTTGGATAGCCGAATCAATCTCGATTCGATCATATGCACTCAGATAGTTCTCATCAAGCCATTGCAACTTCTCTTCCATATCCATATCCCCGTAGAGATAGATGTAACTGTTGGAAGGATGATAGTATCTCGTGTGGAAATCCAGCAGCCCCTGATAAGTTAAATCCAGAATCGCTTCCGGGAATCCGCCAGACTCGGAGGAATATGTAGTATCCGGGAAAAGGGAGTTCAGCACTTCTCTGCGCACCATACGTTCCGGTGAAGAAAAGGCACCCTTCATCTCGTTATATACAACTCCGTTGTAAGTTAACTCATCATCGGCCGAGGTCAGATTGTAATTCCAACCTTCCTGCAAAAATATTTTTTCATTCTCATAAATATTCGTATTCAATACCGCGTCCAGATAAATATCCATCAGATTATGGAAGTCATGATCATTACGACTCGCGATCGGGTAGATCGTCTTATCGGGATACGTCATGGCGTTAAGGAATGTATTCAATGAACCTTTCAGCAACTCAACAAAAGAATCCTTGGCCGGAAATTTCTTGGACCCACAGAGCACGGAATGTTCGAGGATATGGGCTACCCCTGTATCATCTTCCGGAGGTGTGCGGAAACCGATACTGAATACTTTGTTGTCGTCCTGATTGGACAAAAGTACGATTTTGGCTCCGGATTTCTGGTGCTCCAACAGATACGCATCCGATTTCAGTTCTTCAATTCTGCGCTCCTGTAACACCTTGTATGGCTTAAGCTGTTTCAACATAAACTTGAGTCCTCCGTCCATAAGATTGTTTTATTGGTTTTGTGACTCTATATAAGTTCAGATATGGTTATTTACACGAGCACTCCGATGACAGAATAACCTTCCGATCGCTGTTATCCCCAGATTTTTTTGATTCCCTTTTGAAAGGGAAAATCCGGGGATAAAGGCGCCCGCTTCGCTTCTTCAGGTTATTTCTGTCCTCTCCGTTATCGTGTAAATGTGTAGTTGAACTTATATCGTTCAGCAAGGTAAAGGTAATATATGCCTATGGATAGTATACACCATTGTTCCGTCTCTTCATAAAAGTCAGATAAATGTATCCTCTGATATGTATTATGCAGGGTTTATGTTTATGAACTGCATGGTGAAGTGGTCAGGTATAACATGACATTCATACTAAAGAACACAAAAAAAGATCGCATGCAGCTTGGTTAACAAGCGTCATACGATCTTTCTTTTTAAGATGCCGAGGACCGGGATCGAACCGGTACGGTAGTCACCTACCGCAGGATTTTAAGTCCTGTGCGTCTGCCAATTCCGCCACCCCGGCAGGATTATGTATTTCTTGGCGACAAGAAATATCTTACCATGAACTAATTAACTTTGCAACACTTTTTATAAAATAATCTAACTATATAAGTTTAACTAAGGGTTTACACGATAACGGAGAGGACAGAAAAAACTGAAAAAGCGAAGCGTTCGCCTTTATCACCGGATTTTCCCTTTCAAAAGGGAATCGAAAAAATCTGGGGATAACAGCGATTAGAAGGTAATTCTGTCATCGTAGTGTCAGTGTTAATAATCTTTAGTTCAACTTATAAAAAATGAAACAGGCACTGTAAGCGTCAGCTCACAGTGCCTAGAAAGTCCGAGTTGCGGTCCCGGACTTCCGGTAAACCAATCTATATTAAGGGAGGTGTGAGATAAGAATACCTCCCCAACATTAAAGAAACCTAAAATCAGCCTTAAATTAAACTAAAAAAGTAAAATCGGTCGAACACGGGCCGCCTCTTCCTCACTGCACTCCACAATAACCAAGATATGGTCCTTTAACAGCCAATCTTCATAATACCGTGCATCTTCTTCCGAGATCCCCGCTTCAGTCAGTGTAAGCACCAAATCATCGGTCTCACTCCCAATCTCATTACCAGCGAGCCTGCGTACTGCTTTTCCGATCGACATCGTCTGATCCATCCGTTTCCCCAGACCAGCCAATATCCCTTTTAGCGCGCCAAAGGCACCATCCGTTCCTGCACCTTTTAATGGCTTGGGCAGCCCCGTCTTCTCGCTCACCAGCTCGAGATTAAGCTGTTCCTTCGCCACGGCTCCCAGATATTTATCCTTAATACCTTGCTCTTTAGCCTTATTCAGCATAATTATAGCCTCGTTCTCGGTACGGGCCAGCCCAATAATCAATTGTGTCATTCCGTTCCCCTCCTTTTACCCTAATATAACCCCGTAATGACCATTCAAAAACGGATAATCCACAGCTAAGACAAATCACCTATGGGATTACTTATTTCTCTTCTGGAAATCTATACCTAGTTCTGATAGACTAGATAAAGAAGACAAATTAACCATTGAAAACATTGACATATGGATTTAACATCTCATAATCAGGAGCAATGACTTATGAAAAAAGAGGTAGAAATTGCCATCCGGCGCAAACAACAGATCACGGTTCGTAATACAAGCGGTCAGACGGTAACCGGTTATCCCGAGCGAACCGCTGATACATCCATTCTCTCCTTACGTACCGTTCACGGAAGTCTGTGGATACCGTTTGATGAGGTTGAACATGTTACACGTCTGTTAAGCATCCGGTCTCATCATTTAAGTGGAATGCAACTCGTATAGTCGGATCTGTAATCCTAGAAACTCAGTTCCCGTATAGATACGTTAATTAAATCTATTTATGCAAGCACATCATACCAAAAAACCAGACGCATGCACGTCTGGTTTTTCTCTTTTTGTTACTTCACTACAAACTTCACTCGCGTTCCATCCGGATATGTACTTAACTGATTCCCTACCCATGAACCTGCACCACGATTATCCTTCGGGGTAATGTATTGGATATCTGCACCTGTGCCACCCTCAGCGCACATCGCCATAGGCCACTCGTCACGATCCTTACCTTTTTTGACCGGAACACCCTTGAGTGATAGATCCCGATTGGCCTCAGCTCCACTACGATCAATGGTGCATACATCCGAATGCCCTGCTTTAATGGCAGCTTTAATATGATTGGCTGTTTCGGGATAGCGCTCAGAAGGAAACGTAATGGTATGGTCTACACTCTTATTCGTTCCTCCGAATGGATTAGGTATCTCCTCCGGCCATTCTCCCCCCGCCCAGGCGTAGAGGGCTACCAGCAGCATCGCTACCAGTGTCAGTACCTGCTTTTTGAAGCCTTGTTTACCTTTTCGTTTTCGTCCAGTGCGTCTCTTACTCATGCTGTGTCTCCCCCATTCAACATTAGCATTATAACAGAACGCCCGTTCGCAAAACAATAAAACAAATAAAAAAACAGCCGAGACCACCCGGCTGTCCTGCTTGTTTGATTATCCTACATTGGGAATGGCCTGTTGGCGCAGTAAAGGCAGTGTCACCTCAAACTGTGTACCTATTCCCTCGGTACTCTCTACTGTAATCTGGCCATTCATCAGTTCCAGCAGTTCTTTGCAGATGGTCAGCCCCAGCCCGCTTCCGCCAAATCGACGCGCATGGGAGATGTCAGTCTGGGTAAATGCATCAAACAATTGTTCAATCTGATGCTGAGGAATGCCAATTCCCGTATCACGCACAGAGAATACCAAAACTATGGTATCCATGATTTGTTTCCTCACATCCACCTGTAACTGCACTTCACCTTGTTCCGTGAACTTGATCGCATTACTCAGCAAATTATCCAGTACCTGCCGAAGTCTTAGCGGGTCACCGATAAGCACATCGGGAACATTCAGATCAGCATGACAGAGCAAACGTATGTGTTTATTCCGCGCTGCAGGCTCATGTGTCTTTACAATCTGTTGAATCAGCTTCAACGGTTGAAACTCAATGTTTTCGACATCCATTTTGCCTCTGCCCAGTTTCGCCATATCCAGGCTATTGTTAACGATGTTAAGCAACGCCTCACTCGATTGACGTGCAAGCTCCAGATATTCTCTCTGCTCATCCGTAATTTCACCCATACTGGCAAGTTCGATCATTCCCATAATGCCGTTGAGCGGGGTACGAAGCTCGTGATTCAGCTTTCCGATGAATTCCAATTGCCCTCTGCTGTTCATCTCAGCCATGGAAGTTGCGAATTTTAACTGTTGTTCGGCATACTTCCGTTCTGAGATATCATATTGAATGCCTACAAAATATAAACACTCCCCAGATTCATTAAAGATCGGATCAATATTCAGTTCGTTCCAGAACTTCTGGCCACTTTTTGTATAATTTAAGATATCAATCTTAATGGACTGTTGTTTCTTTAATGCATCACGAATCTGCATTACTGTTTCGGGGTCTGTGTCCTGTCCTTGCAAGAATCGGCAATTCTGTCCTACAGACTCTTCATACGTGTATCCTGTCAGCCGGGTAAAGTGTTCGTTTACATACATGAGCGGAAGCTCAGGCAAGGTAGCATCGACCACGGTCACGGAGGATTTCACTTTCGAGATGATAAATTCCCACTGTAATGGGAGTTGATTATGTTGGCTCATGCCTTCCTCCTTCATCTCACACACGTTAATGTTTATATAGTCTGTATTCGTACATTATATGGAGATACAACTAACCAAATGGTATGTGTTGATATTGGAACAATATATTTTAATTGTAACACAGTTATTCAAGTCGTGTGGTTTATGGGTAATAGTTGATAACTAACATTCGACATTAACCTATCTGTCATCAGGAGGAATACGCATGAAATTTCTGTTAATCATCATCATTATTATTTTGATCGTAGTCTTTTTTACCAGACGTAAACGTTAAGATGAGATTGTTATGTAAGTAAGAAAGGAAGATGGGTATGAGAACCCTCTTTTTTATATTCATGGTACTCTGTATCATCAATTTCTGTTTCCCAAAATTCGGCTGGTATCTGCGCTATGGCTGGATTTTCCGCGGTGAGGCCGAACCCAGCAGGCCTTATATGACGATGGTAAGAACGACCAGCCTGCTGATGTTACTTATCGCCTTCACACTCACTATGGCATGAACGTTAACCATTAGAAGATGACTGCCCTGTTGGGCAGTTTCTTTTTTTGTGCTGAAATGACGGGAAAATGATAACTTTGTTTGTGGTGTAATGATGACAATGCCCGTAATATAGATATATCGTTTCGGAAAGGACATCACTGGCATGAACATCGCATTTTATCCGTATTGGGCCGCCAAAACGCTGCTCTCGCTTATTAATGTCATATATATCATGGTCATTACTACGTTGATTTACAGTCACACTGGATCGGTACTCTATGCTGCAATGTTTCCACTAATTCAGATCATTACACATATAACAGCAGGTTTCACTTTGCCATTACTTGTGAACCATTTCCCATTCTCCAAACTATTGATCCGCATTTCCATAGCCAAAACATTCATCATGACCTGTGTAGCCATTTCATTGAGTCACTTAATTTCACAGCTACCGCTTCTATTGATCGGCATGGCCGTACTATCCTTTTTGAATGGATGGGAATCCCTGTTACTGAATGCTTTGACACCACAATTGGTTCAGGGAGAAGATCTTGCAAAAGCCAATAGCCTCCTCACTTTCTCCAACCAGACTGTAACCATTGTCGGTTACGCCATGACGGGATTCGCCGTGATGAACTGGGGGGCGTCACAGACTTTCTGGGCAGCTACAAGCCTGTCCTGGGCCGTTCTAATTTTCCTAATTACCCTTGGCTCGCTCACACGCGGTATAGAACAATCCCAGGAATCTGATGTACCGCGTCACGAATGGAGGGAAGGCTGGAGTATGCTCCGGAAGAATCCAACATTACGACTGATCACGCTTATGGACATTGCCCAGGCACTTGCGGGTTCGATCTGGATTGGAGCTATAACGCTGGCCTTTGCAAAAGAAGTTCTGGCACGAGGAGAAGGCTGGTGGGGACTTATGAACTCGAGTTACGCTGTTGGAACCATGCTTGGAGGTATGCTGGCTCTTGCACTGGCCAAACGGATTCGGAAGCATTTAATCGCTAGCATGACCATGGGTTCTCTTCTCTTGAGCATGCTGACCATCGTTTATGGTATAAACAACCTGCCATGGCTCGCTCTGGTGTTATGCATTATCATGGGTCCAGTTCATCAGATTCGTAATCTGGCTCAGCAGACAGCGCTTCAGAACAGTGTCCCTGTCGAATCTCTAACCCAGGTATACGCCACACATGGCGTCCTGATCTCCACGGTTACGAGTGTGTCCATAGTTATCTTTGGTCTAGCCGCTGATCAGCTGGGCGTTCAATGGGTGTACCTCATTGGTGGAGCCTTATTCCTCGCGTCTGCAATATGCTCATTATTACTCGGCACGGTTCACAGGAGCCAGCCCATTGCTAAACATACGAAAAATATGTAAATCAAAAAGACGAGCATCCTCTGCTCGTCCCATACAATCTCAATCCAATCGATAATCTGTCAGCGGCTTGCCTTGTTTATAGTACAAGGTGGGTGACAATATGTTGAAGAAAATATGTACATCCGGCATGTACGCTTCTTCCAGAATAGCCTGCAACGACGATGCAATCCGGTTATGGACCTCCTGATCACGTTGAAACATCAAAATCTCTATAGAAGCCGGAGAAGGTGTTAGCGCTTGTACATCATGACGCTCTGCCTTCATTCTCTCCCGTGGAATATGAGTAATAAGGGCCATCTGCTCTGTAATTTGCGGTACAACTTCCTCTAGTTGAGGACCTGTAAATCCTTTAAAGCGAATAAACGGCATTGCTATCCCTTCAATCTCTGTTAATAGTCTCTTATGTGATTTTAAGCACATTGTTTTCAGTTGTCAAATGTCATGGATGACATATGTTGTTTCTTATTTATAGGAAAAGCCCCGCTGAAGTCTCAGCGGAGCCACTGTTTACACGTTACTATACGTGACTTACAGCCAGAAAGATTTTGTGATGATCACGAGCAGGATGAAAAGCACGAGAATCGCACTTGTAGAAGTCCATCCACCGAATCCACCAACATTGCCACAACCGTATCCAACTTGACTCATTTGATTGGCCTCCTTTGAATTTCAAGGTATGCCATAACATATGCGTATTCTGTGCAAGTGACCGGGCGAATCGGCAAGTTCAACAGCCCATTCATCTTGGATTCATACCCGTTATTTTAACTGGATGGGGCGATGGAGATTTTCAATTGTTTTTCTTCTGATTCCTTAGATGAAGGCTCCGTAATTCCTCTGTCTAGAAGGATTGTACGAGTACGTGTATCACTTCGGGATGCCAGAACAACCTCGCCATCAGGTGTTATACAATAGGAAATTGGAATGGAGATCTCGCTGTCGCGGTAGGAACCATCCGCATGGCTTGTCCCCATGACAATACAATGCTGCTGCATGGCGATCTTACTCGCCTCTTCAACCCACTCACTGTACTGCTCTTCACTGAACATCCCCACACCAATGGAATGCATCACAATATCCACATTTCCTATACTCTCGTTGGAAAATCCTTGCAGGACAAGCTCATCACACAACAACGTGCTTATTTTCCACCCCTGTTCCACGATCGTCTCAGCAGGTGTATATTTAGCTTTCTCCAATACAATCTCTCCAGCTTTACTGATGATGATCGATCGGTCCTTCGGACGTTCTTGCAACCTGCGATGACCTGATACAATCATGGTTCCGTATTCAGCCGCCAAGCGGCAAGCGTCTTCGACATTCTGGTTGAGATAACCTTCAGGATAGAATATTATATCCGCATCTGGGTGTTGCTTAAGTTCGGCTTCAAGCTGCAGCAGATGCTGTTCCAGCCTGGGTTGTCCAATGATAATTTTCATTCGGTATCCCCCGTTCAATAATAAAAACCGGTTCATACCTGAATAAGGTACGAAACCGGCTTAAAGGTTGTACGAGCAGTATTCATGCGCATCGTATTTGCTTCAAGAGTAATTGATTCTCATGTTATTGTTCGATAAATCAATTACCTTTACAGTTCAGTGCTATGTAGTTAGGCATTTCTACGTTCAATACTATCATATATAGCCTGCCCATCATAGCTTCGATCTGTACCGATGTCTTTCACAAAGAGGGCGCTGCCTGCGGCACTATTCGCATTAACAGACAGCACGCTAAACGCACCCACAATCCACATTAATGGATATAATGCAACGGATAAGGCTTTTTTCATACCGTTGTCTCCTTTTCTGTTGAAATAGTTGATTGGTTTAATATCCCATTAATACGATTAAAACCCAATTAGGTTTCAATTTTATATACAACCATCCCTATTTCTATACATATAGGAGACAAGACTACAATGCTCCGTTCAGATTAACTCAAAACTCTGGAGCAACGCTGCCGCCTCTTCATGTTGCGGTTCCAGAGCGAGCACTTGATGGGTATAGGAAAGTGTTTCTTCTTCCAGTTCAAGTTCATAACAGCACACGGCCAAGTCGTACAAGACGGCTGGATTATGGTTACTTGGATCTGCAACCAATGATATCTCCAGAAACCGTTTCGCATCCTCATACATATACATTTCATATAATAGCTGCCCTGCCAGAAATGCAAGCCCCCCTTGCTGTTCCATCACATAATAGGACGACCACATCGTATGAATACCAGACTGAATATCGAGCATTTCCTCATCACTTGCATCAGGAAGAAGACTGGAGATGTGCGTCGCACTATGGATTAAGAACTCAGCGTCATATCCACCCAGACGCCAGAACGGCAATATATGCTTCAACTCCATAGTCTCTATTTGAGAGTCTACCCATTGTTTCATGCTAAAAAAGTCATCCGGTCCGAAACGTTCCACAAATCGATGATAGGCCAGACGTGTGTTCACGAAACTGATTGGTTCATCCACCATCAACATGCACCCGACATTCAGATCTTTATAATGATGTGTTGTGAATCGAGTATGTGCTCCCTGTTGTTCCAAAACATATTGAATCGCATGGTAGTTGGCTGTCAAAGAAAAACTTCCATGAAGAACGAATTCAGGTGGCTCTGCGAACTTCCAGTTATCCAGACGATGATCCCCTTTATCAGCAGTAATCAACACATAACCTGACTGCGACAGCTTGTTTAACCGTTCAAGACAGGACAAGCCAATTGCGGGAAAAAGGATGTGCGAGTCCTCCAGCTCCTCTTTGTACAATGTGATAAGGCTCTTGTATGGATAGTTATCTGCACTGTATTCAGGCGCCCGGCGATACTCATAACTGAGCGTCATGTTCTTCAACATCTCAGCGGGATCCAGATCATGACGACGATCAGGAGACTGAACGAGCAGATCACACTCATATATCTCGCCAGACCCAATATAGATTAGTTCCTGCGGAATGCTGTCAAAAAAGTAATTGGCAATCAGCAACAACGGTTGTTTCAGATCACCGGGCCGTATAACCGTGCCTGCGACGACCAGATTTAATTCTGTATCCTTTACAGCGTCAAAACGTGCAAAATCCACTATGCCTTGTTGAATAAAGGATTGCATGGATGGATGCTCTTGCCAACCGAGCACATTCTCCGCTACAAGATCGGTCATTACATATCTGAAAGGTGGTAACTGTATTCCCGCAAATTGTTTGAGTTCCAGCAGCTTCAAGAGAATTTGATGCGCCAAACGCCCGACTCCTGCCCCAAGTTCCAGAATGGTGACGGTCTCGGTAATCTGTCCCTTGTTCGCGAGATCCTGAAGAAATCCAAAAATCATCTCTGCATACGCTGTGGCAATCATCGGATTACTGGTAATATATTGTGGGACTTGATTCTCTGTCCAAGCTTGCAAGCCCTTCTGTTCATAATAGGCTCTCTGCCAATCCCAGACCGGAGCTTCACTGTAACGAAAACGTTGACTTTCATTTGACGTCATTAAAATGGAAACCTGCTTTCTATCAATAATTTCATAAAATTCTCGGATGTTATAGATACTACTTATTTTCAATGCCAATCAATCTCTGTACATGCATTATATCATAGAACCCTGCCTACTCGATGAAGATCAGTTTCCCCTCTTAAACACGAAAAAAACCTGCTTTTGAGGGCAGGTCTGTGAGTCTTTTCATTAAGAAGACTATTAATATATTTTTAAAACAAGGATGGTAACATTAGTCCGAATACAAAGCTCCCTCAAAGTTTTCAGGTCCTACACGGATCGTACCAAGCAAGTTGGAGCTGATAAATGCCGTGTACGTCAATTGAGGGGTTACTGGCGGATCGAAGTCACTTGCCGAGAACGTAATTACCTGAGGTGCCAATACACTTAAATTGAAAGTTGAAGTTGCCGAATATATAACTGGGTCTGTTGACAAAGTTCCTCTGACAATCGTAATCGTTATACCCACGAGTGCCAGTGGCAGTTGCACAGATACCGTTCCCGTAAATTGCACCCGCGGGTTAGCTCCAATACTGCCTCCTGTGATTAGACCGATCTGGCCAAATAATTGTGGCGTGTTAATAACAAGGATTGGTATTGCGATCGAGTTCGCCAAGCTCGCATTCTGCGAAGTTCTTGCATCAATAAATTGACTCATGAAATCTACCTCCTAGGGTTGGGATAAGGTAGTATATGCGAGATTTGAGATATGGCATGGACATACATTGACTTGCACAAAAAAGGGCATATTAGAAAGATACCAACAACAAAGTTACGCATTTGCTCTAACAGCTGATTGCAGACAGAAAAAAACCCTTGCTAGGCAAGGGTTTCAAGAGTATGGGCCCTACAGGACTCGAACCTGTGACCAATCGGTTATGAGCCGACCGCTCTAACCAACTGAGCTAAGGGCCCTAGACATAATGTATAACGTGCAGATGATGGCTGTAAATCATCCAAGTGAAACTAAATTGCGGGGGCAGGATTTGAACCTGCGGCCTTCGGGTTATGAGCCCGACGAGCTACCGGGCTGCTCCACCCCGCGTCAGTAAGAAATATTAAAACAGCGACTTAATTAATATACACTATTGTTACCCTATAAGTCAAGGGGTAATGTCAGGGAATAAATCGCACACCGTAACGACCCTTGCGTGATCGATAAACTTCCACTTCCGCCGGTTCATTATGACCATATATCCATCCATCCTGTTCCATACGCTTGGCCAGACATCCTGCCTGAAATTTGGTTGCATACAACTTGCTGAAATATACCCAGTGCATACCGCTCGTCCTTTCCGGAGTCGTCATTTATTCCTGCTTTTTGTAGAATACCCCATTTTCATAAAAATAGCCGCCAAAGATAAAATCTTCAGCGGCTATCCTTATAATAAAACTACTCAATCAACTCTCATTTCTCATTGAAACGTAGCTTTAGGATCCTTTTTCAATTTTTCCAGCATCTCGTTTCCTTTAGCTGCCCACTCACCAAGTGCTTCTTTTGGTGTCTTTTTGTTCTCGAGAACCTGATTGAAATATTCCATGCCTTTTTCGTTCACTTGCCATAGACCTGGGGATTTTTGATACATTTTATCCAGGTTGGTATTCGTTGGCGGAATCGGCTTCAAAGAATAGAAAGCTTGTATGTTGTAATCCAAGCCATCTTTAGGCTTGATGAAGCTCTTCCGGGACACCATCTCATAGCTGCTACGCGCCTTAATTTTAGCCCAATCTTCACTGTTCATGTACTTGATCAGTTCCCACGCATCATCCGGGTTCTGAGCCGCACTATTGATCGCCATGAGATTGCTCAGGTAGATGCTACCTCCAATTTCAGGAGCTTCCGGGTGAACTGGAGGTGTAACTACATCCCAATCCACTTTCGTAAAGTCTTTCATTTTATCTGCATTTTTATTGGCATCAATTAATTGATTAATATAGCTGTAATCGCCAATAGCCATGGCTGCCTTGCCGCTCAGGAACAGGTCACCCTGTATTGGATCATAACGTCCGCTAGGATTCTGATCCTGCGGTTCGTCTCCTTTAGGGATGACTTTGTCAATGGCAAGTTTGCTGATGGTACTCCACACTTTCTCCCATTGAGGAGAATCTACGGTCATCTTCTCTGCTTTGTCATCGAACGTCTTCAGTTGCAACGCGCTATAGTACTGCTGCATGGAGTAGTAAGGCGAACCACCCTGATATGTCGTGAAGGTGAAACCAAATACGTGATCTTTACCCTCGCCTTTTGTAAGTCGGGTACCCAGATTGAAGATATCGTCCCAAGTCATATTGTCCGTTGGCGGTTCCACGCCTGCTTTTTCAAACATGCCCTTGTTATAGAACAAAGCGGAAGAGGAGAACGTTGGTGTCAATGCATAAATGCTCTGATCCCCCAGATCTTTGATACCCTCCAGCACACTAGGAACAATGTCTGTCGTATCAAACTTGTCTTCTTGCATTAATGGATCCAGCTGTTTCACCAGATTCTCCTGAATTAATGATTTGACTGTAGAGGTATCTGCCACGATGACGTCAACCGGATTATCGCCAGTCATTATCTTCTTCAGACTTTCCATCGTATCCGGAACTTCCTGCTGTTCTTCGGTGTTGCCATACCCATACATGCTG
Source organism: Paenibacillus sp. FSL R5-0517 (assembly GCF_037974355.1). NCBI lineage: Bacteria > Bacillati > Bacillota > Bacilli > Caryophanales > Paenibacillaceae > Paenibacillus > Paenibacillus sp. FSL R5-0517. The sequence continues at coordinate 4,762,387 of NZ_CP150235.1, forward strand.
CTCTGATCAACGGCAGCTACAATCTCAATGGTTACATTGGGATGGGTCAACTCAAAAGCATCGGTAAATTGTTGACGGAAATAACTGTCGTCTTGTCCTCCCCACATAGTAGCCACACGTAATACACGTTGCTCTGTATCCTTCGCCTCACTTGCCGTACATCCTGCAATCAGCGGCAATGCAAGCGTCGCAGTAGCCATGACAGCCAGCACACGTTTTCCCCACAACCTGTTCTTCATCTCCCAATTCCCCCTCATTAATTATCTTGGCGGTGTAATGACAATGCGTTCACCGTCAAATTCCAATGTAGCCCGGTTATCGATGGCTAAGGCCTCCAGATACTCTTTTGGCACCTGAAGCCGCCCAGCACGGTCAATAATGACAAATGCTTCATGAATGTCCGGCATACCCGTCTCGGATAAGCTATGCTCATCGTCCAAATTCGGGTTGCGCTTCACAAACTCGGTACTGGTCAAGCCGTCCCGGATCGCAACGATCCGGTCTACCTTGCCAGCTAACGTCAAGTCATGGGTAACGATGACAATCGTAACGCCGAGTTCCTTGTTCATTTTTCGGAAAATGCCCATGATTGTATCACATGTCTCGGAATCGACCGAACCCGTTGGTTCGTCTGCAAGCAGAATTTTGGGACGATTGGATAAGGAGATCGCAATCGCTACCCGTTGCTGCTCTCCTCCTGACAATTGATGCAATTTGTTATTCATCCGATCCTTAAGCCCTACCCATTCGAGCAATTGTTTTGCGTAAGCACGATCACGCTTGCCTCCCAGAATCATGGGCGTCTCCACATTTTCCAATGCAGTGAGATAAGGCAGCAAGTTACGACCGTTATTTTGCCAGATAAAACCTACCGTATGACGTTTGTATTCAACCAATTGGGCATCTGTCATCTTCAGCAAATCCCAGTCTCCCACAACAGCCGTACCCGCCGTAGGACGATCAAGTCCACCCAGAATATTCAGCAGTGTGGATTTACCGCTACCGCTGTTACCAATGATGGCCATCATTTCACCTTGATTGACAGTCAGGTTGAGACCCTGAAGGGCAACGACTTCCACATCGCTGGATTTAAAAATTTTGACAAGTCCTTCGCATTGGATCACGTTTACCTCTCCTCTCCCATTTTGACCGCCTGGTGAACACGCAGTCTGCGAATCTGCCAGAGCAACATCGTTGCACCAATGACCAGCATCACCACAGTAACCCCATACAGTTGCAACATATCCTGCTGCTCAAAGACAATCCGGAACGGAGGTACCTGAGCAGATACATTATCCGTCGTTTGCAGGAATGGCAGGAATAAACGACTGGATACCTGACCAATACCAATACCTAACAGGATCGATAGCCCCGCTGTGAATACCTGCTCCAGCAGCAGCATGCCACTCAGTTGTGCACGAGACAATCCCATGGCACGTAATACACCGAACTGCACAACACGTCCGGACAGGTTGAAGAACCAGTACAGCACGTATCCAATCAACGAGATAATAACCGATACCAGGAAACCAAGGCTCAGAATTCCGAATACCCCACCTCGTGATGGGTGTTTACCCTGAGATACCAATTCGGTGCGTACGTCACGCACAGAAGATAACTCAATCCCTTCTGCTGCAAGTTTCTCCATTAATGGAGCCACTTTGGCATCCGGTTCCATTTTCAGCCAGACCTCATAAGGAATTAGAGGCACCTGATCGTAGATATAATCCAGATTAGCCACGAAGAATGGCATCTGATCCGGATACTGGGATGGCCAGTAAGGAATGATTCCGAAGACTACGAATTCAATCGCCTGTCCCTGTATACCCATGGAGACGAGGTCTCCAGTTTTCAGCTTGAATTTGTCAGCAAATTTGGAAGAGATCAATACAGCCCCTTCATATTTGCCGAGCAAGTCAAGGTACTTGTAGGGATGTGCCGGGAACAGATCGTTGCGGAACCAAGCCACTTGAGCGAAATCCACATTATCAATCCCGACCAGCATCCCCTGCCCGCCCGATTTACCAGAGACGATTATATTGCCTTTGGTCTGCAGCACTCTTGCTGCATGTTCGACACCATCTAATCTGCGGAACACTTCAAAAGGAGGTTCGGAGTAGATGACTTTGGATGGCTGCGAAGAACCGCCGCCGCCACCACCTGGAGCACCTCCACCGCCATTTCCTCCGCCGGGAGCGCCACCACCCGTACCACCACCGCCTTGTTGACCTCCACCCGTGCCGCCATTCTGCCCGGAACCGCCGGGTTTAACCTCAGGTGTTCCTTCCCACACCGTCTGCATAATCACATCAGAACCATAACGGTACAAGGTGCGCTCAGTGGAATTCAGATCAATAGTCCGAGCCGCAGCCGAGTTGTACACCCCAAGTCCCAATGTCAGTACAAGGAGGATCATCAGCGGATAATAAGACGAAGATGAACGCGATAGCTGCGTTAATGTCAGATACAACGGGACCGGGAGCAACTTGCGACCAATCAGCTGAATCAGCTTCAATATCCACGGGAACAAACGCAGGAAGAATAGTCCGAGCGCAAAGATCGCGAGTGCGGGTACAAAGAACAGAAACGGCTGTACCTGTAACTGATCGGTTGTCATTCCCGTCTGGAAGGTCAACATCTGGCGTTCATAGAACAGGTAGTATCCATATCCAGCCAGACCCAGTAACACAACATCCAGGAACCAGCGTTGCCATACTGGAGCACGGTCTGTACGTGCTTGCCGCCGTTTGGCTGATACAATGGTTGCCCGTGCATAGGTTATCGCAGGGATCAGGGAGGCAATAATGGCAACAAGCACTGCTGCTACACCTAAAAGAATGGCTTCTTTGGATACGCCAATCGGAATCGACTTTCGATCAACAAAGGATAGAAATCCACTTGCTGAACCAATACTCTTGGCCATAAAATAACCGAGCAACGGCCCGATAATTAGCGCAATAGCGCCCAAAAATATACCTTCAAGCAGGTAGAGAGAGAAGATCTGCCGAGCGGAAGCTCCACGGCTGCGCAATACCGCAATATCACTCTCTTGCTTCTGTAATGACTGTCTGGCATTCATCGCAATAAAATAAAAGACCATCGCAATCATCGGTGCTGCCAAGGTAAACAACATCGTCTGCAATTGTAGACTCTGACTGCGGAACTGCTTGAGCAGATCACCGAAGGTAATGTCCACTTTTGTATCTTTCAGCCGCTGATACAGATCGATATCCAACCTTTCCAGCATGGAAGTCAGACCTGATAGCTGGCTGGTTTGAATTTCCTTCAGATCGAAGGCATAGTACCAACGTGAGTTTTGAAGTGGAATGCCTTTTTCTTTCAGTAAAACATCATTAAAAACCGATTCATCCACATAAAGTCCATTCATCATACCGTCAAATCCCTGTACCCAGTAAGGACTGTTTGGATCATCTGCCTTGAAAGACCCCGTAATCTTCACACGCAACGTAATATCAAGACCGCTGTAGACCGGATATTCCAGAATATCACCGATATGCAGATCGTTACGGTACATGCCTTCTTCCAACATGACTGCCTCGATAATATCGTCCTTGACCTGATTGCCAGGTTTCACTCCGGCTGAGTAATTCACCTGTGCATCCAGTCCACTCATCGTGCCCATACTCATACTGCGCACCCGGCTGGCGTCCACTTTGGTTGGATCCTCTGGACTCACCTCGGTGCTGCGAATGGATCTGGCATTCACATACGTATGGAATGGGAAACCGATCTCGCGAGGAACATCCTCACGAATATATCGATCTACTTCATCCAGACCCCTTGTGTCTGTCTTCACACCACCAGGTGCCTGATAACTCATGAGCAACGAACCCGCTGGCAATCCTTCACTATTATCCTGTAACGTCTGCGCGACGACCCGTTTCAGTGCACCATCGGCATACATGGGAATACTGACGGTGAACGCAACCGCCACAATTAATCCGATTAATGTGCTGAAGGTCATCCAGCGCGTGTTCCACATTTTGCGGAACAGCAGTCGAAGCAATGGCAGCCCCATTAGCGTCCCACTACTTTCTCGCCTACGGTCAGACCTTTCAGAATCTCAACATCTGTCGATGTCTGCTGGCCCACTTCAACGTCCACTTCACGCTTGCTACCATCACTCTCCACGACTTGTACATACGTTCTTGAACCGATGGAGCGTAAAGCGGATACAGGAATCACAATCGCGTTCTCGGTACGCTGCGTCACAATAGAGACCGATAGAGGTGTGCCACGTTCCACGCCTTTTGGCATTTTTGCAAGTGTAACGATTACATACTTATCCAGCGTTTCCTTCGTTGGAGGCGTCCCGCCTTCCCCCGTTCCTTCGCCACTGCCGCTTCCCGATGCTTCAGCCAGAGGCATGACTTTAATTTTGCCAGCGACTTTACCGGCTCCATTAATGTCCACTTCTGCCTTCATACCGGCTGAGAACTTCTCCAGATCTTCCTTGGCAAAGGTAGCTGCCACAACCAGATTCGATGTATCCGCAATCGTAGCAATCGGGTCATATGCTTTCACGGCTGCGCCCTTCTCAACCTGCACAGCAATTACGGTACCACCGAACGGAGCAGTCAACGTAGCTTTGCCCAGTTGCGCTTCCAGATCGGCGAGTTCCTGGCGCAGTTCTTCAAACGCAATGGTCGCCTCTTCGAACTCTACAGGGTCCATCTCATCTTTTTTGCGGAGTGTTTCCTTCATTTGAACTTCGGATTTGCGAATAGCCAGTTTCTTGCCACGGATCTCCTTCTCCACACTTTCCACATCGAGCACGGCTAGAAGTTGACCCTTTTTCACTTTATCTCCTGGTTTAACATTTAACTCTTTGACATGCATGCCATCAAGCGTGAAGTACACCTTCTCTTCCCGCTGACTCATCATCTTGCCACTTCCACTTACTCTTTTCTCCAGCGTTTCAGTCCGGACTTCATATTCCGGTTTCTTAGAGATCGTTGGTGGTGTAATTGGCGGAAGCACTTCTTCCTCTGTTTCTGACGGCAGCAATGAGCAGCCAGACATCGTTGCAACCATTATCGCACCAAGTACAATAAGCGCTGCGCGTTTCCCCCTCTTCGGAGCGGCCCCTTTACTTGATAAATCTGCCGTCCGCCATTTCATAAACATGGTCCGCAACCTCCAAAATTGTAGGATCGTGTGTAGTCATACATATCGTTACTTGTTCTACTTCAATAATATTGCGGAATACGGCCATGACCTGAGCGCCCATCTTGGAATCCAGTTCCGCTGTAGGCTCATCCGCAAGCAACAATCTGGGTCTGTGGGCAATCGCCTTGGCTATAGCTACCCGCTGTTGCTCTCCCCCGGACATCTCGAAAGGTCGATGCTTCACCCGTTTGGATAGTCCAACCAGGTCCAGACAGTGACCAACCCTGTCCTTCCACTCCGCTCGCGGAACATCCGCCATTCGCAGCGACAGTTCTACATTTTCCCAAGCAGACAATAAGGGCATGAGTGCATACGCCTGAAAAATAAAACCGATCTCTTTGCGCCGCAAAGCGGTCCGCCGCCGGTCTCCCCAATCCTGAAGAGGCTGGCCGGAGAACAGAATGTCTCCACTTGAAGGCTGATCCAATCCACCGAGCATATTCAGCAGCGTTGTTTTGCCTGAGCCAGATCGCCCCTTCAGCATGACCAGTTGTTGCGGATTCACTTCCATATCAATGCCTTTGAGCACATGGATGATACGACTGCCTGTCTGGAAACTGCGATGCACGTTACGCACCTCCAGTACAGGTCCATCATATGGAGGCAATATATCCTTCTTCGGTTTGATCTTCTTCGGGGGGTTATCAACGGAAGTGACAGCAGTTGCAGCCACTTCATCTGAAGCGATTTCACTTTCAGGTACCAGAGGTTCACTCGACGGATGATCGTGTTCATTGTTGTATGTATGTTCTCCCGAAACCGTCGATGCCTCCAGCTGTGCTTCCCCCTGTTGATTTTCATCGCCTGACTGGCTCTTGGCAGGTCTTTTTCTGAGAAATAAATTCTTCATGCCAGCAATCACGCTCATCCTTTCTTCATATCCCGTTCACTTCTTCAAAAAACCTAAAATTAGAAATCTGTTCCAACCTACACTGAATTATAAACGACCGATCACAACTAAAAGTTACAAGCTTTTTACAACGGTAGAGGGAAAAAGTTAATATTTTGATGAACAAACGAAAAAAGCACCCCAATGTATGGGATGCCTCTTGCATATTCGATGGTTTTGCCGCTGTGACGGCAATCATTACAATTTTGATACCGTTTAACATTGAACACATCTTGCATTATGCAATGATATTATTTTCCAAATGAAGAAGGATCTTCACGCCAGGATTTCAGCAACTCAAAGTCGCTCTCCTGAATCGTTCCCTGAGCCAGAGCCACATCCATCAGCGCCGTGTAATTGGACAGCGTCTGAAGCGGAATTCCAGCATCTTCGAAGGCTTTAACACCCTTATCGAGCTGGTAGCTGAAGATGGCAAGCACTGCGAGCGGTGTTGCACCTGCTACGCGTACAGCTTCTGCTGCTTTGATGGAACTGCCACCTGTAGAGATCAGATCTTCAATGACAACTACTTTCTGTCCTTCGGTAATCAGACCTTCAATCAGGTTCTCCTTACCGTGTCCTTTCGCTTTATCACGAATGTAGGCCATCGGCAGATTCAGCTTCTGAGCCACCCAGGCAGCATGCGGGATCCCTGCGGTTGCCGTACCTGCAATGACTTCTGCTTCCGGGTATTGGTTACGAATAATCGTTGCGAAGGCTTCAGCAATATCGTTGCGAATCTCGGGATAGGACATCGTTAAGCGGTTATCGCAATATATTGGTGATTTGATACCGGAAGTCCATGTAAATGGCTGCTGCGGACGCAATGCCACGGCTTTAATTTTCAACAGTTGGGAAGCAATATGATTCGGAATCTCATTCAGTTCGATCATGCGTTCAACATCTCCTTCAAAATGGTTTCTGCCGCTTCACGCGGATTGGGAGCGCCTGTAATCGGTCTGCCTACAACAATGTAATGGCTTCCTCTGGCGATGGCTTCACCCGGCGTCAAGACACGTGTCTGATCTCCCAGACCACTACCTGCTGGACGAATTCCTGGTGTAACGGTGTGAAAAGCACTGCCACACGCTGCCCGAATTGCGGGCACTTCCAGCGGAGAAGCAACAACCCCATCCAATCCGGCCTCTTGGGCCAGTCCTGCATAACGGACCACAGCAGCTTCCACGCTGCCCGGGATGCCAATCTCGTTGTTCATCGTTTCCAGACTTGTACTGGTCAGTTGGGTGACCGCAATGATCTCGGGTCTGTGTAAGGAAGGATCTGCGGCTATAGCTGCCTCAGCACCTTCACGTGCAGCACGCATCATGATCGTTCCACCCGCGGCATGCACATTAAACATGTCTACCCCAAGACGCGTGATACTCTCAGCACCGCCACGAACGGTGTTGGGAATGTCATGCATTTTCACATCCAGAAAAACGGAATACCCTTTAGATTTCAGCTCCCGAATGAAGTCCGGTCCTGCTGCGTAGAACAGCTGCATTCCCACCTTGAGATAACAGGGAATGCCTTCAAGATTTTGTACCAATGCTTTCGCTTCTTCCGCTCCAGGATAATCGAGTGCCACCATCAGACGGCCAGCCATTTCATTGAAACTCGCGTGATTCATCACCAGCGCTCCCCTCCACTTGCTCATTTTTTCCGTTTTTGCCCGATATAAAGGACATCCCGCCAGCCCGCAGGCTGACTGATGTCCTTCATCAGTGAATATTTATTTTACAAAGGCAGGCATTGCTTCTGAAGAGAAGTTGATTGTTTGCAGCATGATCAACAGCGCACGAATCGTATCCAGTGAAGTCATACATACAATACCATTCTCTACCGCTTCACGACGAATACGGAATCCGTCACGCTGTGGTGTTTTGCCTTTGGTGAGTGTATTGAAGACAAAGTTCGCTTCGCCGCTGCGAATCATATCCAGAATGTTCGGCGAACCTTCGCTTAATTTGTTCACCGTCGTTACCGGAATGTTCGCTGCTTCAAGCGCAGCTGCAGTTCCGCCGGTTGCCATGAGTTTGTATCCCAGTCTGTAGAAACCTTCGAGCAATGGTACAGCTTCGTCCTTGTCCTTGTCTGCTACAGTCACGACAATGGCTCCGGTTGCCGGAATTTTCATTCCTGCCCCGATGAGACCTTTGAACAACGCTTTAGCGTAATTCGGGTCACGACCCATAACCTCACCTGTGGATTTCATCTCAGGTCCGAGGGTTGGTTCTACACGACGCAGCTTCGCGAAGGAGAAGACCGGAACTTTGACAGATACATGGTCCGACTCAGGCCATAGCCCGTCAACATAACCAAGATCTTTCAGTTTTACACCCAGAATGGCTTGTGTTGCCAGGTTCGCCATCGGAATGTTGGTTACTTTGCTCAAGAATGGTACGGTACGGGATGAACGCGGGTTCACCTCGATAATGTACACTTGGCCATCATGGATAACAAACTGGATGTTGACCAAACCTACCGTTTTCAGTTCTTTCGCAATTTTGATTGTAATCTCTACAATTTTCTCTTTCATGTCCTGGGACAGGTGTTGAGGAGGATATACCGCGATGGAGTCACCAGAGTGAACTCCTGCACGCTCGATATGTTCCATAATGCCCGGAATCAATACCGTTTCACCATCACAGATGGCGTCAACCTCAACTTCTTTACCCATCATGTAACGGTCGATCAGTACCGGATGCTCCGGATTGATTTTAACCGCCTGCTCCATGTACGTGAGCAATTCTGCATCAGAGTATACAATCTCCATCGCACGACCGCCGAGTACATAGGAAGGACGAACCAGTACCGGGTAGCCCAGACTTTGAGCTGTTTCTACAGCATCATCAACGGAAATGACCGTTTTACCTTTCGGCTGTGCAATCTCCAGACGGGAGAGCAGACGCTCGAACTTCTTGCGGTCCTCCGCCTCATCGATGCTTTCCAGATCCGTTCCGAGAATCGTTACACCTGCATTACGCAGTGGTGCTGCCAGATTGATGGCCGTTTGACCACCGAACTGCACGATAACCCCTACTGGCTTCTCCTGTTCAATCACGTTCATAACATCTTCGAAGAAGAGTGGTTCAAAGTACAGACGATCTGATGTATTAAAGTCCGTCGACACCGTCTCCGGGTTATTATTGATAATGACTGCTTCATATCCTGCTTTTTGCAAAGCCCATACAGCGTGTACAGTAGAGTAGTCAAACTCAATACCTTGACCGATCCGGATTGGTCCTGAACCCAGTACCACAACTTTTTGCTTGTCGGAAGGGATCACTTCGTTCTCAGTCTCGTATGTTGAGTAGTAATATGGCGTTGTTGCTTCGAACTCGGCTGCACACGTATCTACCATTTTGTAGACTGGGCGCAGGTTCTCTTCTTCCCGACGAGTTCTAACTTCTGCTTCCGTCGTTAATGTGCCACCAGGTTGACCTTGCGCACGCAGTTCGGCAATGGCGCGGTCCGTGAATCCAAGGCGTTTCGCTTGATACAGAACATCGGAAGACAATTCGGATTCTTCGCGAATACGATCTTCGAATGCGATCAGACCCTCGATTTTGTCCAGGAACCACCAGTCAATCTTGGTCAGGTCTTGCAGTTGTTGCAGCGTATATCCTCTGCGGAATGCTTCGGCAATCAGGAAGATACGCTCATCATCCGCTTTGATCAGACGCTCGTTCAGCGTATCTTCATCCAGCGTTTCGGCATCCTTCAGGTAAAGGCGGTGTACACCAATCTCCAGGGAGCGCACGGCTTTGTGAATCGACTCTTCGAATGTCCGGCCAATGGCCATTACTTCGCCTGTTGCTTTCATCTGAGTTCCGAGTTTACGGTTCGCCGAGATGAACTTGTCGAACGGCCAGCGTGGGATTTTGCTCACGATATAATCCAATGTTGGCTCGAAGCAAGCATATGTTTGGCCTGTTACCGGGTTCACGATTTCGTCCAGTGTGTAACCCATGGCAATTTTGGCAGCCATTTTCGCAATCGGATAACCCGTTGCTTTAGAAGCCAGCGCCGATGAACGGCTTACCCGTGGGTTAACTTCGATAACATAGTATTGGAAGCTGTGTGGGTCCAGTGCGAACTGTACGTTACATCCACCCTCGATGTTCAGGGCACGGATGATTTTCAGTGAAGCTGAACGCAGCATTTGATATTCACGATCCGACAGGGTTTGGCTTGGTGCTACGACGATACTGTCGCCTGTATGAACACCTACCGGGTCAAAGTTTTCCATGTTGCAGACAACGATACAGTTATCGTTTTTGTCCCGCATAACTTCATACTCGACTTCTTTCATGCCTGCAATGCTCTTCTCGACCAGACATTGCCCAATTGGGCTGTAACGAATTCCCGCTGCCACAGTTTCGCGCAGTTCTTCTTCGTTCGCACAGATTCCGCCGCCTGTTCCGCCCAGCGTATAGGCTGGACGAACGATGATTGGATAGCCAATCTCAGCTGCAAATTCAAGTGATTCTTCGAGTGTCGTTACGATCACACTCTCAGGTACAGGCTGTTCCAGTTCACGCATCAGGTCACGGAACAGATCACGATCTTCCGCTTTCTCGATGGATGTCAGCTGCGTTCCGAGCAATTTTACATTTTCACGTTCCAACACGCCTGCACGTGCCAGTTCCACAGCCATGTTCAGACCTGTCTGACCACCCAGTGTTGGCAACAAGCCGTCTGGACGCTCCTGACGAATGATTTGGGTTACAAAATCCAGTGTGATTGGCTCAATGTAGACTTTGTCAGCCATGTTGGTATCGGTCATAATGGTCGCCGGGTTGCTGTTGATAAGTACAACTTCCACGCCTTCTTCTTTCAGAGCCTGGCAAGCTTGTGTACCGGCATAGTCGAACTCGGCCGCTTGACCGATGACGATTGGACCGGAACCAATCACCAGGATTTTTTTGAGATCTTTGTTAATCGGCATGTTATTGTGCTCCTTTCACTGCGGCTGCCAATACGGCTTGACGCGGCTTTTGCGGGTTAGTGATTTTGTGCTCGCGAATCATCTCGATGAAGCGGTCAAACAGATAGCTGTTGTCGTAAGGACCCGGGGCTGCTTCTGGGTGATACTGAACCGAGAATGCCGGGAAGGATTTATGTTTCAGACCTTCAATAGTCTTATCGTTATTGTTGATATGTGTAACTTCCAGGTCCGTGCTCTTCACAGACTCCTCGTTTACGGTAAAACCATGGTTCTGGGATGTGATGAAGCAACGTCCGCTCTCCAGCTCTTTCACCGGGTGGTTTCCTCCGCGATGTCCAAACTTGAGTTTTTCGGTATCTGCTCCTGCCGCAAGTGCGAACAATTGGTGACCCAGGCAGATGCCGAAGATCGGGTATTCGCCAAGCAGTTCACTGATCATTTTAACTGCGTGAGGTACATCTTTCGGGTCCCCAGGGCCGTTGGACAGTTGAATACCGTCCGGGTTCAGGCGACGAATCTCGTCTGCTGTTACATCGTGCGGAACAACGACAACGTCACAGTTACGTTTGCTGAGTTCGCGCAAGATTCCTGTTTTGGCACCATAATCCACGAGCACAATACGTTCAGCCGTTCCCGGGCTGTTGTAGACATGCTCTGTAGAAGTCATAGGCACCTGGTTACGCAGCTCGGCGATGGTGGTGTCTCCCATCATCTCCAGCAGTTCTTCCACAGGCTTCGATCCTGTTGTGAGAATTCCCTTCATTGTGCCGTGGTGACGAATCCGGCGAGTCAACATGCGTGTATCAATTTCGCTGATTCCTACGATACCGTATTCCTTGAGCAGATTGTCTACGCTATATTCCGCACGCCAGTTGCTCGGCGTTGGCTCATGACGACGTACAACGAAACCGTGTACGTATGGACGAATCGACTCAAAGTCATCACGCGTAATACCGTAGTTTCCGATCAGCGGATACGTCATGGTTACGATTTGACCGCAATAGGAAGGATCCGAAAGCACCTCTTGATAGCCTGTAATTCCCGTATTAAAAACGACCTCACCTGTCGTTTCACCTTCAGCACCGAATGCTTTCCCGGTGAACAGTGTGCCGTCTTCCAACAATAATCTTGCCTGTGCCTGCATCCCATTTCACTCCTCTGTGTTTATCAACGTTGAATACTTTGAGTTGGACATGGGCGTTACGTGTGGTGCGGCTCCGTGGGCAGAAAACCCTTTGATCGCTGTTATCCCCGGATTACTTTGATCCCATTCTTCAAATGGAGTAATCCGGTGATAAAGGCGAACGCTTTGCTTCTTCGGGTTCTTTCTGCCCTCTACGCAGTTACGTTGGTGTCCATGTTCAAAAGCATTATTCAACTGTGTTTTGTTTCGTATGTTAGACTCTCGGCATGATTTGCCTCAAGTTAGTTGAAAAGATGTTACTGGTGTAAAAGTTGTAGATTAAGTTTTAGAATTAGAAAGATGTGTTGCTTTAAAAAGTTAAGAATTACTGTTACTGATTTAAAGATATAGAGTTAGTAATTTATCAATTTACTAAATTACCGTTTTATTGTTGTACAGTGTTGCTCCACACGCTTTTGCCATCCACCCATGTTTGTACAGCCCAGCCTTTCAGCTTCCAGCCTGTGAATGGGGTGTTTCTTCCTTTGGTTGCAAACGTTGCAGGATCAACCGCTTTTTCCTCGTTCAGATCAATCATCGTGATATCCGCTGGTGCTCCTTCTTCCAGTTTGCCTGTATCCAGTCGGAATACACGTGCCGGATCAGCTGTCATGCGTTTTACCAGGAAGTCCAAGCTCCAAAGTCCAGTTTCCACAAACTTCGTGTACAGCAGTGGGAAGGCTGTTTCGAATCCTACGATACCGAAAGGTGCCAGCTCCATGCCTTTGGCTTTCTCTTCTTCACTGTGTGGCGCGTGATCGGTTACGATCATGTCCAGCGTGCCGTCCAGCAAACCTTCGATACACGCCTGCACATCACGTGGTGAGCGTAGCGGCGGGTTCATCTTCCAGTTGGCGTCCATGCCCGGGATATCTTCATCCGACAACACCAGATGGTGCGGACACACCTCAGCAGTTACTTTAATACCGATGGATTTCGCCAGACGAATCAGGCGAACCGATTGCTCTGTGCTTACGTGGCAGACGTGGTAATGAACTCCCGTTGCTTCTGCGAGCAGAATATCCCGGCCTACGTGGATAGCCTCGGATTCATTAGGAATGCCTTTGATACCATGACGTTTGGAAAACTCGCCTTCCGTCACATATCCACCTACAACCAGTGAGTCATCTTCACAGTGAGCGATCACTGGCATATCCATGCTTGCTGCGAGGCTCATGGCATCTTTCATCATTTGAGCGTTTTGTACGCCGACACCGTCATCCGTGAATCCGATAGCCCCTGCTTCTTTCAAGGCGGCAAAATCGGTAAGTTCACGACCCAGTTCGTTTTTGGTAATGGCTGCATAAGGCAACACTTTTACCAGATCGGCTTCTTTGGCTTTATCCAGTACCAGTTTCACAACTTCCGCTGTGTCTGTAACCGGTCTTGTGTTTGGCATGCAGGCAATCGTTGTAAAACCGCCTTGTGCTGCTGAACGGGCACCTGTCTCGATCGTCTCTTTGTGTTCGAATCCAGGCTCACGCAGATGCACGTGCATATCGATCAATCCCGGAATGACCAGTTTGCCTGATGCGTCTGTCACATGATGCGCTGACTTTTCGGCATCCAATACGGCTTGGTCTTCCAGGCCAGCGATCTTTTTAATTTTACCTTCATCTATAATGATGGTTTTCCGTTCAAGTTCCCCTTGTTGGTTCAAGATGTTCGCATTCTTTATAATCTGTAGCATAATTGCCCTCCGCTTCGGTTCTGTCCGGCTTACCAGGTAAACCGGATGATTTTCTTTATCGTTTACTCTCTTATTGCTCTATAAGAACTGCCATCTTCGTCAGCCTATGACCCACAGCCAGACCCTGTTACAGTTTCATCGCACGTTCCATAACCGCCATGCGGATGGGAACGCCGTTTGCCATCTGCGGGAAGATCCGCGATGCTTCACTCTCCACAACCGCGTCATCTACCTCGACGTTGCGGTTCACTGGAGCAGGGTGCATGATAATGGTGCTTGGTTTTAGGCGTGACGCCCGTTCTTCCGTCAATCCGTAGTGTTCGCGATAATCCTCAGCTGAAGTAATTAAGCCATGTTGATGACGTTCCAGTTGAACACGGAGCATCATGACTACATCTGCATCCAGCGCTTCTTCAAAACCGACATAAGGAGCATGCTCTGCGAGTTCCGGTGCCTGCATCGTTTGCGGTGCACAGAAGCGTACATCTGCGCCGAACTTATGCAGTGCCCACAGGTTGGAGCGTGCTACGCGGCTATGCAGAATGTCACCTATGATGGAAACACGCAAGCCTTTCAGTTCGCCAAATGCTTTCCGCATCGTGTAGAGGTCCAGCAACGCCTGTGTGGGATGCTCATTGTTGCCGTCTCCGGCGTTCACGAGCGGAACACTCACTTTCTTAGCCAGCTGTTGCAGAACGCCTGCCGGTTTCAACCGGATCACGCCTGCATCAATGCCCATCGACTCAAGTGTTCGCACCGTATCGTAGATGGACTCTCCTTTTTCCACACTGGATGCGGCTGCCGTGAAGTTCAGCACTTGTGCGCCCAGGCGTTTCTCTGCCATTTCGAAGGAGAAGCGGGTGCGGGTGCTGTTTTCGAAGAACATGTTCGCAACGAAGCGTGATTCAAGTACAGGAACCAGTTTCTCTTTCTGCGCTTCCCAGTGAGCCGCCCTGTTCAGAATGGACTCGATCTCTCCTCGGCTAAGTTCCTTCAGTCCAAGCAAGCTCCGGTCTCTCAATGCTGTCTGTGTAATCATCATGCTTGCTCCCCCCGGTTCTGAGTGATTTTGACTTCGTCCTGTCCGTCCGTTTCCATAAGTGCAACTTCGATCTCTTCTGATTTGGAAGTCGGCACATTCTTGCCGATAAAATCAGGTCGAATCGGAAGTTCCCGGTGTCCACGGTCTGCGAGTACCGCCAGCTGAATGTTCTGCGGTCTTCCACAGTCCATCAGGGCATCCATCGCTGCGCGAATCGTACGTCCGGTATAGAGCACATCATCGAACAAGATCACTTTTTTGTTATGGATCGAAAGTGATTCAGGTGTCATAATCAACATTTCCTTGCGATTCGCCTTGTTTTCGTCCAAGCGATCATCGCGGTAAGGAGTCACATCCAGTTCTCCCCAGGGGACTTTGGCGCCTTCGATTTCTTCAATCTTCGCGGCAATCCGTTCTGCGAGGTAAACCCCGCGTGTACGGATACCGACCAGCACACAATCATCGATTCCTTTGTTTTTCTCCAATATCTCATGGGCAATCCGTGTTAATGCGCGGCGGATCGCCGTCTCATCCATAATGACATGTGTCTCTGTGCTCATGCGTTCAGCCTCCTCAGGATTTCCCTTCAGATCATGGCCCCGTGACGAGGAGAACAAAAAAGACTCCTTGCCGTGTTTATTGGCAAGGAGTCTCCGAACTTCAGACCGCTCTGAAGAAAGTTTACTCTCGGGGATGCATCGCTTCATTTGCCGCAGCAAAAAACGATGTATCGTTCACGTTACCTTGCCAGTCTCACGGGACTGATTTAAAGGTGCTATTCATGTCGTTCATATTGCAGGACCTCACAGGGTTCTGTAATCAATATGTCCGTTTGTCTTCATGAATTATGACAGAAAGACAACCCCCTGTCAACACCTCACCATCGCAGGTGAAAACCCTCTGCTACGTTCTTGTTAGAATCAGCAGTTAGCCTGAAAAACATCCATGCACAATTCATCTCATTGGTTATTCATAATTATACAACATTTCTGCATATTTATCCATAGGCAAATGAGAAATTTGATATAACCAAAATAAACCTCTGCCTATGCTTAAGTAGACACAAAACACTTCTTTTTGGAACAAGCAGTCAGTTTCATCTTACGTAATATATGTAGGCTCTGCATTAGTACCCACTGAAATGGGTACAGTTTATAAACATAAACCCATTCATAGATGCTGCTGTAATGCCGATATACATAAGATTCGCAGCTATGCGACATGGAATTAAGATACGCCCTACATTTATGTACATTTAGGAGGAAGTCATGCGTCACATTTGGCACGTTTACAAAACAGACTGGTTGCATATTCTGAAGGTTCCCACAGGTATATTTCTAATTGTGGCTATCATCTTACTGCCCGGGGTGTATGACTGGGTCAACGTCAAGTCCGTATGGGACCCGTACAGTAACACCCAGGGGATCAAAATTGCAGTGACAACTGAAGACGAGGGTGCAACTGTTGCAGGAACCAATGTCAATATCGGAGACGAACTGGTATCCAGCCTCAAACACAACGAAAAGCTGGGCTGGACTTTTGTAGATCGGGCTGAGGCCAGTCGAGGTGTACAAACTGGAGAGTACTATGCAAGCCTGCTCATTCCCGGAGACTTTTCGTCCAAAATTACAGGTATTGTTGACGGAAAGCTGGAGCGTCCAGAGGTAATCTATACCGTTAATGAGAAGGTGAATGCCATTGCTCCCAAAATCACAGGCTCTGGTGTATCTGCCATAACAACACAAATCAATGAAAATTTCACTGAAGCCGTCAGTGAGGCCGTTCTTACCAAGTTGAAGGAAGCCGGGGTTGAAATTAACGCCCAGCTTCCAACTTTGCGCAAGATGGAGAATGGCATTTTCACCCTGGAGAAAAATCTTCCGGCCATCCAAGCCGCGGGTCAAAAGGTACTGGAAGTGGAAAAAGCCATGCCTGAGATTGTAAAAGATGCTCAAAAGATCGTCGAAATCGAAAAAAAACTACCTGAAATCAATGAAGCGGCAAAGTATGTGCTCAAGGTGCAGGAGTATTGGCCACAAATTAATGATGCGGCTTCGGAAGTGCTGGCTATTCAAGGGCGGATACCGGATATACAAAAAGCGGTAGAACGCATTCGAGAAGTGGATGAAAACTTTGGTCAGGTATCAGCTGTCATCCAAACAGCCCTGGATAAAACCGACAAGGCTCTCTCTATCGTAACGGCCGCAGAACAAGATCTGGACAAAGTATCCCAAATCGCTGGCAACGGGATTGAGCTGGCTGAAAGCTTGAATCAATTTGTAGATTCAAGTGAAGAAGCGTTTCAGGCTATTGGCCCAACGATCCGCCAGAATCTGCTGCTAGTGCAGCAGATTACCAACGCTGCTGGAGACCTATTTGCACAATTGCAGGATTCGGATCTTGATAACCTGCCCACAGCAGAAGATCTGGACCGGATTGCTGCACGTTTGGGGATTGCGGTAAAACTTGTCGACAGTATGGCAGAACTGCTGGGCAAAATAGACAACTTGCTTCCAAGCCATCCACTTACCGAACAAATTCAGCATTTGAACTCCGTTTCAGATAAACTGCAGTTACAAATCCGACTGGCTGGCATCATCAGTGATGCCATGCGCCGCAATACAAAGCTACCCGCAGACGTCGTCGCTCAGTTAAATTTGCTCTCCAAAGACATTAGCAGTGGCATTGGCAATCTCTTGACTACGTATGAAAGTGACATATCACCGGCTCTATCGGCTGGCGTGGATAAATTGCGGTCCATCCTCTCCACTTCTTCAAGTGCAATGCAAGGAGCAAGAGATCAAATTCCGGATATTGCGGACATTCTTGCATCTGCCAAAGAAGGGATTACGTTTGGACAGACCGAGTTGACGAAAATCCAGAGCGACCTGCCTCAAATCCAATCCAAGATCCATGAGATATCAGAGACACTCGCAAGCAAAAGTGAAGGTTTTATTCAAGCTTTGAACACCGTCTCTTCCTTAATCCGGACCGATCTGCCCAAATTGGGAACCAAACTGAACGAAGCGGCTGATTTTGTTCGTCATGATCTGCCTAATGCCGAGAAACAGATAGGCAAGGCATCCGATTTTGTTCAGAACCAGCTTCCGGAGGTCGAAAAAGGAGTCCATCGTGTTGCCACACTGGTAAGTGATGATCTGCCAGCACTGGAAAGTGCCATCAGCAAAGCGGCAGACAAACTTAGGGAAGTCGAAGGTAATAACCAGTTTGCCGAGCTCGCCAAACTTCTGCGCGGCGATATCGAAGAAGAGAGTGCTTTCCTTGCAAGCCCAGTGCAAATCAAGGAACAGCAGCTTTACCCGATTCCGAATTATGGATCGGCCATGTCACCATTTTATGGCGTGCTGTCCTTGTGGGTCGGCTCAACACTGCTGATTTCTCTGCTTCGTGCCGAAGCTGAGAATCCAGAGGGCAAGTTCCGGGGATATGAGTTATATCTTGGACGCCTCGCTACTTTTCTGACCATTGGGTTGCTTCAGGCGATATCCGTCACCCTGGGAGATATCTTAATCCTGGGTACCTATGTCGCCGATAAACTGTGGTTTGTCCTGTTTGCCATGCTGGTGAGTGCCGTATTTGTCACCATCACGTACACCCTGCTGTCCGTTTTTGGAAATATCGGAAAAGGGATCGCCATCATCTTTATGGTGTTCCAGTTCTCCAGCTCTGGCGGTACGTTCCCAATCAGCATGACATCCCCCTTTTTCCAGGCATTAAATCCGTTCATGCCCTTCACGTATGCGATCAGTCTGCTGCGTGAGTCGGTCGGCGGTATATTGTGGTCTACTGCCATCAAGGATATTCTGTGGTTGTGTATGTTCATCGCGCTGAGTCTCATTGTTGCTCTCGCTTTGAAACGCCCACTCAGCAGTCTCACCAAACGTTCAGCCGAGAATGCCAAGAAGACCAAAATTATTGCTTAACTCATTAGCTGGACACTAAATAAGATAAGGCCATTGGACTTTCCATCCCATGGCCTTATCTTATTTCCTTATATGAATCGCTGCATCTTGATTATTTCACTGACCGGTCCTGTTCCAATTGATCATAGGATTGCTTGATTGTTGTTAATGTTTCTGCGTGGCGATAGATGTTGTTACTTGCCGTAACGATAACACATAACATGATTAAGCCTATAATCGCTTTTTTCCCCAATCCCGGACGCAGGCTGATGACGAATCCTCCACCCAACAGGAAGAACGCAAACAGATAGTGTCCCGCATACAGGTACATGTCATATTGAAATACAGCCAATCCGAAACCCACGACTACATGAAGCAAAAAAGCAAACAGAATATATGGAACAAGGGTCCATACTTCACGTTCACGAATGCCTTTAATGATGCCCATGAGTGCCAATAGTAAAATAAAGATCCCTGTAATCTGCACAACAATTGGGTTGGAACGAGATAGATCCGTAACAAAGGCAGCCATGCCCGGGTCAAGTAAATGCATCTTCGGTGTCATCATCGGATTGATGGTTAACATGTTCAATGCTTTCCAGTGAATGGCGAACTGGAATGGTGTTGCATAGCTAGTTCCACCATTTTGAATGCCCAATAGCCAGTTACTAACCCAGCTGCGACCTCCAAATGCAACATATTGAATGCCTGTCATAACGACAATAATCAGAACCGCTAGTGCCATGATACCAATGTATTTTTTCAAATTGGCCTTACGCCATGCATGCATATTGAAGAAAGTGGCACCAGCAAACGGTACGATATTGGTTGAGGTTAATCCGAAGTTAATCGATGCAAGCAATGCATTGGGTACATATCGTACGTCCTGACGCTCACGCGTATACTGCATGTAAACCACGGAGAACAGAATAACGAACTGTACATAAGGATACGAGTCCGGGATCAACGCAGTATACATGAGGTAGGAACTGAAACCAAACAGTAAGGCGAACAGCAAAGGTATAATCGTCGGTCTATCTTCTTTTTGACTCAGGAACAGATACGCCAGCACCACCGAACCCGCATTTACCAGCGATTGCAAAATTAGAAAGAACCAGTTGCCTCCCAGCAGCTTCGCTACAGCCGCAAGGGTGACTGACAGAAAGGAAATCAGCGGATGAATCACGGAAGAACTGTTGTCGCCGTAATACATCGATGGATCAAAGTTGAATAAATTGAGTGGAAACAGCGTCGTATTAAAAGGGCTATACATCCCAAGCAATTCCGCATTATTTTCAATGTACAGAACGTACGAGCCGTTCATTAAACCATAGAATAAAGCAAATCCAGCAAACAGATAAAAGGCTGTCCAGTTAGCTCTTCGATTATAAAATAAGTAGTCCAAAAATTTCATGCTTTCATTCACATCCAATAAATTTTATAAAAAACCATCATAATTTGAGCGATTGGAAGGTTATTCTTTCATCGTAGTGCTCATAAAAATAATCTTTAGTTCAAATTAGAACACCAATAAACATAAGCCACCCATAATACACGCCACGCCAATCCAGCGTAAAGGCCCCACTGCCTCTTTAAATACCAGCATCGCAATGATCAGAGTCCAAACATAGGTTAATGCGTTGGCAGGCAGTACTACGGTTAATGGGAGAAACTTCAACAATACAATATTCAGCAACGCACCGGTTCCGTAGAATCCGAGTCCCATGAGTACATGCAGACGATTGCGACTAGATGCATAAGCCTTCAGTCCAGCCCCGCCCAGTGCACCACACAATGTCATGACAACTAAAACGGCAACCATCCAGCTATCGATCAACACTGGTTAATGTCACCCCGATTCCAAGCAACACAACTGCTGCCAGCTTCTGCACCGTAATTTCTTCCCCAAGCAAAAAATATCCATAGATTAAGGCAAATACGTAGCTGGCACACATCAGAGGATAAGCAACAGAGAGTTTTTCCAGAGCAAAAGCTTTAATCATCAAAATCGCTCCAAGTCCATAACACAGAAAACCAACACCAAGGTAAATCCACTCGGTTAGTCCCCATTTCCAGAACAATTGACCCGTTGCTGTCAGAAATGCGGAGACGAGCATCAACCATTTACCGGTATGACGCGATTTTATTTCCCCCACGTTAATGCCTCCATGTCCGGAACACGCTTGTTAATAAAGTATCGTTGACTCACTAGCTGCATGACGGGAAGGTCCGATAAGGAGTCCGAGTAGGAACATGACTGGTCATAGTCAATGACCATATTTTTCTCACTAAGATAAGCCTGAATTCGGCGTACCTTCTCTTCCCCTTTGCAATTGCTGCCATCAATTCTGCATGTGTAACCATTCGCATGACGGACAAGCTCAGTTCCAATGACATGATCCACCCAGGGAAAGTTTTTAAAGTATTTCATATAGGCATGCGGAGATGCAGTTACCAGTAAGACGTGATACCCTGCTTCTTTGCGATGCTGCATCTCTACACTGGCCTCGGCAAAAATGGACGTACGCAATCGGGTATCGAAGAAATGTTCGAGATCTTTTTCAGTCATACGCTCAATTTCTTGAAAGTAGGATCGTTTGACTTGTTCAACAGTCATGATGCCTGCCTTGAATAAAACAGTATGTAATGCGATGACAGGTAATCTCCATACCTGCCACGGGTAACGGCGAACACCGTAGTGCACAAATTGAAACATGGAATCACTGCGTATAATTGTTTTATCAATATCAAAAATTGCGACTTTCGTGCTTTTCACCCTGATCCCCCTCAGCCTTTATTCAAAGATAGTAAAAATGGTAACAACACTGATCACATACAAAATCACCGTAATTAATATGGGCTTGTCCTCAAACAGTACTCGATCGGGTGAGCCTCCCTGGCTCTTCATGTGGATCAGATACAGATAACGGAACATGCCGTAAATGACCAGTGGAATGGTCCACATGAGATGGATGGTCCGGTCTGAAGTGAATGTGAATAGAGAGTAGCTGATAATCGTAGCTGTCGTCACAATCGTATTGAATTGATCCAGCAACGTAATGGAGTAGTTGTCTAAAACCTTACGGTGCGATCCCGTATTCCCCTCAAGCAGCGTAAGTTCATTTCTGCGTTTGCCAATGGCCAAAAACAATGACAACAGCATGGTACAGATCAAAAACCACGGTGTGAATGGTACATGGATCAGTACACCACCTGCAATGGCACGAAGTACAAAGCCGGCTGCAATGGTCATCATATCCAGGATAACGAGATGTTTCAGCACAAATGAATATGATACATTCAATAGAAAATAAACAATACATAACACGCCGAATAGAGGGTTCATCATGAAGGCCGTTCCGACGGAAAGGATTAACAGAATAATACCAAACAACAAAGCATGACTCGGATTTACCTGCCCAGAAGCCATCGGACGATACTTTTTCACCGGATGCTGTCGATCCCTGTCCCGATCTACAAAGTCATTTAAAATATAAACACAGCCTGCAACGAAGCTAAATAGAATAAAACCAAGCAAAGTCGCAAGAATGGTTTCAGCCCGAATCTCCTCAAAAGAGAATAGTAACGCAGCAAATAACAGCAGATTTTTAGTCCACTGTTTGGGTCTTAACAATCTGAATAATCCTGACACTGTACTTCCTGTTCCTGTAGCCGGTGAGGATACCGTACTCGTTCGTGATGATAACAATTGTAATAACTCCCTTCAAAAACAACTTCTGTATATAAGAAATAACGTAAAGATCTAATCATATGTTGCTTGTATAATTTTGTAAAGGGAGTAAATGAAAAAAATCTAATATAAACATAAAAAAAGAGACCGTTACCGGTCTCTTTGTTCTCACACATGATTAATCTATAGGGTACTACAATTAAAATTCGAATTGCACGTCGCTCAGACGACGTTTGATCTCAGCAATAACGCGTTTCTCTTCTTCTTCACCTTTAGCTTCAAAGGTTACGGAGAAACGAACAAAGTTACCAGCATCATCCCAAGGTACGGATGAGATCAATTTCTCACGGATCAGGAATTGGGAGAAATCTTCACCGGATTCAAAGCGACGTCCGCCAACCACACCTTTTGGTGCTTCCACATACAGGAAGAATGAACCTTTAGGTTTTTCAGCCTGGAAGCCCAGTTCGTTCAATGCGGCAACGAGCATGTCGTGACGACGGGAATATTTCTCTGCAATTTTCTCCGTAATTTCTGGGTGATTCAATCCATAAGCAGCAGCCTTTTGAATCGCGATGAACTGACCGGAGTCATTGTTGTCCTTCACGTCGCTGAATGCTTTGACTACAAGCGGGTTACCCGCTACGAATCCGATTCTCCAACCCGTCATGTTGTAGGACTTGGATAGAGAGTGCAGTTCTACGCCGACATCCTTCGCTCCAGGTACGGACAGGAAGCTGAATGGTTTTTTGCCATCATACGTCAATGCTGCGTATGGCGCATCATGTACAACCACTACGTTATATTTCTTAGCCCACTCAACAACTTCAGTGAAGAACTCCACCGTTGCGCTTGCGCCTGTTGGGTTGTTCGGGTAGTTCAGGTAGAGCAACTTCGCACGCTTTGCGATGTCCTCCGGAATAGCCGTCAGATCAGGCAGAAAGTTGTTCTCTTTCGTCAATTGAATGTTGAACACTTCTCCACCCAGATATTTAGTGTGTGTACCCATAACCGGGTAACCTGGAACGGTCATGATTGTCACATCACCCGGATTGATGAAGCATGAAGGCATCATCGCCAAAGCCGGTTTGGAACCAATGGAGTGCACGATTTCAGTATCAGCATCGATACCTTCTACGTTAAATACGTTTTTCAGGTAAGAAGCAGCAGCAGCCTTGAATTCAGGAATACCATTGTCGGCATAACCACGGTTCTCAGGTCTGGAAGCTTCTTCAGCAAGTGCAGCTACAATGCCTGCATCCGCCATTTCATCCGGTTCACCTACACCAAGGTCAATCAGTTCCACATCGGGAAAATCTTTTTTGGCCGAAGCTTTGGCACGTTTGATTTTCTCGAATTTATAAATGTTCGTGTCTTTACCATAGTTGGAGCCACCGATACGGTCGGCAAAATTAGTCTGAATGTAAGTTTCTTGGTATTTATCGATACTCATAACGTTGTTCATCTCCTCATTTGACGCAAATTTCTACACTTTAATATGAAGCATTTGCGTGATCAAAGCCATGGACAAAGTATCCGAACATTTGTACTTTCTTGGAACGGTTAACGACTGCGTAGTGAGGCCAGAACGTCTTCCATATCCTGAGGAAGTGGAGCTGAGAATTCAAGGTATTCTCCCGTTGTTGGATGCACAAATCCAAGAACGGCCGCATGAAGTGCCTGTCCTTGCATTTTGATGCCTTTATTCCGTCCGTACGTTGGATCTCCTACAAGCGGGTGACCAATAAATTTCATGTGAACCCGAATCTGGTGAGTACGTCCTGTCTCCAGTTTCAGTTCAAGTAAGGTGTAATCTTTAATGCGCTCTGTAACGGTAAAATGCGTAACGGCATGTTTACTGTTACGATCCGTGACCGTATACATTTTGCGGTCATTGGTATCTCGTCCAATTGGTGCATCAATGGTCCCTTGATCATGGTTAAGATGACCATGCACGAGCGCAATATAACGTCTATTCACCGTATGGTCTTTCAACTGAGCAGCCAGTGATGCATGAGCACGATCGTTCTTGGCAGCCATGATCAGGCCGGATGTATCCTTATCGATACGATGCACAATACCAGGGCGCAACTCCCCATTAATACCCGAGAGGTCATTGCAGTGATACATGAGTGCATTAACGAGGGTACCGGACGTATGTCCTGGTGCTGGATGCACCACAAGACCACGCTGTTTGTTAATCACGATCAAGTCGCTATCTTCATATACCACTTCCAGTGGAATATCTTCGGCAACGATCTCCACAGCAGTTGGTTCTGGAATCTGTAACTCGACCAGATCCCCTTCGGATAACTTGGCATTGGCTTTAACCACAGCACCATTTACCGTAACCATTCCGTCTCCGATCCACAATTGAACTTGGGAGCGAGATACGTTATCTACCGCTTCCGTAATATATTTGTCAATTCGTTCTTTTTTATGTTCAGCGGCAACGGTCCATTCCATACGTTCATTGCCATTCATTAGTTCTTCGTCGTTAATCTGTTCCTTATTCGGATTACTCATGATGTTCATTCCCTTCAATCTTCGCGGCAGCTTTTTCGCGCCGTCCTTCAAGTAACGTCTCCACAATGATCAACGCTACACCGATGCAGATTGCCGAGTCTGCGATGTTAAAAATGGGAAACGTATAACTTCCAAAATTAAGTTGTACAAAATCCACAACTTCTCCGGTCAATGCCCGGTCAAGGAAGTTGCCAATTGCTCCACCAAGCACCAAACTAAGCGCCACAGGCAGCAATTTGTGCGGGGTATCTTTTACTTTTTGCAAATACCAAATCAAGGCAACGACCACAATCAACGTAACCACGATAAAGAACCAACGCTGGTCCTGCAGAATGCCAAAAGCTGCTCCTGAGTTACGATGTGATGTGATGACAAAGAAATTGCCGATTACCGGAATTTCTTCTCTGAGTTCCATCCGGGTTGCAATCAGATACTTGGTTCCCTGATCCAATAAAAATACGATAAAAGCGAGGATATAATACACCACGTTTGTTTGTCACTCCGTTCTTGTCTTTTCCAAACGATACCAGGCTTACGCCAGACTTGTTTATTGTAGCACAGCTGTTTGGAAATCGTCCACGACGCGCTACATCGCAATGCTCATGGCAAAAACGATAACATTTCCCTTCTGTAATCTTGCCCATAATGGCACATCCTACAATAGAGTCAACATCCGGATTCCAGCATGAAATCAGAAAGGGGAAAATCATGTCACATTTTACTGCCGAACAACTGCATTTTTTACGTTCCCAATTGATGTCCGATAAGCGCGATATTGAACATAGACTGTCGGAAAACGAGCATTATGGCCTTGGAGACTCCCTTAAACTACAGACAGGTGAACTATCACCGATTGATAACCATCCTGGCGACTTAGCCACGGAAGTGTATGAGCGCGAAAAGGATATTTCCCTGTTGGAACATGATGAATTCCAATTGGAGCGAATCGATTCTGCACTGCACTCCATCGAAGAAGGACATTATGGTACATGTGCAGTCTGCCAGCAACCCATTCCTTATGAACGCATGGAAGCTGTTCCTTATACGAAATACTGCAAAAAACATCAACCGGAAACCGTTGTCTCCGAAAACCGCCCTGTAGAGGAAGAGTTCCTCGCCCCGGCATTCGGTCGAACCAGTCTGGACGAGCGTGATGACCAAAACGGCTTCGATGGTGAGGACGCTTGGCAGATTGTTGAAAGCTGGGGCACATCGAACTCGCCAGCCATGGCTGAAGGACGCGATATCGACAGCTATGATGTTATGGCCATTGAAGCCACCGATGAAGTGGAGGGCTGCGTTGAAGCGTACGAAAGCTTCGTTGCAACAGACATCTATGGTCATGACGTATCCATCGTGCGCAATCGGCAATATCGCCAGTATCTGGAGAACCGTGAGGGCGAGGGTCTGTTAGAACCGGATATGGAGACGGATGACATTTACTAAAATGTAACTCAATATCATTCACCTTAATTGCTTAATAGGTGTTCATATCAAGCTGACGCTGGACAATACGCACAATATCAGCGATGTAGTCTCCAACAATGGGAAGATTGAGCGCCCCGAGTAGCTGTAAAACGTAAATAATTGTTGCTGCGAAAAAGGTAAAACCAATGGCGATCCCCACACCTCGTGCGGCTCCAGACAACAAGTTAAGTCCGATTAATTTCCATGGTCTGTTCAGCAATTCTGTGTATTGCGCAATCCGTGAACGTTCCAGTTCATTCGCCAGACGGTTAGTCAGGGTATGCAGCTCTTCAATTTTGTCATGTGAATTCAGATGATCTGATGTTGATGGTGTAGCCGCCGTTGCTGTTTGCTTGTCATGTTCGCTCATGTTTTGGTCAGTTCCTTTGATCAATATAGATTGACTGCACTATAGAATCATTTCCTTTTTGCCTAAAAAACAAACGAGCCCAGAATCAGGGAAAATGTCCCTGCCTCTGCGGCTCGTTTGTTTATGCTCTATATGCTCTCACTGTTGAATGGAAAATGCTTCGAATTATGCTTCGATGTAAATACCGATCGATTTGCCTCCGGCTTCAACACGTTCCATGGACTCATTCGAGCCAAATGTCACTTCGGTTACGAGAACATTCTCACGCAACACATCATCAAACGCCTGAATAGCTTCCTGTAGGGATGTATCCACATCCAGTGTCAAACGTACTCTTTTCTCAATCGGCAAGTCCAGTCGTTTCCGGGTATCCTGCACAGCACGAACCACTTCACGAACCCAGCCTTCTTGTTCCAGTGCTGCTGTGATTTCAGTATTAAGCGCAACCGTCAGTCCGTAACCTGATGCTGAAGCAAAACCTGATTTGGCCTGTTTATCAACCAATAATTCTTCGCTCGTCACTTGCAGCTCTTCGCCTTCCGGAGAAACGATGTTCAGCACACCCTCCGAAACCACTTTACGTGTCTCATCGGCTGACATTCCCTTGAAGAAGTTTTGCAGGAATCCTACGTTTTTACCGTATTTCTTACCTGCAACTTTCAGGTTCAGCTTCAATGTAAAGTCAACGAATTCCGCATCGTTATGCTCCGTACGGATTCCTTTTACATTGATCTCTTCCTTGATGATCTCTTCATAACTTGCCAGGTCAAAGCCTTTATCCAGAGAAACAATCAATTCGGACAGCGGCTGACGTGTCTTGATGCCGGTTTCGTTACGAACGTTGCGGGCAAGTTCAACCACACGGCGAGCCGTCTCCATATCCTGTTCCAGTCCTGCATCAATTAGAGATTCATTGGCTACCGGATAATCTTCCATGTGCACACTCTCGCCTGTTGCAAGGTTCAGATAGATATCCTCTGCGAGCATCGGTGTAAACGGAGCAACCAGTTTTGCAGTAGTCACCAATACCTCAGTCAATGTGCGGTAAGCATCCAGTTTATCCTCTGTCAGGCCACTTCCCCAGAACCGGTCACGGGAACGACGGATATACCAGTTACTCAGCTCATCGACAAATGCTTCAATCGCTTTGGAGGAGTTCAGGTAGTCGTTAACCAACAACGCTTTTTCTACAACCAGAATCAGACTGTTCAGCCTCGACAGAATCCAGCGATCCAGCTTGTGTGCGGACAGTTGGAACGGGTGCTCCTGTGGATCAAATCCATCAATGGTAGCATAAAGCGTCAGGAATGCATGGGTGTTAACCAACGTATCCACCATTTTGGATTTGGCTTCGCCTACGATCCCTTTGGAGAAACGTTTACTGTTCCACGGTGCACTATCAGACAACAAAGCCCAGCGGAATGCATCGGTACCGTATTCTTCAATTACTTCCCAAGGATCGATCACGTTACCTTTGGATTTGGACATCTTCTGTCCGTTCTCATCAAGAACGTGTCCTGTAGCCATAACTGCTTTGTAAGGCGCTTTGCCTGTCAAAAGGGTGGAAACCGCCAGCAAGCTGTAGAACCAGCCACGTGTCTGGTCAATCCCTTCACAGATCATATCAGCAGGATACTGCTGTTCGAAGACTTCTTTATTTTCAAATGGATAGTGCTGCTGGGCAAACGGCATGGAGCCACTGTCGAACCAGACATCGATCACTTCCGGTGTACGTTTCATCTCATATTTGCCACAAGAGCTCATGACTTTAACGTCATCCACATACGGTTTATGCAATTCAAGATTCTCAGGCACATCCCCTACCGCACGGGCACGTAATTCTGCAATGCTGTGTGGAGCAAATTGTTCGCCAGTCTCCTCGCACACCCAGATGTTCAGCGGAGTTCCCCAATAACGATCACGGCTGATGTTCCAATCCACCAGATCCTCAAGGAATTTCCCGAAGCGACCTTCACGAACATGACCTGGGTACCAATCCACTTCACTGTTGTTGGCAATCAATTGGTCCTTGATGGCTGTCGTTTGGATAAACCAACTGTCCATTGCATAGTACAGAAGCGGTGTATCACAACGCCAGCAGAATGGATAGCTGTGCTCATATTTTTCTTTGCTGAACAAACGTCCATTCTCAGACAGATATCGCACGATATCAATATCACAATCCTTCACGAAACGTCCGGCAAAATCAGTAACCTCAGCGACAAATTTACCTTCCAGGTCCACCATGTTCACAAAGCTGATACCATTTTCACGGCACACACGGTAGTCATCTTCACCATGGGCAGGAGCCATGTGTACGATACCCGTACCACTTGCATCTGTTACAAAGCCGGCACCCAGAATGATGTTGGCTTTCTCAGCCTGAACGTAGTTGAACGGAGGATCATACGTTTTGCCAACCAGATCGGCACCTTTCAGTGCACCAATGATCTCGTACTCACCCTTGGTATCTTTCATTACTTTCTCTACCAAATTCGTTGCCATGATGTACACTTCATCACCTTGACGAACACGGGAGTAGTCCATATCCGGATTCACGGCAAGTGCGACGTGTGAAGGCAGTGTCCAAGGTGTCGTTGTCCAAGCAAGCACGAATTCTCCGCTGTCATTCAGCTTGAATTTTGCTGTAGCGCTCAGGTCTTTGACGTCTTTGTACCCTTGTGCAACCTCATGGGAACTCAGTGTCGTCTGGCAAGATGGGCAGTACGGGCTCACACGATGGCCCCGATACAGCAGGCCTTTCTCATGGATTGTCGCGAGAATGTTCCATACACTCTCAATGTAGTTGTTATCAAGGGTGATATATGGGTTATCCATATCCGTCCAATATCCGATACCTTCTGTCAGATCACGCCATTGTTGCTCGTACTCGAATACACTCGCTTTACATTCGTTAATGAATTTCTCCACGCCGTAATCTTCGATTTCCCACTTGTGGGAGATGCCAAGCTTCTTCTGTACACCCAGTTCTACGGGCAGGCCGTGTGTATCCCAACCCGCTTTACGAACAACACGGTAACCCTTCATCGTGTTATAACGACCAACGAAATCCTTGATTACGCGTCCCAGTACGTGACCGATATGCGGTTTTCCGTTCGCTGTAGGCGGCCCTTCATAAAATACAAAGTTTGGCTTGCCCTCGCGGTTTTCGATGGATCTTCTAAATGTATTCTCCGTTTTCCATTTATCCAACACGCGTAATTCTCTGGCACGTGCCTTCTCTTTGACGTCAACTCGTTGCATGGTGATCATCTTCCCTTTCTTTGGTTAAGATTGTGGACCGTCCACAAAAAGCGTTTCAATCCCCCTAAATCCCCCTTGCCAAGGGGGACCCCATAGGCGCTCCGCCCTCTGGACACCCGGGATGGCTTGTCGATTGGGGGACAGTTGCGCCGCTTGTGGGCGAGGGTTTATGTGCGTGGTGACGGCCATTTTGCGGCTTGTTCCCTGCGTGAACGCCGCATGGCCTTACCGCGAGGCGGGTGTTGCCGGGCGCTTCGCTCTCCCGGCGGGCGGCTCTCTCCTTGAGGCACCTTCGGGCCTCATGGACGTTCGCCTTAGCGAACCCTGTGTGCCGGGTGCTTTGCTCTCCCGGCGGGTGGCTCTCTACCTGGGGGCCCTGCGGGCCTCATGGACGTTCGCCTTTTTTGGACACAAAAAAGCCCCATCCCTGGAAAGGGACGAGGCTATACTCGCGTTACCACCCTAATTCTGTTCATCACAAACCACATCCAGGCAAGCCTGGGTATGCTCTGTCATCAACAGCGCTTATGCCCCGCTAAACTACCGCAGGGTGCCGTTATAACGTACGGCTTACGGTTCGGCTTACACACGGCAATCACGATCACCGCTTCAGCGTCACTTCTCCGGGGAGATATTCGGCTATAACTCATCCATTGGTTTGCACCAACCACCAACTCTCTGAGGGATGAGATCATAACGTACTGAACCCGTCATGGAATCACTATTCATTATGAATATAGTTATAGCCTCTTTGCAGACAAAAGTCAACCAGGCGCCAGACTAATAAATTTCTTTCATCTCCCGCTCACGGTCACGCACTTCCTGCTCCCGGCTCTCCAGCACTTCCCAACCATCCTGAGTCAACAGTTCAAGCTGCGCTTCAACAAGCGTGCGGAAACGGGCACGATAGATCGATGCCTGCTTTTTCAGTTCCTCTACTTCCAAAGCAATCTTTCGTGATTTACCCAACGCTTCGTTCACGATCCGGTCTGCATTTTTCTCTGCTTCCTTCACGATCAACTGCGCTTCTTTCTTCGCATTATTCTTCACATCATCAGCAGCTTCCTGCGCAATAATGATTGTTTTGCTGAGCGTTTCTTCAATCGTTGCAAAATGATCCAGCTTTTCCTGAACGGACAGCAACTGATTGCTCAGCTCTTTGTTCTCGCGAATGACGCCTTCGTAATCTTTGATGACTTGGTCCAGGAATTCATTGACTTCATCCTCGTCATACCCGCGCAAACGTCGGGAAAATTCCTTGTTGTGTATGTCCAGCGGCGTTAATGGCATGCTGTCCACCTCCTGTAAAAGTTCCTTCCCGTCCAGAGAAGGTTTGCAGCATAAATCTTTGACTTAATGTATATCGGATACACCGCGTATTTTCTACACCTTTATGATAAACATTTCGACAAGAAAGCGGATTTTCCTGCAACAGACTCAGGCAAATTTGCCGATTTTCACTCGGCATCGTCCTTTTTTGGTCATCCCATCCTGTTCAATGACCTTGAAGCGGCCAAATCCCTGAATGGATACGACATCACCCGCTTTTAGCGATTTGGACGGATCTTCCTCAACCTTCCAGTTTACACGACAGCGTCCAGCTTTGATTGGCACCAACACTTTACTGCGACTAAGCCGGTATACATCTGCACAGATTCCATCCAAACGAAGCGAAGCGACTGTAATGTCCATCGTCTCCAGTTTGTTCTCTGACCACCGCATCTGTTCCAAAGGAAGTAACTCTGTGAACACATGTAACCGATGCACCTGATTCAGTTGAAGCGATAAAAAAGCGCCGGTTTCCGCCGCCACCACTGTATGGCAACCGTCCTCCAGCACTTGGATATCCCCGATCTTTCCACGTTTCATCCCAAGTCCGAGCAGGGAACCCATATAGTCCCCGTGCTCCAGCTCTGAGATTTTCTGATCATCAGACGTGATGCTGAGCACCTGCATACCCATATCCTCATCATCCAGATACATGTAATCAGGTGCAACCAGCGCACGCTTTCGCTCAGCAGCCTCGTAACCACCATCCAGACGAATCTGCACGTCATTACGACGATTGACAAGAGTTTGTAAGATAAACACCTGTCTTGGGTCAAGAAAGTCAGTTAGCTTCATCTCATGATACTTGCCTGCACCCTCAACCCAATCTGAAGCCTTAACTACGAAATCTCGCTCATCATGGCTAAAATGTTCGTAAATTTCACCGCTCATCTATGTCACCCTACCCTAATAGTCCGTGTTCAAAAAGACCGGTTTTCAGTACCGAGAAGATGGGATAAAGCTAGAAATGGAGTAGCGGAGCGTAGAGAAAACTACGTGAGCAACCACAATGTTTCCGAAGGAAACATTGTTCGTAAGCCTCCCACTTATTTCGGCTGAATTCCATATTCGATGCTGACGATGCCACTAGGCATCCTTCGTAATCAAAAGCGGACTCTTTGAACAACCTCTAATATACAAAATACCGAAGTATGGAGATCAATCCATTAAGCGCAAGTTGCAGAACGATCAGCGCCACAATCGGGGAAATATCCAGTACACCGAACAAAGGTGGGATAAATCGACGAAATGGTCTTAGATATGGCTCCACAAACTTGCCTAGCCATTCACCAATGAAGCTTTCCCGCGCATTGGGAAGCCAAGACATCAATATGTAGACGATGACCATGTAAAAGTAAATCTGGTATAACGTGTACAGCACGCTTTCAATCTGATACAAAAGTGGCTCACCTCATTCTGTTATAATCTTGCTCGCTGTCAGCCAGTATTTCCGTAATTGATCCCTGAATTTCAACCGTATCTGGCGTGCAGAGAAAAATGTTTCCGCCGATTTTGGAAATACCGCCACCCAATGCGTATACCGTGCCACTCAAAAAATCTATAACACGCAGCGCTTGGTCCTGACGTATCCGCTGCAGGTTTACCACAACGGTACGATGCGAACGCAGATGGTCGGCAATCTCCTGAGCCTCGTCATAAGAACGCGGTTCATACAGGACAACTTTAACATTTTTCTGGGAATGAATGCTCACCACATTATTCCCCCTTTGGTTTCTACGTTTATCGAGACTGGAGGTTTCAGCTTCCTGCTGTTCAGCCTCATTTTCCTCCTGCGAAGCCATCCGTTCACGTTCCACAATCTCTTCCTCTTCCTGAAGTCCGAGGAAATTCATAAATTTATTCATTACGCCCATCGTGAACCCTCCTCTTTTCCTACGAGAATCGATCCCAGCCGTACCCAGGTTGCCCCTTCTTCAATGGCCACTTCAAAATCATTGGACATCCCCATCGACAGCTCAGTTAATGGCTCTGCTGTAAGGGCCTGTCCATTCAATTGATCTCTCAGCTCACGCAATCCACGAAATACAGGACGCGTCAGCTCCGGATCTTCCTCATGAGGTGCCATCGTCATCAGGCCAACGACCTTGAGATTGTTGAACGAACGAATATCACGCAAAAAAGAACTTGCCTGTTCAGGCTGTAAGCCATACTTGCTCTCTTCACCCGAAATATTCACCTGCAAAAACGTTTCCACTTGCATGCCAAGTGAAGCTGCTTTTTTATCCAACTCCTTCGCCAACGACAAACGATCGAGTGAATGTATGTAACGAAACTTCCCGATCACGTCTTTCACCTTGTTCGTCTGCAAATGACCGATAAAATGCCAGGTACCCTGTTGACCAAAAGCTTCCCATTTGGCCTGTGCATCCTGCCATCGATTTTCTCCAATATGCTCAAGACCATGATTCAGCACCGATCCCGTTGTTTCCAGTGAGACATATTTCGTGACTGCAATCACATTCACATCATCACGATGACGGTTACTGCGCCGACATGCATCCTCGATCTTCTGATTTACCTGTTGTATACGCTCCTCCAATGACACAGAGGGTCACCTCTCTTCCAGCCCAATCCAGCTCGCCATCCGCCCTGTAACACCATTTTCCTTCCGATAGGAGAAAAATAATTCGGGATGACAACTTGTACACCATGTTGTACATTCGATATGATCCGGCAATATTCCTGCTTTCATCATAATGTGTCGATTACATTCTTTCAAGTTTAACATCGTTTTACCGTTATCTACGGATCGATATGCTTTTTTAGAAGCAGAATCCTTGTATTCATCATTAACCGGGGAATCATCAAACCAAACCCGTACATGCTGCATAACCGCCTCATCCACTTCATAACAGCAATCCCCAATGGACGGACCGATTGCAGCTCGAATGTCCTGTCTGCGACTTCCGTACTCCCGTTCCATCGTCTCCACCATGGATACAGCGATACCTGCGACTGTTCCTTTCCAACCGGCATGAGCAAGACCAACGGCCTGTTGCACAGGGTCATAGAAATAAAGCGGGACACAGTCTGCATAGAAAGAAGTCAACAGCACACCCGGCACATTTGTAACCAATCCATCCGTATCCTGCAACGCCGACTGACGATCAAGCAATCCTCTGCTCCGATCTTCAGCTTTAATTACAGCCACATGTTTGCCATGCACCTGTTCTCCACAGGTCCAGGCCTCCGCTTCATAGCCAAGCTTCCCGGTTACAAGCCTGCGGTTGTTAAGCACAACTTCAGGATCATCCCCCACATGATAAGCGCAGTTAAGCGTAGCATAGGGTACACTTCCGACTCCCCCATGTCTTGTCGTAAATCCGACCGATAACTGTTCAAACCGCTGTCTCCAGGGCTCAACATATAATAATAACGGGTCAGAACCGAAATCTGAATTAGGGTTCTCTGTCCGTTCAAGTAATTCCTTATTCAATACAAAGGGTTCCATTCTCTCACCTCACCACTTCCAGTGTACCAAATGAGCCACATTCTGTCTCCTTTATATCGTTCGACGCTGATTACGGTCTGATCGTTCAATGCGTTCCACACGCTCCGTGCGGAGATGCTGCTGTTCGTCATACAGGCGCGCTTCCCGATCACGCTCGTCATACGTGGTTTCCTTCACCTCATCCATCTTCACAAGAATCACATCCGAACCAATCTTTACGATATTTCTCCAGGGAATCACCAGATCCGTTCCCCCGCCAAAAAGTCCCATAAACCGGCTGTACCCCGGCACAACAATCGCTTCAATTCGTCCCTGCTTCAGATCCAACTCCAAGTCACTGATCTGACCTAGGCGCTTACCATCCGTAATGTTAATGACATCCTTAGTCTGAAAATCCGAGATTTTCATGCCTCGTGCCGCCACTTCGCTCGTATTTACTTTCATTCATTCCCGCCCCCTGTTGTTCCTCTTCTTTCCGTTCCAAACGCTTCTATACAATATATGTTTCAGGGGCGAAAAATGTCCTGTTTTTCATCGAATGTGGAGACGGCTTAACACAAAAAGACGACCAACGGTATACATAGCCCCGATTGATCGTCCTCCTGCCCTTACCTTGTGTTACGACTTCACATGTTTTTGCATCTGTTGTATCGCTGATTTCTCCAGACGTGATACCTGTGCCTGGGAAATGCCAATTTCATCAGCTACTTCCATCTGGGTCTTCCCTTCGAAAAACCGCATGGACAAAATCATTTTTTCCCGTTGGCCGAGACGATGCATCGCTTCGCGGAGCGCAATTTCCTCGATCCACGACACATCCTTGTTTCGGTCATCACTGATCTGATCCATAACATAGATCGGATCTCCACCATCATGATAAATCGGTTCAAAGAGCGAAACCGGGTCCTGAATGGCGTCCAATGCAAAAACAACATCTTCCTTCGGCACATTCAGTACTTCCGCAATTTCGAATATCGTCGGTTCCCGGGAATTTTTATTCGTCAGGCTGTCACGGACCTGAAGTGCTTTGTAAGCAATATCCCTCAAGGAGCGAGATACCCGAATTGGGTTATTATCACGCAGGTATCGACGGATTTCACCGATAATCATCGGCACCGCGTAGGTTGAAAATTTGACATTCTGGGATAAATCAAAATTATCAATGGCTTTCATCAGGCCGATGCAACCAACCTGGAACAGATCATCGACAAACTCCCCCCGATTGTTAAAACGCTGAATGACACTGAGTACCAGACGCAAGTTGCCATTCACTAATTTCTCTCTTGCTGAGCGATCATGGTGTTGCTGAAGGGAATGAAACAATTCCCTCATTTCAGTGTTGGTGAGGACAGGCAATTTTGCGGTGTCCACGCCACAAATCTCGACTTTGTTTCGGGTCATCGTGATTTACCTCCCAAGGAGAAACATTAATGTACATTATCTCCGGGGCAGGCTTTTTTATTCGTACTTGGCACCCTTGCCAGTAATACCCATTCTGAGCATTGATGGTTTTCAGACCATTTTATTGAACTCCTTGCGAAGTCTTTTAATGATTCTTTTTTCGAGACGAGAGATGTAGGATTGGGAGATTCCAAGTAGATCTGCTACGTCCTTTTGTGTCTTTTCTTCCCCATCCGTCAAGCCAAAACGAAGCTCCATAATCATTCGCTCACGCTCCGTTAATTTTTCCAGTGCCTTGTGCAAAAGTTTTCGGTCTACCTGCTCTTCAATATTCCGATAGATTGTATCGTTTTCTGTACCCAGTACATCCGATAATAATAGTTCATTTCCATCCCAATCAATGTTAAGGGGTTCATCAAAAGAAACTTCAGTTCGGATCTTACTATTACGTCTCAGGTACATCAAAATTTCATTTTCGATACACCGTGAAGCATAGGTTGCCAGTTTGATTTTCTTTTCCGGGTCGAATGTATTAACTGCCTTAATCAGTCCGATGGCTCCAATGGAGACCAGATCTTCAATATTGATTCCTGTGTTCTCAAACTTGCGTGCGATGTATACCACCAGACGCAGATTGCGCTCAATGAGCATCGCGCGAATGGCCGAGTCTCCCGAAGATAATTTTTGCAGTAAAAATTCTTCTTCTTCCCTTGTCAAAGGCGGCGGAAGTGCCTCACTTCCCCCGATATAATAGATCTCTTCACTTTTGAGTCCCAACAAAAATAACAGACGGTAATATTGCAGCTGCGCCACCAGTTTCCATTTCACAAGCATGTACGTTCCTCCTATACCACATTCAGCGGCTTTTCTGTTGCTCCCGCAGAGAGAGCCGTAGACTGCGCAGAAGCAGCGTCTTGCACAAGTTCAGGATGAATCACGGCCTGATATTTCCCATCCGACGACAAAACACCTCCATCCAGCCCAATGAGTACCCTTGTCGTCTCATAACATGTTTCCCCCATCGTCACCTTCACCCGGTCCGGCTTCATTGCCAGCATAAACGCAGTGCCTTTGTTAATGCCTCGATAGGGCACTAGCCGCAGTCGATCCTGCCACTGAAAACTTTCCTGATCAAGCTCCATAATAAGGTTGTCCGGCGCCTCGTCCTTGAGTCTACCCTTCCACGAAGCCGGTAACATGTCTTGCCACAACGAAACCTCCATCACCATGACTGGCATACGCGATAAGGGATCTGTAAGTTGATTGCCCGTATCCAGAAGGCCTGTACAAGAAATGACTACCTCATCGATGCAGACCTCAACTTTACCCAAATAGGTCGTCATGCGATCTGTTTTCCGTTTTGAGCTCTGCACAGCTTTGAATACAAACAGGACAGCAAAGAATACGATAAACGTGAACCAGAAGGCAATCTTCAGATCAAATGACATCCCGCCAGAAGCCGTGAACCAAATGCCGTTAAACAGCTCACCGGAGCTCTGAAGCATGTAATGCACACCCAGAATACCTCCGGCAGCGACAAAATTAATCACATAGAAGGTACCCAGCGTCCTCGTAAAAGCCTGCAGACCCTTAAAACCAAAAGCAATCGTAAGCATGACCAGCGAGAACCCGAACTTGATCAAAAAAGTGAACATAAAATCAAACTCCGGTACAAACATCATAACCACGTATAACGCGCCCACAATGGCTGACAGTAACCATCGCCACCAAACCAGCTTCGTTTTTCGCATCCAGGCGGTCATGCCGATGAGTGCACCGTCAATACACAGGTTTGTCAAAAAAATAAGATCCACATACACAACCAAACTCTTCACCTGCCTGCGCGCAACATATCGAAATACCGGTATCCCGATATCCTGATATTCATGAGCATATTCACAAGTATACGGAGACCCCTGTTCAAAGTCTGTCTAATCATGGGGGTGTGTTTCCAACTTTTTTTGTCGGAATTGCTCAGCCCTTTTGTTCAGAATTTGTTCAATGCTGTATGCTATGATATTTAAAAAAACAGAAAAACCCGGTCGCTCCATAAGGAGTACCGGGTTATCCATAATTTGATTTGGGTATTAATCGTTATTATTATTGCGTGAACGATTGCGTAAAAATGTCGGAATATCCAGCTGATCATTGCTCGGCTGATTTCCGAACGGACGCAGATTCGGCGAACGTGTATCGGTTGTCTCCGTTGTTGCCGGAGCTGGCTTACGTCCTTGTGGAGGTGGAGCAGGTTTGTCTTCGAAACCAGTTGCGATAACTGTAACCTTGATCTCCTCTTTCAAGTCTTCATCGATGATGGCACCAAAGATCATGTTTACTTCCGGATCGGAAGCAGAAGTTACGATCTCTGCCGCTTCGTTCACTTCATACAGGGACAGATTAACGCCACCCGTAATGTTCATAATTACGCCGCGAGCACCTTCAATGGATGTTTCAAGCAAAGGACTCATAATGGCTTTGCGTGCTGCTTCTGCCGCACGATTCTCACCTGTTGATTCACCAATCCCCATAAGAGCAGATCCACGTTCATGCATAATCGTTTTGACGTCAGCAAAGTCAAGGTTGATTAGACCCGGTACAGCGATCAAATCCGAGATACCTTGTACCGCTTGACGAAGTACATTATCCGCTTGACGGAATGCTTCAAGCATCGGTGTCTTTTTGTCTACAATTTCGAGCAACCGATCATTCGGAATAACGATCAGCGTGTCCACTTTTTCCTTGAGAGCTTCAATACCTTGCTCTGCATGGCTGGAACGTTTACGTCCTTCAAATGTAAATGGGCGAGTTACGACACCCACTGTAAGTGCACCGCACTCTTTAGCGATTTCAGCAATAACCGGAGCCGCACCTGTACCTGTACCACCGCCCATACCGGCTGTAACAAATACCATGTCTGCACCTTTCAACGTGTTCATGATCAGATCGCGGGACTCTTCCGCTGCTTTTTTACCTACATCCGGGTTGGCGCCAGCGCCAAGACCACGAGTCAATTTATCACCGATTTGCAATTTATGCTCGGATTTCGCCAGGTGTAATGCCTGAGCATCCGTGTTCACCGTAATAAATTCAACACCTTGTACACCATTTTCAATCATACGGTTGACTGCATTGCTTCCGCCGCCGCCTACACCGATGACTTTAATTTGAGCCAAGCTCTCCATCTCGAAATCAAATTCCAACATATTATTCCATCTCCCCCTCAATGTGCATGGATGGCCCGTCCAATTTTTGCTTTGAACCGAATCAATTTCATATATCGACGAACGAAAGCGTTTATGTTAGTACCAGCGCATTCAGACGGCTTCAAGAATGTATGAAATGGATCCAACCTGTTATATAAATTCACTGAACATATTCTTCAGCCGTTCGAACAGACCAGGTTTTTGCTCCGATTCCTGTGCCGTATTTGGCTTCGGACGGTTGGTCGGTTTCTTATTATTATTATTATTATTGTTGTTATTTCCACCGCCGTTATTGATCGAGGGACGAATGCGCAAACTGCGAATTACACTGTGCAATATGCCGACTCCGCTTGTGTAGCCAGGGTCACGCACACCAATGTAATCCGGAACTGCAACTCGTACTGAAGCCGCAAGCTCATGCTGAGCGACCTGCAGAACCCCAGGCATAGAGACCGTACCTCCCGTTAGTATATAACCTCCAGGAAGCTCATTGTAACCAAGACGCTTCACTTCTTGAGAGATCATCTGGAATATTTCCTGAACCCTAGGTTCAATAATAGCCGCCAGATCCTCCTGTGAAAATTCCTTGTCTACATTACTGCCGATTCGGGTTACTTTGAACATCACATCCGCAGCAGCATCATCCAACCAGGCGCATCCGTATTTCAATTTCACCTTCTCCGCCTGATCCGTCAACGTGCGTAAGCCATAGGCGATATCATTCGTTACGAATTCCCCACCAATAGGCAATGTTGATGTTGCAACAAGACTGTCTTCTTCAAAAATGGCGATGGTTGTTGCGCCTGCTCCAATATCCACAAGCACTGAACCCATCGTTTTTTCATCTTTGGACAAAGCCAGTTGACCCGCTCCGAGCGACATGAGAACCAGATCGCTTACTTTCAGACCCGCTTTTTCCACGCAGCGCAAAAGATTATGTATCGCGGTTTTTGCACCCGTAATGATCGTTGCTTCAACTTCCAGACGAACACCAATCATTCCACGGGGGTCCTGTATGCCCTCCAAGCCATCTACAACATATTGCTTGGCGACAACATCAATAATTTCCCGTTCCGGCGGAACTGCAATTACTTCGGCTGCTTTCAACACCCGTTCCATGTCTTCTTCTCCGATTTCACGATCCTCGTTAGAAACAGCCACGACACCGTGACTGCTCATCAGTCCGATATGATTTCCCGAGATTCCAACATACACTTCGGATATTTGAATACCCACCATACGTTCTGCATGATCCACTGCGTTGCGGATCGACTGCACCGTCTGATCGATATCTACGATTACACCTTTGCGAATTCCCTCCGAGTCGGCAGATCCAACTCCTATAATATTAAAGGTTCCATTATTCATTTCCCCAATAATAGCGCGAATTTTGGATGTACCGATGTCCAAACTAACAATGATGTCATTGTTGCTCAAGTCTGTGGCACCTCCTGACTCCAATAGTAAATTACGTTCGAATTTAAACACTCTTAAAACATATTCAACACACTTCAGGCTTTCCCTCTTTTTTCTACAATGTTTTTGGGTGTCAAAATCTGGTTGCGAGACATAAAACCTTGAAGAAAAAAGAAGGAGGCAACTCATGTGCCATAAGTTCAAGTGTATCATTTTTTCTTCATCTCAGAAAGAACAAGTTTCATTGCTCTGACGGGGCCCAACCCCCGACCAGCCTAGGCTTTCATATTCAGTACAGCCTCATCATGGCAAAGGTCAAGGGCTTGCTCCTGGCTCAGCATCATCTTCCGGGTCATCCGGGATGAACGGGACATAGGTATCTGCCTCAAGCATGGTGATTTTCCCAGGCCGTTCGGTCTCTATCACCTGATTTAGATATTCCACTTTATCCGATAAAAGAGAGACGGTCGTAATCACTTCAAACTGTGATTTGGTATACATCCGAATCTGATCCGGAAATGAAGGCGTTGGGTTCGGAATAATTTCCGAAATATCCGTCGTCAATTCATTCGGGATTTTAGCCAGTGTCTGACTCAGTTTGGCTTTGAGTGGATCATCAGCCTTCCATTGAGTCAATATGGGCTTCTCCACAGCAACACCAATTGTAGCCGGAACCGTCAAGCTTGTCCCACTGGCCAAAATCGCTTTAAGTGTACCGTCAGAACCAAGCTCATACGCAACGGTGTCATATTCCTGAACCTTGATATGGATAATACCCGGAAATTGCTTGTCCACGGTAACAGTTGAAATGGCCTTGTTGGTCTTGAGACGCTCAATCACCTCGGCAGTACTTGTCCCAAAAAATTGATCGCCTTCTTTCAGACCACTTTTCTCCAGTAGCTCTGAAGTCGCTGTATATACATTACCCGTAATTTCTATTGCCGAAATCCGACTCATGGAAGAACGAAAGAATAATACAGCGAGCAATACAATAAATAGTAATAAGAGAATAATTACAATTCTACGGCTTGTGTTTCCTTTTGGCCGATTCTTCTTCAGAACCGGAATTTGACTTTTAGGCATAAGTAGCGCTCCACAAAGCCTCAGGTCCCCTCCCTTCAAGAAGGGGACTCCAAGGACGTTAATTGGCAAAATCCAACTGTTTTGAAACGGGTGACTGTCGCTCAACCGATGCTCCAAGACTTTGGAATAACTTCTCGATCTGATCGTAGCCCCGGTCAATATGATGCACTTGCTCCACAACCGTTTTGCCTTGAGCAGCCAGACCAGCAATGACCAGAGCTGCACCTGCACGAAGATCGGTTGCTTCTACTGTAGCCCCGTACAGACGGGGAACACCACGGATAAATGCTGCGTTCAGATCGACTGAAATATCAGCCCCCATCACATTCAGTTCATCCACATGTTTGAACCGGCCCTCGAATACCGTTTCCTTCATCACACTGAATCCGTCTGCCAGACTGAGCAGCACCATGATTTGCGATTGCAAATCTGTCGGAAATGAAGGATACGGAGAAGTCACAATACGGTCTACTGATTTGGGACGGCTCATACAGCTCACCGTCATTATATCATTGCAGACTGTGATTTGAACACCAGTGCGCTTCAATACATGTATAAGTGAAGTAAGATGAGCAGGATTGCAGTGTGTAAGCGTAACATTGCCACGTGTTGCTGCTGCTGCAATCATCACAGTTCCGGCAACGATTCGATCCGGTATAATCTCATAGGAACAAGGCTTCAGTTTCTCAACGCCATTGATCGTAATCGTATCCGTTCCTGCACCAATGATACTTGCACCCATAGCATTCAGAAAGTTTTGCAGATCCTGTATTTCAGGTTCTCTTGCCGCGTTGCAAATGGTTGTCGTCCCTTTAGCCAGAACGGCTGCCATCATGATATTCTCGGTTGCTCCCACACTCGGGAAATCCAAAAGAATATCTGTACCCACCAGA
Source organism: Paenibacillus sp. FSL R5-0517 (assembly GCF_037974355.1). NCBI lineage: Bacteria > Bacillati > Bacillota > Bacilli > Caryophanales > Paenibacillaceae > Paenibacillus > Paenibacillus sp. FSL R5-0517. Next base: position 4,805,370 of record NZ_CP150235.1, read on the forward strand.
TTGCGGCCATGGCAGATAATCTGTTGGTCCTGCTCTTCAATTAAAGCTCCGAGCGCTTCCAGGCCCCGGAGGTGAAGATCAATTTTGCGTTCTCCGATGGCACAGCCTCCTGGCTGATACACTGACACATGCCCAAACTTAGCCAGCAATGGTCCCATCAAAAAAATGGAAGAGCGCATCTGCTTCATTAGATCTTCTGGCACATCATATGACCGAATCTGCGAGGTATTAATGGTCACTGTTCCCTGTTCATGCCGACACGTGCATCCAAGCCGTTCCAGGATATACAGCATCACTTCAATGTCCAGCAAGTGTGGAACGTTATGCAGTGTAACTTCTCCATCTGCCAACAAACTTGCGGCCATAATCGGTAAAGCGGCATTTTTTGCTCCATGGATGCGTATGGATCCTGAGAGGGGTTTCCCGCCTTCAATCACCAATTTGTCCAATGTATCACCTCCGGGGTTTACCGTTCACCCACTACGAAGACTTCCGGTACCAGGTTAATACCGTTTTGAGATGATATAGTGCTCTGAATCTGCTGCATTAGGGTGATAACGTCCTCTGCTGTTGCTTGGCCTGTATTGACAATGAAATTGGCATGCATGGTGGATACCTGTGCGCCTCCCTGATTCATGCCTTTGAGCCCTGCTGCTTCAATCAGACGGGCTGCATGGTCACCCGGTGGATTTCGGAATACACTGCCTGCACATGCCATCTGCAGTGGCTGTGTGCGTCGTCGGCGATCTTTGTAAGCTGCCATGGTTTCCGAAATGACTTTGCGTTCTCCATGCTGGAGTTCAAATGTAGCTTCCAGCACGATGCCTCTCCGATCATGCAGAACAGAGTGGCGGTAAGCAAAATCCATGTCCTCCTTGCTGTAACGTACCAATTCCCCTGTCTCCAGTACAATCTCAGCGAATTTGAATATCCGTGACACATCCGATCCATGAGCACCTGCATTCATGTATACGGCTCCACCGACAGTGCCGGGGATACCGCTGCCGAATTCCAGACCGGTCCATTCCTTTTTGGCAGCAACCACACTGAGTTTAACAAAAGAATGTGCTGCTCCGGCAGTTACACCACCTTCGTGAAATTCGGCATAATCAAAGCCATCGCCTGGTTTCACAACAACACCACGTATTCCTTTGTCTGACACCAGCATGTTTGAGCCCCGTCCAAGTTGCATCCACGGAATCTGAAACTTGTGAAGCAATTGAACGAGATTCATCATCTGCTCTTTATTCTCGGGAATGACCAGTGCATCCGCAGGACCGCCGATCTTCCATGTGGTGTATTTGGCTAGCGATTCGTTTTCAAGAACTCTGCCAACATTATTCTGGGATAGTAACGACATCCACTGGTGCATGTTTGCTTCCTCCTTTGCTTCCAAACCGATGAGCACGGTATTCTGTTGTTGCTAAAGAACGTGCTCTGGCGCCATGGAACGATGGTCACGATTTATACGGTATCTTATGTCAGCCCCGTCTTGTGTGTGACAATCGCCCACAAACGCACTTTACCGGCGTGCAGCAAGACGCTGAATTTCATGAACAAGCACTTCAGCAGCATCGGGTTTACCCAATTTCCGGGAGGCCTCAGCCATTCGTTTTCGTCCCAATTCATCATTCATAATTTTGGCGATGGCTTCATACAGGACTTGGCCTGTAAGATCCTTCTCCAGCATCGTGAGTGATGCGCCCCCACCTTCAAGCGTACGTGCATTGGCTTCCTGATGATTGTTAGTCACGTTAGGTGACGGAATCAGAATGGAAGGAATGCCCAGTGACGTAATCTCCGCAAGGAATGATGCACCTGCGCGGTTTACAATCAAGGATGTACAGGCAAGCACCTCAGGCATATTATGCACGTAAGGCAAGACATGCAGATGGTTTGGCATTGTACCCAATGAGCTGCGAATGGCTTCACGCGTTTCATCAAAATAGGTATCCCCTGTCACATAAACCACATGTACATCGTCCAGTTGTTCCAGCATTGGCGCCATGTCCACCATGGCCTGATTGATTGCTTTTGCCCCTCGACTGCCACCAACCACAAGAACAACACGGCTGTTCATCGGTACACCTAACGTGGCAAAACCACGATCACGGCTAGCCTGGGCTACCGTAGTCGCCCGTGGATTACCGGTGTAGATCACCTTTTTCGCGCCGGAAAACGATTTTTCAGAACCTTCAAAGCTAACTGCAACCGTGTCCACATACCGCATCAAAAATTTGTTCGTCAGACCCGGGATGGCGTTCTGTTCATGAATTATACTCGGAATTCCCAGTTTTGTTGCTGCATATACCACAGGTCCACACACATATCCACCTGTACCTATCACAACATCCGGTTTGAATTCCTTCAGCATTTTTTTGGACTTGCGTACACCTTGAATGAAACGCATGACCGTTTTCAGGTTGTCGATGGACAGTTTCCGTCGAAAGCCGGTAATATCAATGGATTTAAAAGGGATATTTTCCTGGGGAACCAGCTTGCTTTCCAACCCTCTGGTTCCTCCAATGTATAGAAATGTCGAGTCCGGGTTCTCCGCCTCGCATTGTCTTGCTATGGCAACGGCCGGATAGATATGTCCACCCGTACCGCCACCGCTTAGAACGACTCGCATCGCATAGTCACCTCGCATAACGGGATAAATTCACTAAAATGCCTAGTGCTGTGAGCATGAGGGTCAATGATGATCCGCCGTAGCTGATCAAAGGCAAGGTAATGCCCGTTACAGGCATCATGCCAATGACAACACCAATGTTAATAATAACCTGTACGGCTACCATACCTACGATACCCACACCCAGCAGACTGCCGAAGGCATCCGGAACGGTCATGGCTACACGCATTCCTCTCCACACCAGCACCAGAAACAACAATAATACAATCATTCCACCGATAAAGCCGAGTTCTTCGGCCAAAATACTAAAAATAAAGTCCGTTTGCGGTTCAGGTACATAACTGTACTTCTGCCGGCTCATACCCAGTCCCAATCCCGCCAGTCCACCAGGACCAATCGCGTATAAGGATTGAATGATCTGATATCCGGCACCCAACGGATCGGACCACGGGTCCAAAAACGCTGTGATACGCTGCAACCGATAGGGTGCTGCTGCAATCAAAGCTGCAAACCCCGCTACGCCGCCAAGAGCAAGCAAGCTCAGATGTTTCATTCGCGCTCCGGCTGTAAAAATAATAAGCATCGATGCGCCCATCATCACGGTGCCAGTCCCCAAATCAGGTTGCAGCATAATAATTCCAAAAGCCAAACCGATCAATCCCAGCGGTGGCAGAAGCCCCGTTGTGAAGGTCTTGATTTTGCCCGGTTCCTTGCTCAGCCAGTGAGCGAGAAACAGAATCATGCCCAGCTTCATGAATTCTGAAGGCTGGATACCGAACGAGCCTATGCCTAACCAACTTCGTGCACCGCCGCGAACCACACCGATCCCAGGAATGAGCACCGCAATGAGCATAATAAAACAGGCAATCAATATCGGCTTGGCATATTTCCTCCACACCCGGTAGTCTACGTTAGCGGTGACGAACATGGCCATAAGCCCAAGCACCGCAAATAGGGCCTGTCTTTTAACAAAATAGAAAGAATCGCCATAGTCATGAAAGGCAAGCACCGAGCCCGCACTGTATACCATTACGATGCCGATGGCAAGCAATGCCAAAATACTAATCAGCAACCAAATATCTGGTGCCGGTCGCGTCTGTTTCATCAGGAGGCCACCCCTTGCATGGAAGTAGGGGCTTTTCCACCCCCCTACTTACAAGTTATGCGCCGCCTCTTTAAAAATGCGTCCCCGCTCTTCATAGGAAGCAAACATGTCCCAACTTGCACATGCCGGAGATAACAAAACGACATCACCCTCACTGGCAAGCTTCGAAGCTTCCTGCACAGCAACAGTTAACGTCCGGGCAGCGTCCTCTTCATTATCGACGACCTTAATTTGCTTTAATCCGGCAAGTTCCGCGACTTTGGCAATTTTCATCCGTGTTTCTCCAAGCGCAACGACAGCTTTTACCCGTTCCTGGAACAAGGGTAACAACTCCATCATGTCTGACCCGCGATCCAACCCTCCAGCAATTAATACAACCGGCTCCTTAAACGAGTTCAGAGCCATGACCGTAGCCTTCGAATTGGTCGCTTTGGAATTGTTGTAATACGCAGCGCCATTATGATCTAGTACATATTCAAGTCGGTGCTCAACCGCCTTGAAGTCTGCAAGCGGCGCAGCCAGTATCGCTGGATCAGCTCCTGCAGCTACGGCAATAGCCACAGCAGCCATTGCATTTTCCACATTAAATCGTCCAGCGATGCCAATGTTCTCAATATCAATGATCATGTGCTGATCTCCGTTTTCATCCGCGTAGATAATCTGGCGCTTCACATCATCCTCTTCTCCATCCACATAAGGAGGATCTGCATACACACCTGTATCCAATTTCTCAATCATAGAGAAGGGAAGCAATCTGCTTTTGATGTAAGGAACCAGACCACGACATACCGCATCATCCCAATTCAGAATGGCTACGTCGTCAGGCTGCTGATTGGCGAACAGTTTGGCTTTGGAGGCCACATAATCATCCAGATCCCCATGATAGTCCAGATGCGTCTCTGTAACGTTAAGCAAGCACGCAATACGAGGACGGAAATCAACCGTTCCTTTGAGCTGGAAACTGCTCAGTTCGACAACCATCCAGTCATCTGGAGAAGCTTGCTCTGCCGCTTCAGAGAGAGGTGTCCCAATATTACCGGCAACAATTGGCTTGAGACCGGCATGTTCCAGCATTTTGCCCACCCAAGTGGTTGTTGTGGTCTTGCCGTTGGAGCCCGTAATCCCGATCATGGGTGCAGCACATAGATGATAAGCAACCTCGACTTCGGTCACCACTTCAATGCCCAATGCCAAAGCTTGCTGCACAGGAGCTGCACGGTATGGGATACCCGGATTTTTGACGACCAGCTTCACATCACTGTGAATCAGATCGTCCGGATGTCCTCCGCATACAACAGAAATTCCCAAAGCCTCCAATTCGGAAGCTTCGGGACATTGATCTCTCTCTTTTTTGTCATTAACTGTAACTTTCGCTCCGGCGCGATCTAGCACTTTGGCGACCTGTACGCCGCTTTTGGCCAATCCGAGCACGACTACTTGTTGTCCGCGATATGATTCAGGATGGTTCATGATCTACAACCCCTTGTTGAGATAAAGTCCAAGAGCGGCCAAAATTGCGCCTACCGCCCAGAAGGTAATAACAACCCGCCATTCCGACCAACCACTTAATTCAAAGTGATGATGAATGGGGCTCATTTTGAATACACGTTTGCCACGAGTCTTGAATGATACCACTTGAATAATAACAGACAGGATCTCGATGACAAAAATACCGCCAATGATGACAAATAAAAGCTCTGTTTTAGTTACTATCGCTACCGCACCTATGGCACCGCCAATGCCCAGAGAACCTGTATCGCCCATAAACACTTTGGCTGGATGTGCATTGTATACCAGGAAACCGAGCACGGCTCCGATCATCGCTGCTGCACACACTGCCGCCGGCATCGACGTGGCTTGCATCGCCACAATGGCAAATGCGCCAAAGGCAATCGCACTTACCCCTGACAGCAACCCATCCAGACCATCGGTAAAGTTAACCGCATTGGTAATGGCAAGCATCATGAATACGACAAACGGATAATAGAACCATCCAGTCCAGTCAAACGAGAACGACGTACCCGGAATAGAAATGGCTGTACTGTGTCCATTCTGAATCAGCAAGAAACACATCACTGCACTGAAGAACAACTGGCCCAGCATTTTTTGTCTGGCCGTCAGTCCCAGGGAACGTTTGAACACAATTTTGATGTAATCATCCAGGAAGCCAATCAACCCGAATCCCAGCGTAGCCACAAGCAAGACATAAAAGTCTGTATTCTTGACAGCCGAAAATTTCAAAAAGGCCAATGTGAACGCAACTAAAATGACGACTCCACCCATTGTAGGTGTTCCGCTTTTTTTCAAATGGCTCTGAGGCCCATCTTCCCTAACTTGCTGTCCGAATTTCATGCGTCGTAACAGCGGAATCAGGAGCGGTGCGGCAATCACCGCCAGAATAAATGAAACGCCGATTGTTAACAGTAATACCTGAAAATCCATGGGTTCACCCCTCTAGTCTACTCGATTCTGTAATGTTGCCATTTGTAGTGCTTCGACCACGTCCTCCAGCTTCATGCCCCTTGAGGCTTTGAACAAGACAACGTCTCTGGGATGAAGTTTCTCCAGTAGATAACGGGTCATTTCTTCTTTATCTATAAAAGCATGCACAGCCTCTGCCGGCATATGCTTTCTTGCTCCTTCGGCAATATGCGCTGATAGCGGGCCGTATACGAGCACCATGTCCATTTTGGCAGATGTAATATACGCTCCAATTCCAAAATGAAGGTCCTGCTCCTGAGGACCAAGTTCAAGCATATCACCAAGCACAGCCACTTTCATGCGGTATCCTTTCAGACCTTCTAGTACATCGATTGCGGCCTTCATGGAGGTAGGACTTGCATTGTATGCATCATTCAGCAGAGTTAGACCACTAACACCTTGAGTAACCTCAATACGCATGCCTGTCAATTTCAAGCGAGACAACCCAGCGGAAATCTGCTCCGTTGTCACTCCAAAATGACGGGCTACAGCCAAAGCAGCCAGACAGTTAACGACATTATGCGTTCCCAGAAGAGGGAGCGTAAATGCATGTTCTCCAGACTGTTTGGTGGTGAAAACGACTCCGCTCTGCGCATTCATAAGTCCGGTAGGATAATCATCATTATCGGTTTGCAGACCAAATGTAAACCGCTGCAAACCATCGGGTTGTTTCGTTGCGGGCTCTTCAAGAACTTGTGCAATTAAAGGCTCGTCTCCGTTGTAGATCAGTAATCCGCCAGGCTTCAGTCCCGCGGCAATCTCAGCTTTGGCTCTGGCAATCTCCAGTCTGGACCCCAGCTGAAGCAGATGAGATTCACCAATATTGGTAATGATCGCTACATCAGGCTGAGCAATAACCGACAGATCGTTAATTTCCCCGCGACCACTCATACCCATTTCCAAAATGATAATCTCCGTATCCGGGGCCATACTTAATACGGTCAGTGGTAGACCAATGTGATTATTGAAGTTGCCTTGTGTCTTATGCACTTTGAATGTAGTTGAGAGAATCGCATCCACGATGTCCTTCGTTGTTGTCTTGCCGTTGCTGCCTGTAATGCCAACAACAGCTGCTTTATTCTCCGTTAGATAAGCCGATGCGAGTGCTTGCAGTGCGACAAGTGTGTCATCCACCACAATGACAGCTCCTTGTGGTGGAATACCATGATCCTTTTGCCAGATCGCCCCTGCGGCACCCTTCTCTAAACAATCTTGCACAAACTCATGTCCGTCAAACCTTTCACCCACTAGCGGGATAAACAAACTGCCTTCCAAGGGTTTACGCGAATCGGTAAACACCCCTTCAACCGTTACATGGCCATGAGCAGCAGCGTCACTTAATGTTCCTCCACACATCTCGGCCAATTGTGCCAATGTTCTTTTTATCAATTGGATTTGCCCCTTATCGCTTCTTTGGCTATGATTCGGTCATCAAAATCGGTTTTGGTTGTGCCGATAATCTGATAGGTCTCATGACCCTTGCCCGCAATCAATACTACATCGGCTGGGCTTGCCATTTCAATAGCTTCATGAATCGCCTGGCGCCGATCCACAATCATCGTATAACGTTCAGCAGGAACAGATTCTTCAATCAGGCCCTGTTCAATGTCTTTGAGAATCAGATCCGGATCTTCTGTCCGTGGATTATCGGAAGTAACCAACACATAATCACTATACTTCGCAGCAATTTTCCCCATGAGAGGGCGTTTGGTACGGTCCCTGTCACCACCACAGCCAAACACGCAGATTACACGTCCTTCGGCAAACTCCTTCACCGTCCGTAACACATTCTCCAGTCCATCCGGTGTATGGGCATAATCGACAATAACAGCAAATGGCTGTCCTTCGTCCACTCCTTCAACACGTCCATCCACGCCTGGAACCGTCTCCAGACTGCGCTTGATCTCTTCCAGTGGAATACCTTCCACCAGTGCTGCAGAGATTGCTGCCATGGCATTGTACACATTGAATTTCCCTACCATGCGCAAGCGAATATCCGTGCTGCCCGAAAATGTATCCACGTGGAAAGAAGTTCCTTGAGAAGTGATTGAGATTTGGGATGCACGTACATCGGCCTCTTCACCCATGCCATATGTAATCACTTCAGCAGCCGTCACAGAGATGAAATAATTCGCAGCTGCATCATCTGCATTGATGACCGCGAACTTACGCTGCGAAGCATCTTGCGTATAGCCGTTACCCAGCCGTGCAAAGAACAATCCTTTCGCCCCACGGTATTCCTCCATGGAATGGTGGTAGTCCAGATGATCCTGCGTCAGGTTAGTGAATACCGCAGTACGGAAGTTGGTTCCCTTTACTCGTCCTTGTTCCAATGCGTGAGAAGAAACTTCCATGACACAGCAGTCCGTACCCTTCTGAACCATATCATGCAGACTGCGCTGCAGATCAAGCGCTTCTGGTGTCGTTCCTGACATCGGGTAGGTCCGACCGTCATACCGCATTTGAATGGTACCGATCAATCCTGTCTTGCGTCCATAATCACTCATGATTTTTTCAATCAAATACGTGGTTGTTGTTTTTCCGTTCGTTCCCGTAACACCAATCATATTCATCTTCTGGCTTGGCGAGTCAAAAAAGAAATCTGCCAGAACAGCCATTGCAAACCGGCTATCCTTCACAAGCAATTGTGGTACAGGCAGATCCAGTTGCCGTTCAACCACCAATGCGACTGCACCGGAATTAACCGCTTTTTCTGCATAATCATGACCATCTACCGTATGTCCCGGAAGACAGATAAACAGATCACCCGGTTTTACCTGCCGGGAATCTGTCTGAAGGTTTTGGCATTCTGTATTTGGTTCGCCCACGAGGCGGGCGGTGGTCAGCATCGATGCAAATTGTTTTAAAAGCACATGAATAACCTCACTTTTCCAATTATACTTCTGTTTTAGCATATGTCTGTATTTATTAATATCGTCAATACAGCCAAATAATGAAACGCACTTGGATGAACTTTGTTGCGCTTGAAGCCGAAACTGCTCCAGTGCACAAGTTATTCATCCTTCGTGTGATCGTGCGCATCGTTCAGTACATTCCCCATATAAATGCGGATGGTGGATCCCTGATCTACCCTTGCCCCGGGCTTGGGTGCCTGATTGATTACGTATTTACCACTGCCAGACTTGGCCAGCATAAAATTCATGTTCAGGTCTTCGTACAGATCTTCGACAGTAGCTCCTGTCAGGTCTGGAACTGTCACGATTTGGGTCTCACCATACTTGTATTCTTTCGCGACCTGATCCTTCCGAACAGGGACATTCATATAATGCAACGCATCTTCAAGGATGTTCTGTACAATCGGGGCGGCAACCACGCCTCCGAACTGAATTCCTTTGGGATTATCCACTGCGGTATAGACCACAATCTGAGGGTCATCTGCTGGTGCAAATCCGATAAAGGATACGATATGCTCGGTTGAGGAATAACGTCCGTTGATGACCTTCTGGGCTGTACCTGTTTTGCCACCGACCCGGTATCCATCAATGAACGCTGGACGTCCTGTTCCTTTGGCGACAACACTCTCGAGTGCTTCGCGTACTTGCTTGGACGTATTCTCCGAGATCACCTGACGAACCAGTTCCGGTTTGGCTTCTTCCATGACTTCTCCCGTAACCGGATGGACCCATGCTTTCGTAACATATGGCTTGTAAAGTTTACCCCCATTGATTGCGGCTGACACAGCTGCTACTTGCTGAATGGGTGTTACCGATACACCTTGACCAAAAGCGGTCGTTGCAAGCTCAACAGGGCCAACTCTGGACAGTTTGAACAAAATTCCACTGGCTTCTCCGCTGAGGTCGATCCCTGTCTTGGTGCCGAAGCCAAAGTCTTTAATATAGGAGAAGAGTGACTCTTTCCCCAGCCTTTGCCCGAGGGCCACAAATCCAGGGTTACATGAGTTCTCCACCACTTGCAAGAAGGTCTGACTTCCGTGGCCTCCCTTTTTCCAGCAACGCAGGCGGGCTCCACCCACCTCAACATATCCGGGATCAAAAAATTGATCCTGTTGCAGATTGACTTTTTTCTCTTCAAGCGCTGCTGCCAACGTAATGATCTTAAAGGTGGAGCCTGGCTCGTAGGTCATCCAGATTGGTAAATTCCGATTGTAGATCTCTGCGGGATATTGCTGATAATCGGCAGGTTCGTATCCAGGCCTGCTGGACATGCCCAAAATTTCACCTGTTTTGGGATTCATCGCTATGGCCAATGCTGAGTTCGCCTGAAACTTCACCATGGCCTGATCCAGTTCTCTCTCCATGATGGACTGAATGGATTTATCAATGGTCAGCTTGAGGTTAAGGCCGTCCTTCGGTTCCACATACTTCTCGGATGAGCCCGGCATTAGCCTTCCGGCCGCATCGGACAAGTAGGACACACTGCCATTCAGACCATTCAGCTTATCATCATATTTCTTCTCGACACCCGTTAAACCCTGATTATCAATACCCGTAAAACCAAGAATATGGGCAGCCAAATCATCATAGGGATAAAAACGTTTATTGTCCTCAGCAACAACGATACCCGGAAGCTTCAAATCACGGATGCGCTGAGCTTTATCCATCGTAATTTTGCGGCCGCCGGGTTGTAGTCGTACAATCAGTTCTCGTTTCTTGATGGTTGCCAGCACTTTTTCTTCCGTCATCCCAAGCAATGGGGCCAGTGCTTTAGCTGTCGTTTCAGCTTCTTTGACCTGAGCCGGAATAGCCATAATGGTCGGTGTCGTCACATTATAGGCCAGAGAGGTTCCATTTCGATCCAGGATCTCCCCTCGCTTGGCTGAGTAAGGAATATTACGCCGCCAGGATTCTTCTGCTTTTGCTGACAACTCCGGGCCTTTCCCGAGTTGTACATAAGCAAGCCTGATCATCAAGGCCGAAAATAACAAAACTAAAATCATTAAACTCCATAGCAACCTGCGCCGCAGATTTACACTTGATCCCTTCACGAAAAGATCCCCCCACTCGTCCCAAAATCATGACATTCGTTCCCTTCATGAATATTCAGGACAACCGGGGGTTAGAACAAGCTGTCAGAGCTCCCTATGGTAGCGAAGCCCCGTCTGTTGCTGGATCATCAGAGGATTCGGATTCATTGGCGGGAGCCTTGTTGTTGTCTGTTTCGTCTGTTCCATCGGTTTTACCTTCGTCGCCCGAGGCCTCTTGTTCCTTCACTTCAGAATCTGACGACGGATCAGAAGAGATTGGAGCCTCATCGGCTATACCTGTCACTGCCGCTTTGGCAGTTTGCAAGTTCAACTTCACGGTTCTCTGCTCACCTGCGACCTGCTCGGTTTGCTTCACGACATAGCCCTCACCTTCGACCGTTACCCCCACTTTCATGAGTGAAAGTACTTCAAGGGCATCACGAAGAGATTCACCTGTTAGATCTGGAATCTTCATCTTGCTGCTTTCTTCCGTTAGCAGATAGATTCGTTGGCCTGGATTCATAGAGGCGCCAGCAACCGGATACTGCCGAATTACATTATCTCCTTGACCAAGAGTAACATAAGCAATACCTGCGCTTAGAAGTTGGCTTCTGGCCTGTTTGGCTGTCTTGCCACTCAGGTCAGGCGCCTTCGCTTGCACGACAGAGACTTCTTTTGACTTTTTGTCAGGAGTTTTGGCAGTGTCCTTCGGTATTCCCATGTATTGAAGAGTCTGGCTGACAATCTTTTTGAATACCGGAGCAGCCGCGGTTCCTCCACCGATGTTGGTTCCATCCGGTTGGTCAATGACAACAAGTATGGCAATCTTCGGATTATTCACTGGTGCAAATCCAATAAACGATACAACGTCTTTGGACTTGCTGTATTCTCCGTTAACTACCTTTCTTGCCGTACCCGTCTTACCAGCTACACGGTAACCTTCAATATAGGCATTACGACCGGTACCAATCGTTTGATCTGCAACCACTTGTTCCAGATAACCGCTCACCAGCTTGGAAGATTCCTTGGAAATCACCTGACGAACCACTTTAGGTTTGATCACTTCCGTGGTCCCATCATTCGGGTTCTTGATCTCCTTCACCAGATGTGGCTCCAGCAATTTGCCGCCGTTGGCAATCGCAGAGATAGCTGCGACCTGTTGAATTGGTGTTACCTGTACAAGACCATGACCGTAGGCTGCCGTGGCAATCTCGGATTTGTATATAAGTGGCTTGATCGGTGACGCTGACTCATTCGGCAGATCAATACCTGTCTTTTTACCAAAACCGAATTCGTCTATGTAATGACGCAGACGTTCACCACCAAGCATGTTATAACCCAAGTTAACAAAGGCAATGTTACTCGACCGTTTGACACCTTCAAGATAAGATATCCAACCATAGGCATGTCCATTATCACTAATTGGGAAACCACCGATATATATGCGTTTGGATTCGAAACTAGCATTGGGATCAAAGAGTTTTTCTTCCACAGCTCCTGCCAGCGTAACTATTTTGAATGTACTACCTGGCTCATAGATGGATTGAGTGGCATGATTGATAAAATTCTTTTGATCAGGTGTACTCCCATACGAATTAGGGTTAAAGGTTGGCCAATTCGCCATGCCTAGAATCTCCATCGTGCTCGGATCTGCTGCAATGACCGTCATACTCAGTGGATTATATTTGGCAACGGCTTCTTTCATTGCATCCTCAATGTAAAACTGGATCGTGTCATCGATGGTTAGCGTAAGGTTTTTCCCGTTCTGAGGCGGCAGATAGTTATCCTGTGAATCCGGAAGTTTGATGCCCTTGGCATCCTTCTGATAATTCAAATATCCGTCTGTACCAGTCAGTGCTTCATCATATGAGACTTCAAGTCCATTGACAGCTTTCCCGTCACGGCTCATATATCCCAAGAGGTGAGAAGCAAGTGTTTCTTCAGGGTAAAACCGCTTCGACTCTTGAGCCATGACAATGGCATTACGAGCCTTGTATTCTTCTTGTAATTCCTCACGCAGTTCGTTGACTTTTTCCGCAAGCTCAGGACTTATCTTATACCCTTCACTGCGTACTTCACGCTGCTGATAGAACTTGCCATCTTCCTTTTTGGCTGTGACCAGAGCACGCATCTCACTCTCATTTTTACCAAGAAGGGCTGAGAGCTTTTCCGTCACTACATCCTGAATCCCAAGTTCATTAATTAACAGAGGATTCACGGAAACCGTGTATGCAGGCGCATCAGTAGCCAGAACATTACCATTGCGGTCCGTAATCGTCCCACGTGCGGCCTTAATCGTCTGTTCCCGCTCTACCAAACCGGCCGCCCTTTCCTGCCATACACCACCATTTACTACTTGAATGAAGAAGATTCGGGTTACGAGTACAAGAAAAAAGAGGGTAATACATCCCCCTATAAGCAACGTGCGCATCTTTATTCTTTTTATCATCGGAACACCTCTTTACTTACTGCTTGCTGTATTCGAAGACGATTCAGTGCCTGTTGATTTCGTGCTTGTTGAGCGTGGTACAAAAATGACATCCTTACCGGAAGCTTCAACGTAACCAAGTTGTTTTGCATTTTCGATGACCTGATTATTTAAGGTTTCTTTTTCCACCTGCAGGTCTGCAATTGTCTTCTCATACCCCTTGATATCCGTAATAGTAGCCTGGGCCTGTTTGTTCAGATCATAGATATGAGCATAACGAGACATTAAAGCTCCACCAACAAGGATAACTGCAACCAGGGTAATCAGATACAAAATCTTCTCGCGTGCCGGAAGACCCGTACGACGGGTCACCACTTTGGTGGTTTCTTTGTATCGTTGCTGGGTCACACGTTCCTGGGACGCTTTTTCTTTTACAGCGAGATTACCACGTGTATATGCCATACTCCGATTCTCTCCTCCACTCTTGATCTACAATTTCTCGGCAACGCGCAGCTTGGCTGAACGAGCACGTGAATTTTCGGCCAATTCCGTTTCCGTTGGAATTAGCGGTTTTCTGTTAACTAAACGCAGGGTACCCTTGCCGCCGCATACACACAACGGAAAATCGGGTGGACATGTACATTTTTCCAGATAACTGCTGAAAATCTGTTTACATATCCGATCCTCAAGGGAGTGGAAGGTAATAACAGATACACGTCCTCCTGGTGCCAGACAACGAACAGCCTGATGCAAGCCTTCTTCAAACGCACCCAACTCATCGTTAACGGCAATACGTAATGCCTGGAAGCTGCGCTTGGCAGGATGTCCACCCGTACGGCGAGCTGCCGCCGGGATGCCTTCCTTGATCAGTTCCACGAGTTCACCTGTCGTCTCAATGGTGGACTGCGCTCGTTTTGTGACGATAACACGGGCAATTCTTCTCGAAAACTTCTCTTCACCATAGCGATACAAAATTCGAGCAATCTCTTCTTCAGGCCACTCATTCACAATCTCTTTGGCCGTCAGCATTGCATCCTGGTCCATTCGCATATCGAGCGGAGCATCGTGATTGTAGCTGAATCCACGTTCTCCTTCATCAAATTGCGGAGATGACACACCCAAGTCGTACAAAATACCGTCGACCTGTGGTGCACCATCCTTCATTGGCACATCCAGATCCTTAAGTACCTGTTCCAGATCTCGAAAATTGGTTTTCACCAATGTTACACGATCTCCATAGGCAGCGAGCTTCTCGCGCGCATTATCCAAAGCCCAATCATCCTGATCTAGTGCGATCAGACGTCCCCCTGGACCGAGCTTGGACGCAATCACGGAGCTGTGTCCGCCACCGCCTAAAGTGCAGTCCACGTATATACCGTCCTGCTTGATGTTTAATCCCTCTGTTGCCTCTTCTTTGAGTACGGTTATGTGGTGAAACAACCTGCACCCCTCCTGACTTTATAAATCAAAATTAAAATCGACCAGCTTTTCGGCAATGTCGTTGAATGCTTCTTCGGATTGATTGAAATAACTCTCCCATATGCCTTTGCTCCAAATCTCCACCCGGTTCGACACGCCAAGGACAACACAATCCTTGTCCAGCTTGGCATACTCTCTTAGATTGCCCGGCAGATTTACCCTGCCCTGTTTGTCCAGTTCACATTCGGTTGCACCCGAGAAAAAAAACCGGGTAAACGCACGTGCGTCAGATTTCATCAATGGCAGTGCTTTGAGCTTCTGTTCCATGACCCCCCACTCCTCCATGGGGTACACGAAAAGACACTGGTCCAAACCCCGTGTGACAACGAAAGACGGTCCCAGAGATTCGCGGAATTTGGCCGGAATGATAACCCGACCCTTATCATCAATGCTATGTTGGAACTCCCCCATAAACATTGGCCCACTCACTCCTCACCCGTTTCTCCCACTTTGCCCCACTTTCCACCACCTAAGCATAATAGATTCGCACAAAAAAATCAAAACCCTTCTTGCAATACTTGATTTTTTAATTTTTCAGCATAAAAAAACGTCTTTGATCCTGTCACTCAGGATCAAAGACGTTTCCCGTAAACGGGCAATCGTATGTCTACACGCACATGAGCCATATCATCAATAAACCATTCTATACCCTTTGAATCAATTCATCAGCTTGTAATTATTGGATAAAACTTAAAATTTCCAGCTATCCAGGTATTTTTCTTGCTCAGCCGACAAAGAGTCGATACCAATATTCAAACTTTCCAGTTTATAGCTGGCAACCTGTTGGTCAATTTCATAAGGTACATTAACAACGTTTTTACCTAACTCCGCATAGTTCTCACTCACATAACGCAGGCCCAGAGCCTGCAGAGCAAACGTCGTATCCATGATTTCGGCAGGGTGACCATCTGCTGCACCTAGATTCACGAGACGACCTTCTGCAAGAAGGTACATTTTGCGACCGTCTTTGAAACGATATTCCTCAATGTTACGGCGAACTGTGCGAATCGATTCCGAACGTTTAGCCAGTTCAGGTTTGTTCACTTCAACATCAAAGTGACCTGCATTACTCAGGATTGCTCCGTCCTTCATCACATCGTAATGCTCGCCCGTGATAACATCCTTATTGCCTGTAACTGCGATAAAGAAATCACCCAATTGGGCTGCTTCCACCATCGTCATGACACGGAACCCGTCCATATGTGCTTCTACCGCTTTGATTGGATCAATCTCGGTTACGATCACATTCGCTCCAAGACCTTTGGCGCGCATCGCTACACCTTTACCACACCAGCCATAACCTGCTACCACTACGTTTTTACCAGCGACAACCAAGTTGGTTGTACGAATAATCCCATCGAATGCAGACTGTCCTGTACCGTAGCGATTATCGAACAGATACTTGCAGTATGCGTCATTAACTGCAACCATTGGAAACTTCAATTGGCCTTCTTTCGCCAATGCTTTCAAACGAATAATACCCGTTGTCGTTTCTTCTGCTCCGCCGCGAATTGTTGCTGCGAGGTCAGGGCGCTCGGCTGCAATAATGGTTGCAAAGTCTCCGCCATCATCAATAATGAGATCAGGCTTCACTTCAAGCGCACGCAGTTGCAGAGATTTGAATTCCGCAGGTTCCGGATTGTATTTCGCATATACGGTAACACCGTCTTCCACTAATGCTGCGCAGACATCATCTTGTGTAGACAATGGGTTACTGTGCGTAATCGTTACTTCCGCCCCACCCGCTTGGATCACTTTTGCCAAGTAAGCTGTTTTTGCCTCCAGATGAAGACAAATCGCAACCTTCAAACCTTTGAAAGGCAGATCCTGTTCGAACTGGCGACGAATGCGGTTTAATATCGGCATATGTGCCTCTACCCAGTCTATTTTAAGATGACCCTCTGAAGCGAGTCCCATATCTTTAACGATACTATTTTGCAACGCAGGTGTAGTCATTCCATATCCTCCTTGTTTATGTGTTTCTTCTATTATAAAGGGCTCTATAGTGCAATAACCTTGTGCTCTCCAAGGAATTCGCTTGAGGCCTTAATCAGTTCTTCGATCCACTCGGAGCCATAACGATTCAGGTAAAAGAGTGCATTATGTACTCGTTCCTGTGGTTTGCCCGTTGGAAATAAGGAGTTTTGAATGCCGTTCCAGTGCCTTAGGCTCACATTGTGTTTATCTTCAATGGCTTTGTGAGTCTGCTGTTTCAGATACTGCATTTGCTCGTTGATTTTACTCAAATTGGTGTCGCCAATTCGTTCCAGCCCTGGATGAATCTCCGCGATCTCATCTAGCAATGGTCCATACAGATCAAGAAACGCTTCCTGAACCTTGTCAAACTGCTCATCTACCTGGAACGTCTCCTGTTGTGCGAGCCACTGCTCCTTCTTTTCTTCCAAATGATATTGTACATCCTGAAAAGAAAGCCCATATTGTTTCATATGTTTGTGATGAATATCTTCCACAATGGTGAAGGACAACCGCGGCAACAGAATGGGCATTTGCAGTCCGAACTGACAAAATGCTTCCCGAGTCAAACCCCAATATGCAATTTCACCCTGCCCCAAAATCACAGCGGCTACAGGCAGCACGGAATCCTGCATTAAAGGTCGCGTCAATACGTTGTTACTGAAGCGCTCCGGATGTTCTTCCAGTTCCTGGAGCAAACGCTCCTCCGTGAAAGAAAGCAAACCTTTGCGATCACTATACAAACCGTCCTTCAACAACAGTAGCAGCCGCGTACCTTCATGAATGTAGAACAGATTTGCTCCATCCTCCGCTACTTCGGCAGGCATAGCATAACCCGCTTGTTGTACCAGCGACGCTCCTTGTGTGTACGCGTTGCGCAGTACATCATTTTTGCGTATCAACCGCTCAAACACGGGCTGTTCCAACCTGCGTAACTCTGGATCGGCTGCATCCATCAAAACAAGTCCACTGCTAGCAAACAAGGCAGATATCATGCGGGCAAATGCGTCACTCAGGTTTGAACTGGATTGATGAATCTCCGTGATACATTTCATCAATCCTGGTTTATGTATCGTATCAGGTAGCAGATGTTCCACCTGTTCGAGTACATTCATCCACTGCTGCGTATCCACATGAACATTACTCACAGAATCCCTTCCTGCGAATCGTCCCTGTAACTTGATCTTCTTCATATCTCCCTGATGATCAGGCAGGTACGTATGGTTAACTTCATCCCAGTCGTGGTCTTCACCGGCAATCCAAAATACAGGAACTACCGGGCGTTGAAGTTTATCTTCCGCTTCACGCGCAGCTGCCACTACACTGGCGGCTTTGTATATGACGAACAGTGGTCCGGTGAGCAGACCGCTCTGCTGTCCTCCTGTAACCACCAGTGCATCTTGTTCTGCAAGACGTGTGATGGACGCATGAACCTCTTCATGGTCGTTCACCCGCTTATTATATATACGTAAATACTCTGCCAGATCACGACGATCAATACGTGTGTTCTCCGATTGGTCCAGCCACTCGGCACGCGCCTGAAGTCCTGATTCCCAGCGAATGTCATACTCGTAAAGGCCACGCGCAGCATCTCTTGAACAGATATAATCTTCTGCAAGTTTTGATCCGCTGCGGAGTGCCTCGGTAATACCGTTCATGAGGTCTGCCTCCTATTCTGCTTCAAAGAGCCTTTCTTGATTGTACCGAATTCAAGGCCGCTTCGTCAAAAGAAAGTGATTAAAATACGAAAAAAACCGCCGAACGAGTCGGCGGCATTTAATACATCAATAATAGCATATCGCTTTAATATTCCTATTATACGTAAGGTTCTGCAACCCAGTGACCTTTGGAAACCTCAATCAATTGAGCATTTTCCAGGTTGTACGGATCATTTGCAGGACCACCAGATCCATTCTGAATCGGGCTCATATGCTCTTCTGGCAGCAAGATGCGACGTTTGTTCGCTTCCACTTCCGGATCAGGTACAGGGATCGCGGAAAGCAATGTTTTGGTGTAAGGATGGACAGGATTCGCATACAGTTCTTCACTTTCTGCGAGTTCAACCACTTTACCCATGTACATTACAGCGACACGGTCACTGATATGTTTAACCATTGACAAGTCATGCGCAATGAACAGGTATGTCAAGCCGAGACGTTGCTGAAGTTCTTCAAGCAATTTAACGACCTGTGCCTGAATGGATACATCCAGTGCAGACAATGGCTCATCACAGATGATGAATTTAGGGTCTACAGCAAGTGCACGCGCAATCCCGATCCGTTGTCTTTGACCACCGGAGAATTCATGTGGATAACGAAGTGCATGACTTGGATTCAGACCTACCAGATCAAGCAGCTCTTCCACTCTTCTCTTGCGCTCTTTGGAGCTGGAAGCCAGGCCATGAATATCCAGGGACTCCCCGATAATATCCATAACGTTGAAACGCGGGTTAAGAGATGCATATGGATCTTGGAAAATCATCTGCATATCTTTACGCATTTCTTTCATTTTGCGCGGGGACAACTTGTAGATATCCGTTCCGTTGAAGTTAACATTTCCGCCAGTTGGCTCATAAAGACGCAGAATGGTACGACCTGTTGTGGATTTACCACAGCCGGACTCGCCTACAACGCCAAGCGTTTCACCTTCAAAGATATCAAAGCTTACGTCATTGACCGCTTTGAGAATGTTACCTTTACCCAAATTAAAGTACTGTTTCAAGTTTTTCACTTGTACCAGAGGCTTATTGCTACCTTTGATAATACCAGCCGGAGCTGGTTTTTCCTTTTTGGGCTCGTCCAGACGAGGCAAAGCATTCAGCAATTTAATGGTGTATGGATGTTGAGGGTTACTAAAGATTTCAGCAGTTGTTCCTGTTTCAACAACTTCGCCTTCCTTCATAACAACAACACGGTCACACATACCCGCTACGACACCAAGGTCATGCGTGATCAGCATGATCGATGTTCCCAGCTTTTGCTGCATGTCTTTCATGACATCCAGAATTTGAGCCTGAATGGTAACGTCAAGTGCAGTTGTCGGCTCATCCGCAATCAGAAGGGATGGACGACATGCAAGCGCGATCGCAATCATGGCACGCTGACGCATACCACCAGAGAATTGGTGAGGATAATGATTCATGCGAATAGCCGCATTTTTAATACCTACAAGTTCCAGCATCTCCAAAGCAGCTTTATTCGCAGCTTGTTTGGACATGTTCTGATGCTTGCGCAATACTTCAGTAATTTGTTTACCAACTTTAATGGTAGGATTCAAAGAAGTCATTGGATCTTGGAAGATCATACCAATATCTTTACCACGAATCGCTTCCATTTGTTTGTCTGTCTTATTCAGCAGGTCTTGCCCGTGAAAAGTAATTTCTCCGCTTTTGACCTTCGAAGGCGGGGAGGGAATCAATTTCATGATGGTTTGGGCGGTAACACTCTTACCACTGCCCGATTCACCTACGATCCCCAGCGTCTCTCCTTTGCCAAGTTCAAAACTCACATGTTTAACGGCATCAAATTCACCAGAACGTGTTGAGAACGACACACTCAGGTCTTTGACAGTTAAAATCGGCTCCATAATCCCACCTCCTGTTTCTATTTACGTAATTTCGGATCGAGTGCGTCACGCAGACCGTCTCCGAGCAAGTTAAATGCAAGCATTGTAAGAACCATCAGACCTGCTGGGAACCACATCCGCCACGGGAATAGCGTCCAGCCTGTAAGTGCATCATTGATCATAGAACCAAGTGAAGATCTTGGTGCTGATACACCCAATCCAAGGAAGCTCAGGAACGCTTCGGCAAAGATTGCATTTGGAATAGACAACGTCAATGTTACAAGAATCGGTCCTATTGCATTTGGCAACAAATGACGGAACAATTGACGCCCTGTGCTTGCTCCCATGGACCTTGCAGCAAGAATAAAGTCTCTGTTTTTGAGTTGCATAATCTCACCACGCACAATCCATGACATGCTGATCCAGCCTGTGATGGTGAGGGCAATGATAATCGTTGTCAGACTTGGTTCCAATACAACCAGCAACAAGATAACAACGAGCATGTACGGCAGGGAATAGAGGATTTCGGAGAATTTGTTCATAATTCCATCTACACGTCCACCGTAGAAACCCATGATCGCTCCATAAATAACCCCGATAACAAGGTCAATCAAGGCTGCGGCCAAACCTACAGTAAGGGATACACGTGCTCCTACCCAAGTTCTTACCCACACGTCACGACCAAGCTCGTCCGTACCGAACCAGTGCTCTGCACTCGGCGCTGCATTGGCATTCAACAAATCATTGGAATAATAATTATAACTTGTAAACAAAGATGTTGGACCAATCAAAGAGAAAATCACGACAAGAACCAATACACCCAGACTTATCATAGCAGCCTTATTGGTTGCAAGTCTGTACATGGCATCTTTAAAAAGGGATACACTTTCTTGCGGTTTAACCGCTGCCTGACTAGTCAGGTTCGTGTTCGCCGTTTCATTCTTTTTATTATTCGTGCCAGACAACGTTATGCCCCCTTCCGGCTTTCCAGCTTAATTCTAGGATCAATCAGCACGTAAGCGATATCCGTAAAGAAACGAGCCAACATCAGGAGGATACCATAGAAAATCGTAATCCCCATGATCATAGTGTAATCACGGTTTGTGATACTCTCTACGAATACTTTACCAATTCCCCCGATGTTAAAGATCTGTTCAATTACAACGGAACCTGTGATGATATTCGCTGTCATTGGACCAACATAAGTTACTACCGGTAGAATACCGTTTCTTACAACGTGTTTAAACATAATTGCAGGCCATTTTAAACCTTTGGCTTTAGCTGTTTTGATATAATCTGCATGTAAAACTTCAAGCATGCTCGAACGCGTCAAACGAGCGATAAAAGCAATCGGAGATGCAGATAGCGCTGCAACCGGAAGAACGTAATCCAATGGACCATCAAAGCCCATAACGTTAAACCAGCCTAATTTAGTAGCAAAGAGATACTGCAATAGTGACGCAAGCAAGAAGCTCGGTACAGCTATACCTATGACAGCGAGGACCATTGTGATATCATCAATGAGTTTACGGTGGTATACTGCAGCAATAAGGCCCAGCAAAACACCTACGATAATGGAGATAACAATTGCAAACACTCCAAGCTTCAGCGAAGCGGTGAATGTTTCGCCGATCATTCCGGCTACATCTCGATTGAGATATTTCATTGAGACTCCGAAATCTCCCTTAAGGATTCCACCCATATACTTCAGGTATTGTTCATACATCGGTTTGTCCAATCCATACTTCTGTTCCAGCAAGACCCGAATTTCAGGCGATACTTTCTTCTCGGATGTAAAAGGGTCACCCGGAATAGCCTTCATCAGGAAGAAGGTTGCAGATGCGAGTATGAAAAGCGATAGCAGCATAAATAGTAGTTTTTTCAACACATACTTAACCAACCCTTGCACACCTCCACAAACAATATTTTGTATACAAATCGATTGTAGAATTAGACAGAAATAAAGTCCAATCCATTTATCGGAAATTTCAAGAATTATAAGGAAAATCGGTGCACATACAAAAAAATCGGGATATATATGGAATTCCACATATATATCCCGAAGTAATCATATTAGACTTCAGAACAACTTATTTCTCTTCCAGATATGCACGAGTGAAGTCAATAGCTCCACTGAAATCAAGTTGTACGCCTTTCAGGTAAGGCTTAGTCAAAGATACGTTAGTGTAGTAATAGATCGGCATAACGCCCATTTCATCTTGAATCAGGATTTTCTCAGCGTCAGCAAATGCAGCCATACGTGCAGCTGGATCAGCGGATTTTACAGTTTCTTTAACATCTTTGTCATACTGTTCGTTGCTGAATTTGGAATCATTGTTTGTGTTTCCAGTAGTCCACATTTCCAAGAAGTTGTATGGATCGTTGTAGTCAGCAGACCAACCTGCACGAGCTACTTGGAAGTTTTGGTTTTGACGGTTCTCAAGGAATACGCCCCACTCTTGGTTTTCTGTTTTCACATCAACACCAAGATTTTGTTTCCACATATCAGCAATTGCCAAAGCGATTTTCGCGTGACCATCACTTGTGTTGTAGATCAAAGTAACAGCTGGCAATGTAGTGTAACCTTCTTCTTTCATACCTTCAGCAAGCAATTTTTTAGCTTCATCCACATTTTCTGTGAAGTAATCGTCTTTGTGCTCATCACGGAATTCGCCGTTTTCACCACGAATACCTGGAGGTACAAAGCCGAATGCTGGAATTTGACCACCTTGTGTTACTTTGTCAACAATCAGTTGACGTTGAATTGCCATTGCAAATGCTTTACGGATTTTAACGTTGTTGAATGGTGCTTCATTTACGTTGAACTGGTAGTAGTACGTACTTGCAATACCAGTAGCTTTGAACTCGTCCGGCAATTCCGCTTTTACAGAAGGAATTTGGTCGGATGGGATTTCACCGTTAGGTGCACCAGTGTAGTCCAATTGTCCTGATTTGTAAGCTTGCAGTTCGGAAGCACTGCTGTTTGTCAAAGACATATCGATTTCAGCCAGTTTAATGTCAGCAGCTGCATGGTAACCATCGTTTTTCTTCACAACAATTTTTTGACCTTTAGAGTATTGATCCATTACAAATGGTCCGTTAACGATCATGTTTTTGTAGTCTGTGAAGAATTTGTCATTTGTATCAGCAGATGCATGTACTGGGTAGTACGTGTAGAATGCTGTCAGACCCAAGAAGTAAGGTGTTGGGTTTTCCAACGTTACTTCAAGCGTGTGCTCATCAGTAGCTTTAACACCTACTTGAGAGAAGTCTGTAACTTTAGTACCTTTATATGTTTCGTCTTTGCTCAGGTTGTAACCTTCAGCACCTTTGATGTAGTACAATTGGTATGCATATGGAGAAGCTGTTTCCGGTTTCAAAGCGCGTTCCCAAGAACGAACAAAGTCTTCGGCAGTGATTGCATCACCATTGCTCCATTTAGCATCCGGGTTCAGGTTGAAAACATATTTCAAACCATCTTCGGAGATTGTCCAGTCTTTAGCTACGCCCGCTTGTTCTTTACCGTCAGCATCGATGCGTACAAGACCTTCATACAAGAACTTCAGAACTGTGTTGGTTTGGCTGTCTTTTGCTTGAGCCGGGTCCAACGTAGGAGGTTCAGCTGACAGGTTAATTTTCAGGATTTGATCTTTAGCAAGACCATTTCCTTCGCTTGCAGAACCAGTATCGGTGTTACCTGTGCCTTCGTTTTTCGATCCGCACGCTGCAAGTACGGTACCGAACGCCAGAATCAGCGTCAAAAGGACTAATAGACTTTTCCTTTTCATCTAACACGTTCCCCCTAAATTGATATGGTTTATATGTTTATAGATTATACAACCACCGGTCAAAAAAATCTACATTACTTTTTCAGAAAGTAATGTTTTTTTCAGTTTTCGACAAAATCGACACATTTTTCAGCTCTTTTGCGTTATGTATCCTTACATCTGTTGCATGAAGTATCTAAATAATCCAAATAAAGTAAACAAAATGTATCCGAAACTCATGATTACAAAAGCCATGCGCCAAACGGCCCGGAACATTCTACCCCCATCCACCTTCCCCTTTAGTCGATTTTGCGCTCCCCCGATGAATCCAAGTGCTAGTAGTATGAGTAATAATGTCAGATAAAAACCAAAATTCGAATCAAATGTTAAGTTGAATAACGCCGATACTGAAAATACAAGGAAAAAGGTGGTTACATCCATTGCCGTCCGCAATGCTGTGCGCTTGTCTTTTTTCCATAAGTACATGCCCCAATAGACGAGAAAGAACGGAAAAAAAGGTAATATACTCAGCACGATAAAAAGTCCCATTAATTCACTCCTTCCGGTTGCATTCCTTCAATCAGATGAAGCAGTAGTTCATGTGTAGGTGCAGTAAGGCCCGACTTTTGTGCCATCCTTACAATATGTCCGTTAATTGATCCGACTTCTGTACCACGTCCAGCGAGAACATCTGCAAGCATGGAAGAAGTGTTCGTTGCAGTCGAACGACAGACTAATATCAATTGATCCCACATATCCTGATCCATACATATTCCGCGTTCAGAGTAGACTAACAATACTTCTTCATATAACTGCCGCATTAGCCTCTTGCGTTCTTCCGTGGTGATCAATTCTCCGTTCGGGATTCGCCATAACGCTGTAAGCGGGTTAATGACTGCGTTAATTAATAGTTTCCTGTATATCAGCTTATCGATTTCATTCGACACTGTACAGTCAAATCCTGCCTGCTCCAGGACTCTTGAAAGAGTAAATATTCCTTTTTCCTCTATAGAGATAGAAGCTTCTATATGTGTATTATGATTTCCCAACCTGGTTTCACCCGCCCCTGCACGAGTCACCTGACGCTGTGAACGCTTCGCACCTTCTGTTGTAACCGCACTACAGAGAAGCGAATTTGGCATAGCAGCATGAAGTTTTTCCAGATGGCCCATCCCATTTTGAAAACAAGCGATATTCAGCATATGATCTTGCAATGGACTAATCTCATGAATGAAATCATCAATGCCTGTCTGCTTAACCATGAGCAGTAACCATTCTCCTGGCGTGTTCTTCCATGTGTCAGTCAGCTCACTTATGGGTTTCACATGTATTTGATCCGGTAGAATATGTATCTCCTTGCCTCGTTCCACAAGGGTTACTCCATCATGATTGAGAAGGTCTGCCTGAGCCGTTGTTCTAGTCCAGAATCTGACCTGGTTACCTGTCAACAGCAGTTTCCCGCCATATAATAGACCCAGCGCCCCCGCTCCAACGATGTCAATGATCATATCATGCACTCCTATCCGCTTCAGTAGTTACGCTTCCCTTATCTATAATAGAACAAAAACACTAAACTAAAAACCCGTCATACCTGCCGTTATGTAACGGAGGTGTGACGGGTTCATACCTGACTCTCACAAATCAGACGTCTGTACTTGCTATTCAATTCGTTCCAGATTCCCGTTGGCATCCATCTTGAAACGTGTCTTGAGTTCTTCTTCTTCTTCGGACAAAAATGCAAGTCTGCGAGCACGATCCATAATCTGAATCAAAGCTTTGTAGTCGTCGTTCACCACGCGGTAATCCGTTTGTACTTCATTCACTTCCTTGGAGAGACGGTCATTCTCAAGACGCAGTTCAAGCAATTCATCTTCTTTCTCCCGAAGCTCCTTCTCCAGCATCTTGAGTTGACGATTACTCTCCTGCACGGTTCCCTTCCATTGTCGCAGGAAGCGAATGACTGCATCCATCGATAATGAATCGTCCGAGATCCCATCTGATTTGTACAGATGTTCTTCAGTGTCCAGTGTAGACAATGCAGCAACCTGTGGTCCGAGCATCGTTGGCTGCTTTCTGAGATAACTTCGTTTTTGCCGTTGTGCCTTGGCGTTACTGATGGCAGACTCATACTTTTTACGTACACAACTGTTCCAGCGAAAACCGCATGCGGCAGATGTTCTGCCTATTTTTTCGCCTACCTCTTCAAAAGCGGCCAATTGTGTACTGCCTTCCCGAATATGACGCAAAGTAACCTCAGCTAATATCAAATCGTCCTCTGTACTCCAAGCATCCTGTCTCACTGCAGTCATGCTATAATACCCTCCTAACAACATCCTAAAATAACCGTCCGCATTACCGGAAGCCCGGTATGTGAATTAGGTATAAAAGCTGCTTCATTCATTCTTATGCCTCTCATAGAGTTCATAGAATTGATTTCATACTAAAATGTATTTCCACATTCAGGCTTGCTCATACGTGACACAAGTAAAACTTCTCTCTTTATACTTCATTTGAGCAAAAAAAGAATTCGCTTTCATATCCAAATTTGTTTACACGTTTTTCCTTTCCCGGTATAATGTTGTGTAGACAATCTATGATCGTACTTAGAGAGGAGGATTTACCGTGGCACGCATGTTTCGGGTACTCGGGTTCTTCACGCTTGCGATTGGCCTGATGGCTTTTGCGGGAGATCTGGTCGAAATGGCTTTGCTTTTTTTCCTGCAGACTGCGTTTTTTGTCATTTTGGGATACTTGAAATTTACTGAAAGAACGTACATATTGCTCTTCTGGGGTTATATGATCGTCACATTCACGGGGTTCAGCTACTGGACCGTATTCCAAATGGGTTTGCCGCTATAATCCACCTGCAGCATCAAAGTAATCCGATATCTGTCGGGTTACTTTTTTGTTGTGTTCAGATTAAATGGTTGTTCATGGTGTTATTTAACCTC
Organism: Paenibacillus sp. FSL R5-0517; assembly: GCF_037974355.1. Lineage (NCBI taxonomy): Bacteria > Bacillati > Bacillota > Bacilli > Caryophanales > Paenibacillaceae > Paenibacillus > Paenibacillus sp. FSL R5-0517. The sequence continues at coordinate 4,832,696 of NZ_CP150235.1, forward strand.
TAAGGATAATTCACGTATTTGTTTCATATATTGTCTGGAAGACAACTAGCCTGTACTATTGTCATTGAAGAAGTGGAAAGGAGAATGATCGTTGAGACGTCATAACGGCATTGCCGCATTTATATTATGCATCATTGTATTTCTGCAACTACCCTCAAACTATGCCTATGGAGAGCCTTCATCTGAGGATACACGTGAAATATTGCAAAAAAGTCTATCCATCGTCGAAATCGATCATGAAATTGAACGTATCGCAGGCAGACAGAAGCAGCTGGCTCAACAATACGAGAGATTATCCGTCCAACTTCAGGATCAGGAAGAACAGATACATATTCAGCAAGATCGGGCCGGAGCTGTAGTGAGGTCCTACTATACTGGAGAACGTGACAGTCTTCTTATGACGGTCCTGGGGGCCCGGTCATTCAAAGACCTGTTTGTACTGTATGATTATTATCAGATTATTATTGGACGGGATCAGGCTGTGCTGGACAAGTATCAGGACCGGTATCGCAACCTGCAACAGACTTCCACTCAGATTCGTCAGACTACAGCAGAACTAACCGAAATGAAGACTAATCTTCAAAACCAGCGGGAACGTGTAGTCGCCTTGCAAAAAGAAGTAGATGCCCAAATAGCCACCAGCGGAGATGCGGCGGCGATTCAGAAACTAATGGATGAATTAACTCTCTATTGGGAGAATATCGGCATCTATGAGGTGAAACGATATTTCAAAGCATTGGCATCTGCCATGCAGAACCTGCCTGATTTTATACAAAAACAAAACGGAGGCATATCCACAACTGGAACAACGTATACGATTCGTATTGGGCAGGATGAGCTTAACGCATTTTTACGTTCGCAAAATCCTATCTTTGAAGACTTTGCCTTTCAGTTTAATCAGGATAAGATTATCGCATCCGGTCAGCGGGATCAGTTGCAATTAAGCATTGAAGGACATTATACGGTAGAAAATGAACCTCAGAACTCCATTCGTTTTCATGTAGACAAACTAGTATTTAATCAGCTTGAATTGCCCGACACCACCCGCCGAATGCTGGAAAGAGAATTCGACCTTGGATTCTATCCACAGAAAATCCTGTCTTTCGTCAAAGCAACGGATGTTTCAACAAGTGAAGGCATACTGGAAGTTAAACTAGCTATATCATTTTAAAGAGCTTGTTCTAATACTATTTACGTATTGATTCGCTGTAATCTCTCCCTTTAAGAATTGTTGTACCTTTTTATGAAAACGAGTGATTAGAGCAAGACTTTCTGTCGTTGACGCAGGGGCATCTTGGGTTGTTGAGAACCAGGAATGTCTCTTTGTCATTTCATAACGTCCAGTAAGTTTCTCGGACTCCAAATCCAGTTCCTGTTGCTTTGCAGGCAAACGGTTGACCTGTTGGTACCATTTTAACTGTAAAGGAGCGGACGTCATGCCTTCAATCCATCTACTGGCCTCCTCAGCCTCAACCGAACCCGAAGTAATGACAAGGCTTCTGGAGCTTACTGTTTCCAAGGATTCAAAAGAAATGCGCTCCAAAGAATCTTTATGAACGGTACTCGCTTGATCTGCACTTAATAATTGAGATAACAAGGATACAACCATTGGTATGTTAGTCTCGTCAGCAGTTGATGAGAACATCGGATAGGTAGACTGGACCATTATATGAGGTTGAATGTGATTCATCAATTGAATCCCCTGCTGGAGGTCTCCCGGTTGCGAATCTAATGGCGTTTGATTAACTTGATCAGGCGCCATTCTCGGTTCAAGATGATTTAACCACGCATTTGTCCCGTACATATCATTGATGTTCATTGTAATTAAAGGGATTCCTTCGGCATTGGCTTGTTGAGTAAGTTTGACCCACTGATCTTTATTGTGAGGTAATGACTCCATTCCAGCTCTCTTCAGAAATGAAGATTGTGCAGCCAGAATGTACGGATCAAAATCAAAAGGCATTCCCCATTGATAACCATTCCACTCTGTCATTCCCCGTAATCCAACTACTGTATCTCCAAGCGACTTCGATAATGTTGTTCCGTTTAACGGATAAAGGTACCCTTTTTGAGCATAGTATTGCACTTCCTCACTATCAAGCAGAACAACATCCCCGTTCTCTCCTAGTGAAAATTCAAGATCCAAAACACGCTTATATGTATCCGGCTTCTCATTCCGAAGATTAATCTCTACCAGTTGGGAAGCAGCAACTTCTTTGGCTAACTTTTGAAAGGCTTGGAACTCTTCATCCGACATGGCAACCACAATCTCCAGCGGAGATTGAGCATCTTCATTACGTGATGAATTACCCGGAAAAGCATCTTTCTCCTTCTCTTGTTCCTGATTGAGCTGCGAACCTCTAAAGTCAAAACTCGGTGACAAGATCGTTAACGAAAGCAGCAATACCGCGAACAAAACAACCTGATGTTTACGCTTCATTAACTTCCCTCCTTGTTCACCTAGTTTTTTCCTGCAGCAATTATTGTAACAAATAAGTAGTACTCTTGTCCTACCCTGCCGAAAAACACTTTTTCGGATTTTTGCATACTACGAGCATATCGAGTTCTGTGCAATAACGCTTTCTTAATTTTTCAGCAAAAAAGCCGGCTCCAAGAGCCGGCTTCAATAACAACATTTTCCGGGAAATAAATCCCCTGAATTTTACAATAAATCAGCCGCAAGCTGTGCCAGCTTGGACCGCTCTCCTTTTTCGAGCATAATGTGTCCGCTGATTCCCTCTTGCTTGAACCGTTCCACGATATACGTTAGACCGTTACTGGCGGAATCAAGATACGGATGGTCGATCTGTTCGGGGTCACCCATCAAAATAATTTTACTGCCTTCACCGACCCTGGATACAATGGTCTTCACTTCATGGCGGGACAGATTCTGAGCCTCATCAATGATGATAAACTGTCCAGGTATCGATCTTCCACGAATATACGTTAATGCCTCCACCTGAATACTGCCAAGCCCCATTAGAATTTTATCGATATCCCCGGCTTTTTTGGTGTCAAACAAAAACTCCAGATTATCATAAATCGGCTGCATCCATGGACGAAGTTTTTCTTCCTTCTCACCAGGCAAGTAACCGATATCTTTCCCCATAGGAACGACAGGACGAGCGATTAACAGTTTTTTGTATTTATGATCATCCTCTACCTTAAGCAGACCTGCTGCAAGTGCCAGCAAGGTTTTCCCTGTTCCAGCTTTACCGGTAATGGTAACAAGCGGGATGTCGTCATTCAAAAGCAGTTCCAGTGCCATGCGTTGTTGTGCGTTACGTGCGCTAATGCCCCAGACATTATCATTACTGAGGAAAAGCGGCTCCAGCTTTGTTCCCTCTGTATTCACTTTAAGTAAAGCCGATTTATTGGTTCCCATCTCATCCTTGAGAATGACGAATTCATTCGGATATAACGAGTAAGACAACTGTAGCGGTTTGATTGGTAAAAAACGATATGTGTAAAACTCATCAATCACTGACGGATGAACTTTTAGGGCCGTATAACCTAGATATAACTCGCTGAGTCCTGCCGTCCGATCTGATAAGTAATCCTGTGTAAACAGACCAAGTACATCCGCTTTGATACGCACAAGAACATCTTTACTGACAAGCACGACCTGACGTTCGACTACTTCCTTTTCATTCTCTTCGATCTGATAATTTAGTGCGACAGCCAGAATTCGATTATCGTTGGATACTTCACCAAACATTTCCTGAACTTTTACGAAACTCCGATGATTCAGCTCTACTTTCAGGTTACCTCCATTAGCCAAAGGTACCCCACTGTGCAGGTGACCCAGCTCACGTAATCCATCCAACAGTCTGGATACATTACGGGCATTACGCCCAATTTCATCGGCATTTCTTTTTTTGGAGTCGATCTCCTCCAATACAACCGCGGGAATGATTACCTCATGTTCCTCAAAGGCAAATATGGCATTGGGGTCATGCAGAAGCACGTTGGTATCCAATACAAAAATCTTTTTCATTCAATCCCCTCCAAAGCGGCGTCGTTAAAGGCATGGATAGTGTGATCTTTCAGCAGCGGCATGGACAATCATGATCCCATACATAAATGTATTCGACTAGGGCAAAATAATTGTCAACCATTCTGAAAAACTCCAAGAAAGGATGAACATTTATGAAAATATGGGTTTGCACGCTGCTTCTGATCTTTATACTTACAGGTTGCAATAGTACCACTCGTAACGCTTCTCAGGAACCGCATACGTCACATCCAAGAAGCTACGGAGGAAATATTACAACTCAGCAAGATCAAAGGAAAGGATCTCACATGCTCGATGCACAGGAAGATCGGTTGAATCCTTCACGTTTGGACCGTCTTAATGAAAATACAGGTGAAGTCCACGATACCAACATTGCGGATGATGCAAAGAGTGGCCGGATGCCAAATGAAAAACGAATCAATCACCTTAAAGCACTTGCCAAGCAAGTGGAAGGTGTTAAAGATGCGAACTGCGTTATACTCGGTAATACGGCTGTGGTCGGTATTGATGTTGATGGTGAACTGGAACGTGCTCGGGTAGGTACCATCAAATACGCTGTTGCCGAAGCGCTTCGTAAAGATCCCGAAGGTGTAGATTCCATTGTTACTGCTGATGCCGATGTCACTGAACGAATTAAAGAGATTGGTGAACATATCCGTCAAGGGCACCCCATATCCGGTTTTGCTTCAGAACTCGCTGACATGGTGGGACGAATTATCCCTCAACTCCCGAAAGACGTCAAAGTCCGTCAAAATCCGGATGAACACGTGAATCAAAAACAACAAATGCAGCAGCTGCATTCATCAGACAAAAGACAACAAAAAGCCCAGTGATCTCTCACTAGGCTTTTTTCATGGCAGCAAAAACCTGCCCATCTAATTTTTCAGCAGCACGCTGATCATATACTTTGACATATTGAGGCACGGAGGACAGTTGAGCGCCGTAAAACAGAGCATTCCTCACCGCTTCAATCGTAATGTCGAAACAGCACATATTAAATGGAACATCCTGCAGCGGATCTTGTCGTACCGCAGCACGTCCGTTCACTGCGTACACTGTCTCTTCTCCAAAGACAGTAATCGTAATGAGCGGGTTAGTCATCATGTTATTCACTAAGCGCGAACGATGATCGATCGCTAAACGAAAAGTAGAAGCATTCTCCGCATAAATCCAGGAGATGGCTGTTGAAGTCGGACCTCCGGATTCTACATCCACTGTGCTCAGCAGCACAAAGGTCTCATTCTTGAATTGCTGTAAAAGAGATTCAGTTAATTGTGTGACGGCTTCGGACATTCAACCAGCCCCCTAACCTTCTTTATGCAATTCTTAAACTTGGTTTATATTATTATAGCATACGAATTAATGTGCTTCCAATCCCAAAAGAATGAAGATTATTCACTCGAAGTTGAAGTGGTTACCTTACCTGAAAGAGTATCTTGTAATGCCTGCTTCGCATTGGCGAGTTCCGTTTCATTAATATACACATAAGGACTTCTCCACTCTCCGGTTACCGGAGTATAGTGTACATCCGAGGTGGAAATGTTCCAATACGTCGAGATAAAGTTTTTCATTTGTTCTGATTCCACATCTGTCGTCATGTTCTTGTCAACTGCACCAATCACTTTGCTAATCTTCGTAATGCCCCCAAGAGATTTCATCTGATCCAACATGGAGTTCAATACTTGGTTTTGACGTTTGTTACGGTCAAAGTCATTGGATTCAGCAGTCTTCGGATTACAATTGGATTTGCGGTAACGCACAAAATCCAGTGCCGCTTTACCATCAAGATGTTGTGCGCCTGCGACCAGATTGATATCTGTCCCATCGGCTGTATCTCTATAACACATATTTTTATCCACAGTCACATCCACGCCACCCACGGCATTAACAGCGTCACGGAAAGCCTGGAAATTCAGTACGGTTGTATAATTAATATCTACATCCAAATACTTACTCATCATTTCTTTCATCTGATCCTCTGCATTTTTACCAGTGGTTTTTTCCTGTGCTTTAAACCTCGGATAATAGGAATTCAACTTGTTGGATTTGTACCCATCCAATTGAATACGCGTGTCTCGTGGCAAAGATACAATGGTTGCCGTCTTGGTCTCCGGATTCAACGAAGCCACCATTACGACATCCGAGAGATATGTGCCCGTTTCAGGACGGTTATCTGTGCCTAATAACAGCATCGTGATCGGTTTGGTTGTGGCTGACATGCCGGGAGGTACCGGTTTATCGATGCCTGTATCCACGACTTGATTGTATACCCAGTACGCATATCCACCACCTACCAAAATGGCAATAACCAATAGACTTAAAAAGATTCTGCCAAAAGCATTCATTCTCTTTTTCTTCTTAGGCTGCTTGCCCTTGCCATTCTTCGATCCAGAAGCACCGGATTGCGTTGGTGCCTGTCTCCGTGGAGGCAGTCCGTTCGAATTTGAGTTCATATCTTCAACACCTTTATCACATCTGTTTTTTGTCTAAATAAAAGACAACCGCTTTCCCTAAGGAAAACGGATGGTCTGTACAAGACAGGATTTATGAATTTCGAGCGGTAGCTTCCGCTTTTTTCTTTTGACGGCCTTCGATAAAATAACGCACTCTCACTAACAACATCAAACCAACCGCAACCAACAAACATTGAATGATGGGAAGCTTGTCGATCTGAAAAATAAGAAGCATGAATGTGCCCATCGCCATCAATATATAGAGAACGATTTCCTTACCAAGCGGCAATTTCTGACGTACCCGAAACACCTTGTTATATACGTAAGTAATCAATACAAAGATGACGATGTAGGCTACGATCGGGTGTGATGCGAACCATGCTTGCATGCACAGCCAGCTCCTTTCGTGTTCATGCTAGAATATAAGTTAACTGGTTGATGAAACTCCCTTTAGCAACTTAGAGAGCCAGTACGTGCATCGTGACCGTTTCGGTCTCAGCTCGTTCTTCCGATCGCTGTTATCCCCAGATTTTTTTGATCCATTTTCAATGGTAAAATCCGGGGATAAAGGCGAACGCTTCGCTTCTTCAGAATCTATTCTGTTCCCTACACTACGTTAGTTGTACAAGCTCTCGTTACTAGCCGGGCCCATCAAATGCTAACTTATATAAATTATTTTGTTGTTATTAGGCTTTGGAAGCCATTTTGCGTTGTTTTTCTGCACGTTCACGCTCGGATTTATTCAGGATCTTCTTACGAAGACGAATGGATTTCGGTGTGATCTCACAATATTCATCTTCATTCAGGTACTCAAGCGCCTGTTCCAATGAGAAGATAATCGGAGTTTTAATTTTAACTGTATCATCTTTACCAGAAGAACGAACGTTAGTCAGTTGTTTTTCTTTGCAGATGTTAACAACGATATCATTATCACGTGTGTGTTCACCAACAATCATACCTTCGTAGATCTCAGTACCCGGCTCCAAGAAGAGCGTTCCGCGATCCTCAACACCCATCATTCCGTAGAACGTAGATGTACCCGTTTCAGTTGAGATCAGCACTCCTTGGTGACGTCCACCCACTTGACCGGATACTACTGGAGCGTAGCTGTCAAATGCATGGTTCATAACACCGTAACCACGAGTCAATGTCAGGAAGTTTGTGCTATATCCGATCAAACCACGTGCTGGAATCAGGAACTCCAGACGAACTTGACCACTACCTGTGTTAACCATGTTAACCATCTCTGCTTTACGTGCACCCAGGCTCTCCATTACGGAACCCATGCTCTCTTCAGGGATATCAATCAACAAGCGCTCAACAGGTTCCATTTTCTTACCGTCAACTTCTTTAACGATAACTTCTGGTTTGGATACTTGAAGCTCGTATCCTTCACGACGCATGTTCTCAATCAGGATACCCAAGTGAAGCTCACCGCGTCCGGAAACGACAAATGCATCCGGGCTGTCCGTTTCATCAACACGAAGGGAAACGTCAGTTTCCAGTTCTTTCAACAAACGCTCACGAAGTTTACGGGAAGTTACCCATTTACCTTCACGACCTGCGAATGGACTGTTGTTCACGAGGAACGTCATTTGTAGTGTAGGCTCATCGATTTTCAAAACTGGAAGTGCTTCTGGATTGTTCGGATCGGCAATGGTTTCACCAATGTTGATGTCCTTGATCCCTGCAATGGCAACGATGTCGCCTGCTCCTGCTTCTTCCGTCTCAATACGTTTGAGACCCTGGAAACCGAACAGTTTCTCGATACGTGCAGTTTTGCTCTTGCCATCACGCATAATAACCGTTACCGATTGTCCTTGACGGATCACACCGCGGTTAACACGACCAATGGCAATACGGCCAAGGTATTCATTGTAGTCCATCAAAGTAACGAGGAATTGAAGTGGTTCTTCAACATTTTCGGTAGGGTGTGGGATATGACTAACGATCGTATTGTAGATCGCCACCATGTTGTCATCCTGTTTAGCAGGATCACTTTCCATGCTGGATGTTCCGTTCAATGCGGAAGCATATACAACAGGGAATTCAAGCTGTTGATCGTTGGCACCCAGTTCAATGAACAGGTCCAATACTTCATCAATTACCTCAGCCGGACGAGCCGCTGGACGGTCAATTTTGTTTACAACAACGATAGGTGTCAGGTTGTGCTCCAGTGCTTTACGAAGTACAAACTTCGTTTGTGGCATACAGCCCTCATAAGCATCAACAACGAGCAATACGCCGTCAACCATTTTCATGATACGTTCCACTTCGCCACCGAAATCGGCGTGTCCTGGTGTATCCACAATGTTGATCAGATAATCTTTATAAGTTATAGCCGTGTTTTTGGCCAAAATCGTAATACCGCGTTCACGCTCCAAATCGTTGGAGTCCATTGCGCGCTCCTGTACCGTTTCGTGATCACGGAAAGTACCGGATTGCTGGAGCAACTTGTCGACGAGCGTAGTTTTCCCGTGGTCGACGTGGGCAATAATCGCAATATTGCGAATGTGTTCTCTTGAATGCATGGTTTGTATCCATATCCTTTCCAATTTCAATTCTTATCTACTAAACTTCCCGCAATTTCGCAGGTTACTCACAAAATAAGCGTCGGTGATATCCCGACGCATGTCTATATCCCTTATATTATAGTTTATTATAGGTAAAAATCAAGATATTTCGCACGAAAAGACCATTGGGAATGTTACCAGCCTCTCCCTTGCCGTCCTCGTCCAAGCAATAACCAGACTCCGCTCAGGATCAAAAGAACAGCAAGGACATAGATTATTCCCGTTTGCAGCAAGGTAAATCCGAATAATATGATGGATACCGCACCAAGGATCAAAGCTGCAGGTAATACATATTCCGGTCTTCGACGCTCAGCCATTCCATATTCGAGCAGCCCTATGGCGATCCCAAGCAAAATTGCTGGCCAGAGCCTGCTCATCAGTCCAGCACCCCATGTATTGGTTATACTGAATAACAGACCATATACCGTTAGTATGCCGGCTGGAACAAGTGACCACGACGGTGAAATACGCGCATAATATAACGCATGAAGGGCTATACCTGGCAGCAAGATCAGCAAAGGCCAGAAGTTACGACCAATAAATCCAAACACACCAAACTTACCGAGCAGGATAATAATTCCAGCAGCTACAATAAATATGCCAATTGCTTTTTCATTTCTCATCCTCATCTGCAATCACCTCTTATACCATGGCTATGTACTTTATTTCTTTGATAAACAATTTACAATCCATGCTGACTGTTGATTTCCTAACCTGTTATCCTGCTTCTAGTGTATCTGATGTTTCGGCAAAAAACTATACTTTATGTCGCACTTTGCAAGTGCCCTTTACCTGTATTACCCTAAAATGTGCAACTTATGACTAGCCCAATGGAACTTCTAATGGCAAGAGTATTCGCTCAACACAGGACCGCCTAAACCTGAGGGTTCGGGCGGTCCTGTGTTCAAGCTTTTATCCATAGTCAAACTATGCGTTCTTCCTCACAAATTTATGGGCTCCTCCAACCGCTATTACAAGACAAGCCATTGCTGCGGGCAACAGCGTGTGTACCTCTGATGCCATTCCTCCCAACCATTCTCCTAACTTGGGGTCTTTCATCACCATCTCACCAGCTGTAAAAGCCAGAATGCCTGATCCGGCGAATACCAGAATCGGAAATCGCTTGAGCAAACCAACAATTAGCCCACTGCCCCATACGACAATGGGAATACTTATTGCAATCCCGATGACGATCAAAGCCAAATCTCCATCTGCCAAAGCCGCTATAGCCAAAACGTTATCCAGGCTCATTACAAAATCGGCAATCAGAATGGTTTGAATGGCTTTCCACGTCGTAGAAGCTTCCCGAATATGTACTTCATCCTCATTTTGAAGCAGTAGCTTCACTGCAATCCAGAGTAGCAACAGTCCACCTGCCGCTTGGATAAAGGGAATCCCGAGTAATAACACTGCGACGAAGGTTAACACACAGCGTAGCAGCACCGCCCCAAAAGCTCCCCACCATACCGCTTTTTTGCGTTGTATCAGTGGCAGATCCTTGCTGGCAAGCGCAATAACAACCGCATTATCTCCACTCAATACCAGATTGATCATTAAAATCTCAGTCAACAGCCAGAGTGTATCCATGTCCTCATCCCCCCACATTAACTTGTATGTCAGAGTTGTCCATGCTATTCTTAATGATTGAACCGTATATAAGGAGTGACATAATACATGGAGCTATTTAGCCCCGCTTTCTGGCTGGCTTTGCTGAACGTTGTCTTTATTGATCTCATTCTGGCTGGAGATAATGCCATCGTCATTGGTCTTGCAGCTCGAAATTTGCACCCTTCCGTGCAGAAAAAGGCGATTCTATATGGAACGGGCGGCGCACTTCTGATTCGAATCTTGGCAACCGTTGTTGTTTTATGGTTGCTTAAAGTGCCTTGGCTCTTGCTGGTGGGAGGCATACTGCTGATCTGGATTGCCTATAAATTATTGGCGGATCAGGGAGATGAACACAATGATATTCAGGCGGGGACTTCCTTATGGACTGCTGTTCGTACCATCGTGATCGCAGATGCAGCCATGGGACTCGATAACGTGATTGCCGTTGCCGGAGCTGCGCAGCAGCATCTTGTGCTTGTCATTCTCGGACTCCTGATCAGTGTACCTATTATCGTCTGGGGCAGCACTCTGTTTATCAAGCTCATTAATCACTTTCCCTGGATCATCTATGTCGGAGCCATCGTTCTCGGGTATACGGCATCCAATATGATTACCGAGGAGCAGCGACTCTCGCCTTACTTTACTGAACATCCGGCATTGCGAATTCTCTTCATCGTTGTGGTTATCGCAGGCGTAGTCTTTGCAGGTTATCGCAAACGCTCCAGCAGTTCGAGTCACAAGGGATCTGGCGGGGAACAGCAACGCTCCTATTCGTAGGCTATTTAATTTATAATTGCTCCTGAACACAGCAAAGGACTGAACGATATTTTATCGGACAGTCCTTTTTTGCAGTTAACATAGCCCTTATTATGTCAGCCATGCTCATTTTTATTGAGTTTAGAACCAGTCATCCTTCATGCCTTGATCGCCTGACTGATTCGTTACCACAGAAGTTTCACCGGCGTGCAGCGTGATGGTTTCTGTTAATTCCACCGCTTGGTCGACCCATTCTGGCAGATGGCTCATGGTTGATTCAATTTTATCCACAATCCGAAGATTGGGATTGGTAGAAGGTGACTTTGGCACAAAGAGAGTACAGCAATCCTCATATGGCAAAATCGATATGTCATACGTTCCGATCTGTTTGGACAGGGTAATGATCTCCTGTTTATCCATCATAACCAGTGGTCGCAACAGTGGCAGATCCGTCGCACGACCAATGACATTCATACTCGGAAGAGTCTGACTCGCTACTTGGCCCAGGCTATCCCCGGTGATCAGTGCTAGTGCGCGCTCCCGCTCGGCAAGTTTGGATGCAATTCGCAGCATTGAACGTCTCATTAGGGTAATAATCAGATTGTCCTGACCCAGTTGGGTGAATGCCGTTTGGATCTCCGTAAATGGAACCAGATGCAGCTTGATTGTTCCTGCATGATCAGCAAGGGCACGCGCCAAATCAATGACTTTTTCTTTGGCCCGCTGGCTTGTGAACGGATAACTGTAAAAATGTACACATTCCACTTCGAGTCCACGACGCATGGAAGACCAGGCAGCAACAGGGCTATCTATCCCACCTGATAGCAGTACCATTGCTTTGCCATTCGTCCCCAGCGGAAACCCACCCACCGCAGGAATGGTTTCATTGAAAATATAAGTGCCTTGATCCCGAATTTCCACTCGCAGTTCAATATCAGGCTGACGAACATCAACACTCAATTGCTGGAACTTCCGAAGGATCGGGGAACCAACCAGATGATTCATTTCATGTGAAGAGTTCGGGAACTCCTTCCATACCCGCCTTACATTTACCTTGAATGTGGTGCCTTCCTTAAATTCGTCTTCCCTTTCGTCCATAAAAGCAACTGCGGTTTTCACAATCTCATCAAGCTCGGATGGAGTAACTTTAACCGGACTAATCGACATCACACCGAATACCCGCTTTAACACCTTAATCAGTTCAGTATGTGATTCACCGCCAAGATCCACATAGACACGGCCATATTCTTTGCGAAGACTTGCTCCTGGATAAGGTTTAAGTAAAGCTTTCACCTGTGTAATGATCGTTTTCTCGAATCGCGCACGATTTTTTCCTTTTAACATAAACTCTCCGAAACGGAGAAGCAGCATATCATATTTCATATCCATTCACATCCGCCTTTCAAGGGGTCGCAACTGCGCCACCATCTGATGTAAAGCCCGTTCAAGCGAGGCTACATCTTCTTCTGTATGTTCATCTCCAAGACTAATACGCAATCCGCCAGCAGCACAAGCTGTATCTCTGCCCATCGCAAGTAGAGCTCTACTTGGTTCAGCCGAACGCGAAGAACAGGCAGATTGGGTGGATATGGTTATGCCAAGTTGCTCCAAGGTGTGCAGCGCCACTTCTGCCTTCATCCCGGGATAGGAGAAGTGCACAATATGAGGGGCACCCTCTGTGCGACTGTTCAATTCAAATTCAGGAATGTGACGTATCGTTTCCATCAATCGATCACGGAGTACCTGAGTACGACGGGCAAAATTAACCTGGCCTTCTGCTGCCATCCGCATGGCCTTTGCCATGCCTACTAACAAGGCCACGTTCTCCGTGCCAGCTCTTAGACCCTGCTCCTGTGATCCCCCTGACATGAGTGGCGTAAGTTCCACTCCACTTCGCACATACAAGAGACCTGCTCCCTTCGGTCCACGGATCTTGTGAGCAGACAAACTGTACAGATCTGCGCCCCAAGCGGCAGGTGAAGCCTCCATTTTTCCAAACCCCTGAACACCATCCACATGAAAAAGCACTCGGGGTGCTTTCTTTTTGAGCTCTTTGCCAATCTCTGCAATCGGATGGATAGCTCCTGTTTCATTGTTTACATGCATCAGACTTACTAGCACTGTATCCTGTCTGATTGCATCTATAACCTGCTGAGCATTCACAACACCAGCGGAATTGACAGGAATTAGCGTTACATCCCATCCCCACTGTTGCAATTGCATAAAACTTTCATACACCGAGGCATGCTCGGTAGCCGTTGTGACAATATGTCTTCCTCGTGACTGATAACGTAATGCAGCACCTTTTATCGCAAGATTATTGCTCTCGGTCGCACCGGAAGTAAATACAATCTCCTCAGGCTTAACGCCTATCGCCGCAGCACAGCCAGAGCGTGCACGACGCAACAATTGATGAGCACGCTCTCCATATCCATGAATAGAGGACGGATTACCGAATTGTGTCTCCATAATCTCGGCCATCGTACGAACTACATCCGGATGGGGAGGCGTGGTAGCAGCATAATCAAAATATTTCAAATGAGGTTAGACCTCCCTTATCTCTTCGTTCATGAACCTACAGTGAGCATTGTAACACGATACCCATACAACACAAAAAGACCAACCGGGAACAGGCGTTTCAAGCGCTGCTGTCCCCACATTTGATCTCATCCTGCCTATCATGTGTTATCGCAAATGTTACTGTGAGTTTAAATCACATATTTAGACTGTGCCTTTTCCACCTTGGAGATATAATTCTGTGTTTCTGAAGGCAGACGGTTAAGTACACTCATCAGTTCGCTATCACTCGACACGCCCAGACGTGAAACACGACCCGGTCCTGCATTATATGCAGCAAGCGCCATCTTCACTTCTCCACCGAAACGCTGGAGCTGAAGAGAAAGATATTTCGTCCCGGCATCAATGTTCTGGGCAGGATCAAATGAATTATTTACACCCAGCCCTGCAGCTGTCCCATCCATTAATTGCATAAGCCCTTTGGCACCGGCGGAGGAAACAACATTTGGGTTAAAATTGGACTCTGTGTCAATGACGGCCTTAATCAATGATTCAGGCACACCATATTTCGCACTTGCTTCCGCAATCAATGATTCAAAATCCGTAGGTACGGATGCACCGGGATCCACGATTCCTGTATTGGATGAAGATAATAAAGACTCAACGATGTTATTGGAGACAGAGGACGATCCTGCCGTATTTATATCCGGATTGTACGTGCTTCCGAGTTGCAGCCACAACAAACCATCACTGGATCTTTTGGAGACCGTAGCGGTGGAATCCGTATTGCTCGTCGAATTGGCACCCGTGCCTAACAGCCCGTCCATCACTTTGGCGAAATCCACTGTTGAACCAGCATCTGGTTGTGACCCACTGGTTTGGTTATTCACATTGGACAATTGCAGTTCCAACAACTGCCGCGATCCGCTTGGATCTATCTGCATGACTTATACCCACTCCCGTAGTATTAAGCGTAATATGACCTTATTCTACATCGTTTTACAGCAAGGTTCCATTGTTTTCAAAAAAATAGTTGAATCCCACGCTCTAACCTGCGTATATACGAAAAAAAACCTCCTGTAAGTCACCACACATGGGTGCAAACAGAAGGCTTGGTGAAGCATATTTTACACCTAGCGCGCAAATGGGATCATGAAAAAATAACTCAGCGTAGCTACAATACCCAGTCCAATGGACCAAGCTCCCGCAGTTTTCCGACCATTTACATAAGCATAGTAACCCAGAACAGCTGCCGCTGGTCCAAGTACGATTGACCACATGAACAAGGACGCAATACCGAAGGCCAGCCCCATATAACCTGCGACCTTGCCTGTTGACTCCATGACACGGTCCGCCTCATGCTTCTCAACTACAGGTTCTGAACGTTCGGTGCCTCCAGTTCTTACAACAGTTGGAGGAGCCACCTCAGCCCCGTACTCTTCCCGATGTACTTTCCTTGGATAATCCACACGCATACGCTGTTTTTCAACCTCACCCTTGTTTTCAGGGCGATCAATAGAACGAATGTTGTTATCGTCATTTTTCATTTGGAAGCACCTCCATTATGAATAGGGATGACTGCTCACTTGGGTTTGAACGTGTGACAGCAGGTTGCAGAGGATGTACGCGCATGATCATGATGATCCGAGTCGAATGTCTCACCGGCAAACTCCTCATGCAGACGACGGGTGGCGTGTTGGTCGATGTCAATCATGATAGCATCAGCCTGGCAGAAGTTGTTCTCTCCCCAAAAGTTGCAGTTGGAGACGCTGCATTTGACAATTGGTTTGTCTTGGCTCATTTTTTTATCACCTCGACTACTATTGTCTCCCCGCCACAAACCCGATATTCTCTGCTAAAATGCCAGATGATGACATGATCCCTCCCCGTTGATTTCTGACTGAAAACACAAAAAAACCGCCACAAGGGCGGTTTCGTCCAATATCATATTAAAATTCAAACGTTAGTTAAGCGTGATTCCGTTGATTTTGCATACGGCGCTGAGTCAGGTAATCACTTTCGTAGTATGCCAGATCATCGCGCAATTCTTCGTACGTTTTGGAAACCTCAAGAATGACATCCCGCACTGCACGAATTGGCTTGTCACGAAAACGAATGGCATCTTGTCCTGTGTAAGCGTATCTTCCGTCTTCCGAGTAACATTCATTTTTGGGATAGAAAAAGCTGTTTACGCATTGGTGATACGTATTATAAAGAGCCTTTTCGGCAAAATCGACATCAAAGTTGGCACGACGCAGCACAACGCCAAGTTTTTCGTAAGAAACTTCAGAAAAAACGAGTAAATGACGGAGATCTGAAAGAAATCCTTTGTAGAAGACTGTTGATTCTTCCGTCTGATTCTGATCCAGTTCAGGCAAAGCATTCTCATTCAAAAATTTTTCAATCCGATCGATAGCCGGTTTTAACTTTTCCCTAGTTGACTCACATGTTTTCTGTACATTGGCTGCTGACATAAAGGTAGCTCCCCCTTAAATAAGTCCTTACATATAGGTCGGCCAACGGTGGTTTTCCCCTGACCTTTGAATTCTCAGCTATAATCCTACCATAAAAAGTTGACGAGCGGTATCCCTTAATCATGCTTTCCGTTTCTGCCATTGAACATGCCTATTATACGCAGTTAGACTCGAACTTGTTTGCATAAAACGTTCCACTTTTTCTAACGATAGATATAACCAGTGACAACGATGAAGCACTGTTAATGACTGTCCAAAAATGAACGAAGGAGGATCCATCCGCCATGGCCAGACCGAAATGGATTAACTGGGCCCTTGCAGCTGGTGCGGGAGCACTCGCCCTTACACTTTTGCTTCCAACATCAAATCGTACCGAGCCCAAACCTAGTGCCCTGTCCGATTCTGCTCATGAAGAGCACACGAGTAAACAGCGTCTGAAAGTGCAGGATGTCAAAGCAACCGATCTTCTGACCCGCATGGATGCCAAGCAACATCTCAGTATCATGTTGGAGAAAACCGCCACAATGAATGCCGCGCAGGTGAATCGATATGTGAATGATCTCCAAGGCTCACATGAACATATCAGATCCATTCATCTCATGAATATCAATGGCTCTTTTGACAAACCGTTAGATAAGGCCTCCACACTAGGAAGCAAGCTGGAACAACAGAAGCTTCAACATGCACTGAACCTTGCCAAAAAAGCGGTAAACAAACGTCAAAGTTTCGAATCCTCTTCTTTTCCTTTGGGAAAAGAAAAATATTTTGTTATGGGGCAACCCTCCAAAGATGGCAAACGAGCTGTAGTTGCCTTGTTCAGCCAGAATGTATTAAATGCAGTTGAACAACATCAACGCAAAAATCTGCGTATGATCCCTTATCCGCGTGAGGGTAAATTCAAGATTGAGTCTGTTCACCCGGATACACTTAACGAAATCACAGTGAAAACCGGACATGATAACGCCAATGCCAGTCATTTTTACGAAAATGAAATCGTTATCCGATTTCGCCAGGATCCCAGTGAACGGGATATGCGTATCATTAAATCTGATCTAAGAATGCAATCTGCGCGCAAGCTGGGATACACGTATGTTTTTCGGTCAGAAGACATGAGTTACAAGCAATTGCATAGCTATTTCGAAAGCAAATGGAATCCACTTTATATGGAACCCCACTACATGTATTTAACCAATGATACCGTAACTGAACAAACCGATGTTACGATACCCAATGACATTTTGTTCTCCGATTATCAGTGGAACCTGCCTGCGATTGAGACAAACAGAGGTTGGAATATTACCAGGGGAAACAAAGATGTCATCGTTGCAGTCGTTGACACGGGGGTTGATATGAATCACCCTGACCTAAAGGGCAAACTCCTCGAAGGTTATAATGTGGTCGAGCCGGGAAGCAAACCGATGGATGATGTGGGACATGGCACACATGTCGCAGGCATTATCGGTGCTATTGTCAACAATAATGAAGGCGTGGCAGGCATGAGCTGGTATAACAAGGTATTACCGGTTAAAGTACTCGACAACTCGGGTTCAGGTACCACGTATGCCGTTGCCGAAGGTATCATCTGGGCAGCCGATCATGGAGCCAAAGTGATCAACATGAGTCTGGGCAATTATGCTGATGCGCAATTTCTTCATGATGCCGTTAAATATGCTTTTGATCGTGATATCGTCCTGATTGCAGCCACGGGAAATGATAATACAGAACGTCCAGGATACCCTGCTGCTTATCCGGAAGTATTTGCCGTATCAGCTACCGACCCGGATATGAGCAAAGCTTCCTACTCCAACTATGGGGATTATGTGGATGTGATGGCTCCGGGTTCGAGTATCGCCAGTACCTATCCAAACAATCAGTATGCGGCCTTGTCCGGGACGTCCATGGCTAGCCCCCATGTAGCCGCACTTGCAGGTTTGATTCGTTCGTTAAACCCGGATTTGACCAACACAGAAGTGATGGATTTGATGCGTCAAAGTGTTATTGACCTCGGTGATCCGGGTCACGATAAGTATTTTGGATATGGGCAAATCGATGTCTATAAGGCATTGCAAGCCGCATCAGGCAACAGCGCTCCTTTGCAGTTCTGGCCGCAACATGTCAGACAACAAATGGATAATACAATGAAGAAGTATACCCAGTAACCGTAATAACACTGATCAGTAAAAAACAAAAGCAGCTGCGCCCCGGGGCGTACGCTGCTCTTTGGTTTATATTCAATTCCCCGGGGCACCCGCTGCAATTAGCGCTTGCGTGAAGATGTGCGGGCTTTACTTGATTTTTTCACGGATTTTTTCTTCGCATTGTGACTGGATACATAGCAAGGATCTTCTTCTTTGACAACAACAGGATACATGTGGTGATGAATCGGAACACAGTGATGTTTTTTGATCACTTCGATCGGGTGGATTACAGGCACGATTTGTGGGATGTAGTAATCCTCAACAACCTGGATCGGGTCACAGACAATCGGGCAAAGCGGTGGACAGTAATGGTTCATTTCAAAACCAACTCCCTTTCTGGTGATACTATAACCTATTGCAGCAGGTCGAAAGTGGATTGGATGTATGTCCATACTCCGAAAAATTATATGAGCGGTAGCCTGTCCGCCACTGCCCCACCCTGCCCAGGTGTCACACTAGCAATGACTCCGCACAGTACACGAAGACCTCCACACAAAAGCTCCACACTCGTAACCGTGAAGCAGATGCGCAGACTTGGTGTATCCGTCTCCCCTACATAACAGGCGGAACCCGGCAGAAAAGAGACCCCTGCAGCCAAGGACTGATGATGCAGCTCACGCATATCCAGGTTGCTCGGAAGTTGGAGCCACAGATTGAGTCCTCCCTCTGGCAAACGCCATTGCATTCCCATAGGAGCATGCTCTTCCAACACTTCAGATGCGGCACGCAAACGAGAATACAATTCATCCCTCAATCGGGATACATAGGCACCGTACTGATTCTGAATGAAAGATTGCAATGCCTTTTGTGTAAGCAACGGACTACCCAGATCCGCTGTTGACTTCGCAGCCACAAGCCGGGTCAGTACACTTCCATCAGCGATAGCACAGGCTATGCGGCAACCGGGAGAGAGCACCTTGCTGAAGCTTTTGATATATACGACATGGCCTGACCCATCCATCGATTTAATGGAAGCTGGCGGAGGATCCCGAAAATAAAGATCCGCAAATGGATCATCCTCCAGGATGAGGCAGTGGTAGCTTTGCGCGAGATTCAGAAGCTGAGCCCGCCTTCTCGCACTCATCGTAATACCTGTTGGATTATGATAAGTCGGGATCGTATAGATGAGTTTGGGCGGATAGGTATCACATAATCGGGTCAACAGATCGATACGCATGCCTTCGTCATCCATCGGGACCGTAATGATCTTCGCACCTCTACTCGTAAATACATCAATGGCTCCGGTATAGCTTGGCGCCTCCATATATACAACATCCCCAGGTCCAATAAAAGTCCGGGCCACAAGATCAATCCCCTGCTGAGCACCACTTGTGATTAGCATGCGTTCAGGTACTACCTGTAGTCCACGTTCGGCAAAATGTTCGGCGAAGATCTGTCTGAGCTCCCGATCTCCCTGAAAAGATCCATACGCCGCCATACGCTCTGCATGGTCAGAGGAGAGCCGGTAGGCACTGTCAATAATCTCGCGTGTAGGCAGCAGTTCAGGCTGAATCGCTGACATATGTAGTTCATACCGTACTTGAGGGGACGTATCGAAATGTCTCCAGAGCTGCGCTCGGGGTAAATAATCCACAAGTGCCATCTGCCAATTCCATGACGTACCGGATTCACTGTTAAGATGATTACGCTTGGCTCGATCCACATCCTCCATCGAATCCGCGTTTAGAGTACCTCTTACATAACAACCTTTCCCCTGAGAGCAGGTGATCAGTTGAATCGCTTCGAGTTCAGCATACGCTTTGGATACAGTGACCAGGCTAACACCCAAATCCGTGGTCATTTTGCGAACAGAAGGAAGTCGGGTTCCGGGTTCAATGAGTCCTGATCTGATACGATCGGCAATTGTTAGTGCAATCTGCACGTACAATTTGGTACTGCTTCCCCGCTTTAATTCAATATGCATGGTTGCGCCCCCCAACTGTTATGATCTTCATTTTACTGTTATAGTGCAGTCCGTCTATTATAGTTTATAATATCAGTATAACAGTGAATAACAGGAGATGAGAATAACATGAGTATCCCATGGTCCAAAATGGCACAAAATACCCCGTCCTCTGTCGTTCGCGACATGCTCCAGGCCGC
This sequence comes from Paenibacillus sp. FSL R5-0517, assembly GCF_037974355.1. NCBI lineage: Bacteria > Bacillati > Bacillota > Bacilli > Caryophanales > Paenibacillaceae > Paenibacillus > Paenibacillus sp. FSL R5-0517. The sequence goes on from NZ_CP150235.1 coordinate 4,853,393, forward strand.
TCAGGCACCTGGAATGATCTCGCTAGCCGGTGGATTACCAGCCCAGACTTCTTTTCCGCTGGAAGCCATTCGTGTTGCGTATGAAAAAGTATTTATGAGCGGAGCAGCCGCTCTTCAATATGCTGAGACTGAGGGCTACCGTCCTCTTCGCGCCAAGATCGCCGAACGTCTCGAATCCAAGGGCATTCCCGCTTCACCTGATCATATGCTTCTCACTACGGGTTCACAGCAATCTATTGACTTGGTCTGCCGCATCCTTCTTGACCCGGGTGACCGCGTATTAGTTGAATCACCAACCTACCTCGCTGCTCTGCAAGTCATCCATTCCTATCAAGCTGAATCTCACGGCGTAGCCTGTGATGATCACGGCATGTTGCCTGAGTCTCTGGAGGAACAGCTCCAGTTGCATCGTCCAAAACTGGTCTATATTAACCCCACGTTCTCCAATCCTACGGGAAAAGTATGGTCTCGAGAAAGAAGAAAGCAGGCTGTGGATCTGTGCCGCAAGTACGGCGTACTTATTTTGGAAGATGACCCCTATGGTGAAATCCGGTTCAATCCAGAGCAATTGGATGTCCCTGCTCTCGCAGAACTGGATGCCGTATCCTATGATGGCCCTTCCAATGTTATCTACACAAGTACATTCTCCAAAACGGTAGCACCAGGCCTTCGTACGGGCTGGATACTGGCTGCTCCCGATATTGTTAAAATGGCAGCACGCGCCAAACAAGGCGCTGACTTGCATTCCAGCAGCATTGACCAAAGAGCGCTTCATGCGCTGCTTGAATCTTTCGATCTGGATGCGCATATTCGTCATATTTCAAAGGATTATGAACAACGGATGAAAACACTGACCACTCTCATGGCAGCCAAGTCATGGGAAGGCATCTCATGGAATTCACCACAAGGTGGCATGTTCTTGTGGCTGCAACTACCAGAAGGCATGCTGGCAAGCAATCTATTCACTTACGGTATCCAGGAGAAAGTGTGCATTGTTCCGGGTGATTCCTTCTATGCAGGTACACCAGAGTTAAACCGCATGCGAATCAACTTTACTCATACAGACCCTGAGCTTCTTCCTGAAGCCGTGGAAAGAATGGATCGCGCCATCCAACGCTGGCACGCTTCGTTAACATCGGACAGTGTTGTTACACTGTAATGAACTGTCATAAACGTTGCCCTATATTTTGCGTATGACATTGATTAGGACGTGTCTGAAAACACCAGGCACGTCCAAAACTTGATATGAGCAACAAAAAAAAGGCGGCAGGCCCGAGAATATCGGAACTGCCGCCTTTTTTTATAGTATAGAACCTGTCATCAACAGGAATTATGTTTATCCAGATATGCATGGGTCCTTCTGATCAGTCAGGCCATCGGTGAATCACACGGATTGTCCTCGACTGATAGGTGGACTACACTGTAATGCTGTTGTTGCAGTTAGGAAAGCTTACCGTAAGCCGGGTTCTGTGCTCTTCGTGGTTCATACGGGAACTACCCTCCCACCAGAAGCGACAATCATCTATCTAGGCCATACATTGCTGCACAGCTCAAGCGACCAACCTAGACACACCTCGGGCTAAGGCTGCCTCCTCCGAAGAGGCGACTGTGTCCCATTAGGTCTTGCTCCAGATGGGGTTTACCAGGAACGAAGTCACCAGCGTTCCTCGGGGTCTCTTACACCTCGGTTCCATCCTTGCCTGTGCCGGAAAATCCGGCCATCGGCGGTCCATTTCTGTGGCACTATCCTTCAACTCGCGCTGACTGGACGTTATCCAGCATCCTGCCCTGTGGAGCCCGGACTTTCCTCTCGTGGCAACAAAGGCCACCAGCGATTGTCTGTCAAGCTTTCCGAACAACATTACATAGTATACAGGCATTTGGGTTCCCAGACAAGCTTAATATTACTGGGAATCACACAACAACTGTCTTTTTAGATAAACTGGAATACCTCCGTATTGACCTCTGAAGCTGTAACTTGCGTATCATATCGTTTCTCTTCCAAACGGGAACGAAGCCAATCAGCCGTTTTTGGTTTCATAATCTTCTCGGAATTATGACCTGGGTCGATGATACACATGCCTGCCATTAACGCATCATGAGCCGTGTGATAATCAATATCTCCGGTCACAATAACATCCGCACCTTTGAAGCGGGCAGTGAGCGCGTAACGGCTGCCCGAACCGCCAAGAACCGCTGCTTTTTTGATCTGCTTGTTCAGATCTCCGACAACACGTACATGAGGCACATTGAATTGGGTCTTCACGACCTCCACAAGCTCACCTAATGTCTTAGGCTCCCTAAGGGGTCCCAAGCGCCCCAGACCAAGCGTACGGCCCTTTAAATCCATTGCATAGAGATCGTAGGCCACTTCCTCATACGGATGAGCCTTAAGCATCGCCTGAACGACCTTACTTCTCAGACTTTGGGGTACGATGGTCTCAATCCGCATTTCTTCCACACGTTCCATCTGCCCTTGGGTTCCGATAAACGGCTCAGTCCCTTCACCAGGTACAAACGTTCCTGTACCTTCCGTGTTGAAGCTGCACTTGTTGTATTGGCCGATACTCCCCGCTCCGGCTTCAAGAACCGCTTGAAGCACCTGTTCATGATGCGTACGTGGGACAAATACAGCCAGCTTGTACAGATGATCTGTGTGTACATCTTCCAACGATTCTTTACTGTCGATGCCAAGTGCCTCGGCCATCCAGTCATTCATACCACCCTCGGCCACATCCAGGTTCGTATGACTGATATAAACAGCAATATCATGCTTAATCAGCTTTTCATACAATTTACCCATAGGTGTATCTGTACTCAGTGACTTAACTGGTCTGAAAATGATGGCGTGATGCGCGATAATCAGGTTGGCACCGATGCGAATCGCTTCATCCACTACTTCATTCGTTACATCCAATGCAACTAACACATGGCTGATTTCTTTTTGCAAACTGCCGAGCTGTAGACCAATCCGGTCATCCGGTACAGCCAGATGTTTGGGAGCGAGCTGCTCCATCAGTTGAATTACAGTTTGACCTTTGGCAAACATGCCAAAACCTCCTTCAAGTTTGCGATAAGACGCTCTACCTCAGCCGCCTTGTCCCGAGAAGAATCCTGATCGGATTTGGAGATGGAGTTTACAACCCCTTGCAATTTGATGATCTCACTTTCCCATTTCGCAAAAAATACATCCGTTGGACGATCCACCAAATAGGGTCCCATCCGCAGCAGCAAATCTTCCGTCAATTCTGCCCCGCCTTGAAGCGGACGTGCACGATACACTTCTTCATTTGCAATCGGGCTTACGGATTGTGGCATCGCCGTTATAATCTCGTAGATCTTGCCATCTTCTTCGAGCAACTGTTCTGCTACAACCACCCAGTGATGCTCCAGCAACCAGCGTCTGAGAATATCCTCTCCCACATTCGGTTGTAAAATAAGTAACTGCACTCCATCCAGTTTGGATAAACCTCGGTCCAAAATGGAGGCAATGAGAGCACCACCCATACCTGCAATGGTGATGACATCCACTTCTCCCGCAGAGATCACATCCAATCCGTCTCCACGGCGTACCGTTATTTTTTCTTTCAGGCCAGCATCACTGACTTGTTTGCATGCAGCATCATAAGGGCCAGGATTAACTTCCCCGGCTACTGCACTCGCGGCTTTCCCACTACGGATTGCGGCTACTGGCAGCAGCGCGTGGTCTGAACCGATATCAGCCATGCGGCTACCATCGGGAATTTGATCATGTATTCGCTGTAATCGATTCGAAAGTTTCATGAAGCACCTACACCATTCATTTAATTTATTGATTTGCATTGAACAAGGAAAAGCGATAAAATAAAATCCAATCAAACATTTCAAGGATGAATTTCCAAAACCAAGAAATCAAGACGTTCAAATTAAAAATAAAGGAGACCCCGCCGCCGCTAATGCGTCTTGCGGAAAGTCTCCCGTAGTTCAATTATTCGAGGAAATCTTTGAGTCGTTTACTACGACTCGGGTGACGCAATTTACGAAGAGCCTTGGCTTCGATCTGACGAATACGCTCACGCGTAACACCAAACACCTTGCCGACTTCCTCCAGCGTTCTCGTCCGTCCATCGTCCAGACCAAAACGTAGACGAAGCACATTCTCTTCACGTTCAGTCAGTGTATCTAACACATCTTCGAGCTGTTCTTTCAGCAACTCATACGCAGCAGCATCCGCCGGAGCAAGTGCTTCCTGATCCTCAATGAAGTCACCCAGATGGGAATCATCTTCCTCACCAATCGGTGTTTCCAGAGAAACCGGTTCCTGTGCAATCTTCGTAATTTCACGAACTTTCTCCACACTCAGGTCCATCTCAGCAGCGATTTCTTCCGGTGTCGGTTCACGCCCAAGTTCCTGCAACAGCTGACGGGATACCCGGATCAGCTTATTAATCGTCTCCACCATATGCACAGGGATACGAATGGTACGCGCCTGGTCAGCAATAGCACGAGTGATTGCCTGGCGAATCCACCATGTGGCATACGTACTGAACTTATATCCTTTTTTGTGGTCGAACTTCTCAACCGCTTTGATCAGGCCCATATTACCTTCCTGGATCAAATCAAGGAATAACATTCCACGTCCAACGTAACGCTTGGCGATACTGACTACGAGACGCAGGTTCGCTTCAGCCAGACGACGCTTGGCTTCTTCATCCCCATTCTCAATCCGCTTAGCCAGTTGTACTTCATCATCTGCCGACAACAATGGCACACGACCAATTTCCTTGAGATACATACGGACAGGATCATTGATTTTGATTCCTGGCGGCAAGCTCAGATCATCATCAAAGTGGAATTCGTCCTCTCCCTCTCTGGTGTTGTTTTCGGAATCTTCACTAGGACGAAGTGTAACCTCTTCATCGTTCTCATTCACTACATCAATACCCAGATCGCTCAGTTGCTCGTAGAACTCATCCATTTGCTCTGCATCCTGCTCAAAAGGAGAGAGTTTCTCTATAATTTCCTTGTAATTCAGCGAAGCTCTTTTCTTACCTGATTCAATCAATTGATCTTTAACCTGATCCAGTGTCAATTCTGTTTCTAGTTCAGTATGCTGATCATTCGCCATAACTCGACTCCCTCCTCCCTAGAAACATCTAATCATCAGACGTTCACTGTCTCTCTAGGGCAATCATTTCAATTGCGATCTGTGCCGCGCGTACAGAATCACCTGCCCGCTCTGCAGCAATCATTTCTTCTTTTTTCAAATCGTACTCTTTCTTACGTGGATACTTCAGCACTTCCCTGATGCAATCATCGAGCATTTGAATACTCCATTCACCTGGACCATCCATCATCGAGATTGAACTGACCGTTTTTTCCAAACGATCGTCATGCAGTGAAGACATAAAACGACTTGTATCCGACGGTTTTCCTTGCGCATAGTAGGCATATAGATAAGCAGCAATAGCTGCATGATCATCCAAGTTAAAAGCTTCACCAAGATGCTCATTCACGTACTGGGCAGCCTCATCATCCTGTAACATCCAGGCAATCAGTTTGCGTTCAGCAGCGTGATAAGCCGGCAACAGATTAGGTGTAGGCACCTGCCTATTTTGTTGCCTACCATTATTCCACCTTTTCGGGTTATTATCCCCATACTGTAGGTTATTTTTCATCGCCTCCCGTTCTTCATTACACTCCTGCTTCAATGTTTCGAACGATACGTCCACTTCTGCAGCCAGTTCACGAAGATACACTTCCCTCTCTGTTGGAGAAGGCAAGGGGGCAATCAATTTTACTGCTTCTTTCGAATAGGCGATTTGTCCGCCACCCTCTAGCAGTATATGGCTTTTTTTTAAGTTTATAAGTTTAAATTTTGTAGTTGTCACGGCACCATCCACAATCTGGTTTCGGAACCGTTCACCACCATGCTTCCGGATAAAATCATCCGGGTCAAGTCCCTCGGGTATGAGAGCCACTTTGACCTGCAATCCGGCTTCCTCAAGAATGGGGAAGTTTTTCAGTGCAGCAGCCTGTCCTGCTTTGTCGCCGTCATAACATATGATGACTTCGTCGCACATGCCTTTGAGCATCAGTGCCTGATTCTCGGTTAGCGCAGTACCCATTGCGGCCACACCATTCTGGATGTCCTGATCCCATGCGGAGATGACATCACCATATCCCTCGAACAAAATGGCTTGTCTTTGTTTACGAATTGCATTTTTGGCCTGATGCAGATTATAGAGAACACGGCTTTTGTTAAATAACCGGGTTTCCGGTGAATTTAGATATTTCGGTTGCCCATCTCCCAATATGCGTCCTGCAAATGCAATTGGCTTACCGCTCCTGCCATTAATCGGGAACATGATCCGGTCTCGGAATCGGTCCACATATCCCTGACCTTCATTTCGCGGAGATAGAAGTCCACCCTTTTCCATTTCTTCGAGCGGATAATTACGTTTTTCAAGAAATTGTACCAATGTGTCCCAACGATTTGGAGCGAAACCAATCTGGAACTGGTCAATCAACTTGTCGCCAAAACCTCTGGAGCGTAAATATTCCATGGCTGACTTGCCGTGCTCTGTATTTTTCAACAAAAAATGATACAGCTTCGCGGTAAGCTCATAAGCCTCCAACAGACGTTCAGTCTCCGGATTCACATGAGCAGATTCACGCCCTTGCCAGTCCCCCATAGAGATATGACTTTCTTCCGCCATCGTTTTGACAGCCTCGGGAAAGGATAACCCTTCGATTTCCATCCTGAATTTGATGGCATTTCCACCCGTGCCGCAACCGTAGCAGTAGAAAATTTGTTTCTCAGGTGTAACGGTGAACGAAGGCGTCTTCTCGGAATGAAAAGGACAGAGGCCTTTCATATACTTCCCCTGCTTGGTCAGATGCACAAATCGGCTCACCGTATCGACAATATCATTCTGCTGCAACACCGATTCAATAATACTTTCGGGTATACCGCCTTGTCCGGTACTCATCTCTGGCCACCTTCATCTCTTCAACACGTAAATATAATTCGATAAACTTACACATTCTCCTGCAAATCTTTTAAAAGTTTTGTCAGTTTATGTTGAAAAATTTCACGATCCTGCTCTGTGAAAGGCTTTGGGCCTTTCCCGTAGTGGCCTCTTTTTCGTGCTTTGGCCGCAGTATGACGAGAATCCAACATGAAATCAATGTCACGGTCGTTAAACTCACGACCACGAAAGGATAAAACATAACAACGTTTGCCGAGCGCAAGTGCCGCAAGTCCATAGTCCTGAGTGATAACCACATCATATGGCTTAATATGATTAGCAATATAGAGATCTGCGCTCTGATCACTGCGATCCACTTGCACGGTACGCACCCCTTCTCCCCCTTGAAGCAAATGATCAAATGAAGAGACTAACAGTACAGGGATGTTGAAAAGGCGAGCGGTTTGCGCAATCTCGGTTTTGACCGGGCAAGCATCACCATCCACAACAATATGACGTACATTCAACTCACTCAAACTCAGACCACCCGGTTTCATAAAATAGCTGCATATTGTAATATACGACCCCGGCCAGGCAAAATCCTTCTGCCACAACAAGGGAAATCAAAGGCTAAAATACGGAGCGGTTGTCAAAAATATATTTCACAACCCGTTCCGTATATTTATACCCTCATATATCCTTCTTTAATACTGAATTTTAGCTTTGCTCCAAGTCTGTGGAAAAGGGCTCATGAAATACGCCCAATTACCAAACCAACTTGGAAAAATCAGCAAATCCTTTCAAGTCGCGATCAATAGCCGCAAGCAAGGCAAGTCGATTCGCACGGACAGCCTCATCTTCAGCCATAACCATGACCGAATCGAAGAATGAGGTAATCCCATCTTTCCAAGCTGATGCAATAGCCAGTGCTTCAGCAGCATCATGCTGAGTCAATGCCTGACGATATTCTGCATTCGTTCTACTCCATGACTCGTGTAGCTGACGCTCTCCATCTTCTGTGAACAGTTCTGGATGTACAGAAGCAGTGGATGCTTTGGCAGCCAGGTTACCCACACGGTTGAACGATTCAACCGTTGTTTTGAATGCGTCTCCTGTCAGAACAGCAGCCATCAACGCTTCACCTTTTGGAACTACAGCACTAATATCATCGAATCCGGAAGAGATTACGGCATCCACTACGTCGTAACGAACGGTTTCAGACAACAATTTTTTCACACGAAGACCAAAGAAGTCTTGCAAGTCTTTACGCACCTCTTCATCTGCACGTTTCAACAGGTTCATCTGTGCATGTACTTGAAGTGCTACTCCGAATACGTCTGACAATGTCAGCGGAAGCTTGTGATCCAGCAAAATCTGTACAATACCTGCAGCCTGACGGCGCAGTGCATACGGATCTTGAGATCCCGTTGGAATGATGTTAATGGAGAAACAACCCACGATTGTATCCATTTTGTCCGCAGCACTCACAATGGCACCGACAAGAGAAGCAGGGGATTGATCTCCAGCGAAACGTGGCTGATAGTGTTCAAATACCGCTTTGGCCACTTCTTCTTTTTCGCCAGCTTTACGAGCGTAATCCTCACCCATCACACCTTGCAATTCAGGGAATTCCCCCACCATCAGTGTCACCAGATCGAATTTGCAGATATCAGCTGAGCGGCTGACGGATTCGGCAACATCACCGGATACTTGCAGTTTAGCAGCAATTCCATCAGCAATTTTGCGAATACGGCGTACTTTATCTCCAACCGTTCCCAGCTCTTCCTGGAAGACGATACTTTCCAGCTTCGACAATGCATCCTTAATCTGTAACTTCTGGTCTTCCTCATAGAAGAACTTGGCATCAGACAGACGCGCACGCAGTACTTTCTCATTTCCTTTTGCAATAACATCCAGTGAATCACTTCCACCGTTACGTACTGTCACGAAGAATGGCAACAATTGTCCTTCATTGTCCAGTACAGGGAAATAACGCTGATGCTCACGCATGGAAGTAATCAATACTTCTTGTGGAATATTCAAGAATGAAGAGTCAAATGTTCCGAACAATACGGTAGGTGTTTCCACCAGGAAGAGGACTTCCTCCAGCAAATCTTCCTTAATCGCAATATCCCATTTTTTCTCAGCAGCGAGTGCCTGAATTTGGGATACAATCATCTGTTCACGTTCCTGGATATCAACAATGACATGTTCTGAACGCAACACTTCCACGTATGAAGACGGAGTGGAGATCACGGCCTCCTTACCGAGGAAACGATGTCCGCGAGTTACATTACCCGACTTCACACCTGTCACTTCCAGATCGATGACATCACTGCCCAGCATAGCCACGATCCAGCGGATTGGACGAACAAATTTGAAATCATATGAAGCCCAACGCATGAATTTCGGGAACGTCATGGCATGTAATACTGAAAGCAATCCTTCGCCAATCACAGAAGCCGTCTCCACACCTTTGCTGGACTTCATTGCATAGATATATTCGACACCGTTCAATTCCTTGAATGTGAACTGGTCCGGTTCAACACCTTGACTGCGCGCGAATCCGAGTGCAGCCTTGCTCCAATTGCCACTGTCGTCCAGGGCAATTTTGCGTGAAGGACCTTTTACTTCTTCCTCTATATCTTCCTGCTTTTCAGCCACATTCTGGATCAAAACAGCCAGTCGGCGAGGTGTAGCATACGCATTCACTTCACCATAAGCAATGCGGGATGCATCAAGCCATTTCACGACACGCTCTTGCAGCTGTGCGATCGCTGCGCGCATGAAACGTGCAGGTACTTCTTCCAGTCCGATTTCAAACAACAAATCCTTAGACATGCTCGGCTCCCCCTTTCTTGATCAGCGGGAAGCCTAGCTTCTCACGCTCTTCCATATATGTTGCAGCGACTTGGCGAGCCAGATTACGGACACGTGTGATGTAACCCGTACGTTCCGTTACACTGATGGCTCCACGTGCATCCAACAGGTTGAATGTGTGGGAACATTTCAACACATAGTCATATGCCGGGAACACCAGATGCTGTGCCATAGCCTTGTTTGCTTCTTCTTCATGCATGTTGAAGAGTGTAAACAGCATTTTGACATCAGATACTTCAAACGTATATTTAGAGTGTTCGAATTCTGGCTGACGGAATACATCACCATAAGTGATACCTTCCACCCACTCCAGATCAAACACATTTTCTTTATCCTGAATGTAAGAAGCCAAACGCTCCATACCATACGTAATTTCAACAGCTACCGGATTTGTCTCAATTCCACCAACCTGTTGAAAATACGTAAATTGCGTAATTTCCATTCCGTCCAACCAAACTTCCCAACCAAGACCTGCACAACCAAGGGAAGGATTCTCCCAGTTATCTTCGACAAACCTAATATCATGTTTGAGCGGATCAATACCCAGGCGTTTCAGACTTTCCAAGTAAATTTCCTGAATATTGTCTGGAGAAGGCTTGATGATTACCTGGAACTGGTGATGCTGGTACAGCCGGTTAGGGTTCTCGCCATAACGTCCGTCCGAAGGACGACGGGAAGGCTCCACATAGGCCACTTTCCAAGGTTCGGGTCCAAGCGAACGCAAAAAGGTCATCGGGTTCATCGTACCTGCCCCTTTTTCCGTATCGTATGGCTGGACAATAATACAGTTATGCTCGGCCCAGAATTGTTGCAGCGTTAGAATCATCTGCTGAAAATTCATAATCATGCTCCTTTTCGATGGTTTGTTGGCAAGCTTAGAACGGTGCAGACAACAATAAATAGCCCCCGTCCTACGCCTGTTGTACAGACGTAGGGACGAGAGCTATTCCCGCGGTTCCACCCTACTTGGCTTGGATCAAACAAGATGATCCTGTTCGTTCCAGCCCACTTTTCCGTGTCCATTCATGCTCCCGAGTGCCGTTTCAAAGACCGATTCAGCCAGGCTTCCACCATCCCCGGCTCGCTCATCCATGATTGCAAGTGTCATACAACGACTTGTCTCCATAAATGCAATAAATCCAGACTTCTACTCTCTCGTTCAATGCATGTCTCATAAAGAGAAATTATATTTCATAATATATAAAATCTAGTATGAAGTCAAGATATAGTTTCACTTCCACAAAAACGCCTCAAATCCCGTACTTCTCCATCTGATCGAGGAAAGAACGGGATTTAAGATTCAGACCAAGCTGATGATCCATAAAAGCACGCATCAGCTTTTTGATCTCATCACGGGTAGACTCACTCACTGATATATTTCCCAAACGCTGCAGATCCAACTGTGCGAACAAACGTAACAATTTCAGAGCCTTTGGACTGACTGACATCGCTGGAGGATCGAAATGTTTGCATGCACGACACAGGACACCACCAAGTCTTGGACTTACAAACAACTGCTCATCCGGTCGCTCCTGATTGCAGGAGATGCACTCGTCAAACTGCGGACCATAACCGGCTGCCTGTAATATCTTCATTTCGTACAGACTTGTTATGACAATCGGATCTTTCTCCTCCTTCAACGCTTGCAAGCACGCCTTCAACTGCTTGAACCAAAAAGCACCTGTCTCTTCATCCTGAAGTACACGATCCAATAGTTCACACGCATAAGAAGCATAAGAGGCCTTGACCAGATCTTCACGCAACTCATGATAGGATTCAACAATTTCTCCAGCGTTCAGTGTGCCTAGACCTGTATTGCGAAAATATACATATTGACCATACGTAAACGGCTGCACCAGTGCAGCATGTCGGCTCTTGGGCTTTTTGGCACCGCGGACGAGTACCCCTACTTTCCCGCCGCTTTCGGTGCAAAGCGTAATGATTTTGTTCCCTTCGCCGTAGTCCATGCTGCGGATGACAATCCCTTCCACCCTGTATAGCATGCCTCGTCACCTAACCATTCCCGAATCAGCCAATTATCCTTCGGCTTCTTCATCTTCAATCACTTCCCTTGCATGATCCGACTCCTGTCCTAACGAGTTACACGCCTCGGTATATAACAAATAGGACTCTACATCCCCCGTCATCGCAAAAACCTTCCACGAAAAATCTCGCATCGGAATTTCATCCTCTCTTCGGAAATGACGTCTGCATCTACCAAATAGGATGGAGTCTTGCAAGGTAAACTATGTGTTGCAATTACTGGATACAAATCCGGTGATTATTCGCGGCCAAAGCCAAGATCACGCAGAACTCGATCCTGATTTCTCCAGTCTTTTTTCACTTTAACCCACAGATCCATGAAAATTTTGGAGCCGAGCAGATTTTGGATATCATGACGAGCTCGTTTACCCACTTCTTTCAAAAGGGCACCCTGCTTCCCGATGATGATCCCTTTTTGCGAATCCCGCTCCACAAAAATGACGGCTGAGATATAAACAACACCGTTATCCTGTACTTTCATATCCTCAATCGTTACCGCAATGGAGTGTGGTACTTCTTCGCGAGTCATCTGCAAAATTTTCTCACGAATCAATTCCGCACATACAAACTGCTCTGGATGGTCAGTAACCTGGTCATCCGGATAGTACTGTGGACCTTCTGGCAAATACTTGCCGAGCTGTTCCAATAAGGTGCTTACATTACTGCCGAGCATGGCAGAAACAGGCACGATTTCAGCGAAATCATGTAACTTGCGATACTCCTCGATAAGAGGAAGCAGCGCTTCCGGCTCGATTTTGTCAATTTTATTCATGACAAGAATGACCGGTGTACGGATATTTTTCAACTGTTCCGCAATATAACGGTCACCGCCACCCATACCTTCCGAAGCGTCAATCAGGAATAGTGCTGCTTCCACTTCTCCAAGCGTGTTCAGAGCAGTCTGATTCATGTAATCGCCCAGTTTGGATTGACGTTTGTGAATCCCCGGGGTATCGAGGAATACGATTTGCTGATGTTCAGATGTGTACACACCATGAATTTTATTACGAGTGGTTTGCGGCTTGTCCGACATGATCGCAATTTTCTGACCGATCACCTGGTTCATCAGTGTGGATTTACCTACGTTCGGACGTCCAATAATAGCTACAAAACCGGATTTAAATGCTTGTTTTTTCATATGTTCCTCCTCAGGCGCCTAGGCCTGGAATATTGGTTTATTTTTTGGCAGAATTGAGATCAGAAGGCCCAAAAGCCCAAGGTAACAGTTCAGCAACGGTAGTCTCTTGCAGATCACCTTTCATGTTCCCCAAGATGACTTTCATATCGGGTTCACATAATTCGTACATCACCTGACGACATACACCACATGGAGCAATCGGACCATCCGTGTCTCCCACAATGGCAATCGCTTTGAAGCTGCGAGGCTTCTGCCCACCTGCAATGGCACTGAACATCGCTGTACGTTCAGCACAGTTGCCTGGAGTATACGCAGCATTCTCAATATTACAACCATGATGCACATGTCCTTCACTGTCAAGCAAAGCTGCACCTACACCAAAATGGGAGTAAGGCGTATATGCCTTCGTACGCGCCTTAATTGCCTCCTGCATGAGCAAATCATTATCCATTAATATTCTCTCCCTTAGGGTGCAATATAAAGTTACTACCTACGAATTAAGTTCAACCAAAGCCAATGTTACACTAGCCACTCCGAGTCCAGAATAACCCTTCGATCGCTGTTATCCCCAGATTTTTTGATTCACTTTTTCAAAGTGAAAATCCGGTGATAGGCATATGCTTCCGATGTAGCTTTCTTTCAGAAAGCTTTTAGGCGAACGCTTCGCTTCTACAGGTTTATTTCTGTCCTCTTCGTTATCGTGTAACGTCTACAAGTTCAACTTAAACAAGGTCTAACTTTATAAAGTTGTGTAGTATTAAAATCACAGAACGAATCAAAATCAGTAAAGACCCAGCCAGCTCATCACCGGCTTAATAAAAACGATACAACCGATGATGACGGCGAATACCGCAGCCAGCAGAACTGCCCCGGCCGCGGTATCCTTCGCCGCTTTTGCCAGCGGATGGATATGGGGATGTGCCAAATCAACTGCTGCCTCTACAGCCGTATTCATCAATTCAGTCACCAGGACCAAAAAGACAGCGGTCAGCACAAACATCCAATCCGTTCTTGAGATTCTGAAAAAAAAGCCGGCTACACACATCAAAATAGCCACTCCCGTGTGAACTCTCACATTACGCTGAGTCCGCAACCCATATGCGATTCCTTCCGCAGCATTGCGGAATACCAGACCCCAGGAGCGCCTTTTCATTATCGTGTCAACCCGGCCTGGGCCAATACCGCTTCTTGTTTACCCATCATTTCAGCCTCACTTGCCTCATCCTGATGGTCATATCCGAGAAGGTGTAAAAAACCATGGACAAACAGAAAACCAAGTTCACGTTCAAAAGAGTGTCCATACTCCTCGCTTTGCAGGATGGTCCGTGGTACGGAAATGATGATGTCTCCAAGAACATCCGGCATTTCTTCCATTTCTTCATCTTCGTCAAGCTCATAGATAATATCAAGCTCTTCATCCACCGTTTCGTTCATCGCAAAAGACAATACATCCGTAGGACGGTCAATACCGCGATAATCACGATTCAACTCATGGATCTGTTCATCGTTCACAAAAGTCAGAGCCACTTCCCCGTCTGCAACACCTTCCGCTTCTCCGGCGAGATTCAGCAACTGTTCCAGCATCGCAATCATCGGTTCTGTAATTTCTTTATCCTGTTGTTCATTATTCCATGCCAGATTAAGACTCATTCTTTCATAACTCCTGTCTGCTCAATATTAGAGGTTCTTCAAAAAGTGAAATCAACCCGCTTCGGGTGAAGTCGGCTTTGGTTTCTTAATCTCCTCCGGATATTCTATCCTGGAGTGGAAGATACCCATCACCGTTTCCTTCAATGTTCTGGCGACGATATCCAGTTCGCGCATCGTAAGATCACAATCATTGAATTGATGATCGTCCAATCGTCCTTTAATAATCTTCTCAATCATGGATTCCACTTGCTCCACAGTCGGTTTACGCAAAGATCTCACAGCAGCCTCCACACTATCGGCAATGCCAACAATAGCAGATTCCTTGGACTGAGCCTTCGGCCCAGGGTAACGGAAATCTTCTTCCGTAAAATCAGGTTCAACTCCCGCTTCTTCCGCCTGACGCAGTGCTTTGTGATAGAAAAAGTGGAGAAAGGTCGTTCCGTGATGCTGTTCCGCAATATCCCGAATAGGTTTAGGCAGCTTGTAATCCTTCTGCATTTCCACCCCATCGCGTGCATGAGCAACAATAATGGATTTGCTCAGTTTTGGATCAATTGAATCATGCGGGTTCTCCATATTGTTCTGATTCTCAATAAAATAGATGGGACGCTTCGTCTTGCCAATATCATGATAATATGAACCCACTCGGCACAGCAATCCGTTAGCTCCAATGGCTTCTGCTGCAGCTTCGGACAGATTCCCCACCATAACGCTGTGATGATAGGTACCCGGTGTCTCCGTAAGCAACTTGCGTAGAAGGGGATGGTTCGGATTAGACAGTTCCACCAGTTTGAGTGCTGACAAGATACCAAACGATGTTTCGAAAAATGGCATCAGCCCAATGACCAGTATGGCTGTCAAAACGCCCCCCGCAAATGCAAACCCAACGCCATACAATGTCGTAGTTCGGTTCCAATCGCCCGAGTCAATCAAAGCCAGGGTGAAGACGGCTATCGACCCGAACAGACAGACCATAATAGCCCCTTTCAGGATCGTAGATCGCTGACTGGCCTTATGGGTAGCGAAAATCGCAACAAACGACACGAGCACGGCGAAGAATCCTAATTCAAAGTCAAAAAGTTGACCCTGATGGGTGTTCAAAATGATGCTGGATAACATACCGATCAAGATCGAACATACAAAGGCAAGTGACGTATCCAGCAGCAGTGCAATTAACATTGCCCCTACCGCAACAGGTGCAAGGAAGCCTACATACGACCTCTCATTGGTTTGAATAATCGCCGTCACATGCATAACCACTATCGTAATAATAAAAATGAGAACAAGCATCAACAGCTGCGCATTATTATATTTGAAATGCGTTCCACTGCATTGCTGAATATACATCAGAATTGCTGCCGACAACAGGCAGGAAAACATAAGAAGACCAAGCTGTGGCCAGTAGTTGACTTCGTTTTTCAGCAAATCATTCTCACCCAGCAAAGTATACATCTCCGGGGTGATCATCTCACCTTTGGCAACTAAGGTGTCCCCTTGCTTGATAAAGACGGTTTGCGTGTTCTCACGTGCCTGAACCTTCGCTTCCTTGGTTCCCTCTTCATCGTAGAAGCGGTTAGCGGTCACTACGAGGCGGGCAAGCTCTTGCACTACCTCACGTTGCGTACGCTTACTAAGAGAGCTGACACTTACCATTTCGGCTACTTTGGCACGGGCAGTGGTTGCATCGCTGATCTGATCCGTCATTAACCGGGAAACAATATCCCTCGCAACTGGTTTCATCTCCTGGATATCATCCGATGTCAGGCGCGAGATTTTAATGTAGGTTTCTTCGGGAATACGGTAACTTTGCTCCTGTACCACATTTCTGATCTCTTCCAACAGAGTCTCGGAGTATGTACCGGCTTTCCGATTATTATTGATATAGTTGGTCACAAAGTCCTTATGACGCTGCGGAATTTCATCCCGATAAATATCAATCTTGTCCTGACTTGAAATCTGATCATCCTGATTCAATCGATCTACACGATCAAGCAGGGTTGTCATCAGATTTTCGTTTCGCATCTGCACGATCTGAAATATCGGCTGTACGCGTTCAGCAGCTTCTTCCTGCGCTTTGAGTGTAGCCTTGTTGTTCGGAATCTGCATGGGCGCAGCAATATCCACTTCACTCCGTGTACCTTCCTGAATATCATACCGCTCAGGGAGCAGCTTGGAAGCCAGACTCACGTAGAAAAGAATCACCAGAAACAAAAACAGAAGATAGCGTGCCCACACGCTATACTTCCATCCTGTAGCCTTATTCTGAAAAGATTTGCCTTTTGACGGTTCCTTCGAGGTCACTTTAGACAATCCCTTTCTATGCTTGATTTTCTGCGGCGTGGTTGTAAGCCACGATAATTTTCTGGACGAGAGAATGCCGCACAACATCTTGCTCGGCAAAATGCACAAATCCGATCTCTTCAACTTCGTTCAAGATCGTATTCGCTTCCACAAGCCCGGATTTCTTACCACGCGGTAAATCAATCTGTGTCACGTCTCCGGTAATAACCATTTTGGATCCAAAACCAAGACGGGTCAGAAACATCTTCATCTGTTCCGGCGTTGTGTTCTGTGCTTCATCGAGAATGATGAACGAGTCATCCAAGGTACGCCCCCGCATGTAGGCGAGTGGTGCAATTTCGATTAACCCACGCTCCAGTGCCTTCGCTGTCTGTTCTTGTCCCATAACGTCATACAGGGCATCGTACAGTGGTCGCAGATACGGGTCTACCTTTTCCTGAAGATCACCTGGCAAAAACCCAAGACTCTCGCCCGCTTCAACCGCAGGCCGTGTAAGTACAATGCGTTTGACGCTGCCCTCTTTGATTGCGGCAACAGCCAGTACAACAGCAAGGTAAGTTTTACCCGTACCGGCAGGACCAATGCCAAATACAATATCACGTTTTTTAATTGTAGTTACATAGTGCTTCTGTCCAATGGTTTTGACACGGATTGGTTTACCTCGGTATGTCGTCGTAATCTCGCCCTTGAACAAGTCCAGTAGCTGGTCTGCCCGCATATCCTTGGCAAGTTCAATTGCATACTTCACATCTCTTTCAGTTAACACATATCCGTTGCGTATCAATTGCAGTAACACATCAAATAATTGTTCAAGCGATTCCACCTGCTGTGTGCTGCCAAAAATCACAATTTCCGCTTCGCGGGATGCAATCTGGGCGGGAATCTCGGATTCAATCAGTTTAAGAAAAGTATCTTGGGGTCCAAAAAGAGATTGACCCTCTCCCGCACTCTGGAGCGAGATTTGTATGCTGCGTGTTTGCTCTGACAAATATCCTCATTCTCCTTGACTATGGACTAGCGGAAGTTCCTCCGCAATGCTTTCTTCTACTTCAAATAAGACTTTCATATAAACTTTACCATTCTCTTTCTTCTCATGCAAAATTTTTTCACTTATAATTTTCGTTCCTTTACCGTTTTTGGCAATAATATCGTTCCTTGCTCCTTCTAATCCTTTCGTTCTGGCCCATTCTATCGTCTGCTGCTCCTCATGCTCTCGAGTCTCCAGATCTTTCTCTGTCAGCCAACCCATCGGGAGTGTGAAGGATCGCCACGTCAATGGTCTGTGACTACTCTCGGTATCAAATGAACTGAACGGTGTACTTCCGTACCCCCACAGTTGGATCGCCCATTTTCCCAGTACCATGTAAAAACGTTCTTTGCTCTCACCTGTCATTGTGTTATGTTTTTGCACCAACGGGACCTCTACCTGATACTCACGCCATACCAGGCCACGAACTTCGCCCTTGGCAACGATGGTTTTGGTGTTCTCCTCATCCCCGAGAATCCCCGATATTAATACCTGGCCCTTTTTGACACGCATATCCTTCTGAACAACAGGTCGTCCCTGCTCCGCATAGATTTGAGTGACAACAGCATCTGATTTGCTGATCAGATGTCGGGGATTCAGTAATGGCTCGCGCTTGGGTTGCGCCGATTCCACGACCTGAATGGTAATGGTTGTCCCCTCTTTGCTCACGCCAATCCAGGTTACATCCGGAAGAGCGAGTGCAAGCTGTCTGGAGAGCTTGTCTTGGCTTGGCAAGCGGAACCCCCATTGGAAAGGATATATCCCCTCTTTCTTCGCTGCTGCGAGCACCTCGTCCGTAGGAATGGTAACGTTACCCTTGACCTCTACATCCCATACCATGGATGACAACACAAACAAAGCTGCTACAAAAAACAGCATTCCCCCAAGAAAGAACTTCCTGCGTAATAATCGGGCTGCAAAAAAGGGGAAACCGCTGCGGTGGGTCACTTTCACCCTGCAGCCTGTCCGTTTCAACACAGGACGCAGCCTGAAAAAATGCGGCAGCAGAATGTTCATCTCTGCCACGCGTCCATCGTGAGCACGCAGGTTCCACACTTCCAATCCCTGCTCTGCCACCGTGTTGATCAATGTTTCAATGTCTCCCCCAGTGACCGTGATTCGGACTGCTCCCCGCAGTTTAGACAGACTGGGCTGCTTCATCCGTTCCCCTCCACTCCATTCATATGAATATCCAGAATCGTTCCTTCAACAGCTACTTCATCCGGCAAAATGTTACGTATCACCAAGGCAGTTCCTTTGATCTCCAATTGGCCTTGGGAAAGAGCCAACACGATGCGATCCGGGGTGAAATGGATGACACCGCGATGATTCTCTATATACAGTTGCTTACTGCCGATCAGGGTTAACCGTGGCATATCATAAAGCACATCCTGCGGCAGATCCAACACTTCACTGGTCCATCTGCGCAGCTTGCGGCTGATCCGGGTCATTCGAAGGTCTTCCCCCTTCCTCTACAGTTCAACTTATGCGCAGATTCATGAATTTATGAAAATTCCGGGGCGTGTTAGATACGAATGTTGAGAAAAATGGAGAGAACACAGAAAAAGCCGTCTCCGGCGGCTTGATGCTCACCAGAGACGGCTCTATTTCCGTCCAACAGTTTAACTTCTTTACAGTTTCCCTCTTGTACCAAACGGTTGCTTGGAACGGGGCGGACCCAATACTTCTGCCCATATGACGCCCTTACGAATATCTTCAGGACGAAGTTGGGAATTTCCCGAATCACTTGTGTCAACTTGATCCCAACTAGAATCAGACACAACTGGTTTGTTCGAAGGAGAAAAGCGATTTAGCCTTTCATGAATCAAACGTTGTTGCTTTTCAAATTCTTTGTTCTGTTGGTCAAGCGAACGTTCCATTGCTCCACTAAAATCTCGACTACCTACCTCATCTAAGGTACGTGAAGAAGTTACAGGTCCTACATTGGGCTGATTGTGAGGAGCTTCATCATACTGGTTTTCATAAGGTTCATCATACTGATTGTCATAGGTTTCATCGTAACGAGTCTCACCTGCCGCCTCAGTCCGCGAAGATTGCTGCTTAGAGGTCTGCGCGGGCGAACGCGGGGAGTCGCCACTGCCACCGAAGGTTGGCATCCCGTTTCCAGGTCGCTTTTTGTTCGGATCGGCCGATTTGGCCGCTTTTCCCAAGAAGGAAAAGAGGGCAAATCCAATAACAGCTACAATATACAGATTATTAAAAATCCATTCAAATAGGCCCATATGCACTCACCGCCTATCTTCCGTTTTTGGAATCACCCTGATCGTTGGAATTCGAACCTTCACCAGGTTTTCCCAATGTATTACGCATTTGAGTATCCGCTTCAATATTTTTTAGATTCATGTAATCCATAACACCAATTTTCCCACTACGCAAAGCCTCTGCCATTGCTAGTGGTACTGCGGATTCCGATTCAACCACGCGTGCTCTCATTTCTACAACGCGTGCTTTCATCTCTTGCTCTTGTGCTACGGCCATTGCACGACGTTCTTCGGCTTTTGCCTGAGCGATTCGTTTGTCAGCTTCTGCTTGCTCCGTTTGCAAGAATGCACCAATGTTTTTACCTACATCAACGTCCGCAATATCAATAGACAGAATTTCAAACGCAGTCCCTGAATCCAGTCCTTTGGACAAGACCGTACGAGAGATCATATCCGGATTTTCAAGAACGTCTTTGTGAGAGTTGGAGGAACCGTTCGTACTTACGATACCTTCACCAACACGGGCGATAATTGTCTCTTCACCAGCACCACCGACAAGTCGGTCAATATTGGCACGAACTGTAATTCTTGCTCGAACATTAACTTCAATACCATCTTTGGCTACTGCGGAAACGACTGGCGTTTCAATTACACGAGGATTTACACTCATTTGTACAGCTTGCAATACATCACGACCTGCGAGGTCAATGGCAGCAGCACGTTCAAATTCCAGTGGAATGTTCGCACGTTGTGCAGCAATCAGAGCATTTACAACGCGGTCAACGTTACCACCAGCCAAGAAGTGGCTTTCCAGTTGGTTCATTGAGAGTTTAAGACCGGCTTTGGTTGCTTTAATCATTGGATTAACGATACGGCTGGGCGTTACACGTCTCAGTCTCATCGCTACCAGTGTAATAATACTTACGCGTACGCCGGATGCAATCGCCGAAACCCAGAGCATAACCGGGAAAAAGCTGAAGAATACGCTCAATACGATAATACCTACCACCGCAATGAGCAAAATCGTAATCGTAGATGTGTCCATTGTTTAATTTCCTCCATTTGCAATTTGAATTTGATAAAGACAGTCAGAGAAGACATTCATGAGTGCGCTGCTAAAATAAAACATTGCACCACCTCGCTGGCAGCTTCAGCTTAAGTGGTTATGTACATTGCCGAAGTGTTAATACTTCGACAACAAAGCGAGTTACACCGGCAGTGCTTGTTGAACGACAATCCGGGTACCTTCCGCTTTAATCACAATGATCGGTGTATCAACTGGAATGAAGTCACCATCGGTCACAACATCAATTCGTTCGCCCTCAAACATCGCTGTTCCAGATGGGCGAAGCGGTGTCAGACTGATTCCTTGCAGTCCAATCAACTCTTTGCGTTCCGTAGCAGATGAGTATCCACGTTCCGCAGAGAGACTGTCACTGAGGATAAATCGATTCCATATCCCTCGATCTTTAAACAGCACTGCAATAATAGCAATAACTACCACTGCTGCTCCGAAAGCAATACCCAATGACACAAATGCATCGCTTGTATCATAAGCAGCCCTCACAACACCTGCTACTAGCGCAATGGATCCCAGAATACCCAGTATACCCATGCTTGGTATGAACATCTCTAGAATCATCAGGATGAGTCCGACAGTAAATAGCACCCATGTCTCTGCTCCGGCAAATCCCGCAATGTAATTACCCGAGAAATACAACACGAAACACACGATACCTACAATACCAGGAACTCCAAAACCAGGAACGATCAATTCAATGGCCACTCCTGCGATTCCGAGGAATAGAAGTACTGTCATGACAACGGGATTAGTAAGAAAAGATGAGATATTCTCCGCTGTCGTTCGTTCCACCTTAAATACATCATCCTGACTGTAACCGAGCCAAGCTGCTGCTTCCTCCGGTGTGTTGCTGATGTGGTCGGCATAACCAACTTTCAGCGCTTCTTCAGCCGAGAGCGCAATAATTTCACCTTTTTGCTTGGTTTTATTGATCTCTGGCATTTCAACAACGATGTTAACATCCGTCATTCCAGCTGCAATCTTGCCATCACGACCACTGATTTCAGCCGCTCCCTGCATTTTGCTTTTCCAGAATGCAACAAGCTTCGGATCATCAACATGTTTACCCGTACTGTCCACCATGGCTGCCGCACCAATCATACTGCCTGGTGACATTACGATCTTATCTGCATTCAGGGCCAGAAAACTTCCGGCTGAAGCGGCATCTCCACGGACAAATGCAACAGTCTCAATCGGAGTGTCCTTGATCAGGATACCCAACGCTTCCGCAGTGTCTACACGACCTCCTGGCGTATTGATATCAAGAACGATCAGGCCAGCGTCCATCTTTTCCGCTTCCTTGAACCCGCGTTCCATGAACTTGCCAAGTCCCTGCTCGATTGGTTTATCAACCGGAATAATATATACGGCGCCACTCTTCTCAGCTGCATGCGCTGACGGTGATCCAATCCAGACAGGAAGCAACAGCGTCAGCAGCATTAAGAGCATCAATGGCCCCGTAAGCTTCTTCCGGCGCTTTCCCTTCACAATAGTCCCCCCTTTTCCATTAATGTTATACTGTCCAGCTTATGGTATTTATTACGTGCAATGCAACATTTCGTTTCAAAATCTTAAAATTATATTTGAAAACTTGATCAATTGCAAGAATATAAAACCATAATCATATATATTAACCATTAAAAAGAAATTCGACTTCCCTAAGAACATCCTGAATTAGAATAAATGGAAAAAACACCTTCTGACAAGTCAGAAGGTGTTTATTGATTTGCTTTATTGCAGGAATTGTTGAACTGCTTGATTCACCAGTTTGCCGTCCGCTTTGCCTTTAACTTTCGGCATAAGGGCCGCCATAACTTTCCCCATCTCGGCTTTCGAAGAAGCACCGGTTTCCTGGATGGTCTGCTGTACAATAACTTTAATTTCTTCTTCGGAAAGCTGTGCGGGAAGGTACTGGATGAGTACTTCAATTTCCGCTTTTGCATTTGCCGCGAGGTCTTCACGGCCCGCTTTGTCAAATTCTTGGAGGGCATCTTTGCGCTGTTTGATTTCACGACTCAGAATATCAAGCACTTCGTTGTCATCCAAATCTCTTTTCAAATCTATTTCAAGATTCTTGATCGTCGAACGAATCAACCGAATGTTGGAGAGTCTGAACTTGTCCTTACTCTTCATCGCTTGCTTCATATCTTCGTTCAATCGTTCGCTAAGATTCATGTAGTTAAAATCCTCCTAAAACTTTCTCTTACGAGCAGCCTCGGACTTTTTCTTGCGCTTTACGCTTGGCTTCTCATAATGCTTACGTTTCTTCACCTCAGCCAATACGCCATCTTTAGCGATGGAGCGTTTAAAACGACGAAGTGCAGCATCAATAGTCTCGTTTTTGCGAACTTTAGTTTCAGACACCAGTTTTCCCTCCCTCCGACCAGACCGTCCAAGAGCAATAACACGGTTCATCATCTTTCATTATAGGCGAAAGGTAATAAAGGTGTCAACCTCAATGTAATGATCACTTATTTATATGAGCGTTTGGTCACATATCCATGGACTTCATGCATATGACTAAATCCTCAATAGTAGTACCCATTAGCTCGTTATTGGTGAGAATCCGACAGGCTTGTTAACACGCCAAGTCTTGTACCACCCAACAAATGATAATGCAGATGATGAACAGTTTGTTCTCCATCCTTACCACAATTGTTGATTAAACGATATCCTGTTTCATCCACGCCAAGACGCTTGGCTGCTTCTTGAGCAGCCAGATGGATCTCACCGATCAAAGGCAGATCTTCTGCAGTAACTTCATTCATGGAAGCAATATGTTTCTTCGGAATGACAAGCACATGTGTCGGTGCAGCGGGCTGGATGTCATGAAACACGATAACATGGTCATTCTCCAGTACTTTATTGGAGGGAATGGTGCCCTCTACAATTTTGCAAAATAAGCAATCCATAGTTCATACCCTCCTTTGTATCCCAATGTATGTATTCCCTTCTATCATACTAGAAGTACAAACTCACGTCCAATGTCCAGTCACACAATCAGGTGATCTATGTCAACTCTGCATCTCCTATAAATGTCGGCAAGAATTGGGGCTCACGGATGGTTTGACTCGTATCTCATTTGGATCGAGGTTGTTGAGGATTTACTTGAGGATCTGAAACTTGCATTAAGTTAAGGGCGTTCTGCAGTCCATGCTGAGCTGATACTCGCGTATGGAAATTGACCATTTTCTAAGGAACACAGAACCTCTTAATTGGGGCTCAGGCTCTCATTTCAAAATTATAAGGAACATCAGACACGTTATTTCCCAAAATAACCTCACAACAATGCTGGAAATGGCTGTTTATCCGGTTATAGCGTGTCCCAGATTCTTTAGATTGCTGCTGACGCTTCAAAACCTTGAATAAGATGCCTCAGATTCTTTAGCGCTCATATCATGCTCTTCTCCTACAACCGTAAAACATCAGAACAGCATCAGTTTCACCCGAAACGAAGATTCTTATCTGAATAGAGAATTAAATAGAGAATTAAAGCCATGCGGTGTCTTGATTGTTGCTCACACATGTGTACCTTCTCGCTTTTCGCATATTCAGAATACGATTCGCCGTTTGCTGCTACGAACACGTGAAGACTCGCTTCTGCTTTCAGCAGGTTAACTACACGGTATATGCCATTCCACTTATCATCGACCTTTCCCTAATTAGGGTCCAAAAAAAGGTCATGCCTTACAGAAGTTCGCTTCTGCAAAAGCATGACCTTTGGGATGTTCGGTATGTTGCCAGTTGTATTGCAATGACAGGTCGCGATACATCAGGCTGAGACTCCGTATGTGATAAAACCGCTCTATTTCATACTGCATGGTAGTTTCTTTCCACGAATGAAACATATTCATCCTGAGCTGTTCTTTTTCAAAGGCGTTAAGGAACATGAAAATGACTCACTGTTCGTATGCCTTTATTTCTCAATTTCAATAGTACGGTAAAAGGGTTAACGCCGTAAGCGCAAATAATGGGAGCACCAAACGGTTAAAACGTCTGCGGCCATAACCATAATATGGATAAGGTGTAGGGTAGCCGTAACCTGGATAAAATCCGCGAGTATGACCTATTGGATAGTTCCCTCCAGGCATGGCATTTGGAGCCCAGTTCGCATGATTCATCATGGCTTCCGGTCCAACGGGAACAGCCAGGTAGATCATTTCGTCATCCACATTTTCCATTATGCCATCGTAGTGCATACCGTCATTCATCTGTACACATACATAACGGTGCATGTGTGCCTTGCATAATTTCTTCGCTTCCACTTTTTCCACTTGCCAACGCCTCCCTGATTCTGCTCTTGATCACCTTTTCATGGTATTCAGAACTGGGCGAATTGACACAACCGACGAGAAAACACAAAAAAGAAGCACCCCGTGAGCGGCTTCCTTAGAAGTCTGCTGCGCGGACATCTATTCAGGATACGTCCTGATCAGATGTCCGCCGGGGTACTTAAATAAGGTTTGTCGGCTTAACTGTAGTATAACAGCGGGATGAACCTGTATCTGTGATGAAACTCACTCCGCTATGTCATACAAGCAAGAAAAGAAATATTTTTACAAAAATAATATTCGGTAATAGTGCGTGTTCAAAAGGTCGTTTTCAGCATCAAGAAGATGGGATAAAGCCAGAAATGTCGAGCGTAAAAAAGCTACCTGAGCAACTGCAATGTTTTCCTAGGCAACAACCTAAGCCCCTACTTATTCGGCTATACTTCATATTCGATGTTGATGATGATTCTGCCGCAAGACACCCTTCGTAATCAAAAGCGGACTTTTTGGAACAACCTCAACATTCAGGGGTTTGGGCTATAAGAAACGCTTCTATCCGTGATATTGCTTACATCGTTTCCCGCTACAGGGTCTCCAAGACCACCCGTGAGCCGTTTCCGGCCTCACCTGCCGGAATCACCACAAGCTTGCGCGGCAAGCGTGCACGCAGTTCAGGCACGTGACTGATTACACCAACAGCCAATCGATCGTCATGCAATTTTTCCAGAGACGTAATGACAGTATCCAACAGCTCAGGGTCAAGTGTACCAAACCCTTCATCCAGGAAAAAGAATTGAAGCGGGTACTGACCTCGCAGCTGAATCTGGGCCGACAGTGCCAAGGCCAGTGACAACGAAGTCAAAAACGTCTCGCCACCGGATAACGTCGATACCGGTCGTTTGACTCCTCCGTTGGCATCATCACAGATCACAAAACCACCACCGGAATCCACCTCCAGTGAATAACGTTGTTTGGTCAGGAAGCGCAGACGCTGAGATGCCGCATGACTGACCTGCATCAGTTGTTCCTCCGCAATATATTCAACAAAAGCATTACCTCTGAATGCGGATTGAAGTTTGCTGAGCAGTTCGCCTTGACGGCTGACCTCCAACCGCTTGTTCTCCAGTTCGGTCCAGCGAACATGTCGCTGCTCCACATCCTCCAGATCACGTTCTGCACGTGCTTTCGCACGTAGGGCAGCCTCATCCTGAGCCCGGACCTGCTGCAAACGTTCAGTGCAGGCTAACCACTGCTCCTCCGATACAACTGCACCACCCAGCTTTTGTTCCAGTTCACGCAATTGGGATGCCAGTTCACGCTCACGTTCACGGTGCTGCTGGATCTCGCCCGCCAGTTGTTCCGCTTCCTGGGAAGGCATCGCCGCGGACACAACGGCATCATCCGAGTCGAACGGGGATTGTTCCAGCAATTGATTCCACCGTTCCTGTGCCTGTTGCAGATGCTCTGTTGCCGAGGCGGCAGCCTGCTGAGCCATGACATCTTTCTTGGCTGATTCCTGCTTCAGATGATCCGCTTCTTTGAAGCGTTGTGCCGACTCCGCAGCTTCTTTCCGCAGTCCATCCAGACGAGCCTGAGCTGCAGCAATCAGGTCTTCCACCCGCTGCTCCCCAACCCACTGGCGCAGGCGTTCTTCCTTCTCAGCGAGCAGTTTCTTATTGCCCTGCCACTGCGTTTGCCACTGGATCAGTTGTTTGTCCAATTCCACCAGCTTCTGCTGGAGAGACTGAATGATCTGGTCTTTCTCCTCAAGGAAGGTCACGCTTTTATTCAGACGTTCCTTGATGTCTTCGGCGCGCGCATCGCGCTCCTGCATCGCCTGATAGAGGGCCTTGGCCTCCTCCTGAGCGATGCCCGGCAGTTCCGCGGCCCAGCGGCCCTGCAAGGCAGCCGCTGCAGCCTCGCTCTCGGCCAGCTTGCGCTCCGCCTGGGCGAGTCCGGCACGGCCGGCCTCTTGCGCAGCTGCCGCTTCCATGCGGCGCTGCTGCGCGCCCACAGCCGCCTGCTGCAACGCGGCGGCTTCGGCCTGGAGCGGCGCTGCTGCGATAGCCAGCGCCTGCGCGGCTTCGCGCAGCGCAGCGGCACGCGATGCCCAGCTTGCCGGGGAGCGCCCGTATTCGGGCGACCCGGCGGGCTCGGGCTCCGCTGCCGCAGGCGCGGCCTCGGCTGCGGCAGGAGCTTCGCCGGCCGCAGCGCCAAGCTGCGTCAGCAGGCTGCGACGTTCGTGCAGCTGCTGGCGCAGCCCAAAGCGCAGCTCCTGCAGCTCCGCGTGCAGGCTGCGCAGCAGTTCTAGGTCCGCATCGCCTGCGTGCGGACCTTCTCCCGGCGGCGCAGCCGGGAGCGGGTGATGCGGCGAGCCGCACACCGGGCATGGCTCGCCATCGCGCAGCTCGGCGCGCAAGGCGGAGGACAGCTGGTGCAGCTCCTGCTCGCGCATCGTGCCACGCAGCTGTTCCTCCGCAAGGGCCAGCAGGCTCTGTTCGCGGCTGAGGTCCTGCTCACAGGCAAGCAAGGCCTCAAGACCTGCTGACGCCTGTTCTACGAGATGCTGACGCTGATCACTCAGGCGTCTCTCTTCCTCAGCCGCCGCCTTCAGCTTGTCGGCTCCCTGTTCTGCCGACTGCTTATAGGCTTGCATGTCAGCCTTGTTTTGCTGCAATTGCTCCGCAGCAGTATCCACACGATGCTTCAGTTCAAGCGCCGCCTGAAGAAGCCTGCGTTCCTCTGACTTCACTTCATTCGGCTTGAGGCTCTCCTGTAGTTCCTCACGTCGTTTGCGCCCGCGCTGCTGCAGCTCCTTTTCCTTTTCAAGTTGCTGTCCCAGCGCGGTCTGTTCGCCCTGCCCCTGTTCCAGAAACTGAGCAAGGCGCGAGCAATCGGCTTGAAGCCCATCCCGTTCCCGTTGCAGCTCTTTCGCTTGTTCGAGCTGCTCCAGGCGCAGCATAAGTTTCGGTTCTTCCTCAGTCAATTGCTTACGTGACGTCTCGGCCTTCTCCGATTCCTGAATAGCCACACGCTCATGTTCCAGAGCTTGCTGATGAGCCGTCTCGGCAATATCCTGCCGCTGCTTCTGTGTAGCTGTAGCATCTCGAACCGTCTGCAACGCAGGCAGTATGGCATCTGCCGCAACGGATTGTTTCAGCCGTTGTTCGCCCGCCTCAACCTGTGGCTCCAGAGCCTTCAGCTTCTGCTGTTCATCTGTACGAGCCTGCCGTTCGTGACTTAACTCACGAATTTTACCCAGTTGTTCGGCTTCCTTTGCAGCTTCATCCAGCGCTTTGCGGGACAATTCAGACTGCTGAACAGCAGCTTGAAGAAGACGTTTCGTCTCATCCAATGTTTCCTTGCTGGCATTGCCAAGTCCCTGTTGCTCCGCAGCAAGGGATTGGTGAACCATATCATTATCCTTGACCCGCCGACTTAATTTGATGGCCAACTGGTCCCCATACTTCTCCAAATGGAATAATCGTTGCAGCATCTGGCGACGCTCACTGCCTTTGAGTGACAAAAACTCGGCAAACTTCCCTTGCGGAAGCACCACTGCCCGTGTAAAATCATCCATCTTCAAGCCAATTACATCTTCAACACAGCGATTCACATCTGCCAATTTGTCGGCAAGTACCTGCTCTTCGCCATGGACCGTCTCTATGAATTTGCTGATCGTGTTACTTACCGACACTTCATTATTTCGTTTGAAACGTCGCTCTACCCGGAACCTTCGCGTGCCTTCAGTCGACATCAATTCAAATGTAAAAGCAACCGACAACGAATCCTCTGCATGATTCATAATGCCCTGCGTCCCATTCACCGCACGTTCCACTTTGCCATACATGGCGAGTGTGATGGCATCAAGCAAGGAAGATTTACCACTGCCCGTTGGACCGAAAATACCGAATAGACCCGTCTCCGTCAGCACGGTAAAATCAATCTCCTGCATCTCCCGATAACTTTGAAGTCCGGCAACTTTCAGTAGAATTGGCTTCATCTTTCCTCGACCTCCTCACGCAGACCCGGCTCGTCTTCATCCACAAGTTCAAGGAAAAGCTGTACCAGGCTGTCTTCCGGCTGTGCGCCGCCTGTCTGACGCTGATAGAATTTACGGAATAGTTCATGTACCGGCAGCTCGGATCGTTGCTCCAAAAGTCCTGCTGCAGCCATCTCGGGATACACCGGGCGAATATGAATGATCCCTTCATGTGATTTTCGCAGCTGTTGAATCTCCTTCAGAGACATTGCCTCGTCCAGCCATACTTCCATGTCAATAAAAGCCTGCGGATCACGTCCCTCTTCCAGCCAGCGATATACTTCTGCCAGACCGCCACGTGCCTTCCAGCGAACAAGCGGACGCCCGGACGTCAACAAAACTTCTTCTACCTGTGCAGCTCCGCCCGGGGCCAGATCAACCATCGTGACAGACTTGCTCTGTCCAGCTTCCGAGAAGCTGTAGGCCAGAGGCGAACCGCTATATCGAATTACACCGTCACCTTTGACAGCCTGAGCACGATGAAGATGCCCAAGCGCCGTGTATTGTGCACCAGTCGATAAAGACGAAGGGTCCACCGTGTAGGCCCCACCGATCTGAATCGGACGTTCCGAATCACTCTCAAGTCCGCCGAGCACATAGATATGGCTCATGGCCAAGTTCACGGTATCCGGGCGGAAGGAAGCTGCCAGACGCTGCATTAACATACCCACCCGGTGACTATATGCCTGGCGAAGCACATTTTCGTCCCCATCCGTTGTCAGCAATTCATTCAATCTGGCTTCAGAAGGATAAGGTAATGCCGCAATCTGTCCAGTCTCTCCGGTACGCTTGGCATGGATGGTCACTGCTTCTGAAGTAGGCATACCTACGAGTGTAATGCCCTGCCTGTTCACAAGTGGCGTAACAGAAGCTACACGTTCTGGCTGATCATGATTGCCTGCAATGACCACGAGAGGTCTTCCATGCTCCGTCAGACGCGCTGCAGCTTCATAAAAAAGCTGCTCCGCCGCTGCGGGAGGATTCACCGAATCATACACATCTCCAGCCATCAATATGGCATCCGCCTGCTGCTCATCCGCCAGTCTGACGAGTTCATCAACGAAATCCTCCTGTTCACGCAGTCGGCTTCGTCCTTCCAGCGTTTTTCCCAAATGCCAGTCCCCTGTGTGCAAAATACGCATCGTCCGTTCCACCCCTCTCCCATGTGATATCCATGGTTCTGATTCCGATCAAGTTCTTTTACAGTTTCACTGCATGTCCACCATCAAAAAAGTACAGCCATTTCCGGTCAACTTTCCGACCTAATATATCTTCAATAGCCCGTCCATACAGATCGAGCTGGAAGCGATAGTTTTTGGTGAGTTCACCCAAACCACCACGATGCTCCAACACCCGATCTGTCTTGTAATCGAGCAAAACAAGCTCACCGTCAACCTCATACAGACAATCGATAATTCCCTGTACAAGCACTGTTTCATTTTCAATCGTTGCCTTCATTTTGCTATCTATATTTAGTGCCTGCATATCTGAATTCGATGCCCGTTCATGTAACCATTCCACAGGAGACTGATGTGCCGGAAGCCCATATACAAACGGGATCTCCCGTTTTACCCAATCTGCACGCAATAATTCTTCCCCGGGTTCTGTATTGAAAAATCCGGTCAGTTCTTCGGGTTCGATCGCCTCAACATGATGGGGCAGCAGAATCTGAAGCTTAATCAACCGCTCAATGGTCTGTTCAACAACCTGTGAGTCAATGGTTGTTGATCCATCCACAGGAAGATGCTGCATCAACGTATGATACACGTTCCCCCGTTCTGCCCCTGTCAGTTGGTTCTCACCCATAAATTTTGGACGACGAAGATGCAATTTGAATGACGTACCCAAAGATCCCGCATCCGAAACGTTCATCGTACCGTCTGAACCTGACCCCAACCCAATCCCATGCTCGTTCAATTCACTGGATAAGCCATGTAGTGCATGGCCTGCTTCATCGTTGGTGTAATGGTTTCCCGGGTTGTTGTGATCCAATAATGTCTCCGACTGTTCTCCCAGTTCCTCCATTACCTCTACAGACTGGATGTCCTGCATCGAAAGCAACGTTTTCAACTCCGTGACAGATGTACTGGCTGCCACTTGAGTTACCGCTTCATAGGCATATGTCCACGAAAGGCGTTGATCAACCTCGTGAATCAGCCGTGTCTCTTCTTGTTGCAGAGCTACCGTATCTGCACCTGTATCTGCAATGTTTTGGTTCACCGTATCTTGTGCATTCATCGTGAGCTCTTCTACAGTTGAGGATGTAACCAATTTCACGGGCTGAACCGCTTTTAGCGCAGCAATTCGTTCTTTCCGCACCACCGTCATCCCGTCTTCTTCTCCCAGAGTCTGATCCACCACATGATCACGGGATACCTGATCGGCGGAAATAATAGAAATTGCCCATCGTGATTGATCATCTGCAAGACAGGACGAAAACGAATCATTGCTTCCAGCAAGTTCACGCAGCACAGCCGCATCTGGATGCCTCATCAAGGATGGTCCAATCCAGTCCAAGTAACTCCGTCCAGCAGCCAGCAGGTAGTCTGGCAATGCCAGTTCAGTACTGTCCTTGACCTGAGACCACGCCAACGCTTTTTTCGCCGCATCTTTTACAGTACCCAGCAAAATCATTTTCTCTTTGGGACGGGTCAACGCAACGTACAACACACGCATCTCTTCAGCAAGCAATTCAAATTGCGCGCGACGACGAATCGCCAGATTGGCTAGTGTAGGATAGGCAACCCGGTTCTCACGATCCACAAACCTCGGACCAAATCCCAGTTCCTTATGCATGAGAAACGGTGCGTTCAGATCCTGTTGATTGAACATCTTGGATATGCCACCGACAAAAACGATCGGAAACTCCAGACCCTTACTCCGATGAATCGTCATGATACGTACAGCGTTGTCCTGCTCACCGGAACTACCCGCTACAGTCCCCAGGTCTCCTCCGTTTTCCCGCAATCTTGAGACATAGGTCAGGAAACGGAACAAGCCGCGATTTGCAGTTGATTCCTCATATTGTCGTGCGCGATCGTACAATGCCTTAAGATTACTTTGACGTTGCAATCCTCCGGGAAGACCACCAACCCAGTCCAAATACCCGGTTTCTCGGTACATACGCCAGATCAGTTCACTCAGACTGCCTTGTCTTGCCTCAAGTCTCCACTGCTGCAATTGACGCAAAAAGAGAATTAACTTTTGCTGCAACGCCGAGCCTGAAATCTCCGTAACGCCCATATCCTCGCTTGCATGTCCAGTAAAACCAGCATCTTGAATTCCTTCTGTATGCACATCGAATTCATATCCATGGTCAAGAATCTCTGCTTCGACAGAAGCGGCTGTCTCCCGCTGTCCTTGTTCCATCTCTGACCAGGCTTCCGGCCACTGCAACTGGACGATATTGGAATCAGGATGATTTTCCTGCCGGGATTGTTGTACGTCATTAGTGGAAGAATTGCCCCATTCCCCAGCAGCCGTTATAACTGCATCATAGAATGACTGTCTTTTGTCACCGAGCCGAATCTGTGCCAGTTCTTCTTCATCCAATCCAACAATCGGGGAACGAAGCACGGAAGCAAGCGGAATATCCTGCCTTGGATTATCAACAAGCTGAAGCATAGACATCATGATTTCCACTTCCGTGGCCTGGAAGTACCCCTTGCTCTGTTCTCCTCCAGCAGGAATTCCCTGCTGTCTGAACTCCTCAATCATGAGCGGAGCCCACATCAAGGTTGAACGCAGCAAGATGACCATGTCACCGTAACGTGCCGGGCGCATCGTTTGCAGAGCTTTGTCGTACACATGGAGGGCAGGTTGGTCCGTATCTCCAACCATCTCACGAATACGCCTTGCGATCGCCCTTGCTTCCAACTGGGCTGTCTCAAGTTCGGCACTCTCCAGTTCTGCGGAGACCGCTGCATCTCCGTTCTCATCCATACCATCTGTCAGATCAGGACCACCGCCTTGACGATCGATCAGCATAAGTTCAGGTGTATACGCCTCATCGCCAAGCGTTTCTGACGGGAACGTAGCCCCATATGCCAGTTGAGCACGTTCATCGTAAGCAATCTCTGCCACACCTTCGTTCATGAGTTGCCGGAATATCATATTGACCGAATGCACGACCTCCGCACGACTGCGGAAATTACGTGCCAGATCAATACGTTGACCTGTACGATTCAGGCGATCTTCACCATTTCTGTCCTCATGCGTGTTCGCTCCGTACTGGCGATACTTGTTCATAAACAGACCTGGCTCAGCCAACCGGAACCGGTAGATACTCTGTTTGACATCACCTACCATGAATCGGTTACCCGGATTTTCTCTGGAGATCAGTTTCACGATATCTTCCTGAACCGTATTGGTATCCTGATATTCATCAAGCAACACCTCATCGAATCGCGAACGATATTCCATAGCCGCATCGGAAGGCATCGAGAGTTCAGGCGTTGAATCCTCATGTCGCAAAATGTGAAGACAATAATGCTCCAGATCACTGAAGTCCACTTGCCCACGTTCCTGTTTGGCCTGCCGATAACGTTCTCCAAATGTACTCACCAGCCTCGAAAGTTCCTTCATGAGTGGTGCCGCCTGCTCCAGCTCCTGCCAGAACGAAAACGCACTTCTTCCGAACAAGGAGCCTTTCAGGTCGGAAACTGCCTTTTTCGCAGCCTCTCGGAGTTCCTTCACTTGATCCTGTAAAGCCGGGTCCGTTTGATCCTTTTTGCAGGGTTTCAGTTTGCCAAATGCAGCGGGTTGAAACACTTCGGGCAACCTTTCCCACGGCATAACCTGGATCGCAGACAGCAGCTCCTCCACCATCACCAGATCTTCTTTTAACGTATCTGCATACGGTGCAGGTCCTTCCGGCTGCATGGAAATATGGATGCCTTGGCGGAGCAGTCCTGCTGCACCACTTAAAGCAAGAGCAGCATCACGCATAATACTCTGAACCCATGCTGAATGCCCCAGCTCCTCCACACTCTCCACCTGAAAAGCGGATGCCATCTCTGAGAGCCAATGATCCGGCCAGGAATGGCTGCGGGAGAAATCATACAAGCGTTGCACCAGTCGATGCATGGCATCATCGTTTCGTTCTCCACTGAACCAGTCCACCAATTCACGGAATGTACTGCCTTCATCTTCTTCACCATACTTTTCCTCGAAGAGTTCTTCCAGCAGTTCCTGCCGCATGATTTCCGCTTCATTTTCATTCAGGATACGGAAAGCCGGGTTCAACGGAATTTGCTGATAGTACCGGCGAATGACTTCCATACAGAATGAATGCAATGTTGTAATGGATGCCCGCCCAAGCAGGGACAGCTGCTTACGCAGATGTTCTTCTCCAGGCTGTTCTTCAAGCGCACGTTCCAGTGCTTCCCGAATCCGTTGTTTCATCTCGGCGGCGGCGGCTTTGGTAAACGTAGCTACAAGCAAACGATCCACACTGAATCCTTGGGAGGGATCTGCGATCTTGCGAATAATACGTTCAACCAATACGGCTGTTTTGCCCGATCCCGCCGCAGCAGCAACCAGAATATCTTCTCCGCTTTCCGAGATCGCACTCCACTGATTGTCACTCCAGAAGCTTCCTTCCGGTTTAGGCATATTCGTCATGATGTTTCCCCTCCCTTGGTGTGAGATAACATATCCCAGATTTGCTGTTTGCCCGGTTTGGCAAGCAGATTATATTCATTTCCTTCTATATTCTCATCAAACTGACAAACAGGCTTATATGGACAGAACGTGCATGCCACTTCCTGCTGAATACGATAAGGCTCAATCGCCACATCCCCATCCGTAATCCGGGTACCAATCTCGCGGATGTTACTGCGAACTGAAGCAAGCAGCGTATCCCATTGCTCTGGCGTAGCTACAGCGGCGCTGCTATAAAAGCTGCCATCTGCTTTAAGAGCAACCGGAATTATGGCCGAATATCCCTTATCCAGGGTATTGTCCATTTGCGCGATAGCATCCCGGTCCGCCAGCAGCAGACCTTTCATTTTGAACCGTTTCAGCAGTTCTTGTCCGGCTTGCTCCGATGTCATACCGTTTGCGGATTGCAACAGCGGGTTATGCACATGGAAATACAGCGTTCCTCCAGGCATCGCCGTTTCTCCAAGCCATTCCTCGGCAGCACTAAGCAGCACCTCCAGATAGGTGAGCATCTGCAATGACAGACCATAGTACACTTCATGCAGCTTGAGGTCCGTCTGGCTCGACTTATAGTCAATGACACGGAGGAGCAGACCATTCTCGCCTTCTGCTACATCCACACGGTCAATCCGACCCACGATTTCCATCACACAGCCGTTCTCCAGTTCAAAACGCAGTGGCGGCAGTGTTTTATCCGGTCCAAAATCAAGCTCCAACCCAATCGGTTCAAAACTTCCACGTCTGGACTGTTCCCCGAGAATAACAGATGCCCGGCTAACAATGTCCTTCAATTTGCGGAAAATATAACCGTATCGCTTGGTGCTTAACAAAATCTCCCCTTGCAGCTGTGGAGCAATCTGCTCCACCGTTTGCTCGGCTTCCTGACGGCATTGGTCTGGAGTCAAACTGCCCCAACTACGATTTTCTTCGCGCAACCGCATAGCCAGCTGGCTTAGTGCAGCATGAAATAATTGTCCGATATCAGGAGCCTGAAGGCGGTACAATTGCCTTTCTTTGAGACGCAGCCCGTGCGAAGCAAAATGGGAGAATGGACAAGCTACGAACCGCTCCATTCGCGAGACACTCGTCCTTACCTCTGTGCCATACAATCTGCGACTGGTGGCTGTACGTAGTGGCAATGCCCGATTACGATAAAAGATTGATCCCATCAACCGTTCCAGCTGAGGTCTGCTTGTCTCCTGAGATACATGCCAATTGTAGACCGCCCACCACATTTCAGGGATGTCTTCTCCGCGACGCCATTTACGCAATTGTCCAATGAGCGCAGACAGACTCTGACCCGGATGGGTGACATACGACCAATGGGATTCTTCCGAGTTCACAACCGGTGGTTGGGCAAGCAATGGCTGTTCTTGTAGACCAAACATTTTCCGTACATGGCGGACAATCTCGGAAGGAAGCAGTGCTTTTCCCTCATCATCAGCAACCGGGTAACTCAACCACAATTGGTTGCTTGCCGCTGTAAGTGCCGTATAGATCAGAAAACGTTCATCCAACATTTGCCTCGTTGCACCTGGTCCAAGCGCTACACCTCTTTCCGTCAATAACGCTCTCTCCAGTTCCGTTAATACGCCATCATCCTGAGGTACAGCTGGCAATTCACCATCAACTGCACCAAGGATAAATACATATTTGATATCCTGAAGACGTGTACGGTCCATGGAACCAACCAATACCTGATCAAGTGCGGGTGGTACCAGACCCAGCTTCAGTTCCGTTAATCCGGTCTCAATCATCCCGGCAAACAGAGTGATATCCAACCGTTCATTGCCCATCATATCTACCATCTGATCCAATAGATCCAGCACAGCTCCCCACATCTGCCGATGTTCTCTCGACCGTTCTGGGTCACCTTGAGTCTTAGCTTCAGCAGACATCTGTTCCAGCTTCCATGGAATCTCGGCCTCTTCCAGCAGTCTGTATAGTGCCTCGCATTGAGCTTTGGCTGTCTTTGCTTTTTTCATCCGTTTCTCAAAAGCACCCAAGGCATCTGTAATGACCGCTCGACAACGCTCCATTAAAGAAAGCATTTGGTCCCGTCCACGACTACGGCCATCCTGACCATTGTCTTCCAGCGACAGGCTGGGTACATACTTCCACGGCTTGCCGTCAGTCCAGCGATACCCATGAATACCACAAGCCAGCACATAATTCTCAAGTTGGTCCATATCTTCACGAGTGATGGAACCATCACGCGGAAGCAGCAGATCCGTTTTGACACAGCGAAATACATCCTCGTAACGCCAGTGGCGCCGAACAATATCCAGTGCGGAACGGATAAATTCGGATAATGGGTGATGAAGTTCATTTCTTCTGCGGTCCAGAAAGACAGGTACACCATAGTCCCTGAATAGCGGTTCAGCTATATCAGCGTAGGTATCCAACTGACGAACAAGTACTGCCATATCCCGATAACGCGCACCTTCGTTTTGCGCCAGACGCCGCATCTCACGGAGTGCTCCCTCCATCTCAGCTCGTCGGTTCTCCGCTGCAACTAGGCGGATTCCTGAATCAGTACCATCACCTTTCCAACGAATTCGGCGGTCAAAACCAGCCTCCAGATGAGCAAGTCCCGGACGATCCTTGTATCTAGGTGGAATCTCCGAATCTAGCACGGTGATATCCCTCGGTACACCCAGTTCTTCAGCCATCCCTTTCAAACGCGCATATGCACTTGCCGTTGGATAGAACAGTTCCAGTTCTCCAGGCAGTGCGCCGTGATCATATTGACGATCCAATGTCAGTGCAATCGTCACGGAAGAGCACTGCAACATCAGGCGACCGATCACACTCATCTCCTGTGGCGTGAATCCCTGAAAACCATCAATCCAGATCTGAGCATCCTGCAGCAATGTACTTTCAGACAGGCGCTCTGTCAGTTCGGTCAACGTATCTTCATCATCAATATATAAATTGGTCAGTTCCTGTTCATAGTCACGATAGATCAGATTCAAGTCATGCAACTTGTCCTCCAGAATTGGCGAAGAGGATGAGGTATACCCTCCAGACAACCCTTCTTCCAGCAAAGATGGATCAACTTCATAACGTTTAAACTCACTATATAAGTCATTTAATTCGCCTATAAAACCCAGCTGGCTGCCAGATGCACCAAACAGCTTCAATTCTTCCTTACGACGCTGGATGACCTTATAGAGCAGCATCTTTTTGCCTTCGGCTCCGATTGGAATACGAGCAGAACCGCCTGCTTCCTGCATTATGCGGTAAGCTAATCGGCGAAAGCCGAGCACTTCTGCACGCATGGTACCTTTAATTGCTCCAGAAGACACCAATGCCTGCTCTGTTCGAAAGGAACTCTGTTCGGGAACGAGTAAAATCAAAGGTTTACCTTGCGGCTCCTTTTGAAGTAAGGATGTAATTTCCCGGGTAATCAGCGAGCTTTTGCCGCTGCCTGCCCGGCCAATAAGAAAACGAACGGACATGTCTAATCCTCCAAACCACACGTACAAGATTTTAATTCCCAGTATAACATATCTGACTTGGTTCGGAACATACGTTTGCCACTATCCGGTAAAACCGGAGATTCTCTCCGTTAACACGGCAAAAAGCCCGCAGCTGTTCACACTGCGGACTGTTAACCGAAAGTATCATTCATTTAAACTTCACTTTATCTCACGAAGGATTAAAAAAAGTAAAAAGAGACTTCTCTAATTCTTTTTGCTACGCACCTCGAAAATAGCAAATTTGAGGTAATGTCCTTCATCCACGCCCAAAATTTGCGGGTGGTCCTTACCTGCAGCCTTCCAGTCGATTAGACGAAGCACTTTGCCAGCATCTTCCGCTGCATCAGCAATCGTATCCAGGAAGAGGTCTGGACGCATGTGGTATGAACAGCTGGCGGTTACCAAATATCCGCCCTCATTGACCAGTTTCATTCCTTGCAGGTTGATATCCTTATATCCACGGCATGCGCCTTTGACTGCTGATTTCGTCTTGGCAAACGCTGGGGGATCGAGGATCACTACATCAAACGTTTTACCGCCAGCTGCAAGCGCTTTGGAAGTATCTACTTTTTGTTCGCCAGCACGCGCACGTGCAGTACGTTCATCCAGTCCTTTCACTTGTTCACGCAAGTACTGGAATGCATCGGCAACTACGAATTCGACACGGTCGGTGAAACCATTCAGTTCGACATTCGTTCGTGCACTTTCAATGGCATGCTCCGATATATCAAGACAAGTCACTTTCTTGGCTCCATATTTGCAAGCATTTAACGTGAAGCTGCCCGTGTGTGAGAAGCACTCCAGTACGGTGGCACCATCCCAATAAGGGAATGTAACTACCTTACCGCTTTTATTCACAGGCAAGAGCTGCTCTGTGCCGTCCTGCTCAGTCGTTTGGAGTGTGATTCCACTCTTATAGCCCCAACCCTTCATAAGCGGTTCGATCGCTGCACGATTCTCACGTTGGTCGAAGAAGTAACCTGTCTTCTGTCCTTCCACGATATCGACTTTAATGAGTAGTCCATTCTCGGTAACGGTGACATGTCTTGGGCATTCTCCATACAGTGGACCTTTGGTCTGCTCCAAACCTTCCAGTTCACGAATTGAGACGTCACTGCGCTCATATATGCCTTCAGGCTGCATCACTTCAATGAGTGCTTGAACGATGGCTTCACGGCAACGATCCATGCCAAGTGTAAGCAACTGTACAACGAGGATGCTACCGAATCGGTCAACGATCAATCCGGGCAGAAAATCAGCTTCCCCATAAACGAGACGGTACGCTTCTCCATCCTGGATAAAACGTTCCCGATGACGCAAGCAATCGCGAAAACGCGCTACAAAGAATGCCGTATCCATCTGTTCGGACTCCAGGGGTTGATAAGCTACAACCCTTACCGTGATCTGAGATGCGGGATTGTAATAACCTGTCGCCAGATAGCGACCTTGATGATTCAATACATTGACCAGATCTCCCGGCTCCGGGTTTCCGTCAACCGAGGCAATTTCGTTGTTAAAAATCCATGGATGTGCATGTT
Source organism: Paenibacillus sp. FSL R5-0517 (assembly GCF_037974355.1). Lineage (NCBI taxonomy): Bacteria > Bacillati > Bacillota > Bacilli > Caryophanales > Paenibacillaceae > Paenibacillus > Paenibacillus sp. FSL R5-0517. The sequence continues at coordinate 4,893,679 of NZ_CP150235.1, forward strand.
CAAGCCGCTTTTTGCGACTGCGTTCGAGTGTAACTGATGGCAAGGTAGATCCACTTCCTTTTATTTAATAGTTCAAAAGACAGGTTTGGTGCGGCGCGTAGGTGGCGTTTCGGTTACGAATCGATCTTCCGATCGCTGTTGTCTCCAGATTTTTTTGATTCCCTTCTTTAAAGGGAAAATCCGGGGATAAAGGCGAGCGCTTCGCTTCTTCGGTAACAATTTCGTCTTCTTCGCTACGTTTGCACGAATCACCGTATCTTTCGAATTGGGGCGGGTAATTTAGACGCATTCCGTAATTTTGAATGAGGGAACGGAATGGTCCGGTTCCCTCTGAATTCCTTTAGGCTTGTCATGGTTGTCTTTTCTTACTCATAGGATGAGGTAAGGAACCGGACGGAAGGAATGATGTTCTATGTTTAGAGATGTGATATTGCCCCTACTCTATGGGCTTATTATCTTTTTTGGTGGCATGAAGCTGATGGAGACGGCCTTGCAGCGCATGGCAGGGCCCATGTTGGCAGGTTGGCTCAATCGTGCCACCTCTGCTCCGTGGAAAGGCATGGCCTTCAGTGCAGGTGCAACGGCCTTGTTACAGAGCAGTACGGCGGTCACCGTACTTACCATTGGACTGGCGAATGCCCGATTAATTACCTATGGACGCACACTCGGCATCATCCTTGGTACCAACATCGGGACTTGTCTGACGACGGAGCTGGTGGGACTGCAGATCGGACGCGCTTCCCTGCCATTGCTTGTCCTGTCGCTGACGGGCTGGGCCATGTTTGTTGTGCTTGGTGAACGCAATCTGGCCGCGCCTGAGAGCACACGCCGGACTTTGTTTAACATCCAGTACAGCTTCCTGGCAGCTGCGGGATTTGCACTTGTCATGACAGGCATACAGGTGATGCAATCCATTGCCTTACCCTTGCGGAGCATGGGTGTATTTCAATGGTTTCTCGACCGCTCGGCCGACAGCCTGTGGTGGGGCTTCCTGGCAGGTGCCTGTCTTACCGCGCTCATTCACAGCAGCGCAGCTGTCATTAGCATGGCGATTACGCTCGCAGCCACAGGGGTATTGCCTGTGGAGATCGGCATCGCCATTGTGATCGGGTCCAACGTGGGGACCTGCATCACCGCTGTGATCGCTGCCGCGGGCGGCGCATCCGCGGGCAAATTTGTCGCAGCCTCCCATGTTGTATTAAACATTGCGGGAGCGCTGCTCTTTATGCCGCTGATCGGCCAGCTGCATGCAGCTTCGGCCTGGCTGTCAGCGGACAACGGGGCACAGATTGCGCATGCCCAGACCCTTTTTAACATCACCAGTTCACTGCTTGCTTTGCCATTCTGTTACTTGCCCATCTGGCACAAAAAACCACCGGTCCACGCCCCCGCGGCGAAGTCACCTGTGGCTTGATGATCTGCCTATCCAGACCCACAGAACACCCGGCTAACTGAACCAAGACTAGAACTATAGTGAGTTATACATTAATGCCCAATTTGTTCAGTGCTACACGCAAGATGTCATCGTTATTATCATATCCGCTCTGCTGCTGTCTGGACCATGCTTCTTCCGGAGCATACCAATCCACACCTTTGATTTCTTCAATCTGAGGCTGTAGATCACCACTCTCGGCTTCTACGAGATAATAATGAACTTCCTTGTCCACCGGGCCAAAGTCTGCATGTTGGTACGTATATGCAATGATATCAACTGGCTCTACAATACGACCCACCATACCTGTCTCTTCCAAAATCTCGCGCAGTGCCGTCTGTTCGATTGTTTCTCCATCTTCCATTTTGCCCTTGGCGAGAGTTGTTTTACCATAACGATCTACGATAAGCTGAATTTGAAGACGTCCGTCTTCCCCTTTTCTATACACAACTCCGCCTGCTGAAATTTCTTTTTTGTTCATCGTACTCTCCCCCATCGACTTCAATATCTTATTTTTTGCAAAAGAAGGACCTCATCTCCCCGGGTAAGCTCCCCAAGGAAATGAAATCCTTGTTTCTGACGCCTCGATCACATCGCGGCGGACTTCAGATTCTCTTCCAACACCCGTACCAGCGTAGCCTGACTCTCGTTGACACCAGCTTCAACCACTTTGACTCGGCACACTTTACCGACCATATCCATGGTTCCGTCAAAGACCAGCTGAATGTAGTTGTCGCTATAACCGTGCAGCTTGCCACTTCCCTCACGACCCTTGGCTTCACCTTCGGGAATAACATCAAGTACCTGTCCAACAAACTGCTTAGCGTACTCCAGCTGCATCTGCTCAGACAACTCAATCAGTTCATGCACACGTGCATTTTTGACCTCTTCGTCCACCTGATCTTCCATTCGTGCTGCTGGCGTACCCGTACGCTTGGAATAAGGGAATACATGCATTTCGGAGAAACCGATCTTCCGCATCAGCTCATAGCCATTCCGATACATCTCATCGGTCTCACCTGGAAATCCAACAATAATGTCTGTTGTAATCGCTACATCCGGCATCGCTTCCCGAATGCGAAGCATCTTATTGTAAAACTCTTCTGTCGTATATTTGCGGCGCATGCGTTTCAACACCGTATCATCCCCCGCTTGCAGCGGAATATGGAAGTGACGAACGAGTTTATCCGAACGTTGGATCACGTCGAGCATGCGGTCATCGATCTGACTGGCTTCAATCGAGCTGATTCGAATACGCTCCAAACCTTCCACCTTGTCCAGATCCCACAGCAGATCGGTGAGATCATAATTCTCCATGTCATCGCCATAACCACCTGTATGAATACCCGTCAGAACAATCTCCTTGTATCCTGCGTGTACGAGTTGATGCGCCTGTTGAATAATGCTGCTTGCCTCACGGCTGCGTGAAAGCCCCCGAGACCACGGAATAATGCAGAATGTACAGAAGTTATTGCAACCATCCTGAATCTTCAGGAATGCGCGGGTACGGTCAGCAAAATCCGGTACGTCCATTTCTTCAAACACACGGGTTTTCATAATATTACGCACCGCGTTAACCGGTTGACGGGACTCCTGAATTTCATTAACATATGGCAAAATCTTGTCACGGTCCTGTGTACCGATAACCAGATCCACCCCAGGGATATCCAGAATCTCTGCCGGAGAAGTCTGCGCATAGCAGCCTGTAACAGCCACGATCGCCTCCGGGTTGCGCCGAATGGCACGACGAATAATTTGACGGCTCTTTTTGTCGCCGGTATTGGTTACTGTACAAGTATTAATCAAGTATACGTCCGCTGTCTGTTCATCAAAGTCCACTTGATCGTAACCTTCGTTTTTGAACAATTGCCAAATCGCCTCTGTATCATAGAAATTAACTTTGCAGCCTAAGGTGTAAAACGCCACGGATGGCATAATTACATTCCTCCCATTTCTCCGGATTCATATAGCACGCAAGTTAGTGCTGCCATTCCAGCTGTCTCAGCACGCAAAATGCGTTTGCCCAGTCCAACAGATACAGCACCTGCCTGATCAGCCTCTGCCGTCTCCTTCTCAGAAAATCCACCTTCCGGTCCAACAACGATCAGTACTTCTGCACTTGCATCAGGCGCAAGCTGCTCAACAAACGGTTTCAATGCATCTCTCAGCTGTTTACCGTTTTCTTTCTCATAACAATAACATACCAGACTATAGCCCTCAAAAGAAGATAACAGCCCTTTCCAAGAAAGCGGCTGCTCGACGGATGGAATGCGATTCCGATGACTCTGTTCGGCAGCTTCCTTGGCAATTTTTCGCCACCGCTCCAACCGTTTGCCTTCTTTCTTGGCATCATATTGCACAATCGTACGTTCTGATAGGAAAGGTACAAAGGATACCGCTCCGATCTCAGTACATCTCTGGATAACTGTTTCCATCTTGTCGCCCTTGGGCAGACTCTGTGCCACAGTTACTCGAATCCGTGCTTCACGGTCCATCTCGAGAGGTTCCACAATATTCGCTGTCACTTGGCCAACTTCAATGGTCTCAATTTCGACGAGAGCTTCTCTGGAGTTTCCGTCACTGACAATCAGTTTATCTCCAGGTTTACCACGCATGACCCTACCAATATGGCGTGCATCATCACCTGTGATGATCACATCGTGTTCATTAAACTGTTCTGCAGATACAAAATATCGCTGCATTAGTCAATCCACCCATTCTGTCCTGTTATGACTGGAATTCACCCCGCCTTAAGACAGGCATGAATCCAATCGCCACAGATGATCATACAACTTTTACGTGTTTCTGACCAGTATTCCGGTCCAATACAAGATGCGCTTTTAGCGATATAATTCAATAATCACCTTTGCCAGATCCACATACATTGTTTGCGCAAACTCATACAAAGGTTGAATCGTCACATTTTGCAACGGAGGAATAACAAGAATTAATAAGAAAATAAAAATGGACCATTGCTCCACCCCTTGCAGCTTGCGGCTGAGTGAAGGTGGCAGTACATCTTCTAGAATCCGATAACCATCCAGAGGTGGCAACGGAATCAAGTTAAACAGGAACAAGAAAAAGTTGGTTAAGTTAAAAATAGCGAAGAACGTCGTGATTGCTGTCAGCAACCGCTCATTATCTATACCGCCGAGTGCTCCCGAACCAACCAGTGACGCATAGATGATTGTACCGATGATCGCCAGCAACAGATTACTCAGAGGCCCTGCTGCGGATACGATGATGCCCATCAACCTTGGCTTGTCGAAGTTAGCCCGGTTAACCGGAACCGGACGAGCCCAACCGAAGCCGGCAATAATGAGCAACAGCACCCCAAACAAGTCAAAATGTACAACCGGATTCAGTGTGACCCGACCCAATAGCTTGGCTGTCGGATCACCAAATTTGTTGGCAAAATACGCATGCGAGAATTCATGCACCGTAAATGCGATCAGGATCGTCAGCAGGAAAAACGGAAGCTGATCAATCGGATAACGAAAGAACGAATTCCAAAAGTCCATACGTTACCCCTTTCTGGCTACATACGCCAGCCAATCCTCATCACGGTGGATCGCACTCACTTCAAACCCGGAGGCTACCAACGCATCATGCACCACTTGTTCTTTGTTCTTCCAGATGCCCGACACAATATAGGTGCCACCCGACTCAAGCGCATTGTACACATCGTCCACGAACAACAAAATGATCTCAGCCAGAATGTTCGCCACAACAACCTTAACTGGCAGTTGCACTCCAAGCGCAGGGTCTTGACTCCCAAGGACGGACAACAGATCACTTTCTTTAACCGTAATTTGTTGCTCCAACCCGTTCAGTTCCACATTCTCCCTGGCGCTGATTACCGCAACCGGATCAAGATCGAGCGCCAGCACATGTTTTGCCCCGAGTTTAATCGCGCCTATAGCCAAGATGCCAGAACCTGTACCTACGTCAATGACTTCCTCACCGCCCTGAATAACCGTTTCCAGTGTGCGCAAGCAGAGAGAGGTTGTTGGGTGTGTTCCTGTACCAAAAGCCATGCCGGGATCAAGCTCAATAATTTTCTCATCCGGACTTTCTGGCGTATACTCTTCCCACGTTGGTTTAATCGTCAGACGTTCCGATACACGTACCGGCTTGAAATATTGCTTCCAGGCTGTTGCCCAGTCATTTTCATCCACTGTACGTGTCTCATAGCGAACCTCACCTGTATCAATTCCGAATTCAGAGAGTTCCTCAATTCTAGGATTAACTTCTGACTGTAGTGCAACCATATCCGTACCTTCGGAGAAGTACCCTTTGATGACCGCAAAGCCTTCAGGAATATCATTCAAAGGAACATCGTATAACTCACCATATGTGGTGTCCCGTTTTTTATTTAAAGTACCGGACTCTTCTATCGAAACCCCTCCAGCACCCGCTTCATGTAAAAAATTCGAAATCATCTCCACAGCTTCTTCTGTGGTATGTATTGTTAGTTCATGCCATAACATACTTGGTTTTTCCTCCTCATTTTTCAAACATCCCAACTATTGTACTACACAAGCGAGCCGGAGTACAAAGCCGCACCAGTAAAAGAAAAACAAAACAGGATATCCGCAGTCTGACTGCTCGAATATCCTGTCGTCTAATATACATATCTGATTCATTTACTTCAGCATGTTGCAACATTCGAATCTGATTTAGCAAAAGCGTCCACCATTCTGCGTGATCATCTCTGCGGCTTGCGGGAGCGAATCGTTCGATACGGACACGGTTAACAAAATTTCTTGTTTAAACCTGTTTGCCGAATCCTCTTCAGGCGTATCATACACCTGACCATTGGATAACATTTCCGTGTCATCACTAATCAGAGCAAGTACATTCAGTTCACCACTGAATCCGCCGACAATGGCTGTAGGAGAATTATCAGAGCCCGTAACATCGTGTGAGTCCAATACAGACGTTTCATTGCTAAGGCTCTCGATACTCAATTGGTTCGGGTGCAACAATGCCAGGGCTCTGCGTGCAGACTCGGCCTCCGTCCAGCTTGTAAAAACAGCTTCGAGGGTCACTGCCGAGCGATCTTCAGTCATGAAGCTCCCGTCCCTGACGTCGATCAGCCGCTTCACTGCGGCGTAGTGCTTCTATATCTTCATGATCCGCAGCTTCAGCGCTGAATTCCACGTCTTCATTTTTCGCGGATTGCATCCGTTTCATTTTTTCCGTTTTTGTTAGAATCTTGCCCGGACGTTCATGTTCTGCCATTGTAATGCTCCTCCTTCAAATTAAAATGAACTAAGAAGTGTTACACTGTAACACTCCGATTGTAGTACCATACCTCCGATCGCTGTTATCCCCAGATTTCTTCAACTCCCTTCTTAAAGGGAGAAATTTGGAGATAAAGGCGAACGCTTCGCTTCTTCAGATTGGTTCTACACTCTCCATTAAAGTGTAATTCACTGTTCATCTTTATACATTTCCTGAAACTAGATCATTCCACCGGCTTGTTCGATTATGGACATGGCGCGGTGATGTACCGATTCATCTACGATGACAGTAAGTAATACATCCCTTCCTGTAGGTCCACCTTGTCCACCATCACTCATGCCGCTCGCAGAAGGGTCTGCTGCAGCCATGATTCCAGCACTGGCATTTGTTTGCATCGAATCGGGCACCCATGATGAAAAACTGCCGGAAACGCCCGGCTTGTAGGAAGCCCCGCTTGGTCCTACACCCGCATATCGGCTGAATCGATTAATGGACAGGTCCTCCACTCGCAATGCCTCCAGTTTTTTGGCCGCCCCTTGGGCCTGCTCCGGGCTGTGAAAGTACGCCAAAATATTTTTCTCGGTCATCCGCTTCACCTGCTTCCCTAATTTCTCGCATATCAGCTATGCATATCATCCTCGCCATGCTATCTTTCCGCAAGTTCGCGCAGAATATACCGAAATGCTCCCACAAATTGCTGTTGCTCTTCATAGCATATATCCATGGATTTTGCCAAAACGGCTGAACCACTAAAAAAAGGCGTACAAAAAAAGGACACCCTGCGGTAAAAAACCGCTGTGGTGTCCTTTTGGACTTGCTATATTTTATTCTCAGTCGCCGCGAAATGCACGTTTCACTCGATCAAAGAAAGATTGTTCATGCTCATGTGTTTGTTCTCCATCCAGCGCAGCAATTTGGCGAAGCAGATCTTTCTGCTCGTCATTCAGCTTACTAGGTGTAACCACAACCACTTTCACATGCTGATCCCCTTGCCCCATACCGCGCAAGCGTGGTACGCCCTTGCCTTTGAGACGGAAATACGTACCCGTTTGTGTACCCGCTGGTACTTTCAGTTTCACTTTCTCGGTCAACGTCGGGATCTCAACTTCATCTCCCAGAGCTGCCTGAGCAAAGGTAAGTGGGATTTCGCAATAAATATCGTCGCCTTCACGCTCGAAGAAATCATGTGATTTCACGCGAATGACAATATACAGATCTCCGGCTGGTCCGCCACGCAGGCCTCCCTCGCCCTCACCTGTCATACGCAGTTGCGCTCCGTCATCCACACCCGCTGGAATGCGAACATGAATTTTGCGTTGCTTGCGGACTTTCCCGCTGCCACTGCACGTTGTACATTTTTCTTTGATAATTTGGCCCGAACCGCTACAGTTTGAACATGCACGACGATTCACCATACGACCAAACGGTGTATTTTGCACAACTTCCTGCTGACCGCTACCATGGCAGACCGAGCAGGTTTCCGGTTTCGTTCCAGGTTTGGCACCTGAGCCATGACAGGTATCACAGCCTTCAGTACGCGGAATTGTAATATCGGTTTCTTTACCGAATACCGCTTCCTTGAACTCAATCGTCATGGTGTACTGCAGATCATTCCCCCGTTGCGGAGCATTTGGATCACGTCGTCCACCGCCACCGCCGCCAAAGAACATGTCGAAGATGTCGCCAAATCCGCCGCCGCCAAAATCACCGCCACCACCGAATCCACCCTGATTCGGATCGACATGACCATATTGATCATATTGTGCACGCTTCTGACTATCACTCACTACGTCATAAGCTTCTTTGACTTCTTTAAATTTAGCTTCCGCATCAGCAGCCTTGTTTACGTCAGGGTGATACTGACGGGCAAGCTTACGGTAAGCCTTTTTAATCTCATCGTCGTTAGCTGTTTTACTAACGCCAAGCACCTCATAATAATCACGCTTTTCAGCCACTCTTCCACCCCCATATCATTCACCATATCGCACATCGTGACAAAAGGAAAGCCAAAGCGCGGGAGCCCCGGCTATGACTTTCCCTCTAATTCGAACGTCACCGATGTTTAATTCGCGTAGAACTACGAATTAGTTTTGTTTTTTCTCTTCATCCACAACTTCGTAATCAGCGTCTACGACGTTATCACGTTTAGCGGAACCTTGTTGCTCTTCAGCACCTTGCGCTTCTTGCTCTTGCGCCTGAGCTTGCTCATACAGTTTCACGGACAGTTGTTGAACGATCTCTGTCAGTTCTTCTGTAGCCGCTTTGATATCTTCCAGGTTGTCGGAAGCCAGAACACCTTGCAGTTTTTCTTTAGCAGCATTCGCTTTTTCAACTTCGCCAGCATCTGCTTTTTCGCCAAGATCTTTGATCGTTTTGTCAACAGAGTAGATCAGTTGATCTGCACTGTTTTTCGCTTCAACGAGTTCTCTGCGTTTTTTATCTTCTTCAGCGTGCAACTCAGCATCTTTCATCATTTGCTCAACTTCTTCATCGCTCAAACCGCTGGAAGAAGTGATTGTGATTTTTTGAGTTTTGTTCGTACCTTTATCTGTTGCAGATACGTTAACGATACCGTTGGCATCAATATCGAAGCTAACTTCGATCTGTGGAACGCCACGTGGAGCTGGTGGAATATCACCCAACATGAATCGTCCAAGTGATTTGTTACCCGCCGCCATCTCACGTTCACCTTGCAGAACATGAATCTCAACACTTGGTTGATTGTCTGCATACGTGGAGAATACTTGAGATTTGCTTGTAGGGATCGTTGTGTTACGCTCAATCATTTTAGTGAACACGCCGCCTGCTGTTTCGATACCCAGGGACAATGGAGTTACGTCGAGCAATACAACGTCTTTCACGTCACCTGTCAGTACGCCCGCTTGTACAGCGGCACCCAAGGCTACAACCTCATCCGGGTTAACGCCTTTGTGAGGCTCTTTACCAGTGAGTTTTTTGATCGCTTCTTGTACTGCAGGAATACGTGTGGAACCACCAACCAATACGATCTTGTCGATATCGTTAGCTGTCATACCTGCATCGCTCAATGCACGACGAGTTGGTTCAAGCGTACGCTCAACCAGACCTGCAGAGATTTCTTCGAATTTCGCACGGCTCAGGTTCAACTCCAAATGCTGAGGAACGCCATCAGCTACCGTGATGAACGGCAAGGAGATCGTTGTAGTCAATACGCCGGAAAGTTCTTTTTTCGCTTTTTCCGCTGCATCTTTCAAACGTTGAACCGCCGCTTTATCTTTACTCAAGTCAATGCCTTGATCTTTTTTGAATTCACTTACGAGATAATCAATGATCGCTTGGTCAAAGTCATCGCCACCCAGTTGGTTGTCCCCGCTAGTTGCTTTAACTTCGAAGAAGCCGTCACCCAGTTCAAGAATGGATACGTCGAACGTACCACCACCCAGGTCATATACGAGAATCGTTTGGTCTTCGGATTTCTCCATACCGTATGCCAAAGCTGCTGCTGTAGGCTCGTTGACGATACGCAGAACTTCCAAACCTGCAATTTTACCCGCATCTTTAGTCGCTTGACGCTGACTGTCGTTGAAGTAAGCTGGTACAGTGATAACGGCTTGAGTTACCGTTTGACCCAGATAAGCTTCAGCATCGGATTTCAATTTTTGCAGGATGATTGCAGAGATCTCTTGTGCAGAGTAGTCTTTGCCATCGATTGTTTCCTTGTGGGAAGTACCCATGTGACGTTTGATCGACATGATCGTACGATCCGGATTGGTAATCGCTTGACGTTTTGCTGTTTCACCGACAACGCGCTCTCCATCTTTTTTGAAACCAACTACGGATGGAGTTGTGCGTGCGCCCTCCGGATTTGGAATTACGACAGCCTCGCCGCCTTCCATTACTGCTACGCATGAGTTTGTTGTTCCTAAGTCAATACCAATTACTTTGCTCATCCGAAAATTTCCTCCTCAACAATTTAAAATGAATGGGTCTGATCTGACCCTTATTTAGATGTTCATGTTGCTAATCGTGCTCTATGTGTACAAACCTTTATATTAAACTTCGCCCACATTGTTCAACCAAGGAGCCGACTTATACCTTCCCATGAGGAAATTATGAGCTGACTTTAACCATAGCTGGACGAAGCACTTTATCTTTCAGCATGTAGCCTTTTTGGACTTCCTCAACAACGATACCTTCTTCATACTCGTCGCTCTCCACTTGCATAATCGCTTGGTGGAATTCAGGATTGAACGGTTGTCCTACCGATTCCATAGCCGTCAGACCTTCGTTATTCATCACCGTTTCCAATTGACGGAAAATCATTTGCATGCCCTTGGAGAAAGATTCGACCTCTGCTCCTTCCGGTACAGTAGCCATGGCGCGCTCGAAGTTATCAATAACCGGTACCAGTTCGGTGACCAGCTTCATCGAAGCATATTTAGCCAATTCTTCTTTTTCCTTCTGCGTACGACGACGGAAGTTGTCAAAATCAGCCTGTGCACGGACATAGCGCTGCTGTTGCTCCTCTGCTTCTGCCTTCAGACGTGCAAGCTCATCCTGCTCCTGATCAGCGATCTCTTCAGCTTGTGCTTCTGCAGCGCCAGCTTCATTAATAGGCTCCTGTTCAGCTGCTGTTACCTCTTGTTCTTCTGTAAATGATTGCTCCTCTTTCAAGATGTTCACCTCCTTATACGAATGAAATGGTTCATTCCCGAATCTTATTTGAAACGATGCGTCAGCATCGCCGTCAAGTCACGGGATAGTGTATTTAGAATATGAATGACACGTGCATAATCCATTCGCGTGGGTCCCAGAATACCAATCGAACCCAAAGCCTCACCGTCCAATGAATAGGAGGCTGTAATCAGGCTGCAGTTGGCAAAGGCTTCATGATCATTCTCAGTGCCGATTCGCACTTGAATACCAGATCCACCCGGCACGGGCATCATCAATTTCATGAGTGTTGGTGTCTCTTCCAGCAGGTCAAGAATATCTTTTACCTTTTCGATATCTTTAAATTCAGGTTGAGTCAACATATTGGTGGCACCACTGAGGAACAGACGATTATCATGTTCATTGTCAAAGGCACTGTTCAGCACCTGCATAACTTCCTCGTAACGTGTAATATGCCGCTCCATCTCTTGCCCAAGTTCGGTATAAAGACGGGATTTTAATTTGTAGATGGGTACGCCCACAAGCTTGGTATTTAACAAACGAACCACATTTTCCATCTCGGCAACCGAGATTTCTGGTGGAATCTGGACGGTCTTGTTCTCCACCTGACCTGTATTGGTCACAATGATAGCCACAGCTTCACTCTCGTTCAGCGGAAGCAATTGGAAGTGACGCAGGGACGTATGGAATACTTCAGGCCCAAGCAGGATTGAAGTATAATTGGTCATATGTGACAAAATATTGGATGCATGCTGAATAACTTGTTCCATGACGTTCAGCTTTTCAGCGAAGAACGACTTCAGATCATCCAACTCCTGAGGCTCCACCTGATTCCAGGGAACCAAATGATCGACATAATATCGATAGCCTTTATGGGATGGAATGCGTCCAGCCGATGTATGCGGCTGTTCCAGAAAGCCCATATCTTCAAGATCCGCCATTTCATTACGGATCGTCGCCGGACTGTATCCAACATCTCCCCTTTTGGAAATGCTCCGGGACCCTACGGGCTCAGCTGAACGGATATAGTCATCCACTATAGCGTTCAGAATCATTCGTTGACGCTCTGTTAACATGGTGAGTATTCCCTCCTTCTGACTGTACTGTCCCATGTCGTTAGCACTCCGGTTAGATGAGTGCTAAGCGGTAATACAAAAATACCAAACTGACGTGAACATTGTCAAGTGAGTTTGATGAGTGGGCTCATCTATTTATAGTATAGACCAATGTCGACGAGTCCTAACATACTTTATTGAATATACTTTGAAGTCAAAAAAGACTGCATGTAGGGCAGAGGCTGACTCGGCTCGATCCATGCAGTCCATTCAATTGTTAAGCTGAAACGTTAAGCTCTTTCAATACCGCGATCTCGTCACAACAATCCTGCTTGCTGCAATGAACACAGTCCGTCCATACTTTCTCGGGGAAAATTTCTTTTTCCACCACGGCAAAGCCGTTTTTGAGGAAGAAGGATACTTCATATGTCAACGCCATCACCTTAGGAATCTGTTGTTTCTCCGCCTCTTCTACCAATCGATCCAACAATCGAGAGCCAATACCAAGCCCTTTGTGCCCTTCCGAGATACCGAGTGATCTGACTTCTACCAAATCATTCCCCAGACGACAAAGCGATCCGCAACCCACCACTTCACCATCAACTTCGGCTACAACAAAGTGCTCCAGCTGCCGGTGCAGTATTTCCCGTGATCGCGGAAGCATGATCCCACGCTCTGCATAGCCCTTAATCATTTCATACAGTGGTTCAACATCTTCCGGCACGGCTTTTCTGCATATTACCGACATCCTGCTCTCCTCCTATTACCAAGCTTTCCAGAGGAAAGCTGACTTCGTAGTTGTTAAATTAACACGCTCTGTAAAATCAATATGAATAAATATACAACAGAGCGTATAGAATTTCAAGCTACGAATTCAGCGATATGGACCCGATAAACTCCGCAAAAACGTCATTTCCGAACAGGATACCCTGCTCGCTCAGTCGGAAGCCGTCTGCCGTACGCTCAAGCAACCCTGCGTTCAACATTTTACCCAAAGGTTTCGCAAACACTTCTTCCATGGACTCTCCAAACTGTTCGCTAAACCGTGAGGCTGAAGCCCCCTCCAGCATTCTCAGTCCAACCATCAGATAATCTTCCATAGCCTCCGGGCGAGCAATCTCAAAATGATCCAGACGAGGCAATCCTGCTCGTGAAGCTTCAACATAAGGATTTATACCTTTAATATTCATATGACGTTCGCGGCCTATATATCCATGTGCACCTGCACCCAGACCGTAGTAGTCCTCATTGCGCCAGTACGTAATATTGTGACGACTCTCGAAGCCTGGCTTGGCAAAATTACTGATCTCGTATTGTCCATAGCCTGCTTCTTTCATACGTCTCATTAATAGAAGATACATCTCAAGCTCATCATCTTCATGAGGAAGAGGGAGTTGGTTCTTCTGATACAGTGTATGGAAAAGGGTATTCTCTTCCACTTTCAGGCTGTAGATGGAGTAATGCGGCAGATCCAGTTCCAGCGCTTTGTCGATACTCTCATTCAACATCCCTACAGTTTGGTTCGGCAATCCGAACATCAGGTCAATGGACAGATTAGTCAGTCCCGCTTTTCGAGCGTTCTCCAGACTCCGATATACATCATCCGTATTATGAATACGGCCAATGCCTGTCAGCAGATCATTCTGAAAAGCCTGAACGCCAAAGCTGACACGGTTTACGCCGCCTTCTTTCATTGCAGCGAGCTTCTCCGCATCGGTTGTCCCCGGGTTCGCTTCCATCGAAAATTCAATATCGTCGGCCCAATTGGGGAAATACGTCTTCACTGAACGAAGGAATACGGCCATTTCATCCGGTTTCAGAGCTGTTGGCGTACCACCACCTACAAATATGGTCTTGATCTCACCCGGTGGATTTGCCTTAACTGTATGTTCCATCTCCCGTTCCAGCGCTTCGAGATATTGCATCACGGGCTGATCTTTCAGAACGTAGGAGTTAAAGTCGCAATAAAAACACTTATTCGTGCAAAAGGGAATGTGTAGATACACCGCTTGGGGCGCACCTGTCTTCCGGCTGTGTGCTGCCAATGTCATGGCAAGTCCCCCTCTATTTGAAAAAAGGAAAGCCATCCGGCTTCCCTTTCAGCTTCGTTATTTAATATTCTGTGTTGTACCTGAGAAAAAATATCGTTTATCCTTTCATACACAAATTATTGATGTACCGAAAGGATTCACGTGACGTTTGCAAGCAAACGTCTTAATCATCAATTTTCAGTACCGCCATAAATGCCTCTTGCGGCACCTCAACGTTACCAACCTGCTTCATCCGCTTCTTACCTTCCTTCTGCTTCTCAAGCAGTTTCCGTTTCCGCGAGATGTCACCACCATAACACTTGGCAAGTACGTTTTTACGCATGGCTTTTACCGTTTCACGGGCAACGACCTTGGTACCTACAGATGCTTGAATCGGCACCTCGAACATTTGCCGTGGAATCAGCTCGCGCAGCTTCTCACAGACAATGCGTCCGCGGTTATAGGCACGGTCACGGTGAACGATAAAGGACAGGGCATCAACCTGCTCGCCATTGAGTACAATATCCATTTTCGCCAGATTGGACTGACGGTAACCGGACAGCTCATAATCCAGAGATGCATATCCTTTGGTACCGGATTTCAACTGGTCGAAGAAGTCATATACAATCTCGGACAACGGAATCTCATAGGTAATGGTAACCCGGGTCGTGTCCAGATATTCCATATTCACATATTCACCGCGTTTATTCTGACACAGTTCCATAATGGTACCTACATAATCATTCGGTACGATAATATCTGCCTTAACGTATGGTTCCTCGACGTAATCAATCCGTCCCACCTCAGGATAGTTGGATGGGTTATCGATTTTCATCACTTCACCATTCGTTAAAGTGACGTGGTAGATTACACTTGGTGCCGTTGTAATCAACGGAATGTTGAACTCCCGCTCGATCCGCTCCTGAATAACGTCCATGTGAAGCAGTCCAAGGAATCCACAACGGAATCCAAAACCGAGTGCACTGGATGTTTCCGGTTCAAAGCTCAGAGACGCATCGTTCAACTGCAATTTCTCCAATGCTTCACGCAGATCAACATAGTCGGAGGTTTCGATCGGATAGAGACCACAATACACCATTGGGTTAATTTTACGATAACCCGGCAAAGGCTCTGGTGTTGGATTTTTGGCATCAGTTACGGTATCCCCGACTTGTGTATCGCCAACATGTCGAATACCTGCAACGATAAATCCAACATCACCCACGTTCAGCTCGTCCACGATGGTCATGCGAGGTTTGAACGCACCAACTTCAATGACTTCAAATGATTTACCTGTTGCCATCATTTTGATTTTGGAACCGGATTTGATTTTGCCGTCGACAACACGTACATATACGATTACACCTTTGTACGGGTCATAGTGCGAGTCAAAAATCAGCGCTTTCAAAGGTTGGTCAGGATCACCGGTTGGTGCAGGAACACTTTGCACCACTTGCTCCAAAATTTCTTTGATTCCGATGCCTGATTTGGCCGAAGCCAAAACCGCATTACTTGTGTCCAAACCAATAACATCTTCCACTTCCTGCTTCACCCGTTCAGGATCAGCACTTGGAAGGTCAATTTTGTTGATAACTGGTAGAATTTCAAGGTTGTTATCCAGTGCCAGATACACATTGGCAAGTGTTTGGGCTTCAATTCCCTGAGCCGCATCCACAACCAACAGAGCACCTTCACATGCAGCAAGACTGCGTGATACTTCATATGTGAAGTCTACGTGTCCTGGTGTATCAATCAGATTCAATAAATACTCTTCACCGTCATCCGCTTTGTAAGTCAAAGCTACTGCTTGTAGCTTGATTGTTATTCCACGTTCGCGTTCAAGGTCCATCTTATCCAGAACCTGTTCCTGCATTTCACGCGAAGTGAGCGCACCTGTGTGCTCCAAGATCCGGTCCGCAAGTGTTGATTTGCCGTGATCTATATGTGCAATGATAGAAAAGTTACGAATTTTACGTTGTCTTGCCCGAATGTCAGTCATTCCTTACCCCCAGAAACAGCCTAGTGTCAATCACTTCATTATAACAGTTGAAGCACAGTGCATCAATCCCGTGATGTCTCAACTTTACAATAAAGTGTGATCATACACTCCTAGAGGTTATATTGTACCTTTAATCCATGGTATTTTATTCAGCAACGCCGCTAAAAAGAGAGACCACCCACTTGATTCCACTATGTGAGAGATTTTGCAATAGTCCTGCCGTTTTGTCTGCCAACACATCGACCGGAGCCTTACTCTGATCTGCCCCAAGCACTTGGCTTGGCGACTGAACAGGTACAAATGGGGGTTCTTTGATTTCCTTTTGCATAGGTGCAGCTGGAACAGATTCGGTAACCGGGGAAGTTGGCTCAGTTGTTACCACGGTTGACGTGCCTCCTGATGGATTGCCAATCTGAAAGTTGCCGCCAGCCAGCTGCATTCCAAACAGAACACCCAGCAACATTAATACAGCCATGGATAACAGTCTTTTACCGAATCTGGACATATGCTTAGCCTCCTGTCACTCTCTACTATTTTCATCTTCTTACATATATAGTCCTACCCACCCTGCGACGAGGTTTCCGCACTTGCTTTGTCCACCTTCTGATCTTCCCAATACACTTGGGCAATCATGTCTGCGAGGATCTTTGATGTCCGTTGTAACTCAGCTCCTGTATTGTCAATGCCGCCTATCTCGATCAAAATACTGTTGGGTGAAAGGGTTTGGTTATACTCTCCATTGTTGGCGCCTCCGCCATCCTTACCCCACACACCACGGGATACTCCCGGGTACTTGGCTTCCAGCTTCTTATGAATTTTCGCTGCAAAGGCTTCATTCTGCCGCCAATTTGGATTTTCATGTCCAATAATGAAATACACTTTGGCGTAGCCCAAGTCATTAATTGTCGTTGTTGTTTTGCCATGACGCTGTGAATCGCGGTGAATGTCTATGAGATACGTCAGATCATCATTTTGAGCAAGTGCCGCTTTTACCGTTTGACGAGAATATTTATAGGAATAGTTCCAGTTATAATCCTTTACTTTAGTCGGGTAATCATCCTTGGCGTGCTCTACGCCGATTCCCAGCTTCTCCAGACTGTCTGAGAGATAGGTGCCCACTTGAAACACATTGCCGGTTGATTTGCCTGATGATGGATTATCACTTTTCGTACCTAGCAATGGATTGTATCCTTCCCGTGGATGGGAATGATAGATAAGAATTGATTTTTTGCCTGTTGTCGGGGAGCCTGAATTATCTTTCTCTCCATTCTTCGCTGGGGGATCTGCCTTGCCTTCTCCATCCCCAGGCTCGCTCGAATCAGGCGGATCCGTATTGTCCTGACCTGGTGGAACATGCAGTTCACTACCGGGTTTCCCTCCACCTGCGGAAGCTGTATCCGTAAGACCAGGACCGGGCTGATAATCTTCTGGAGCCTCTGCTTTTTCGTTACCAGATCCAGGACGGAGCAGAACAGGTTGGTTGGAACCCATGCCCGGCATTTCTCTAGCAATCAGGCTCTTGGGATCTTGAGGATTTACATTCGTTAGTAATTGGAAAACAAATGAAGTGAGATTCTCACCGGATATGGCAGAGGTCTGTTCTTTCTGGGTGAGATGGGGCATCTCCATACCGAGCATATCGACGAAAAAGCGGCTTGATACAGCACTCGCAAATCCTTTCATCGAAGAAACGGGTGAATTATTCAAGCGTTTCTCTGCCATGCCCCCAAGACCAAGTACGATAAAAAACAAGGCAGATATGATCATAAGCAACAACAACGTACGGCCCATGGCCAGCACGTGCAGACATCTTTTTTTCCACTTTCCAATATTCCAGGCCAATATCTTGTTCATTCTGCTGTCTCCTTCCCTGCTGGACAACTCTTATACTTCAACTCTATGAGCCCGCCCAATCTGATAGAACAGGAAAATGAAAGATTCCAGAAACAAAAAAAGAAAGTCCGATAGATTCGGACCTTCTTCTCAGTTTTAAGTTTTAATGTGTATAAGCAGCTACGTTATCCGGATTCACTGCATCATGGAGTGCGGCGTTAAGTCCTGTAGCGATAACGTTGGCAATTCCTTCAATAAACTCATCGATTTCCTTCGGAGTAACAATGAGGTCATGACCCAGTGGCTCCAGTACCTCTTTGACCAGACTCAAGCGATCTTGCTCACCAATGTCGTCCAACATGCCCATGATCTGTTTTGTCTGATCGGTTTCCTGGCGGAAGTGCGAGCGCATCATCTCAATCACATTGTTCACAATGGTGGACGCATAACATACGGTAGGCACTCCGATGGCGATGCATGGCACGCCTAATATCTCACGAGTCAGGCCACGCCGTTTGTTTCCAATACCGGAACCAGGATGGATACCAATATCGGCTACTTGAATGGTGGTATTTACACGTTCCAGAGAACGGGAGGCCAGGGCATCAATTGCTATAATAGCATCTGGCTTGGTCCGGTCTACAATCCCCTGTACGATGTCACTGGATTCAATGCCCGTTGTCCCTAACACACCAGGAGCAATTGCGCTGACCTCCCGATATCCTGGCGCAACCTGATCGGGCACCAATTCGAAATACTGACGGGTTACCATCAGATTTTCCACAACAAGTGGACCGAGTGAATCCGGGGTGACATTCAAGTTGCCCAGACCAACAATCAAGACCTTGGATGTTTTGTTGATTCCGGCCTTGATCATAAAATCTTCCATCTCGCGTGTGAACTCGGCAGCAACACGTTCCTGTAAATCCGTATCCCCATTCCGTAGTGAGGGGACTTCCAACGTGACATAATGACCTTTCACCCGACCAATGGCTGTGGCTGCTTCATCATTAAGTACATCAATACGTGTAATTGTAATGCCCTCTTTTTTTTCCACATCTTCCCGCAATCCGGGAATCGTCTGTTTCTGTCCACCTTGCGCCATTTCCTTGGAGTCGATGGCCAAATCGGTACGAACTGTATAGTTTTGCAAATCCAGTGTCATTCTGTCCCTGCCTCCCTTACCGCATTTGAGCATATTGTGTGGGAAAAAGAGTTTCTTTATGCAGCATGTCAAACATCGTAGGAATATCTGTTGCATTTTACATGCTAGCGTGATAGAATATTTTAAGTTGTGAAACGTTTGTATTCATGCAAATGCCTTACAGGAGGTGAATGTAATGCCAAACATCAAATCCGCTGTTAAACGCGTAAAAACGAGCGACAAGCGCCGCGCACTCAACGCTTCCCAGAAGTCTGCACTCCGTACAGCTGTTAAAGCTGCTGATGCTGCTCTGGTAAGTAACGAAGTTGATACTGCAAAAGCTGCGATTCAAGCTGCTTCCAAAAAGCTGGACAAGGCTGTAACTAAAGGTCTGGTTCATAAAAATGCTGCAGCACGCAAAAAGTCTCGCTTGGCGAAAAAACTGAACGCTCTTTCCGCACAAGCGTAAGAAGCGTTACTTATACGATCCAATGGAAAAATCCTGAACAGCATAGGCTTTCAGGATTTTTTAGTATCTGATTCGATAAGTATAAGACACAGACAAAGCGACCTTTATTCCGATGATCTAACCATCATGGAGCAAAGGTCGCTTTGTTTGTTATTTACACTAGTAATCTATTACGGTACCTATTTTTTACGCACCAAGTCTTAATAAGAACAGCTCCAGACCAAGTACTTTATCCACCGCTCCTGTTTTCATCTGGTAATCCAGTTCGCTGAGGTGACTCAAGATCATTCTCAGACGATCCGCCTGAAACTTGCGAGCTTGTTCTCCCGCAATCTTAACGGCATATGGATGCAGGCCAAGCTGACTGGCGATCTGCTGTTGGGAGTAGCTTTGTTGGCCCAACTCTTTAACTTGAATCATAATCCGAAACTGCCGAGCGATCAAAGCCGCAATTTTAATCGGTTCTTCCCGCTGCTTCAGCAACTCATAGAACAGAGCCAATGCCTTCTCCAGTCGCAAATTAGCCAGTTCTTCCACCAGTGAAAATACATTCTGCTCTGTACTGCGGGCAACCAGCGATTCAATATCAGCACGCTTAATAGTCCCACCATTACCCGCAAACAAACATAACTTGTCTACTTCAGCAGACAGGGTCTGAAGACCTGTTCCTGCATAGTTGATTAATGTTTCCGCCGCTCCTGTCTCCAAGGAAACATCCCGCTGCTTCGCCAGTTTCACGATCCAATTCAACAGCTCATCTCCACTTAGTGGAGCAAAAGCAAGAACGACTGCCTGTTTCTTGACAGCCTTCACCAGTTTCTTGCGCTCATCCAGCTTATCCCCTTGGGCCAGGAAAACAATCGTACTGTAATCTGCCGGATTTTCCATATATGTAAGCAGACGATCAACCTGATGTTCAATCTTGGATTCTTTACCTGCAGTGAACAGGCTCGCGTCCCTTACAATAATTAATTTGCGTGGAACGAGAAAAGGTACGGTCTCTGCTTCTTCAATAACGACCTCCACAGCCGTCTCAGACAAATCATATGGAATAATCGCAAAATCACGATGTTCTTCTTCAATAACCTGTTCTTTTAACATATCCGTAAATTGCTGTATCTGGTACTTCTCCGTTCCGTACAGCACATAGATCGGTGCCGTTTCTCCATTACGTATTGCCTTTGTTGCACTTTTTACATCCATTCACGGCGCCTCCTTATCCCTCTTATCCTACCAGAAAAAGCGCAAGACAACAAAGGGACCTTACATCCAGTTGCGGATGAAGGTCCCCTGTCCTACATCTATATAAACGCAGACACCAGCCATTCTAGAAAAAGCCAGCGCGCGGTCATACGACGTCAGTTGTTTGAACTGAGATAGGACTTTTTGTTACTTCCATTATATGCTTGTCATACTGAAAATGTTCTTTCGTTTGAGGAGTGAACTTCCCAATCTTAATTATTTCGCAGAAGCTCCACCTGAAACGGCAGGTACATTAAACGAATTCTTCGCCGTTGTTCCGTCCTTGTCCGTTTCGTAATTAAATAGGGTACCATCCTTAGACCAACTCGCTGACTTCAGTGTGCCCTCTATACTGCGTTGTTCAACCAAATTTAGAACATCCGGTTCGCCCACAGGTTTCGAGTATATGCTGATTTGATCACCAATAAGCATAACTACATAAGAGCCGTCAGGTGATTTCCATTCTTTTGGTGCTGCCGTTGTACTCATCTCCTGATCCGGTCCTGCTGCGAATCCTTGGCTTCCTCCAGAGGCGTCTGTACCTGCAGCGGATGTAGCGGAATCAGGAGCAGAATTACCTTCTACTGGAGCATCTTCATTTACATTCGGTACGATTGTCTGAGAAGTGAAGGAATCTCCATTGTCTGTTTCAGTTACTCCATTCTCTTCCCCATCTGCAGGAGTTCTGGGCGCACTTCCTGAATCTGGATTTTTCTGCTCGGAATCTTGATCCTGAACTTGATTCCTTTGATTATCGGTCGTAGGTGTTTTGGACGAATTGTCTTGTGTTCCTTTATTTGAAGAAGGCGTTGATTCAGTAGCCGGTTGTTGAGGAGTCGGATCTGACCGAACCTCAGGCTCCTGCACCTTTTCTCCACCATTCTCTTCGGGAGTTGTTTCTGTTCCCAGGTTATCCCCTTCCGTTGAGGAAGTATTCGAATTATCCACAAATACATCGTTGCTGCTTGGTGTGGAAGAAGCTGCTGGATCATTATTCTCAATATTCTTGCTCAATGGATTCTCATCCACATTGCCACTCTCTTGAGAAGCTCCAGAGCTCAGCATCATGGAATCGGCATTCTCAATCTGTTCAGGCTGATATCCCCAGATGGCAAATCCCAATACAACTGCCGCAGCCGCTGCCCCCATGGACATACGTCCTGCCATCGAGTTGAGCCATTTTTGCTTCGTTTTCCGCTCACTTGAACGTTGTAAATTCTCAAATGTAGCAGGGACAGGATTCATTTCCTGTATGGTGCTGCTTTGTTCCTTCCGCGCTTCGTCAATGGCATCAAGTTGTGGCATAATTGCATCAACCAGACTGAATCTCGGGCTTACTTGCGGTAATTCTTCCAGTTCTCTGGAAAGAGCTCTGAGTAAACTAAAATTCTCGGCACACTCCGGACACTTCGCCACATGCTGTAGCATCTGCGCGGTTTCCGCCTCGCCCAGATCATGATCCAGATAGCGGTGCATCCATTCCACCACCTCTTCGCATTTCATCCTGTCACACCACCTTTCTGATATTCCTGTAGTAGATTCTGTAATTGCTGCCTGGCTCTAAATAAATAAGATTTCACCGTATTCAATGGAAGATCGAGACAATCCGCAATTTCATTGTAGGATAAGTCCTGCAAATATCTTAGAACAATAACGGTCCGATGATGCTCGGGAAGCTTGTTGATCGCATCCTGAATGTCTTGGGCCACATATGTAGACATGACCTCGTACTCCACATCCTGATTATCCTGAAAAACCATGTCATGTTCGTCAATGGAGACGGATGGTTTGGTTCTTCTGAATTTATCAATACAGATGTTCGTGACGATGCGTTGTACCCAAGTTTTAAATTGGGCTTTTTCTTCGTATGAGTTGATTTTGGTGTAAATTCGGATCAATGCTTCCTGAGCAGCATCCAAAGCGTCCTGTTCATTATTTAGAATGTAATATGCGGTCCGATAGACATGTTGTTCAATCTCCCGCAATAGGGTAATTAGAGCGTCGCGATCGCCCGATTGAGCGGCTCTGATGAGTTCCGGCTCTACCACAAAGGATCCCCCTCTCCCTGCAACCTTACAGACGTGATCATCAATAAAATTGTTGCAAAGTTAAGTATTTTTTTAATTTGCCATAACAAAATAACGGCGTATGTATTTGGGCCGCTGAAATCTTCTCTTAGAATAACAGAAATTGCATAACGAGTCACCAAACGTATCCAAAAGGGATTCCATTACTTACACGACTCAATTCAAATGCAATGGCATACATTATAGCTAAGCACTTTTTGGTTCTGAAAATAAAAAAAAGTCGAAATTTGTCCAAATTTAAGCTGATTTTAATGCAATTTTCATGAAAATGGTGTATTGTAAATTTACATTCATAAAACACGAGGTGATGAGCATGCCAGCTCTAGCGAAAATTCAAGCTTTAAAAGAACAAAT
The DNA here is from genome assembly GCF_037974355.1 of Paenibacillus sp. FSL R5-0517. Classification (NCBI taxonomy): domain Bacteria; kingdom Bacillati; phylum Bacillota; class Bacilli; order Caryophanales; family Paenibacillaceae; genus Paenibacillus; species Paenibacillus sp. FSL R5-0517. The sequence continues at coordinate 4,917,224 of NZ_CP150235.1, forward strand.
GCCCAAAGAATACCAAAGTATTTCCCACTTTGTGGAACATGCACTGGAGTCCATTGATACTCTGGTTGAGGAACATCGGAAGTATGTAGCTGCACAGGCATTATACGGCGATAAAATCGTTGGATCGGAAGAACGCTTGTACAGAGAAACCGTACTTGATGTCAGAGCACAGCTGTTGATGACTCTTGAAAAAACGGTAGAAGATCTGTTGCACAAGGGTGACAAACATTGGAACAAACACTTTAAGGATGGCGTGGAGTAGTTCTTATATTTCTTCTACATTTTGAAAAAATGGCCCGTTTTCCGATATTCTCCTTCGTGGAGTGTAACGGAAAGCGGGCTTTTTTGTGCTGTGCTGGGATGCTGTGCTGTAACTTGCTATCAAATGAAGTGAGGAATTAATAGCGCCTGGACGTCTTCTTTCTCAGCCTGCATATGTTAAAATATAGTAAATCTCAAGTCCACTCGTTGTTGAATATAGTTTTTTTTTAAGATGGAGGTCAATATTTGAAATGACAAAAACTCATAGAATCCATAGGCCGCGCGGAAAAATACTTGCAGCTATATTAACTGCAATTGTAATTTCACTTGTAATGGGGTTATATCACTACGTTCCCTTGGATGAAAGAATAGAGAATGCCCACTATTATTCATTCGGATATACATTTGCGGTTGGATTATTGATTAACCTCGCTATTTTACTTTTCTTAATTATGCCACTTTCCATATTGGTGGATGGATTACTTTTATACAGAAGAAAAGATAATACGTATATGAGATTGCTTGTTGCTATTGCGGCGTATGGTCTATTAGGCTTCATAGGTGGAATTATCTACTCGATATTTACACTTAACTTCATTACTTTTTCTGGTCAGACTATCCACATTATTGTAATCTCTCTTGTTTTTTTTGCCTTACAGTTGGTATTAAATCGGAGCTTTTTTCACTTATCTTCACACCGATAGTACGACTTAATGCATAAGGTTTCCATTTAGTAAACTTAGGCTTCCAATAGTGATGTCACTTCAGTATCATCACAAACCAATGGATAACTCAACGAAACATTAAGAACAGTCTAGAAAACTACAGACTGTTCTTAATGTTTCAACTAACGTTTCTTGTTAGCTTAATATATCAGGCTCAAAGTTTCATTTATTATAGAACATTTTCATTTTCTAATTCATCATTCCAATGATTATCGGTATACCCACGGCTGTTGTTCCATTCTGCTAACATTTTTCTTTGTCTCAATTCTAAATCTCTGTAAGGGGCTGCTACAAACTCGATGTCGTGGAACAAATCATTATAAATAGGTAATTCGCTATTTAATTCCTTGAATTTTTTAAATGCACCTATATCCTTATCATTTGCAGCCCAAACCACTTTTTTAATCAAAGACAACACGATCGTACCTGTGCACATAGGACAAGGCTCACAGGTAGTATATAGGGTAAGTTCATTTTTAGGAATAAATTTCTTGCTCTCAAGATGAAGTATCATATTTCCAGCTTTTCTTATAGCGTCCACTTCGGCGTGTGCTGTAGAATCACAGCTTGAAAAAACTCTGTTCCTACCTCGGCTTACAACTAAACCATCTGCATCAATAATAATTGCACCGATAGGAAAAGTACCCTCATCTCTAGCCTTTTCTGCCTCTTCAAAAGCTAAAAGAAGGTTTTCGTAATGCTTGTCCAAATTATACACATCCCATCTCAGTCATTTCCAACAATAATATATTCCAGAAATATACCGCTACTCCTTCTCCCATAAAGCTACTTTTTTCACGGCTACGCTACCCTGCCCGTTATACAGCTCATGTAAATTCCGTCACTCAACTCCAACCACCTTGTACCGGATATCAATCTTTCCATCCTTCACTTTCATCTGTACCTCACCCATCTGATCGGTCCGATAAATCTCTGACCCGGTAGCTTCCAGCCGTTCCATCACTCCTGGGTTGGGATGCCCATATGTATTGTTAACTCCTGAAGATATCACAGCGGTTTTGGCGTTCCAGTATTGGAGCCAGGCTTCGGTTGACGACGTTTTACTCCCATGATGAGCGACCTTTAACACGTCTATGGAGACAGATGCTGGTGGAGCAATATTTGAATTTTCCGGCAACAGGCCTGTAAGTCCCCTTTGTACAACTCCCTTTGTAACTCCAATATCTGCACCTTTCTGTTTAAACTGGGCAGCCAATGAGCCGTCCTGAATCATATAGAGCAGGTCCTGCTCGGCTGCTGCATCCATGTCCCCGGTGAACAGCATGGAAGTGCCAGCCATGTCCAGCAAAAAGACAACTGAATCATGATTCTGGTGTTCCGACACAGGCATATTACCTGGATCATGTACATCCATATGCGCCAGATCTGGAGCTATAAAACGTAAACTTGTCTCTTTATCAGCCTTATAAGTCATACCCTGCTGAATGGCGTACAGAGGAATTTTTCGTTCCATGGCTGTATTCAGTAACTTATCAAAGTTCTCCTTACCGCTGGTCGTTCCATTAAACATGAAATGTTTAACCGGAATCTGTTCCAGCACAGCCTGTAGCCCTCCGGCATGATCCTGATCGGCATGTGTTACAATGACAGCGTCCAGTTGGTGGATGCCTCTCTTTTTCAATAAAGGAACAACCACCTTGGCTCCGACCTCATACGGATCACGTCTTGTTTTCCACGATTGCTCGGTGTTCCCAAAGTTAACTGTTCCCCCGCCATCCACCAAAATGTGTTTGCCTTCCGGGGTTGTGATCAACGTACTGTCCCCTTGTCCAATATCCAAAAACTGCACAATGCCGGTTCCAGCAGGTTTGGGAGTCTGATATGCCCACCACAAGCCAGCAACAAAGCTGAGCACGAGCAAGCCGCACAACCATTGCTGAGCTTTACTCATTCGTTCATGTGCATAATAACCTGCACCTCGTGCGGTAAATGCACTTGTATACTCCGGCCAGGCAATACTGGCTCCTAATATGGTTAACGAAGTTTCTTTTCCATCTATACGTTTCTTACCTTGATCCTGATCCTGTGCCGCGTTAGACATCGAAGAGCGAATGCCCATATTCCCCATGGAAACTATAGGTTGTCGCCTCACAAGAGGTGCTGTATCCTCCTCAATAAACGCCGTTTCCCTCTGTTCACCATTGCCACGATGCAACAAGTAAAGTAAGGCATACAACACGGCATAATATGCGGCTATCCACAACAGGGAAGGTGTTGCCCAGATCAACACAAAACCTGGCAGGCTGTTCATCCACTCTACGCTTACAAATGTCAGCTGATTCAGTTGAATCGCAATCCATGCGAGAGGTCTCGCCAAGGGAACCCATATGAATGACAATAGCATGGCGACCGTCCCCAGAGGTAATATAATGGCGCTAATCAGAGAAACCAGTAGAAAGTTGGCCACAAATGAGAGCAATGAGAATTGGTTGAAATACAAGATGGTTACTGGAAAAGAAATCAGCTGAGCGGTCACCGTAACCGATGCTGTTGCAGCAAGAGATTTCGGCCAACTGCTGAAGAGTCGGCTAATCAACGGCATGTAGATCATCAAACCTGCGGTTACGAGAAAGGATAACTGGAAGCTCACACTTAGCAAAAAGTACGGGTCCCACCACATCATCAGCAAAGCTGCTGCACAAATCATCTGGAGACCGTCTCTGGCGAGACCACGGCGTGCCATATACAAACCAATCATGGACATAATCCCTGCCCGAATGACTGAAGGTGAACCACCGGATAACAGTACATAAGCTGGCACCAGGATCAGAACAATCGTGAGTGCCGTCTCTCTGGTAAGCTTTAACCAGGATAGAATAAGGAGAAGAGAAGCTACATATACAGCGACATGAGTTCCGGAGATCGCCAGGATATGCGTTAGACCCAGTTGTGAAAACTGACCATAAGTTCCTGGATCAATATCATTAGCCATCCCGATGATCAAGCCCTTCATATAGCCTGCATGGGGCTCAGGAAATAACTGCTCTATCGCCGAACCCAACCTATGCCTCGTCCAATCCGTCCACCGTAGTACGTTAAATTGTCCAATGCCCTCAGGAGGCGTAGCTGTGACCGAGCCGACTCCCTTCACTTTGAACAACCAATGGATATGGAGGGTTCGCAAATAACTGCGATAATCAAACCCGCCAAAGTTCCTCGCTTCGCCCGGAAGGGCAAATGAACCATCAAGTGTGATTAAATCACCCCGCTTCCAGCCCCCTGCTACCTGTTGTTCTTCTTCCTCCAACAGTCTGACTTGTACCATCAATTGTTCATCTATTTTGAATGCAGATGATGTTGCCAGACTTGTATCTGCTGATGAATCCGATAAGCGCATTATTGAAGACATCTGTATCTTAAAGTCAGCCCGATCTCCATCAATACGTACATCCGACACAAGCTCACCCTGAATTTCGGCTACCGAACCGTCAAGCTCTTTAGTAGCGATATGAGTAGTCTCGGACAGGCTACTGTGATTGCGTGCGTCATTCCATTCCCAATGTGTAGCACCTCCAATAAGGGCAACGAGTAAAAAGAAAATGGACCATCCACGTACATCTATGAAACGAAGCAGAAGTGGCAGACACGCCAGCGCTCCAATCATTCCCCAGATTAACGTCCAACCGGTTAACACACATGCCATCCCGCTACCGCATAACCAGCACATCGTAAAAGTCAGCAAAGGTCTGCCTTTCATTCGTCTCCCTCCTTCACGTCACGCGTTGAACGCAGAAAAACCCCCGAAAAGCCAATTCAGGCTTGCCGGAGGTTCTCCCTCGCATATTCGACCATATTCACATTAATTGCTCACAGTCATCATCGTTTCCCGCGGGGGCTGGTAATTCTCCAGCCTGCGGAACGTTATGCCCTTCTGTTCCATCATATTCGTAACCTTACGCGTATCTTTAGGATAAGAGCGATGAAACACGATTTCTGTAATACCACTATTCGCAAGCATATTGGCACATGTCCAGCAAGGTTCGTCGGTCACATACACAGACGAGCCTTCGCGGTCGATTCGATCTGTGAATAAAAGCAAATTTTGCTCAGCATGGATTGTGCGAATGCAGCGTTGCTTTTTCACCATTTCTTCCTGACCATCGGTCACAACCAACTCATATTCTTCCGATATCATGCAACCCGCTTCAGAACAGTCCGGAACACCAGTGGGTGCACCATTATAGGCTGTTCCCAGCAGTTTCTTTCCCTGAACTAGCACGGCACCTACATGACGACGCGAACAGCGGGAACGGGTGGAAACCATATACGCGATGTCCATAAAATACGTATCCCAGTCCTTGCGTACCTCTACTGTACTCATGCTGCTTTCCTCCCGCTCAACACATTTTTTATTCTAATATTACCGGATCTGCACATATGGTGCCATCTTCTCCAGCATCTTCATGCCGATTCCTTTGACCTTTGTCAGATCACTAACTTTTGTGAAAGGACCATGTGCATTCCGATAGTCCACAATGGCCTGAGCTTTCTTCTCTCCGATTCCGGGGAGCTCTGTAAGCTTGGAGAGAGGTGCACTATTCACATCAATCTTGCCATTATCGCTTGCTTCCTCACGAACGATAGATGAATTACTACTTGATGCCGTCTCGGAGGTAACCGAAGGATTGGATTTCATATCTTGCACTACCGGTTCAGTCGAAGCAGCAGTAACCAATGAAATATCGTTCGTCTGAGTTGGAGTTTGGACTACTGGATCAACTTCAACTGCACCAATCAAGCTTTCTTTAGACTCTCCTACCTTTGCATCATTCTCAGTCTCCATCCCATTTGCATCCGTTCCTGAAGATGTCCCTGGTTTGCCCTGAACCGAAGTAGCCGACTGTACAGCAGGAAGTTCCTGCTCTAACGTCGGCTTCTCGGTGCCGAGCTGCAAGGGTTCCCAGCCACTAGGTAGTTGTTCACTTTTGCCCGACCATAATATGAGTATACTTCCAACCACCGCAGCAGCAATAGTCATTCCTTTGTTCCATCTCATTTCTTCCACACCTCTCCCTGAATTCAAAATCATTCATTTCGAACACGGGCGGTGCTTCCGAACCGTTGAACATCCCTGATGAAACAAGTTATGCATTTTTCATGTCATGTGAAACAGGTCCTCACGCATAGAATAGAGGGAATGAACTGCGCCAGTACCGTAAAGCATGAAAGGAGGCCTGAACAATGAAGGTTGGATTTATCGGAACCGGCAGCATGGGCAGCCTGCTGATCTATGCCCTAATTCAATCCGGTGCACTTGAGCCCCGGCAGATCGCGGCCAGCAATCGAACCCCATCCAAAGTACGACAGTTATCCCTCCGTTACCCCGGTCTGCATGAATCCCAGAGCAATCGGGAAACGGTGATCCGAAGTAATATCATCTTCCTGTGCGTGAAGCCGCTTGAATTCAAACATGTCATTGACGACATCCTGCCTGTCGTGAATCCCAATCATATCATTGTCTCGATCACCAGTCCCGTGCAGCTGCGCCATCTGGAATCTTCACTTCCTTGCAAAGTCTCCAAGGTTATTCCCAGCGTCACACACCAGGTTGGCAGCGGCGCGTCCCTGTGTATACACGGCGAACGAATGACTAATGAAGACCGCGCTGTGTTGGAAAGTCTGCTTAGTCATATAGGCAGGCCGTACCAAGTGGACGAAGCCTGTACACGAATCACATCCGACTTCTCCAGTTGCGGACCTGCATTCATATCGTTCTTTTTGGAACAATGGATCGAAAGTGCCGTGAAGCTGACAGGCATCAAAAGAGCAGATGCCTGCGCTCTGGCTGGCGAAATGCTTCTGGGAACAGGCAAGCTGCTTACCGAAGGAGGATACACGCCGCAAGAGCTTCAAGCTCGTGTCGCTGTACCTGGCGGTATTACCGCTCAGGCACTTGCACTGCTGAAGGTTAGTCTCGACGGTGTTTTCGACAGCCTGATCCGCACGACACATGACAAATATGATGAAGATTTGTTAAAGCTGGATGAACTATTTCGAGCCGGTGAGATTAACCGGCAACAATATTAACGAGTTTGCCTGGAACGGCAATGACCTTGCGAATGGTCTTGCCTTCCAGCGCCTGCTTAACAGGTGCCAGCTCCATCGTGAAGTCCTGCATACCCTGTGCATCCAAGTCCTTCGCGATCGTGGCACGAGTTACGATTTTACCGTTTACCTGAACAACGATTTCTACTTCCGCATCCACTGTCATGGACTCGTCATATTCCGGCCAAGCCACGTAAGAGATTCCACCTTCATGACCCAAACGACTCCACAGTTCTTCTGCCATATGCGGTGCCAGTGGTGACAGCAGTTGCACAAAGTTCTCCATCGCTTCACGAGGCAGTGTATCGGCTTTGTATGCATCGTTGATGAAGATCATCAGCTGGCTGATAGATGTGTTGAAGCGCAGATGTTCCAGATCTTCCGTCACTTTTTTGATCGTTTTGTGAGCAGTCCGCTTGAACTCATCCGTTCCACCGTCCACCGTAATCTTGTCATTGATGGCTCCTGTATCTTCGTTAATGAAGAGACGCCATACACGTGACAGGAAGCGGTGCATGCCTTCAACCCCGTTTGCATTCCACGGTTTTGTCGCTTCCAATGGTCCCATGAACATTTCGTACAGACGCAATGTATCCGCACCGAATTCATTCACAATTTCATCCGGGTTGATGACATTACCACGAGATTTACTCATTTTCTCATTGTTCGTGCCTAGGATCATACCTTGGTTCACCAGTTTGTGGAACGGCTCTTTGGTATCCACAACACCCAGATCATACAGTACTTTATGCCAGAAACGAGCATACAGCAAGTGAAGCACCGCGTGCTCCGCTCCGCCAATGTACAGATCAACAGGCAGCCACTGCTGCTGTTTCTCCTTGGAGATCAGTTCCTTGTCATTGTGCGGATCGATAAAGCGCAGGTAATACCAGCAGCTACCCGCCCATTGTGGCATGGTGTTGGTCTCACGACGCGCCTTCATTCCCGTTTCCGGATCTACCGTATTCACCCACTCCGTAACATTCGCCAGTGGTGATTCTCCAGTACCCGAAGGTTTGATCTGATCGATATCAGGCAGCAGCAGTGGAAGTTGATCCTCCGGTACGGTCTTCATCGTTCCGTCTTCCAGATGCAGAATCGGAATTGGCTCACCCCAGTAGCGCTGACGGCTGAACAGCCAATCACGCAGACGATAGGTTACTTTCCCTTGTCCTTTACCGTTCTCTTCCAACCAGGCAATCATCTTGGCAACTGCTTCTTCATTGTTCAGTCCGTTCAGGAAATCGGAATTCACATGTGCGCCATCACCGGAATATGCCTCTTGTGTAACGTCTCCACCTTGAATAACCTCAATGATATCCAGACCGAACTGCTTCGCAAATTCCCAGTCACGCGCATCATGCCCTGGAACAGCCATAACCGCACCTGTACCATAACCCGCAAGAACGTAATCAGCAATCCAGATCGGCAATTTTGCACCATTAACGGGATTGATTGCATAAGCACCAGTGAATACACCTGTTTTGTCCTTGGCCAAATCCGTACGTTCCAGATCACTCTTACGAGAAGCCTGCTCCTGATAAGCCTGAATCGCTTCACGTTGGTCATCCGTTGTAATCGCTTCTACCAATTCATGTTCCGGAGCAAGTACTGCAAAGCTCGCACCGAACAATGTGTCCGCACGGGTAGTGAATACCTTAATAACTTCCTCGCGACCTTCAATGGCAAAAACAACTTCTGCACCTGTCGATTTACCGATCCAGTTACGCTGCATATCCTTGATGCTTTCAGACCAATCCAGCTCTTCCAAGTCTTCCAACAGACGCTCTGCATACTCGGTAATTTTCAGTACCCATTGACGCATCGGTTTACGTACAACCGGATGTCCACCGCGTTCACTCTTGCCATCAATAACCTCTTCATTAGCCAGTACCGTTCCAAGTGCTTCGCACCAGTTTACTGCGACTTCGTCCACATAAGCGAGGCCCTTATTGTACAACTGGATAAATATCCATTGTGTCCATTTATAATACTCAGGGTCCGTTGTGCTGATCTCACGATCCCAGTCATAGGAGAAACCGAGTGATTTGATCTGGCGACGGAAGTTGTCAATATTGCGGAATGTAATATGCCGTGGATGTTCACCTGTATCCAATGCATGCTGCTCAGCAGGCAGACCGAAAGCATCCCAACCCATCGGATGTAATACATTGTAACCGCGCATACGTTTGTAACGGGAAACGATATCCGTTGCCGTATATCCTTCCGGGTGACCTACGTGCAGACCTGAACCGGATGGATAAGGGAACATATCCAGTGCATAAAATTTCGGTTTAGCAGGGTCCTCACCCGTTTTAAACGTTTTATTGGCATCCCAGTATTGCTGCCAACTTTTTTCCATGACTTGTGGCTGATAGCCGTGCTTCGGCTGGTTATTCTCACTCATCTATTGTTCCTCCTTCAGGTTACTCGCTTAGCTTTAATTGCAACAAAAAAACCTCAGCATCCCGTAGCGTTTGCAGCGCTAGGGACGAGAGGTTGAATTCCCGTGGTACCACCCTAGTTAGCGGACGAACGTGCTTCGTCATCCACTCCCTTTGGACCTGTAACGGCGGTTAACCGATGCGGATTTCCATTCCTGAATTCCAGCTTATACTTAGCAGGTTAGACAGGATGGTGTAATCACCGCATTTCTCCAAGGCGAGTTCGCAATTTACTGTCAACCGGCTTGCACCAACCGCCGGCTCTCTGTGATGTACAGAAATCACTACTAATCCTTATCATCGAAATATGTATACAATATCGGGAACATTATATAAAAAAGCAAGCCCAAAGTCAATATTACATGTTATAAACACCATCTTGAAGCTCATGGTTCGTACCCTTCATAACGCGGTTGCTGTTCAGGACAACCGAAATCGCTCAATTCCTTCCTCCAGGTTATGAATAGTCCAATTCACATGTTCCTGATTGTCATATTGCCGATAAGCGCACTCAATGCGCAGCACCAGATCAAAGTATAAGTCATACAGACTTCTTCTTTTTAGCTCACTTTCAGTCGTAATCGCACGCCCATAACCTTTCACAAAACCGGGTGTATAGTTAAAATGACTGAAATAATGCTCCATCAGAGGGTCTGCCCACAGTGAACGTTCAAAATCAATAATTGCTGTGATGCGACCTTTGTCTACTAGAATATTTCCATCCCATAGATCCCAGCTGACAAGAAGAGGTTCTTTTACATCGTCCAACACATCCGATTTCTCTTCAATCAAACGTCTCAATTCAGAGTGATCCATCGAAAATGTAATCCCGGCTTCTTCCCCATCGGCAAGAACGTCTTCCATCAGGTTCATAAATGCTTCTTTCCATGTGGAATAACGCTGTTTTTGCTCTGAGAAATATCCGAACTTCTCGCCCTTGATTTCATTTATTCGACGATTGTAACGCCCCAGTTGTTGTTCAACGGCTTCCTGCTCTTCCGCAGAATACTGATCCTTGACCTGATTATAGGGTGTTCCAGACATGTACTCCATGATAAAATACCGCGCTGAAGCCATGGTTAACGAATCATCATAAACCAGAACTTTGGGTACGGGAACATCCTTCAACTCGCCGATGAGACGCAGTGCCTCGACCTCAGCAATCATCAGATCCTGCTCACAGCGCATCAGATTGGTGGAAGCCGAAGGGGCAATTTTGAGTACCACTTGCTGTTGGTCACTCAATGTAATGAGATATGCATGATTGGCCCAGCCATCCACCATTTCCTTGTAGTCCTGTATACTTGCAGATAGATGCTGCTCGATTATGGCATTTATTTGTTCTGACGAGAGTCTTGTTTTATATGTACTTTCCACTTCCACACCTCACCTCGACTATTGGTTTCCATAGAAAACGCTTTCTATCCGACTATTATCGCCTCCTTTACTTTAGCTCGCAATACTTTTTGTCACGCTCTTGGGTCTTTCCAAGCATTTCTTCGCCCGATCACAGAAACATGTCAATCCATCTTTACGAGAAATAAAAAAACTGCCCCCATACAACATAAGGAACAGTTTTTATCTTTTATACTTACTTCACAGCAACGTAGAACAAGCGCTGTGCGCTGTCTCCTGCCTCTTTCCATTCAAAATCCGCATATACCTTCACATCTCTAAAACCTGCCTTGGATAACTCCAGCTTCATCCAGTCCGGGTTATATGCACGTTGGACATGAACTTCTTCAAACCGCTGATACATATCCTTGCTGCCGTCATCCACACGTGAAAAAATACTGAGATGATGCTCAATCTCACAGCGATCCTGGTCCAAATCACAAGTCCAAATATAAGATACGGAGCGCTCATCAAGCACAAAAGGCTGCTCCTCATCATAACGGATAAGCGTATTGGGATGATGCACATCAAACAAAAACGTTCCATCCGGCTTCAGCATCTCATATGTCCGCTGGAATGTTCGAACGACATCTTCTTGTTCAAGCAGATAATTGACGCAATCGCAGAATGATATCACCGAATCCACAGGTTCCGGAACTCGCCAGTCTCGCATATCCTGCTGCACCCAACGTACGCTGCCTTCCCGATACAAGCGATGACCCTGAGGCGTAGCCTCCATCTTGCTGCGCGCAACCGACAGCATATCTGCTGACAGGTCAATGCCTGTAACTTCGAAACCGGAGTTCACGAGCGGGATTGTAATAGAGCCCGTTCCACAGCCAAGTTCAGCGACACTTTTGGGCATTCCATGCTGTTCCCATGCTGTTCTTGCAAACCTTATCCAGTCCGGATAAGGCATATCTTCCATTAATTCATCGTAGACATAGGCAAATTTCCGGTAAGACATGTCAGGCACCGCACTTTCAATTTCATTTTTCAATCCTGATCTATATAAGTTGAACTAAAGAATATTTACACTGGGCACTCCAATGACAGAACAACCTTCCGATCACTGTTATCCCCAGATTTTTTTGATTCCTTTTATAAAGGATTAAATCCGGGGATAGCGTATTCTTCCGAAGCAGCTTTCTTTCAGAAAGCTTTTAGGCGAACGCTACGCTTCTTCAGGTTCTTTCTGTCCTCTCCGTTTCGTGTAATTTTGGTTCAATTTATATAACAAAAGTAAAGACAGGGGTATCCGGTGTTTACCCAGCCTATCCCTGCCTTCTCCGAGTTTCATATTACGAAATATTCAAACAAAAAAATTAATTGTTTTCATTCTGTTCCTTAGTAGCAGATTCGGACAGATACGTCCAGCTTTCCTTTTGGACCACCAATCCGTCCTTCATCAATTTGCCTAATGCACGCTTGAACGCAGACTTACTGATGCCAAAGCGCTGCTTGATGATATCCGGCGGAGTTGCATCCGAGTAAGGCATGCCGCCCATAGGACGCTCTTTCATAAAGGCGAGAAGCTTGTCTGCATCTTCGTTACGTCCAACTTGTTTGAGCTGAGTCATGGCCAGATTCACACGTCCGTCTTCACGTACCAGTGTCACTCGACACTTCACTTTCTCACCAAGACGCAGCATATGACTACGTTCAGATGAATGAATCATGCCAATTGCCCCAAAGCCAAGTACACCGCCCTCTACAAGTACAAAAGTACCCATCTGCAGTGGCTTGTATACCGTCGCTTCAACCCACTCGTTTAACCATGAAGTTGGCGCATGGAAAGCCAATGGTGAAAGTTCACGTTCCCCGGCCAATTTGGCACGCAGACGTCCTTGCTTGTCATGTTCCATGATGACAAAGACTTCATCCCCCACTTGAGGACGCAGTTCTTCCAGTTCAGGCAGTTCACGAATAGGAAGCAGCAATTGCCGTCCAAGTCCCATTTCCAGGAAACAACCCAGTCTTGGGTGAACATCAGCCACAACCAGTCGTGCCATTTCGCCAAGCATGAGATAAGGCTTCTTCATCGTTACTGCCAGACGATCTTCCGTATCAAAGAATACAAAGACCTCAAGTGTCTCACCAATCTTAATATCCCGTGTTAGCTCGGTGTAGTGAAGCAGTACATCTTCCGATCCTGTCGTCAAAAAGAAACCAAACGGAGACACTTCACGTGAAACCGACAAAGAGACGACTGTTCCAGCAATCAAACTCATACCATTTCCACCACTTTGGCATCAGACCATAAACGTTCAATGTTGTAGTATTCACGCTCGTCGCGGTGGAAGATATGAACAACTACATCGCCCATGTCCATCAGTACCCAACGTGCGGAATCCATACCTTCGATACCTTTGATCGTCGCTCCAGCTGCATGAGCCTGTTTGCGAATCTCAGTGGCAATGGCCTGTACCTGTGTATCGGAATTCCCGTGACAAATAACAAAATAATCGGCCACCAGGGAAACATTAATCAGATCCAACGCTACAATATTGGATGCCTTTTTGTCGTCAGCGGCTGCAACCGCCATATTCATAAGTTCTTTCGATGATACTGTCATGAACCAACCTCCATAATCTATATTTGTGTGTTCAAAAAGATCCTTCGTAATCAAAAGTGGACTTTTTGAACAACTATAATTGAGTAATCAAGTCATTGCGTGACAACACGGTTAACGGATAAATAACACGGCGCTGCGAAATCAGCAAGCTGATCGTCGAATCGAATCCGGCAATTAATCCTTCCTCCAGACTATGTTCAGCCTGTTCGCGAATGTGATCCACTCCAGGGAAATCTCGTCCCGGTTCAATATAATCGGCAAGACATACCACTTTGTCCAACAGGCTCATGCCTACCCGACCCGAGGTATGCCACCGGATGGCATTAATAACTTCGGAATCCTCTACACCGTAATCACGCTCGGCTACAAAAGCACCGACTTCGGAATGCCAGAGCTGTTTGTCATGCTGCAGAAGTTCCTGGTTTAATCCGTTATCACGGATGACCGCTTCCATCTCCGCTACGGGCCAGTACTTCGCCACATCATGCAATATCGCTGCCAGATCCGCTTTCACAGGATCAGCACCGTATTTTTCAGCCAACATCACTGACGATTCCATTACACCCAGTGTATGCTTCCAGCGTTTCTCCGGCATTTGTCCGGATACGGCTTGAATAAGTTCATCACGGCTTAGTGCCATATAAACCGCTCCTTACAATGTATTGGTGCACTTCATCAGGAATCATGAAGCGTACCGAATGTCCTTTGGCAAGCCGTCTGCGTACGGCTGTCGATGAAATATCCACCAAAGGCATCTCGGCCAGTAGGACCCGATCCTGTAGCTCGTCTGGAAGATCATCCAGATGTAACTGGAAGCCTGGTCGACCAACCCCGATAAAGGTTAGGCGTTCTGCAAGTTCTTCAATCTGCTCCCATTTGGAAAGATAGTTCACCATATCCGCCCCGATAATGAAATAGAATTCATGTTCAGGATGGCGACGCCACAGTTCCTTCATCGTATCGATTGTATAAGACACTCCGCCAAGTTCCATCTCGATATCCAGCACCTCATATTGCTCAACACCCCTCACAGCGGCTTCCGTCATATCGAGACGTTGCTGTCCCGAAGCTCCGGCGCCACGTTTGTGAGGTGGAACATGGGAAGGCATGAACCAGATCTCATCCAGTGCATGCGAATCCCTTGCCGCTTCAGCTGCCAGGAGGTGTCCCATGTGGATCGGATCAAACGTACCACCCATGATACCGATCTTCACCCGCGTCACACTCCCTTATCTAGGTAGTTCGATTTGTTTGTTATCGCGCGATTCTTTGTACAGGATGATTGTGTTGCCGATGACTTGTACAAGCTCACTTCCCGTTTCACGGGCAACTTCTTCAGCCATCTCTTTTCTGTCCTCATCATTGTTGTTGAGCACTTGCACTTTCATCAATTCGCGCTTCTCAATCGCATCTTCGATGTGACGGAACAGGTGTTCATTCGTTCCACCTTTACCAATCTGAAATACAGGGGTCAGATGATGTGCCTGTGACCGCAAAAAGCGCTTTTGTTTACCGTTTAACATGAATACTCCATACTCCTTATGTTGAGCAGGCCCTGATCGACAGCAAAAACTGTCCGGACCTGACCATTCAATTATTATTTTTCACTGGTGAAAATGATCACTGAGACACAAGGTGACTCCGATTGCAGTACCATCTTCCGATCGCTGTTATCCCCAGATTTTTCTGATCCCTTTTCACAAAGGGAAAATCCGGTTATAGCTTATGCTTCCGAAGCAGCTTTCTTGCAGAAAGCTTTTAAGCGACCACTCCGTTTCTTGAGATTGGTTCTGCACTCGTCGTCTGCCTGTACTCTTAATATCATTTTCACACTTCAAAACTGTTTAACACCGCTCGTCTCATCGTCTCCACAGGAGCCGGAATGCCGAGCCAATGTTCAAAGGCCACTGCGCCCTGGTATACAAACATACCCAGACCACCGTGCACCGTACATCCACGCATCCGTGACTCCCGAAGGAGACGGGTCTCCAACGGATTGTAGATCAGATCACTTACCGCTGCTCCTTCACGAATCAATGAAGGGTCAACCGGTACGTCATCAACATGCGGATGCATTCCGGCAGACGTTGTGTTAATCACGATATCAGCCGTAGCCAGTACATTCGCAACTTCTTCCATGCCACTGCCCGAGATTTCTCCCAGACCATGGCCCCGTAAATCCGAAGCAAGTGCAATAGCCCTGTCCGCTGTACGGTTCAGAATATGGATATGCTCAGGCTTTTCCAGTGCAAGGGCGTATATGACGCCCCGCGCTGCTCCACCTGCTCCAAGTACCGCAATACGTTTGCCCGCAAGCTCAGGTACAGCCTCTTCCTTCAAAGATCGGACATAGCCAATACCATCCGTATTATACCCTGTCAGTGTTCCACCTTCATTGACGATGGTATTCACCGCACCAATCAGGCGAGCACTTTCATCGATCACATCCAGATACTGCATGACCTGCTCTTTGTGCGGGATCGTGACATTGACACCACGATAGCCCAATGCCACAATACCCCGAACTGCGGCTTCCAGTTGATCCGGATGAACATGCAGTGGCATATACATTCCATTCACTCCTGCAGCCAGTAGAGCTGCATTGTGCATTGCCGGAGACTTGGAGTGAGCAATAGGATCACCCATGACACCAAGCAATACGGGAAGTGAAGTGTTGAACTTTTTCTGCTCAGACATAGGTAAGCCTCCGATCCATCTGATGTACAGGTTTTGAGAATTTGTTAGATCAATGATGGACGGATCTGTACACGAATGCCTTTTGGAGCATGAACAGCAACCAGCGCTCCAATATCACCATTGACCTTAATCCAGCCCAGACCAGAGATGAATACATCCGATTGACTGCCGCGTTTGATGCGGAATTCATGTCGGGTCCATTCAGCCATCTCAGCTGCATTCTCACGGGTTGGCGGAGATAACAATTCTCCCAGGTGATCGCGGTACAGGTCGTCTGCACGCTCCAGCTTCGTCCGGTGAATATCAAGCGCAGTGCTGATAAAACACGTGAACGACTGACGATCACCTTCCACAAAGTCAAATCGAGCCATGCCGCCGAAGAACAGCGTCTGACCGGAATTCAACTGATAGACAGCCGGTTTAAGCGGTTTTTCCGGCATGATGGCAGCGAGATCTTTACGTGAAACAATCTCGCTGAAACGCCATGGATATACGATTCCGGGCGTATCTATAATATATTTCCCATCATCCAGCGGAATGTTCACCATATCCAGCGTTGTTCCCGGATAACGGGATGTGGTCAGTTCCTGCTCCAGATCACTGTAATCACGGATCAGACGGTTAATCAATGTGGATTTACCCACATTGGTACCGCCAACCACGTACACGTCACGATCTTCGCGATACGTTCCCACAAGCTCAAGCAGTCGGTCGAAGCCCTGATTTTGCTTCGCACTGCACAAGACGACATCCACGGTGCGCAGACCTTGTTCTTTGGCTTGCTTCTGCACCCAGTTGCGAACCTTGTTCCAGTTGGTTACTTTTGGAAGCAAGTCCGTTTTGTTCACAGCAAGCAACACCGGATTGTTGCCTACAAAACGTTGCAGACCAGAGATAATACTGCCATCAAAGTCAAACAAATCAACGATATGGATGACAAGTGCATCCTTATCCCCGATTTTGCTAAGCAGCGCCAGGAATTCGTCCTGATCCACTGTAACGGATGATGACTCATTGTAATTTTTGATGCGGAAACAACGCTGGCATATAACCGGTTCACGATCTAGTGCCTTCTCGGGGATGAACCCTGGTAATTCCGAATTTTCTGTTTGCAGATGCACGCCGCATCCGCTGCACCTTACGGCAAGATTGCCGTTATGCGGTTCTGTCATTTCTTCTTTTCCTCCTCAAGCCATAAGCCTTTCCTGCGTAAACTCGTTAGAGCAATCCGTTCCACGCGCCGATTGAAGCGGGTCATAAATCCTTCGTCACCAATGGAGATTGGCAGTACCAGAACGGTGTATAACCCCATCCGGTTCCCTCCATAGACGTCCGTAAGCATCTGATCGCCTACTACAATCGTGTTTTCAGGAGATAACTCCATCATTTTCATTGCTCTACGAAACGGTACATTCGATGGTTTGCGTGCACTATGCACAAACTGGATATCCAGCGGGGTCGCAAACAGGGATACACGATTCAAATTGTTATTGGACACAATCATCAGCTTGAAACCGGCCTCTTTCACACGCGCAAACCATTCAATCAGTTCGGGTGTAGCGTCAGGGGCTTTGGCTCCAACGAGTGTGTTATCCAGATCAGTTATAATTCCACGGTAGCCTTGAGCGTACAGCTCTTCCAGATTAATGTCAAAAACCGTGTCTACACGCAGCTTGGGCATTAACATTTTAAACAAAGAAGTCACCTCAGTTTCATACGACACACTATATCACAAATCCGTCTTTCCTGAAAATGCATACAGCGCCTGATGGCATAGGAAAAAAGGAAAAACGGGACGGGCAACAACTAAGCCCGTTCCGCTTTCAATTCTTTTCTCAGCTTCAAGGCAGTCTGATAGACACCCTTCCAGTCGTCGGCAGTTACGGACGCCGGACTGTAACGAGTCTGTTCAAACTTCGTGAGAAGCTCATACAATGTAGCTTCTGCAGCAGGTTTGGCCTGGCTCCAGCGAGCTACTGATTCACGAAGTGTCTCGTCTCCGCTCCGGGTCAGTCCTTTGCGTTTCACATAATGAATCCAACGCTCGGTCTCCGCCACCACCTTCTGTTCAGGACTGAGCGGTCCACCTGTCCGTAAACGAAGCAGGAAGAATCGCATGGAGAAGCGATTACGCCAGAACATGTATGCTACCCA
The DNA here is from genome assembly GCF_037974355.1 of Paenibacillus sp. FSL R5-0517. Lineage (NCBI taxonomy): Bacteria > Bacillati > Bacillota > Bacilli > Caryophanales > Paenibacillaceae > Paenibacillus > Paenibacillus sp. FSL R5-0517. Next base: position 4,935,541 of record NZ_CP150235.1, read on the forward strand.
CAATACGATAACGGCTCCTGCAGCCCAGATGACAAAAGTCGGGATGGCAGACGCGTTCTGCTCAGGTGCAGGGGTCTGCTCTTCCTCTTGTACCGGCTCCTCTTCAGGCTGTTCTTCAGGCTCATCTACAGGCTGTACGTCAGGCTGTTCCGTAAGCAGTGGCATATCAAAGCCCGGTGTTGCTTCAACAGGAATCCAGCCATACTCACCGAAGTAGACCTCAGCCCAGGAGTGTGCATCTGCATTGGTAACGGTGTAGGTCGTCTCAATCTCCGCGCCAGGTTGACGCGGAGCCTGCATGTCCGAATTGAGGGACAGTTGCCCAGGCGCATAACCTTTAACCCACCTTGCAGGAATGCCCTCCGAGCGCGCCATCATCACCAGCGCTGTGGAGAAGTAGTCACAGTAGCCTTCCATAATATCAAACAGGAAACCTTCCACAAAGTCACTGCTTACTTTTCGAGATAAATCCGGATTGTTCGTGTATTCAAAATTAGTTTGTAAATAGTTTTGCAGTAATGCCACTTTTTCATACGGCGTATTCGCAGATGCCGTTATCTCGGCTGCCAGATTCGAGACCCGGTCAGGGAAACGGGATGGTAACTGCAAGTACATATCATCAGCAGGGTTACTGTTATACAGATCTTCAAAAGACTTTGTACGAAGCTCATCTTCCACAATCACAGGGGCTTCAGATACGATGGTGTACGTCTTGGGATACTGTGGTTGCTGACGGTCTGTCACTACATGCAGTTCAGCCTGTTCTGGATTCCACAACATCCGTTCCGTTCTGCCCTCGCCATTAATCGAGCTCACTTCCGAGATCGAATAAGCACCAAAGAGAATTGGATAGACATTATCGTTTAGCATCGTTACGTTCTGAATCACTTGTTTGGTATTCACATTTCCGGATTGATCGTTCTCCAGAGGCTGTCCTGCTTGAACATTCTCTGTTGCACCCCGTCCACGGTCATCCCAGCCTGTGCCTGTATACTCTGCACGTGTCTCACCGCGCCAGTAACTACGTTCATTGGTCGTGACAGACATGACAGGGGTATAGTCGAAGTTGAATCCGCCACCCAGCTGATTGTCTTCCCTGCTGTATCCCGATTCGGTAGCTGCCGGAATATCAAGGTTTCCGTTACCAACCTGGCTTGTGGAACTTCCGGTATAGTTCCGCCACGCTGTATACGGGTCCGTCAAGGTGGGCGGAATCTCTGGCATGTTGACGCTGGCTACAATAATCAAAGAAAAAATAATGGCAATATTGGCCAGGACTTTATAAGGATAACGGATGATTCGTTTCCAACCTTGTGGATACTGGAGCTGATAGTTACGGAAATGCTGACATACGAGCCATCCCATCCCTGCAAACATCACCCACGCGATTTCAATCCAGAGTGGAATCTGGGTAAAAGAATCGAGAATCCCCATCGAAATGATGTTAACACCCAGAAAAACAAGAATGCGACGTGTTGTGGTCACGAGTCGAAGCGCAGCTTCAAGCATCACCCATGCACACAGGGAGAACCAGATGTAAGGCGTCATATGCAATATAAATTGCTCGGCTCTGTCTGTTAGAGAGCCATAAGGGATATACACCGTGTAGTCAATTAATGTTTTGTGCAAAATGTAACCAACGACAATCGCCTTGATGATCGCCCGATATATCGTTTTTAAGGGCAGAATGATCTCCAGCACGGTGACCGCTGCAAGTGTCCATAACACCAGAGAAGTCGTCTCCGTATACCACGATTCCTGCGTAAATGAAATCCACTGCATGCCAATCAGGAAAATCCAGAGCAATGACGCTGCATGATACCAAGATCGTTTGCCTGCAACACTTTCATTTCCTTTTGTACTCATACAGAACCTCCCCCCATCACCGTTGGAAGCTCCTGCAAGTGAGAAACCGTGAATGACCTCGTGCCTCTTCCACGCAACATCGCATTCCACTCCGCACTACGGCGGGATTCACTGGTATCCATCAGAATATGACATGGCGTCATGCCCCGCGTATCAGCCCAGCGCAACAGTTCCAATATCTTTTCATCCTTCTGGGGAGAAATCACAACAAAGTAAGCTCCCTGAGGCAATTGACGTGCGATTCTTTCCACTCCAGGCAACAGATGAGTGTCCTGACCGTTGTATTGAATGTCTACCAGATGATGCATCATCTTCTGTCGTTCCAGCTGACTTTCACTGGGGGCCATGTAAGAGGTCTCGTCTGACAATGTCAACAATCCCATTCCCATCCGTTCCCTCGCACCATACTCCAGCAGTGAGGCAGCTGTGGACACGGCAATTTCAAAAGCATCCCCATGTTCATAACTTGATGCCAGCGCATCCAGAACCAGGATGGTTTTGGGCACAGACTCATGTTCAAATTCCTTGGACTTCCAGTTCCCTGTCTTTGCCGTAGCATTCCAGTGAATGCGGGAAAGTCGATCTCCGTATACGTAGTCACGTACACCATTGATCTGAGTGGTCTCTCTCCGTGAACGGGTTAACGCCGTCTGAGGACCAGATAACCGTGATTTGCGGTCGTAGAGCTGCCAATATGGAATAAATACCGTTCTTGGCAGTACGCGAAACTCACCTTTAGCCTTAAACTTTCCTCGATGTTCAATCAGTCCGAATATGTCCTCACTGGCACATTCCGTTTCTGAGAACACGTACTTCCCCCGCTCAAGTGGCGGTGTCTGGAATGACAACTCCCCATTACCTCGCATATTGGGAATCAAACTTTCCTTGAACGACCACGATTCTCCATTATGCCGGTGCAGCATTTCACGCACAACCACATAGGGAAGCGGAAGGAATCCCGGAATGGTCAGACTCAATTGTACTTGAACCTGATCACCTGCATGAAGCAGTTCTTCATGGTCCGGACCAGAAGATAGCCTACGCACTCCCTGAGCACGTCGTACACCGCTAAATCCAGCGATAGCAAGATACACACAGAGCAGGGTCACCATCGAAAGTAACATTAGGGATGTCTTCCCGCCCTGGAACAAAACATAAGCCAGACAGCACATCCACACCATTGCGATGCTCCATACGCGTGGGTGGCGCAGCCCTCTATTGACTGTACTCAAAAGCGGCTTCATGAACTATTGCCCCATGGAGACGGGCACGCGTACTTGCTGCAGCACGGCATTCAGAACTGCTTCGGAACTCATACTGTCCAGTCTCGATTCGGGACGAAGCACAATACGATGAGAGATCACATAAGGGGCCATCGTCTTCACATCATCCGGGAGCACATAATCACGTTCCTGCAAGAAAGCAAAGGCTTTTACCGCCATCATGAAGGATATGGCTGCCCGTGGGCTGGCACCCAGCAATACGGATGGATGGGAGCGGGTTTGACGAACAACATCCAGCAGATAGTCCATGACCGGATCACCGATAAAGACTTCCTTGATCTCCTGCTGGATTGCCGAGATCTGGTCCATATGGGTGACGGATTCGAGACGATCTACAGGCTGGCCGGACTGATGCGTTTTCAGCAGGATTTTCTCGATTTCTTTATCCGGATAACCAAGGCTTATTTTCAACATAAACCGGTCTAATTGTGCTTCCGGCAATGTGTATGTGCCTTCAAAATCAATCGGATTCTGAGTTGCACAGAGCATGAACGGATGTGGCAGATCATACGTATCGCCATCCACGGTTACACTGCGCTCCTCCATGACTTCAAGCAACGCCGACTGAGTTTTCGTGGTGGCCCGGTTAATCTCATCAGCCAGCAGGATGTTGGTCATCACGGGACCTGGACGGAAATAAAAACGTTCATCCTTCGGATGGAACACGGATACGCCCGTAATATCACTGGGTAAAATATCAGGATTACATTGAATGCGTCGGTACTCTCCGCGCATGGATTTCGATAATGCCTTGATTAACTGCGTTTTGCCAGTTCCCGGTACGTCTTCGATCAGAACGTGCCCGCCTGCAAGCAAAGCTGTAAGTAAAAGTTGAATTTCAAAGGATTTCCCCATAATGCAGGATTCCAGATTAGAACGAACTGCGGATATGATTTGGATCGACTCTTTGCGCACAGGCATGTGGTCTAACCTCCTAAAAAAGCATACAGATTTCCTTTTATTGTACATGATCCACGGGCGTGAGTACACTCGAAGGAACTCACAATTTGTTTCCAACCCGTCAGATTCACCGCAGTTCACGCATGAATACGACAAAAAAGGCCCGGATAGAAGTAATCCGAAGCCTTTGGTGAATCAAAATCAGGTTCAAGTGAATTTGTCATATGAAGTTAGCCTTTTGGACGAACCACCAATGCCGCCAAAAAAGAAAAGATGATCGCTGACGATATTCCCGCCGCTGTCAGATCAAAGATCCCGGTGATCACTCCGATCCAACCCTCTTTCTCAAGTTCAGTCAATGCTCCATGTACCAAGGAGTTACCGAAACTTGTTATAGGAACAGAAGCACCTGCACCTGCAAACTTAACCAACGGATCATAAAGACCGAGTGCATCCGCAACCGCACCTGCCACAACAAGTGTACTCATGGTATGTGCCGGTGTAAGTTTGACACCATCCATTAGAAGCTGTCCTACAACACAGATCAAACCGCCAACGATAAATGCCCACAAGAACTGCATTCCATTAACCCTCCTTCTCTATAGCTACGGCATGTGCGATACAAGGAATAGTTTCACCCTGCTGATACGAGAGCGGTGACAAGAGTGCACCCGTAGCCACAACGAGTACCCGTTTGAGATCACCCTTCTGCATCCGATTCAAAATGTGACCGTAGGTTACCGTGGCAGAACATCCGCAGCCACTTCCTCCTGCAACAACATAAGGCTGTTTCTCCCGATCATAGATCATCAATCCGCAATCATTGAACACTGTCTGTTCCATGGGGAGACCTTCTTTTTGCAAAAGCTCTTTGGTAATCGGCAGACCGACAGAAGCCAGATCCCCGGTCACAATAAGATCGTAATAACCAGGCTCCAGTCCTGTATCCCTGAAATGAGAGATCAGGGTGTCGGCGGCTGCCGGTGCCATCGCTGAACCCATGTTGAAGGGATCTTTGATTCCCAAATCCATGATCCTACCAATGGTAGCCTTGGTCACTACTGGACCATCACCCGTACGGGACACCACACCACACCCTGAACCCGTAACGGTATATTGCGCATAAGGCGGCTTCTGAGAGCCATACTCCGTCGGATAACGAAATTGCTTCTCAACCGTGCAGTTGTGACTGACCGTACCTGCAAGGACATAATCGCCAGCTCCCGAGTCCACAATCATGGATGCCAGCGCCAACGTTTCCATAGAAGTTGAACAAGCTCCGAAGACACCAAGGTAAGGCACACCCAATTTTCTCGCTGAAAATGAACTGCTGATAATCTGATTCATCAGATCTCCACCAACAAAAAAGTGTAGCTCTTCCTTGGTGATGTTTGCATTAATCAAAGCGAGTTGGGAAGCCTGTTCGAGCAGTTTGCGTTCTCCCTTCTCCCACGTCTTCTCACCGATCTCAAGGTTGTCATAGATGTAATCAAAATCTGATGACAAGGGACCTTTGCCTTCATCTGGTCCTACTACTGCCGCCTTGCCGATAATTCGCGGACGATTCTCAAATTGCCACGTTTGGCGACCCAATCGCTTCACAGGTGTCCACCTCCAAATCCCAAAAAGGCGTACACGATGCCTACAACAAATGCTGCCACGACACCAAACACAATAACGGAACCAGCAAGTTTGAACATGTTGGCCCCAACCCCAAGTACCAACCCTTCAGCACGATGTTCAAGTGCAGCAGAGCACATGGAATTGGCAAATCCGGTTACCGGCACAGCCGTTCCTGCTCCTGCCCATTGAGCCATTTTATCGTATACCCCAAGACAAGTCAGAATAACGGATATGAGAATCATGACCGCCACCGTAGGATTGGAAGCTTCCTTCGATGTCATGTCGAAACCGGCCATGAAAGCCTCTTGAATGGCCTGTCCTATCAAGCAGACGGTACCTCCAACCAGAAATGCCTTGAGGCAGTTCTTCAGGATTGGACGAGGCGGTTCATGTTTTTTCGCAACTTTTTTGTACTCCTTTTCATCCATGGACAGGGACGACGTTTTTTTTTCGCTTCCAGATGCAGATTGAGCTGGCAAGATGCAAGACCTCCTCTATGTCAAAATGGTTCAAAGCTACGGCTGAATGCCAATGTGTATAATCTTATATTCAGTGTTTGTTAATCATCGGAAGGTTATGTATCCGGCGACAGACAGCATATGTTTCCAACAAGATCATACGGTGGAAACAGGTTGGAGATCCGCCGGATTTGAAGGCTCATAGATACGTTCTATAAATAAAGAAGAACAATCACGAGCAAGATAAAAAGAACGATGAACAGTACTTTTTCCGTGCCCTCTTCCGGAGGCTTCATTGGATAGTTAGCTCCTTCCTGTATGAGACAAGGAAATATTGAGTATATAAACTTCACAAAATGATGACATCCCCTCTGTATATTCATATTCATTGAAGTAGCTCCAGGTCTGCGGCTACCGCGGATAAAATCATGAAACATGCGTAAGACAAGCGCCCATAACATGCCTTAAATACGTGACATAAACATGGACAATCACTTGCGCAAGGTTCATACTGTAATGTGACCAGTGGTTAAATAACAAGTCCTCCGCATAATCAGATGCGTGTTCAAAAAAGTCTGATTTTGAACTACATCTAAAAGGACAACAGGCGGGTAGCCGTTCTACTGTGACCTGAAATACATACCAACAGAGGAGTTGTTGACACATGAATGAAAAAACGATGGATATGTTTCGCACGTTGACGGAGTTTCCCTCCGCATCCGGTTTTGAACGTGAGCTTCGCGGCTGGATGAAAGAGCAGCTTTCCGCTTATACGGATGAGTTCGTCCAGGATCGCCTAGGGAGTCTATTTGGTGTTTTACGGGGAGAGGAATCCGGTCCTAAAGTTATGGTTGCCGGACACTTTGACGAAGTTGGTTTCATGACTACGGGCATTACCGAAACAGGTATGATCAAATTCCGTCCACTGGGTGGATGGTGGAGTCAGGCTGTACTTTCTCAACGATTGGAAATCATTACACCTGACCGTCGGATTACCGGAGTTGTTGGTTCCACACCTACACACTTGCTGGACGAGTCCCAGCGGAACAAACCTGTTGATTTGAATTCCATGTATCTCGATATTGGAGCAGACAACCGTGCCGAAGCAGAATCCTGGGGCATTCATCCAGGGATGCAGATTGTGCCAATCTGTGAATTCACGCCGATGGCAAACCCGAAAAAAATCATGGCCAAAGCGTGGGATAATCGTTACGGCGTAGGTCTTGCACTTGAACTGGTTGAAGCGTTACACAAGGAAAAACTGCCAAACACACTTTATGCTGGTGCAACGGTTCAGGAAGAACTGGGGCTTCGTGGTGCACGTACGGCGGCCAATCTGATTCAGCCTGATATCTTCTTCGCGCTTGACTGTAGCGCGGCGAATGATATGACAGGTGACAAACAGTCATTTGGACATATCGGAGAAGGAGCATTACTTCGTATTTTTGACCCGGGTATGTTCACTCATCGCGGAATGGTGGAATATGTTCAAGATACGGCTTCATCGAATCAGATCAAAATGCAGTATTTCATCTCACCAGGCGGTACTGATGCAGGCCAAGTTCACCTGAGCGGCATTGGTGTGCCCTCAACAGTGATTGGGATCTGTGCACGTTATATCCATACCTCTTCTTCCATCATTCATACGGATGACTACGATGCGGCCAAAGAATTGATTGTAAAACTCGTTAAAGGTCTTGATCGGACAACGATGAATACCATTATTGATAACGCGTAGTTCAGTTACATGGAAAACACTTAAATAATTATGCCTGAAAGAGATGTCCCGTCAGACCGGGATGTCTCTTTTTTTGGTTTAATCAACTAGATTAATAGGTCGAACATTATGGAGAATGCCACATAAGATATACGATAATGGAAGATCAATAACCAAACACCAACCAGTGGGGGACCTGTTATGGCAGTGGGAAGAAACGGAAAATCGAATAAAGGTTCTAACAAAAAACCAAACGCTGCTAATACCCTCCTTAATGGAAACCTCAAGGGAAAAAATCTCGAATTGATTGTAGCAGCGCTATTGGTGAGCGGAAAGTTGAGAGTGGATGCTGTCACGTTGTTTCGTGAGGCTACATTGGTTGTGGAATTGGTTGGTCAATATAAAACACTTCAAAAGGTCACACCCTCCAATTCAGACAAACTGGTACAATTCCTGGATGAAACCGGCGGCGATATGACGCTGAATGATGTTATACAGGCATTTCAACAGAGAATCAATTCCTAATCGCCAAGAAATGAGGTGGACATCATGTCCGAGTTTGACGGAACCGGGTTTGCCGAACTGTTAATTGTGCTTATTCTTGTTGTTTTATTTGTTTATGGCTCTACTGACATCGGAACACTCACTGGCTCACCTACTTCAACCTGATCTTATTGTAAGTCCTAACAGTAAAAATCGCAGCATCTGGAGAAAATGAACACATCAAAATGCCAATCCGATTCACCGGACTGGCATTTTATGTATCATTACAGAAATAATGGCGAGAACGCAAACCACGCCAAAATAAGGGTAAGCACAATGCAGACATTCTCTACAACGGCTCCATGTTTGGTTCCTGTGCTCATCAGATTGGCTCGTATGCGCCACTTGAGCGGTGGTAACGGACGAATGCCACGATTGGTTAATGAATCGGCCAACAGGTGCATGGCATACGCCGTACCTCCTGCTACCCAGATTTCCGGCCCCTGCTGTTGCGAGGTGCTGTAAAGTAAACCAGCCCAGACCGCAGTTCCATACAAGGTATGCGTCAACCCCCTATGCGTTAGTGTGGTGCACAGCATAAGCAGGCTGCCTGCAATCAGATTCCACGGAGCAAATGCGTGGCCGTAGAACACCAGGCCGAGTCCAATGGTGAACATCAACACTTTGCGAAGAGAACGCGAAGGCAGGAATGACACGAGTGCAATGAGAATTGCAAGCAGCAGGTTCCATGGTTTGGCATGAACATAGAAGTACACAAACACAGCTGTCGGCAAAAGAACGGTCTGTAACAGCCTGATGAGACTGTTAGGCAAGGCTCTCGATACCAGCAGCGAATTCGGCTCATCGATGTCAGGCAATAACGAACCAATCAGAGCAACCGTAACTGCGGGTGCAGTCACCGGCATACCAGCCAATTGAAGTACAGATAGCGAAACGCCTGTCCCGATAATCAGGTGGGATCTTCCCATCATGATGCAAAAACGTCCTTTCGAAGAAATAGGGAACATACATAGCCCACTTTTGATAGTACAACGAAACCAAAACAAGAACAATAGTTCGTATTTCTTATTTATATAAAAATAAATATCACTTTCTGTGATGGGGCTCACACTATTAAATTTATGACTCTTCTATCTTTATTAGTGAATTAAATCACATAAATTATCGTCAACACCTTGTATAATTTCAAATATAAACCACTAAAATTGCAGGTAATGTACAGCGTCTATTCAAGGAGGCATACACACATGAACGGAAAAAAAGAGAAACTCGTTATCATTGGTAACGGTATGGCAGGAATCAGTACCGTCGAACAAATTTTGAAATTAACTACGCGATTTGATATTACCGTTTTTGGCACAGAGCCCTATCCTAACTACAACCGCATTATGTTGTCATATGTACTGGAAGGCAGTAAAACACTGGATGACATCGTGCTGAATGATCTCCACTGGTATGAAGATTATGGTATTACACTCCATACTGGAACAACTGTAGCCCGAATTGATTCGGATACACTTGAGGTCATTACGGAGGATGGAACTCGCTTTCCTTATGACAAAATTATCATTGCAACAGGCTCCAACTCCTTCATTCTCCCCGTACCGGGGCATGACAAAGAAGGTGTCGTTGGTTTCCGTGATATCGCCGATTGTAACGTCATGCTCGACGCTGCTAAACAGTACAAACGAGCGGCCGTGATCGGGGGCGGACTGCTGGGTCTTGAAGCGGCCAAAGGTCTGGTACAACTTGGCATGGAGGTTACCGTAGTACATCTGATGGAAGATCTGATGGAGCGTCAGCTTGATCCGCAAGCTTCAGCCATGTTAAAGGCAGAATTGGAGCGTCAGGGTATCCGGTTCAAAATGGGCGCACAGACTTCCGAACTGCTTGGCGGTGAACGGGTTGAAGGCATTCGTTTTGCCGATGATTCCGTACTGAATGTTGACTTCGTGGTCATGGCTGTAGGGATCAAACCGAATACAGCTGTAGCCCGTGAAAGCGGTATGGAAGTGAACCGGGGTATTGTTGTGAATGACTACATGCAGACTTCCCTTGAGAATGTCTATTCGGTTGGGGAATGTACAGAGCACCGAGGGGTATGCTACGGCCTCGTTGCCCCATTGTTCGAGCAAGGCATGATTCTCGCGAAACATATCTGCGGTGTGGAGACCGCTCCGTATGAAGGCTCTGTAGTATCAACGAAATTGAAAATTTCGGGTGTGGACGTCTTTTCAACTGGTGAATTCATCGACAGTCCGGAGCACACCGTCATTTCGCATAAAGACGACTGGAAACGGACCTACAAAAAAATTCTGCTCCGCGATAATAAAATGGTTGGTGCTGTTCTATTCGGTGACATTACGGATTCTGCCGAATTGCAGAAGTTAATCAAACATCAGACTGAAATGACTGAAGAACTGTATAGCTCACTCATGGGTACAGGTTGCGGCGGTCATAAGAAAACAACCTCTGTTGAAACGATGCCCGAAGACGAAATCGTCTGTGGATGTAACGGGGTCACTAAAGGAACGATTGTTGATGTCATTACCAACCAGGGCCTCACTACTGTAGATGAAATCAAAGCCTGTACGGGTGCAACACGCTCTTGCGGTGGATGTAAGCCGGTTGTGGAACAGATTCTGCAATATGTGCTTGGAGACAGCTTCAGCAGTGGAGCCAAACAGGGCATATGCGGATGTACTTCCATGGGACGGGATGAGATTGTAGCCGAGATTCGTGCAAAAGGATTACAAACGACCAAAGAAGTCATGAATGTACTCGGATGGAGTCAGCCTGAAGGTTGTTCCAAATGTCGCCCGGCAATCAACTATTATCTTGGCATGATTGCACCGGACACGCATGAAGACGAGAAGGAATCACGCTTTGTTAACGAACGCATGAACGCCAATATTCAAAAGGATGGAACGTATACGGTCGTACCGCGGATGTATGGCGGGGTGACTACACCAGCGGATCTCAAACGCATTGCTGACGTTTCAGTCAAATATGATGTGAAAGCAGTCAAAGTTACCGGCGGCCAGCGCCTCGACTTGATTGGTGTCAAAAAAGAAGATCTGACCAAAGTTTGGGCTGAACTCGATATGCCTTCAGGTTATGCATACGCCAAATCGCTGCGCACGGTCAAAACATGTGTCGGCTCCCAATTCTGCCGATTCGGTACACAGGATTCCATGGCGATGGGTGCTCGCATTGAACGGAAATTCGAACGTCTGGATCTGCCTGCCAAGTTCAAATACGCTGTCAATGGCTGTCCACGGAACTGTGCAGAGGCATGTACCAAAGATATCGGTATCGTTGGTAACGACGGCGGCTGGGAAATATTCATCGGCGGTAACGGCGGTATTAAAGCAAGACTTGCTGATTCCCTGTGCAAAGTGAAAACAGATGAAGAGTTGATTGAACTGTGCGGAGCTATCATGCAATATTACCGCGAGACAGGTAACTATCTGGAACGGACTTCGGAGTGGGTGGAACGCATGGGTCTGGAGCATATTCGTTCGGTTGTCGTCGATAATCTCGAAGAACGTAAAGCATTGATGGAGCGGATTGAATTCGCACTTGAACATGTCGAAGAACCTTGGCAAAAAGCGATTCGCAATGAGGAAGGCCAAAGCAAAATGTTCCACGGCATCGAAGTATCGGCTCGTCCATAAGCAATCCCGCATGATCAACACGATCAGAACGTTAAATAGATAAAAGGAGTGGTTTAAGATGACGACAAAACAATCAGCCACCTACTTCCCTGCCGGAGTAGTTGAAGAATTCCTGCCGCGAATCGGAAGAGTCGTTGAGATTCAGAACCGTCAGCTTGCTGTCTTTCGTGCATCGGATGGTACGATCTTCGCTGCGGATAATCACAACCCCCACCCCAAAGGTGGTCCACTGGCAGAAGGCATCGTGTCAGGACATTATCTGTACGATCCGCTGTATGATTGGAAAATCGACCTCACTACAGGTGTTGTGCAAGCACCGGACAATGGTCAAGTGCAGATGTATCCGGTGAAGGTAGAGAACGGCCAGGTCTGGATTGAGATATAGCTCCATTGAAACGTTCATAGATTGATGCAAAATAATGGGGGAAACCGTGATGTATACACCAAGTGTTGAGGGAATTATTGAAGCTGCAGTTAAAAAAAGGGATCAGATGAACTCCAACCTTTCACGCTACATGGTTGCCGCCTTAATGGCGGGTGCCTATGTAGGACTTGGCATCGTGCTGATCTTCAGTATCGGTGCTCCGCTCCTTGCAGCACAGTCACCACTGCAAACCATGTTGATGGGCATGTCCTTCGGACTCGCGCTCACGCTGGTTATCTTTGCCGGATCGGAACTATTTACAGGCAACAACATGTTTTTCACCATGAGCACACTCGCGGGCCGGACCACAGTTAAAGATACACTGAAAAACTGGGGACTCGTCTTCCTCGGCAACTTGTTAGGTGCGATCCTGCTCAGCCTGCTTATTGTAGGTAGCGGCCTGTTCAAAATGGCTGCACCTGAACATCTGTTATTCGTCGCTTCTGCCAAAAAGATGGCCGCTCCCGTATCGGAGTTGTTCTTCCGCGGCATTCTCTGTAACTGGCTGGTCTGTCTGGCGATCTGGATGGCTGCTCGCACCAAAGAGGATATCGCCAAAATTGCGCTTATCTGGTGGTGTCTGTACGCCTTTATTGCAAGTGGGTATGAGCACAGTGTGGCCAATATGACTTTGCTTTCCCTGTCCTGGCTGTTGCCAAACCACCCGGATACCATTACACTGGCAGGCTGGTTCCACAACATGATTCCGGTAACGCTTGGTAATATCATCGGCGGCGCCCTCTTTGTCGGAATGGCTTACTGGTATACTTCACCGGTACGTAAAAAATCATAATTCTTCATTCAACTGCCACGATGGATGCCGAACTTACGTTCAGTCACATCGTGGCTTTTAAGGTATATCGATAAGCTGCGTACTCTCTCGTATAGTTCTCTTTTCATGCTCTCGTCCTTCTATAAAAAATTAAAACTGCATTTTACCTTCGTCGCTATCCGCTTTAATCCACAGTTGACATAACTGGTGTATAGTCGATGGATACTCACACTTATACTCAATCAAGCAAAGGATGATCGCTTATATGGGAATCCATACGTACTTCAGGTCTCTGAATGATCTTGAACGTATTATTCGTACACCTGGCAAATTCAAATTCGAAGAACACAGCGTCTCCGCTCATTCCTGGAAAGTGGTACAATACGCCAAAACACTTGCAGATATTGAGGAGCAGCATGGCGTCACCGTGGATTGGAAGAAGTTATACGAAATTACGAGCAGTCATGATTATGGCGAAATCTTCATCGGTGATATCAAAACACCCGTCAAACATTATTCACTGGAGCTGCGTTCGATGCTGCAAAAAGTGGAAGAAGGCATGGTTGAACATTTTATTAATGAAAATATTCCTGAAGAGTTCCAGCCTATTTTCCGCAGACAGCTGCGTGAGGGCAAAGACCAATCGGTCGAAGGACTGATTCTGGAAGTCGCAGACAAGATGGATCAGGTATACGAAGCTTTTGCCGAACTCCAACGTGGAAATACGGAGAAAGAATTTATCGTCATGTACCGTTATGCCTTGGTCAAAATCAAAAATATCGACCTCCACTGTGTGCAATATTTCCTGGAACAGATTCTCCCCGACATGATTGAAGAAGGCATTCGCTCCCCGTTTGATATTCGTAAAATAACCGAAGAAGCTCTGGCTCAGTAATCAGCTCAAGTCAACATGGTTCTCCTTATCCATGGACAGGGCTTTTTTTCGTTCCTGCAATTGCAGTCGGTACTCGCTAGGGTACATGCCAGTTTTGTTTTTGAAGATCCTGCTGAAATAGTGGGAATCACTATACCCTACCGCTCCACCAATCGTCTTGATATCCATATTCTCATGGGTGACAAGCATACGTTTCGCTTCATTGATTCGCAGACCTGTCATATATTTCAGCGGAGTCTCCCCCGTTACTTTCTTAAAACACTTTCCTAGATAGTCCACACTAAAATGCATCTGTCCCGCCATGTCCTGAAGTGTAATCTCATGCATATAATTCTGCTTCAAATACAGCTTAACAGCCTCTGCGATATCCTCCGGCTTCACCTGCTCATCCAGCACGGCACTGACATGGGCAAGCGAATCCACAGCGCTCCCAAGCTTCAATTCCATCGCATCCAGCAGTGAACGAAGTTGTTCTTCGGACAATGGCTTGAGGAGATAATCCTCCACCTTGTAGCTGATCGCCTGCCGGGCATATTCAAACTCATGATATCCACTCAGAATGACTATTTTGACATGCGGATAGGCAAAGTACAGATGTTTGGCGAGTTCCAATCCATTCATCACCGGCATCTGTATATCCGTTATAACCAGATCAGGTACGGAATGTTCAATGAGCTGTAACGCTTCCTGACCATTCCTCGCTTCACCAATCACCTCGAACCGGGTGTCCAGCTCTCTGAATTTGCGCGAGACATTCCGGCGAATCAGGGCTTCATCTTCCACAATAATCGTTCTATATTTGATTGTCATGGTTAGCCATGCTCCTTTCCAATGGAACCACCTATTGTAATCTGGACACCGCCGGAAGGCTTGTTCGTAATCTGCATGTAGGCTGCCGGGCCATACCATAATTTCAATCGGACCCATATATTCTTAAGTCCCATTCCGTTAATTTCGAGTTCCGGCATACGCTCCCACTCCTGTGACTGTTCGATGTACTGCATGATCTTGGCAAGTGCCTCAGGTTCCATGCCAGGCCCGTTGTCTTCCACATGGATCTGCCAGGTCTGCTGTACTGCATCCATATCCCCAGTAATATTCAGTTGCCATGGAGGGGTATCACCCAGTCCATATTTTATGGCATTTTCCAGTAGTGGTTGTACCATCAGCATCGGAACCTGAATATGCTGCATCTCTTCCGGAATATGAAACTCGTAGTGCAGATCATCTTCAAACCGAATCTTCATACACTCCAGGTATCGCTCACAATAATCCAGTTCTTGAGACAGTGGAACCCCGTTTTTACCAGGAGTAGAGATATAACGAAGCATGGACGCGATATGACCACAGAACGCGACAATCTGCTCATTCATCCCTTCCTCCGCCATGATGCTGATATTCGTAATGTTGTTGTAGAGAAAATGCGGGTTCATCTGGGACTGAAGCGCGAGTAATCTTGCCTCTGTCTCTTGGGATTTCATTGCCAGTCTGTCCTGAAAAGATTGCACAAGCTGTTGATTCAACCGAATAAACGTATCATTCAGCTCATCCATCTCCCGGATGGAACCCGGATGCTCCAGCTTGAACAAATGCGCCGAATCCTGACCGGATATCAGATCGTTCTCACCCGTTTTCTGAATAATGCGCTGCAAGCGATGCAAAGGTAAAGTGACCCTTTTGGAAATCAGATACGAGAGAACCAGAATCAGCATCAACGTAGCTAACGTGGCACCAATAAACATCACAGCCATCCGGTTGAGACTCGCAAAAAGGGACTGTTTGGACTGCATGACAACAACGGTCCATCCTGTCTCCTGTGACGTCATATACGTCATCATCTGTTTGGAATCATTCAAAGGGTCAGTGATCTCCTGCATCGTATCCGGTGGAAATGAAAGATTCTGAATCAAGTCCACATCATCGAAGTGGGCTGCCTGTGAATCATCACCATCCGAAGTAAGTGGATACAGCCGTGTATTTTGCTCATCTATCACATAAATGCGAAGATTCTCGTTACTTGCCTGCAAATCATTCAAATGCTGGAACAGGGTTCCGGCATCCTGCAAAATCTCAACGACGCCCTGGCTAACATAATTGCCATCTTTGTATACCCGGGTAAGGGAAATGTACGGTTGATCTGACTTCCCCTGACCTGTTGGCATGGGCAAAGCTCCCCCCTGTAACAATTGGATCACCCGCCAGCCACTCCGCTCCCAGGTTTCCTTGTACCACGGTCGCTGAGTCAGGTCCACCGATAGTTGACCGTTGAATGCCCCCGCTCCCAGCATCTTGCCGTTCACATCATAGATATTGGCCTGCTTGGCGGTATTGGAGCTGCTGATAATCGCCAGAATGACATCAATTAGTGTGGTTGTATCCTTATACAATGCCGGATCACTCGTCAGTGTCTGCTCACTGTCTTCCGCTGGTGCCAAGTAGTGGCTGAAGTGTTCTTTGACCAGATTGGAGTACACAATATTCATGGAAAAGTTGTTCATTTTCACGACTTCCTGATCCAGATTACTGACGATTGATACCGCCAGTTGTCGCTGCTGTTCTTCACTTCGATGACGGATGTCACTCGCAAGAAAAACATACAGGAGTCCTGCCACAATGAGCGAAAAGACAATAAATACCGCAGAGTAATAGGCAAACAGACTTTGCTGAAGCGTTCCAAATCGATACCGCAATCCTCACACACCTCGTCCTATGATGATATCTGTCGCACCATTCGAAAATGTCCACCCAACAGAACGCTTTTGTCTATTGAGCGTATTCGCTGTTCACAGTAAAGTTATCCACATAAGAATACGCTTACATAAAGCGTTTCGGCAAGTAATAATTTTCTTTATATTTCGGGAGGTTCAATGATGAGAAAACGATTTCTTTTTTTGCTCGCAAGTGTGCTCCTGCTCTCCACTCTGCTGCTTGCCGGGTGCAACTCAGGTAAAAGTACGGAAGGTTCGGGTAAGGTTACACTTACGTTTGGAACCAGCCAATCCGGTATTCCGCGTACAGGCATCATGCAGACGATGGCCAAGGAATATGAGCAGGAGACCGGTGTCAAAATTGACTTTCAGGTCGTACCTGACGCACAGTGGCGTGACCTGATCAAGGTGAAGCTGGCCTCTGGCGAAGCACCTGACATTTTCAATGTCGATGTGGACCCACTGAGTATGCCGGCTAACGTAAGACCGGAGGAAAATGCCATTGACCTCACCAATGAGGAATTCACAGGTCGGATGTCCGAAGAGATTTTGCCAACGGTCAGTCACAATGACAAGGTGTACGGGGTTTCTTTTGCGCCAACGAAAATCTGGTATGTGTACTATAACAAACGTATCTTCCAAGAGCTCGGTATAGAGCCTCCTACATCCTATGCCGAATTCAAGGAGATCAGCCAGAAAATTAAGGATAAAGACATTATTCCGTTCTATCAGGCACCCGCCAGCGGGTGGTATCAGGTTCTGCCTTTGTTCGAAACAGGGCCTAACTATGAGCAAACGACAGCGGGAACCTACGAAAAACTAAACAACAATGAGATGAAAGTCGCTGATATGACGCAACTCAAAACGGTCATTGAACAATTGAAGGAATTTGCGGATCTCGGCTATTTCGGCAAAGACTTCTTGTCCAACACGGTAGAAGCGGGAATTGAAGCGTTTGGTCAGGAGAAAGCAGCGATGTTGCTGCGGGTTCCAGGGACTGAAAAGGAAGTCTCCGAAGCGTATCCGGCAATGAAAGACAATATGGGGTTCTTCGTGATGCCGTGGGGAGATAATCAGACGATTGGTGTGAATCCGGGCGGTTCTGCTGCGATGTTCGGTAACAAAAACAGTAAACACCCCGAAGAAGTGCTGAAATTCTTCCGCTGGATTACCGAGCATGATCATCTGCAACGTGTGTTCGATGAAGGTGAAGGTAATCTGACCATTTGCTGGCCGGAAATCGAACCAAAGCTGACACAGGATTACATTGATTATGAGAAAAATCATGAAAAAGGTACGGTCATGCAGGCCGCTGTGAAATATATAGATCCACAATGGATGGATATTGGCAAAGACTTGTCGGGCATGTTCGCCGGAGCCATGACACCGGATCAGATTCTGCAAAACATTGATAAACGCCGTGCTGAACAAGCCAAAGTGCTGAAAGATGAGAAGTGGCAGTAATAGCACAAATTGCAGATAAACATACATGCTGAACAGTGTTACATGTAGCGGGCATTTGCCCGCTCATGTATTTTGTTTTGGCAGGAAGGAAAGGTGTTACCGGTTATGAATGCGAACAAAATCTATCCCTGGTATTTCTCATCTGGAGCGATTGTATTATATCTGCTGTTTATCGTCGCTCCCGCCCTGCTGGGCATCTATTATTCCTTCACCGACTGGAACAGTTATAGTTCGGAGAAAAACTTTATCGGTCTGGAGCATTTCCGTACCATTCTGGCGGGTGATCCGACATATCTTCTTTTTATCAAAAATACCGTTCTCTTCACCCTCGTGACGTCCATCGCCAAGACTGTTCTGGGATTGTTCCTGGCTCTGCTCCTGGTCAGCGGTGTAAAGGCCGCCAATCTGCATCGGATGATCATTTTCTCCCCGCAGGTGCTGTCGTTTCTGATTGTTGGGCTTGTGTTCAAAAGTCTGCTTGACCCCAACAACGGGTTCGTTAACGTGACCCTGCGTTCCATGGGACTGGACGTTCTCGCCCAGAACTGGCTGGGCTCCTTGACCTGGGCAATGCCATCCATCATGGCAGTGGATACGTGGAAAGGCATGGGGTACATTATGGTGCTGTTCATCGCCGGGCTTCTCGCGATTCCCCGCGATTACTACGAGGCAGCATCCATTGATGGCGCAGGCTTCGGGCAGAAGCTGTTCCGAATTACTATTCCAATGCTCATGCCTACCATTACCATCGCCACGGTGCTTAATATTACGTATGGGCTAAGAGTATTCGATGCCGTATACGTGCTGACCAATGGTGGCCCTGGTAACGCGACAGATGTCATTAACACGGCGGTCTATTCCTCTTTTGCCAAAGGATATTGGGGGCTGGGGAGTGCGCTATCTACCATTCTGTTTGTCATCATGGCGATCATCTCCTTCTTCATCATTCGTTTGATGAACCGAAAGGTGGAATACTAACATGCGATTGAGAAAAAGACTCGCTTCCATCGGATTAAATGTACTCGCCTGGCTGCTTAGCCTGGTGGTCTTGATTCCTTTTGTCGTCATTGTACTGAATTCATTCAAGTCGGACGCCGAGGCCAAGGTGCTTAAACTGACGCTGCCAGAGAAGTTTATCTTCGAAAATTACAAAATCGTCTATGAACAGGGACACTTGGGAGGTTCCTTTTTCAACAGTTTGCTTCACTCCGGGGCCTCTTCCCTGCTGCTGGTATTTGTTGTGGCGTTCTCGGCCTTCACGTTATCCCGTAATCATTCAAAGCTCAGCAAGTTTCTGTACTTCTTCCTGATTCTCGGCATTACACTGCCTCTCAACTACATTCCGCTTATGGAAGTCATGAAGTCGATGGGCATGATCAATTCACATCTCGGCATGATTCTGCTGTATACGGCCATGGGCATTCCGATCTCGTTGTTCATTACGTATGCGTTTGTATCCAACATCCCGAAAGAGCTGGATGAAGCCGCGATCATGGACGGATGTAACGGAATCAAGCTGTTCCTGAGAATCATTGTGCCTCTGCTCACGTCCGTGCTTGTAACGGTATTTGTTCTTAATTTCCTAAGTGTCTGGAATGAGTTTACTGCTCCACTCTATATGCTGAATACGGTCGAGATGTGGCCGATGACGCTTGCTGTATATAACTTCTTCGGGCAATTCAGTGCCCAGTGGAATCTGGTCAGCGCCGATATTGTGCTCACGTCATTGCCTGTATTAATTGTGTTCCTAATTGGGCAAAAGTATATAGTAGGGGGACTGACTTCGGGGGCCGTGAAGGGGTAAAAGTTATAGTTGACAATAGATCCTTTTGTAACTATTATAGTTACAACGGTGGTGATCATTCCATGAGACAAATCAGCAGTCGCTTCTCCATTGCGGTTCATACCCTGTCCTTGATCGCTGTTATGCCCAATGAATGCACCGGAGATGTGATCGCACAGAGTGTGAATACCAATCCCGTGATTATTCGGCGGATCATGTCCAAGCTGAAACAGGCCGGTCTGATCGATGTCAGACCTGGTGTGGGCGGTGCTTCCTTGTTGAAAGATCCGGCGGACATTACCCTTCTCGATGTATATCGAGCGCTTGAGGTGGTGGAGGATGGGGAATTGTTTAACTTTCACAAACATCCGAATCCGAAATGTCCGGTCGGCAACATGATTGAACACACCTTGCGTGCGGAACTCATTGAGGCTCAGACAGCCATGGAACAGCGCTTGAATCGTGTAACCATACAGCAGATGATGGATCGGATTCATGTCTCTGAATAAAAAAAGCTCATTGCGAGCTTTTTTTAACCCTTTCGTTGTAATCACACCTGTTATAACATTTTTGATTACATCCATATGCAGGCAAAACACATACCCTAGGAGGAATAGAAGATGAAAATTTTGGTTACTGGCGCAACAGGTCAATTGGGTTCACTGGTTGTAGAGGCATTGTTAAAAAACGATTCTGCCAAGGATTTGGCTGTAAGTGTACGTAATCCGGAGAAAGCGGAAGCACTCCGCGCTCAAGGCGTTGACGTGCGTCAGGGTGATTTCGATCAACCGGAGACGTTGGAGAAAGCTTTTGCCGGTGTAGACCGTCTGTTGCTTATCTCTACTGATGGTGACAATGAAACGCGTATTCGCCAACATCAGACTGCCGTGGACGCTGCCAAGAAAGCAGGCGTTGGATTCATCGCTTATACAAGCGTTGTAAATGCGGAGAAAAACACCCTTTCTCTGGCGGAAGTTCACCGCGCTACAGAAAAAGCGATTCGTGAATCCGGCATTTCGTATTCCTTCCTGCGCAACAACTGGTACCTGGAAAATGAAGCAGGCAGTATGCAAGCCGCTACGCAAGGCGCACCTTGGGTTCATGCCACCAATGACAGCCAAGTCGGCTGGGCTACGCGCAGTGACTATGCCCATGCTGCTGCAGCTGTACTCGCAGGCGAAGGACATGAAAATACCGTGTATGAATTGTCCGGCAAACTACGCACACAAGCTGAACTGGCTGCCATTGTTGGTGAAGTGCTTGGACAGGAAATCAACGTGCAAAACGTGGACGATGCCGCTTACGCTGACATCATGAAAGGTGCAGGTCTACCAGACTTTGTCGTATCCATGCTCGTTGATATGCAAAGTGCTATTCGTGAAGGTGCATTGGCGGTAGAGAGTGATACATTAGAGAAATTGCTTGGCCGTCCGGCTCAGCCTCTTAGCGAAGGTATTAAAGCAATTTTAGGCAAGTAATTTTTGGATAGGAGAAAGGGACACACCAACAAATGTTGGATGCGTCCCTTTTTTGGTGTAGCTAAGGATCAATACAATGATATACCCTTTGAACGAACGGATGACTGCACACTCAACCCATTCACTGCGACTGCTGTAATTCGATGTGGGTGTTTATGAGTTTCACACCAGTTCATCACTCATTCTTCATGCATCATGGCTTAAGAATATAACGCGCGGGAACATGATCGGCCAGCCAGATATTTTCGTTTCCATGATAAAAGAGGATTCCATCTATGGACGCTTGTGCAGCGTCGATTCTCAAAATGACAGGCTGATCATCTCGTCTTCGACCCACTTGATTGGCCGTATCGATATCTGCGGACAGATGTACATATTGCCTTTGCCGCGGCTGTAAGCCATGTTCCATAATCGAATTCACAGCACGTGCGGGTGTCCCATGATAAAGGGTTTCCGGTGGCTCAGCAGCGATCTTGGATATCTTATGTGGCGTCGAATGTCCATACAATGCCCGAATGCGGCCGGAATGGATTTCATGTCTCTTTTTCTCCGAGGCTTGAATCATCTGCTCCAGATCGGCTTGTGTGACTTCCTTCCACTGCGGACTTTCATGTAAAGCCACCAGCAATTGCGAGATTTCCACCCAACCCTCTTCGTCCAGCTCCAACTCATATTCCCATGGTGCATGTCGCAGCGCGTATGAGAGTTCCTTGCTTAATTTCATCAGATCCATTGTGATCATCTCCCACATCTAATCAAACTCGTTTATTACTGCGATTGAACCGCTGTTAAAATCTCCTGTATATTACGTTGTAGTCCTTCATCGTCTTCCTGATTGAACTGGCGGTGTCCATCAATCCCACGTTGGATAATGGTATTCATCACAGGATGAACCTCACGATCGGAAGCCACCCGGATCAGATCATCCGCAAAATCAACAGCCTGCTGCTCACTATAATTAAACGGTTTGATCAACATTCGAATGCTCAAGGCATGGGCCTGTGGCTCTGCCAGCTGATCCCGATGAGTGATGCCATATACCGCGCCAAAACCAAAAGCAGCCATGACCTGACGCTCCAGTTCACTCGTTTGTTCCAAAGGTGTGCCAATCAGCTCACACATTTTGTCCACCATCTGCTCCAGTTCGTTTGCCGCCGCACCCAGAATTACGTCATTAATATCGTCAGCGTTGATAAATTCAGTCATTTTGGTTTTCTCCATTTCTGTACTGTATTTGATCTATTCTCTCAGACTCTATGAGAACATTGTATCGGAGGTAGGGTGTTCCTTTCAAATTCATCATAAAAAACCAAATCTCCTCATTTACAAGTCGACTTGGTTTAATTAGATGTAGAACTATGCTCATTAAACATTCCCATTTATAAAAAGATGTTATGTTATAACTCAAGCCGTTTCATGTTGCTTTTTCGACTCCACTTCATAGACCTGCGTATGTTCATTCTCGGCTAAAGACCATTCCACTGTACCTGGCTTGCGCACTTTCCACACCCAGGCTTGAACTCGCAGCGAGCTTCTGACCCAGGCCAGGGAAGCACAGCGTTTCTCGGAACGAACCGTCAGACCCCAATGAATAACACGAGCGAGCCACGGATTCACATACTCATTATGTGAGCGAACAGATGGCAATTCATCCTGGAACAACCGCTGTTTCACATCCATAGGGGGTTGCCCGCAAGTCCAATAATGGAGCAGAGCCGCCAGGCTATAGATGTCCGACATTGGCCCCTGACTGGATTTCTCCGAATAGAATTCCAGCGGAGAATAACCAGCCGATGTAAATATCACCTGTTTCTCTCCGGATTGCATAGGCCAACGGGTAGCTGAGCCAAAGTCCAGAAGCTTGGGTGTACCATCCTCCATGACCATAATGTTGGAAGGTTTCACATCCCGGTGAAGAATGCCTTGCTTATGTATGTAATCCAATGTATCCACCAGTGGAAGCAGCGTCTCCGTTATGAAGGCAGCATCAAGCGCATGATTGTGTTCATTCAAATATTCGGTCAATGTGATTCCCGTGCAGTATTCCATAACCAGATATCCTGTATCATTCGCTTCAAAATGATCCAAATACGACACAATATGAGGATGATCCAGTTTCGATAACAATTCACCTTCGAGCATAAATGCAGCCAGTAACTCCTGATATTGCCCACCGTATCCTCGTGAAGAGCAGAACACCTTGCGCTTGTCTGCCTGACGTTCAGCCATTCTCTGCGGGAAGAATTCCTTAATGGCTACTTTGGCACCCGTGTTACGATCCCGCCCTGCATATACAATAGCCAACTCACTGCTGGCCAATACCTGTCTTACCTGATATGTATCATTTATAATCACATTGCGCTGCAATGCCATTTTGCAATTGTCTTTTCTCATAACAGACCTCTTTTCAACCTTGTCGATCGGAAGACTTTCCGCGTAAATGCATCATTTGGTTCAACCAGTAAGCAATTCATCGCCAACTAATTATATAAACCAAATGATGCAATTTGAAACACCTTCACGCGAAATAGTTAATTATTTTTTTTATATCAAACTTACTACAATTTGTTCCTAATCGAGATTCTTATTCTTCTATTGAAGAAAAGCACACTTATATACTCTATCGACAGATAAGGGGAATTACTTAATTAAACTGGATAAAAACATTCCTGAGTCCATTTTTATCAACTTTTTAATAATTCTTCTGTAAAAATTGCCCGATTTCCTCGTTCATCTGAACCAATACGTCCTGGGAAGGAAAATGTCCGGTATCATACTTAATGGCTTGCACATTCGTAATAATCTTTTGAGCACGTTCAATACACTTATCCGCAGGGAAAAAGACATCCTTCTCCCCCACCAATAACAGGGTTGGAGACGTATAGTTAACGAGCTCTTCCCGCTCTGTGAGTTTGGGCAGATCCTGATCTATGCTGACATATTTGAAAAGTTTGCCGATAATGTTTTTATCCATTTCTTTCATGCAGTTGCACGACATGGTGTCCGTAATTTTTTGCAAGGAAGATGGTGAAGACGTCATACGATACTTGACGATCGGCAGCGTGATATCCTGAGCTGTTTTAATTTTGGAGTTGACCGCAAGACCCGCAGGAGCAACCAATACGGCACACGAGATACGTTCGGGAATATAGGTAGCCAATCTGAGAATGATGCCTCCTCCAAATGATGGGCCGATAAACGCACTCTTTTCAATCTCATAGTGGTCAAGCAGATCCGACACCCATAATGCCAAACTATCAAATCGTGTCGAGATGCTCGCTTCCTCGCTATAACCTGGGTGACCAATCGTATCCGGAGCAATAATCCGGTATTCTTTAAATAAAGAAGAGAACCATGACAAGGTCATTGGGTTCACACAATTACCGCCCTGGAGAATAAATAACGGCTTGCCATCCAGAGGGCCTGTCAGTAGAACATGTGTCTTTCCAAAACGTGTCTCCACATACTCCCGAGTAAACTCCTCACCCAACTCGTTCAAATAAATCTCATACTCTTCAAGTATGCTGCTCTTGCCTTCTTCACTTCTATAAATGGAACTCATGTCTGCCTCCTGCAATATATACTCAAAATAACTGATTCTAACAAATGGACTTGCTAACCAATGGACCAAAAAGATAAAGAGGGCCTGCAGATGACAGGCTCCTCCATATGTTTAACTAATCATATTCAGATGATTATAGAGCGGAAACTGGAAATTGTAAATAACGATTCTAATAGACCAGAAATAAAGGAAGCATCCTTTGTATGAATACTTACTTCCGGCCGTAGTCGGCCTTGATTTCGCCCCACTGTTTGGTCTGCCATTTGAGCACTTTATTGCTGTACGTATTCGTCTGGAGCCACTGTTCCGCACGGTCAATCATCAGCCAGATCTCTTCCGTGGAGTTGTCTCTTGGTAACGTCGTGGCTACTTTTTTCTGCTTCAGCCATTTCATGGCATTGACCGAGTCGGTATATACCGTTTTGGTACTGCCTTCTTTTTTCAGATATGCTAGGGCATGTACAATGGCCAGGAATTCGCCCAGATTGTTCGTGCCTTTGGAGATCGGTCCAACAGAGAAAATAGTCTCACCGGTGCGGGTGTCTACCCCTTTGTATTCTACAGGTCCGGGGTTACCACGTGTACCCACATCAACAGAGATACTGTCGTAATCCACTTCCTCCGACGTTTCCATGCCTGCGCTTCTTCCACTACCCGTTGACTTCTTCTTCGATGCTCCGCCGGCACTTGAACCCCAATTTCCTTTCCACCCGGCACGATACGCTTCTTCTGCAGCCGCTTTGGATTCATACGATTTATATTTAGCTCCGGTATACTGATCCGTCTGCGCTTTGCATTCTGCCCATGTACTGTACACGCCTGGCTTCTTGCCTTCCCAGACAACATAGTATTTCTGTTTTGCCACTGTGACCCGCTCCTTTGTTTACTTCATCAATATCCTATTGTAAACGATCCGGTGGGATGAATGATAGTTATGGATTCAGTCACCTGCATAATTCCTCCAACTCCAGAACAGCCTAAGAAGCAAAGAGCATACTGGAATAGAAAGGAATATACTTATGGACTGGATATGGAAATCTGTTTTACTTGTACTTATCGGCATGATTCTGCTGCGAATTGCAGGACGCAAGTCGATCTCGCAGATGAGTGTTGCCACAACGGTCATCATGATCTCCATCGGAACAACGATTGTACAGCCCATCGCCAATCATGAGCTTGGCAAAGCGATTGGATCAGCATCAATATTCATAGTGACATTACTTGTGGTGGAACAACTTCAATTGAAATTTAATATTTTTGAACGGTTAATGAGTGGCAGTTCCAAAATGGTGGTCGAGGACGGGAAAGTCATTATTCCGAATCTGAAACGTATGCGTTATACGATGGACCAGCTCGAGATGCATATGCGGCAGAACGGAATTACGAGTGTAGATGACCTGGAGTCAGCAACGGTGGAACCTAATGGTCAACTCGGTTATGTCCTAAAACGACATGCTCGTCCTGTGACGATTGGAGATCTGGAGGAGATCCTGCGAAGTTATGCGATGACAGGTAGTAGTTCAGCAACGGCAGAACCCAAACAACAACAAAACAACAGCAGCAACTCTTCAACGCATAATAATAACTCCACAGATATTTTCCAAGAAGTCAGCAACGGTGCTCATGCTCATCCCGTTGATCCTAAGCTTCAATAGACGCACCTAGACCTAACCAAAAAAAGACCTACCCGCGAGCAATTAACAACTTCGCTCCAACAGGTACGGTCTATTTTCACTTTGGATTGGTACCTCCAAGGCTCACATAAAACCCAAGGATTTGGTGCCCAATTTGCCGTCCGGATCACCGTGTACTCAGGTAAGCAATACCCAGACCACCCGTCACCGGATTTGTATAGATTTCACAGTCTACATCGAACACCTCACCAATCATCTCGCGAGTCAGAATATCAGCCGGTTTGCCATGGACGACAATCTGGCCCTTCTTCACCACATAGAGATAATCGCAATATTCTGCGGCGAGTTCGAGATCATGCAGCGCTGCCAATATGCCAATGCCGAGTCCACGGACAATATTTAGAATCTGAAGTTGGTATTTGATGTCCAGATGGTTCGTCGGCTCGTCCAGGATCAGGAATTCAGGCTGTTGTGCCAGGACACGTGCTAATACGACACGCTGTTTCTCTCCACCAGACAATGACACATAATTGCGGTCTGCATGTCCAGTCAGATGTACTTTTTCCAAAGCCTGCTCCACAATTTCGTGGTCACGTTCATTATCCGTCTCCAGCATTTTTTTGTGCGGGGTACGCCCCATCATGACCATCTCGCGCACCGTAAAATCAAAGCTCAATTCATTAAACTGGCCGACAACACCCATATGTCTGGATACAACCTTCGGGCTGGATTTGAGAATATCGGTATGGTCGAGAAAAACCCTGCCTTGCTGCGGTTTGATCACTTTATAGATGCTCTTGAGTAACGTTGACTTGCCGCAACCATTCGGTCCAATCAGTCCGACGAACTGTTTGCCGTCCACCTGTAAAGAAATGTCCTTGATGATGTCCGTGTTCAGCACAGAGATGGATACATTTTCTACGTTCAGCTTCATGTTAATTTCCTCCAAAACCGTAGCCTTTTTTGACCAGCATATACATAAACATGGGTGCACCAATCATGGCTGTAATAATACCGATTGGCAACTCCACGCTGGATATGAGGGATCGTGCAATAACATCCGTCCAGATGAGGAAAATGGCTCCAAACAGCACGGACACAGGCATTACTTTACGATGGTCGGAACCCACCAGACCTCTGACGATATGCGGAATAATGAGTCCCACGAAACCAATCATGCCACAGCTCGCCACCATGACACCTGTCACCAAAGCGGTTAACAGCATATACACCCTGCGGTACACACTCAGATTAATGCCCAGTGTGACGGCTGCTTCATCTCCCAATAACATCGTATTGAGAACTCTGGACTGTAAAAGAAAGAATAGAATCGCCACCAGCACGACGATACCCACGAGTGGAAGCTTGTTCCATCCGGAAGATGCCAGACTGCCCATGGTCCAGAATGTCACCGTTTTGATGCCTTCAGCATTGTTGGCAAAATAAATAATAAAGTTCGAAAATGCGCTGCACAGCGCGTTAATTACCATTCCGGCAAGCACTAGCTTGACCGATGTCATTTTCCCCCGAATCCCTGCCAAAGTCAGGACCAGTAAGGATGCACCCATCGCTCCGGCAAAGGCCCAGAAAGCAACTCCGGTCTGACCAAGCCAGCCAATCGCACCAAAGCCAATGAGAATCGCAAAGGTCGCCCCAAGTGAAGCGCCTGAGGATATACCCAGTATGTATGGATCTGCCAACGGATTCTGAACAGCAGCCTGCATAACAGCACCGCACAAGGCCAAGCCTGCACCAATAAACATCGCCATCAGCACACGCGGGAAACGAATCTGCCAGATGATATCGGTAAAGGAACCTGTCTCAATGGGTGTTGTCCCCCACTGAAATCCCGTTAATTTGTACAAAAGAATACGATATGACTCCGCCAGTGGAATGTGTACCTGTCCAATGGAAACTGCAATACCTACAGAAATAAGCGTAATCATGATTAAAGCTGCAATCAGTAAAGCAAACCCGGATTTACTCTGAATCAGAGACTCTCTTTTCCCCATACGCTGCGTCTGAACCTGAACCGTCTGTGCCATCTCTTCCCCCATCAATTCATGTAAATTGTAGAACATCATAAATTTAGCTATTTACAAAGCATTTTCTCGGATTATAATTGAGAATGATTATCTTTGTCAATTTAAAACACATCGAAAAGGGGTTCATCATTTCATGAAATTTACATCCAGAACGATTGGCATTGTTGCTCTAAGTCTCCTGTTGCTGCTGCTTGCAGCCTGTTCGAATGTTTCAACTTCCTCCACTGCCGGAGAAACAACTTCAACCACGAACACGACAGAAACTTCAACTTCTGCTCAGAATACAAATAAAACGACCTACCCGCTCACCATTGAGAATTTCACGATCTCGGGTGAGGGTGGTGAATGGAAACCAAAAGTGCAAGTATTCGATAAAGCACCGGAACGTGTGGTTGCGAATACCCAATCTGCGGCAGAGATGCTCATCAAGTTAGGTCTGACCGATAAAATGGTCGGCGTTGCTGCTCTATACGGTTCCGTTACACCGGATGTGGCTGATGATTTCGCCAAAATTCCGGTATTGTCCAAGGATTACGTAGGTAAAGAGCTGGTGGTAGGTGCAAGCCCGGATCTGGTACTCGGACGGGGTGACCTGTTCGCTGATGCAGACTGGGGTGTGGGTACCGTCGATGGATTGAATGACATGAATATTCGCACATTCCTGCAAACGACGAATCACAAAGGCACACTCGAAAGCCTCTATAGCGATATCGCACAACTTGGGCAGATCTTCGACGTTCAAGAAAATGCCGCAACATTCACCGAAAGTCTGAAGACTCGTGTTGAAGCTATTAAGGCAAGTGTAGCCGATCAGCCTGAACATTCTTTTGCCTACATCGTACCTGCTACGGAAGACACCATTACGGTAAGCAGCATGCAGAACGATACGTATCAGCTTGATGCGCTGAGCCTGTTGAAGCTGAAAAACACGTTTGATGGTGTGCAAGGTGAGGTTAGTGTTGAACAGTTGATCACAGCGAACCCGGACTACCTGCTCTTGTCCGCGTACGCCGGTTCACCGGATATCGACAAGCTAATTGAAAATCTGTATGCCAACCCTGCCCTGCAAAGTATGAACGCAATCAAGAATAAACAGATCTATGTCACAGATTTCAGCCAGTTCTGGGGTTATGGATATCAGATTCTGGATGGTATTGAGAAAATGGGACAGGAAATGAAAGCTAATCCAATCAAGTAATCGCTGGAGCAAAGGAGCAGGAGAAGAAGTTCTCACTGCTCTTTTGCTATACTCCGCAAGTAATACAACATGATCAAAGCTTGACATTAGTTTGATAACAAACTATATTACACATATGAAAACAAGAGACGCTATTTCACTCATATCCAAAATTAAAGAGAAGGTCAACCGCTTCATCCTGGCCGAGATGGCTGAGCAAGGAATCCAGGATCTCGCCACGTCCCATGGGGATATTATCTATGCCCTGTACAACAATCACAGGATGACCATGGCTGAAATCGCCAAAAAAATTGGCAAGGATAAATCCACGGTAACTGCACTTGTGGACAAATTGGTGCGGACAGGATACGTCGTCAAGGAGCGTGATGCAACCGATTCACGCGTTGTTCATGTGGCTTTGACTGCGAAAGGCGAAGAATTAAAGCCGGACTTTGAAGAGATATCGCAGCGCATGCTGGACGTGTTTTATGCGGGCGTTACGGAAGCGGAGAAAAAAGAACTGCTGCGAATTTTAATGAAGATTCATGACAACTTCTAATTTTTTTGGGAAAATAGTTTGATATCAAACCAATATCTTGGAGGAGGTTTTTAGCATGACAGATTACACAAAATTATTACCGAAACATGAGGTCAAGAAGATCGGAGAACATGATTTGCACTTGGAGATTTTCGAAGGAGCCCTACCTCATGATACCGAAACAGTGACCAAGAAGCCCCCTCTGCTGTTCCTTCACGGTGCCTACACAGGCAGCTGGATGTGGAGCAAATATATCCCCCATTTTGTCCAGCACGGTTGGACCTGTTATGTCATGAACTTGAGGAGTCATTACATGAGTCGGGTCATGGACATGACAAAGATTACGTTTGACGATTATTTGGAGGATATTCGGGAAGTGTTAGCCGGGATCAACGAACCTCCCATACTTATTGGCTTCAGCATGGGCGGGATTCTCAGTCAAAAGATTGCAGAAAACGCTACTCTCGCAGGCCTGGTTGTCATTGATGCCAGTATAAGCAAAGAGGTCCATGACGCCGTGCCTTATCCTGAGAAAGATCGATCGACCGTATCGGACATCATCATGCCTGCACCTGTCCGTGATGAACTGCGCAGTATAGATGAGACGGCAGAAGACATTGCTTTTCAGCGTAAGTATCTGCAAACGGAGTCTGCGAAGGCATTTGCTACCTTTTCAGCCCTGTGTGGAGCCGATGGAATATCCATTAATGGCGACCTGATCCATTGCCCCAGCTTGGTGATCAAGGCTGTTTCCTGTGAAGACGAAGATCAGCGAGGCCAATTAACTGCCAAGCAGCTGGGCGCTGCATATGCCGGACTGTGGGATACGACCCATACGGGTTTGCTGGTAGGCCAACGTTACATGGAACCTGTCGAACTCATTCTTGGATGGTTGAACAGACTGCACCCCTTTGAATTAACGGAAAAACTCACAAAATAAAGTAAATACCATCTTAAGACCTCCTTCTTACCTTTAATCCTGTATGCAAAAGTTTGTTTTTTTTAGATAAGCTTATATGCATAGTTCTGGATAGGATTAAACAATAAGAAAAGAGGTTTTAATTCATGGCCATTCACACATCCCTCCCCAAGCAAAGGGAGCTGCCTTCCATATCTTCAGAACGCCTTCCGTGGGCGGGACTACTTGCTTTAGCCATGGCTGGATTCATTTGCATCCTCACTGAAAGCCTGCCTGCAGGACTGCTGCCGCAAATTGCAAAAGACTTGGGGGTCACCGAATCCCTCACCGGACAGTTGGTGACTCTTTACGCCATTGGATCACTTCTTGCTGCCATTCCCTTGACTGCTGCCACACGTGGATGGAGACGCCGACCTCTTCTGCTGGTATGCATCGGCGGCTTTCTTGTCTTTAACACCGTTACCGCCTTATCCTCAGATTATATCCTGACACTTGCTGCTCGTTTTATGGCCGGGGTCTCTGCGGGTGTGTTATGGGGAATGACAGCAGGTTATGCTCGTCGGATGGTCTCTGATTCGTTAAAAGGCAAGGCCATGGCCGTGGCTATGGTCGGCACTCCGGTGGCGTTAGCCCTGGGTGTCCCCATCGGCAGTTTTCTCAGTTCTTATATCGGCTGGCGCCTCATCTTCGGGATTGTATCGCTTCTGACCGCAGCTTTGATCGCATGGGTTCTCTGGAAAATGCCAGATTTTGCAGGAGAACTGGCCGGGGAACGTCTCCCCCTGCATAAAGTATTTGTAATTCCGGGAGTCAGACCCATTCTGTTTGTTGTTCTGGCCTGGATGCTTGCCCATAATATCCTTTACACCTATATTTCTCCCTACCTTACCCAGACCGTATTTGCAAACAGAGTAGACTTGATTTTACTCATTTTCGGTATCACTTCCATTGTGGGAATCTGGTTAACCGGAATGCTCATTGACCGATTTTTGAGAAAACTAGTGATTATCAGTCTGGCAGCATTCGCTCTGGGATCTGTCGTGATGGGAATCGGTACTGATCAACCTGTGATGATTATCCTTGGCATCATGATCTGGGGAATTACGTTTGGCGGGGCTGCCACGCTACTGCAAACTGCCATTGCTCAAGCCGGAGGTAAAAGTACAGATGTCGCCCAATCAATGCTGGTTACAGCATGGAATCTGGCTATTGGCGGAGGAGGCATCATCGGGGGCATCCTTCTTGAAGTACTGGGAGCAGGATACCTTGCCGGGTCGTTGTTTATCTTGCTCATTCCTGCATTGCTCGTAGCTATGAGGGCTTATAAATATGGCTTCCCCAAAGCTAAATAACAGGAAGGCATTTTGCATGAGATACCATGAGTTACACCATGAGTTACACCATGAGTTACACCATGAGTTACACCATGAGTTACACAAAGAACCAAAGAGGAGTTCACTTGATGTGAACTCCTCTTCTGTATTTCATTTTATAGATTATATAGACTTCGGTCTTATTCTGTCTGTGCCAGCAAATTCGGTCCTTGCATCAGATTTTTATGTGCAATCGGAGAAGACATCGTAATCAAGGTCATGTAAGTCCCGTATGGGTCACACTTGTTCTGGAACTCTTCAAGTCCCTGGATCGTGTCTGTAAGGATTTTCAGCAAGTAGTTATACTCCCCGCTAATCCGATAACATTCCACGACTTCAGGTGACGCACGGCAGAAATCCAGGAAGGGATAACAATCCCGTGTACGAAAGAGAACATATGCCGTGCTCTGCTTGCCCAATTTGGATGGGGAGATCACCGTACGATATTCCTCGATAACCCCCTTTTCTTCCATTCGTTTGACGCGTTCAGTCACAGCTGGTTGAGATAATCCGACTAATTTTCCTAATTCGGTCATGGATAATCTCGCCTGATTCTCCAAGTGAAACAGAATATGCTGATCTATTTCGTCCATGTAATACACCCCTTTAAATACATAAGATATAGGCTGGAATAACCTTAAGTATATCCGATAAATCACTATAATACCTTTAGTAATCCATGTAATACAACATTAATCATTTATATAATAAGCACAGTCACAATAATGAATCAAGCATATCACCTGAAGAGAGGAAGTTTGGAATGGAAAAAAAAAATAAGGCAACATTGCATACTTATGTGGATGAGGCAATAGACCGTGCTATAAGCGAAAACAGAATCGTGGGAACGGTTGTACAGATTGCATTAGGAGGAGAACTGATCTACAGCCGGGCTGCCGGTTTCGCAGACAGGGAGCAAAAGCGTACCATGGCAGAAAACGCTCTGTTTCGACTGGCTTCCGTAACCAAACCCATTGTGTCCACAGCAGCTCTGGCATTGGTCTCACAAGGACAACTGAGTCTGCATGATCCGGTGACTCGCTGGCTACCTGCATTCCGGCCCAAGCTTGCCAATGGTCAGGACACCCAAATAACCATTCAGCAATTGATGACACACACTGCTGGCTTGACCTATCGGTTTTTCCAAGAAGAGCAAGGAACCTATGAACGTGCAGGTGTCTCGGATGGAATGGATTTATCTGAATTAAGTCTGGAGGAGAATCTCCAAAGGATTGCTTCTGTTCCTCTTATATATGAGCCAGGACACATGTGGAGGTATTCCATCGCGACAGATGTACTCGGAGCTGTTATTGAAAAGGGTAACCGGAATGTCATTAAGAGAAGCTGTTCAATTGCTGGTTACTCGTCCACTTCATATGAAGGACACTGATTTTGTTGCGGTGGATTCGAATCGGTTGACCGCTGCATACGCTGATAGTTCCGAAGAACCGCGTCTTCTCCATAATCAATTGGAGCAGGTCCCTTTTATTGAAGGTACTGCCGGTTTCCGGCTTGCCCCCAATCGTGCAAATCAACCTTCGGCTTATGCATCAGGCGGAGCGGGAATGGTTGGAAGCACCGGAGATTTTCTCACTTTACTTGAGACATTGCGGCAAGGGGGGCAGCCTATTCTTACGGAAGCTGTTGCCACCGAGATGGCCACGAATCAAATCGGTGAACTCGACATGCCGTATTGGCCAGGAAGAGGGTTCGGCCTTGGATTTACAATACTTAAAGACCCTGTTGCAGCTGGTACACCGGAATCCCCGGGAACGTGGCGGATGGGCGGAACCTACGGTCACTCCTGGTTTGTCGATCCAAAAGAAGAACTTAGTGTTGTCGCATTCACCAATACGGCACTTGAAGGGATGTCGGGAAAGTATACTACCGATATCTGTGATGCCATCTACGCAGGCATTCGTGAAAGCAACGAGGCTGCAAGAATTTAAATACGAATAACCGCCCAATATCATTGGGCGGCTTTATTTGGCGACAATGGTAAGACCTACTATCTGTCACTGCTCAAGTTTCTCTTTTTAAAAAGGTAAATCCCTGCAACCAGGATAAACCACACCGGCGTGACAAATAACGCCACTCGCGTGTCTTCAGCCAATGCCAATATCACCAGCACAAACGCGAGAAAAGCCAAAATCAAGTAGTTCGAGAACGGATAAAATGGCAGTTTGAAGCGGCTGCGACTCGCTAGTTCCGGCTGAGTACGACGATATCGGAGATGACAGATCACCATGATGCCCCAGACAAAGATAAAGCACACGGTAGACACACTTGTGATCAGCGTAAATACGCCCTCCGGCATGATGTAATTCAAAACAATTGCAATCAAAATAACAATCGTGGAGAAAAACAGCGCATTGGCAGGAACCTTCCTGTTATTCAGACGTGCAAATGACTCGGGGGCGTTTCGATCCTTTGCCATCGAGAACACCATACGGCTTGTACTGAAAATGGCACTGTTACAAGCCGAAGCTGCGGAAGTCAGTACCACGAAATTCACAATTCCTGCGGCAGCCGCAATTCCCACAGCGGCAAACACCTGTACAAACGGACTTTCAGTCGGCACAATGGCGTTCCACGGGTAGATACTCATAATAATCAGCAGTGCGCCAACATAGAAGAGCAGTACCCGGATCGGGATCTGATTAATTGCTCTCGGAATAACCTTCTCCGGGTTCTCCGTCTCTCCAGCAGTGAGTCCCACCAGTTCCATGCCTACAAAGGCGAAAACTACCATCTGGAACGATATGATGAAGCCATGCAGTCCATTCGGGAACCATCCCCCATGACTCCACAGATTGGTGAAGCTTGCAGGACCCTGATCCGTTGTAAAACCTTTGAAAATCATATATAAACCAACCACAATAAGTGCCAGAATAGCCACCACTTTAATCAGGGCAAACCAGAATTCCATCTCACCAAACAACTTGACCGTTGCCAAGTTCATAATTAGCAAAATGACTAACGCAATTAACCCTGGCATCCACTGCGGTACATTCGGAAACCAAAACTGCGTATATAAACCAACGGCGGTAATATCGGCCATGGCAATGGAAATCCAACAGAACCAATAGGTCCAGCCTGTAATAAATGCCGCCATATTTCCCAGGTAATCACGCACAAAATCGACAAAGGAATGATACTGCAAGTTGCTTAAGAGCAGCTCCCCCAATGCACGCATGATCAGGAACAACACAACACCCGTAATAATGTAGGCAAGCAAGATGGATGGTCCTGTCAGTTGGATCGTTTTGCCTGCTCCCAGAAACAAACCTGTCCCGATCGCACCTCCGATCGCCATCAATTGCACATGTCGGTTCTTTAATCCCCTTGTTAACGTTTCTTGCTGCATGATCAACCACCACTCTCTTTCTGCACATGCTCTCTACGTTGAAAAATAATATTAATCATCATATAATAATCTGCCCAGAATACATATCCCTCTTTATATATTTTTTTTGCACAGCAAAAAGCATGTCCCACACGTCATGGATATGATAGGGGGTATGCTCTTTGCTGTGTTATTTTGTTTTAATGAACCTGACACACGTTATTTGCTCCCATTGGCCCAGATCTGAGAACTAACGAATCACAAAGACGCTATTTCGTGGATTCACTGGATTTTTAAGGTTTGGAAGCCCTTTTGTGACGAAATAGCGTTATTTAGGTTCGTTAAATATCGAAACCTTTGATGATCTGCCAATTAAGGTGCGGTAGGTTCGTTAGCGGTTGGGCGAGGCGGAATTCCTTTTGAGACAGTACCTGATTATGTACATGTTTACCATACATACCTAAGGAAATATATTAAAATATAAACCACACATAGAACGGCAACGATTAAAGAGGTAATCGCTAGTGGTCGTTCGTTTTTCCAAACTCGAATCGCATTAGCAACATTAATCATCCATAACGCAAGATAGTTAATAACACTCGAATAAGAATGAAATGAGTTGAACACGATCATAATCATCCCTACGACCCAGACGAACCAAAACCAAAGTGGAATTTTTAGAAAAAGCTGCTTCATTATGTTGTACTCCTTATATATTAAATCGGTCTATGTACAAGATATTCTTCAACGTAGATATAAATCCCTTTATTTAGGTTATAATCCTAAATAATTAATACAATTTAGATCCAATTTTAAGCATCTTCATAGTAAAAAGGGCCCCGATAAAGGCGCCCTCTGGTCTGTTAAAAAACTATTTTTGCTTATAAAACTCATGATACAGCTTCATTAACGCCCGCTTCTCAATCCGTGATACATAAGAACGTGAGATGCCAAGTTCCTTTGCAATTTCGCGTTGAGTTCGTTCTTCCCCGCCTGCTTCCAGACCAAATCGACCGATGACAACTTCCTTCTCCCGATCATCCAGGATATCTAGATTGCGATAAATTTTGCTTTTCTCAATCTTGAGCTGTACCCGATCTACGACATCATCAGCTTCTGTGCCAAGGATATCGATCAATGTAATTTCATTAACACTAAATGGCTGTCGGTGTTTATAACATTTTGAATTCAATAAACTCAGTTCGTTATAT
The DNA here is from genome assembly GCF_037974355.1 of Paenibacillus sp. FSL R5-0517. NCBI lineage: Bacteria > Bacillati > Bacillota > Bacilli > Caryophanales > Paenibacillaceae > Paenibacillus > Paenibacillus sp. FSL R5-0517. Next base: position 4,972,898 of record NZ_CP150235.1, read on the forward strand.
TCCATTATAAAGAAAAAAGAGAACTTTCTATAAGGAAAGTTCTCTTTTTTTACTAAGCATAACTGTGACGGTTGTTACTTTTTTTTTCGTTATCGGTCTCTGATTCAATTTCTTTTAACTTTTTAACAAAGAGATCCATATGCTTGCTCGTATCTATTATCAACTTTGCATCCAAATTAATTTTATTCTTTTCGAGTTCTTTTCTTTGTTCGTAGATATTATTAACTTGTTCGATAATTTTTTTGTATTTTTCTGGCGTAATTTGTCCCTTGTCTAAAGAGAGTTCGAGAAACTTTTTCAGGTAAACCACGTCATTATCTCGAATATTCATCTCTGTTCACTCCTTTAAAACACATTATAAGCATTAATTGTTGTGCTTTACAATAGTATATACCCATTATCTAAGGTTATTCTCATCGTCGTCATCGTCGTCATCGTCGTCCAACCAAAATGAACTGAAATCAAAAGAAGAAATATTCTCTCTTTCCTTGCGTTGTTCAGTCATTAATCGGAGTACTGTAAGCAATTCTTTAAGACAAAGTTCAATGACTTTTGTATATGCCTCTGCAATGATCTCAAGTTCATCCCTAACAACATTTTTAGCATCTACTGTTACTACACCAAGTTCTCCAACCGGCACAGCAAGTATCGCTTTGTATTTACTTGTTGTAGGGGAAGATTTATACCATTCATAAGAGTTATTCACTTCATCCTCTTTGATTGTCCTTTTTAATCTGAATGCTCTCCCAGCAATTGAATGGTCAACATTTAGTGACTTATTATTAACATGTTCCGTTTGAAAACCTGCACTTGCATGAATTAGTACCAGTGTTCTATCTTCTGATTGGTATAACCAAAGACCACATCTATGCATTTCTCCTGGATCAAATTTCATGTCTGCTGCCATTGAATCAATTATTCTGTTTAATAAGTTTTTAATTTGATTATGCACTTCAATCAATTCACGTTCTTCTTTATTGTATCGTATGTCTGACAACGTCTTTATGTGAGAAGCAACGTTGCCTAAAGCAGTATGATACAGGGATGACACTTCATTTTTGAATTTATATTCTGTATCCAATGTTCTAATCTGTTCTTGCATTTCTTTGATATTACTTTCCTTATCTAAGACTTTCGTAATTTGCCGAGCTCCTTTGGATAACAAATAAGAAATATAAAAAAATAGAATGATTACTGATATTCCTATGATTGTGAATACCCAAGTTGGCATTCGTGCGATAACCTCTTTAACAATGTCTCCAGTAGCACTCGTGAGATACATATGACCCTCCATTTATCTATTTATCCTTATAATAAGGTCTCTAATAATATTTTCCAATAAAAAAATAAAAAAAGACCCTGCCGCAATAGCAGGGCCTTTCCTCTTAGCTGGCAATTCTGCCACCAGCCTTTTGTGCTTTATAATCAACAACTGCTTTTTCAATAGATGCCCGAATTTCATCTCCGGCAACATCAATTCCCACAGCCTCCAATTGATCACTTGCGTATTCATATGCCTTATTAAGTTTGACATCACCCTCATATTCCTTATACAACGTTTCAGCCTAAGCAAATGCCTCCTTACCAATCTTGTGCAGTACGGTCTTTCTCATTGGTGTGTGCGTTGTAGTATGCTTCTGCTCTCTTTTGTGCCTTCTTGATTGCTCCGGTAATCACAGTAGTTGCCCATGCGATAAGTGCCAGTACAATCGTTTCCAGATATGGCTGTGCTTTGGAGCTAGAATAAAAAGTGGACACCCGTTAACGGACGGAAGGATAATAAGACTAACGGAGGTTTCCACAAGAGAGAACAGCGGCAACGATACAACGAAGAATTCAAGAAACAAACGGTCAAATTCATTCAAGAGCAGACGAAGACACTTGGAGATTTGGCAGAAGAACTCAACATTCCAGAAAACACGTTGCACCAATGGATGAGTGAGTACCACGAACTAAAGCATGAGCCTGTTCCCAGCGTAGATCGAGTGAAGGAACTGGAAGCAGAGCTTCAAGCGATGCGCCGGTTGCTTCAAGAGAAACACCACTCGCTTGCGGATACACAAGAAGAACTGGCGATTGTAAAAAAAGCAGTGCACATCTTCAGCAAACCAAAGAGCTAAGATTTCAGTTTGTGGAAAACCATCGCTCCGAGTTTTCTTTGGAGAAGATGTGCAGTACCTTTCAAGTATCACGGAGCGGATATTACAAAATGGCGAATGGACCGAACCAGCATGCGGCAGAACCGTAAAGACGAGGTCATGAAGCGTATTCGGTATCATTTTTACGACCACCAGATGCGGTGTGGAAGCCCTAAAATTACGTATCTGCTCCATTTAGAAGGGTTGCGAATCTCTTCCCGTACCGTCAGTATATACATCCGTCAAATGAATCTTCGTTCTGTGGTCATGCCCAAATATCGCGTTCAGACGACGGATTCCAAACACAACCATCCCCTTGCGCCGAATACGCTGAATCAGCAATTTAAAACGTCCAAACCGAATACGGTATGGGTTACCGACATCACCTACATTGCTTGCCGAGAAGGTCGTCTATACCTCGCCAGCGTTCTGGATTTGTGCACACGTGAAATTGTAGGCTGGCGTCTATATAACCATATGGAAACCAGTTTGGTGATGGGTGCACTGGAGGAAGCTTACAAGGCCAAACGCCCTGCTCCGGGATTACTCCATCGCTCGGATTGCGGCTCTCAATACACGTCAAAAGAATACGTGGAGCAACTAAAATCATACGGAATGGAATCAAGTATGAGCCGCCGGAAGAGGCTTATACTGCCATCTACCAGTACATTGAGCTCTATTACAACCGCAAGCGAATGCATGGCGCGTTAGGGTATCTTTCCCCTGCTCGTTTTGCGATGAAATTTACGGAAAAATCCGCAGCGTAGTGTCTGCTTTTTTGACATAGGTCCACAGAGACGCTAATTCGTGATTTACTGGATTTTTTAGGTTCGGAACCCCTCTTATGACGAAATAGCGTTATTGAGGTTCGTTAAATCCTGCAACCGTTGATGATCTGCCATTTAAGGTGCGGTAGGTTCGTTAGCAATTGTGCGAGGCGGAATCCCTTTTGAGACAGTACCTGATTATGTACATGTTTACCATACATACCTAAGGAAATATATTAAAATATAAACCACACATAGAACGGCAACGATTAAAGAGGCAATCGCTAATGGTCGATCGTTTTTCCAATTTCGAATCGCATTAGCAACATTAATTATGATTAACGCAAAAAAGTTGATAACACTGGAATACCATTGAAATGAGTTGAACACGATCATCATAAATCCTACGATCCAGACGAACCAAAACCAAAGTGGAATTTTCAGAAAAAGCTGCTTCATTATGTTGTACTCCTTATATATTAAATCGGTCTATGTACAAGATATTCTTCAACGTAGATATAAATTCCTTTATTTGGGTTATAACCCTAAATAATCAATATGATTCAGATCCAATTTTAAAGATATCAACAGACAAGAGGGCTCCCGCTAAGGAGCCCTCTTGTCTGTTTAGTAATTTCTTTGCTTATCCAATCTGTTCTGAGGATATCGATCAGTGTAATTTCATTTCCCTCTTTGTCCGTACCAATTTCAGAGAGCGCAGTGTATCTAATCTTCGATCTTCATGCATCCAGCTACACCAGCAACTATTTTTGCTTATAAAACTCATGATACAGCTTCATTAACGCCCGCTTCTCAATCCGTGATACATAAGAACGTGAGATGCCAAGTTCCTTTGCAATTTCGCGTTGAGTTCGTTCTTCCCCACCTGCTTCCAGACCAAATCGACCGATGACAACTTCCTTCTCCCGATCATCCAGGATATCTAGATTGCGATAAATTTTGCTTTTCTCAATCTTGAGCTGTACCCGATCTACGACATCATCAGCTTCTGTGCCAAGGATATCGATCAATGTAATTTCATTGCCTTCTTTATCTGTACCGATCGGGTCATGCAGAGATACGTCTTTGCGTGTTTTCTTCAAAGAACGCAGATGCATAAGTATCTCGTTTTCAATACATCTCGCCGCAAATGTGGCAAGCTTCGTTCCCTTGCCTTGTTGAAAACTTTCAATGGCTTTGATCAAACCGATGGTTCCGATGGAAATCAGATCTTCCTGATCTTCACCCGTATTGTCGAATTTCTTGACGATGTGTACTCGAAACAAGGTTAAATGAGTAAGTATCCTTTTTAGCGCCTAGGTAACCTATACACGATATTGAAAACCTGTCTTCCTCTTCATTGTGAGTAATTACGATCTCATCAATTAATTTCTCAATGATCCACCTTTTATCTTCATCGGTGAGTTTTGCAGATGCGTATTTTTTAAACGCGTTAGCCAGCTCCATAAGCTGTTCTTTAGTTGCCTCTTTGTTGTTTCTAGAGTTAAGTTTATCTTGTATTTTGTCGTACTCGTTTTTGATCTTTGAAGCTTCTTTGTTCAGTTGTGTGATATCGTCGTCTAATTCTTTTTCATCAATTATGCCTTTACGAAACATCAGTTTAATCTTTGTTCGCTCATCTTCTTTACTCTTTAATTGCCTTGAGTATTCATCAGCCAATTCCTTTAAATTATCATCTGGAGACTTAGACGTTTCTTCAAGTCTAGATAATACCTCCTCTGGATTGTCCAAGAATTTAACTACAATACTCCATACAAAATCATCAAGGACATCTGTTCTTAAAGTTGGAACACGACACTTGTGAACTGATTCTCCAAATCTTCTTGGGTATTTTCCTGAACATCTATAAAGCGGATAAGTCACTTTCTCGCCTTGTTTTTTTGAGTTGTACGTTGTAGACTCCCATCTTCTTCCACAATGCGAGCATCTAATAAGTGATTTAAGCAGATAATTATGCTTTACGTTTCCACCTTTGCGAGTCAAATTCTTATCTCTCTGTAATTGAGCCAAGCTAAACAAACTTTCAGAAATAATTGCTGGTACTGAGAGTTCAATCCATTCCGATCTATCTCTAATCTTATAAGTCTTTTTTGCTTTTCCACTAACTGTCTTTTGGCCTTTTAATTTCTTTGTCTCGCGTCTATTGTAGAAGTACCTTCCTACATATATCTCCGAAGTAAGTATTTTTGATATTGAACTTGCATTCCATACTTTACTTTCTGCCCTTTTGGGAAGTGCACCGAGCATCAATAATTCTTCTCCTATTTCTCTAAGAGTTCTCCCCTCGCGCACATACCATTGATAAATCAAATGTACAAATTTCGATTCCTCTTCATTGATAGTTAATTTTCCATCTTTAAAATCATATCCAAACGGTGCTACTCTCATTGGCATTACTTTGCCTTCCTTTTCTACTGCTCTAATCCTTCCTCTAACCGTTCTCTTTTTAATTAGTTGAAGTTCATACTGAGCTATAGAGGACATCATATTAAAGAAAAGCTGCCCTTCTGGCGTAGTCAGATACTCTGTGTCAACAAATATGAGCTCAACATCGTTCTTCTCAAGTTCACGACATAGTATCAACTTGTCTGTTAGATCCCTAGTGAGTCTGTCAGGATGAGTGACGATGAGTCTTTTAATTTTCTTATCTTTAACATCTTGCATCAATTCATTTAAAGCAGGTCTATCTATGTCTTCACCTGTAAAGCCATACTCAATGTATTCTCTTATCTCTTCTTTTGAGATGTTTAAGCTTCTGGCTTTCTTGTAACATAGCTCAAGTTGCCCCTCCAAACTCGTTCCTTCAGATGCTTGCATGCCGGTTGACACACGTGGATAGACTGCGACATTTCTCAATGCTGACTCACCTCCATATAGAGTAAATTAGAATGACAAAAGGTGGCTATTCGCCACCCTCATCAATTTGTTGATTTTGAAACATTTTATCGATAATATAGTCAATTGCTTGATGTAGTGGTTCATCGTTATAGTATGTATTTTGCATGATTTCTTCGTTTGGAACATACACAATCTCAACCTCTTTTTTGATGGCTATTTTGCATCCCTCCTTTATACAGTCAAATTATTCAAAGGAGAGATCGTCCTATTCCTATTTTAATGACGTAATTCTTAATCAAGGGTCACCCTTGACACCCCACTACACTGTCCAGAATCAATTCTAAGCCTTGTTTTGTTTATGTATTATGCAGTTTCAGGAAGCTATATCTGGTTGGCATAGAATTGATTCCAGACAGATCAAATTATTCCTTTACTAAGTATTTAATCTTGTTTCTTCAATGTAATCTGCATCTGTTCAAAGGTGAATGGTTGGTTAACTGTGTATAATTGCCCATCTATCTCTACCTGTCCAATTGGAATATAACCTACATACTCTTTTTTCTTCTTGCTCGCGGTGTTTTCAGTTTGTACACTTTCTAGTCCACTCGTTGCGCTCTCTGATTGAATAAGAAATTGTCTTCCGTCTTGAGTATTAGTAAACATTCCAGAATCCTTATCTAGTTTCTGTAAGCCCAATTCCTGTTTTGCTTCTGTTATCGAATCGAATTTCCTAAATGTCGGTAATCCAACTGACTGATTATTGCTCATCTCAAATGCATAAACTGGTTTGACTTGTGCCTTATAAGAATTTTTGCCGAACGGTAGCATGGCAATATTAGATAACCTGTATCCTACATCTGGATTAGTCTCTATGCGGTCAACTGTAGGGCGACACGACTGCTGTTGATCTTTCTCTAGGAAAATTTTTGTCTGCTCAACCCACTGTGACCACATATCTGATTTGTATTTGATAATGTCCATCAATCCACTGATTGGATCACTCCAAGCGCAATGAACACCCTTATAGATACCTTGTTCATAGCGACAACTATGGATACGCGATTCTATTGATTTGAATAGTAGATAACAAGCAAATTCGTGCTCTTCATCAATAAACTCATTCTCAATTAAAGTCTGTGCGCATAAAATCGCTCTCGGTAAATATGTATTTTCTCCATACTTCTCATTCCAATTGTTTATTTCTGATGGGTGTACAATATGTGGTCTACCCTTCTTTTTATCTGCCATACTTATCAACCTCTCTTTATTATTTATATAAAATTGTTATTTTATAATATTTAATTACTCAGAAGTCGGACACCTAAGCCCGACCCTTGTAACTGTATAATTCCTACTCGATAATTTTCTTGTAATACTTCAATTGCAATTTTGGGCTATAGAACATCTCGGTGCTATTTGAATATGTATCATCTTTCGTATAGCGTTCCCCCTCTATTCCGAAAATTGAACCATCATCGACCAAAACTTCGTATAATTGCCCAACCGCAAAATCACTCGTCTCACCACTTACCAACTCAATGTAATCAAATTCGTCTTTTTCACTTACTTCTCTCAGTTCAGGGTGCATGTTGATTCCTCCGTGTTTGTGTATATTTTGATAGACACAATTGAAAATACCACTATCTCAAATCAATCGCATCACCACCTCTGGATTGTATCATCAAGGTGTCTATCTATATAAAACACTGCTTAAGTCGTATGTAGGCTATTCCCATGTATCGACGTAGCCAAGTTGAATCATTCCTGCTCTATCCAATTGAGGGGCTAACCCTGCAGGGACAGAACCGATCTTCCACAACAATTGATCCTTTGAGATAGTGCTCATAGTTTCAAGCATCACGATACTGTCATTTTTCAAACCACATTCAGTAGCATCGAGATTAACATGTGTAGGCATTTCCTTTTTACGTGCTGTTGTGATTGAAGCAACCTGAACAGTAGGGCTATACTTGTTTCCCACATCATTTTGGAGAATAAGGCATGGTCTCTTTCCTCTCTGAACAGAACCACTTGCTACTGGCATCTCGGCGAACCATAATTCGTACCGACGATATTCTTTAGTTTGAGCGGTCAACATTTCATCACTCCGTTTGTCTATTGTTTATAGTAGTATTGTACATTCATATAAAATATAAATCAAGTGTTATTTTATAATATAAAGCAAAAAAATAGGATCAGGCTTCATTTGCCCAATCCATAGTTACTTTAACTTATGTCTTCTTTGTTGATCTGTGAGATTTTCTTGTAAACGCCCATTTGGTAGCAGTATTCAATTCTTTGTTCAATAATATCCATGAACTCAGTTATATCGTATTTTTCATCAAGTAGCATGTTCTTATGTATGGTTGTGGTGTTGGATAAATCGACATAGCATTCTTTACCAGTCACTGCATCCGGTAGATATGCGAACAATGGATGTGTTCCTGCTTTTGTAAGATGATACCACTCTTCATCTTTTTCGTGCTCCTTAATACTATAAATCTTTGCTACTATTACATCATCATGAGAGTTATCACCATTTAAATCGTCTGATGATATAATAACAACCTTTCTACGTTTAACCTTTAGAACAATCTCAAATTCACTTTGCCCAGTCTCAAAGTTCTCACTTAGTGCCACAGAAGTTCCCGTTTGTGAGATTGAATGTTTCCTACCTCTATAAGAATTCCGTTGGTCAGGAATGAAGAAATCAAGAGGTCTTTCGCCAGCAAACGGGACTACCGCTTCAAAAACCCATCCACGCTTAATCAGACTCCAATTGCTCTGTTCAAGAAACTTTGTGTTCTTAGACAAGTATTTATTCCTCTCTTCTTTTTTTATTTGAGGTAGACTTCATTTGTTCTGGAGTCAATTTTGTTAGAGGTTTCACTTGAGTGTAATTTCTAATCTCTTTTCTTTTCTTAAAGTCAGCAAGTGAAGTTGGAGACATTTTGTGTCCACTCCTTTTTTTCATGCACAGTTCAACTCCCAACTAGACATATTGTCAGTTAAGGATATGATAGTGCTCTAATTTGTATGCTTGATATGTCCTGAATACAGAAATATAAGCAAGATTTGAAAAACAGTTTGAAGAAGCGTACAAATATGCACCCTCTAAAAACTTAATTTATACCTTAATAATATCAGTTTTATATAACATATACAATGTATATGCGACATTTAGTTGGTAATAGTATCCTTTTTGAGCTGCATAGTTGGTAAAAGTAAAGCGCCTAGAACTTAGTCTAGACGCTAGTTTGGTGATGGTCACATGTTGATTGAGTTATTACCCTCAAAAACCGTTGTAGACGTCCCTAGATGTGTCTGAACCGTTGATCCCTCAATGGCAATCAGTTTCCCGTTCAAAGTCACCCTTGCACCATTTCCGGTTGTTATTCGTCCCTGACCACTTCCACTCGTGCCGGGAGAAATTGAAATGATGCTTCCTCCGCTATTTTTAGGAGAAGGAGAGGGATCAGCTACCCATTGTTCTTGAGTTGGATCACCCACACATGCGACACTTATACCGTTAACCTTGAATTTATTACTGTTGAGAGCTACAGTACCTGTAACCTTAGCACCAGTTGTATGTGTGGTTGTAGTGTATTCGGGATGTCCATCTTCATCATATCCGTAAATGTATCGTTCAACATATGACACGTGTCCACTTTTAGATGAATCCGCTAATCGTGATCCTTGTAATGCTACTTTTGCGATAATAATCTTCCTCTCTTACATCATATAAATTTTAAGATACCTCTGTTCAGTTGAGTTATCGTCAGCGTAATCTATTGCTTGTTTTCCCGTTTTATCCGTCAAGGCTGCGTCTGCTTTTAAACTTGTCATTTCTCCAAAATAGAAATCATTCTTATTGATAATTGTCAACATTAGCGCCGTTTTTCCGTCATCACGTTGAACGTCCACATTAAGTGCATTACGTTTAATCGCTTTGTAAGCTTCGTAATTATTCTCTTCAATAACGTACATCAGCAGTGTGTTACCACCATTAGATGAGTCTTGAGCATTCACACCAAGTGAACCATTGTTTAATGCTGTACGAATCTTTTCAGCGTCTAATTTCCCATCTGTTGAATAAGTTTCTTTCAAATTCTTCACCTTTTTGATTGAAGTTGTATTTGAGTTATTGTTACTTGGAGTAGTAACAACAGTTCCAGATTGACCACCCGTAGAACCAGTGTTTGTTGTGCTGTTTGTCGTAACACTCTCTTTTAAAGAAACTTGAAAACTGGTCACAGATTCAACAGAGTATCCCATTGCATTTGCAGTGTCTCTCACTGGGAGATAAAGTCTTCCACTCACGATAAGTGGACTATCAGAAAGTTTAGCTTGAGATCCGTCGACCATTAACTTAACATTACTTTGAGTAGCTTTAAGATATGCGGTTGCACCCACTGCTGTTCCTGCTGTTAAAGTAATACCAACTATTGCACCGAGCATAAATGTTGGAATCTTTGACGCTAATTTTTTCATATTATGTACCTCCAATTAATTATGGGATATACCTAGTAAGATTAGATACAGTATATCCCATATATCGGTCACACGAATGAAATTAGTTACTCGCCTATTCAACTCTTACTCCGTTGATGTAAACCTCCTTACCAATATTAATTGATGGCTGTTTAGTCTCTTCTGGATTATGTGTAATGAGGCGTAAGTAACTATCTAGCATGTCTGGCTCGGTATATTCCTTAATTTGCTCATAAATATAATTGTCTAGCATCTTAGTTAGATTGTGATCCATAACGAAATTCATAAGAATATCGCTCTCATCCATTGTCATTTCGTATAAATCTCTCGTTTCTTGTAACTCTTCCATCAACGCTTTATCTAACTTATATCTTTTATCCATATGTATATTCCCCTCTGTTAACTAATTTGTATGAAAATTGAATGCTTTACCATGGAGTTCAAACGTACCATCTGCTGTAATCTCAATATAACCATTAGTGTTGCCGATCTTAACAGGGCCGCCGTCAGCCATTGCTGTCAATTCTTTTGCTGTAATTACTACCTTTTCATCTTGAGAATCTAGATAAACCCCACTATCTTTAAAATCAATACTACGCTCTTTCCCTGTATTACTCGCTTTATATACTTGCTTATAACCGCCGTTGTACTTAGTGTTAACCATCCTAGCTCGATTATTTGCTCCACCATCACCAGTACCAATAATATCTGTTGGTTGTGCTACATCCCCTGAACCATCAAAACTAATCTCTCGCTTAATCTTTTCATTGGTCAACTTATATGCATAAGCGATGATACCCGTATTTTCTGTTGTCAAAATACGCTTCTCACTATCTTGCCAATACAAAAGTCTATCACGAGAATCTTTTGCTTGTTCTTTGGATTGAACTTGTGCCGTAATCCATCTTTGATAATTGTCCTGAATGTCAATATAGTCAATAAACTGCCCAACTTCCGCATCTTTACCAATGGTTTTCAACCTATTTACTGTAAGGTTGTTTACGTATCCATCATCAGCCAGAATGGTGTTTACCTCTAGCATCTCAGCCATCAATTTACCAACATTAATAATGTCTAGTTTGTCCATATCTAGATATCCAGCATCAGTATCAAACAGTATTTCTCCAGCTTTGCCAATGAATTTTGCTTTATGGGCTACCAAATTCCCGAAAAGGTCTACGCTAAAGGGTGCGTCATGAAAATTTTCAGCCCCAGCCCACATCCCAATGCGGGGAAAAATCTTGAACACTCCTGTACCATCGCGTAAGGTAAGGGATGATCCTTCAATCTGTGCATGTGCCACAAGCATTTTTTTAATGTTCTCAGTGTTGTCATAGGCTCCTCTATCACCCGGATACCACTGGAATGGTTTTTCTTCAATTTTCTCATCAAGAATCTTACGAATGCCCTGTTTTGCTAGAACGTAAAGTTCCAAGTTACCACCAATTTTCTCACTGCTTGCATTAGCATATGTATTTCTGTAAGCTTCGAAAACATCATTTGCTTTTTCTGTTTGGTCAATGAAAAACTCATTATCATATTTACAGTTCACACCTGCATTGTAGTATGCGACCTTATCATGAGCCTTAATTTTCTTAATCTCAAATTCGCTTCTTTGATCCAGCTCATATAATACAGGAGAACCATTTTCAAATTTTGCCACAACTGTCATATTCACGATTTTTCCACTATCAACCATTTCTTTTACCCCCGGACGCTTGGAGTAATATTGCTCGAACCAATGCTTGATTGTTTCTTTCAATGTATCAATGTTTCTGTCTTCCTTAGTCTTGAACTCATCGATGATGATTTTTGATAAATCTGCATCCCCCGAAGAAAAAATAATCATATCATCAACATGATGAATCTTCTCTCCTTTGTTATGTAGACGGTATGATATACCGTTCAATTTAGAAGAAATAGCCGTATCAGCACCCATATATAGAAAATCTTTGTTAAACATAACCTGACAATAACTCAATTAAACAACTCCCTTTTTAGTTTTTATAAATTCAGTGAACTTGTTTCGATAGATCTCATATATTTCGTAGGCTTCTGGTGTTTGAGCAAGACATTCCATTTCAAGGAACATTTTCACAATGTGAATAACAACGTCTTCGTTTTCTCCCTCAGTAGAAATGTAGGCATTCTCTAGAGCAAGATCATTGTAATCTTTAATGAATGCGCGCTTGTCTTTCATAGAAAGCCTATCTCCAACTTCATTTGATTCGAGAATGATTAAATTCCCATATTCGTCTCTCTCTGCATGTAGCATAATAAGACTCTCGATTTCCTTATTCCATTTGTCATTCAATGGAGATAGTATCTCGTTTAAAAATCGGTTCTTCATTCTTTCACCTTGAGCATTCATCTTAAGGTTGAGGATATACTTCCCCAACCATGGAATGTGATAATTAGGTATTTTCAAAACTATTTACACTCCCTGTAACTTTGACTTAGATCTCAAGAATGACTGCTTTTACTTCGCTACCTTTACATACATATCTTCCTTCTACACGCATCTCAAAATCTTCTTCAATTGCAGTCAACATTTGCTCAACTTGTTCTTTGCTATATGTATCTGCTCTACTTTCATATGCTCTATTGTCTATTAATAGGAATTTAACTTTCATATTCACTTTACCCCATTCATTATGTATTATTTTCGTCTATAAATATTCTCCTAGATAAACTACATCCGAACTTATCCACTCTTCTTCTTCATCTCTCTTACCCTTACTAATCCTCCTTGGATCACTTCCAGCCTAGCCGCTGCATCAACCTGTACCATATATATCTAACCTTCCACGTATCTCATCCCTCCCCTGCTCCTCATTAAGGCTCCAAGAGTCTGCCTTGGAATTCGTTAACCTTGTAATCACAGTATAGTCTCATAATAACGTTACTGTAAAGTGTTATTTTATTATTTAATACATTTAATTTTCTCTTCTACTATAGTGACATCTCAGATTCAATTCTCCTCCTCAGTTCCTTGATTAATTAATAGGAAATCGGAATACAACTATCCTAGGAGGTATAAAGTATCTCCTTCTGTGAGTTCCCTCTTATTTCATTGTTATTTACAGTCGTTGTGTGGTTCGTTGGGATTCACCTATAGCTTCAGCAACATCTTTCATGGAGCGCCGGATCAATGGTCCAGCGCTTTGGTCTCCATTGTTTTTTATTTCCCAATACTCCTTCAAGAATGCTGCCTGTCTTCCTTTCTTAACAGGACCACTCTCAGCTTCTCCTCTACGCTCTGTATTCTCAGCAATCAGCATGTACTCTGATTTCCATTTTTTGGAACACAAAATTTCGTGAGCCCTTATTAAGAATTACACTTGATAAATTCGATTTTGTATGATAACTTAAATGTAGTGTTATTTTATTATATAAAAGGAGGAATACTCATACACGATGACAAGACGTAAGAAACAAACAGTAACAGACATCATAGGCAATGAAGTTGAACAATGGCAGCAGGGTGAGATTATCACGATTGAGGCAGGCACAGGTGTAGGCAAATCGTACTTCGTCAAGAACACTTTATACGAGAAGGCTAGACGTGAGGGAACTAAGATACTGTTTCTGGTTAACCGAACTAGGCTTAAAGATCAGTTTTTAGAAGAAATACAGAAGGACGGAAAAGATGATGTAATTGACATCTTCCTTTATCAAAAAGTTGAAAGTAGACTTGGAAGAGAAAAGGCTACCACATTTAAGAACGATTACACGTATATTGTTTGCGATGAATTTCATTACTTTCTAACCGATTCAACTTATAACTCTAATACAGATACTTCATTTAAGTTGATAATGTCCCATTCAAGCAAAATAAGAATCTTTATGTCAGCCACAGCAGATATCACGATAGCCTTCTTCAAATTTAAGCAGATCAAATTTAGAAGTTATAGCATTCCTCATGATTACAGTCACATCAAAGAATTGATATTTTACAGACATGAGAAAGTGCTGGAGAAGTACCTCAGCAAGATTAGAAAAGGACAGCAAGTGATAGCATTTTTCACTAAAGCATCAAAAGCATATGAACTACATAAGAGGTTTGAAGATTCAATGTTCGTCTGTGCAGAAGGAAACGTTGACTACAAGAAATATGTTAACAAGGATCGAGTTAAACTAATGCTCGACAGTGAAACGTTCGAAGAAAAATATCTCTTTACCACTTCAACACTGGATAATGGAATAAATCTTCGAAGTAAGAATATGAAGTACATAGTCTGTGATATACAAGATGTTGATACTCTGATTCAATGTTTGGGCAGGAAACGTATTATAGATGCCAAGGATCAAGTTACAGTAGTAATTAGAAATATAACGGATAAAGAAATTGGACAACGTATAAGAGCAAAGAACAAGATAATAAATTCGGCAAAATACTTACTTGAAAATGGATCAATTGCATATATGGACAAATACAGACGGAATCATAACAATCCTACAATCTACGTTGAACCGAATAAGGATCGTACTAATCCCGAGTTCTTCGTCAATGAATTGCGCTACTTTAAAGAATGCTCGGACAGAAACAATCTTGAGGATATTCGAGAAATTGAGAATGGGTATATGGAGCACGTAAAAAATAAACTTCAAAAGGAGAATTACACTATGTTAGATGACACATATGATAAAGCTAAATCCGAAGATTATCTGGATAGTTTAGTGGGTAAACAGTTGTTTAAAGATGAGCAAAAAGCCCTTATAAAAATGGTTAACCTTCGAGACAACTATAACAGGGTTCAAAGTAGTGTTAGATTGATTAACGAATACTTTATACAAAATAGTATTCCATATAACATACGAGATAAGAACAGGGACAATAAGCGGAAAACAGAAGATAACCAGCCTAATCCGAATTTTAACAAGACATTCTGGACTGTAGCAAAGCATAATTATTGAGATAATTTCCTGAATTTTGTTCGGTGAAATCTCAAAAAAGCCTGAGTTTATGCGTACTTTTTGATAAAGTTGTCTCATTATCCTGCATATTTATATATATAAACTATAGTAAACTAGACTATAAAGAATACCAAAAAACACTTGATACATAAGGATTTCTTGATTTTTTTGTTCATTTTCTTGCAAGAATTCAAACCAAATTGAATCGGAAGGTGAATTGGCGCAGCCAAGAGGAAACGCGATAGGTCGGTAAATACCGATTACGAAGCGATAGCGAAGTGGTTTTTATCGAGTTGGTATCGTTTCCTGATAATTACCCCCAATTACAATTAAAAATATTCAAATTTAAAATGTGTCACTTCTATTCCCTACTAGGGTTATTGTTTTATATTATAGGACTTTAAGGTGACAAATTTTGAGTTATCAACACACAACAATAATAGGTAGCGAGATCCATTCCGTTTCACTCCATGGCTGTCGCTTCACCTTCATCCACAACTTACGTTGTGTCTGTCATTTGGATTTCTTTAATCTGAATTAGATGTAAGTGTGATACAAGTATAGACTCAATAATAGCTATGGTTTACTACAGTAATTGAGGTCATAATATCCCCCTCTACATTATAATGAGAATGGCAATCCAAGTTATCCAGTCGTATATTTCAAAACATAGTAGATATAAAAATCCCCCAACCATTTATGGAAGGGGGTAATTGGTATGTCGTTGAATAATCTGTCACTTTAAACTCTGGTAGTCATTTACGGTGACATGAACTATTACAGTTACTCCACATCATGTATCTTCGTAATTTCACTCAATTCCTTAATATCCAATACATTCATCAGTCTAAGTAGAAAATGACCATCAGGCGTTGTTTCTCCTCGCTCCCACTTTTGCAGTGTTCGGTCAGAAGCCCCAACTGCTTCAGCAAGCTGTTTCTGTGTCATTCCTATTGCAACTCGTCTATCCTTAATCACTGTATAATCAAATTCCATTAATAATGGGCCTGTATATAGGTCATACCAAATATCTGAGCCATCTTCATCTGCTCCATACACATTGAGTCCCCACACTTTTGTTCTAGGTGTAATTTCTACATATAATGAACCTTTCAACTTATCATTGACATCGACCCATATTCTCTTGGCATTTTTAATTCTTACACCAATCCATTTAAGTATGGGTTGATTGTTATGGTCACATGGGAAAATACCATCCATTCTTAATCTGTTCCCGTATCTTTCGATAAACTCTCCAACATACATTTCTTGAATCTCATATATAATTGGTTCCAATCCAACCATTTCTCTGACAATATTGTATTCAACAATGAAACGAGTCGGTGTCTTCTCTTCTATTCCAAGTTTCTGTGCTAATTCAAGGTAATGCAACCAATTATAAATCGGTTGAATCTCTCCAACACGTCCACGCTGTTTAACTGTATAGTTTAAAATGGTAACAATATCAATACAAAAGTCATAATATAGGCGTTCCAACACACAATAAAAATCTTCAAGTTGATTATTGTAATCTGGTTTGTTGAATTCAAGTGAATAATAGATGTATTGACTTAATTCAGCAATGTCACCTAACTCTCTACTAGGTTTATGAAAATAGAATGGCGCTCTTCGAATGAATGTATCTCTACTGACTGGCTGAAATAAATAATCATCCATCTTATCAAATCCCAAGTATGCAAATACCTCTAAACCAACTACCTCATGCCTGGATAAGTAATCCACCAGCTTTTCTACATTTTTTTCTTCGTATATGTATTGTCTAATCGTTGCTTTTAATTGTTGCTGCTCATCTACTGTAATAGTCATCCTATCCCCTCCTCTTTGATATATCCACATTATAGTATGAAGAATATGGGTAGGATAGATGACAAGTTATTCGTATGAAATAACCCTTCATATTAGAATCTACATATCCTTTAACAACCGTTCCTCCAAAATGCTCAAATTAAACGAAAGAATGTTCGCTAGAATCTATTGTAAAATTCTTTATGGACAGTCTTCTGCTCCCCTCACTCTTTCAATTCATTCAAAAGAATAGAATTTAATAATTGGACGATACTAAAATTAGGTAGTAATTGATCTTATTAAGGTGGTCATTATGAGATATAAGAAAAGGTATGAATATAAGATTATTTCACGTTATCCAGACGAAAACCTAGCAGTTCCAGAAGAAATTATAGAGACGCAAATCCTCAATTGGATGGAACATGTTCTACTGAGTTATTCCAGTGAGAACCAAATAGAAAACAGTCAAAATTCGGAGGACTGATTTTTTGATGAGAGTACTCAAAGATCATGAAAAGCTCACCAGGGAAGATATCGTATCCTTGATCGATAAGATTAAAGCTATTGTTTATACACGAGTATCATCTGATATACAAGTGGATAACTACTCACTTGAATCACAGACACAAATATGCGTAAAGGAAGCAAAAGAGAAGTTTGATATCAACGAACATGAGGTTATTGTGTTGCGAGAAGAAGCTGAATCTGGGGATAACCCTAACCGTCCAATGCTGAATTACATCTTATTTCTCCTTGAAAAAGGAATAGGGAACAAAGTCATCTTCTTGCATCCTGATAGACTGAGTAGACATTTGCATTTACAACAACAAATCACACATAAGATTTGGGAGTTGGGTTGTGATCTACATTTCGTTGAGTTTGACTTGCAAAAAGGAAATGCAGAATCATTGCTAAACTATAATATTCAAGGTTCCATTGCTCAGTATAACAAAGCCAAGATTCTAGCCAATACAAAGCGTGGAAGACAGACTATGGTATCAAATAATAAGATACCCGGTATGAACAGAATATACGGATATACTTATGATAAAAAACTGAACACCCTTGTTGAAAACGAGTATGAAAAAGAGCGTTATCTGACAATGGTTAATATGGTACTAGAAGGTTCAACCGGTTCTGAGGTTGCGGCATATTTAGCTAAAAAGAAACATCCTGCACCAAAAGGAGATAAATGGTATCAAGCGACCATCAGTAGAATACTCAGAAATGAGTCTTATATGGGTACGTACTACTATGGTAAAACTGAGGTAGAACAACAGAACGGGAAAAGAAGACAAGCACCACGTCCTAGAGATCAATGGCAAAAGATTACTATACCTGCTTATATTGATGAGGTTACTTTTGGTCGTTTACAGAACTGTTTAGATGGAAATATAAAGAATGGTGGTCGCCCATCGGAAGATTACTTGCTAAAAGGAATTGCTAGATGTGGAAGATGTGGAGCAGCAGCATCGTCGGGTATTACTACGAGGACACAAAATGGATTGCTGAAATATTATAGTTGCACAAGAAAAACAAGAAAATCCTACAGCGTGGAAACAGGAGAGCCTAACAAGATTTGCTTGGGAGAAAATTGGCGAGTTGATATGGTAGACTCTCTCATATGGAACGAAGTAGTAAGGCTGATTGATAATCCTAAAACATTGATCGATAAGATGCTTGATAAGATTTCTGATGTATCAAAAGTTAAAGAAATGGAGAGAAACAGAGATGACATTGGAAAATTGATTAAAGATAAGGAATCTTCTAAGGCAAGATACATTGACCTTTACGCTGAAGGTATCATTAAATCCAAAGAAGATCTTTCTATTAAATTGGAACGAGCAGATACTGAAATTAGCGAACTAAACAAAGAGCTGAGCTTAATTACAGACAATTTAGAGCTGAACAAAAGACAAAATAAGAATACTTCACCAGGGTCGCCATTGCTAAAAAAATATCAAAATATCCTTAATAACGAATTACAGATGAAAGACGCAAGAAAATTAATGAGCATCTTAGTCGATAAAATAGTCTTACATGATAATAAGCGTATTGAGATATTCTACAAATTCACCGCTGAAAGTGATTTAATTCTGAGTTATAACAACGTTTCTGGTTCAATCAACTTCGATAAGCTTAACTGGGTATTTGAAGAACCAGCTCCTAAATGGGGTGAGATTGAACACCTCTATTACGACATGCTAAAAATGTACAATGAAGATTTACTCAGCTTTGAACAGATTGCCGAAGCTACCGAAACGGATTGGTGGTCGATTAAGCAGATGTTTAAAGCGAAGGGGGCAGATATATTAACTACCAAAGAAAGAGGCATTAAAAGACGAGCTCGTGACTTTGAGAGGATATATGATTTGCATTATGTTGACGGATTAGCCTTCACTAAGATTTACAAAGAGCATGGTTTAAGTCCAACTTACTGTAAACAGGTACTCCAAGAAAACATACAAGTTGAAAAAATGAAAAAGCCCCTCTCTTAGTCCTCTGGAACGAATAGTGTACTCCCCCTCCTCTATGGAGGGCTATTTTGTGTATATGGAATGGTATTATGGTGTCGGTTTTATCCAATAGAATTTCACTCGTTAAAATTCAACTCTCGTGTCGAGGCAGATGTGCTAGGGGCATATTCTGTAAAATGGATACTATTTTAAATTTAAAATATCCCCCCATGTATCTATGTATCGTCAATGCAATAACTTGATGACCCATTGATATGTGCTAGCGGATTATTTTCCAGAAATTATTACTTTTTGGGTGTAAATGTACCCCCGTATGTATGTCCAATTTTGTATCGGTTGGGCTTATTTCAATAGGGATGTATGTGGTATACTGTAATATGCGAATACTTTAAGGAAGGTGTTATATGACGAATAAGGAAAGTGAACAAGAAAAGTTGGCAAGAAAATTATCTATGTTGCAAGAACAACACGTTGATTCAATCACAAAAATGAGTAACATGATCAATCAATCATCAATCTCCAGAATGGTTGAGCAAATAAGTTTATCTTCTAAGATTAACTCTCAATATAGTCAAGCATGGAAAGCGCATCAAGGATTGGCAAGCTCTATTCAACAAGTATCATTGGCTTGGAAAGAACCACTAGCAGAAATTGCTAAAATAACTTCTTCCCCATCTTTTTCTAGTGCAATTAAGGGAATAAATGCTGCAAACAGTATAGGCATAGATAATCTTCAAACCTTTTATAAATCTTCTTCTTTTGCATCTATGATTGATGTAATTTCAAATATGGATACTCATTCTTGGCAATCATTTGTTGATACTGTACCTGAAGATATTTCTTCTAACATTTATGATATCGAACAGGAAATAGAGAGTGATCCTGAGACTAAAGCTAAATTTCAACCTATACTAGACAGTATGGGAGAGGTTTTATCTTCTCAAGTGGGATCTGAAATTGATTTCAGTAAGAGTAAACTTACTATTAATGGATTTAAGATAATGCTCCATATTATTATTGTACTTGTTGGTTTATATGGTCAAGATATTTTGTTTCCTGACCCAGCAGATAAAATGGTTGAAGTCTCCGAGAAGAGTTTTGAAGAACAAAAACGACACAATGCAGTTATAGAGGAGAACAGTAAAAAACAACTTGAAATTGACAGAAAAACATTAGAAGTAAACCAAGAACAACTAAAGGTTAATAAAGAACGATTAGAGTTGGATAAAATTAGATTTGAATTGGAAGCAAAAAAGGACTCGAAATGAGTCCTCTTCTATTTATGATCATACTAAGGAATAATTCCCCAAGGATCATTAACCTAGGCCATTTGCTTTAGCTTCTTGTTGTTCATGTTCCTTTACCCTGCGATAGAAAGTATTGGGCTTCATATCTAGTTCCTTCATTGCGGCAACTGCTGTAATCCTTCCATGTTTCCATTCTGTGTATGCTTGCTTAAACTTCTCGTTGATTGCTTGCTTTGGTCTGCCGAATACAACACCGTCACTCTTAGCAGCCGCGATACCTTCAGCTTGTCTACCGTTAATCCTCTCACGTTCAGACTCAGCCATATATGATAACAGTTCTAACACAATACTGCTTATAACCTTCTCTAATCCATTCTTGTATTGCCGTGTATCTAACAGTGGCATGTCAATTATGACAATGTGAGCACCTATGTTCTGGACAATATCCTGCCATTCATTCTTTATCTCCTCTGCATTCCGTCCCAAACGATCCAACTCTTTGACGAAGAGAATATCACCTTTACGAAGCACATTTTTCATGGATTGATAATATGGTCTGTCAAAGTTCTTGCCACTTTGTTTGTCTATAAAGAAATCACGATCCATTATACCTAAGTCCTTCATTGCTTCTAGCTGTCTCGCTTCATTCTGATCTTTAGATGACACTCTTATGTATCCATACTTCCGAATCTCGCTCATACTGATCATCCTTTGCTATGTCGTTAAGGATATTATATCAAATTAATGTCAAAATGTATACCGTTACTTTTGAAATGTTTCATATATATTTATATACTTTTTGAAATATATCATAACCACTTTTGACACATGCTAAGAGAGTCTTTCAAAAAGTATACTTTTAGCCATACCCTTTCAAATCGTAAGCACGTACCAATATGGTACTGGAACAACATCGAAAAATTACGAAGTCCCTTGGGACAGTGTGAGCCTGTCTTAGAAATCCGTCTCTGTAACCTTATTCTGACTGAATCGACAGATTACAATCACATAGATCATGATTCCAATCGTGTACGATACAACAACTATCCATTTATGCAGTTAAATCAACGTTTTAGCTTCTTTGTCAGGTCAATTTATCCTATATCGTAAACGCAATCGTAGAATGACCATCAACACCCTAAAAAGCTAGTCGTAGCAACGATTTTAACACATTAGAAAATTTTGTAAGTTTACGATTGGAATATCAAAAAATGTAGGTAGGACAAGGGGATTTCAAGGTGTTTTAAAATATCAATCGTATAGTAACAGAGTTATCTAAAATGATTACTTATTTACGCATTTTTTCAAAATTTTCACGATTGAAATCAAGAATGTTGATAAATATATACTAGGACCTCTAAATCACAATACAACTTGAATCGAAGCAAAAAAAATCTAATTTTAAGAGTCATAGATAACTAGTATAATCCTCCAATGAATTGAATATATTAGAATTAAATAGGATGCAGGATGCATAGGAGGATTAATTCTAAATGGAAAAAATCATGTTTGCTGGTGACATTTTCGAATACACAGAGTTCGAAGATGGCTCTAAACTCTTATATACTAAAAAGAACAGCCGAGGATTCGAGATTACACTCAGAATATCAGGTGATCCAGAAGAGCATGAAATAGCTCATCAAGCTTTGAAAAATTTCTTTGTAAAAGGAGGTTTATAGTTTTTCTCTAAAATCTCATCAAGGGGTTAACTCTGTCTTGATGTCCCTTAACCCGAATAAAAGCTAACTCACAAAAAGGCATTCAGATTAATTCGTCTGAGTGCCTTTTTTATGGATATCTACATTTTATCTTGATCATTAATTAAAGGTAGCGATAGCATCTTCAATCATAAACTTTTTCTCTACATTACTGCTGAGTTTAAGTCCCTTTCCTGCAGCCGCATAGAAATGATGGAGTAAGATTACTCGACGATTGCCCCAGTAGTAAAATGAATAACCCCTTGCCTGCTTTAAATCCTTTATAAGTTTTAGAGATCCTAATTTTTCATTTTTTTCTATCATATCAAGAAAAGTATTACATGAATCACTCCCATTACAAACAATCCAACCATCATCAGTAAGGGAATCATGAATAGTTTCTAAAAGTAATGTTAAGTATTTTTTGAATTGTGGGATTGTATCAAATAGCTCTTCTATCTTTGAGCTAGAAGACTTAAATTTATGTGAATGAAAAGGAACAAACTCTGCTGCACAAAAGTTTTCAAGTGCCTTAATTACTTTTTTACTTGTTTCTTCTTTGCTGGGTAATTTGAAGTCTAGCCAGCTTATGTACTCTTTTTCAATTAATGAGGTAGCAAGGGGTGTGATTTCTCTATAGTACTTTCCAATAGGCAATGCCACATGTTTAAAGACCCCATCAGAGTTATAGAAAGATGAATACTCCTCCCACGTATCTCCAGCAAATTCTTTTTCAATGATTGTTTTGTTTGATTCTTTTGTATCTAAATGAGGATTTAAACCAAATACCACAATTTTTATATCGCCGCCTCCTGAAGCAAGTGGAACAGGAGCGATAATCTTACCTTTATACTCACTCACGAAAGCGACGTCGTTCTTTAGATTTAATACCGAGTTAAATCTATCTGTAATGTTGATAAAATCCTTGCCTTGTTCATTAATCTGTCCACTTAAACTATCTTCTTCAGTAAAACATGAAATTAGCTTTAGGAATTGGTCTTTCAAATGAATACCCCCTACTTCAAAATTTTAATCAAACTTGCTTTCATTGACTTGTCTACCACAGTTCTAGTGATTCCCCGTACTCTCTGACATCATCATCCATTTTGTCGATTTTAGAAGCGTCCATTACAGAATGTATAAAATGTTCACCTGCTTCAAACTTACTCATGTCAACCGTGATTTGTGCAATTCTAAAATCCCCACTCATTATTCCAACAGTAACAGTTTCGGCTTCTTTTACCTTAGTTTGCTGTAAAAAGTCATACAACTGTGTGAATACATGTTGCACAGCCAGCCCTTTCCCTACATCCTCACTCATATATACAACTACATCTATATGTTTTGTTATATCTATCGCATCTGTAACTTTTATATCTTGAGCAAATACAAAAACTGATGTGTCGATCTGGGAAACTTCTGGTGTGCTTGCTACTGTAGTATCCTCTTTAGTTTCATGTGTTTCGCTTGCTTCCACAACCGCTTCATCTATTGAAGATCCTGTCTCATTATCGTTAGTGGAATCTTGAATAGAGTTTTCAACGGGGCTAGACTCTAATTTAGCTTGTTCTTGAATAACAGGCTGCTCTACACTCTTCTCTGAACATCCCACCATTAACAACATGAGTGCTAATATAGCTAAATAGAACTTAAAATTCATCATGAATAATTTCTCCCTATGCTGATAGTATTTAATTATAAAGTTCAATACACTTCTTATAAAGCATCCCTCTACCTACTCACCAGAATACTTATTCACCGTTATCGGATAATGATATATCTCGATATCCTCTGCAATGAACCCTCTTCGCTGAGCTGCCAACAGAGTCTCATACATGTTCTGTCTTCCTACAGGATTATCTGTGTGTATGTATATCTTATCTGCCCTTAATCCATGTTCGCAGAAATACTTAACCAAGTCATACCCATTGGGTAACTCTTTACCATCCACATCCTCGCCCAGATCATGGTCTAATGTAAGAATAGCCACCTCTTTGGTCTCTAGGATATGTATTGCTTCATAGTATGTACGAGCGACCACAAAGCCTTCTGGACAGTCTCTGAGGTCGTCTACGTAAAGGTTGATCTTGTCTGTCATGGTCGCACATCCTTCCTCGTGAAACACATCTTTTACTTTAAATCGCTAAGTTTCCTCAACATCTGCCTATATTGCATTTCATAATCGGGAAATCTATGAATGATGTCCAATTTACTTGCATTCTTCATTAGAATCAATCTATGGATCTCTCCTCCAATCCCTGCTTTATCAGGCTTTTGATCATCTAATTGTTTTTGCATTGTCATCAATTTAATAAAATTTTCGTCCACATTATTTTCAAAGTTATCAAAATTGAAGTCTTCTACAGGGGGGCGGTGTGCAGTACAAAAAGTTAACTCCTCAAGTTTGAATTTGTTTGTGCTTCTAAAAACAAATCCTCGAAATTTATTTAACGTTTGAGAGTAACCAAATTGATACATCGTAGTTGTTGCATTTTTGGGGTAGTTTTCATTTAATTTAACCAAGATATCTGTAGAATTCTCGGCAAAAAAGTCTATACTTTGTGCTATAATATTTTTTTGAATTTCTCTGTGCCAATCAAGAACTAAATCCAAATTTCCCGTTCCACACAAAGCCCCTCTCAAATGAGGTAATGGAAAAATCTTTGACACAAACTTGTATGGAGTACGTTTATCAGTAGAAATAGAAAGAGTATCCATGGCAATGAATATTACTTCTTCTTCGAATATAAAGTTCAGTGCAGTCATTGTATATCGCACCCTTCTTTTAAAATAGCCATTTGATCAGAAGTCTTGCGAAGTACCTTGTGTAGACTCCAATACAGAAATTCGCTCCTCAAGTTTATCTCTATTAATATTTTTTTTGTCCAATAGATTGTGCGTTGCGATTAAAGATCGATAATACTCTACTCTATCTAAAGTTGGTCTATTTTCTAAAAAATCAACAATATACGATTTCAAGTCCTCAATGAACAGAGGTGAGGAAAGAAATGCGTCATTAATTTCCTTATATTTTTCTTGTTCATTTCCTAAATGAAGATACTTATTGTACACCTTCTTTATAATTTTATTGACATCTTCACCGCTGTAATCGGAATAAATATGTCCAAGATCATTTCGTACAAACTGATCCACATAGCGTGTCAAACTTGGGCGCGCGCGGTCTGACAATTGATCAAGATAGTTCATGTTAGTTTCCTCCTAGTTGTGGGATAAACCAGTCATTTTACATCTTCATTAAATTGAATCTACCGTTAAATCTGAATATCCTTTTCTCTCTAATTCGTTGAACATATCATATGCCTCGTATCGGGTAAATCTCATTGCTTTGCTTATATCTCCAAATGTTGGCCTGTAATTTTCGTACTTGATTAAATATTTGTATTTACTATTTGAAATTCCAAAATTTGAATCCTGACTTTTCTTTTCATTTTCCATTGAATATCAACACCTTTTCTTATGAAATAGTTTTTTAAATAATCTCATACCTTAAAAAGAGCTTACTAAAAAAATCAAATACCATTTTTTCTACATTGTTTTCATTTATAAATTCAAATCCTCCAAATCTAAAGACTTCATAACCTTGAAGCCTAAGATCTCTATCAGCTTTCATCATCTCAGCATATTTCTTAGGGCTCGGTCTATTATCTTCAGAAGAGTAGTGTTGTTTACCATCTATCTCAATTACAATTCGAACTTTATTGGGTAATAGCAATAAAAAGTCCATACGCTGTCTCACTAGACGTGTTTCATTCAAAACTAATTTAGTAACATATGGGTCATAATGAAGGTATACTTGGGGGATCAAAGCCGGCAACTTATTACCCATATGTTCTCTAAAATGCTTAAAATAGAATTTAAAAAAGTTTCTCTCTGGCCCTTTATCTAATGACTTAATCAACCGCTTGTATATCGCACGTTCAATATCTATCCCTATCTCTTTAGATTCCTTATCTCCCCACCATGTCACCAACTCACTCCATAATAAGCCATCCAAAATTGGCAAGTCATACACAAGACAAAACTCTTGATTTTTAACTATAGTTATTTCGTTATTAATCGAATCACTAATAACAATTTCAGGTTTAGGGCCATCTGCAGCGAATATAAGATTTTTGAATTCTCCTTTGACACCTTTACTGTTTTTTAGAATAGCGTATAATGGATAACCTGATATCTGTGAAGTTACCTGCATTTTGAATCCATCTTTAGCTAAATAATAATTCAATTTTTCAATAAACTGAGGATCAACCTCGCCTCTGACACTTGGATGGACAATTTGTTCTGTAAAATGAATGAATTTTTCATCTGTAATATTGTATATTTCAAGAATATCTTCAAATAATTCTTGATATGACCAATCGTCATTTGCTATCATGTGCTGAATTATGTCCCCAGTTGCATTAGAAAACCTAGAATCTGTAGAAGGCATAGAATCTAAATCCCATGTTCTTTTCAGAAAGTCAATTAAATTCATATCCCCTTCGATGTACCCTAAGGACAATATTTCTTTAACAATGTTTTTTCTTGTTATCTGTGAAACTTTAAAAATTCCTCTTGGAGAGATCGTATTTAACATTCTATTTAAATCAACAGAATTATAATCTTTAGCTACTCTCTTAGCTAAATCAATAAGAAACAATTGATTTTTACCTCTTAGTCTACGTTCTATATATCTTGCCTTGCCCTCAAATGCCTCGCTATCATCACCCTTGTCTAAGCCGTAACTCGAACAGATATCGGGTAAATTGTACGATTTCACTTCCGATGCTAAAACAATTGCTATGTTATGAACTAACTCGGTATGATTCATTCTCCCACCTCGAAATCTGAATAATGATAAAATAAACCTTTTAGACATCTATAATAGTGATCTACAATTTACTTTTTCCTATTCAAAGGTTTCATTTCAACTCACTATCGTATGCATTTGCAAAAGTAATTCCCACAGCCTGAACTTGATCATAACTCTAAAACTCTGCACGAGACTCAATTAATCCATTCACTACATTTGCTGCTCGTTGTGCCAGTTCCTCTTTATCCAGCCTCTCATCAGAATTAACTCTCACGTTTCTGTTTATGTATTCTTCCGCGTCATCCTGACTAGCATATAGATTAACCACAACTGTATATGAGTATCGAGCATTCTTGCTTTGTTCTTTAACATTTTCAGGCATCGAATAATATTTCAATTCTCTAAGCCTCACTTTCTCATCAAACATAATTTTCATCTTATTTTCTAAATTCTTGCATTCAATAACTCATAATTGTTTTTCTTATGATCCAAGATTATTAAATTCTCCAATAATACTCTTATATTTTTTGAATCCAAACTGCCTTGCTCAAATTCGATACCATTAAAGATGAAAGTTTTAATCTGAATTGTGTCTAATTCAACTATGAAGCCATCATTGATGTACTGTTCGAATAATGCCTTCATTCTAATATTGGTATGCTGGCTAGGCCCTGGTTTTATATAACCAGAAATCCTTCGCTTTAAATTATCAGTCTCACCAATATAGACCACCGTGCACTGGGTATTGGGCTTGTATATCTTCCACCTGTATATTGCAGGCACATGATAAAACTTATTCATGGTCTTATCAAATGGTCGAGGGAAACGATAAGTCTCTATGTTTACCACTGCATCGACGCTCTTCCACTCGAAATTTAGGCTCAAACTGTACATGTTAGTCTCCAATCAAATCTGTACCTCCTTCGAGTAAAGATTCGTTTTATTGTAATCAGATTTACATCAGGCCTAGCCTCTCAAGTAAGTCTGTTAATTCATCGGGACATTCAACTTGAACAATTTGCTGAGAGTTAACCCAAAATCGAACAAATTCTAATTCATCTAAGGATAATGATACCTCATTGATCATATTTCTTATTCTAGGAATATCGGGATTGGCCATTATTAGAATCGTTTTACCAGAACTGTATTCGTAATGTTTCATAAGGCAAAATATCTGAGCACTTAGATGATTTTTAAGTTGTCCTGTCCCAAAAACATATGTACATTGATTATTACCAAGTGAACCTTTTGATTCAACAATTAAAGAGTATCCATTCTTTTCGCCATATACATCGAATCCTCTTTCTTTGTTCTTGGCAACATTTTTAACGTCCACCCCTTTATTTTCGAAATATGATGAAACAGCTAAATTGACTGTATTTTCATCCATTATAAAAGGATCTTTACATCTTTCTATTGGTATTCTTACAGTCATTAATATCTCTCCGTCCTCTTAAAGGCTCAAATTATGCAGAGTTTTCATTAATTTGATTTCGTACTCTTCTCAATATTTCCCGCTTAATTTTTTCACGGTAATCTTCATGTTCCCACTCTCTTAAATCCTTTTTATATCCACAGTTCTCACACTCTAAAGTGTTGATATGAAATGTCCGTCTTCCTTCAACGAGATACCCGTTACAAGTAGTGCAAACAGCAGCAATTTGACGAGAAACGTTATATTTCCCATTATATCTAACCCAATCCCACTCCCATCTAATTCCATCAATAGTGTCATTTCTGTAGTTTAAAAGATTAGGTACGCTGCTAGTTTTATTGACAGCTTTTACAATAGGCCTAATAAGTTTAAAATAGACTACTGCGCTTAATAGCAATGTCCAAAGTGGCACCCCGAAAGTCAGGATACTTTTTACTAGTTCGTAAGCCCACTTAAAAATGGAAACAAATGCATCACTGAACGGTTGCGACTTGACATAAGCGACTATTGGAGTGCTAATGACTGTACTTAGAACAGCCGTTGTAACACCAATCCCTATCGGGTTCTTGAATATTTTTGAGATATGCTTCATGTAATTCACCTCGTTATCACTAATTTTGAAAAAGTATATTGTTGATTATCTCGGAACCATTTTCTATAAATCATTTGTAAGGCAGAATTACTCTCTGAATATCTACATCAACGATAGAACCATCAAGCACCACATTTATTTGCACCCATATTGCTTTTCATCAACTATGTATACATCCCGCCCATTACTGCGAAAGACTAATTTTGCTGAAACGAAAACAAATTGCGGTTAGTTATAGACCCAAAACTTTCTAGGAGATTTCGCTGCACCATGCTCCTTATACTCAATATCTATTTTTCCGCAGAACTCTTCAAAGTACCTGAGTATCTGTTCGTTTTGCTTAGGCGTTTTACCTAAGATGTTGTTAATGATCTCATTGGTATAACGCCCATGTTTATCGTCATGATCTGTATGCTTTTCCGCTGAATTTTCAACATATCCAATAAATCTACTAGGATAAAAATTTCTGTTTCCATTGTCATCCATGCAAACTATAAAGCATATACCCTTCTCTATCCTTTTTCTATAATACTCATTATAATCCTTCGAACCTCTGTACTCATCAAATGTTTGCATATTGTTCTTTATATCCTTCCATGAATACACCAACTCCATTTTCAATCATCTCCAGATCATATGTTCAAAATAATTAATGAAAGTATTATTTCACTAAGAATAACTTTTCAATTTAAATTGATATATCAGTACATAATACGTCGGTCCCTATCAATACACTTGCTTTTGTACCACAATTATACAACAACAAGTGTCAGTCTACCTATGTTTTATGAAACAAATGCAGCTATAATGACCAATTTAATTACTACTCAGTCAACAATAAAAAAAGCACCCCAAAGGATGCGAGTTTATACTATTTTGAAGCTTCATATATATACTTTGAAAATCCAGCGCCAGAAGATTTTATTCCCGTCTTAGCCAAGTTAGCCGCTGATTCAGCAATTAGTGCATACTTTATAAGAGTACTATTCTCTGAGATAGGTGCACTATTGGCGAAAAGATCAAGTTCTTTGAGTTTATCTATTGAATCGAAGTAGTTTGCTAGAATTTGATTAATGGTTGCATCGCTTGATGAATAGTTCAACACATCTTGTCTATTGATGAATTCGTTGTACTTGTTAATAGAACTATTTAGTTTACCATAAGCAGTGTTTAACTGTGTGCTAGGCCCAATCACCTTGCTCATCATTGCAATATCATAACTTTGTTTAGTTTCCATTAAATTTTCGCCTAAATCTTCAAGGTATTTAAAAAGGTTCGCTTTCATTACTGCATCACTATTTAATCCTCTACTAGAAGGATTTGATGCTACATCAACCGTTTGGTTTTTAGCATCCCATGTGTAACCAATCCCTAACTGTCCCAGCATACTAATTGGTATCATTGTCCGTCCATTGTAACTAATTGCCGGAACGTCAGGTGTCTTCAAGGCTACTCCGTTAGATGTAATTCTTATGATCTGATTTCCCTTATATGTTCCCCACACACTAGCAGCACTTACCGCCCCTGCAAATAACATACTCGCCATCACTACTGTTACAATCTTCTTCTTCATTCTAGTATCCCCTTGTTTATATCCGTATCGGTTACGGTTCTCACTCAGTTATGTAGACTGCAATATTATATCATCAGTATGCCATCTAAAGAGACTACAAAGTGGAATATTTTCCACCACGGCATAACTAATTTACGATACACATTTTTCACCTCTTAAATTACAGTCGAGTCGTGGAATTGGGTAACAATAATCGCGGAGAGGAACTGTTATCTAATTTGATTCACGCACTAAAAAGATATTTAATCTTCTAGAATACCCGCCAATCATTACTAACCCACCTTGCACTTTCATTGGTCCTACTAACAGTATCTCCCTTCTCATCTTGGGTCAGCATAATAAATCTGCAATCCTTTTCTTCAACTCGTCCTCTCTTTTCTATCTCTAACCGAACCTGTATAGTTGTATTTGCTAAACCCACATCGTCAATTGAATTGAATTTAAATGATTTTAGTAACCTTTCCTGAAAATGTTTTTTAATTCGCAAAGGTGGCTTTATCTCACTTTTACTTGGAGGGAGTATCTCTGCCATTTTTCCATAATTTTTTTTGACCCAATAATTCAAAAATGCATTCAATACATATTCTGGAGTTCCCACTGTAAACTTCTCTGGATCTAACGATATCAATTCTCTAGCAACCCAATTATCTAGTTCATTATTCAGCTGCTCTGTTTGTTGGCTTCTTACTAACAATTCATGTATTGTTACTGGTGGTTCCTCATCTGGGGCTTCAAGCTCTCCTTTTTCAACTTTTGTAGCCCATTCCCCTACTGCAAAAAGCAGTGCCCATGTTTTAGCTGCTACAGTGATATTATCGTAACCGAGATCAGTTCCATGAAGTATACCGTTTCTATAAGGAAGTGTAATTGATTCAGTATTAATTTTTTTTCTACCTTTAAATAGTATACTCTTTAGTTTACCTAGCCCTTGACTATGAGCAGCAATAGAGTCCCATGCTTGTAACTCAGTTTTTTCTGCTGAGATCCCTCTACGATCTGGGTGTAACTCATTTACCAATCCATCCGTTAATGCTAAGACCACTGGAATTATGGCATGATACCTTTCTGCTAGATAGTCATCCAATGCTAAATTTATTAAACGCATACGAGGTTTAAACGCTTTTATTTTGTCAAAATAAGTTAGTTGCATTCGTATATTTTTTTCATTGTAATAATCAATTAAATCTCCTTCTGCTCCTACAAAATCACCTACTTCAGCTTTTTTAATAGCTTCCTTAGCAACAGTCAGACTCATTGTGCTGTAAATAATCCATCCATGTTCAACAAATAATTCATTGAATCTATCTGGGATATCTAACATTTCATCTATGCCTTGAAAATCAAATTTTTCTAATGCTTTCTTCACTTCCCCTATATCTACGCCTAGCATCTCAAATAATGGTTCAACAATAGGCATTGATTGCTTTAAGGTTTCTACGTTTTTCACTGTATCATCAATTTCTCTAGAACTGGGGTTCTCCCTGATAGTATTAGCTAATCCTGTTGGCTTTTGTTTCTTCCTTTGACTCATTTTTGCCCTCCTAATTTTTAAAATTATAATATAGTATTTAAAGATCGTAGATAAACTCATCACTAAGAAGTGATCTCGTGGTTTCGTTTATAATAACTACAGGACTCTGAGGTTCTATTACAAGTCGAGTAGCACCTATAAACCATCCATTATTTATATATTTTTCAGTGTAAACTTGTGCTCGTTTGAATAAAACTGAATTAAACTCTTTAAACTCCGCATTCACATAATCATAAATTCCATCAATTATGTAGTTTTCTGCTTCTCTTTTTGAGTTGAACCTAAAAGCCACAGTTATTCCGTCATAATCAAGTAAGTTGTCAACCATAGACTTTATCACTTTTGAGAGTAATTCATCATCAACCTTCTTTGATATTTCAATAATTCCAGAAGAGCTGCACATTATAAAAATCTCTCGTACTAGAAAGGTTTCTCTAATTATCTTGGATTTCTTAATGAAATTTGTAAAGAATGCTCCTCTTCTTGGCCTTTTTCTATAGCCAAATACTCTCCAAGTCCAATCATCTAATACGATGTTTGCTGAAATACCAATCAGTTCTGTTAATACTGCTTTTAAGCTCTGTGTCATTCTCTCACCCTCCTTGGATTTGCTTTCATATAATGCCTTTCATATGGTCAAGTTGACTATCCTTTGATTTCATCTTTAACTAACCAACTCAACTCTTCATATCTCTTTCTGAAGATTCAACTCTTGGCAACATCAATTCCTAAGATATACTTACAAATGCTGAATTCTTCTAGGCATTCAGTACACTTAATGCTCCAATTGTGAATTATTTCATTCATTAGCTCATGATTGATTAAAACTCTTTGATTGCAGTAATCACAGGTGAGGAAAATATTAGTACCTTTTTCCTCTGCTAAATCAAAGATTTTATATGCCTCCTTCTCTATCTTCTTAGCACTATCAAGGTCAGGTGATATTTTGCTGTACTTAGCATAACGTACAGAGCGATTGAACAATAACTCAAGTTCAGTTACATCAGTTATGCTTATAAAAAGCGCTTCGCAAATTTCAAGCGAATATGTTATTAACTGTGGCATAACTAGGTAGTAGTAGTCCCAATATTCATTCCAGTTTTCATTGTCTGTAAATATAAAATTAAGGTTCCCTCGTTCAGTTAAATAGTTTGGAGAAGTAGTAATAAGGTGCATAGATTGATTCCAGATTCGTTGCAATCCGATTTGTTCTTTATTATTAAATCTAAGCGTAAAAACGATATTATCTTTATTAAGGGTCTCACCCATATACGTTTTTTTACATGCAGAATTAACTATTTTTCGAATTCTTGATTTATCGAAGTTTTTAAAGCTAGCTACGTCATATTCCTCAACAGATCTAGTCATAAAAGTGTTGTAAAACTCTTCACAATTATCTAACAACCACTCCAAATATAACAAATTGTCGCGGATCGGTTTCCTAAGCAAAGAATAAGCCACAGTAACCTTTCCTCTTTGAGCGCAACTCAATGACTCATATAGGTAATAACAGTAATCTTTTACTAGGCTAAAAAAAACCTGACTTACAAACATCTTAATTGAAGTTTCATGGTATCCATTTCTGTCCATCCACTCAAACATATCCTCTGCACTCTCAAAAGAACGTGCTGCTTCTTCGTTGTCAAAATTCAATGTAAAACTAGATAAATTGTTTTGATCTGCTTTCCTTAGCATGTCAGCAATAACATCATATATATAAAGCAAATAGTCTTGAGTTTCCCAATGTTTTTTATGTAAAAAGTTATACTCCATAACTCACCCTCCACAATTTTCTGTTAGTTAACTCGCTTTATTTACAGAATATCTCTGAAATACTTTCTTGAACAGGGTTAATGTATTACTAGATAACAAAATAATTAAAAAAAGGACAGCGCAATATTGCACCATCCTCACATGTGGTATTCCATTTTCAACATCATTCGCTTCTGTTGCCTAATCAATGTTAACTCCTTACGTATTTCCATCCTACGTTCAAATTTTATGTCCGTTCGTGATCCTTCAGCAACCAAATAGCTGTACCTTGAATCAAGTGTTATAGACTTAGGCATACTCTGTTTTTTGGGCTTAGTATGATTGGCAATAATGATTCTGCGTTTATTGTTAGGTGACTGATAAGGTATTTCCGTGTAACTCAGACTCATTATCGTTTCAAATAAGTTCTCTTCATAATACACCTAATTTCGTTCCCCTCTCCATTGTACGATGTCGTACACCTTCCAATTTATTTTTAATAGTGTTCAACATATCCAATTCTCCTCTTCTTCGTTTCTATTGAAAACTCTGGCGATAAAGGTCGTGATACCTTATCAAACAGAATGGAAATTATCATTTGAAGCTCGTCTACAATTTTGCATCAATAATATCAATTATCGTTTGGTACTTTATATTCTCCTCTTTAGCTCTCTCCATCATTTCTATAATCAAGGCAACATCTAACCCGTAGGAGACAAAATACTTATCGATGGCTAAGCGAGTTTGCTGGTAGCTATCATACGTCCAGACCGCCTTTTCATCGGCTGGTAAATTGTCATAGTCCTGCTTAAACAATTCGTTTACATCCATGTATTCTGTTACCTCCATTCTCTTCTATCCTTCAAATGAAATAGAACTAGGATTTCACAGAGAATATTATGTTCATATAAAGTTGTTATAAGAATTATTTAACCATAGTTACAGTACATTGTTTATGTATGAATCAAATGTGAGATACATTTCCGATTGCCCTGACTACATGAATGTGTCTGTTCAGCTTTCGTTGCTCGATTAGATGCTCAATGGTTACACCATACGTCCTCATACGTTCAACGCATACAGGCGAAACCTGTTCTTTAAAGTATTGTGTGAGCGCCTTTACAGGATTGAGTAAGAACATATCTTTGAAATCCTCATCGCTCATGGGATCCAATTCAAGCTGTTCACGTCTGAACTGACACAAAAGGCTAAACACTTGAATAGATGTTGGATAGATCGGAATCCTTGCCATAAACTGTTGACGCAATTCTTGAGTTGTGAGAAGTGCTTCCAACCCGTGGATAATGTTGACAGCATTATTGGAGACTTCACAAGCAACATAAATTTCTTCGAGTGTCCAATCCTGCTTTTGGTTAAAGTAGTAAACTTTCATTTGTGATTGCTCCTTTGTGAGTGTGATTAATTACCCTAATGATGCCACAGACTTTAGTGCTATCCATGTACCGTTACGAGTACGAACGCATAACTGTCTATTAATCAATTTGCAGTGCTTGTACATTTGTAATGCTCCATTTTGAATGAATTCCCCCCCGCAAAATTTTGCGTAGGGTTTCATATCAGTTGTTACATGCATAATACTTACAGTACATTGTTGCTAATTTAACTCGCTTTTAAAAATCGGAACTCAAGTTCCAGTATGTTTTTGATGATGAAAAGTTGTAGATAGTGTACAATGTGTACACAGGTGTTAACGTTTGATACTCATAATTTGATTCGCATAAACGAATAATAATCACCTCTTCATAATATTCGCTCAAACGAATCATGTCAACTGTTTTTAGGGGGAATTTCTAGTTGTACGTTCTGAGAATTAAACTTAAAGATGTACTAAAACACAGAAACATTACTCAAAGACAATTAGAAACTATGTCTGGAGTTAATCAAGCTAGGATATCTCAACTCTGTAAACAGGGTAGACAAGAGATTAACTTAAATATCCTTGAGAAAATAGCTGCTGCACTAGATATCACAGACATATCTGAACTAATTCAGTTTGAAGAAGTACCAGATACACAACATGATGAATCTATATCAAATTAAGGACTCTGAATTAGGGTTCTTTTTACTTTTGGTAAACTATTTTTGCAACTTACATAAACATTGAAGGAGTATCAAAGTATGAAAAAGAAATTAGTTTTTACTGTGTTAGCCGCAATTTTGGTTGCAAACGTATCAGTAATAGTTGTACCTAAAGTTGAAGCAAAAAAAGTATATTACAAGAACTGTATTGCTGTGAGAAAGGCTGGCAAGGCTCCTCTATACAAAAGCGAGCCAGGATATCGTAAAGCATTGGATAGAGACGGGGATGGTGTAGCTTGTGAGAAGAAATAAACTAACTAAAATTTTCAGTGCCTTAATCTGCTTCTCTGTGGTTTCTACTGTAATTACAGTTCCTTCCCTTCACCCTAAAGTAGAAGCTGCTGCTAAAAAGGAGAGCACTGTAGCAGAAAAGGTCGCGTATTACAAAAAGCAAATCAAGAAACTTAGAAATTTGAGAACTAAGGTACAAAATGAACGCGATACGTTAGTTAAGGGTTCAAAAGAGCACATTGCTAACCTTGAATTAGAAAGGAAATACATTAAGCAAATCATATATTATTCAGAAAAGATTCTTGAACTATATAATTAATATGCAAGCACTCCATTTGTTTGGGGTGCTTTTGTCTTCCCACTATTGTTTGAGTGGATGTCTGCACATTTTGAAGAACTTAGTACACGGTTCCCCGAAAATTTCGTGGAAGCTAAAAGGATTCTCAACAGGCCATGTTGTCCCATCGAAACTAAACTACCTACCCAATTTTGGTGCAGGTGTGTACATTGAGTACACAGTTAAAGTTAAACTTGACGAATTGGGCATATAGGTAGAGTGCTAAGTAGTTGATATGAGGACTTATTCGGGGAATCCCGAAAAACTATGACAAATAGGTGATCGTCAAATTGACGAGAAGCATATGTGTTTGTAAGGAGGGTTAACCCCCCCTTTTTTTTTGACCAGTCTTAACCAGATTGGTTAGGACTCAGTTTGCTTCGGGATTCCCCGAAACGATAATTTAGACCTTCTGACTCCCTTCAATCTGACCGCTGAGCTTTGAGTTTTGAACGGGTTTACGTCACGTCAACCTGTAAACAACTTCTAAGGTGTCCCATATAATCTCTTTATCGTTTTGATATTTAGAAAGTTTCTTCTCATAACAATATAATTGTATGTGCCATCATCTCTCTTTCCTACATCAAAATGATCACATATTTCATGATACTCTTCAGTGTCCAACTTACCCCGCTCCTCATGTAAATCTCTAGCCAATTTTAACATTCCACTGTTGCGTAAATTAATTGTGGTGAGCATTGGAAAGTTATTAAATTCACCAGCCTTTTTAATTCTTAGCCCCAATACTTGAGCTTGTGCTGGAGCATCGTCACCATCACTTTTTCTAGAATTCACAGCAGTTCTAAGTATATAATCATTTTCCACTAAATCACTAAATCTTGACTTTATCGTCTCTAAAACTACACCGTTATTTTTTAGATATTTAACTTCTTTATTTGCTTTATCTAATATCTTAAATAGATCCTTTGATATTAAAATCTCCCTAGTTTTAATTCCTTCAGGAGTATCGTTAAACAATTTAATCCTATACTTTCCCTCAATGACACATTCAGAAATATGCTCCATCTTCATATTGGCTAACTCGCTCATCGTGTGACCAGAGATACCTTCAAAAACAGCTTGAACCACAGCTTGATCTTGAGCATTTATCAAACTGTCTACTATATTATCAATTCGCTTCTCAGTGAATAACATTAATGAACTATCATCAACAAACTGGCTATACCATTCATGGGTAGTTACTGCAACGAGGGGGTTTATGTTGTCTTTACGTAAATCCTGTTCTACAGCCCATTGAATATAATTCCTTATTACGCTGCCAGCATGTCTCAATGATGATACTTTAGTCGCTTTTAGAGTATACAAAAATTGTGAAATCTCATGTAAACTGAAATTATAAAGATCCTTATTCAAAGATGACTCCATCATCTCTGTTTTTTTCAAAATTGTAGAATATGATTTTCGAGTTGATTCAGTGCTTAAACTCCTGAGATATCTCTCCTTATGTTCGCTATTATAAAAATCATTGTAGTAAACCTTATTCATTAGCTGCTACCTCCTCAAATAACCTTGAAAAATAGGAAATGAGCTTATCTCTGACTCTCTTATTGCCTGTTAATATTATTTTATCATTTAATAATGAGATTAGCTCATCATCTTCATAGTCTATTCGATCCACATACTTTTCAATTTCCTCCAAGTTGATGTTGTTTGATAGCATGTATTTTGACAGTACAATATAACCAATAAACATCAAAGGATGACTCTTCGTGCGATTCTTACGTTGTTTGATGTCTGTCGAGAATTCATCGGGGTAATTTCCCACTAAATACGCAAAAAATTCATTCAGATACTTAGAGGTTTTGATTACATCCAATTGCCTTTCAAGGTGATACACCTTATCAATTGCGTATGTCATAATATCAAAAATGGTTAGTTCACCAGCCAACTCACTAATCGCATTAGATGACGCAATCTGTTTACCTATTTCAGATTTTTGTTGAAGATCAGATACAACTTTATCCGAAAGTCTTTCTTGAGCAAGCTCTTTTCTTCTTTCTTTCTTGAGTACATTAATTGTGTTTAATTGACTGAAAAATTTCTTAGCAGTTTCATCATCATATACTCTAATGGATAGTATTTCATTTAGTTCAGCATTTGGATTCATCTGTAATGCTGCTACAGCGCCTTGTAAGCGGTGGAACCCATCGAGTATAGATATAACCGCACCCTCGTTAATTGTAAGTGTTCTGGAACCATCATGATACGCTACAGGATCAACCTCAGTTGAGTATACGTTCAATGTAATCATATCTTCAAAGTACTGATTGCCAGCCATTTTAGAAGCGATTCTTCTAACACTTGCCCTGTTCACAATCGGAGTTTTAACTATCCCTCCAGATTTATTCTCTTTATAGACTACCCCACGTTGTGTTTCTTCTTCGTAAACAATTAATTGACTACTTACCATCTCAACTAATTTCTGAATAGATATCTTAGTTAGATAGCTATCAAACTTTATTTCTAATGTATCGATGAACGTTAGAGGTAAAGAAAGCTTGTCATCTTCGTTGTTTAGTGCATGTTCAGAATCCCTTATTTCTCTTTCACCAAATAAAGAGCTTGGTTCTAATTCTTTGTGATTCAACAGATCATGTAACCCACGAGTCAATCCGATGAGATACTGAAATTCCGTTTCTTTAAGCGTGTTTTCATCCTGTATAATTGATTGCAACAAGCCAAATGGAACTCTGTATTCTGCAAGTATCTTGTTTAATTCATACAATTTACGTCGAGAATGTTTGATTTCTTTTAGAGCGTTAGCTATTCTTTGTTCAATTTGCTCTCTTTCAATTTTCATTATGTAGTTACTCCCTTCATACATTACATACAACATGGTATCACATATATTATAAAATAATAAGGAACACTTTTATACTCCCGAAATTCGGAACCACAGTGTCACCGGGTGACACGATTGTATGGGGCTATGATTGGTTGTGCTGGAGTTTTGGGAGTTGGACAGACATAATGAGGGTAAACAAAAAACAGCCGTGTGAGGGCTGTCTAGAAGTTTATTTGAGGTATTTCTGGTTTAAGCGGCGTAAGAACTGATGCAATAAACCTTGATACATGCTCGATAGAGTGTTCAACAATATTGCCCACACCTTGATAGCTATAGTCTGTCTTGTAAGCAATGTAAAACAAGATGAGAAATGCAGAGCCACCAACAAGTATAAGCTTGTCCTTTAACGATAATGATCTCATGTACAACCTCCCTTTTTGTATAGGGATATTATACCATGTGACTACTACATGCTTGCAAATTACCAACGGCTTTCAATCCCGCTCACTAAATATAGAGTTTAATCCTACACTATATGTACAGTAGATGTTTTCTTAATTGCTTTCCGTGTTTTATTTGATCCCCTAACCAACTTTTCGAGAGTCAATTTCCCTTTAAGAATAAGGGTTAATCCGTCTTCAATCTTACCTTGTTTTGTGTTTACATTATCTTGACGATATGCGCGACGAGGCGCAGATTGTGTTCAATGAGCAGATTGCGAGAGTGAGCATTGCCTTCAGCCATAAGGCGTAAATGTTTGGCTTCATCATCCTCAGCCAGTGGCTGGGGGAACGCATTATTTTTGACATACGAGACGAGTAACGTTAACTCTTTAATGAATAGAGCAATTGCGGTAAACAATCCGGGCACAGATGACACCTCCTGCAGTTTTACAACGATCTGGCCTGAGCACATGTGGGAACAGGGTCGATTTATTGTATGTAGGCAGAGGCCCAGAAGTGCATGTACGGGGAAATAGGTACGGGCTATAAAGCTTTAAAAAATATTATTTTATGTAAATGGAGTGTGTAGCATATGCAACCTTTTAATATCGCCATTCTCCTTTCTTAATAAAGCATTAACTTCATGAAGTTACGATAAAAGAAATTTATTCCATTAAAGTTGTAAACATGCTAACATAATAAAATGCTACTTTTTGACTACTAATTAGTACATAAGACTCAGGAGGATGTTATGGGAACCGTATCACAACAGAAGGCGAAAAAGGAAATTAAGAAAGTAGACAGACTTGGCAGAGCAGTAGTATCCTTTATATTTAGTTTTATTGGATTAGCCTCCCTCGGTTTATTCCATATGGCAATGGAAGCAAATAAAAGCTACAATACAAATGGAAACGGAATAATGATCACAATGGCATTGGTTCTATTAATTAACGCAACTAGTTTTTTTCTTGGCATGAGTGCTCGACGTTCAACATCGGGAAGAGGGTTGGCTATTGCGGCAATTACTATAAGCTCAATTCCACTGGCTCTTATGCTTCTATTAATAATAGGTACAATGCTTGCCATGTTTTTAATGAACTAAGCCCTCACTGGGCTTTTTTTATTTCATCAGTACTAATGTCAAGTGGATAGATCCCCCTTCAATCTAAATGTGTATTTTCAAGAAAACTAAAAAAAGGTGACACCTCATGGCCACCTGACACTAAATAAATGATTATAAGACCTTACGAAGATTTCACAGGCTCACAGAAACAATGGAGCCCACCCGCTGAAGCAGGAGAAATTCTTTCTCCACACTTTCGATAAAATACTTCTTTTCACCAAATAGGACAACATCATTCTGGGCTAATGAAACATCGCTTTTAAAATAGATCACATTGTCCGTTTCACGGAACGCACCTTTGTAATAAAACATCATATCCCTCTCCTTCATCACAGTACCTATACCTATGTAATAATAAATTAAACCAATACGTACACTCTCATTAACCCCAACTACAAAATTAATAATACTCTAAATGTTCCATTCAGATGACTTGATTCATCATAAAAACACAAAAACCCCAGCTCTGTACGTAACAGAACTGAGGCAGCGGCCATTCAATATAATTCCCAGTACATATCCTTAAAACTCTAAACCCCTAGGAGTGCCGGTTAATTATTTGAAGATTCGTTGTGAGAACTGATACAGGCCGCTGTTCCAGACAGATGGTTCGTGTCCACCTACATCCAGATAAAACGTATGCGGAATGTTCATGCTGCTCAAGCCGTTTTTGAAATTCTGGCTGACCCATAACAGACCATCACTCGATCCGCAGGAGATCCACAACAATTTCAGTTGGCTAGCAACTTGTCCCGGGTTGG
The DNA here is from genome assembly GCF_037974355.1 of Paenibacillus sp. FSL R5-0517. Taxonomy (NCBI): domain Bacteria; kingdom Bacillati; phylum Bacillota; class Bacilli; order Caryophanales; family Paenibacillaceae; genus Paenibacillus; species Paenibacillus sp. FSL R5-0517. The sequence goes on from NZ_CP150235.1 coordinate 5,014,794, forward strand.
ACACCAGCTGCGATACAGATTGCGTATTCGGTGCAGCCGAGAAGGCCCCTACCCAAGCGAAGGTATTCAGATTTTTCAATCCGAAGTTAAGTGACTGCCCACCACCCATGGACAGACCGGCCAGCGCACGACTATTCTTGTCTTTGTATACCGGATAATTAGCCTCGATGTGAGGAATCAGATCCTTGAGCAGGTCTTGTTCAAACCGTTCAAACGCAGCCACTTTGTCCGGAGCAAAGATGTCACCCACTGGACGGTCGTCCTTCATGGCACGGCCATTCGGCATAACAACGATCATATCTGACAGTTTGCCTTCGGAATACAGGTTGTCCAGAATATTCTTCGGTTTCATAGCGTTAACCCACTCATACTCATCCCCGCCGATGCCGTGCAAGAGATACAGAACGTTATACTTTTTATTCGGAGAATATCCTGGCGGTGTATACACCGTCGCTTTCCGTGTATTTCCTACCGTTGTGGAATAATAGGAGATCAGATTGGTATTGCCGTGCGGAATATTGTTGCGATAGGCATCATAACCCGGCGGTGCAGGCACAACCGGAGTGTTAGCCAGCGCATTTTGCCCGGAATTATCCAGGGTCCCGGTCGTTCCCTGATCTACCACCGCCTGAATGGGGCTAGGGGCTGCGGTTTCCTGCATATCGGCTGCAGACGCCATTGTAGGTACAAGGAGTGCTGCTGTGATGGAGAGACTCAGAATCTTGGACAGACCTTTTTTCATCAGTATCAATCTCCTTTGGAATATGATTTTAAATCGTGTACGAACCTCATAACAGGTCTTTCAGATATACAACCCCTAATTGAAAGCCCTTACATTTTAGAGTGAAGTCCCTCCTTCCTACGCACGAATACGTCTTGCTGTTCTTCACCTTTCCTAATACAGATGCCAACATTCACTATCCATAATTTACAAACAATTCCAATTACATTTTCATTATATCACCTTATATGTCTTGTACATCATCAAAAAACTTAAATATCTATACCTTCTACTTAAAAAAGTATACTTCTGCACGCCACCAGACCGTCTATTCACTCCCAACTCCGGATTCATCATGACATAAAAAAACACCTCAATTCTCCATGTTCAATGGAAGAATTGAGGTGAACGGATTTTATGTTCAGCTTGCCGACACAGCTTCTGCGACCTGAGCAACCTCTGGCCCATGATGTTTACGATCCATGAAGAGACTGAAGAGCAGTCCTAGCAAACCCAATCCGGCAATAACTGCTGCGTACAAAGGTACCGATATAAGACCCGTATGAGTAATTGCATACCCGCCCAGATAGGCACCACCTGCATTCCCTAGGTTAAATGCAGAGTGACTTGATGTCGTCGCCAGCAGTGGCGCTTCGCGGGTCATATTCATGATGCGAATCTGTAATCCCGGCATAATACCAAAAGCGGCAACCCCCCACAAGAATATCGTGATTACAGCTAGGTAAGGATTCTCCAGCGTAAGCGTAAGTGCAGCCAGAAGCACCGCCAGGATGCCAAAGTTGACGATCAACGAAGGCATTAGCTTCCAATCTGCGAGACGGCCGCCAACCATGTTGCCCAACGTAACACCGAATCCGAAAAGCACCAGAATCCAGGTCACATTGTGCTCGGCAAAACCACTAATGTCCACAAGCATCGGCGTGATGTAAGTAAACACGGCAAACAGACTTCCACAGCCCATTGCTCCCACGAGCAGAACCAATAATACTTGGGGACGGACCAGATTCCGAAATTGCTGCCCGAGGTTTGCTGGTGCGCCTTGCGGGAGAACGGGAATGAAACGAATGATGCCAATCAACGAAATGATGCCCAAGATCGTAATTGCTCCAAAAGATGACCGCCATCCAAGCTGTTGCCCGATAAACGTACCAAACGGAACGCCAATGATATTGGCAATCGTTAGCCCCGCGAGAACAACCGATACCGCTCCTGCCCTTCTCTCGGGTGCAACAAGCCGCGTTGCCATGATCGAACCTACACCAAGGAACGTACCATGGGCAAATGCCGTTAATATCCGCGCTGAAATTAACAACCCGTATGTCGGGGCAATGACAGACAATGCGTTCCCGATAATGAAAATGCACATGAGCAACACCAGCAGTTTCTTCTGTGGTATCTTGTGGGTGAACACGGTTAAGATCGGCGCACCTACCGCTACACCAAGTGCATATCCCGTGATGAGTTGTCCTGCCTGTGGAATGCTTACATTCAAGTCTGTTGCCACATTGGGCAGCAGGCCCATAATGATGAATTCAGTCATACCAATCGCAAAAGCTCCAATCGTCAGACATAACAGGGACAATGGAAATGCCCCTCGTTTACCAGACTGCGAAGCCTCTAATTCTGTTTTGTGTCCAGTCGTGCTCATAGATGTTCTCTTCTCCTATCTCTTTATCAACGAGTTTCTGTCGCCTTCAACCACAAGGCTTCTGTTAGTTGTTCGAACGTTTCAGGCATAGCCAACTTGTCCCGCCAGTGTGCCGGAATACCACTCAGTCCATAATAAGCACCAGCGATCTGTCCGTACACCGCGCCCGTAGTGTCCGCATCATCACCCAGATTAACAGCTAACAATGCGCCTTCTTCAAAACTTGCCGACTTATGGAACGCCCATAATGCTGCTTCAAGTGAACGAACCACATAACCACTACCCTTAATGTCGGGCGGCTCTTTACTCTGATAGGAACCCATGACAACCTCTTCAATTGCGGGCGAAAATACATTCTCTTCCCTCCACTGTCGGCATGTCTCCGGCATTAGCATGACGTCTTTGTCCGCTCCGTGCAGTCCAGCAACAAGTATGGCAGCCAATACCTCACATGCCTCTACGCTTTCCGCTGCGGCATGCGTTGTGCGAGAACTCAACCCGGCATAGCGGACTGCCTCGTTTGGTTGATTGGCATAAGCCAACGCGACAGGAGCAAGCCTCATAATAGAGCCGTTGCCCGCCGTCATCGGGTCAGCTGATCCGCTGAAGGCTTCTCCAGTGATCTCAAACCTCTCCAGAGCACTTCGCGTGGCCCCGCCGATATCGAAGCAGTCGCCTGTACTGCTCATATATCCGACCCTGTACCAATTCGTATATCTGCGCATCTGATCCGCAGGATCGAAGTCTGCCTTGCGCACCAAACTTTCTGCCAAACATAGAGCCATGGAGGTATCATCTGTCCACTGTCCTGCTTTTAGCCCGAATACGCCGCCTCCCACGATATCCGTTACAGGTTCAAATGTGCCCGGACTGCTAAATTCCACGGTAGTTCCGAGCGCATCACCCACTGCAAGCCCGATGAAGCAGCCATTGAAACGGTCCCTTAGCAGCATGCTTGTCTTCCTCCCTTACTCCATATACTTTCAGAATCTTTCTTCTATTTTCCCACAGGGTTTAATCCGGCGTAAAGCTAATATTCCTGATTACAGGAACACGATTTCTTCTATTATAAAAGTGTCGAAAGCTGTTGAAGGATCAGAAAAGCCCATTTTCATAAAAATTCTTTTATTTTATTATGCTGAAAAAACAGTTTATTCAGTACACCGCTTACATGTAAAGGGCTTAACGGTTTGCAAGGTTCATCACTTTCTGAAAATACGTCATCCATGCGAAAATTTTCAATGTAAACATTCATAACACACTTGACCCCCAAGTTTGTCCTATGTTACGGTTTTATTAGCTTTTAACACATATTTTTTCCCAATTTAATATCCATTAACGATAAACTGCGTCAGATAACATTCCGCAGGTTAATGAATATACGGAAATGAATTTGCAGAAAACTTTCATTTTATTTTATCCCAAACTAATTCTGAAACAGGAGGAACAAATTTATGATTAAGGCACTGGTGTTTGATTTCGACGGAACGATTATTGATACAGAGACAGCATGGTATATTGCTTTTCGTGATGCTTACAAGGAACACGGCGTAGATCTAACCCTGGAGATGTACTCACAATGCATCGGGACCAGTCTGAAAACATTTAATCCGTATGAGTACCTCATCACAGATTTGAATCTTCCGATCGATCGGGAAGCGTTCAGGGAGTCCGTTCAGTTGCAGCACGCTGCATTGATGAACAAGGAGAAGGTACGTCCTGGTATTCAGGAATATCTTGAACAAGCACGTGAAGCCGGATTGAAACTCGCTGTAGCCTCCAGCTCCAAACGGGAGTGGGTTGAACAGCATCTGGAACAACTGAAACTGAAAGATTATTTTGAAGTCATTCGTACGGCAGATGATGTAGCGAATGTAAAGCCTGACCCGGAACTCTACAATCAAGCGCTTGAAGCCCTTGGAGTAACTGCAGACGAAGCCGTAGCGATTGAGGATTCACCTAACGGCGCGCGTGCAGCTGCTGCGGCTGGTATGCACTGCGTAGTCATCTCGAATACCATCACCGGAACACTGGAATTCGATATGCCTCACCAACGGCTTTCTTGCTTGACTGACCTTGCATTTAACGATTTGATTTCGAAGCCACTCGTCACTACCGTCTAAGGTCTGCACGAATTTCGCAATTTAATCCTTAAGGGGGAGTTCACACATGAAAGCTGTACATTTTGGTGCGGGCAATATAGGCCGCGGTTTTATCGGTCATATGTTGTCCGCTTCCGACTACGAAGTCTGCTTTGTCGCACGTAACCCGAAGAAAATCTCCATGCTTCAAGAGAGACAGGAATACCCGATTACACTTGCCAATAGCGAACAGGATACAACAATTGTCAACAACGTGACGGCGATCAACGTAAGTGAGCAAAATCTGGTTGCTGAAGAGATCGCTTCAGCTGATGTGATTACAACTGCGGTGGGTGTATCTGCACTCGGAGATATCGCAGAGCCAATCGCCAAAGGCATTCAACTTCGCATGAAAAACAATAATCAGGCGCCACTGCATATCATCGCTTGCGAGAATGCCATCGGTGGCAGCACTCGGCTGAAGAAACGCATCTATCCATTCCTGGATGAACAGACTCGCAATAAAGCCGAACGTTATATTTCTTTCCCCAATGCAGCTGTGGATCGGATTGTTCCGGCCCAAAACCACAAAGACCCGCTGCAGGTCACGGTTGAACCTTTTTACGAATGGGTCGTTCATCGTCCAGCACTTCTGGATGGTTTTAAAGAAATTGACGGTGTTCACTATGTGGATTCCCTTGAACCTTATATCGAGCGTAAAATGTTTACGGTGAATACAGGCCACTGTGTCGCCGCATACTTCGGATATCTTGAAGGATTCAAGACAATCCGGCAGGTTATGAGCAACTCCACCCTGCGATCCAAGGTACGGCAGGTTATGGAAGAGACCGGTGAGATGCTCATCCAGAAGCACGGATTTAACGCTCAGAAGCATAACAAATATATCGACACCATACTGGAACGCTTTGCTAACCCCAACCTGACAGATCAGGTCACTCGGGTAGGACGTTCCCCCCTTCGCAAGCTCTCGCCACATGATCGGCTTGTTCGCCCAGCGATGCAGGCCAGTGAATTCGGAATCAAAATTCCTCATTTAACTTCTGCTATGGCGGCCGCAATGCTATTCAATGACAAACGCGACGAGGAAGCCATGAAGCTACAACACATGATTCGCGAAGATGGCGTCTCCGCCTTCATCCGTGAACGCATGGGAATTCCCGACGAACATCCCGTTCATCAGAATGTAATCGCCAGCTATCAGGAACTCAGAGGGCGTAAGGAATCGACTATATTAACCTGAATATGCCTATCAGTCCTATCCAGGCTATTGGTTCGATTCTGCTAACTGAATATTAATACGGTGAAGAAGCCGGGAGGAACCTATGCATGGGCATCGTTCCTTCCGGCTCTTTGTCTTTGCATAGCCCGGTACACTCTATAGTGTAGGGACCCTCAACAAAAACAGCATATCTCCTCTCTCAAGGAAACACGCTGTTTAGGGAATCTTTTTTTCTACTCATTCATGATGGAATTAAGGGATGCATATGCCATGGGCAGGAAACCTTCAGACGGTTCCCCAATCGGTGCATGAATATGGAAAACGAAGCCATTACCGTCCAGTTCTTTCACAATAAAGTACTCTGTTTTCTTATCATTCTGGGACATCATGTACAATTTTGCATCCTTCATCGGCCCATTACTGAGTTGTTCAGCCGTCAATTGCTTCACTTCTCCGGTCTCGGACAACTCTTCCTTGGCGTCCATCTTCAGCACATCCAGATTGTAATCCGCCGGCAGCTTTTCAATCTCTACCTCATAGTCGGGATCAATCTTCATGGTCAATTCCTGATCTTCCGCGTCAAAAGCCATCGGTTCAAACACATAAAGTGAATAACCTTTTGCTTGTGCCAGTGTCGCTGGTCGCTTCTCGGTCATGCCTTCTACCGTCACTTCCAGCTCTGCTGTCTTCGGACGATCGGAGGTTACAGTGCCACCTCCATTGGAACCATTATTATCATCACTCGATTCAATCTTAGCAATCTCTGTAAGTACAAGCTGTTTCGTTGTTGCATCAATGGTTTTCTCTACATATTTGAAACGAACGGAATCTTCGTCATCGATATCATCCAAAGACTTCTGCAGGTCTTCGCCCACCTGGAAAGACATCGGTTTGTCATTCACACGAATCTCGACGGTGTGCGGATCAGCCCATCCGGTGAGAATCCCTTCCGCTTCTATTACAGCACTTTCATTCGGTTGTTGCTCTGGTGCTGGTGACTGTTCTTCCGTATTATTCACCGGTGGCTGTGCTGCAGGATTACTGTTCCCACAGGCCACAAGCGAGAATCCCATAAGTAAAACCAGGAGTGATGCACTGACTTTCATTGTATTTCCTTTTCGCATATGAACACCTCCGTTAGCTTATACGCAATGATGCTTGTCCATGTTGCTTCTCATCCATTGGCTTGGCTGTATACTAGTACTTACACGGGAGAAAGGCAGCTCAATCATGCAAATATCTGAACGATTATCAGGGACCCCAGCCTAGCTGGCCTGATCCATCTGAACCAGTTTGGCATTGGCTACGTTAAATGCTTTGGTCTGGAGGTTAAATTGCTTGCGGAATTCAGCAAGCTTCGCATATTCGCTATTTCGTGACCGAATGGCTCGCTTGATCTTAACCAGATTAGGTTCTGCACTTTCTCTCATCAGATCATACAACTGTTCATCGGCACTCAGACTTAGCTGATACGAGGCAATAAAATTTTCCAATGCACGCGCTCTTGCTTCATACTGATCCAGCACCTTTTCAGCCTGTGCCAACGTTTCTTCGTTTTCAAATGATAGTTCTTTCAATGAACTGCGCAGGGCTACCGCCCTCTCGTTGGACTGTTTCATGGCCTCTTCCGCCTCTTTCAACAACGTGCTTCGTTCATCAATATGATCTGCCGCCTGATCCAGCAGTGCTTTGAGATCACTGTTTTTGTTCTTGCCTTTGTCTAAAATGGACTTGTATAACTTCATATCTTCCTGCTCGTGACTGGTCAAATTGTTCAAACTCTGATCAATCTTCTGTCCACTGAGCACCAGTTGGTTCACCTGATTTGCCGCAGGCTCCTGCGGATCTCCACAACCACTCGCCAGCAGAATTAGCAATACACTAACTGCTGCGAGCGCCACTTTTTTACTCGTTAGCACCTAAGTCCTTCCTCTCTTGCACCATCTTGTTGTTCTCTTACAAGCGGGTATCTCCGCTAAAATTCGCTATCCAATGTGCATCCGGATCGTATACTTCGAACTCGTAACCTCGATCTTCGAGCAACTTCAGAATACGCGGCAAAGCCTGAACCGTTTGCTCTCGCTCATGCATCAGAATCACTTCCTTATCCCGATGTACACTTTTGCTCACGCGGGCCACAATCTTATCCGGCTGACCGGGAAGATTCCAATCCAGTGAATCTGTCGTCCAGTCCCACATTTTGAACCCGGCCGCCGCAATGTCACCTCTGAATTTTTCACCGATCTGTGGACTACTGCCATAAGGCGCGCGAATAAGATGAGGCGTAAAACCAATCAGGTCCTGCACCATCTTCTGTTCTTTTTTGAACTCTTTCACAAAGTTTGCAGAGCTGCCGCTCTTATACAGCTTTTTATAGTTATGCGTTATGCTGTGGAGTCCGGGGTAACTGCCTTCCTTCAACAGCCGTTTCACTGCATCTGGATGCTGATTCAATTGTCGTCCGATCATGAAAAAGGTAGCCTTCGCCTCATGCTGCTTCAAAATATCCAGCAGTTGTTCCGTATACTCCGTCGGACCATCATCAAACGTTATGTATGCCAATTTGCGAACCTGGCCCTGGAACCGTACCGGCTCCTCCTTCGCATCTGGAGTAATTTGTATCATGCCGAGCTTGGCGGGCTGTTCGATTACAGTCATCGGAGGCGGTGCCACAACGCTTTTGATCCAATGTGTCATGCCAAGGAATATATATGTTACACCGGTAACGAACAGTACCAGGAGCATTAGAGCTATGCTGATCCTTCCATACCGAATTTTTCTGCGTTTATGTGTTTTCTTGCGGCTTGTGTTGTGCGGAATACTGCCACGTTCTCCCGCTCTCTCTTGTTGGACTCTCACTGTCATGCCACTTCCTTACTTTCATTTTTTCCCGATTATTGGTATATTATCTCGTTTCATGTCTCTATATAGAAGATTAATAGAAAAATGATTCGGGAGAATGACAGAATAGTTACAAGCCCGGTTACAATCTACTTATCTCTTTATTCTCTTGATCTTTCCTACGGTTACCTTCTCCTGTATAATGAAGTGATTTACGCCATCAGACTTCAAGAAGGAGCTACACCCATGACAAGCTTGAACCGTGCCGGCAGATTCATTTATCTGTTATTCTTTGTCGGCATTATCGCCATTTCTTTTTCTTCGATATTTGTACGTTGGTCTAACGCAGATGTTGCGGTCATTGCCATGTACCGTCTATTTCTGACCAATCTGTTAATGCTCCCGTTTGTCTGGAAATACAGACACGAGATGATGCGTCTGAGCTTACGCCAGTGGGGCTTGCTGCTTGCATCCGGTGTGATGCTGGCCCTTCACTTTCTGCTCTGGATGGGTTCGCTTCGACTCACCAGTGTCGCCAGTTCCACCGTTATTCTCGCACTGGAGCCTATACTGATTCTTGCAGGTTCGGTATGGCTGTTCAAAGCCAAAATTAACCGCATGATGATCATCGGCATGGGCATCGCCCTGTTTGGGTCAATCGTCATTGGTGCAGGAGATTTCCAGTTGGCAGGTACTGCCCTGCAAGGTGACATCCTCTCTTTGCTTGGCACAATTGCAGTCGCTGTCCATATGCTGCTGGGTCAATTTTTGCGAGCGGGGCTTAGTGCATTCTCGTATAACTTCTGGGTATTCTTCGTGGCTGCCTGCACGCTGGCGGTATATAATCTGATCATGGGCCATCCGTTCGGAGGTTACGCTGCATCAGAGTGGGGGATCTTCCTATTGCTCGCCATTGTGCCAACGATCTTCGGACATTATCTCTTCAACTGGCTGCTTCAATATATGAATGCCACGACGGTATCCATGGGTGTACTTGGGGAACCCGTATTCTCTTCATTGCTGGCCTGGATGCTGCTCGGTGAATCCCTCAGTGCGTTACAGATGTCTGCCGGGGTCGTCATTATATTCGGGGTATGGATCTTCATTCGATATGGCAAAACCAAACCTCAACCCATTCCTGCTGATGCTCCTATCGCTGGAAAAGGGCCTGTTGAACCTACTACGGTATAACGTATTTTTTTCGTAATGCATAGTTATAAACGACTCTCCCACTCTCATAAGGCGGTGTATTTTGATGAAAAATATTGTATCCATGCGCTGGCTGCTCGCCAGAATGTATGAACCTGATGTCGTCATTGCCGATTGCCGATTCTTGCTCGGTCAGGCGGAGGCTGGAAGACAAGCCTATGAAGCTGGACATATTCCAGGAGCTGTCTATCTCGATTTGGAAAAAGACCTGTCTTCTCCTGTCTCTGCACACGGAGGACGTCACCCGCTCCCTGATCCGGCTGTTCTCGCGAATCGTCTCGCCAAAGCGGGCATTGGCTCCAATAGTCGAATTGTTGCTTATGACGATCAAGGCGGCATGAATGCCTCACGATTGTGGTGGTTGCTTCGCTATATCGGTCATGATCAGGTGTATATCATGGACGAAGGTTTCTCCGCTTGGCAAAATGCCAAGTTCCCCGTGACCACGGATGTGCCCGTGCAGATCCCGTCTTCCTTTGAGGTGAACGTACAGCCGCAGATGCTGGCAAGTGTTGAGGATGCTCAGCAAGCTTCCGCAAGCGGTAGCGCCGTGTTGATCGATTCTCGCGATGCCCGCCGCTATGCAGGTCTGGAGGAACCGATTGATGCCAAGGCCGGACATATTCCTGGGGCGTTGAACTACTTTTGGAAAGATGTGTTGGATTGGGATAGACGTTGGACAGATACTGGGGTGTTAGAAGAGCGTTTCAGTAAGCTGGACAAGGATGGTGCGATTATCGTGTACTGCGGTTCTGGCGTCTCGGCTTGCCCGAATGTGATTGCGCTGGAAGAAGCGGGATTCTCGAATGTGAAGTTGTATTCTGGAAGCTGGAGCGACTGGATCAGTTATGATGAGAATCCGGTGGCTACGGGTGAAGAAGTTTAGGATTCTGATACATTGTAGATGATATGAAATGCTAAGCGGAGATGCCGCCTGGGTCTAAGGACTCGTGGCGGCATTTTATCGTGATTTTTTTCCTATTCACTACGAGGAGTACGGTTTTGGCAGGGATTGAAGTGTGAGGATAAGCTGTCGACTTTGAGAAACGTGTATAAAAGATTGCTTTAAGAGCGTCATGGGCTGATTTGTTTCTGTAGAAACCATCGGCATTACCATAGACGATTAGTAGAAGAATTTTTCGCGCGCGATATGGAGCCGATATCGCTTGTTACGACTCGGTCCCACGTCGCATATCAATCCGAGAAAGAGACCGTCCAAACTTTTCCTTCTTGGTATTATCCCCTTATTCTCTTATAATTAGTAATTTAGCGACCAATATTCAATTTTAAGGAGATGGAGTATGAAAGAGAGTAGGGTACGCTTTGTCACAAAGTTTCTGATCGTAGTAGCTATGATTTTATTTAGTGGGTTGCTACCGATTACAGGTGGAAAAGCAGAAGCAGCACAAGAGAGGTATAAATCCGAATTTGAATTTGAATTCAAGTATGAGGAAGAAGCATCCAGAGTTATACCTCAGGTTCGTGTAACGAAGTTTTATTTTGATGACGGTCATGTGGAGACTGAACTTCATGAATTTCCAAAGCAGGCACGGGCTGTATCGAAAGACGCTCAATATTCGGAGAGCGCTCGCAAAAAAGATGATCCAGCGCTGAAGCAAACATTTTATCCAGGCTGCGGTTGGGGCTTTGGCACACATGTGATGAACACAGAGAAAGGTCCACTAGCTTTTACGATTTATTGTGATTCAACGACAGACAAACAACCAGATGCAAAAGGTCAAAAGAAGTCAGTAAGCAATCATGTTATCTATAAATATGATCTCGAACGCAATCTTCTAAGCGTGTTGAATCAAGTACAAACGTTCGGGGAAAGCCGGCCTCCGTTTCAACTGTATTATGACTTTGGAGGATATACCTTGCAAGAAGGTAACGGAGAAATAAACTATGAAGAACGAAATATCCGAATCTATTCACTGCTCAGTAACAAACTGCTGGCGCGTATTGCTGGATATCCACAGGAAATCGACCAAACCTTAAGATACACCGAGTATAAAAAAATATCCAATGATCCAAAAGTTCTCGCCAAAATCGGCAATTATAATACACATGGCAATAATCATTTTTCGGTAGAAACATACATTTTGAATTCAGATGGAACCCGAACAAAAAGCAAGATTCCCGCCGCACTACCAAAAAATGTTTTTTATGAAGATAAAATCGGTTCAATAACTTATGTATCCTATAAAAATCCAAAAAACGAAAATACCATGGTAGGTTATCGGACTGCTACAAGTACAGCAATTAAGCCACTATCTCGCTCAGATGCTTCAAGTTACATAAGATTCAGTAAGAACAAACGTTACGTTTTGATTCATCAGCAAACAGCCAAAGAAAAAACGATACGAATCGTTGATACAAAAACAGCAAAAGTTGTATCCGATATTCCGGATACCGGCGGTGGAGTATATAAGGAAGTTGGCGATTCAATTCTTTTATTCCAAGCCGAAAAGAAAGATTACTACCTGCATGTGCCAACAGGAATTGTCACCCGTAATATGGAAAACTCCCAATTGGTACAAACCGATACAGGTGGCTACACGGGCGACCAATCGAAGCTGATCTCCATGCAGGCTCCACCACAAATGCTCGTAAACGGCAAACCGATGCGTTATGCCGGCCAAGGGCCTTTTCTGACGAAGGACAACCGCTGGTATGTGGAAGTGAACGATTTTGCAAAGGCTGCAGATGCTACAGTGTCCAAAACTACCAGTGGATTGACGATCAATCGTGGTAATTACAAAATGACCGTCTCCAAAACCGATAAAACGGTATTAACCTGGGCTGGGCAGACCTTCGTACCGTTGGAGACACTGAACGAAAAACTGGGCATGGCTGGAGGTTTCTTGAATTCCCTTTTAGGTAAAGGCTACGAATACAAAGTGCTCCATGTTTTCTCCAAAGATCTGAAAGAAGCAGATGTGATCGCTCGCCCTGATCTGTATGAGGCCATCGAAAATGATTCAGGGAATTATTATTCAATGGAAAATGGTAAACCTGCCGCAAGGCCGTTGTCGGATGCCAACAGGTATTATTATGATGGAACTAATCTCATCTTCAAAGATGGCTTACTCGTCAATGTAGCTTCTATTCACAATGCGGGTGGCCGTACGTTGCGAAATATTATCTTCGATATCAATAAACTGAAGCATGTCATTGCCGTCTATGGAACGCCGAATGCAACCAAGACCGGAGGACAAATGGTACGCTGGTACGAGGTGGAAGGTAACGTCCTAGTATTCGAAAGTAACACGAATTTGAACGGTGCTTATTATATTTCACAATAAACACGAGGTGATATTCTGTGCTCCAAGCCCGTTTCCAAATAAGGACTCGGGCTTTTTTTATTTAGGCTGAAAGAATCCCGCGTCCTGCGGTTCTGGCGTCTCGGCTTGTCCGAATGTGATTGCGCTGGAAGAAGCGGGATATACGAATGTGAGATTGTACTCCGGGAGCTCGAGCAACTGGATTAGTTATGAGGAGACCCCTGTGGCTACAGATATTTTCTGCTTAGAATATAACTTATCTCTTTTAATGTAAAACCATGTTGAAGAATGTAGATGTATCGCTATTTTCAAACTTTCACTGATGGATGAAAGTTTGTTTGTGATTACTACATTCGACATGTTTTTTTGTGTTTTGTCTTCTTTTGAGGTTAGCAATGAAAACACAAAATGGTCTAAACATTTTCTGTCAATGCCCAGACCACACATCAAAACAGGCGAACGATTTCATATTTTTATTAGAGTACGCCAATATATTTTTGTCAATTGTTGGAGTGTAGAGAGGGACGCCTCCCAATTCCAGGAGGTAAATTTATGTGCATCTACAATGTATAGCAATAAAGTTCATAGAAACACCAATTATAATGATCATCTTCAAGAAGCTATCCGGGCACTCAACATCTTTGCATCCAGTAATGAACACTTTTATTGATGTTAACTAACGGTCTAAATCCAAATCTAAATGATAGCAAGGGAAATTGTCTACTCCATTTCTGTTACCAGCTTGATAAAAGTGATGAAGTAGATTTACTTCTTGATTTTGGTGCAGACCCACTGGTGAAACTTCATTAATAACTGAGTTGAGAGTTCAGGGTGGTCAATACATAGATAACAACGATTGAACTTATTTCATATAACTAATTATTCTCAAAATATTTAAAAAATCTGATTGTTTCATTATAATCATCTTCATCCGAATAAATATTTAACATTTTGCCTAGCTCAATCGCAAAATCTACATATCCGTTAGCTTTTGCAGTTATTATGTTCTGACTAACTGTATATGTTTCGTTATTATTTATCCCATTGCCATTAAATCTTTTTCCTTCTAAAACCCCTGCTTGTTTAACAAGTTCAACTCCTGAGCAAATGGCACCAATATATTTCCCGTTAATGTCTAGTCTCTTAATAAGTGATGTTAGCTGACGATTTCCTTCTATGGCGCCAATATCTCCTCCTGGAATAAGCAGTATTTCTACTTCGTCACAATCAATTTCTTTTATATCTTTATGGGGTTTAACAATAAAGCCCTCATAAGAATTGACCATTTCGGAATTTAAACCCACTGTTATAATTTCCCCCTGAGTTTTCATTAAATAAGTTGCCAGCATTATTTCAAAATTTACAAACCCGTCGTAGATTAAGACATGAGTATTAATGCTTACACCTGCTTTCGTGTATTTTTAGTTCATTTTAAGTAAGTTCTAGCTATCCATATGTTCACGAAACCATACAAAGGGCCATTGTGTGAACGAAGTAAGTAATTGAAACAAAAATATCGTCCATTTTTTAATGGAAATAAAAGGACTGATTCAGTTGTTAATACAACAAAGTTTTATTGAAGCCTGCCAAAACAATGATACTCTAAAATGCACTATGCTTTTTAGTATATATGTAAACGAAATTTTCCAAGAGCCACCATTCATCTTTGAATGTGTGGCTCTTGGAAATGTACAGACAATTCAATTAATGTTGAACAACGGTCTGAATCCAAATTTATGTGATTTCGAAGGTATCAGTCTGCTACACCTTTGCTGGCTACTTGACAAGAGTGATGAAGTCAGCGTTCTACTCGACTATGGTGCAGATCCGAAGCAATTAAACATTTATGGTAAAACGCCGTTTATGACTGCTTTGAGAGCTGGAGAAATCCCAACTTCCCTTGAACGATGAAAACAGTACACAATCTTACGACAACATAAATCGCTACCCTTTAATTAAAGGAGGAGTCTTTACCAGTTCCAGTATTTTGAACCATTTGTAATGATAAAACGGTATAGCCACGTTTCAAAATCACAGCCTAAACCATTAAAATCTTCAAATGAAGAGGTACTGTTCCCAACGAACATATAGTTTTTCTCCCCCATAGAGTAGGCATTACAATCTATCATTATAGTATCATCAGATATATAAGCTATTTCTAAATATCCCCTACTACGATTCACCTTTGTATATAAATACTCAACTTGATCTATTGGAAAGAGGTTACTTTCCCCTCCGTAAATTTCGTGATTAAACAAACTACAACCATTAGTGACTCTCAGAAAATCAAGATAATCCAACGGAATTTTTTGTCCTGTAGATTCTATAAATCTCTCGATTTCGCCATCATCTACTGGTTGAGCGAATTTACAGACATATCGTTCTACATTACCTTCACGATCTTGTAAGTAAACACACTCATTAGACATTTCTAACTTTTTCTTCAAACCATTAATTGTATTTTTCACTAACGACAACATAACCACTCTCCTTATATGCATAAACGGACACTATAATTCCCGTGTCCGCCTATGATTATGATTATTCAATAAACGCAGATTGAGTTAATAACTTAACAAGTGGATGATCTCTCCAGACTCTTTTTATTGAGCCGTTTACCTGATGTTTCTTTTATGAGTTTATTTGTCATTCTATCTCCCCATCTTCTAATGCCGCCTCAGATTGATTTACAATGCGTTTACCTAATTACATATAGAGCTCTTGTTATTAAAAACGTACTATATAGTCTCTCCACCAAGCATTCACAACATAAACATGAAAATTAGTTGGAATAGGAATCAAGTTATTAAATTCATTTGTTCCGCCAAATTCGCGCGGTCTAATATGATGAACATTTATTTGTGACCCTGACCAATTATATCCGTTCCTTGGATACAGCTCACTATATTCTTTTATATATTTCGCTCTATCCGTACTTGAGTCCCAATCAATGGAGGGAGTTTTTGCCCACGTTGTTGTAGATGGTTCTATCATAATTTTTTGTGAGACAGGATCTTTATAATAAGGATATATCATTGCCTTTAAGTTAAGTAAAGTTTGCCGTGTTTGAGCAACGTTAGCCATATCATTATACTTTCTTCCAAAAGCATCATAAACATTTAATTCAAGTTCTGTGAAATAAAATCCTGTTTTTGAGATATTAAAAGTATAAGAGACTTCTTTCCCTACCTTCACACCTAAGATACCTTTCAAAGTAAGTTTAACTCCATGTGATAACGTTCCGCTCCCCCGCGCATTTCCTCTAAAAACGTCAAAGTCAAAAACAATTTTATTTGGTTTTTTACCTGTTATTGAGATGATTTTCGAGCGGACTTCTAATTGAGAAGCGCCCTCAATAGGAATTTGAATCAAATTTACAAGTACAGTACCAGCTTGAGCTCCGCTTTTTTGAGCCATAGCTCTAGCAGTCTCTATGGTTTCTACATCTTTTCCTACTTCTACCACATTCGTCTCACCAGTTACTTCATCAAATGTAAATAGATAGTTGGATTCTATAATTTGATTCTGATTCCCATCCGAAGGTATTTCTGAGTTATCAATATTAACGTATTTTATAATATTATCATTAGCATCCTTAATTCCACTAACTTCGAATTCACTAGATCCATTTTCCTGCCCAGTGAAAACACGATAAATGCCCCCAAACGTCACAGGTTGATCTGAAATGGTAGTAACTACAACTTCTTTACCGCCTAAGATCGTCGGTTCAATTGCGGTTGCTGATTTACGATTAGATTCCATTCCATCTGCGTTATAAATGATGTAATCAAACACCCGCTGCTCACTGCTGGAAGCATCGTTTCGAATTCTTTCCGAATCTGGGCTTGTATTGCTGAAGGCATAACTCTCGCCCTTTTTCAGCGTCGCGCGTAGATAAGCCGGTTCTTGACTGTCCACCACAGAGAAATCATCCGTGTATTCAAACAACACAGGAGCACTTCCTACCACGGTGACTACAGCTTCACCACCTGCTGGAATTGTAGCGAGACTTACATTGCTATTAAATTTGTCACTATGTGCTCTGCCGTCTGCCTTATAGACCACAACATCAACTAGAGCACCTATGGACTTGGCGTTACTCCGAATCGGATTACTGAGTGAACCACCATTGTGGAATTTAACCGATTGACCCGGTGAAACGGTAATCTTAGTAAGGGCTTCATTCGGTCGATCCTCTACATCAAAAATCGTGTAAATCGCACCTATAGTTACAGGTTGAGCTGATGCACCCGTAATCACTGCTTTATTCCCATTAAAAACAACAGGCTCAACCGCTGTTGCTTTTTTCGTACTCCGTTCTGTGCCATCAGGGTAATATGTCACGTAATCGAATACCCGTCCTTGGCTGGTGGAAGCATCACTGTCGAGGTATTCCCGATCGCTACCGTGATTCCAAAATGTCACGCTTTCTCCTTGGTTAAGTGTTACCCGATGGTATGCGGGTTCCATGCTTTCCTCAACCGAAAAATCATTCGTGTAACTAAATTCAATTGGGACTTGCCCGGCCACGGTCACGACTGCATAACCCTGTGAACGAATAATCGGATTTGTGTTTTTGTTAAAGCCATCCGAATGAACAACGTCTTCTGATGTATACAGGACATAGTCAAAAACGGCTCCGTTGGTACTGCTCGCATTGTTTTTGATAGGATTAGCTAAGGAACCATTGTTCTGAAAAATAACAGATTCCCCGGGGTATAAGGTAATTCGAGTAATGGCATCTCCACCGGCCTTTTGGACTTCAAATGTCCGATAAGGCACACCATACGTCACTGGTGTTGCCGTTACCAAAGTCAATACAGCGGTTCTTCCCGAAGCTACCGTAGGTTTAGTGGACGTATTTGTCCCTGTAGAACTTTCCGTACCGTTTGGAAGGTAAACGACATAGTCATGTTTATCTTTGGTGGTCCCATCACTTTGGAGCGCATCTGATTTAGCACTGATATTGGTAAATTGGTAACTTTCACCTTGGCTCAGCGTCACTCTGGTATACGCAGGTTCATCGCTCCACTCACCGGTATAGACTTCATAAGGGAGGCCAATAGTGACAGGTTGAGATCCTGCCCCCGTAAAGATGATCTCGTTCCCTCCCCCTAAATATGGTTTCCCCGTTGATTCAAAGTTGGAACTAGAAAGGCTTCCATCTTCATTGTACGTGGCATAGTCATACTTCCGGTCTTGGGCTGTGGAGGTATCGGCACTAACAGCTCTTGTTTGTGTTCCTTCATTGACGAACCGATAGCTCTCACCTTTGGATAAGGTCGCTCTATGTAAGGCGGGATTTGCAGATATACTATAGGTGAATTCAACCGGTATAGTCACTGTAATCGCATTGCTTCCACTTGAAGTAATGACAGCGGTATACCCTGCTCCTACAGACAAGCTACTAAGTGAATTCATGTTATCTGTTGAAATACTTCCATCTGCTTTATAAACAGCATAATCATAAGAATTGCTTCTTGATGTTGCGGCATCTGTACTCAAGGATCGGGTACGAGTTCCAGTATTGGTAAAGCTATAGGAATCTCCTGGATACATAATTAGAACTTCTTCGCCAGCCAATGCGATGGCTTGAGGAGCAAACATATCCTCCTTATACGTATCCTCCGTCACCGTCGATGCATCATCTGTATTTTGTTCATCTTCGTCCACACCTTCTGGTTCTTCGTGGACGTCCGGATCTATACCATCCCGATACTCGTCGTCTGTTAAAGCTAAATCCTCCATAGAAACATCCACATTCTCGGCGCTACTTTCAGTCGTTATTAAGGCACCTGATTGATCCGAAAGCGAATAAACGCTAGTCGGAAGCAAGGTTCCAATCACAAACCAAACGACCAGTAAAATGATAAAGCTTTTTTTAAAATTCATGTAAGTTGTATTCCTCCTTTTGGATTTTCTCCTATCTAACCCTAATTAAAGGTGAATTTGGAGTGAATATTATTTATCGGTACTTTCCTTTATTTAGGTTATAGGGATATAGCACCTTAATTATCAGGACTATTTCCCTTATTTGCTATCGTTAGTCTACACAGGTATGCAACATTTAAAATAATCAGCAGATCAATGCTCGCCGCTATGCGGGTCTGGAGGAACCCATTGATGCCAAGGCCGGACATATTCCCGGGGCGTTGAACTATTTTTGGAAAGATGTGTTGGATTGGGATGGACGTTGGACAGATACTGGGGTGTTAGAAGAGCGTTTTAGCAAACTGGACAAGGATGGGGCGATTATCGTGTACTGCGGCTCTGGCGTATCGGCTTGCCCGAATGTGATTGCGCTGGAAGAAGCGGGATATACGAATGTGAAGCTGTATTCCGGGAGCTGGTCGGATTGGATCAGTTATGATGAGAATCCGGTGGCTACGGGGGAAGAATAACGTATAGTACAAGTGATAAAAAGCCCGCGCAAAGCGCGGGTTCTTTGTGTTAGGTTGGGTGGTTTACCTTCGGTACATTAGTGTTCTGAGATATTCCGAAACATTTAAAGGATGAGAGGCACTCTCAATCCATTTCACGGCTGTCGCTATCATTCGGAACAAATTCCATAATGTCTCCCGGCTGACAGTCTAAGATTTCGCAGATAGCTTCCAAGGTAGAGAAGCGGATCGCCTTCACTTTCCCCGTTTTCAGATTGGACAGATTGACATTAGAGATCCCAACCTTATCTGCCAGATCATTTAATTTCATTTTTTTGTCGGCCAGAACTCGGTCGAGACGTATAATAATCGGCACTGTCATCAATCTCCATTCTTATAAAGTCGAATCGTGCTCTTCCTGCAGAAGAACGCCATATTTGAAAATCTCGGAGACGAACAGCACTAGTATGCCGATGATAATTCCGATTACAGAGATCCCGCCCAGATTAATTGAGAAGATACGAGTAACGAACAGGCAGATCAGAATGTTGAGTACGAGCTTCGCCAGCAAAGAATACAGGATAACGACGATTCCCAGCTTTTTCAGACGGGTGGCATTCGCCTGATTAAACGGGCTGCTTCCGCTTAGTATGCTACCTATTATATTGCGAATCTGGCCAATTGAGTAGATGTAAGTAATGAAGATAAGCGTAGTGTTGGTCAAACTGACGACCAGATATGCAGTCTTGGCATCGAACATATCGGGATTGATCGTTTGAAAATAAGTGAAAGGCACCATAACGCTATTCGTCAGCGTATCCGATAAAGGTACTGAAAAGAACCAGTGCGCGATTCCTTTTTCTACAGAAAACAGTTCCTGAGGTTTTAATCCAATCCAGAGTTTGAAACAGATCAACGCAATGAGCAGCCCGATTCCTCCCCAGTATCCGATCATAAGCGCAATGTGCATTCTTTTGAGTCCAGGTTTGGCTTTAAATTCAATTCCGTTCATACGCAATCTCCTTTTCTTGTGAACTTACAATATATACTAAATGATAAGTTCATGAAAAACAATAATTATTTAATGATAAACATTAATTATTGATCAGAAAGCGGTTCAAAACTGTTTGATAATAATCAACTTGCTAGCACGACTTCGAATGGACAAGAAGGAAAAGCTAGAAGTCTCCCCGATGTAATGACCGACGGTTTTGGGAGCTGAGGGAATTATATCGGGGAGGCAGATTGGTTCTAAACCCAACCAGTTGTAAATCCATTTATATCGCCCCCTAACAACTCCTCTGGAAGTGATTTCTAGCATAATAAACAGCTGAAGTGACTGGATTAGTGATGAGGAGAATCCGGTGGCTATAGGTAATGCGGAAGAGCACAAAGACGTATAGCAGTATATCGATGTTGAATACATCGCCAGGTGGCTTATCTGCCCCGGCGATGTATTTTTCTATGTTTGGATTCATGATAACAGAAAAAACCGTGATGGACGTCCGTCCACCACGGTTGAATATGAAATCTATTATTGCTTTTTACTTAAAGATACATTTGCTGTTAACGTCTTGTCGATCGTCGTCCAGTTTACATAAGCACCTAGTATTTCATTAATAACAGCAACCGGAACGACAGTTTCGCCATTTAAAAGCTTTGGTACTTTACTATTGAACACCAGCTTATCGTTGATTGAATACACATCTGAACCAATTTGAGCAATTATATTTTTCGTACCTAAATTGATTTGCGTGGTACGCGTCTTATGATCCCATTCTACTGTGCCGCCCAATAGCTCAGAAATGGTTCGAATCGGTACATAGAACTCATCATTATGAACAACCGGTTTGATCGTCGTACCACCTACATTCATGGCAACGTCAACATATTCAAGGAAATCGGTCTTTCGAATGAGTCCATGAACGCCTTTTGTTCGGTCCACGACCTGAGATACTTCGTAATCCGTTGCGGCCGACAGGTACGCATAAGCTACACTTCTATCCATATCAAGCTTATCGGATAAGAATTGAATCGATTCACGTACTGATTCTTTCATCGCTTCATCCAAATCAGGGTCCAGTCCAATGGGAATCCAATAATCCTCTGTCTCAGCAAAGGGTTGCGTGAATTCTCCACTATGTGGGAGTGATGGATCACCTTTCTTCAACACCGTTAACCGAACTGTTCCCCTCAAGGAAGCTTCCAATGCAGTTAACGCTACTTCTCCATCCCCTTGAGCAAAATGCGGATCTCCAGTGTAAAATAGCCCGCCTTTAACTTGGATCGGATAATAAATAGTTGCACCAACACCCAACTCATTAATATCCATATTCCCTCCTGTTTCAATCGGTGGGATAGAACTCACAACTTCGCTGGTATTTGGCGCAACCCCCATAACACCTAGAAACGGGTTAATTGGGAAACGTACCTTCTTGCCAGCTTTTGTTGGTAACAAACCATACCAATTACCGTTGATTTCTTCAATAGGTGTAAATATAGATACATTATTATATAATTCCGGTTTTGTTGCGCTAGCTCCCTCTTGCGGGCCTGTATTTTCTGGAAATTCGTTAGGTAGGGCACCTTTACCATGGCGGTTAGAAATGACACCATATGGAACTCGAGTTTGCAAGGAAAGCACTTCTACTTTAAGAACATCTCCTGGCTCCGCTCCCTCAACCGCTACTGGCCCAGTGATAATATGAGGTCCGTCTTTTACAAAATCATGCTTAATGCCAGAAGCTGTAATTGCCTTTGCATCATCCAACACTCCATCGGATGAAATACCGAATTTGCCGAAGTACTCCACTGGATTTCTCCCTTGATCCTCCATCAGTCCCTCATGCGATACCGTGTCAAATGTTACAGCACTTCCTGATGGTACAGTAAGAATCGGAGAGCTGTCTCGATTAGGCAGTGATCCCCAGCGAATGTTCTCAATCGCAGACGTTACATAATAATCACCTTCAACCTTCTCAAGGGTTGTTGGTTGTAGCGGCATACTAAAGCCCACTGAAGGTAGAGCAAATGTAAACATACTTATAATCCCTACTGAAACCCCAAATTTCCTAATCGTTCGGTTAATAAACATCTCGCTCCCCCTCTACGATATGTAACGTTATGTGACATTATATAACACACATAAAAGATAACATATAAATGTATTTACAACAATATTTTCTTGTCAACAAAAATGACAAATAAAGCTAGAATTCAAGAAAAAAGTTTTAAAAACACAAATTTAAGTTAGAATATATAACATATAAAACATAAATGCATGTCCTAAAGTTGATGAACATTTTTCAGAGACCTGAATACACAAAATGAAGTAAGTTGGAGCAACTAGATCAGTTATGAGGAAATGCGGTGGTTGGCCGTATTTTGTTTTCTGTTGAATTCCTTCAAAATCCTGAGCGGCGACTGCTTCGCTTCTGGTTTTGTTCCGAAAATGTTCCTGAGGACTGGAGAGAGGGATGCCGTGACCGTTTTTTCGATCTTACGGTGACAATTGACGCCGAATCACTGATTATTCAACATACGGCGGGACCAAGCCGTTAAAACCAAAAGCCTCCGCTGGAGGAGGCTTCGGATACTGCTGATTACTAACAATCGTAGTTCACTTTATTTCAGAGGAACCTTTATTTCCCGCTAATGAAACAAGATCTGCAATAGAAAGTAAGGGGATGCATTTAGGAGTCCATGAATCAGGATAATCACCCATACTTTGCGATAGCGGGACCATAGATAACCAAGAAAGAGACCCGTAACCCCATGATTTGCAATCACTGTGGCCACATCCATATCCCACTGACCACTTCCTTGAATGGCGACATGCCAGATGGACCATAGTATTGAAACTAGTAATATGGCGGGCCATCTTCCAAGCAAAGTCTCCAACCTCGTTTGCAGCCAAACTCGATAAAAAACTTCCTCCAATACGCTATTGATCATAAAACCGATCAACACCAAGAAAAGTAATTCAGACATATTGGTTGCTTCGATTGCTCCTTCTGGTTGTGCAATCGGGGAATAAAACTTTAGATAACACCAGACCACAATAACGATCAGTGGTGCAATGACGTGTCCGCGAGAGCGAGGCTTTTTCGAGATTACGTCTTGTTGCCCGCCAGTTATTTTGCGATAAATCAGCAATAGAATCAACGGAATGAACAATAGTGTCGTCAACTTGAATGCCAAATAATATAGCTGAAAATGTAATCCTTGCGGGTCTATCGTTATCAGAGAAACCGTAAATAAAACGCCTGACAGCAATAATACAATCGATTGAACGACCAAGCGATTTTTCTCCATTTGTTGATAAGACGAGGGATCTTGACTTTGACTTTCATAAGGAATCATACGGATTAGGAAAATGCCAAAGAATGCCGGGAATATACTATGCCATATTGGAATCACTTCCTCACGGTCGGCTGTGTACCTTATATTCAAGTTTCCGGTCCATACCAACCACAATACAGCAGCAAATATAATTATCATGCACAATAGGCCGATTGCCTTTCCCCATCCTGGAAACATTACTTTGAATTGCTGATTCATTCCAATTATCCTCCTTGAGTGGTATGTTGCTTTGCCTCTTTTTTTAATTCAGTTGAGTTAAATAAACTCTAGCACATCCCATCTTCTTCGTCTATTTATTTCAGTTGAGTTAAATAATATGATATTCTGTGTGTATGCCAAAAATCGTGGACCATGAGAAAATGAAGAATATTATTGCTGAAGCAACTTGGAAAATCATTAGTGAGCAGGGCATTCATCATGCAACGTCAAGAACAATTGCGAAGGAAGCCGGATTATCACAAGGAGCCTTAAGACATTATTTTTCCAAACAAGAGAGCCTGCTAGCATTTGCAATGGAGTTAGTTAAAGAAAAGGTACTTGCTCGGCTAAAGAATCTGAATACAAAAGAACTGGCGCCTCAAGAAAGAATTGTTGAATACTTGCTTGAGCTAGTGCCGACTGATGAACAGACATTATTGGAAATGGAGGTTTGGTTTGCATTTGTAAGCTATGGAAAAACGCAAAAAGGGTTCGATGCCAACTATGAGGACCTGCAAAGCGCAATAAGGAACTGCATTACGTACTTGAAAAATGAAGGTCTTCTACGCACTACCGATGAAGAGAAGGAACAGGAAAAGCTGTATGCCTTTATGAATGGGATGGCTCTCAATTTGTATCTCGAGCCGGATAAAATCAATCGAACACGAAGCAAAGAAATGATACAAGACTACATCCATTGGATTATCCGTTGAAGAAAAGCATGACACATAGATCGGGGAGTTAAGTTAGCTTGCCAAAGCCCAGCAGAATCCAATCTGCAGCAGGAGCGGCTGAATAAGTTATGAGGAGAATTCGGGGGCTACCGGGGAAAAAATAAAGATTAAGAACCCGCGTCTAACGCGGGCTTCTTTGTGCTTTCTATGCATTGATGTCCATGCATTTCAGGAGGTTACCTCTCCGACTTCTGTAACGTTTAGATTCAGCTTATGTTTTCGGCATACTTCGTAAAAACCTTTTGAAACAATGGGTTTGAAGATATGGATATAATCCAGCATAAAAAATTCATGCTCACCAATTCGCTCTTCATGAAGGCAGATTCGAGATACAACTTTGACGATCTTACGTGGAGGCTGTTCTACAGATGCAGCAATGACTGCTTTGCGCCCATATTCGGAACGTTCATAATCGAAAACATCCAAACGATCCAGCTGATGTGCAGTCCAATAGGTTTCTTCCACCATACGACCGTTGTGATAACATACCGTTGTCGGAATAAACTGTGCGTTTGTATTGGCTTCCTCCAACAGCTTTTTAAAACGATCTGATACATGTCTCGTTCCTGTGATCGTCTCAAAATAATCTACATTCATCTTGCGCACTGAAGACAATAACTCAACCTCTGCGGTTGTCCCCTCTGGCAACGGATTCTCTACCGCCACATAATTCATCTCTAATTGAGGAGTGAAAATCGTTCCACCACTAATAAACCCTCTACGTGGATATTGAGATTCCAGAAAATAATAGTTCAAAGAGTGATGTATCCTTTCCAAATGAAGTGCTTTTAAATCTTTACGGTTGTCTACTCGTGCGTGAAGTAATGCTCTAAACGAGATTTTGTTTCTGGATGAGGCATATAAATCATGATTCGCTGATCTGGTTCATTGGGAAATTGTAGGGTAACATGCTCAAACTCAACAACTCCAAAAGTGGGGTGCACAAGCTTCTTGTAACCGTCAAGGGAGCTTGGCACCTCGTGATACTGCCACATCCTCGTAAAATCAGCACTTGTCCTCTTCAAATCTTCGATTAACTTGTCGAATGAATCATCGTTAAGATAGCGTGCTCTTGACGTTCTAAACTCGGCAATCATTCTCTGCGAGACACTCTCCCAATCCTCCGATCCCTCTTTCCACACAGGATCCGTAAATTGGCGCCATATCAAATTATAATCATGCGGAGGTGATATCCTATTAATCGTAAATACAGCATCTGCTGCTTTATTCCAAGCAAGAAAATCCCACTTTTTCCCGATGACATAGGCCGGATTCGGATTCAATTCATTCAGCATGTCCTGAATGGATGAGCTGATTTTCTCTTCAATAATAGTCGATTGAGGAGGCAGTGATTCTCCAGCAAGCAGAAAGAGATGTCTTCGCTCATTGGGTGTCAGCTTGAGTGCCGAAGCCAAGCTTTCCAGTACACTTACCGACGGACGGATATCACGCCCTTGCTCAAGGCGTGTATACCATGATAGTCCTATGTTCGCGATCCCGGCGACTTCCTCTCGCCGCAAACCTCGTATTCGACGACGATTCCCAGGCAAAAGGCCGACATCAAGGGGAGATAGAGAGGAGCGTAAATCTCTTAAGAAATTACCTAGCGCTAACCGGCGCTCACTGTCGTTCAAGTAAAAGCTCCCCCCTTATCCTATCACTCGTAAACCCACCATCAAGCAGGTTCTCGTGACCATTTAATAGTCAAAGTATACTTAAGCCAGTTGATGAGATCAACAATACCAGGCAAGGAGAATGAATATGACAACCATTACAGGACAAATGTTGGCGAGCAAGATCGTGATGATTACAGGTGCGGGGCGAGGCATTGGAGCTGAGGCAGCAAGGCTGTTTGCACAACAAGGAGCTTCTGTGATGCTCGTCGCAAGAACAGAGACTGAGTTGCGCAAAGTCAGGGATGAGATTGTGACGTCGGGCGGAGATGCAGCATATTTTACAGCCGATCTGTCAGATGTAAGCAACGTTGAAGAAGCTGTTAAGGCTACAGTGGAACGATATGGCCGTCTGGATGCTGCTTTTAATAATGCAGGCATCGGAGTCACGGTATCATCGCTGGTGGATGAAAGAGAAGAAGATTTCGACCTGATTCAGTCCGTAAATTATAAAGGAGTCTGGCTATGCATGAAAGCCCAGATTAAAGCTATGATGGAGACTTCAGGGTCAGGTTCTATCGTTAACACCAGCAGCGTGGGTAGTCTAAAGGGGAATCCGGGATTGGGAGCTTACGGGGCATCTAAACGAGCGGTAAACAGTCTAACTCAAACGGCTGCGGTCGAATATGGGCCAGCAGGTATCCGTGTTAATGCCATTGCTCCGGGAACCACAATGACGGATATGATTCAGCAATGGGTTTCTATTAACCCTGACATTGTTGAACAAATTAGTGCTAAGACACCTCTCAGGCGTCCGGCTGAACCTGCTGAGATCGCGAACGCAGCCGCTTGGTTGCTTAGTGATTATTCCTCTTTTGTTACCGGGGTCGTTTTGCCTGTAGATGGTGGACTTAGTGTATAGAATCGGTGGTTACATTCGAAGTGTCTAAGTTGATGTCAATACAGTGTTAACTTGCATGCAAAATGCAAAATAGGGGCCGGGTTACTCATGAATATGAGTGCCCTGCCCCTTGCTTTGATATACATATGAAATATGAATATACAGACCTTAAGCAACACTTTAACAGATCGAAAAGAAACAGTCTATATTTTTGGAAAAATGTTCTATATATTTAGATTGCTGGCCGGCAACTACAGATGAAACGGAGTATAAATCAATGATGTCCAACAACCATCTTACTCATGAAGAATTACAGGATTATGTGTACAATGTATTTGGTAACGGTTACCACTTGACGCAGTGTGCAAGAGTTCATGGAGGCGCACAAAAAGTCATTTACAAAATGGACTTCAAGAATGGGTTCACTTGCCTGTTGTACGTTTGGGATATTTCCAGCAACTATTTTCAGGAAGAGATCTTGAATGAACCCAAGTTCCATAGTGCCTATGGCAGCGAACTTTTTTCTTTGAACACTCGCTTTCTCGCTCAACATGGAATTCGAACGCCAGCCTTGTATGATCTGAATAACGATAGAGGCCGGTACGGTTATGATTTTGCTCTTGTTGAGTATGTGGATGGACAGAAGGCCGAAGCCTATTTCCAGCATAACAATCCCAAAGATCGGGATGCGTTGTTTCAACGGATCAGGGATATGTTGACTCATATGCATAACATTCAAAGAAACGTTTATGGAAACGCCAACGATAACCAAAAAAAGGCTGAGCCTTGCTACAAAGTCAAGCGGTTCGATGCGGAAACAGCCTTATCCTATGCATCCAGGCACATGACCGATATTAGAGAAAATGAAGAAAGGCTGCTTGAGAAACTATCCGAATTGGAAGCAGCAATTCAGCCCAGAGACCTCTATAGTTTCATTCATGGAGAGCTAGGTCCGGATCATATATGGATAGATTCTGCGATGCAACCATGTCTTATTGATATTGAGGGCGCAGGATTCTTCGATCTCGAACATGAGCATAGTTTTCTGGAGTTTCGATTTGGAGACTTTTATCAGCACTTAAAAAATAATGATCTCGACCCGGAGCGGATGACATTTTACCGATTTTGCCATCATTTGTCCCTGATATCAGGAGGACTGAAACTGCTTCATAGACAGTTCCCCGATCAGCAATTCGCTAGAGGTCTCGCGGAGTATCATGCCAGATGCGCAGTTCAGATGCTTATGTGATAAGAACCATACACAGGAATATGGATATAACTCTGGAAGGAGATTTGAGGATGGAATTTATTTACGAAGATGAACGACTTGCCGTGAGCGTTATTCAGGCCATTCATACTGGAGATATCCCATCGTTACAGCAACTGCTGGCAGAGAATCCGGGATTGGAAAATATAAGAATCTTGGAAAGAAAGCCTAACAACATAGACTCGGATTCTAGTATCTCTCGAACGCTGCTGCACGTGGTTACGGATTGGCCGGGGCACTTCCCTCATGGAGCGGATACGGTGCGATTATTAACCAAGTTTGGAGCGAACTTGAATGCTCCTTTTGTCGGTCCACATATCGAGACACCTTTGCATTGGGCTGCAAGCTCCAATGACGTTCAAGTGCTCGATGCCCTTCTGGATGCTGGCGCAGACATTGAAGCGCCTGGCGCGGTGATCGCCGGTGGTACACCGCTGGACGATGCTATTGCATTCGCGCAATGGGATGCAGCACTACGCTTGGTTGAGCGCGGGGCGACCTTTGCCCTTTGGCATGCGGCAGCCCTTGGAAATATTCACGCCATACAAGATCATTTCAAAGGCGTCCAACTCTCGGAACGTTATCCTTGGGGAGCAAGCACCTCCTCTTCCCCACCCGATGTAGTAACCGTTGCCTTCTGGTGTGCTTGCCATGGAGGTCGTAGAGAAACAGCCGAATACTTGCTTAACCGAGGCGCCGAACTGAACTGGATAGCCACCTGGGATGGAATGACTCCACTGGACACAGCCAAACGACATAGATGGGTTGAACTGATCCCTTGGCTTGAGAATCAAGGTGCCAAATCTGCTGGCGAGATTCACAGATAGATGATTGACTGGAAAGAAAAAGCCCGCAATCTTTGCGGGCTTTTTGGCGTGTGATTTGTATGGAACCGAGACGTTTACTGCAAGGAATCGACTTTTTGAAGATCGGATTCGTTTGCCCCTGCCTCGGCTCCTTTACCGTAGAGCTTATCCATATGCTGCATATGCCCTACTCCCCAGTCGCTCATTGTCTGAAGCACAGGTTTCATGAGCTGTCCATACTCCGTAATCGAGTATTCAACCTTTGGAGGAACCTGCGCATACACTTCGCGATGCACAATATCATGATACTCCAGTTCTTTCAACTGCTGGGCTAACATCTTTTTCGAAATATCGGGAATGGCTTTTTGTAATTCGCTGAACCGCATTGTGCTATTGCTTAGCAGGCGTAGAAGAATTAAAGATTTCCATTTGCCCGTAAGAATATCCAGCGCCGTTCCAAATTTGCAATACACCGTCATCTGAATTCCTCACTTTCTAGTCATACGAGGGTATACTTTTGGTTACCTGGTTAGGTTTAAGTGCCTACTTCCTGATTGGACTTTCTCACTTTAGTATAGAGGCAGACATCAAAATTGAACAAGTGAGGGGTAAAGAAACGATGGATATAACGTTATGGATCGTACAAATCATATTAGCGGCAGGTTTCGTATATTCGGGATGGATGAAAACTATTCGTATCGAGTCATCAAGAAAGATGTGGGCCTGGGTCGATGATGTGCCAAAAAGTCTGGTTGTGCTGATCGGAATCGCGGAGCTGCTCGGAGCGCTGGGCCTCGTTTTGCCGTGGGCGCTGAACATAGCTCCGCTGCTTACGCCGATCGCCGCAATGGCTCTGGCAGCGGTCGCATTTCTTGGGATGTTGTTTCATATTCGGCGCAGTGAGTATCGGGAGCTTGGCGTGAATATCCTTTTTATGGTTCTGGCATTAATCGTAACCTTTGGAAGACTATGAACACGGCGCTCATCAGACTTATCTGTTCTCCCACCCAACCCAATTTTATATACGTATCCTTGGGGTAGGTTAAGAGTGAAGGACTGTTTTCAACCTGTCCTAAAAAGCGGTCATAATAATCTATGATAGCATTTTATAGCTATCCTGTTACCGATGTGCTCACATATAAACAGGGACCTCTCGCCATACTGGCAAGGGCCCCTGTCTAACAACTTGATATATAATTTTCCGTTAAGTGATGGTCAGACCGCCGCTTGCATATCCGGCCACGGTTGTAGCTACATCAAGACCGGCTGTTACTGATGCCGAGAAGACCATAAGCAGGCGGTCACCTGCGGCCACCGGAATGCTCAGTCCTGTAGTCAATCCGCTGGATATTGTGCCCAGTGCCAGAATTCCGGTGAGTGGGGGAGCCAAAGTGACCAATGCACCAGGTACAGCTGTAAAGGAGTTATTCGGTGTAGTGGAGCGGAATAATTGTGCAGTTATGGTTACTGTAGATCCAACCAAGCTCAGTCCGGCTGTCGTGCTGAAATATGCAGCCAGTGAAGTAATCGTTCCGGTACGCGATGCGGAGAAAGCGAAGTTAAGCAAAGTGCCAGCAGCGCCTGTGAGATCAATAACTCCGCCACTAACACTGATGCCTGTAGTACTGTTGCCAAAACCTACTAAACTGGAGGTATTCAGAAGGCCGCCCAATACCGTAGTCAACGCAACCGGAAGTCCTGATGCATAAGGAATAATTGCTCCAGAACCTGTCGCACCAGTAGCTCCAGTTGTACCTGCTGTGCCCGTTGCACCAGTAGCTCCGGTTGTACCTGCTGTACCTGTCACTCCAGTAGCTCCGGTTACGCCTGCTGTACCTGTTGCTCCTGTTGCTCCTGTTGCTCCAGTCGTACCTGCGGTGCCTGTCGCTCCAGTAGCCCCGGTTGTACCGGCGGTGCCTGTCGCTCCGGTTGCTCCAGTCGTACCTGCGGTGCCTGTTGCTCCGGTAGCTCCGGTTACGCCTGCTGTACCTGTTGCTCCTGTGGCTCCGGTTACACCTACGGTGCCTGTCGCTCCTGTTGCTCCGGTTACACCTACGGTGCCTGTCGCTCCTGTTGCTCCGGTTGTACCGGCGGTGCCCGTTGCTCCTGTTGCTCCAGTTGTACCTGCTGTACCTGTCGCTCCAGTAGCTCCGGTTGTACCGGCGGTGCCCGTTGCTCCTGTTGCTCCGGTTGCCCCAGTAATGCTCGGGATTTCGCCTAGCAATTCAGAAGAAACCAAACGGTGGGCTGTTACCAAAGAGCCTGTGCTGCTCTTACCCCATACGGATACTTGAACAGGATCATTAATCGTCGCTGTTGTTGTAAAAGTAAACTCGAAGGCATCCAGATTGGCAAAGTAGTTGTTAGTTATTACCTGATTGGGTGCAAGGTCAAAAGTCTCACTGATATACAGAACTCTCATTCCACCACTCATGTAATACCCTTGTATTTGTATGGTTGAGGTAGCCACATTACTGCGGTTATCGATCTTGACTGTAACTGTCTGAGTCGGTCTTACACCACTAACCGCATTATTTTCTATCGGCCCTGTTGATAAAAAGCTCATCGCTACATCTCCTCTTCATGGGATTGGGATATCTTTTTTCCTAAGTGTTTTGAACTATTTCCTCGTACTCCACCACCCGGTGTGCATCAACCAATTGTCCGGAAGCTTGTTTGCCCCACACGGAAATCCCCACTTCCTCCGCACCTGCCACATCCGTTCCAAAAACAAACTCAAACGCATCTAAATCTGCAAAATAATCTCTCGTCACTGCTTCGTTAGGGGCTACACTAATCACTTCACTTACATACAGTGTTCTGGTTGTGCTTAGCACATAACCCTGAATGGATACTGTTACAGAATCCACATCAGTCTGACTTACCAATTGAATCGTTACCCGTTGTGTCGGTCTAAGTCCAGAAACCGGGTTGTTTTCTATCGGACCTGTTGATAAAATAGACATTTTTCCCCATCCCACCTTTTTATGAACCTCATACTCTAGCAGGTTTTGGCATAAGCTCACTTGATAGTAATATTCAAGAACAAAACCAACGGTGTGGACAAAACACAGGGGGCAAGTTCACCATTGTCAATAAACAACAACCCTGTACAACCCGTGATTCTATGCAATGAATGAACAGGCACAACAGCAAACGATTGATACTCGTAAAAGTCGAGCAACAAGTGGGCGAGTCTTTGGTCTGATAACCCCACTCGATTCCAGCAAAAAAACGACCGACTCCCCATTCATTGACAGGGAAACGGCCGCTGCTTAAGACGTGTCTATATATCTGTGTTTATTTCATGAGATTATAAACTCATTTAAAGCTGATCCATCCGTTTTAATTCTAGCGAGAGAGTAATGTTCTTCTTCATCCTCTACTTCAACATAGAAAAAGATTGTAATATCTTAAAATTGTGATATGATATCGTCAAGTTAATAAACATTTAAAAGAAAATATGAAAAATAATTACATTTAGATGTGGTCAAATCTCTTTTTTCGCCAAATTCCAGTTCTAACCCATTTTATTGAAAGCGATTACAAAAAGAAACCTGACAGATTATAGCACTTCTAATCCCACACAAAGATGCAGGCTTACTTTGGGTTATAGCCATTCCCTTATCCCCGTGACCACGCACACGGTGTACAGGTCGCTTGGCTTAAACCATATATAACAGCATGACATAACCTAACAACTGACCTAACAACTATTAAAAAAGGGGGTGACATGAGGGACATCTCTTCATTTTTTCAGCATTTCATCATCTCTGCTATTCTAACTTTCGATCACCACTAATCCAATCTCATGGAGGCGAAATGTATGATCCGTAAACCGCTAGTTTTATTGTTGGCGTGTCTGCTAATCTTTGTCACCCTACCCGTTGAATCAAGCCATGCAGCCAATGCAGCTGTAGCCAAACTTCCTGGAAATTCCAATCCTCTCATCGATCACAAACTTGGAGCTGACCCTTATGTGCTCGTCCATAACAATCGCGTCTATGTCTACATGACAGGTGATGCATATCTGTACAACAGTGACGGCTCTGTCAGAGAGAACCAGTACAGCACCATCGGGAAAATTAACGTCATCTCTTCAGCTGACATGGTGAACTGGACAGACCATGGTTCCATCCCTGTAGCGGGTGCGAATAATGCCAATAATGGACAAGGTATTGCCAAATGGGCTACCCAATCCTGGGCTCCTGCCATGGCGAAGAAAACTATTGCTGGCAAAGAGAAATTTTTCCTGTATTTTGCCAACTCGGGCGGAGGTATTGGGGTACTCACAGCGGATTCCCCCATCGGTCCTTGGTCCGACCCAATCGGACGTGCCCTCTTGACGCACGGAACACCAGGTATGTCAGGTGTAACCTGGCTCTTTGATCCGGCTGTACTTGTCGATGATGATGGCTCTGCTTACCTGTATGCTGGAGGGGGTATTCCGAACGATACCAATGCTGCTTCCATTGCCAATCCCAAAACAGCTCGGGTCATTCGTCTCGGTGCCGACATGATCAGCGTGGTGGGCAGTGCCGTTACGATTGATTCTCCTTATATGTTCGAAGATTCCGGTATTCATAAGTATAACGGCAAATATTACTACTCCTACTGCATCAACTTCGCGGGAACACATCCCGCTGCATATCCAAAAGGTGAGATCGGATACATGGTCAGCGACAGCCCAATGGGCCCTTTTACGTATAAAGGCCACTTTCTGAAAAATCCCGGTACGTTCTTCGGTGTAGGCGGCAATAACCACCATGCCGTATTCCAGTTCAACAACGAATGGTATGTGGCATACCATGCACAAACAGTAAGTAAGGCATTCCTCGGGGATGGCAAAGGGTACCGTTCCACCCACATTAACAAGCTGACCCACAACGCGGATGGCACCATCCAGGAAGTGCAGGGTAACATGACTGGTGTATCCCAAACGACCAACCTCAACCCGTATGTCCGGGTGGAAGCGGAAACCATTGGCTGGCAAGCAGGCATTAA
This sequence comes from Paenibacillus sp. FSL R5-0517, assembly GCF_037974355.1. NCBI lineage: Bacteria > Bacillati > Bacillota > Bacilli > Caryophanales > Paenibacillaceae > Paenibacillus > Paenibacillus sp. FSL R5-0517. The sequence continues at coordinate 5,049,104 of NZ_CP150235.1, forward strand.
CACTGAGCCGAGTCAAGCGAGCGGTGGACCTGTAGCCAATCAGAATGTCACTAATATTCATAATGGAGATTGGATCGCGGTCGGCAATGTGGATTTTGGATCAGCTGGAGCCTCCAAATTCAAGGCTAATGTCGCTTCTACCGGAAATGGCAACATCGAGGTACGACTGGACAGTCCGACAGGTCCTCTGGTTGGAACACTTAATGTAAGCTCAACCGGCGGTGCGCAAACGTGGCGCGAGATGGAGACCAATGTAACCAACGCTACGGGCGTACATCGTTTGTATCTGGTGTTTACAGGCTCAGGTAATGGAAACCTGTTCAAACTGGATTACTGGCAGTTTACATCCGGTTCGGGTGGCAACCCCAACCCCAATCCTAACCCGTCCGTTACTCGCATCGAAACGGAAAACATGACACTTGGCGGTCAATATGCCGGTGTGATCAGCTCCCCTTTTAATGGAGTAGCACTCTACGCCAACAATGATTATGCAGCATACAATCAATATTATGCTTTCCCAACCCATCATTTCTCTGTCCGCGGTGCTTCCAACAACAATGAGACGGCACGTGTGGATCTTGTCATCGGGGGTGTAACGGCGGGTTCATTCTACTTTACCGGTACACAACCGACCGTACAGACCCTGTCGAACATCACACATGCTACAGGCAATCAGGAAGTTAAGCTGGTCGTAACAACGGATAATGGCACGTGGGATGCTTATATTGATTATCTTGAACACTCACAATAACACAAAGGTCAAGATAGACTTGGGAGGACAAGTTATGTGGAAAAAAATCTGTACGCTTCTGCTCTCTCTTCCGTTACTTGTGGCATCGCTGTCAACGACAAGTCCTACCGCTTCCGCATCAACGTTCAGCAATCCGGTCATTTATGCGGATGTTCCTGACAGTGATGTCATCCGGGTGGGCAATGCCTTCTATATGACCAGCACAACGATGCATATGAATCCGGGTGTACCTGTGATGAAGTCTTATGATCTGGTCAACTGGAGCATCGTAAACTATGTGTATGATACGCTTGGAAACGGGGATATACAAAATCTGAACAACGGACAAAACGAGTATGGGCGCGGTTCCTGGGCAAGCAGCTTGCGGTACAACAATGGGATATATTATGTGGCTTTTGGCTCACTTTCCACGGGCAAGACATATATTTATCAGACCAGCAATATCGAAACAGGCCCATGGACACCTTACACACTGAACAGTTATTACCATGACCCCTCCCTCTTGTTTGACGGGAATCGAACCTTTCTTGTTCATGGCAGTGATAACATCAGTATCATTGAGCTGACACCTGATGCGAAGGCCGTCAAGGCCGGAGGGCTGAATCAGGTTCTGATTCCAAACGCGAGCAGTATAGCTGGTTCTAACATGATTGTAAAGGCAGAAGGAGCACATATTCAGAAGATCAACGGCATGTACTATGTATTCCTGATTGCCTGGCCTTCGGGTGATGGTCGCATTCAGCTTGCCTATCGTGCAAACACATTGACAGGGCCATACACAGGTAAAGTTGTACTACGAGACTCGGGCATTGCCCAAGGAGGCATCGTGGATACCGCATCCGGTGCATGGTACGGCTTGCTGTTCAGAGATAGCGGGGCTGTTGGACGCATTCCCTATCTGGTGCCGGTGACATGGTCGGATAACTGGCCTGTGTTTGGGGTGAACGGTAAGGTTCCTCTTAACATGAATATGCCCGTTGAAGGTCAGCCTGCTGCCAAAATCTACGGGTCGGATGAGTTCAACGCAACCACATCAGGTACACCCTCAGTAACGCAACTGTTAGTGAACGGCGGCTTTGAGGACAGCACCATTCAGCCGTGGACCAGCAACAATACAGCAACCATCAGCTTAACGAATGCCGAAGCGTTTAGCGGTACCAAAAGCCTGCTCGTCAGCGGCAGACAGCAGACAGCAGGCGGTGCCAAACAGATGGTTACAGGTAAGCTGTTACCAGGGGAAACGTACTCTTTTTCGGCTAAGATCAAATACACCGCTGGTCCCGCAACCAAAACGTTCAATCTTAGCATCCAGAACGGTGCAAGTTATACCGGAATTAGCATTATGGGCAGTGCAACGCTAACCCGCGGACAATGGGGCACCCTTCAGGGTACGTATACTGTTCCATCGAACGCAGACCTGTCCCAAAGCTTTATTTTTGTGGAAACACCGTATAACTCGAATCCGGACCCGACCAATGATCTGATGGTATTTTATGTAGATGACGTCTCACTGACAAGCAATTCATCTACCGGCACATCCAGTCTGGCTCCATACTGGCAATGGAATCATAACCCCGATGCTGCCAATTGGTCCCTGCTCCAGCGACCCGGTTTCATGCGGCTAACCGCAGGCAAAATCAGCAAAAACCTGTTGGAAGCCCGCAACACACTGACACAACGAACCTTTGGTCCAAAAAGCACGGGCATTACCGCTTTGGATACAGCAGGCATGAAGGATGGTGATTATGCTGGACTTGCTGCTTTTCAGGCCAGATACGGCTTTGTCGGCGTAAAGATGACGGGCAGCACCAAATCCATCGTTATGGCCAATGCCAGTTCCGGCACCATGACCGAAGTAGCAACGGTGCCATTGAACCAGAACAGAATCTATCTCCGCGTCATCTGTGATTTTACGAACCAGACAGACAAAGCCTACTTTGCTTATAGTCTGGATGGAAACAACTGGATATCCCTTGGCAATACACTTCAAATGTCTTACACACTGCCACACTTTATGGGATATCGGTTTGCACTATTCAATTATGCAACGAAGTCTACCGGAGGATATGCAGATTTCGATTATTTCCGCGTAGAATAAATGTGATTTTATTCAGTTATCGATCAGGACCTGGAACTCCATCATGTGTGGAGCCAGGTTCTTTTCAATACATTTCTTATGAGAATATTCACCTTTTAAATTCAAAAAGTCCGGTGCTGTTTTATATAACGCATGTATCCTTCAGCACTTCGGTTAATCTCTTCATCGGAAGCCTGGAATGAGGCTCCATAGACTGCATATTGTGGCACCGCCTGAGCCCCTACATGATTCATGCTTGCTATGAAAGGTGCAACAAGTTCCTCAACGCTGTAACCGATAGAACCATCTTTCGCATAATTCTCCTGTTTATCCCCTATGGAGATTGCCAGTCCCATTCGCTTTCCCTTCAATCGATTCCCTTTCGATCCGTACGCCCATCCATGGGTGAACACATCATCAAACCATTTTTTCAACAGCGGTGGGTAACTGTACCAATATAACGGGAACTGCAACATAATAAGATCATGCGTCTCCAGCAACTCTTGTTCTCGGGCTACATCAATCTTCCAATCGGGGTAGGTCGTATATAATTCGTGAAGAGCAATATCATCTGTATACTGCAGCAACTCCTCCTTCCAGCGACGATTGACTCTCGAACTTTTCATATCGGGATGTGCCAGAATAACAAGTGTTTTCATCATAAGTTCCTCTCTTCCCTTCCAGGGTGTTGGTTTCTATACTTGAATATGGACCATTATCGGCCACATCCAGTCAAAAGAAAATACACACAATGAAGTAAGGTACTTACCTCAAAGTGTGTATGGACTTCCGTGTCAGAACCGTGAGAAAATAAATAGTTACACCCTATAAAACACGTAAAACTTAAACTGAGGTGAATCAGGATGAAACAATACAATCTGGGCATTGAAGCAACGCTCGAAATTATAGGCGGCAAGTGGAAAGCCTTGATCATCTGTTTGTTGATGTCCGGGGTAAAGAGAACGGGCGAATTAGAGCGAAGCATCCCCGGCATTTCGCAAAAAGTGTTAATTCAACAATTGCGCGAGCTGGAACGGGACGGCCTTGTCACCAGACATGTCTACCAGCAGATGCCTCCCAAAGTGGAATATGGACTTACAGAGTATGGCGTTACCGCCAATACCATCGTGGATGTCATGTGTACTTGGGGAAGGGACAATATTGCTCTCAGACAGCAGCGGGGCGAAGACGTTGTATTATTGGAAAACAACCAGCCCGAGTCTTGATTTCACAGTTGCACATTCCCCATACATTATGTAGGACATATGTCTCCTTTTCCACGAAAACGATTAAAAAACCTTTATATTCCAGACCAAATGATCGATATACACATTGGGGCACCTGAATATCCCGTGTTGAGCATTGGATTCACATCTCACAAATGCAACACGGGAGAACAGAATGATACATACGGTAGCGAGTAAGGGAAAAAGATAAGCTCTATCTGGTGAGATGGAAAGGGCTAACAAAGGAGAAGGAGAGTCATATGAAGGTAAGAACGAGTCAAAAAGGAAACACACGCCACAGCTACATCAACTTGATGTTATCTGTTCTGTTATTGATTAGCAGCATCCCGCTGTGGCCAATCTCAAAAGTGCACGCCGCAGATGAGGAACATCATCTGTTATCCCTGAACCGGCCGGTGTACAGTTCCTCATCTCTGGGCGGCAATACGGCAGACCATGTGGTTGACGGCAACAAAAACACCCGCTGGGAAAGCATATGGCAGCAAGATCCGCAGTGGATCTATGTTGACTTAGGCGCGGTGGCCTCCATCTCGGGCATCTCCATCGAGTGGGAAAATGCGTATGCTTCCAGCTTTGATCTGGAAGTATCCAACGACGAGGTCCATTGGCAGTCTGTTTACTCCACAACAAAGGGACAAGGCGGCCTGAACGAAATTGAGGTCACAGCAGAGGCACGATATGTGCGCTTGTTCAGCCATCAAAGAGCACAGCAAGCCTATGGCATCTCTGTATACGAATTCAATGTATACGGGACGGGCGGAGCAAATCCACCGCCCAAACCAGCAGCCATGAACCTTGCACTTGGACAACCGGTTACAGCGTCTTCGGAAGAAATTGATGAGCCTAGCCGTTCAGCCGAGGATAAAGCCAAAATGGAAAAAAAGAATTACGAAGCTCGGAATGTAACGGATGGCAATCCAGATACACGCTGGTCTTCCATCTACAAGGATCAGGAATGGATTGTTGTAGACCTTGGACTGATCCGGGAAATCGGGAACGTATCCCTGCAATGGGAAAACGCTTTCGGACGTGCATATGATATTCAAGTATCCAATGACGCACAGCAATGGACTACATTGTACCGGGAATTGCACAGCAACGGTGGACGGGATGAAATTCCGGTATACGCCGAAGCACGGTATGTGAAATTGGCCGGACTTGGCAGAGGAACAACCAACGGATACTCCCTGTACGCATTTGATGTCTACGAGTATATCGAAGGTGATGCCAAACCTGTGCATACCATTCCGAATATCCCTGAACCGTCATCCGTACAGATGGGTTCCGGCAGTTACGCTGTAAATGACATCACGATGCTGCAGCCGAAAAATCCGAAAAATCGTACGGCTGATATTACGGCGCCTCTCCCTTCCAATAACTGGTGGCAGTCTATTCTTGTATCTGATCTGGGGGATGGCAACAGTCTGGTCACACTCCCACTCAAAAGCAGATATACCAAACAAGGACTTCAACTTCTGAACCCCGGAGCTGGTTACGTTTCGGCTGATGGCGGTTCTATGGACGCTGACGGGGAACCGGATCTGATCATGACCACCAGCAATATGAATCCGGCGGAGGTCAATACCAAGGTGGCGGGATATGGAGATTATTCCTCCACGATCATCATGAGTGATGATGAAACGGCCAAAATGAACACCACGTTTGTGAAGGGTTCCCCTTTCCTGTACAACACCTTCGATAACCCGGATACCATTATTGTTCGTTCGCCCAACATCACACGTCTCTTCGATGATCAGAACCGTGAAATTGTTCTGAAGGATGGAGAATCACTGACGGCCGATCATATCGGCGTTGAAATAACCAATCAGGACAGAGCGCCCAAGCCTCAGACCTTTAAAAGAAATTACGGGATCTTTGCACCTGAAGGAACCGTATTTATGAAACTTGGCAATACGATCAAGATCAAGCTGGGCCAGAGCGAAAACTATCTGTCACTGGCTACCCTGCCGTCCGCGGCAGAGCTGCCTTATTATTACCAGCACGCCTACGCCTTTGTTACCGATACCCAAGTGGACTACAATTATAACGAGAGCACTTCACTGGTAACGACTACCTTCAACTCGGTAACCCAGACGAAACGGGCAGGCTTTTCCTCCGAGACACTCATGGCCTTGTTCCCGCACCAATGGAAACTGGCGACTACTCCGTTAACGGAGCTTGCTTACCCTTCCATTCGCGGCATGATGAAAGTAAGTGAAGGCAATACGTTTACGACACAGGATCGATTCTATGGCATTATTCCGCAGTTTGTTGAGCCGGATGATCCGACCTACTCGCGTGCACAATTAATCAGCTATCTGGATCAGCTTGATGCGGATACGGCAGGCAATCTGATGAGCGAGGATCCTTACTGGCAAGGGAAAAAGCTTCATCCGCTTGCGCTGGGTGTACTCATCAGCGACCAGATCGGAGATACGGTAAGGCGAGACCACTATCTGTCCCTGCTTCGAAACATTTTGACAGATTGGTATACTTATTCGCCGGATGAACCTTTGCACTCGTATTATTTTTATTATTCGGATGAGTGGGGAACCATTTTCCCTTACGGTAGTGGATTTGGTGTTAATACCGGATTGACAGATCATCATTTTACCTACGGCTATTACGTTTTTGCATCGGCTGTACTGGCCACATATGACCAAGCATTTTTGCAAGATTACGGCGACATGGTTGACCTTCTGATTCGGGACTATGCCAATCCTTCACGGACAGATGATCAGTTTCCAAGGCTTCGCAATTTTGATGCGTACGCAGGTCACTCCTGGGCGGGTGGTTACGCCGATAATCGCAGCGGGAATAACCAGGAGGCGGCAGGTGAAGCCCTCTTTAGTTGGGTCGGACAATATATGTGGGGTGAGGTGACAGGCAACAAAGCCTACCGCGACACCGGAATCTGGGGTTTCGTAACTGAAGAAAAGGCTGCCGAGCAATACTGGTTTAATTATGACGGGGATAACTGGCTGGAGGATTACCAACATGCTACGGTAGGTCATGTGTACGGCAGTGCCTACCTGTATGGAACGTACTTCTCGAATGAAGCCGAGCACATTTACGGTATTCACTGGCTGCCGCCAGCGGAATGGATGACCTATTATGGACGTGATCCGCAGAATACTAAGGCTCTCTACAATGGTCTCATCAAGGATCTGGGCGGTCAGCAGGAGCGCACATGGCAACATATTATCTGGCCGTTCCAGTCCATTGGAGACCCGCAAGGTGCTCTAGCCAAATGGAATACGAGCGAGATGCAGCAAAATGAAGTCTTTAACGCGTACTGGTTCATGCACAGCATGGCTTCTACAGGAACACGCACGATGGAAATCTGGGCAGATGATCCGGCAGCAACCGTGTACGAAAAAGACGGCGTCTATACAGCGCAAATCTGGAATCCGTCCGACACTGTCAAAACAGTGCATTTCTACAATGCCAATGGCGCTTTGGGTTCGGCTACCGTTTATGCCAAAGCGCAAGTAAAGGTTAACCCGCTGGAACATTCCGTTGTTAAACAGCCGGATGCCTCTCAGGGTGTAGTCTATCTCGATCGGAGCCAATGGACCATTACGGCATCCTCCAGTTCAGAGCCGGTAGAGCGCATGGTCGACGGTGATCTGACTACACGCTGGTCATCCGGACAGATCCAGCAGCCCGGCGATTGGCTGCATATTGATCTGGGAAGCGAACAGTCTATGGATACGGTATTCATGAACTCCGGCAACAGCGGCGGTGATTATGCTCACGGGTACGAAATCTACGTATCCAAAGATAACGAGAATTGGGGCCAGCCTATCGCAGAGAGCGCTGGAACATCTCCAAGTCTGTCCGTGGAATTGGGCATGCAAACCGCCCGTTATGTCAAGATTGTATTGACTTCCTCTGCGGACAGCTGGTGGTCTATCTCTGAACTCAAGCTTGCCCGATTTGGTAAACTTGACGCAACACCGGACCTCCCACAGCCTGTATCGCTTCCAGATCGCTCTTCATGGATCGTAACCGCCTCCTCTACTCAAGGAGCAGATGTGACGGCCAATATGCTGGACGGAAGTTCAAATACCCTATGGACCAATGGGAGGAAACAAATCGAAGGACAATGGATTACCATTGATCTTGGCCAAAAGAGTTCTTTCGATGCCATAGAATTGGACCCGGGTCATGCGAAAGACGACTATCCGAGACAGTATCGGATCTATGTCTCGGATGACGGCGAACACTGGGGCACGTCCATTGCAGGCGGCGAAGGCACGCCTGGACGCATGTCCATCACCTTCCCTGAACAGCAGGCACGTTATGTGAAGGTGGTACAGATCGGGAATTCCGATCAATGGTGGTCTATCTCCGAGTTGTTTATTCATCATAATGGAACGGGCAAACAAAAGCGGTTGCTGCCAGACGGCTGGTCCGTGACCACTTCCTCCGGAGACGATGCAGCGGCTATACTCGACGGCTCGGACCAAACACGCTGGACCTCCGGTCAGACTCAAACAGGCGGCGAATGGATTCAGATTGATCTGGGGGCCTCGCAGCCAGTGAATCGGATTGTGCTGGACAGCGCGCACAGCCGGGAAGACTTTGCTCGCGGTTATGAAGTATTTACTTCCCTGGATGGAGAGCAATGGGGGGAAGCCCTGGCTTCGGGTGAAGGATCATATCCGCTGCTTTCTATCCCCTTTGCATCACATGAAGCACGTTATATTAAGGTCGTACAGACGGGTACTGATGCTCATTGGTGGTCCGTAGCTGAATTAGAGGTCTATACCGCTGATCAGACGCCCTGGATATCCGGGGAACTGGATCATCTGCTACCTGCTGAACTGGATCGAACATCATGGACAGCGACTGCCTCCACCTCTGGAGATGTTGTGGCGATGCTCGACGACGATCTGAATTCACGCTGGACCTCTTCATCTGGTCAACACGCCGCTCAATGGGTCCAGATTGATCTGGGAAGCAAGCAGAGCTTCAGCCGCTTGACCATGGATTCGGGGAGCAGCAGTAACGATTATGCTCGCAGTTTCCAGTTATTCACTTCTGATGATGGCGAGCACTGGAATGGAGTTACGGAAGTCCTGGGAACAGAACCCGTCATTTCACATACGTTCTCCAAACAAACCGCGCGATACATCAAAATGGTTTTGACCGCGGACACTCCCGAGTGGTGGTGGTCCATTGCCGAGTTAAAACTTTACCATTAATGTCATCACGATCTGTTCAACCACCTCTCTCCCGTTCTTGCGGGACAGGGGTGGTTTTTCTATGCCAAGGATGAAACATACCTCATTCAAACTTCATGTTCCATACATCACCTCTATAGTAAGATATAGATTAATGTATATTCACTAAATGCTATTCAACAAGGAGTGTTCCGTATGAAAAATATAATTGTCTTTGGTGCAAGCAAGGGATTGGGTGACGCATTCGTTAGAGGTGTGCCACAGTCCGGTGATAAAGTCTGGGTGGTTTCCCGCAGCAAGCCGGAAAGTCTGAACGTAGAGGATGGCGTCCAGCGAATATGGATTCAGGCCGATCTTTCCGAACTTCAGGCCGCGGAGCATATTGCCAACCAGCTTCAAGGCGAGACGTTGGATGTGCTTATTTATAACGTGGGGATCTGGGAGAAGGAAGGATTTGAAGAGCACTATACGTTTGATCGGGATGAACCCGCAGATATCAGTCAACTTATTCATGTGAATGTGACCTCAACGATTGTATGTATACAGGCTTTACTGCCTCATCTTCGCCAGTCAGAGGCAGGCAAGATCATCCTGATCGGTTCAACAGCCGGTTTGAGCAATGCAGGCAACAGCCAGGTTTCATTTGTCGCCTCCAAATTTGCCATACGGGGTGTTACGGAAGCTCTAAGAGAGCATACGAGAGAGGACCGCATCGCGGTGACATGTATCAACCCGGGAGAACTGGCGGCAGCGATTCCTTATGAAGACGGAATGGAACGTGCACTCGCCGAGTATGACGGAACCCGTATTCCCTTACAGGATATGGTCGCCGTCGTTCGATGTATTATCAGCTTATCCAAGGCGGCCTGCGTGAAAGAGATCAACATACCCGCATTAACGGATATGAACACTTAGATAGCGATGACATCTGCCCGCACAACCGGTTCGTTCAGTGCGGGTTCGCTATGTATACATACGCTGGACTGAAGACCGTCTACATTAATACATGCGACAAGTGTGCAATGCCTATGGAATTCATGCGTTCATGCTCAGGAATATTTTCATATAACAAATTCGACTTTCCTGCCTTGGCCAGGTGATCACGCATAGCGGCAATCCGTCCTTTGTTCACACCAATATAACGAAAATCAATTTGGCGCAAGTGCTCCAGCTCGGTCAGTCCAGCAAAAGAATTCGCCTTGAGCGCCGTATTTATCTCCTTTAGTTCAATAGATTCCAAAGTGCCGGCTGTCCATAGATGTTCGGTATCCCGCAACGATTTCATATAGTCCAGTTCGAGCTGTCTGAGGCAGGTCATCTGGGAAAAGTCGCATAACTGCTCCAGCTTGGGCAAGGACAGATGCAGATACTCTAGCCCATGCATCTGTTCGATTCCCTGAACACTCGTCAGCTTGCGAACAGAGCTTAGCTTCAACATCGAGATAGTTGACTCTGTCAATACATCCAGTCCACCTTTTAACTCGCCATGATCCAGGGACAGATATTGAAGCATGGGCAGTTCAGCCAACACATCGAGTGATTCAATAGAGCAGTTCAGAATGATGGTGTTGAGACTTAGGCATGTTGCAATGGAAGCAAAATCTTTGAATTTGCCGCGGAGTTCAAGAAAGGTTAGTTGGTTGTAGTGTTCAATAAAATTGAGCCGGGTTGCCTTTGCAGGTGAAATCAACCTTAGAAACTGCAGTTGCTTCATCGCACCCAAAATCGTCAAATCCTGTGCCTGCGAAAGATCAAGCTGCAAGGCAGACACATGCTTCAATTGGGCAAGTCGCCCCAAAAATCCTGATGAATATCCCCCTTTAGGGTCCACATGCGATATGTGTAAAATTAGATCTGGGCGGGCAAAGAACACTTTGGCATCTAGCTCGGCAAGGTCCTCGTATGTATCCGCGTCGACGCGAAAATGAACCGTTGCTCTGCGGCGCAACAGATGCACCGCCTGGTGCATCTTTTCGGCATTCCATGGAGCCCCTTGTATCGAAGCGTGCCATACTTCACTCACAGATAATCCCCCTTTTTACACCCCTATAGTTCCAATTAATTCCATTATAAACAACATTACCTGGATGAACCACTACTGAACCCGGTTTTTCATTCCTATTCTCTTTTCAACCCTTCCTTTCATTTTCCTCATCTTCTAGTCCCTTTCCTTCCTGTTGCTTTCAATATTAATCGACAGAAATCTACATAAAACTATAGGATATGCCGACATATAACTTAGGCGTTTTGAGCTTTTTATTACTCATCTGGGGAGATGGAATATGTCGAACATGTTGAATAAGTGGGGTAAAAAGGGAGCACGGACATCCAGTATGGCAAATACGTTGTCCATTGTGCTGCTCGTCATCATCGTAGTCGTCTTTTCCGTGCTGGGAACTTTTATGTTCGCAAGCACACGAAACATTCTGGTAAAGCAGCAGGAATCCATGCTCCAGACCAAGACACAGGCTATTGTTAGTGAATTTGATGCGCTATTCAAAGAAAAGGGCGCGCTGGTCAAACAAATGTCCACCAACACATTATTTAAGCAATACATAGAAACAACCGCATCTGCAGCAGATGCGGCAAGTTCAACCTACGCTGCTGAAACACAGGCGACACTGGCTGAAATTGTTAAAGCAGAGCCCTCATTTGCCGATGCTTGGGTCGCGGGTCTGGATGGAAAAGGTTTTTGGATTCAAAATGATGGTGTCGTCTCTGCTCCGGACTTTGATATCCAGTCACGTCCATACTACAAGCCTGTTACCGGTGCAGACGGGCTTTATTTCTCCGATCCGTACATTGACGTTGCAGCAGGCGACGTACTTATGGGAATCTTTTATCCCATCAAAGACGACAACAATAACATGATCGGCTTCGCTGCAGCGGATATTGCGTTTAAGGATATTCCAGCCATCATGGAGAGTTATTCGCTTGGTAGCACGGGCTATTCCATGCTGCTGTCCAAGAGCGGGGAAATTCTGTACCATCCTGATCAAGAGAAGGTGCTGAAGGAGAACATCCTGGACAGTACGGGGGACATGGGGGAGATCGGCAAGAAAATGCTTGCCGGCGAACACGGCATACAGCTTATGAATGACAATGGGGAGCGTCGCTATATCGGCTACGCTACCAGCAAGGATACGGGATGGTCCGTTGGTCTGACGATAACAGAGAAAGAAGTACTGGGTGAATTAAAAACTTTCACGTGGATTACGCTTGGCGGTTTTGCTGCAGCCACTCTTCTGCTTGTGATTATCTGTTATATTACCCTTCGCCGTCTGTTACGCTCCATACCACAACTGCTGGCCAAGATCAAACAGATTGAACAAGGTGACCTCACCGTGATACTGGATATCAAATCCAATAATGAAATTGGACAGATCGCCACAGGTTTGAATTCCATGGTACAAAAAATTCAAGGTATGCTGCAAATGGTCGGCAACTCAGCGCAAATTCTGAACCAGTCGTCGAATGATCTGCAAGCCATCTCCTCACGAACGGCTGTGACCATGAATGACACATCGACAGCGATTAACGAGATTGCCAATGCCACGAATTATCAGTCCATTGAAACGGAAAATATCTTACGCAAAACAGGCTCGTTATCCAGCCAAATCGATGAAATTGCCACCGATACACAGGCTATGGGGACGGTCGTACAGACATCTGCCGATCAAAGCAGCCAAGGTCTTGCGGTCGTGGAGCAATTATCGAAATGGTCGGAGGAAAATCATCAGTCCACCCAAGCGGTATCCTCTATTATTCAGGAGATTGATCTGAGCCGGAATGAAATATCCAGTTTTGTAGATACGGTTAAACAGATTGCCTCTCAGACGAACCTGCTCGCCTTGAATGCCTCCATTGAAGCCGCACGTGCTGGCGAACATGGAAGAGGATTTGCCGTTGTTGCCGAAGAGGTTCGCAAACTTGCAGAACAGACCGCTCAGGCAACAGAGGAAATTAACAAAAAAGTGAATATGATTGAAGAGAAAACAACCCTGTCGGTTGAACATACTATGCGCGGTATGAAGATTGCGGAGGAAAATGCCAAATCCGTCGAAGATACCAAGCATGTATTCTTCAGCATTAACCAAGACCTGAAAGATCTACAGCAGCGTATGATGCAGATTACCAACAACACCTCCAATGTACACAAACACAAAGATGAGATATTCCAGGCACTGGAGATTATTTCTTCCACCACAGAGGAGAACTCGGCATCGACGGAAGAAGTAAGCGCCAGCACGCAGGAGCAGCTGGATAGTATTGAACAGGTAGCTGATCTGTCGAAACAGTTGAACCAGCTATCTGGCAAACTGCAAGAGGAATTGAGCCAGTTTAAAGTGAAGTCATGATCCACAGGCGTTCCCCTGCTCTTCTCTTTTCGTCGCTGTCCATTTATTATTAATGAATATGTGTACGAAGAGGATTGGAGGCTGAATCATCATCATGAACTTTGCCAGACGAATGGATCATTTCAACGAAGGAATTTTCACACGGCTACTGGAGATCAAACGCCGCAGACTGGAGAACGGACAGCCGGTTATTGATCTCAGTGTGGGCACGCCAAATATCCCACCTGCGCAGCATATTATAACTGCACTATGCGAGGCCGCAGCTGATCCGGCTAATTATATATATGCAGTGAATGATCAGAGTGAGTTGCTGCAAGCTGCTAGCGATTGGTACAAGCAGCGCTATCAGGTCGAGCTGGACCCGGCATCACAGATCTGTTCCTTGCTCGGTTCACAGGAAGGGCTGGCACATATATCCCTCTCCATTGTAGATGAAGGTGATCTGGTGCTGGTTCCTGACCCCTGCTATCCCGTCTTCGCGGATGGACCGCTACTGGCAGGTGCTGAACTGTATTATATGTCGCAAAAAGAAGAAAACGGGTATGTTATTCAACTTCAGGATATACCGGAAGATATCGCCCATCGTGCGAAATTCATGCTGGTCTCCTATCCTAACAATCCAACAACCGCAATGGCACCGGATCAGTTCTATCTGGACCTGATTGCCTTCGCCAAAAAGTATGATATTATCGTGCTTCACGATAATGCTTACAGTGAACTCGTATTTGATGGAAAGTCTTGCGGAAGCTTCCTCGCGTTCCCTGGCGCCATGGACGTTGGTGTGGAATTCAATTCCTTATCCAAGACCTATGGCCTGGCCGGAGCTCGAATCGGCTTCTGTGTGGGTAATACAACCATGGTTTCCATGTTGAAAAAGCTAAAATCCAATATGGATTACGGGATGTTTCTGCCGATCCAAAAAGCAGCAATTGCTGCCATTACCGGCGATCAATCCGAGGTTGAACGGGTCAGAGCGATATACGAACAGCGCCGAGACATCCTCTGTGAAGGCTTCAGCCAACTCGGTTGGCCTATTGCCAAACCGGAAGCAACCATGTTTGTCTGGAGTCGCATTCCGGCTCACTACGACAGCTCAGAGCAATTTGCCATGGATCTGGTCACACATGCGGGTGTCATTGCAACCCCAGGCAGTGCCTTTGGTCCTTCAGGCGAAGGTTATGTTCGATTCGCGCTTGTTCAGGAGGTTGAAGTACTGCAGCAAGCTGTGGAATCCGTCAATCACAGCGGGATTTTGAAATCCAGCTAACAGGAGCATCGTTAACATGTGCTCAACCATCAATCCCCTCATGGTCTACAGAGAGTATGAGCTTCACGTTTGATACGTGATCTCAACTTCTTGAAGACCTGAGGGGATTTTGTCATTTGGTGCGGGACCAGACATTCATTGGATGGATGCTACTTGTGTGTGCCTTCCAGGGTCCGACAAACCATTATTGATAAACCTCAGTTGTCAGTTCAACGGGATTCTAAGCTGGCAGCTAAATGTTGCCAAGGTATAGCCAAAAGCCTGCTCGGGGAGCAGGCTTTTGGTTTCAATCATTTATACAGACTTTCGCCAGTTAGAACGATACATGAGATACAGGAAGTACGGTGTTCCAATGATCGCAATGAGTATGCCTGATGGAATCTCTGTCGGTGCCATGACGGTTCTGCCGATAGTATCGGCGAGCACCAACATGACTGCACCCGCTAATGCGGATAGGAACATGGATCGTCTTAACTTATTTCCTGTCAGTAACCGAACCATATGGGGTGCAATCAAACCGATGAAACCGACGGTTCCTACACAAGCAACAGCCCCTGCTGCAAGTAAAACACCAACCGCCATGGCCAATAATCGTGTACGACGTACACCCAGACCAAGTCCGGATGCACTATTATCGTCAAATACCAGCAGTTCGAATCTGCGTGCCAGCCACCAAGCCACCGGTACCAGAATCACCAAAAATAATCCGATAACCTTTACCTGATCCCAGGTACGAGCGTAGGTACTGCCTGTCAGCCAGATATATCCACTGCTACCGTATACCGCACCTCGTACAATCAGGATTTGAATACCTGCTCCAGCAATGGCAGACATCGCAATCCCCAGCAACACCACTGCAGATGGGTTTAGCCCTTTCTTCCAGGCAAGTGAGAACACAACCACTGCGGCAATGGCTGCACCGATGATTGCTGCAATCGGCAGCAAGTAACTTGGAAGACCCGGCCATAAAATAATAACCATCATTGCTCCGAGACCTGCACCAGAGGAAACACCCACAATTGAAGCATCCGCCAGCGGGTTCCGAACCGCCATTTGAATCAGCACACCGCTAATGGCCAGTGCTGCACCCGCACCTGCGGCAACAAGGGTACGTGGAATCCGAAGCTGAACCAAGGCGGAGAACAGTCCATCCGACTGGAACAGACTCGGCAACAGATCAGCCAGTGGAATCCGCATCCCGCCAAACATTGTACTGAGTAAGATAAGTCCGACAGTAATGACTGAAAATAAGACGGCCACGGGGCCGTATGCAAAGCGACGCGAAGTTGCTCCCGTGCTCATGGAAGTGGACATGCCTGATCCATTCGCAGCCTTCATTCGTTTGAGCACAAGCCAGATGAGCCACGGTGCACCAATGATGGCCATAACAGCACCTGTTGGCAACTCCATACTGGAGTTATGCACCATCTTGGCAAGCACGTCTGCCCCAACCAGAAGCGCTGCTCCCCATATAAACACACCGGGTAACAGTAATCGGTTGGAACGTACCCCACTCAATCGTACCAGATGGGGTGCAACCAATCCCACGAAGCCAATCGGTCCAATCACACTGACAATGACTGCAGCCAACAATACGGCGAGAATTAAACCACCCGTACGAGCCAATCCAACCTTTTGTCCCAAAGAAGAAGCCGTTGATTCATCCAGCTCCAGCATATCCCACTGTCTGGACATGATTAACGCTAGAAGGGTTATGCCAATCACCCAAGGCCACGCATAAGACACACCACTCCAGTCATTCTGGACAAGTGTTCCGGAGCCCCAAAGAAATAACCCTTGTGTCTCCATGGAGAAAAATATATGTAATGCACTTGTAAATGAACCAAGCACCATCGATACAATCATACCTGACAATGCCAGTCGAACCGGACTTGATGTTCGTCCGCCGCCCATGAAATAAGCTGCAAAAGCGGCCAGTAAACCACCAAAAGCTGCGAAAAGAAAAGGAGACTGACTTAACAAACCCGGAAAAGCGATAGCTCCTAGCACCACTACAAAGTACGCTCCTGCATTAATGCCCAGCGTATCCGAAGCAGCCAGTGGATTACGTGTAATCGTCTGAAGCAAAGCGCCTGCTACAGCCAGTGCACCGCCTGCAAGAATACCAATCACCGTACGCGGCATCCGCAAATCCCAGACCATATTATGCTCTAATGAATCCTGTCTGCCTGTGAGCGATTCCCAAACGACATGCAAAGGAATGGATGCCTCTCCATAAATTAGACTTACAAAAAAAAGCACGATGAGAGCGGTTAAACCGCCCCCATATATGCTTATTGTGCGCCAATTCATCGTTGGCTTGGATCTTTGAACCGAACTCATTTAGTAATCGCCTCAACAACACCGTCAACCAATACTTTGGAGGAGATCGGTCCACCAAAAGTCCATGTGGTGCTATCCAGTTGATAAGTGCGTTTGTCCTTCACGAAGTTCAGTCCGTTCCAAACCGAGTTATCTTTCATGGCTGTGCCAAAAACGTCATCGTCTGGTTGAGTGATGTAAATGAAGTTACTGTCCTTAACAGCGGTCAACGACTCAATGCCTACTGTCGAGAAACCGTAGTTCTCCAGTTTTTCCGGCTTCCAATCATTCACCAGACCAATTTTGTCCAATGTACCGATAACAACCGAATTATCCGTAAACATACGCAGGCTGACTGCATTTTGATACGTGAATGCTTGTGTCAGTGCAAAGTTGAAATTCTCTTTACCCGCAGCAGCCAGCTTTTCTTTGGCTTCTACATAGTGCTGATCGAGATCACTAAGAACTTGCTTTGCTTTGTCTTCTTTACCGAGAGCTGTTGCAATGGTATTAAAGATTTCTGTCATTTTGTCATAATTATAGCCATCGCCATCATACGGATCGAATTCAATGGTTGGTGCAATAGCATTAAGCTGATCGTAGACCGCATTATTGTTATCTGCGTTAGCAATGATCAGATCCGGCTTCAATGCAGCGATAGCTTCCAGGTTCGGCTCACCGCGTGTACCGATATCCGTTACACTGTCATCCAGTGCTGCTTCGGATGTTACCCACACTTTATAGTTAGCGTTATCTGCATTACCTACTGGCTGAACCCCCAGGGCAACAACATCTTCCGTATATGTCCATTCAAGTGTAACGACACGTTCTGCTGGCTTGTCCAACTTAAGCTCTCCACGTTTATGCTTCACCGTAACAGGACCTGCTGTCTCTTCAGCGGGAGCACTGCCCGTATTAGTACCTTGACTTGTATCTGTTGTAGTCGTGGTTTTACCACAACCCGCCAATATCAGCACAAATGCCAGCATGATCAACAGTCCGTTTAACCCTTTTTTCATATCTTGATCTCCCCTGTTTATATGTATTTATATGATAACAATTATCATTATCACTATTGGATTATGCCGTAGGAATGAATTTTTGTCAATGAAAAGTACTTTATTCCAACTCTTTTATAAAATAAAAAAAAGGAAAGGGATTGCTCAACGGCCATCCTTCCCCTTCTATTGCTTGTCTATTGGCGTTAACTCAACTGCATCGTAGTGATACAAGTATTATCATTTTCGTATGTAGACAATTGCGCTTCTGCAACCTTTCCATCTTGAACAATACGAATCAGATAGGTTCTGTCTCTTGGCACCCAAAAGTCCATGAATCCGTTCGCACCAGACTTGATCACTTCGTCTTTCATAAACGTGTTGCCTTGGGAATCGTGAATGGTAACACTGAATTCCTTATTGCTCATTTCCCCCTGACAACCAGTTAAGCTATGAATGGCACAGGGATGGGTCTGATCCACATAGGGTGCAATGGAAAGGAAAAATTCATTTTCAGGCAAATTATATGTAGTCGTATGTTTATCTTGATCGGTGACAATTAACTGTTTGGCATTAATGGAGGCTGATTCCGGCGTCTCTTTTCCTGTGCTGATCTCTTCCACCAATTTTCTGATGTTAGGCGCATTGGCTGTACCTGCCTCTTCCTTGCCCGTATTACTTGCGATCAGGTATGTTCCGATCACAATGACAATTGCAACACTTGCAATGATCCACATTTGTTTTTTCATCTGGAGTCCATCTCCTCGTCCGTTTTCATTAAGTATAATGGAGAACATACCATCATGGACCTATACAGCGAGGAATTCACCAGATATTCACATATATGGTGGGTTGATTACCGAACGTATCATATGTGGAATATCTGATTGAATTGAACGTTTATCTGTTCATACTCTTACGTAAGTGGCATATTCAACGTGCCATAATCAGCTCTGCCATTTCTTCGGCTTGCAGCACCGCCGACAACGGGTCGGACAGAAAATATCTATTCCAATCAAGGTTAATAATCCGGCAGTGCTCTGTCTCGATCGATTTCTGCCATGGTTTGACTGAAGATGGATCATCAGAACCATGTCTTGGACCATTATCCAACACCAACAGGTAGTCCTCCAGATACCCACCTACCGCACTCCGCGCAATATCCAGAGATTCCAGACCCGGCTCTAGCAACTCCTGACGAACCTTGCCTGCCGGCTTCAAGTTCAGTAATCCGTAGGCCGCCTTACCTCCACGTGTTCCCGTATCTCCCACAAGGGTAATATGTTCTCCCCAATTCGGATCGATGAGGGTAAATGTCTTCTCAGAAGAAACCTTGCTCGTGATCGTTTGCTGCAAAGTATGTACCCTCCGCATGTATTCCTTAATCCATGCTTCAGCTTCTGTATGTCGGTTCAGAATACGCCCCATCTGACGGATCCCCTCCGGGACAGAGCCGTATCCACCCCCTCCATAGACTACTGTAGGCGCAATCCGGGCATAGGAAGCATAGGCAGCAGGATTCCACGTGATAATGAGATCCGGTTCCAGTTCAAGCACCTTTTCAAGGGAGATAAAATTATGATTGCCAATATCCTGTACTTGGTCGCAGATATAAGGCTCCAGCATTTGGTTGCTTTCAATGAGTGAATGCGGCGCTCCGAGAGGTGTTACTCCCAATGCCAGTACTTCTCCCAAATTCCAGTCCACAACAACACGGCTAGGCTTGTTCGGTATCGTAATCTCGCCCATGCTTGTGGCAAACATCCGAGCTCTGGCTCTTGGCATCACGGACGCCGAGGACTTCCTCACTTGGACTCCGTTCAAATCTATAATATCCTGTTCTGACATGGTCTGGTCAGCTTCAAGTATGGGTATCTTTCGCTCACTCCATTCCGGATAATGACTCTCCAGAGAGGCGTGTGGTTGGAATGTTTGCAGGGCTAGATCTGGAACATTGCTTTCTCGACGCTTCCTATAATACTCAGGAGAACCCCCATAGTGTTTCTTGAAGTAGCGACTTAGTGTATAGCCGTTCTCATAGCCTACTCTCTCGGCTATTTCCTGCAAGGTCCCTTTCGTGCTTACCAGTAGTTTCATTGCATGTTCCATCCGAATCTGTAACAGCACACGACCGGGACTTGTGTTCAATTGAAGCTGAAACAACTGGTTCAGATACCTTGGACTGCAATCCAGCATATCAGCTACCTGTTCCATCTTGAGTGGTTCCGCGTAGTGACGGTGCAGATATCGCACTGCTTGATCTACCCGGTCCAGCTTCGTACGTTTCTTCCTCTGCTCTTGCAATTGTTTCAGCATCTCGGCGAGCCATTGGTAGAATAATGCCTTGGTTTGAATCCGGCCTGCTGACTGTAGTTCATTCCACTGTCTGTATATCCATTGCATAATCTCAATTAAAGGCATTGGATACCTTGGTTCAAATCCATAACTTACTTGCAGAGAATCTGACCCGGAACTGGTTAGGGAACTTCCCATATTGGCCCTCTCTGGCTTTGGTGACGAATAAGACAACATATATATTTCAATCTGCTTCTTAGCAAGACAATTCAGATGCGTTCCTTTGGAGGCGTGCAGAACATAAGCTCCTTTAATCTGATGCATCGCTTGCCCAAGCCAGATCTTCCCCTTGCCATTCGTAACCAATAAAAAAGCATTCGAGGGAAGCGTCCACGTATCAGGGTCTCCACTGATGTTAACAGTCATGATTTGAATATCCAGTAATCGGATGGTTATATGCTCCCATAATGCCCCGTATTCTTCTATGTTCATCGTCATGGACCTTTCTATTATTTCTCGTTACCACATCCATAGCTTTGCCTCATCATATATGATAATCATTCTCAACTCAACCTGCGACCGAGTTCTGAAATGGGTATGCTTTCACTTCCGAATCGGTTATTGTGCAATCGCAAGTTTCCCTCTAGAGTTGTATTAAATGAAAATCATTA
The DNA here is from genome assembly GCF_037974355.1 of Paenibacillus sp. FSL R5-0517. NCBI lineage: Bacteria > Bacillati > Bacillota > Bacilli > Caryophanales > Paenibacillaceae > Paenibacillus > Paenibacillus sp. FSL R5-0517. Next base: position 5,070,279 of record NZ_CP150235.1, read on the forward strand.
TCAATTAGAAAGAGGGTTCTTCATGTTGTTTGCGAAAGCTTGGTATCGTATGCTCCTGCCTGTTTTGCTGATTATGGCCATATTCATGAGTGGTTGTGCCCAGAACGGGAAAGTGGAGCCAGCTGCGACAGAAACAGAAAACACCGTACCACAGACAAGAACACTTTCCACGATGATGGGAGACGTTACCGTCCCCCTCACCCCGGAGCGGGTTGTTGTCGACTGGAATATAGGACATGTTCTGGCTGTCGGCGTAACACCTGTTGGTGTGCCGAGCAGCCTGCTGGATTATGGCATGTTCCTGCGTGACAAACTTGTGGATAGCGCGGATTTGGGCAACCATAGTGAGGTTTCACTTGAGAAAATGGTAGAGTTGGAACCGGATCTGATTATCACATGGGATCAGGAGAAATTTCAGACCTATTCCAAAATCGCTCCGACTGTCGTATTCGTGCCCGATCAGTATGATTCCATGGAAGACGAGGTAACCGCCATGGGCGAGATTCTGAATCGCGAAGCAGAAGCCATCGCGTGGAACGAATCGTTTAAACAACGGATCGCAGCGGCTCAGGCCAAAATCAAAGGCGTGATTCCGGACGAAGCCACCTTCACGGTTGCCGATTTCAACTTCTTGAAAAATCCCGCCATTATCGGCAACAGTGCCAATCGTGGTGGAAGAGCAGCCTATGAATTGCTCGGACTGACTCCAGCACCCAAGGTGAAGTCAGATCTTCTGGACCAAGGTAAAGAAAACTTGGAAGCCAGCGCAGAGGTATTTGGAGAGTACGTGGGTGATTACCTGCTGATGATGGTTACAGAAGGCACGAAGGATCACTCCCTGTTGCCTAATGTCTGGGATAACCTGCCTGCGGTGCAGAACAATCATATCTTCAAACTGGATATCCATAAATATTTCACCGCTGATCCCTATACCTCCATTCTACAAGCTGAAGAGATCGCAGATCGACTCGCAAGTGGACAGACGGAGCTGAACTAGAGGAGTCTATAATCTATTGAAAACCAGCGAAGAATGCGAACACTGGAAAGCCTTTGAAACTTAACGTGTCTGTCTGGAGCAGTCAAGCGTACTGAATCCCGAATGTGTGAGAACACACCCTTCAAGTGAGAGTAAGCGATGGAGGCGTCGTAAAAGTAGATTTCCCCCTCCCAATGAAAAGCCACGCTTCGGGCAAGACTCTGGGCGAGATTCAGGATCGTCCTCCAGGCCAGCCGCCGGTTGGATCAAAACATTGAGCGAGCATAATGAGTTTGGTGCATCAAGATACTCAGCCCTGCGGCCATGTTTACGTGCTAACGAATCTGAGGCGTCTTATTCCAGGATTTGAAGCCACTGCGAAAATCTAAAGAACTTGAGACACGCTATATCCGAGAAAAGAGCTGTTTTCAATCTGTTTATCAGGGAATTTTGGTAGATAACGTGTCTGAGGTTCCTTAGAGGATCACCAATCCATCCTTAGGTAATCTTCTATCCATTCGCCAAGATTGGCAGTCTGGGATTCAAGACTTTTTATCCAGCTCAAAAAAGGAGTAAACAAACAGCGCCCACCAGAATGATTCAGGTGGCGCTTTTGTTTGCCTTAAATATGTTGCTATTATCAATAAGGATATGCAAAAAGCCCGACGCAATTTTGAGGCAATCTCGAAATTGTGCCGGGCTCTTCAGATTGACTTCCATCCGTACTAACCCAACTACGTAGTGGAGAGAGCTTTGTTTTTCTCATAGAATCTGGCATTGTGAGAAGATACACCTGCCATATCCGAGGCACCAGGTTCCAGATACATCTTGGCACTGTTGACCGCAAGCACCGCATCGTTAAAAGCACCTGCAATTAGCCTGACTTTACTTCCATAGGTGATGAAATCACCTGCTCCGAATATGCCTGGAATATTGGTACGCATACGCTGATCAACGGAGACGCCGTAGTCTTCACGCGCCAGTCCCCATTGCACGAGGTTGCCAAAGTCACGATCATACCCATGGCTTACGACGACTTCATCCACCGCGACAGGTATGATCTCACCGGTCTCCACATGGACCAACTCGACACGATCGATTTGATCACCTGTACCGTATAAGCGAGAGATGGTATAGGGTGTCATGACTTTGGATTGAGCTTTCATCTGGGCAACAGGTGACTCATGTCCGCTGAATTCATGGCGCCTGTGTACTACCGTAACTTCACTTGCGATCTTGCCCATTTCATTCGCCCAGTCGACTGCGGAATCGCCGCCACCCGAGATCAGAACTCGCTTCCCGGCAAAACGGGACAGATCGGTTATCGTATAATGAAGATTCGTCAGTTCATACCGATTGGCACCCTCGATATCCAGCTTTTGCACCTGAGTCATGCCTCTGCCCGCACATAACAGGATGGTACGTGTGTAATGATGCTCTCCTGTCTTGGAAATGAGTTCAAATACACCATCCTCACGTCGTTCAAGCTCGGCTATTTCCTGTCCAAACACAATCGTTGGATCGAATGTCCTCGCTTGCCTTTCCAGTGAATCAATCAACTTCTCACAGCGAATCGGATCAACCCCGCCCACATCCCAGATCAGCTTCTCCGGATAAGTACGCATGAATCCGCCCAGTTCCTGCTTGGCCTCAATGATCTTGGTACGCATGGCTCTCATGCCACTGTAAAATGAGGCATACATGCCAGCAGGCCCACCACCAATGATTGTAATGTCATAGATATCCATGTGTGTCTCCTTCGTCATCATCTATGGCACCAACTTTTCAACAACGTAGTCCATCAGTTTTACAGAACCGATCGGACCTACACCGGATACGAATTGGCTTGTCTTCAATGGGAAGACATGATCATTCTTCACAGCCTCCAGATTCGACCATACCTGGCTTGCTTTCAGATCTTCCATGGATTTCTTCGTGTCATAACCCACGAGGGTTCTGTCTTCCAGGAAAATATAATCCGGATTCATCTCAGGCAAGAATTCCAGTGAAAACTGGCTAAACCAATCTGTAGAGTCTTTGATAGCCTCTGGGCTATTCAGACCCAAGATATCATAGAAGAAAACACTGCTGCTTCCTCCTTTGGGACCCATGAACCGGTAACGATTGTGCTCTACCCGGAGAACCAATACGGTCTTGTCTCCCAGGGCTGCCGCAATTTTCTCTTTCGCTTGTGAGGCTTTCTCGTCGAATTCAGCCAGTATTTTGACAGATTCTTCGGTCTTATCAAATAGGGCTGCCAACTTCGGCATGGCACGCTTCATTTCACTGTTGGCATCCAGTGCCACCGTTGGAGCAATTTTGGATAACTCGTCATATACACCCTGTTCCATGCCTTCGCCCGCTGTAAGGATCATATCCGGTGACAACGCCAGCAACTGCTCATAGTTATATTGGTATTGCTCCACTTCGATAACCTGAACACCATGTTCTTTAAAATAAGCAGGGCGGTATTCCGCTTCAACTTCGGGAGTTAACAAAACCATTTGGGGTGTAGTCCCCATCTCAATCAGATACTCGGCATAGATCGAATCAAACACAATTAAATTTTGAGGATGGGCAGGAATCGTTACTTCCCCAAACTGATCCTGCACCACTTTAGTTCTGTTAGCATCCTCTGCTTCGTCTGTTAGACTCGCTGCTCCTTCAGTTGTAGCTCCAGCTGTTCCAGCTGCAGCGTTCTCTTCAGTAGTTCCACCGGAACATGCGGCCAGCATCATACAGACCACCAACATCAAGATGGCCAATCCTTTGAATCTTCGTGACATGATATACTTCGCCCCTTATCTATAATGATAATGATAATTATTATCAAATGGTATCAAATAAGAAGTGCCGCTTCCATAGCATATCGTGCGTATTCAGTTGGATTATTGTGCTCTCTCATGATGAGATTCCGTAAGATGGCGAACGATCTGATTAAGTATCAATGCATGTCCCGTAATTCCGTGACCGTCCACCCACAGGTTGGTATCCACATAAAATACACGATTATTTTTTACAGCCTGCAGGTCATTCCATTGCGGACTCTCCCATAGTCTGCTCATATTCTCTTCAGCACTAAAGTGCTGCATCATCCGTTTCTCCACAAAAAGGTAGTCAGGATTGGCTTGCGTGAGCAGTTCAAGTGAACAAGGATTAAACCAGGCTGCACCTGAATCCAATGCTTGCGGCAGTGCCAATCCAAGCTGTTTATATAACAAGTTCGATACCCCGTAGGAATGCCCACCCAGATATCGATAACCAAATGCTTCAACCCTTAGAAGCATGACTGTCGATGCGGATTGAATAATGGGATGCAACTGTCGCTTCGCTACACTGACCTCGTGTTTCATCTGCTGATGCAGTCTGTGGGCCTCTTCTTCTTTGAGAAACCAGCCTGCCAATTGATCGAGCATTGGTTCCACATCTTGATGAAGGCCGGTTAGAATCGGTGCAATTGTGCGCAGCTCTTTTTTGACCTCTTCCGTCAATATGTTTCCAATCAACATCTCCGGTTGAACTTGCCGAACAAGATCTATCTCCACCTCATACTGTGTTACCTCCAGCATTTCTACTCCATGCGCAGTAAATTGTTCACGGTGATGTGGAGACAACAGGATCGGTGTGACCACAACGGCATGGGGAATGACACCCAGATGAATCATGATTTCGCCACAGATGGGAGACAGTGACACGATCTTTCGCTGCGTCATCGTCTGCCTATATTTTTTAGGAGATATGCCCGTTAATTGTTTGAAGCGCCGGCTGAAATAATGGGCATCTTCAAATCCAGACTTCTTGGCAATATCCTGAGAGGTTGCTCTAGTTAATAACAATTCTTCCTGCGCGCGATAGATCCGGTAGTGTGCCAGATAATCCAGAGGTGGCTTACCATATCGCTCACTAAATTTGCGGGAATAATGCCACGGGCTCATACCTGAAATCTGGGCCAACTGCTTGCGTGTGATCACCTGATCATGATGCTGCTGCATGTAATGAACGGATCGACGCAGGCTCTCTTCTGTCGTATGCATCTCGTCCGGCTGAGCTTGGTACAGATGGTCCAACAACTCATGAATCAGATGTTGTCTGCGAACCCATACTGCATGTGGATTTGGAGACACATCCCCGCTTACCCGCTGGCTAAGTCTGCCTAAGCTCCCACCCGTCAGTTGTACCTTCTGGTATCCAGTGTCGTAAGGAACATGCCAATAGTGCTTCACGATTTCTCGTTGGTTCTGAGGCATTGTGTACGTATGGAACTGAATATGCCACCCTGCCAGATCCTGAAGCCCTCCCTCCATCACTTCAATCACGACATTTTCTTCTACCGCAATAAGTTGTCCATAAGAAACTTCAACTGGATGCCCATTTATTTTCCAAATGGCTTTTCCATCCATAAGGAGGATAAAGGAGGGACTCGAAAAATAATGCACCCTGCCCGCAGTCATCCAGACTGGGGTTAAAGGTTCGGATGATAGCCACTGCGCCACCCATGCTACATTGTTCGTCATAAGATTAATCCTTTCCACGCGCTATCTAACGTTGTACGTTCTTTCATTCATTTGACTTTCTATCATTGTACCATTTTGCATTCCTAGCATAAGATGGGGACTATCAAAACCCAAAAAAGAAGCAAGCGCATCACACATGTGTGGTCGGCTTGCTTCTTCTCATGGTCTGTTTTTGTTCCTCAGCAGGAAACAGAATGATTGCGGAAAAGGGGGATTACTTCGCGGCGGCGGTGGTGTTCACTCGCAATTGTTCATTCAATTTCAGCACATTTTCAAATTTCGAAATGCGGTTGCCATTCTTGGATCCGTATATGCCTGGGTACACAGGTATCATAGACATGCTCACCTCCTTTCCTGATCATCCGTTGAAAGATTGCGAAATCGATTGCACAATTTCAATTACACCAACGTTTTTATTTTCAGATAAGACAGAAGGGTATCCAGTTCCGCCGTATAGACATGCTCTGTTCTTCCATTTCGTACCTGACTATCCGTCCGTTTGGCGAACTTGCTGTAAAGCCTGTTAATATAATGGTTATCTGCAATGGCATGGAACTGTAGCGCTTGAATATATGGGTTCTCCTCACAGATCCATAACACCACATCCCGAAGTCCTGCAAAGAACACTCTGCTGCTGCGATATTTTTCAGCCAAGATGGCTGAATCAATGAATGCCATGTGCCTGTCTTCCGTATATCGATACTGAATGAATGCACTCAACTGCCCCTGCTCATCGTCGAATAAAAGCAAATGTGCTTGCTGTACCGTACTAATCAGATGGAGCAAAGCATCATGCAGCATATATTGCTCATCGAACTCATCACTGTTTGTCAGATAAAACCGGGCAAAACGGGCATAATCCTCGTCCTTTAATGTATCGTGGGCCTTGAGTTGCAGCATCAAGACGACTCCACCTTTCCATGTTTCTCCTTCATCCTTGAGTCTCGCTCAAAAGAAGCGAGGTATGAACGAAGCTCTGCAAGCTGCACAACGTAAGCATTTAGCTCCCCTTCTTCACCGATCATGCTTGTAACTTGCTTCGCAATTTTGGAGAATAACCTGTGGTTGGCTTCTTCACTGAGAGCCCAGAACCTAATTTCCTGCACAGGTTCCTCATCCGCATATTCATCCAATTGTTCCACCAAGAACTGAAGACCCTCGATAAAAATCCTGCTTCGGCGTTGCTCATGTACAATGAAAGCCACCTGAAGCTGAATCACATGTCGATCCTCATAATCATGCTCTCCCGTGCCATGAATATATCCAAACGCACCTGCCACCTCATCCTCATCATCAAAGCATAACATCGCCCCCCCAGCCATAAGCAGTGGGCTAGAAATATAGCTGAGTGTCGTCGAAAAGGAATAGGGCAGCTTCAATTCAAGATAATGAGCCAGTAGAAAGTCCATATATCTATGCTGGTACATATAGGTTGAACATTTAGCAAAGTAGTGACTCATACGTATGTTCCCTTTCTATTACCGGGTCTTTATCCCTACAAGTTATGTGGTCTATTGTACTCACGTTAGTTTAAGTTTTGTTTAAGTCCGGGAAATTTCGCCAAAAATCTTCTTTCTGCAAACCCGGGAACCATCTATAATAAAAAAATATACGATCTTACCCTGGCCGGAGGTCACCCTAGATGAAGCTTATCCCATCGGCTCGCAGTCTCATCCGCAAACGAACTTTTCATCTGAGAAGCCTGTTCCTGCTTGTGATTGCTACCGGAATTCTGATGATATATATATCAAAAACAGCCCCATTAATAGCAGTTTCAGACCACGCGCTAATCTCCGCAGAACACGGAGTCCTGGATATGTCTGATCGTTCTGACTCCATCTTGCCCAATGTGACTTTGGATGGCGAATGGGAGTTTTACTGGCGTCAACTGTTGGAACCGATTGATTTTCAAGCTGCTGCCCCACCTGTACCTGCCTTTGAACAAGTACCCGAGCCCTGGATATCGTACCAACAGGACAACGATTCATTTCTACCCAATGAAGGCTATGCAACCTACAGACTGCGAATTCTCCTTCCGGATGAGCGATCAAGCAGTTCAACACTCGCCCTTTATTCCAAGAGCATCGCCTCGGCTTACCGAATCTGGATTAATGGTCAACTGCAAGGTGGCAATGGTACTGTTGGCACGGATCATTTCTCCGAGAGTCCAAAAAGTTATCCCAAAGTCATCTATTTCGAATCGCATCCTGGATGGAACGAAATTGTCATTCAAGTGTCCAACTTCTCACAGCGAAATTCAGGCATCTGGCAGAGCATGGAGCTTGGAACAGCAGAGAATATCTCCTGGCTACGGATTCTTCATATCGCCGCACAGTCAGGTATTGTCGGGATTTTTGGTGTGATGGCACTATATTACGGACTGGTCTACCTAAACCGCAGAAAAGAATTTTCCGCTCTGCTGTACAGTCTGCTCTGTCTGTCTGTGGGTGTACGTACGGTGGTACTTGGTGAATCGACAGCGTTATATCTTCTGCCTGATCTTCCATGGGAGTGGGCGGTCAAAGCCGAATACATATCCGTCGCCCTGACGGCATTATTGCTCATTTTGTTTATTAACAGGGAATATCCCAAGGAATCTGTATCCTGGGTGTCGAAAGTCGGCGGACTTGTTCTGCCGGTTTTTATCCTGTTATTCCTGCTCACACCGGCTCGTGTATATACCTATGTTCTGACACCTTTTACATGGGGAGTTCTGTTTCCTTCACTGATCTATACACTCTATATGTATGTCCGATCTGCGTTCAGACGGAGAAAGGGTGCTGTCACCAGTATGATCGGTTTTGTGTTTTTCATGGCCTTTGCCCTGAATGATATGCTCTTCTACACGGTCCATTTACCCACGGAGGACATGCTCTCCATCGGGTTGCTTATTTTTCTGTTAACCCAGGCGTATAATCTGTCTTCCCGCTTCTCGCGAGCATTACGGCAAAAGGAACAACTGTCCCTACAGCTTCAACGAACGAACCAACGGCTGGAACGAACCGTGGAGGAGCGAACCCGTTCATTGCGGCAAAGCAATGCAGAGCTTCAGGAAGCTAACCAGAAGATGGCTGAATTCGAGTTGTTCCGTGTTCGGCTCCTGTCTAACATCTCTCATGAGCTGAGCACACCGATCACATCCATTAAGGGTTTCGCCAAAGCGTTGCGAGATGGCATTATTACGACCGAAGCACCTAAGTATGTGAACCGGATTTACACACGTTCCCTCCTACTCGAACGAATGATCCATGATCTGATTGAGCTTACGAAGCTGGAGACCAACCAGGTGCAGTTTCAGATGCAGGACCTTCATTTGCTCTCATTCGTGCAGGACTTGTTCCAAAAATATGAAGCAGACGTAGAGACGCAAGGTATCCATTACCGTCTGAATCTGCCTGTGGAATCAAACTTCGGGCACATGGACTCCGGTGGTTGGATCGTGAAACTGGATCCCATTCGAATCGAACAGGTGCTGTCCAATCTGATCTCGAATGCACTGCGATTCACGCCTCAGTCCGGCACGATCTGTGTGCGTCTTCATCTTGAGGAAACACCCCTAACAGAAACAGGATGGACCGCCTGCATCTGTGTTGAGGATACGGGCACGGGCATTCCGCCGGAGTGGCAGGAACGAATCTTTGAACGTTTTGAACAAGCCAGTCAGCAGCTTGGAGCTGAACACAGAGGTTCAGGGCTGGGGCTCGCCATCTGCAAAGAAATTATGTATTATCACAATGGAGAGATTGGGGTAACCAGTGAGCCAGGTTCAGGCAGTCAGTTCTGTTTTCGGTTACCCGCCTGGAGAGGAAGGTTGCCGGAAGATGACGTACACTGAGGAGCGCCGACGCATTCTAATTGTGGAGGATGATATTGATATCGCAGATCTGGTCACGATCTATCTGCATAATCAGAACTACATAACTCATGTAGCGCATACGCTTGAAGAAGCTACGAAGCTGCTGGAACAGCGACGCCCTGATCTCATTTTGTGTGATATCATGCTGCCTGACGGAACAGGCACCGACTGGATACGAGGGCTTCGGAAGAGTGCTGATCTGCCTGTCATTTTTCTCAGCAGCCGGCAGGAAACCGAGGATATCGTTCAAGGGCTGGAACTGGGGGATGATTATATAACCAAACCGTTCGATCCGGATATTATGGTCGCCAGGGTCAAAAAAAGACTACGACCTGCACCCTCCACATCTGAAAACATGGTTGCCTCTGGTGAGAACGTATGGCGTGACGGCTGGCTCGATCTGCATTTTGGCCGCTTTGAAGTCCGGGTCAACGGCAAAGAGATTAGCTTACCTGCTAAAGAACTGCAACTACTGTTCCTCATGGCAAGTCGTCCAGGGCACGTTTTTAGTACAGACTACCTTTTTGAACGCATATGGGGGCTGGATAACTGGAGTGATGTTCGCACGGTCATGGTGCACCTTCATCACCTGAGACGCAAAATTGAGGATACCTCCAGTACCCATCGCTACATTATCACCGTTCGAGGGATCGGCTACAAATTCCAGGCACGGTAAGATGGAGCGTAGCAGCCCTATGTATTTCACTTAATAGACCTGCTACATCCGTTAAACGAGAACAGAGGGCTACCCTATAAAGTCATGTTATGACTTTGTAGGGTAGCCCTCTTCACCTTTCCAAGTTTCACATGGTAAATAATCCATTACCAGGCCCACTAAGACCCCTCGCCCCAAATTCCAATGAACTTAACTTATGATAATGCCAACATCGCGTTCATATCTTCTTCTGCCGTTGTAATTAACTTCAGACCAAACATATCCACGAGTACATCCAAGACCCCTTCGGATATGAATTCAGGCGGTTTCGGTCCAATCCGAATATCCTGAATGCCGAGGCTGAACAGGCCGAGCAGGATCGCAACTGCTTTTTGCTCAAACCAGGACAGCACGATGCTGACCGGTAATTCGTTGACGGTACAGCCAAAAGCATCCGCCAAAGCCAATGCAATTTTCACCGTAGAACCGGAATTATTGCATTGACCCAGATCGATATAACGCGGGATACCCGTGTCTCCGACCGTACCGTAATCCACATCGTTGAAGCGGAACTTGCCACAAGACGTGGTCAGAATCACAGTATCATTCGGTAATGATGTCGCGAGTTCACGATAGTAGTTGCCGCCTTTACCGGGTGCATCACAGCCTGCAATGACAAAGAATCGACGGATATGGCCGTCTTTCACCGCTTGAATGATCTCAGGCGCAAGCCCGATCACGGTTTCATGGTGGTATCCTGTCGTTAAGACTTGCTCCGACTGTACATCAGCCGCAGGCAGTGACAATGCACGCTCAATCAGAGGTGAGAAGTCATCATCCATAATCTTGGCCACACCCTCCAGACCCGCCACTTCATACGAGAAAAAGCGGTCTGCATATGTTCCTTTGATCGGCATGACACAGTTGGTCGTTGCGAGAATAGCACCCGGAAATTGTTCAAAGAGTCTTCTTTGATCGTACCAGGCTTTACCGATATTGCCCTTCAGATGTGCATACTTCTTCAGTGCCGGATAACCGTGGGCAGGTAACATTTCCGAGTGGGTATAGATGTTGATTCCTTTCCCTTCGGTTTGACGAAGCAGCTCCTCCAATGCATACAGATTATGTCCCGTCACCACGATACACTGTCCTTCGATCTGATTCTGGCTAACCGTAATCGGTTGCGGTACACCAAAGCGGTCCGTATGCGCACGATCCAGCACGTCCATAATGCGGATGGCTGCATTACCTACCTTCATCGCCATATCCAGATGTTCCTGCACATTAAAATTCGAGTTCGTTAATGTCATATATAATGCCTCATGTGTAATTCGATCCACCTCAGGATCAGAATATCCCAACTGGCGTGCGTGTGTCGCATAAGCAGCGATTCCTTTTAACGCAAAGATCATCGTATCCTGCAAACTTGCGATTGTTTCGTTTTTGCCGCAAACCCCTACCACGGTACACCCGCCACTCGGCGTCTGTTCGCATTGATAACAAAACATATGGATTCCCCTCCAAACTTAGATTAAAACGCCCTTCGTTATGTAATAGCGTAACAGACCCGAATATGCGCTAGTGTGATGGTGCACACAGTTTTTGCTCTAGCTCTATATTGTTTTTGTAGACCATCATGCACACTGGAAATAATAATATTCGAAAAAAGGCATATCTCGGATCATTATGAAAAATACTGTATACAGCTAAAAATCGTATATCATCCATAATCTTAAAAAAATACGGAAACGAAACGATTCTAGATTTTGTCCGTAAGGGTAATACACAGAGAGAAATCTACTATTCAAGGAGCTGGTCAATTGCAACATTATAGACACAGTGCGGAGGAAACCCTTCAGGATGTACAGAGTTCCTCTAAGGGACTCACAACCTCCGAAGCTGCAAAGAGACTTGAAACCGAAGGATATAACGAATTAAAAGGGAAAGATGCAACACCTGTCTGGAAATTGTTCCTTGAAAATTTCAAAGATCCGATGGTCATCGTGCTGCTGATTGCAGCTGCGGTACAGGTTGTACTTGGACACCTGATTGAATCGTTGATCATATTCCTGGTTATTTTGCTTAACGCGGTAATCAGTGTAGTTCAGACCAAAAAAGCCGAGAGTTCGCTTGACGCGTTAAAACAAATGTCTGCGCCCGAAGCCAAAGTCATTCGTGACGGGCAGAAAAAAACCATTCCGGCGAGGGAACTCGTTCCCGGTGATATTGTTATGTTGGATGCAGGTGATTATGTCCCGGCTGACGGGCGTATCCTGGAGTCAGGAAGTCTGAAAATCAACGAGGGTATGCTGACCGGAGAATCCGAAGCTGCGGAAAAACACGCGGACACCATCCCGGATGAAGCTCCAATCGGAGATCGTCGCAATATGGCCTTCAGTGGTTCACTGGTCGTATATGGACGAGGCATGCTCGTTATTACAGGTACGGCTCTCAAGACGGAAATTGGTAAAATTGCCGAACTGATCGAAAATGCCGAAGCCAAGAACACGCCGTTACAGCGCAAGTTGGAATCATTCAGCAAAAAACTGGGCTTTTTCATCCTGGGGTTGTCGATTCTCATCTTTGGCATTGAAGCCGGTCGTGTATGGTTGACCGAAGGTACGGAGAATATCGGGCCATCCATCGTAAATGCACTGATGTTTGCTGTAGCTGTTGCGGTTGCTGCCATTCCAGAGGCACTTTCCTCCATTGTGACGATCGTATTGTCACTCGGAACCAATAAGATGGCCAAACAACATGCGATCATTCGCAGACTGCCTGCCGTGGAAGCACTCGGTTCTGCCAGCATCATCTGTACGGATAAAACAGGAACACTAACTCAGAATAAGATGACTGTTGTGGATTATTACATTCCCCATGGCACCAAGGAAGAATTCCCCGATGATCCCGATCAGTGGTCGGAGGAGGAACGACGTCTGTTACATATTGCAGTGCTCTGCAATGATTCGAATATTAACCAGGAAGGCAAGGAACTCGGTGATCCAACCGAAGTGGCACTTATTGCCTTCAGCAACCGGGTGAACAAGGATTACAATGAAATCCGTGACCAGTTCCCGCGTGAAGCCGAGCTTCCTTTTGACTCGGATCGTAAGCTCATGAGTACCGTTCATACCTTTGAGGGACAGACGGCTTTGCTAACTAAAGGTGGACCAGATGTGCTGTTCAGCCGCTGTAGTCATGTGTTTATCAACGGCGAAGTTCAGCCCCTCACACCCGAGATTCGCACACAATTTGAAGAGAAAAATGAGGCCTTCTCCAAACGTGCCTTCCGCGTACTGGCCTATGCGTACAAAAAATTTGATGACAAAAACCAGGTCACTATTGATGACGAGCATGATCTGACACTGGTTGGTCTGACAGCGATGATTGACCCGCCGCGTGAAGCGGTATACGGGTCGATTGAAGAGTCCAAAAAAGCCGGCATTCGCACCATCATGATCACCGGAGATCACAAAACGACGGCTCAGGCCATCGGTGTGGATATCGGCCTTGCCGAACCGGATGATCTCGCCATTACCGGCGCCGAACTGGACAAAATGTCCGATGAAGAGCTGGATCAACAACTTGAACATATCTCGGTATACGCCAGAGTATCACCTGAGAATAAAATCCGGATCGTGCGTGCATGGCAGCGCAAGGGCAAGGTTGCAGCGATGACCGGAGATGGAGTCAATGACGCACCTGCGCTGAAACAGGCTGACATCGGCGTAGCGATGGGTAGCGGAACGGATGTCGCCAAGGATGCCGCTGCCATGATTCTGACGGATGATAACTTTGTCTCCATTGTGAATGCAGTCAGTGTTGGGCGGATGGTATTTGATAATATCAAAAAAGCGATCGCTTACCTGTTCGCGGGTAATCTCGGTGCTATTATCGCGATTTTGTTTGCTCTGGTGGTTGGCTGGGTGAATCCGTTCACGGCCCTTCAACTGCTGTTCATCAATCTGGTGAACGACTCCCTGCCTGCCATCGCTTTGGGCACAGAGAAGCCCGAGCCAGATGTCATGCGGCGTAAACCACGCGATATTAACGAAGGCATCTTCGCAGGTGGAACCCTGCAAGCGGTCATTACGCGTGGTGTCCTGATCGGTGCAGCTGTTATCGTCTCCCAATATATCGGGCTTGGCATCTCGGAGGAAATCGGCGTAGCTATGGCCTTCACCACCTTGATTCTGGCACGCAGTCTGCAAACATTTGCAGCACGTTCCAATACACAAACCATCTTCCAGGTGGGCTTCATGACCAATAAATTTGTGCTTGGTTCCATTCTGGTATGTCTCTGTCTCTATGCAATCACACTGATTCCAGGTGTTCGCGGCGTCTTCGCTATCCCGGATACATTCGGTTGGAATGAGTTCCTGATTGCAGGCGGACTCGCTCTTGTTGCCGTCATTCTGATGGATGTCATCAAGTGGGTTCGCAATCGCGGCAAACAAGTTACTGCGGCATAAGCTCTTCAGATATCGTACGTATGCACAAACAGGCGCCCGTGATCGGAGCGCCTGTTTCTGTATCAAATTCACCCCTGTTTGATGCCAAAAGCGATCCATCGTCCATCGATATCCTCGATCACAAACTCCTTGTTATTATAGTCTGTATGATTGAGGGCACGTACAATCTTCACATCTGCGTTGATCAATTCCTGTTGAAGCTCTTCCTGGTTCTTGGTAATAAAATAGGCATCATATCCATAACCATATAATTCTCTGTTGGGAATGACTTTCTGTCCATTACTTTGGGTTAAAATAATCTCGGTAAGATCACGATAAAGACAGATATGAGGTTCGGCTGCATTGAGATATTCGACCACACGAAAGCCCATCTTTTTTTCATAAAATTGTGCTGTTCGCTTCATATCCAACGTCGGAAATACGCTGTGGGACATTAATAGTAAGTGATCCATACTGTAAACTCCTTATAAAATAATCAATCTAGTTATGTATTCCAACCATCATTTTACCCAATTTCAGGGAACTAGTCTATAAATTAAACTCTGCATTACATAAATTTAACTGATATCCAGTATGACATTATTGCCATATAATAAAATGAAGTGTAAAATGATATATTGCTTTTCATCACATTTTCATCCATGCTCAATCCGAATTCACATTCATAGATAAGACAGGAATGGTTACGTGAAAGATAAAATTGTCATGCCACTCTGGACGTGCTGTTTGTTCATCGTTGTGATGAACACCACCATGTTCAATGTTTCATTGCCCGTCATTATTCATGATCTACAGATTACCTCAGACCTGGGTTCGTGGGTCATCTCAAGTTATTCCATTGGTTACGCCCTGTCAACGGTGATATACAGTCGATTATCAGACCGAATTCCGGTACGCAAACTGCTCACGGTCGGGCTTCTGATCCTGGGGTTATCTTCATTGCTGGGGTTGTTCGCACATAACTTCGCAATCCTGTTGCTCACACGCATTCTGCAATCTGCAGGTGCAGGGGTGATGGCTGGTCTGGGTCTCGTCATCGCGAGTCGTTACATCCCGGTGGAACGGCGCGGAGCTGCCATCGCACTCATCTCATCAGGCAGCGCCATGGCTTTTGGACTTGGCCCCATTGTCGGCGGACTTATTAGTGAGTACTGGGGCTGGAACGGACTTTTTGCCATAACCGTGCTTGTCCTGCTCGCCCTGCCTGTCCTGCTCTATTTTCTCCCACGTGAATCCGTCAAAACGGATCAGCCGTTTGATGTTATTGGTGCCATACTAACCGTCATTAATGCAACTACACTTCTCGTCGCGATCACCCAGCAGTCCTGGTTATGGTTAGCTATTGGCGTTATTTCACTTGTAGCACACCTCCTGTATATTCGGAAAGCGAGTCTTCCGTTTGTGAATCCACAAGTGTTTCGAACACCAGGATACACCCGCTTAATTCTTATAGGATTCTGCGTGCTGGTCGTGAATCTGGGCAATCTGTTCTTGATGCCGCTTGTGCTCTCAGATCTCTATGGACGCTCATCGCTCGCCATCGGTTTGCTGATTGCTCCAGGAGCCATTGTTGCAGCATTCTGCACCCGTTTCGTCGGCCGCTGGATCGACCGTTATGGCAATATGCGGTTTATGATCATCGGACACATCCTGCTCGCAGCGGTACTTGCCTTATTCATGCTCGGACTGGATCAATCCGCCCTGATCATTACCAGTGGTTATCTCTTTTTCTCACCGGCACTCTCGGCATCCATGGCTTCATTGAATAATGAAGCGTCACGTGTGCTGCCCAAATCACAGATTGGTTCAGGAATGGGCATGTTACAATTGATTCAGTTCTTCGGTGGATCGGTATCTGTAGCGGTATGCGGGTTGCTGTTGCACAGCATTCCGGGAGTATCAGTAGAGGAAGCTTATCATGTGGTATACGCTTGTCTGTTGCTCGTCTGCGTTGTTTCACTGGGTCTGACCGTCTGGCATAGCAGAGCTTCACGCTCTGGCATGGAACCTCTTGCATCCGGTAGTTAAATTGTTCAACAGAGAAAGGCTCGCGCCTTAGCGCGAGCCTTTTTACGAATTCGGACAGGAGGTTTCAGTTTCAAAAATGAGTATGCATTCCATGAAATAGCCACCACTCCTTATCCTTCTCAAGCAGCATGCCGACTATTTCCCATCCAGGGCTGACTTCCAGGCCTCCATGATGCTAATTGGGGATTTGCTACTGCTCTCGCCGCCACCTTCCTTGGTCCAAAGTGGTGGATAATATGCAAATACTTGTCCCGTCTGGAGCTGTGCCATATCCTCCTGCCAACCTTTCCAGCGAAACGTCTGATAGAACTGCCCCAGATCGCCATCCGCCAGCCAGTTAATGAACTCTGAATATGTCAGTTCTGTCGATTCCCATTCAAGTGTATCCGGTGCAAAATAATAGATATGTCCCGTACGGCCATACTTGCCTGTATCCAGTCCGAAGAAACCACCTGCCGCATCATATGCGACGATCATCATACCTTCCAGAACATCTACCCAAGGTTGCTCACTCACACCATTCCAACTGGTGAGGCTTCCATATGTACTGTCACCACCCGCACCAAGCAGCGTGATCCAGCCATGGTCAAGTACGATACCTTCTGTCTCATAAGCAACAACTCCCAAATAGGATTTCGTACTTATTTGCAGACGATAGAGGGTATCCTCTCCCGCCTCCTGCTTTGCTGGAACATACACATATGTATTTTGCCCGCTATCCAGAAGTTCCTTGAGTTCTTCCCATGCGTGATTCTCCCGATCTACTAATTCAGCTACAGTTAATGTATTCATGAGCAGTCTCCTCCCTGATTTGATAAAAAGCATATCATGGCTTATTAACCCGTTCAAATCTGCTATAATCTAGCTTCGCAGGTAAATATAAAGGAGGAACAACTTTGATTCGTACAGTTTTGCTGATTATTCCAATTCTATTGTTATTCGCATCTGGTTGTCAGAACCGTACCCAGTCCATGAAGACACCCGTTTCTGTTCAAAAGTTGGATCCTCAGGTCATCCATTACATATCCCCCCATGGAAACGACGCGAATAAAGGAACCCTTCAATCTCCGTGGAAAACGTTACAGCACGCAGCCGACCATGCTTCGCCAGGAAGTACGATCTATTTGCGTGAAGGTGTCTATCATCAGAAAGTCAAAATCACCCGGAGCGGCCATTCCTCCGGTAATCCGACCCTATTTGCCAGCTATCCGCAAGAGAATGTCGTCATTGATGGAGAAGGCCTCGCTGTTCGAGGCATCGAAGGACTGATTGAAATTGATAATGCCAGTTATATCACCATTCAAAACCTCGAAATTCGTAACTTCACGACCACTCTGGGGGGCCAGGTTCCAACCGGGATCTATGTCCACGGGGCAGGTGAGCATATTCAGTTGTTGGGTAACACCATACACGCGATCGCTAGTTACGCACCTCCTGAGGGTCCCAATTTGAGGGGCAGGGATGCCCACGGTATTGCCCTATATGGTACAGAGCACCCTCAAGCATTACGCGATATCATCATTAAGGATAATGAATTGTATGATCTTACCCTTGGTTCCAGTGAGTCACTTGCAGTCAACGGCAATGTCGATACCTTTGCCATACAGAACAATATCATCCATGATTCCGACAACATTGGTATTGATCTGATCGGGTATGAGGGTACGTCCGAAGACGACACGTACGATCAGGCTCGGAACGGCATTGTACGAGGCAACGAAGTATACGATATTACGTCCAATAACAATCCTTCCTATGGAACAGACCTGCCCAATGATAGCAACTCGGCGGGTGGCATCTATGTCGATGGCGGGAAAGATCATATCATCGACCAGAACCGGGTATACCGGAGCGACATCGGAATTGAGATAGCCTCAGAGCATGCCGGGCGTTCAACCAGCAACATTACCGTGCGTGATAACCTGATCTATTCCAACCGATTGACGGGCATTGCCATGGGAGGTTATGACGATGAACGTGGAGCTACCGAGGATAGCAAGATTATGTACAATACGCTTGTAGGGAATGACACCCTGAATGCAGGCAATGGACAGTTATTCATGCAGTCACGGACGAAGAACAATACGTTCATGCGCAATATTCTCGTATCGGGCAGCTCGGAAGTCCTGATATACAATGAATATACAAGCAATACCGGCAATATATTTGACTATAATGTCTATTACTCACCAGGAGAGCAGGAAGATGCGCTGTGGGTTTGGAAAAATAAGGCCTACTCCGGCATCGCCGCCTACCTAAAGGGATCTGGTAACGATGCACACTCCATATATGTGGATCCGGCATTTATGAATGAACCGAGCGAAGATTTTCGCCTCCATGCGAATTCTCCAGCGAAGTCGTATGGCTATCTTGCTCCGCGGTAACGTTAATCTGATGCTATTCCAGTGGGATTAGCCCTGCCTATTTTCACACCAATTAAAGAAGCCTGTGTTATGTGGGATCACTTCCCCATATGCACAGGCTTCTTTTCGTTTCTTTTGATACAATCCAGCTCTTAATTTCTTACCATATGGGCTGAATCTCACCTGCACCAAAAAAATCATGTTTGCATAACGAAACGCACTTTACAATCTGACCATCGTCAGGTAAAATCATTTCAACATGTCGGCCGACAGAGATCAATATACATGGAGGATCCTATGAGCACTTCGACTACCAGCCCTACACCTCAGCAACTCTGGGGAAGATCATTTATTTTCATCATGTTAGCCAACGCACTATTGTTTATGGCCTTTGAAATGTTACTCCCCACCTTGCCATTATTCGTTTCCAGTTTGGGTGGAGAAGCTTCACAGATCGGTCTTGTTACCGGCATATTTATGTTTTCTGCCATTTTGATTCGCCCCTTCACATCCGTCTTAGCAACCCGAATAGATAAAAAGGTTCTGTTAATTATCGGCATAACCGTCTGTGCATTAATGACAGGTACATACTACCTATCGTCAGGTATTGGGATGATCCTCGTGTTTCGAGTGATCCATGGATTCGGATTTGGTTTGGCAACGACCTATTTTGCGACGATTGCTACAGAAAACATTCCAAGCGATCGCCGGGGAGAAGGCATGGGGTATTTTGGGGTAGGCGAGACCGTCGCCATATCCATCGGTCCCTTGATTGGTACCAGTCTGTTGTTTAAGTATGACTATCAGAGCCTGTTTATGGGAGGCATGTGCATTTTGCTGCTAGCTCTCCTGATGGCCGTGTTTGTTTCCAGAAAGCCCAAGGGGTTACCTAATCACGAAAACGCCGAACTTCCAGCTGCAACCGTCAAGTTGATCGAAAAGAAAGTACTGTTCCCTTCGCTGCTGATCATGCTGGTTGGCATTGCAGCCGGCTCCATCATGTCCTTTGTGGCTTTATTTGCCGCCGAGAGAGGATTCAACAATGTCGCCTGGTTTTTCTTTATCGTTGCTATCGCCAGTTTCACTGTTCGGTTGTTCTCTGGGAAAATGTTTGATCGACACGGTCCAGGCTCCGTGTTGTTGCCTTCTGCGGTGTTTGCAATCGCAGGACTGTTGGTTCTAATTATCGCCCAACATGATGTGCAATTCCTGATCGCTGGCGCGTTATACGGCTTTGGCTTCGGTGCCATATTCCCGGCGATTCAGACCTGGTGTGTGAACCTTGTGGAGGAACATGAGCATGAAAATGCGATGGCTTCCTTCTTTAATTTTTTTGACCTCGGGATTGGCGGTGGTTCGTTGATCCTTGGCGTGGTGGCTTCTGTATTTTCCTATACAGTGGTGTACGCTATCGCTATAGGCATTTTTGTGGTATATATCTTGTTATATTTGGTATACTCCCAAAAACAGCAGAGGTATACCGCTCGCCAACTGGAGGTAGACATTGAGTAAAAAACGAATCAAGGAAATTGCCATTCAACATTTTAATCGTCTGGGTTACGAGGGGACCAAGATGGCGCAGATTGCCGAAGAGGCAGGCATTCGCAAGCAATCTCTGGCCTATCACTATTCATCCAAAAAAGCGTTATTGCTGGAGTTATACGAGGAAGTAGTGCAGGAGGAACAGCAGTTTGTACGCCAATTTTTCAGTGAGTCTGTTACCCAAACTCTGGATCAGCAGCTGTACGCCTTTTTGCATGAACACAAAAATCGTTTCCTGACCCATCCAAACGTGGCTTTTATGTATATCCTGTCGTTCATCACACCACTGGAGGTACATGATTTTGTGTTGGCCCAATATCGAACGTATCTCGGGACACTGAAGGAAGAGTTAGCAGCCGTCTTTACCAAACATCCGGATATACGCCTCAGTTCGGAAGAAGCCACCGTGGCCTTTGTGACCATGATGGATGGATTGGACGTACAGCTCGTATATGAGACACGGCAATCTTATGAACAAGCGCTGGCGATTACCTGGAATGTCTTCTGGTCAGGCATCCAGCGCTAACCAATGGATACGATGAAACTACACAAGTAGGAGGAATCAGACAACATGCAACAACTGGATGCGGCCTTAAGCCGTTTTGTGGAACAGCAGGATTTATATAATGAAGCTTATGGGCTTTTCAAAAATCATGATCTTCGTCCGCGCAAACACCATCACCAGCCGGAAGTAGATACACGAATACCGCTTTCACCGGAACTTCAATACCTGTACAGTCATTATGAAATGATGGATGCAGACGCTGAAGGTACACTCAAAATGAAAAATGCCGCCGTCGAGATCGGTGATGCCGCATTGATCTTCTTTGTTGCACCTGAACATCTGCTTCGTCAGCAACTGGGGTTCCGCTGGATTGGCATGAATGAACCTTATGAGGAGTCCTCCACTTGGCCAAAAAATCATGTCGTCATCGCAAACTTTAACGATGATCCTTTAATTGTGGATGTGGAAGCACCGCACTCTCCCGTATATGCCGCTTTTACAGGTGGAGAACCCAACCGTGTTGCCGATTCGCTGTCTGACTTTTTCAATGCTCTAGCCATCCTCATTGAAGCGGCACGGAGCTATGCCGGAGAATTGAAAGATGAAGAAACCTATGAGACCAAGCCAGAGGTTCTGGAACAAGTGGAGCCTTTATTGCAGGATCTGTTGGGAGAAGAATATACTGCTCATCTCTTCGAGTATCTGTCATTTTGTTAAACCGTTGAATTGAAGAAATTGGAGGGGCATCCCTATGATCTATGTAGCCTTGCTGCGAGGTATTAATGTAGGCGGGAACAATAAAATGAACATGAAACAGCTAAAAGAAACGTTTGAACAAGCTGGCATGCTGGATGTCGTTACATACATCAACTCTGGCAATATTATTTTTGCTGATCATCAAGAACGTGCTGATTCGAATAGGGAGATATCCCTACTGTTGGAACAGGCCATCGCGGCTGATTTCGGCTTACAGATCAAGGTGATGGTGCGGAATATGGATGAAATCCAAAGCGTTATCGAAACACTCCCAGCGGAATGGGTTAATGACGACACAGCCAAAAGTGATGTGATGTTCCTCTGGGATGAGATCAACGAGCCCTCCGTGCTGGATCAACTGCCCATCAAACCCGAAATCGGCACACTGATGTATGTTCCCGGTGCCATTTTGTATTCAGTCAGCAGAGAGGATGCATCCAAAAGTGGCATGAACAAGCTTGTGGGTTCCAAAGTCTATGCTTATATGACCGTAAGAAACGTGAATACCACACGTAAGATATATGCACTAATGCAGGCAGCAGCCGAGAAATAAATTGGAATCAGCAAAATGGATATTCAATCTGATGTTCAACGATCCCTCTTCCAATTCAGTCTAAATTAAAACATGCAGAAAACATCCTTATGGATGTCTCCTGCATGTTTTTCATCATATAAGGAAGCAATTGATTTCAAATCTCTATGGTTTAGTCAATTTGAATGCGTCTGCGAGATGGATCATCACCAGGGCGTTTTGGAATCTCAAGCTTCAGCACACCATCTTCCAATCTGGCCTTGATATGCTCCTCATCAATATGATCTACATAGAAACGCCGGATAAATTCGCCTGAACGACGCTCCTGCCGAATGATCCGATTGGAGTCATCCTTCTGTTCCACCAGCTCATTACGTTTGGCACGAATAATCAATTCTTTACCTTCAACTTGAATGTCTATATTCTCTTTGGCAATGCCCGGAAGCTCGGCTTCTACCCAATATTTGTCTTCATCCTCACGAATGTCGGTGCGAAATGGCTGCGAGCCAGTCCCAAAAGGCGAGAGAAATGAGTTCTCAACCATGTCATTGAAGGATTTCAACATGTGTCCGAACGGGTCTTCATTTCGTTTACGAAACGGAATCAGATCAAACATGAAAATCAGCTCCTTTTGTGTGGTTGGTTTATTGGTGTTGCTTACATTGATTATTATAATACTCGTGCAAACAAGGCTCAAAGTCCGTAAAAGACGAATAAAACCGATCTTCTTTCACCATGGTTCATTATTATAAAATAGATCCTTTTTTCTTTTATTTTTGACCTTCTTTGACTTTCTGACTTTGTCTGACTATAACATATGAATGTTTTACATAACTTGCTGGCTTCTCTTATTTCTTTTTAACATTTCACCCCTATACTAGGCCATGTCTGAAAACAATTGCACACACCATCACAACACGAAACGATAAAGGGGATCTGGAACATTGAAAAAGAGAAATCAATGGCTTGCTGTTCTGTCGATGACTGCCATTCTTAGCGCAGGAGCAACCAGCTACACATCCATGATTCATGCCGCTGATGCAACTAAATCTGCCAACGATCAAGTTGCACTGCGTACAGCCATCCAAAATATGCAAGGTACGGTCACCTGGAACGAAAACAGTCGCAGTGTTGATATCCAGATCGCAGATACTAAAGTCCAACTTCCTATAGGAACGTTCTCAGCAACCATTAACGGGGTAAAAACGCCTTTGGACAGTAAAAGCTACATCACCAAAGGTACAACGTATGTATCTTCCCAAACGCTAAAATTAATTACGGATCAACTGATCCTGAAACAAAATAAAACCGGTTTTGAACGAACCGCATCGTTTCAGATGCCCGGTGGCAAAGCAGAAATATCAGCCTCTACGCCAGATGGACAGCGCCTGCTCGTAACCGAAGCGGACAATGGCAGCATTTCTGTATTGAACATTGCTGACTTGAAAAATATCAGCGTATTGAAAACAGTCAGCTTCCATGAGCTCTCTGCCAAAGCTGAAGTCACCAGTGTAACCGTGTCCAAAGACGGCAAATACGGTCTGGCTGTTATTCGTACCGGGGATACGGACAGTGAAGCAAACAAAGGATTGCTTGCCATAGTGGATCTGACAACCTACAAAACTGTAAAAACATATGAACTCGGTATTGGTCCTGACTCGATTGCCCTGTCTCCTGACGGTCTGCATGCGGTGATTGCCATAGAAGACGAAGAGCTGAATAAAGCTGGCGATGAAATTGACTATGCCAACGCCAAACGTCCGGGTAGCATTATGGTTGTATCTTTTGCTGGTGGGAACGTATTGGAAGGTGAAATCACGAACTTGCCGGTATCTCTGGACCATGTTGAAGGCGCCATCTATCCGCATGATCCACAACCGGAGTATGTTGCCATTAGTCCGGATAGCAAAACTGCAGCCATCACGCTACAGGAGAACAACGTCGTTGCCATCGTAGATTTGGAGACCAAAAAGATCAGCTCCATCTTCGCTCTCGGTACCACCTCACATCAAGCGGATCTGAAAGATGATGGCATGATTCAGTTTAAAGAAACATTGACAGCTCGTTACGAACCGGATGGGATTGCTTTCTCGGCAGATGGTAAATACCTGCTGACAGCGAATGAAGGAGACTTGGGCAAGAATGAATTTGAGGATGGGGTAAAAGCAGGCGGACGTAATATTGCTGTCTGGGATCTGCAAGGCAAGCGGATGTACGATAGCCAAAACCTCATTGACACGGCAACCGCCATGGTTGGCTTGTACCCGGATGATCGCAGTCCCAACAAAGGCAGCGAAGTGGAGAATCTGACCGTGGCTACGGTGGACGGCACAACGTATGCAGCGGTCGCTTCCGAACGGGCAGATGCCATTCTGTTCTTCGAGCTTGCTGATCCCGTCAATCCGAACTATCTGGGTCTGATTCCTACAGCCGGAGAGTCACCAGAAGGCATTCATCGGGTTAACGGACGCAGCCTGTTTGTGAGTGCTGATGAAAGCACCGGAACACTTAGTTTTTTTGCCAAGAAATAGATGACGCATACGTGGCCCGCTAAGGCTGAAATAAACAGTTTCAGGCTGTATTGAGTAGGAAGGGGCAAAGAGCCCCTATCCTCTCTTACTATTGAACACGCTAATCCACGTATCTACATATAGTACGTACAGACGGTTAACGAGACTTTATACTCTCCAATTCCCGCCTGTTCCGCTCTACTTCCTCTTGTAACACTCGCACTTCCATCCTTAATGCGGATACTTCCTCTTTCACGCCAGACCGCTTCATCACAAGATAGAAGATCAGATATAATACAAGACCCATCATGATAAAGAAAATTAATAGCGTTATAATCCCAGCAATTCCTATAGAGCTAGCTCCATCCATAATGTACACGTCTCCCCTCTCGATGTTATTAATTTATATTTACAACAATACCATATTTAAGCATGACGAACAGTACAAAAAACCAAGAGAATAGGCTCCCTTGGCTTTCAATTTATCTATATACCTTTTATCTATATATCCCTTCCTACCCGGTGATCCTTATTCCCAGAAGAAACGGCCTGCAAACACTTTTTCAGTCAACAGTTTGTATGTTTCTTCAGACAATTCTTTTTTCATCTTCGCCATTACGGCTTCTTTGCCTTGATTATATTGTGTGGACATGCCAATCTCTGCCGTTGTATTACTTGCATCCAGACGCATGATCGGTGCTTGTGCATCTTTCGTCCAAGGTGTCCATGCCGCAAGATTAGGGGAACCACCCGTACCTGGATTGCCTGTGTACAGGAACTGCTTCAGGTATGCTGCCATCGCGATGGACAACTCATCACGTCCTGGTTTGTTCGTCTCGCTAAAGTATCCCTCAGGGAAATAGGCAGCAATGCCATCGGCGTGCCCTGTATAGAAGTCCATATCCGCACCATGTGGTGCGCCCAGTAACGTGAGCAAACGCTCAGAGATGACCCCAGGTTGTGTACCCCAAGTAAAACGATAAGCATATACCGGCGGCTGACCGGCTTCACTGGTCAATTGCTCCGCGACACGCTCTGCATTAAAGCCTGCATAAGCTTCACTACCGTATTTCAGAGCAGCAGCATATTGCTCCGCCTTGGTTTCATCGGTGAACAGCGTTCCATCCGCAATAGCTGGAGCGAAGTTTGGATCACCAAAGGCAAATCCGGAGAACTCCGTTTCCAGGCTGCCCAGTAATACAGGAACTTTCGTGTAATTGCCGTTCTGGATGGCTTCAAAGCCTTCTTTTGGAATCACGGTGCCGTCCCGGAACAGATGCGGGAATGGCTCCATACGGATTGCGGTTGCACCAAACGCTGTGACCAGCTTGTCCGCCGGCAGTGCACGCAGGTAGCTCTCCAGCTGTGCCGGAGATTGCTTGCTTATCCATGCTTTTGCTTCTTCTGCGTTAGCCGCTTTCCCCTCTTGCACGAGTAGCTTCACAAGTACATCCTCGGATTTTTGCTCGCCTTCTTCCGGTGATGCTGTCGTTAATCCTCCGCTGAAAGCAATAACTTTTTGATACAGTCCTTTGCTAAGCGGAGAGATCAGTGTTGCCAGCACATCACGCGCACCAGCAGATTGTCCGGCTAATGTAACATTGCTTGTATCTCCGCCAAACCCTGCAATATTATCCTGTACCCACTCCAGTGCACGGAATGCGTCGAGCAGACCATAGTTACCGGAGTCATCCAGGGCATTGCCGGTTTTCAGCGCTGCATTCTCGAAGAATCCGAGGGCCCCCAGACGGTAGTTCACGGAGATGATGATACTGTTGGTGCTCCGCGCAAGCTGTTCACCCTGAAAATCTTTACCTGATCCGGTCATATTCCCGCCACCGTGCAGGAACACCATCACCGGAAGTTTAGAACTGGTTGTGTCAGGACGCCAGATATTGAGGTACAGTGAATCCTCACTGCCTACTGTATTCTTGCCGGAGATCTGCAAGCTGTTCGCTGCAAATTCCTTAGCCGATCTAGTTCCTGCCCAAGCTTCAGGTTCTTGTGGAGCTTTCCAACGCAGTTCACCTACCGGAGGTGCGGCGTATGGAACACCGAGCCAGCCGAGCGTGCCATATTGCTCATATTTTTTGCCCTCAATCGCACCATATTTGGTCTGTTGCAACGTTTGAGGTTTGAACGCGCCAGCTACTTTATGTTTCAACCAGCTCTGCTCCAAGGTTCCATTGCCGTTCTTAAGCTGTATTTGCAAAGCCTGTGCAGTTGCTTCGGCCATCAGTCGATTGGTAAGCTCACTCGCTCCCTTCCCTTGAAGTGCCTTGATTCCTTTCCCAGCCGCATAGGTGGAAGAAGCCCCTTGCTCATAATCCGTACCTACTTCATATCCAAGCACCTTCAACAGCATTGTGGCATAATCTTCCGCTGTAAGGGGTGCATTAGGCTCAAATTTCTCCGTTCCCGTTACGATCTCAGCCACATACGGATGCTGCTTCAAGTAACCAACGACCGGTTGCAATACTTTTCCTGCCTGAGCCGCATCGTCATACGTTACCGATCCCTGATAGGTGAGTGCTTCTTTCTCCAATCCGGACAAACGCAAGTACAGTACTGCGGCTTGAATGCGTGTAGCTTTTTTATTCAAATAAGCCGCATTAACACCTTGACCGCTACCACGAATAAGCTCCGATTGGATCAGCTTGTCCATCGCTGCTGAAGAAGAGGTTGCTGTATTTCCTGCTGCATATGCCGGTAACCCGGATACACATAAACCCAGAATGGTTGCTATGGCAATCGAACGTTTAATGCTTTTCATGTCAACAATCTCCTCGCTGTCAAATAGTGTGTGATGGGATAATTGCATTGGAAATGTGCATCTTTGAATCAGTATTCCAATGTCTGGATGAGTCTATTTCTCTATTTCAGAAAACTAAATCTGCTGCACTCCTTTCTGCTCGAAATATCCGCAACGACGCTTGCAGTCATGCCTTCAGGCATTTTTTGTATAAAAAAACCTGAACCGAAGGCAAACAGACATCGCTTTAGCGTGATCTGCTGCCCTCAATTCAGGTTTTGCCTGCAATCAGTAACAACCCTGAGGAATGAGGCTCATTCCATATGAGAATGTAAACGCAATCATTCATCTGATGAACAAAGAACCAACGAATGAACTGACACAGGTATTGCCCTTACACGGTTACAATCCTGTTGTTATGGTGATGTTAGCACATAATGTAAGCGTTCGCAATATCTTTTTTATCATCTTCTTATTCTCCATACAAGGGCTAACCAGAAAAACCCGCACTTTTCATGCGGGCCTGAACTTAGCTTCCATCCTGATGATCCAGACAGCTAACTCCTAGTCATGAATATCGACCATCCTATAGATCTGTTGTTTGCAGGGTACGTGCCAATTTCTCCAGCAGTTCCACCGCAGGCGCCAATACCGCTTCATCAATATCAAATTCGGGATGATGATGCGGGGCAGGTAACTCGCTGCCAACAATCATATACGTGGCTTTGCCACCTTGCTCTTGGACTCGCCGGATCATATAACTGGCATCCTCGCTGCCGAGAGCAGCACTATCCGAAATAGCCTCCGCATGGGTGAAACCAGCGATGCCTTCCGCTTGCTGAACCGCAAGCTCTGCAAGTTCCATATCACATCGAATCGGGATGGCACTTCCAACCACTTCAACGGAAGCGGTTAGTTCGTGCATGGCTGCGCTATGCTCAATGATGTTCCGCACGCGGCGCTCCAGCTCTCGATTCGTTTCTTCACTGGTCGAACGTGTCTCAATAACCATGCGGGCATGCTCAGCAATAATATTAGCCCCTGTTCCACCTTCCAGAATGCCTACATTAATCCGGGTATCTGCTGAGCTGAAGCGGGGAAGTGCATGAATGTTGAGCATGGCGGTCGCTGCGCCCAGCAGCGCGTTCCGGCCTTCCTCCGGTGTAGCCCCTGCATGGGAAGATACACCGGTGAAATGTGCTTCCAGCTTGGTCGTTGCCAGGAATCCGGCAGACGCACCTCTAATATGACCGGATGGCACACCGGTACCTAAGTGCATACAGAACAGGCGATCCACCTGTTCTAGCATTCCTTTTTCAACCATGGCATATGCTCCGCGCACACCTTCTTCGGCAGGTTGGAATAACAGCCGAATCTTGCCGGCAAACTTCCGGTTACTCAACCGTTCTGCAAGCGCCAGTCCGATCGTTGTATGCCCATCGTGTGCACAGGCATGCATAATGCCTTCATGACGGGAACGAAATTGTGCTGCTTGCGGTGCATGTTGTTCCAACTTGCTCTCACGGATCGGCAATGCATCCATATCGAAGCGGAACGCTGTCGTTGGCCCCTCCTGCTCCCCTTGAATTTCAGCAACAACGGCGGTGAATCCTCCTCGCATCTGTTCCACGATCACCGGATCTGCACCTTCACGGAGGGCACGCTGATATGCATCTTCCAAGACTTCGGGCTTCGGCAACCCGCGCCGTGATGTGTCATCAATTGCATCTTTTCCGTAAGTGACGCTATACCCCAGTTCCGTCAGGATTTGCACCACTTTGGTCGCAGTACGAAATTCCGTAAATCCCAGTTCAGGATGTGCATGCAGGTCCCGGCGAAGTGCGATAATATCCATCATATGTTATTTCCCCTCTCTCCAACCTCTATCTATTTGATCGTGTATTCAGACCTACACGACTCATTCAACGTTATACGTCACTAAGCTTGCTCTGCTGATCCCCTACAATCTTGCGTTTACTCCCGGACCAAGTGGCAAGTTGAAGGCGTACCATAGAATGACCATAACCACCCACACCGAGAAGAATGCAATCGAATATGGCAAAATCAGTGAATAATACGTTCCCAGCTTCGCATCTTTACGGTACTCCTGCAGAAATCCTACGAACAGCGGTACAAAAGGCGATACCGGAGCCAATGGAATAACGACCGAATCCGATACCCGAAAAATAACCTGAGTGAATGCCGGATGGAATCCAAGCAGCATCATCATTGGAATAAATACCGGGGCAAGAATGGACCAGATCGCTGATCCACTTGCGATGAACATCGTCAGCAATGCCGACAGGAAAATCAATCCGATCACCACCGGAATGCCATTAATGCCTGTCTTTTCTAGCAAATCGGTAATTGTAAGTGCCAGAAATTTGCCCATGTTGCTCCAGTTGAACATCGCCACGAATTGGGACAACGGGAACACCATCACGATAAAACCAGCCATCGTTTTGATCGGTTCAATGAGCAGTTTTGGCAGATCGTTCTGATTTTGGATCACTTTCAGTTTAATGCCGTAAGTCAGCGCTACGGTAAAGAAGAACAGTAAAATGACAGGAACAATCCCGGCCAGGAAAGGCGAACCCATAACACTTCCCGTTTCCGGGTTACGAAGAACGCCATTCGAAGGGATCACCATGAATGAAATGACTGCGATAAAAAGCAATGCAGCAATCCCCGATGCACGTAATGCCCGGTTTTCTTCAGGTGTCGGTGCTTCGAGCTTATACACTCGCTCCCCTTCGTAACGGCCCAGACGTGGTTCCAGGAATCTGTCCGTCATGAACCCGGCAACGAGAGTCAGCACAATAACTGAAGCGGACATAAAGTACCAGTTATCCAGAACCGTAACGCCCACATTGGGATCTACAGAGGTTGCAATCTCAGTACTAATGCCTGACAGCAATACATCGGTGGTCACAATAAGCATATTGGCTGTAAAACCTGCGCCAACCCCAGCAATGGCGGCAATCAATCCGGCAACCGGATGTCTGCCTACCGCGAGAAAGATCAGCGCTCCAAGCGGAGGCATGATCACAAGCGCTGCATCTGAGGACACATGGCTGAAAAAAGCGATGAAAATGACGAGATAACTGGCGTAACGCGCAGGTACCCGAACAGCCATTTTACGCATAACCGCTTCGAGAAGACCCACCTTCTCCGCCAGACCAATGCCCAGCACCAGAGCCAGGATGGATGCCAGTGGTTTGAAATCAGCAAAGTTCTTGACCACATTCGGCAACAGCCACTGAATTCCCTCCCTGCTCAGCAAGTTCTTGACATGTACCTGTTCCCCATCAATCGGGTTATGTGCCGTCGCATTAAAGAGCGATAACACCAGTGTGGCAACCATCAGGGCGACAATGAGATAGATAAACAATAAAAACGGATTGGGAAGCTTGTTCCCTACTTTCTCTACCCAACCAAAAAGTCCTGTGTTCTCCTGTCTGTCCGCTTTGACCATGCAAACAACCCCCTGACTGTGATGGAACTGCCTCTGGATAGACTGAACAAGTCTGATGAAGGTCTTGTCCCCGTTAGCAGATCATTAACGTACATTTAACGAAAATGTCGTAATTTTAGGACATTATATAATTATCCCCGCACAAAGTTCAATACCTGTGTTATGTATTTTAACACTGGAAATAAAAAAACCGCTGAGCCAGCCTTGTCATTTTGTCCTCTCCACACGGACATGAGACATAAGGTTGCATCATCGGTTTTAGTAATTTGTTCTATGTTCGCTAACCTAACGCAAGAGACGATAACGGTTACTAGGCCTTCCGCGCCTTGTATTCAGCTCATTGCCAGCAATTTCGGCCAGTGCAAAAGCAGTAAGACTGCCCATAATACGTTGTACGTGCCTGATGGTCATGGAGAGCCCTGAAGCCAACTCACCGGCTGTAAATTCTTCTTTGCCCATTCGGCGTATGTAGGCCTTTATTTTCTGGAATGTACGAATACTGACGCCTGCCTTGTTCAATTGTTCCAGCAATTCAATATCACTTGAATAAGTTTCGTAGGATAATTCGTGGTCTTCTCCTGCCGCCTCGACAATGGTTCCATCCGTCTCATAGATAATAATCCGTCCAGCCTCATCATCCTTGGCGTACTGAATAGCTTTACGTGCATGTCGTTCGGCATCAAATGCCGTCTCCCCGAACCCAATCCCGCCGAAGGAAGGCAAGTCTGTATCCAGCTCCAACTGTTGCATGGTCGAATGCAGTGAATCCATACTACGGGCCATCACACCTCTCGAACCATACATCAGGTACCTTCCGGTGCCGTCCTGATGAAGTGATCCATCAATTTGTTCACAGTGTCGCAGCAGCACTCCCTTGATCTTCAGCTCCATATACTGCAACTGATACCGCTCCGTCGACAGTTCTCCCGCTTCATGTAATCGATCAATCTCAATCATGAGCACACCTATCTGACTATCCTTGAACGCTGAACTGCGAATCTGTTCTATTAACATACGTACGGCTTGAACCGTTTCCTGCTTGGTTGAATCAATTTTGAAGACGGGTACCCCGCGTTCCACCAGACCTTCATACACCGCGTACAGACAGGTAATCGCTGCTTTGGTAATCCCCTCTTGCCAATGCCGCACGTGAAACCCGATCATTTCTTCCACATCGTAATCGATGGAAAACACGTATTTACGTAATTGCTCCTGTGAGATATTCAGCTCTTCCAGACTGTCCATCAACCCCCAGCTCTCGTTGTCCGTCATATCAATGGAGATATCTTTCACCGGACTGTCCAAGGTGTAAATGGCCTGAAGCATCGCCTTATACAAGCTGGCCCCAGTAGGAGGGCAGTATATCGCATGTTCTTTTTCCGAAAGTTCAGCCTGAGCACTCAGATAAGGAATCGGCCCCGTAAATACCCATCCGTGTACATTCTCCCGACTTCGTCTAATGATGTCTCCCGTTTCTCTTGCATGTTCATAGGCATATGGCTCGTAGCTCGCCCCCAGATTGTGTCCCTGCAACGCACGCATGGTTCGCTCAATGGATGGCCTCGGCCCTACGATTCCGATTCGATACATCTACACCCCTCCTTCTCTCACGCCACAATTCAACATAGATCATATCGCTCCGAATGTTCCGTGGGTTATAAGTCTTAATTATATACAGAACCGACGATATAACAAAACAGATTACAGTTCGCTTAAAGTCCATCTTTTTTCATTTAATCGTAAATTTTACATATAGTTAATCCATTTCATACATTGGTTTAGCATTGGTTGTATACACTGGGCTCAGGATACAAAACAAACTATACATATATTCTAGGAGGATGCATTCATGTTAAACCGTTTTAATGTCCGTGCAGCCAAAATGATGCTCGCGGTGACAACAATTGTTACAGCTACACTCGGAGGAGGAAGTGCAGCGTGGGCTGTGGAAGACACCACCTCAAAGACATCTGCATCACCGATAAAAAATGTGATTATTCTCATTCCCGACGGCATGGCTAACGATGCCACTGCTCTGGCTCGTTGGTATAAGGGCTCGTCCCTGACGCTGGATTCCATGGCAAGCGGCATGGTTCGTACACACTCTGCAGATGCGCCGATTGCGGACTCGGCTCCTGCTGGAACTGCTTTTGCAACAGGCTACAAATCGCATACCGGATTCGTCGGTGTACTGCCGGACAAAGCTACGATGCCTGGGCAAAAGGCGATTGCGCCTGGAGACGCAAGAAAACCGGTCGCTTCTGTACTGGAGGCTTCCAAACTAGCTGGCAAAGCAACCGGTATTATATCCACATCCGAGATTATGCACGCCACACCCGCGGACTTCTCTGCTCACTACCCGGATCGGAAAAACTATGATGCCCTCAGTAAACAACAAGTCTATAATGGCATGGATGTTGTGTTGGGCGGAGGTAGCAAATACCTTGAGCCTGCGGGTCGCCAAGACGGCGAGAATCTGGTTTCGTCCATCAAAGCACTGGGTTACGATTACGTCACTACACCGGCTGCAATGAAAGCATCCGATTCGAACAAGCTGTGGGGGATGTTCGCACCAGCGGGCATGGCTTACAATATGGACCGTGATCCAGCGAAGCAACCAAGTCTTGCTGAGATGACATCCAAAGCGATTGAAGTTCTGTCCAAAGACGAAGACGGCTTCTTTCTGATGGTTGAAGGTAGTAAAGTAGACTGGGCAGCTCATGCCAATGATCCGATTGGTATTATCAGTGATGTGCTGGCTTTTGATGATGCCGTAAAAGTAGCCATGGATTTTGCCAAAACGGATGGAGAGACTGCGGTTGTGGCTGTAACTGACCACCAGAACGGTGGACTCACGATTGGTAATGCCTCCACAACTGGCACATATGATAAAGAGCCGTTGTCCACATTTATCGGACCTTTGAAAAAGGCCAAACTGACAGGTGAGGGTGTTGAAGCGAAGCTAAATGCCAAGCGTACAAACATCAAAGCAGTGATGAAACAATACTATGGCATTACCGATCTGACTTCCAAGGAGATTGCCACAATTAAAACGGCTGAGCCGGGTAGTCTTAACTATGCAATCGGTCCAATGATCAGCAAACGGGCAGGGATTGGTTGGACAACCGGTGGTCATACAGGTGGAGATGTCGTACTTTACACGTATGCTCCCAACAATGACCGTCCATTCGGGGTAATCGATAACACGGATGTCGCCAAATATATGGCACGTGTACTGGATCTCGATCTGGACAGCGTGAACAAACAATTGTTTGTACCTGCCAAACAGGCATTTACAGCCAAAGGCGCAACATACAAACTGGATCTCACTGACGCCAAAAATCCAAAGATCCTCGTTACCAAAGGCAACACCAAGCTGGAACTGCAAATCTATAAAAATATTGCACTGGTGAACGGCAAAAAGAAAGCTTTGGAAGGTGTCATTGTCTATAACGGTTTAGAGGCATTTGTACCACAAGGTGCAGTGGATCTCATTCAATAATTGATAGAACCAACGGAACGAACGGAGATTATACGATTTGGCTGCCGAATATCTCGGCAGCTATTTTATTGTTTGCTGATAAGGAGTAGGTTCCTGGTAGCACCTATCGTATAATGAACGTAACCAAAATACATATCATGCAAGAAAAAGGAGAAATTCACCCATGTTGATCAAATTAAACTGGATCACGCTGAGGGTCAGTAGTTTGGAAGCTTCGCTCAGGTTCTATCACGACATGCTCGGACTTCCCATTCAGCGCAGATTCGAAAGCCGCGGAAGGCAGATTGCCATGCTCGGCATGGAGAATGAAACCAAGCTGGAACTGATTGAGGGCAGTGAATCCGTTCTTAAACCAGAGGCTGGCGTGTCGATCGGGTATGAGGTGAACTCGCTGGATGAAGCGATGGAACGACTGGCAGAGCTAAATATTCCGATTGTACGCGGCCCCATCCAGCCCAATCCGCATCTACGGTTTATTTACATTACAGATCCAGATGGCTTCGAGGTGCAACTCGCAGAGCATGTCTAATTTAGGCGATTGTGATAGGAGTGTGCCTATCACGATAACCAGTTGTTTGTACATGTGTGCAGTCAAACCTGTATGCCCCCCTCCTAGGGCAGCGTAAAACGTTATTGTGTCTGTTTACAGCTTCATGCGGCGCATCAGCGGCACACCTATGCGATTCAGCAACCGATCAAGCAGCATCCAGCACCAGCGTCTGCCCCATGGAAGGTGGCGCTCATACACAGCCGAATACTCAAAATCCGCCACAGCACCCCGATTGCGCTTAAACTGAGCTGCTCCCGCGCTCTCATGCAACAGATGGCCGTTCTCCCGAGCCTGTCTGATCAGACAGGCGGATAACATGCGGTATAGTCCGACGGACTGGGACACCGCTGTATCGTAACCGAACAACGGTGTTGTCATGATTCCATTTCGGCAGAAATAACCCATGACCGCGTCCAAGCGCCCCTTCTTTCGCAGTCCATACAGCCTGAGTGTTCCTGATGCCATCGCAGCAGCAATGAACCGTTCGGTGAACTGCGGATTGTGATAGGAGTATTTTTCGAGATATAACCGCTTGTACAACTCTACGATTCGCGGAATATCTGCATCTGTCATTTCTACTTCGGAAACAAATTCATACTCGTGCTTGGCCAACAATTCGTAATCCCTCTTCAAGAGCCAGCGCGATTTTGAGTTGCCAAAATTCGGATCATTCGCTTGGTACAGATAGATCTGTCGGCTCGGAATCAGTCGACACCCCACTTCGGTTAGCCTCGCCGTCAGATCGGGATGAAGTCCCGAACACAAGGAGCGAAATACAATGACGTGCTCCGGGTATCTCTCTTGTACTACTGCAAGCAAACATTCTGCCTGTTCACCGGACATGGCTGGATAGAGATTGGTGGACAACAGCCAGTTGTTCACATGCACGACTTTGTTAATCTGTGATTGCTTCATTCCCCAACCGATTAGACTGAGCAGCGCACTAAGGCCTTTTTCCAACACGGGTTTCTGCAACATGCTCAATTCCTGCTTCGCGTAACTCACGTAATGCGTATATGGCGAACAGACGTAAGCATTATCATACTCTGCATCATTCACCGTCAGTGGAATAACGAGATCGTCGATCCGGGCGAGCAGCACTGTGGTCTCCACGTTGGACATATAACTCCGGGACCCTTGCTGCAAGATGGGTTCCAGATAAGCTCTGGCATATCTGCCGTCCTCCGTATCGGGCCAGTCCATGTCTTTGAACGAATGCTGATCATAAAGACGCACACGTTCGATGCAATTGTCATTCCTAACCTCATATGTATGTAGATCGCAACCCGATCTGTCGTTCCCTGCTTTATTCTTCAACCTTTTACTCCCCCATAAGGTAACATCATCTGTACACAAACCATATAGCTATTCATACTCCTTTTCGGTCGACAGAGCTGCTTCCCACTCTCAATCATATAGAAATGTTCGATACTTCCAGCCTGCAACTGATCCACTCTGGCTCTCTGGCTTATATACCTTTTACTCCATTGAATTCACTACTCAACCTTGGATTCTCTCATCTAGCCTCTTTGGGATAATCGCTCTGCCAGCTGACGATAAGCCAGACCATCTTCTCTCTCGTTGACTTCATCTTCATCCATCTTAAGCCAGTAGTCCGCATCCAGCAGTTCTGCCATGTCTAACCGCGTAATCTCTGCACATTCGGAATGTTCACACACTGCAATCATCGGCTCAGGACTGTCGTCCCAGTTGTACCCGTTCACGATGGCATGAAGGAGTACAGCTGAATTCAGTGCACGGATTTGGGCAGCCGCCTTGTCTGGAGACTCCTCGTACAAAATTTCATCGACAACACTTTGTTCCGCCTGGGTCAGCTTGAGTCTGACTGCTCCTTGAGTGTCCAGTAACATGTCTGCGATATCCGGGTTACGTCTGGCTGCGTTCCAGGCACTAGCCTGAATTCCATGGGGAGCATCCAGTTTGACTCCATGTTCAATCAATAACGGAATGGCTTCAAGCTGCTTGAACTTCACCGCTTTTTTCAGCGCGGTATCCCCTTTGTCCTCTAGTTCCAAGTCAGGACCTGTTTCGAGAAGACAACGGATCGCTTCAATCGGCATACGATTTGTCAAAAAGAGCATCAGCGGTGTACGCCCGCGATCATCCTGTTCGTTGATATCCAAGACACCGACAGCTTCTCTGACTTGCTCCACATCTTTGGATTTGCTAATCTCCACCCAATTCATAGTTCGTTCTCCACCATCCTCTTCACACTCTACACAACACTGTATCGGAAAAAATTGTCGGCATCAACTTATACTCCAGATGAAAAAAGCCCGTCCAGCACGATAAATACGCACAGACGAACTTTCAACAATCTGGTATTAAAGTTTATTCTCCACGGAAGATGCCTGATGATCCGAGACTAACTCATTCAGGTTCACAATCAGCTGCTCCAGTTCTCCGAAGCTCTCCACCATCTTCTGTGTTAAGTTACGCTGTTCTTCCATGCTCGCCAGAATCTCTTCTGCCGCTGCACTGGATTGCTCCGTTACACTCGAAATCTCGGAAACCTCATTCACTACTCTAGTAGAAGATTCCTTCATTGTTGCCGAACTCGTCTCAATATCTGTCGCTTGATTCAACACATGCTGAGAGTTGCTGTTGATCGTACGGAACACTTCGTCTGCCGTCTGCACGCTGTCTCTTCCTTGTTGTAAGGATAGACGAATACGTTCGAAGCGATCTGTTAGTGCCTGCGTTTGTCCTTTTAACCGAGACAGGATGGTTGAAATATCACTCGCGGATTGACCCGAGCTCTCGGCCAGCTTGCGCACTTCCTCGGATACAACCGCAAATCCGCGTCCATGCTCGCCTGCACGAGCCGCTTCAATGGCTGCATTGAGCGCAAGCAGGTTGGTCTGAGTTGCGATATCCGCTATACTGTTCAGCATAAGCGTCATGGATTCACTTTCCTCATTGAACTTTTGCATGTCACTCGCCGTTGTATTGATCGTTTCATATAAGTCTTGCATCTGACTGTTCAGTTGGTTCAGATGTTCGCTTCCTGTTTGCGTGCTCGTTGCCATACTTGCAGACACCTCTTTCATCTGCTGGGAATACAGCGCAACATCCTTAATATGCTGATCCGATACGGATAAGGATTCCGAAATTTCCGCCACACTGGTCGCCTGGAACTCCACACCCTTGGCAACCTCACTGAATCCCAGGGTCACTTCATGGGTAATGGAACCTGTTGAATCCACCTTTTGCTTCAATTGATCTGTATAACGAGACAGCCCGCCAACAGACTCCTTGACCCGTTCAAGCATCGTTTCCACCCGGGTCCGCGACGCTTCGACCTCGCTCCATCTTTTTTCACTTTCATGAAAGAGCTTTTGGTTCAGATAGGACACCATCAACAAGATTCCACCCGCAACGGCGAATAGTCCTACATTAATTGCATTAGTTACGAACTGATCCTGAGTTGTTGTAGGAATAATCCAAAGTTGAAGAATATTGTTCGCGAGCATAACCGAAAATCCGATGATAAACCATTTTTTGTTTGGATAAATAAGCAAGATTGAAGAGATAAGCATAGCAAGCAGCGGTTCAACGCTTCCCCATCCGGCGAATACCCCGCACAACGAGATGAGCACCGTGTTCACCCAAGGAATGAGATGAATATGCTTCTTTTTGGCGTTTGCGTATGCGAGCCAGATTCCATACAAGATCACAATACCGTTGGAAATAAATAATTTGGGCTCAATTAAAGCTACTGAAAATCCTACAATTAACACAACCCACAAAATGATGCTGATGATCTTGTTCCGTTTCCATATAATTTCGTCAATACGATTCATGCATACCCCGTCCTTTAGATAAAATAAGTTTACGATTGTAGGGCATACTCGCACTCACATCGGCCTCTTAATGGTTTGCTTCCGTGCATATTTCAACGCAACGCTCAGGCCACCGCCATAGTACAATGTTACTTCACAAATATGAAAGCAGCGCTACATTATGTATATCGGTATTCCGAATACAAAATTAAATATTAACTTTTATTTAATACGCTCCCGTATAAAAAAAACATAAAAAGCCCCCTTATACGCTGTTACGTACAAGAAAGGCTTCTTAGTCAATCGCTAATTGATTATCAAGATAATTAATTATTTACCGAACACAAGTGTCGTATTGGAGGAGCCTGCATACTTGGTGACGAACTCACGCGCGTAGCTGGCGCTCTCTACCTGATAACTGTAATTGGAGCTTGGTCTCCAGTTCGTTTTAGGAGAAATCGGACTTGTCAGGGCTGGCGTACTGCCGCTATCCGTGAACTCTCCATTTCCCTTGTCATCCAGGATGCCGCCCTTTTCAGCGCCTGCACCAAAGTAGTTGTTTTCGGAATAAATCCGTGCTTTTTCACCAATAGTAATGGACTGATTAAAGTTGTTGGCATAGTTGTTTTTGAGATGGAAGTAACCGTATCTTAAAAGTCCAGGACCACGTACATACAAGTTTTCGAAGTAATTGTTGGACATCGTCACATGAGGGACGCCATTGTAACTGCTGTTACCATCATTCGGATGACCGAGGATAACGCCATACTTATGGTTTGCAAATTTGGAATTGCTAATCGTAATATAATCGGCGCGGTCACCGATATACAGCAGTTTGTCCAGATCACTACCGCCAGAGCTGTAGCTGTGACCCGCAAACGTTACATGATCGATCCAGTAATTGGAGCCTGAAGTGATATACATCTGGATATCATCATTGGCATTAATATTGGAAGCGTGTTCAAAAGTCAGATTCTGAAAAATTACATTGCTTGAACTGCTTGTGGATCTGAAATGAATATTCGTTAATGTATGTTTGCCAAAGGAACCTACCAGTGTCTTGTTCGCTCCAAACTCAACCTTTTGCAACGTAGAGGAGGAAATATTCTGTTCAACGACGACAATTTTGGCCGTAGAGCCCGCCATGTGTGTTCTCAGGTCATTAAGATTACTAACATAAACCACCTGACCGTTTTTACCACCTGTCGTAGCTGACTTGGATACACCATTTTCATTCTTGGCACTGCCTGCAAAACCAGTCAATCCGTTTGTACCTGTGTTTGGATAACTGGCCGCACCATATGTAGACGGGGCTGTGGAGACAGTTATCAACAATAGAGTTATAGCGAGTAACAGCATCGAAAATTTCTTCAAAATTTCACCATCCTTTATAATATTATCCTTAAAGACAAATCGATTATATCGTGTAACTTCGGCTGTGACAATACAAAAACTGCAAAAAGACAACAATTCTCACTTTTATGCAACAGCAGATCAGATATCGTGAAAAAACAAAAAAAATGAGATGAAGTCATAACCATTGCCATGACTTCATCTCAACCATCGATCCTATTTTATTTATTTGATTTTGATCTCCAGTTCATCCTTCTGGGCTTCCTGTAAATCATCATAGACCTTATCTGGTTTGCCACGAATTTTTAAAACCATTGACTCCGGATTATCCAGAAAATTGCTGCTGAAAGAATACATCATTCCGTCTTCCGTTCCACTCCCACCTACCATGGATAACTTGGTCTGCTTCCCATTCCTGGAGATCGATATGATTTCGATAGGATGAACGATCTCATTGAGCGACAACTTCGTTTTGTAATCAATCTCTTGATCAGGTGCATGGACAAATTTGACCCGAGTTACTAGCGGAGACACCTCCACCTCCGACAATAAGACCTCATAACCTCCGAGAGTAAAAGTCCGATTAACGTTAATGACTTCCGTTTTGGGGATAGAAAACTTGGGATCCAGTGGGAAAGAAATATTCATCTTTTTGGAAAATTTATATTTTCGTTCTTTCTCCCCTTTTTCTGCATGATTCACCACATCTGGTACAACTGAGGACAACTGGAATTGTAGATTTACTTGCTCAGGCAGCGGTTTATTTCGACTTCGCTCAATTGTATTCCGGCCATAAATGGTATGCTTATCCTTGGAAAGATGAATACCTCCTGCACCGCCATTGTCAAGCAAGTCTCCTGTCGAAGCGTCCATCATCTTCATATTGACAGTCGAATACATCTGCTGCGAAGCATCCGTTCTGGCGGTATACAATACCGTTATTCGATTCTCATCTGCCATAACTGCATTCACAGTAAACGCATATATGCCCGATGTAACCGTCTGATCTACAAGTTGCACATAACCGTTATTGAGCGTTGAAGTAATCGTAGCACTGTCCATATCCGAATTTAGCAGGCTACGAAAGGGTTCAAGTACGCCCCAGTTGGCTATAGGCTCAGTATATGTTGCCTGTTCTTGCCCATAACTCCCAAGAGGCCCCACAAGAAACCATCCTGCTACCAGGACCGTAACCAGAGCTCCCGTAATCCATTGGATACGAACGCTCCGACCTGATCGTCTGGTTCTGGCCTTCGCGAGACCACGTTGAATTGCCGCAGTTGTATCCGCCGAATTCCAGTGTTGTTTCTCTCTTTTCACCTGATATGCGTCTGCAAGAAGTGCTTTCTCCTCCGGGTTAGTGGTCATGCCAATCCCTCCTGTTCTTCATCAACTTGCGCAACTGCTGGAGTCCCTTGTGCTGCCAGGTCTTGATTGTCCCTTCCGGTTTGCCTAGGATGGAGGCAATGTCTGTCAGTGTCATGTCGTTATAATATTTCAGCAATAATACATGGCGATATTTCGGTTTCACCTTTTGCAAAAGAGATTCCATCGCAATTCGATTATCATCAACACTGATCATCCAAGAGGCCGGAATGCTGTCCCCCAGTTCCTCCTTGGCGAGAGGTGTCGCCCGCTTGCGGCGCCTCTGTTCATCGATGCAGACATAGATCAGTATCCGAATGATCCACGACTTGAACGCCTTCTCATTGTTCAGCGTGCGACGTTTAACCCAAGCCCGGCACGTCATCTCCTGCACAGCTTCCAGCGCATCTTGCCGATTACGCAGGTAACTGTAGGCAATGGAAATGAGCGTATCTTGATGTTCCATAATGGATTGCACAAATACCGTCTCATCTTCGGTCTGTACATAGATCCTCTGGTTCAGCTCTGCTTTTGTTTCCACCCCGCATCCCTCCTTCTCTCTCTTTCTATGGTATAAGACGGGTGAGTGAAGCAAACGGTTTTATTATTGGCTCATCAAAAAAAGCTCCGCCATCACCTGAGGGAGCTTTTTACATAAGAGTTTCAACGTCTAAATACCGAATGATGTACACGTATGAACAATCCAAACAAGATTAACTCTTTTACAAATTACCGATTATGTATAAAGGGGATAATACAAATCCCACATTTCGCTGCGGACCCCGATACGGATAGATGAGCGCAGGAATCGTTCTCTTTGATTGTTTAGCAATAGGATCACGTCTGTTCATGCAATTTCACTACTAATCAGAGTTCAAACCAGATTAAATCGCCATCAGCCTGCCTGGTTTCCATCTCCATCTGCTGCATCCAGCTCCGGCCCTCTTCACCCCAGATATGAAACAAACAGTAGATATACGAATCCCCGTCCGCAACCTCTTCCAACCCGGATGCCTCTTCTATCCACACTTCAAGGGCTGTAGGCCAGGATGAATCTTCACGTTTTAATACAAAGCCGTTGGCTTGGTGTTCCAAACTATATACTTCGGTAAACGTTAATACACCTGCCAAACGCTTCACAACTTCAGGTAAAATCGCAGGTTCCGTTGTTCTGATCCCATATTCCCAGCCCATATGTATAACCTCCTTCAGACTTCGTTTGCTCCAGATGATTGCTTTTGTTCGTGCATTTGCTGGATCGAACGATCCAACCACAACTCATACCAGTCCAGAAAATGCAGTCGATTCGTATTGCCCCAATACTGATCAGGATAAATTCCATTGCGGTTAGCCCGGTCATCAACCCAGATCTCTCCGTAGGAGGCTCCCTTAACGATCAGATTCATGGAGATGCCACAACCAAAATCACTGATGCGCAGCATGCCTGCCGACCATTTTGGATCAAAATATTCGTGTTCCAGAGCATACCATTCCTCTTCTTCCTTGCTGTCATCGAACCAGTCATAGTTCCAGTTCCATGCTTCCGTGAATTGAAAAGGGTCCGAGATCGCATTCAGCTCATCATCATAACCAAGCACAGCGTATACACCGTCATCCGGGTTCTCCAGACCATAATAAGGCCCTGCACCACTCGTCCCCATATGTAGAAGCCATACCTTATAGTCCTCCGGCAACTTAATTCGCCATTTCTGCTCGAACTGTGCAATATCCTCCTGTGTCCATACAGCTGATATCTCATATTCATGGCTCTCTGCGCCGAATAGGTCCAGTTTCGAGTCCAGACTTCGGAGATTGATTAACTTTTCACGCATACGTTCTAACTGTTCAGTGTACACGGCCTACCTACCTCCTTTGCTACTCCATCACGTTCGTTCCACGCCATACCCGCGGTGCTGCAACTCATCCAGTGCGGCTGCCACATTTCGTTCAGGACACAACTGCTTAATCAGGCTGGCAGTCACCGGTTTTTCTTCATATATCTCAGCTACAGCTTCCAACGGTAGGTCTGGCATATCATAGTACCCTTTGGCCCAATCCACGTAATCTTCCGAGTCTTTATTCAAGTACTGCAGCAAAAATTCTG
The DNA here is from genome assembly GCF_037974355.1 of Paenibacillus sp. FSL R5-0517. NCBI lineage: Bacteria > Bacillati > Bacillota > Bacilli > Caryophanales > Paenibacillaceae > Paenibacillus > Paenibacillus sp. FSL R5-0517. Next base: position 5,113,892 of record NZ_CP150235.1, read on the forward strand.
CACCACCTCTGGCGTCTGCTTCACCTTCCTCGGCCATCGCCAACTGAATCCAGTTACCAACCTTCCATGACAAGTCGTTCCCTTCCTGCCATAGGCAAAAGGTCACATTCTCCAGATCCAATGTCTCCTCATGATCCCGCAGAACAGTCATCAATGTCTTCGGCGCTTCATCGTACATGCCCGGGTAGATCTCTCCATCCTCACGAGCATGCGGACTTAAAGGTGATTCATGATCAAATCCCTTGATCAACGTGCCTGAATTCGTAAATAAAACATGAAGATGATCACCTGCGCCATTATCGATGCTTCCCCATGCCACACCTGGCTGAAGTTCTTTTTCATAATGATGTACACGCAGCCAGTCTTCCTCCGAAAATATGATATCCAGTGCGGCAAGTATTCTCATCCGTTGACGCAGGGTATCTGTGTCCAATAAGGGTGTCTCGTTCCAAACCTGCATATGAATCCCTCCTGTTCACCTATGTACATTAAATCCGGATTAATTCAGCCAACGTGTTCTTCCCCTGAGTACTTGGAGTCATGACAATTGCGATCCGACTGGCTTCTCTGGAGATGATACAAGCATAGTTTCCGGGATTTAGCTGAAACATGACCCCTTCACACGTCTCATCCGGCTCCAGTTCCCCGCCAGTAACATCATCAGCCGCTCCCAGATAGACGTGCCCAGACGGAACTTGCAGATGATATACCTTTTCCCGTTTCACTACGTCATCTGAATCTGATTCCACCTCTGCATCCTCCAAGCTCCACTCCACCTCATACACTCCATCCGCACCCAGATTCAGGAACAGACAATGGCCTGCATTCACCTCACTCAGCTCATCTTCCGGTATGGACCACCAATCCGAAGTATCCTCGAAACGGTGCTTTAACGCTGCCAGATCATACAGGCACAATGTTGCCGTATCTGTAACCATTTGAAATGTTCCTCTCATATTCCCCGTCCCTTCTGTGAGATTAAGACCAACCTCAGAAATATATTCCATCATTATATCAAGCCTGATACACGTGTAAAAGGAACCCTTGGACCATCTCTGCTTTCGCAACTCTTCATTTCTCGCTCCAAACGGTCGATATAAGCATAACTGACTTTTTTGAACTTGATGGAGGAAGCCAAGCCATGTCGATGAATAATAGAAAAGAACCCTTTCGCTACACACTAAAGGAACCAATCAACTTTGAGATCTATATTCTCAGCATCAACGGGGTCACTGCACCACCGAAACCCATTCAAGCTGAGTTATGTGATATCAGTCGGTCCGGCTGTCAGCTATCATTTCCACTATCCCTTCCTGTCGAGAATAACGATATTCGGATTGGCATGAATATGCTGCTATTCGAAGACCCTCTATATATGGAAGGCACTCTCCGCTGGGGTCAAGAAAAAAATACCTCATGGCACTACGGTGTCCAACTCGAAATGCAGGACGGTAACCAGGACCGACTCTCCCGAGAGATGCGAATGCTTGCAGGACAAGGCAAAATTATTGTGAAATAGCGAGTGGCCATATAGGTTGGTAACCAAAACAAAAAAACAGCCCAATCAAATTGGACTGTTACGAGATAAAACACATTATGCCGCTTTACTGACTGTCACTGGTTGTTCCATTTTGGACCAGTTCACGGTTTTTTCGAGAAGTAATGATACCAATACACCAATAACGAGACCATTGCTTATAATCGGAACAAGATACATGGGCAAGTTTTGAAAGGCTTCAGCAGGAATATTCATTACAGCAACTCCAGTGAGTACCGGTAACGCTACACGATAGATCGTTTTAGAGTTAAACGTCGTGCCCTCAAGTGTTCTTAATGCTGTACCGAACATCTGCAGATAGGCTACAAACAGAACAGCACTGCCTACGCTTGGTGGTATTTGTGCAAAAAAGGCAGTAACCGAAGGGGTAAGCCCCATCATACATAACAACCCCGCTCCAATAATAAAGGCAGCACGACGCAGGATGCGAGTGCTCTCCAGGAAGCCGATTGATGATGCGAATAAACCAAATGGCAACACACCTACACAGGCCGACAACATCGAGAACAGACCCGTTAGCACGTATGAGCGTCGGTACTGCTGACGGGTCGTCTCTGCCTGATAAAGTTTCTCGACCGTGCTTAATGTGGTAATCGAATTCGTCATATTCACCAGTCCCACAAAAAATGCAGTAATGACGATTCCCGGTTCCCATCTTGGTGCTCCCCATGGAAACAGCGTTAGGCCTCCTACTATGTGGTTGGGCTGTCCACCATGTTGTCCCGGAAACAATAGACTATAGGCAATCCAGCCTGCCACAATTCCAATTAAGATCGCGTAGTTCCCCAGTTTCCCCTTACCCTTTAATTGAATCCATGCCACCAGAAATGCAATGACAACGGATAACGCGGCAACTGGCAGATCGAAGCGACCAAACTCCGTATATCCAATCATACCTTTAAAAAAGTTCATGGTTAATTGAATGGTCATCAGAAACAGCATGGCACTCTTCACCATCGGTGTAAACAGCTTCTGCAGCACTTGCGCCGCGCCTAGCCAGCCCAATATCATCATCGTCAGACCCGCTAACAGAAAACCTGCAGCCAGGCCACCACCAATGCGCTCCAGGCTCATACCTGCTGAGGAAGCCGATACAGTCAAGCTCAGCGTCAATCCCCACCATAGTCCTGAAGGACCATCCATGACTGCATAGCGGTGACCAAATACTGCTTGAAGAATACACACCGCTCCGGTAAGGATAAATGCGTGCTGCATGGAGGCAGCAATGGCATCCGGGGACAGATGAAAATTATGTCCGATAGATAGCGGAACCACAACAGTATTGGTAAACAGGAAGAAAAACCACTGTATGCCCGCTAAAATCATTGAAGATACGTCTTTCATATTCTTTTGTAAAAAATGCTCTTGATGTCTATTCATTTTTAGCAATATCCTTTCACTCTTCTGTATCATAAACGCATAAGTGCTTTTAGACTTCGGTTAATAACCGTTCCATCTCCGCATATTGATGCTGACGCGCATGTACGAGCGGTGTAATTCCGTCCCGATCCGCGATCTTTGGATCTGCACCATATTGCAAAAGCAAGGCAACAATCTGCTGATGCCGTGGACCGCCATCACCCAAAATGACTGCTTCCAGCAAGGCTGTCCATCCCAGATTGTTGATATGGTTCACATCTACATCACTGCGTGTCAGCAGAAGCTCCACAATGTGCACATGGCCCCGATCAGCTGCTGGAATAAGGGCGGTACCGCCAAAACGATTTGTTAACCTTGTATCTGCACCTGCTTCAATGGCCAGTTCAACCATGTCATACATGCCCTCGGCACTCGCGTATAACAGCGGATTATCCAATCGTCTATCCTGGAGATTAATGTCTGCTCCGGCGTCCACTAGCATTCTTGCCGTGTCTATCTTATTACCGTGCACGGCAGCCATCAGAGGTGTTCGCCCCAATGCATCCCGTTCATTCAACTGGCTACCCTGGGTGATAAACCGAATGACCTCATCGGTATGCCCTGCTTGAGCGGCGTCATGTATTGTTCTAACCACGTTATTTCATCCTCCAATTCAACATCTTCTCATGCAGTAACTTTCATAGAAAAACCAAGCACTTTACTCAGGTGTGCAAATCTAATGTATGTTAACATAAGAACGTAGTATATTAAAAATACATGTTTTGTTGGCTTTCCATACGAATTACATATAGTTTGAAGGCAAAGGAGACAACCACTTGGATATCAAACAATGTCGCTATTTCATTGCCATTGCTGAGGAGAAACAGATTACAGCAGCAGCCCGAAGACTTCACATGGCTCAGCCCCCCTTAAGCCAGCAGCTTAAGTTAATGGAAGAAGAGCTTGGCGTAATGTTGTTTGAACGCAAAGGGCGCATGATGGAACTAACGCAGGCTGGTCGCAGCTTCTATGATTATGCGGTCACCTTGACCAAATATATGGAGGAAGCTGTAATGGAGATGCAAAGTTTCCAGCACGGCATACGGGGTAAACTCGCCATCGGCATCAATACCATATCAGATCGCCTGATCCCGCAAGCACTACAGCAGTTCCGTACTACCCATCCACAAGTGACCTATAAAATTCAGCAAAATGAATCGGCACAATTATGCCGATTGCTGGAAGATGGCAAAGTTGAGCTTGCCTGTGTACGCATGCCTGTCCAGACCGCACGCTATGAGGTGCTGCACCTGCCACAGGAGCCCCTTTTCTATATCTCTGCAACACCGCTAGTTAACTCGACAGACATGCTACCAGAAGCGGAGATGGGGACTTGTTTTGAGCAGCTCACAGGAATCCCTCTTTTACTTCCAAGTACAGAGGGACTCGGTATGTTCGAGTTAATTTTGGACAAATTCCGTGAGCATCATGTCACCCCCTCCATCATGGGCGAGTGCTCAGACATTAATATGTTGCTGGAGCTGATCCGACTCGGCTTCGCCAGTTCCATCGTGCCTCACACCGTTCTTCAGTTATACCAAGAGCACCCTTTCCATGTATACCGCCTTCAGGATCAGCATTCAACTGTCGGATCAGCGCTGGTCTGGTTGCAGAACCGTTATCTGTCCAAGCCTGCACAACACTTTGTGCAATTGGTACAGGGTATGCTTCCTGTGGTATAGAACAAACAGAACAAAAAAAGCAGCAACTTCCCCGGCTTTGAATCCGGCAAAGTTGCTGCTTTATTCTTTTGATTAAGCTTTCGCTGTGAACAACAAGTCTTTTTCCTTGATCGTCGTGCGACCAGCAGACTCAATAGACTCATATTGATGCATGTTTGTAATAATAACGGGTGTAATCGTTGTATAACCGGCTTTTTCGATCTGTTCCCGGTCGAACTCCATCAGTACATCACCTACAGCAACCTTTGCACCTGCTTGAACTTTAGGAGAGAAGAATTGACCTTTCAGCTTCACGGTATCAATCCCAATATGAATCAACATCTCTGCGCCTGTATCACTTACCAGACCAATAGCATGTCCGCTCTTCGATAACGAGAACACAGTACCGTTAATTGGAGAAACCACACGTCCTTCAGTTGGTTGAATCGCAAATCCTTTACCCATAATCTCTTCAGAGAATGCAGGGTCCGGCACTTCGCTCAGCGGTTTAACTTCACCCGTGATTGGGCTGAATACTTGCTCATCTTGTGCTTTTGCTTCTTCAGTTACAACAGCAGAAGTTGTTGCTGCTGCTGTTGCAGGCTCAGCTACTGGTGCAGCTGGCTCCGATGCATTTTCTTCTTCGAATCCAAGAATATACGTTAGAACTGCCGCAGCTACGATAGCAATCAGACCACCAGCCAACGCATAGAGCAGTGTGCTAATTGCCGGACTGATAAATGCTGCGATACTTGGCAGACCCACTAGACCTGTAAGCACATAAGCTTTAACATTGACGATCCCCATGAATCCGCCTGCGATAGCTCCACCAATAAGAGCTGCAATAAATGGTTTTTTGAACTTCATGTTGATACCATACATCGCTGGTTCCGTAATTCCCATAATAGCCGTAAGACCTGTCGAATAGGCAAGGGATTTGGTTTTGCTATTTCTCGATCTGAGACCCACACCAAATGCTGCACCACCTTGTGCCAGGTTAGCTGCAAACATCAGTGGAATAATAAAGTCGTAACCCAGTGTTGTCATTGAACCGACAATGATTGGCAACAGTGCATAGTGCATACCTGTGATGATCAGCAGTGACATCGTACCACCAATCAGGATACTTGCGAAGATGGACATATTATCGAACAACCATGAAATACCACCGGACAAACCATTACCAAGAACCGTACCCAATGGTCCAACAGTCATCAACGTCAGTGGAACCATAATCAACAGGGTAACCGTCGGAACAATCAGAAGTTTCAATGAAGCATGTGTAACACGATCAACAGCTTTCTCGACATAAGAAGCAATCCAGATGGCGAGAATGATCGGAATTACCGTAGAAGAATATGTCGCTGCTATAACCTTAATTCCCACAAATGTGGTATCACCATTGGCAAGCAATGCTGTAATCGTCGGATGCATAATACCCGCTGCGAGCGCTGCAGCAATATACATATTACTACCCAGCTTACGTGCAGCACTAATTGCTAGAATGATTGGCAGGAAGTAGAAGGCACCATCCCCGATTGCAGACAAGATGATATAGGTTGAGCTGGTATCAGACAACCAGCCCAGGGCTACAAGGATCGCCACGATCCCTTTGATCATACCTGCACCCGTAATGGCTGGCAGGATTGGAGTAAATACTCCTGAGATGAAGTCGAACAGCGCACTTATTGGATTTCTCTTTTTCTTTTCTCCAGTTGAAGCAGCTGATGATGCATTATCTGCGGTTGGTGATTTGGACATGTTGCCAACAAGTGCGTTATACACGACAGGTACATCGTTACCGATGATAACCTGGAACTGTCCGCCGTTCTCCATCACGCCCATCACGCCTGGTGTATTTTTTAGCGTCGCTTTGTCCGCTTTTTGGTTGTCATTCAGGTTAAATCTGAGTCTTGTCATACAGTGAGTGACTTGATCGATATTCTCTTCGCCACCAACAAGCTTCAAAATATCCTTGGACAATTGTTGTTTATCCATTGTGTTTTGCTCCTTTTATGTGTAATGAAGGTTAAAAAAAAACCTAAACACTGAATAATGACAAAGCAGAAAAGCTTATCATTATTCAACGTTTAGGTTTTGCCTTTTTAGCAGTAACAATCCTAATTTTATTCAATTGTTTGTTCATTTCTGACAATTCGTTCAATATGAATGGTTAGATACAGTATTTCTTCCTTGGACAACACCCGATTATAGATCTTACGCGTATAGTCACTGATCCTTACTGCACATGCATGTGCTTCAGGATACTGCTTGCTCACCAAGTCATGAAGCGGATTATCTTCTTCTTTATCTTCAATTGCCGTCCCTTGCAATACACGTTGGGCAAAGAACTTCAGATGAGTTAAAAATCGATAATAACTCAATGAATCTTCATCAAGTTCAATCACAAAGCTGCGTCTTACGATATTAAGAATGTCCTTAACGATGTTTGTAATACTGATCGTTTCCCTCATCTCACCGTTCATCTGGGCATTGACCAGATGCATCGCAATGAATGCGCATTCGTCTTCGGGAAGCAGGACACCTAATGTTTCCTCAATAATCTGTAGCGCCTTAAGTCCAATGGCATATTCCTTCCGGTACATGCGCTTGATCTCCCAGAACAATGCGTTACGGATCTGCAATCCTTGACGATGTCGATCAATGGCAAAATGAATATGATCCGTCAGTGAAATGTAGATGCTCTCATGCAGCTTCTCACCCAACACCGTCTCGGCATAACGGATAATCTCATCCGAGCACTCGACATATTCAACCGGGATATCTGACAGAAGCGTTTTAAGTTTCTGTGATACTTCCTTACTTTCAAGCGAGAATATTTTTTCGACGAGACTCTCGTCTATCGATTCACCAGTATGCTTTTTGAAGGCAATTCCACGCCCCATAACGACCAGCTCGTTTCCTCCCGGATCAATTACGGTAACTACGTTGTTGTTCAGCACCTTCTCAATTTTCATTTCTTCACATCACCTTGCACCGTCAAAGTAGTAAAAGGCAAAACCAAAGCAGGTCACGAAATATGCCCCGCCTCTGGTTTTGCCTGATTGAACAGTAACAATCCAGTATTCATTAGCCTTAGGCCCATCTTACCATATAATTATCCATCTGACAATGTTTTTGTGAAAGCGGTTAATGTGCATTAATATGACATAAGAAGGTGCATAACAACCATGCCTTAAGAACTACTATTTACTTATTGTTACGTTTAAGACTTGCGCCATTTGTATCAATAACTTCTTTGTACCAGTGGAAAGATTTTTTCTTGTAACGATCCAGTGTTCCTGAACCATCATTGTTGCGATCGACATAGATGAAACCATATCGTTTCTTCATCTCTGCTGTTGAAGCACTCACCAGGTCAATACAGCCCCATGACGTATAACCCATCACTTCCACGCCATCCTCAAGAGCTTCACCCACTTGTACCAAGTGGTCATTCAAGTATTGAATACGGTAATCATCGTTCACCGTTTTATTGCCATTTTCGTCGGTGATCAGCTCATCTACTGCGCCCAGACCATTTTCGACAATAAACAATGGTTTTTGATATCGGTCCCAGTATTTGTTCAAGGTTACGCGCAGTCCTTGCGGATCGATCTGCCAGCCCCACTCGCTCGCTTGGAGATAAGGGTTTTGTACCCCTGCAAACAAGTTGCCTTTTCCTTCAATACGTTTCTGGGGATCACCTGTCTCACAGATACTTACATAATAGCTGAACGAGATAAAGTCTACGGTGTGCTTCAGAATTTCAGCGTCGCCGTCTTCAAACTTGATATTGATATTATTTGCTTTGAAATAACGATTAATGTATTTCGGATAGTAACCACGCGCATGGATATCAGCAAAGATATCATTGCGCTGTTCAGCATGCATCGCTGCAACCACATCATCCGGATTCGGAGTCAGCGGATACGTAGGCATGCTCAGTACCATACAGCCAATTTTGGCTTCAGGCATAATTTCATGTCCCAGTTTCACTGCTAACGCACTGGCTACCAATTCATGATGGATTGCTTGATACAGATCCTGTTTGGACAGTTCTGCTTTTGGCGTATAGATCCCGCCGCTCATGAATGGCTCCTCCAGAATGGAGTTAATTTCGTTGAACGTCAGCCAGTATTTCACTTTGCCTTTGAAACGGTTGAAGAGCACCGTTACATAACGCTCGTAGAACTCAATCATTTTACGGTTAACCCATCCATCATATGTTTTGGACAAATGTAGCGGTGTCTCATAGTGAGAGATGGTTACGAGGGGTTCAATGCCGTACTTATGGCACTCATCGAACAGATCATCATAGAATTGCAGACCCTTCTCGTTTGGTTCCAATTCATCACCTTTAGGAAAGATACGGGACCAGGCGATAGATGTACGGAACACTTTGAAGCCCATTTCAGCAAACAGCTTAACATCTTCTTTGTAACGGTTATAAAAGTCAATCCCGATCAGTTTCAGGTTATCCTCAGTAGGTCCTTCCGTTCTGGGCGTTGTAATCCCGTGCGGCATTACGTCTTGAACAGAAAGGCCCTTGCCATCTGTATTATAAGCTCCTTCAAGTTGGTTGGCTGCTACAGCTCCGCCCCATAGGAAATCCTTCGGAAATGGTGTTGTCATGTCAATCCTTCCTCTCTAAGTAACGGTATTTTCATTCTTTGTTTAAATGCTTTCCTCTATCCTTTTCCGACAGGAAAAAGCGGACAATCTCCAACCAAAAGGGCTGACAGGGACATTGGATTCCCTGCTTGCCAACTTTCGTGTTAGGTTTTGCCCGCTTCCTGTGCGGTAACAATCCTGTGAAGAGCGAGTTACAGTTGCTCACCATTGCTGGAGATTACGTTTTTGTACCAGTCGAATGAATCCTTCTTGGAACGTTTCAGTGTTCCGTTACCTTCGTCGTCCAGATCCACGTAGATGAAACCATAACGTTTGGACATTTCGGAAGTGGACATGCTCACCAGGTCAATCGGACCCCATGCTGTAAATCCAATCAGATCCACACCATCTTTGATGGCTTCTTTCATTTGTTCGATGTGTTTTTTCAGGTAATCCACACGATAGGAGTCATGGATCGAACCATCTTCTTCAACTTTATCATAGGCACCCAAACCATTTTCCACGATGAACAATGGTTTCTGGTAACGATCCCAGAAGTTGTTCAGGGTTACGCGCAGACCGATCGGATCGATCTCCCAGCCCCAGTCGGACGCTTCCAGATAAGGGTTTTTCACGCCACCAGTCAAGTTGCCGGATGTCTCTGCTTCGTTGGCAGAAGCCGATTTGGTCACGGACATGTAGTAACTGAAGGAGATGAAATCAACTGTATTGTTGAGCAGAATTTCATCATCGCCCGCTTCTTTTTGAATGACAATGTTGTTCTCTTCAAAATAACGAGCCATATAGTTCGGGTACTTACCACGAGCATGCATGTCCGTGAAGAAGAGGTTAATCTGATTCTCATGCTGAGCCAAACGAACATCTACCGGATTACATGTGGCTGCATAAGTTTCCATACGAGCAAGCATACAGCCGACTTGGGAACCAGGGATAATTTCGTGTGCAAGCTTCGTTACCATGGCACTTGCTACAAATTGATGATGAAGCGCTTGATACGTCGTTTGCAGCTTGTTGTCCACTTTATCGATCAGAATGCCGCCGCCAGTGTATGGGCTGAATAGCATGACGTTAATCTCATTGAACGTCAGCCAGTATTTCACTTTATTTTTATAACGCTTAAATACCGTTTCAGCATATCTAACATAGTGCTGAATTACTTCACGACCAGCCCAGCCATTATATTTTTGCGTCAAGCCAAGCGGAGTCTCGTAGTGAGACAATGTAACGAGCGGCTCAATGCCATATTTCAACAATTCGTCGAATACTTCATCGTAGAATTTCAAACCTGCTTCATTTGGCTCTTGATCATAACCGTTCGGGAAAATGCGTGCCCAGTGAATGGATAAGCGGAATACTTTGAAGCCCATTTCAGCGAACAATGCAATATCTTCTCTAAAGTGATGGTAAAAATCGATACCAAAACGTTTCGGGAAACGTTCTTCAATTTTGCCGGAGAGAATCTCTTCAATTCGGGAAGAGGAAATTTCCATGGCATGTCCGCCTGTACGCTTCTCTTTCGGAACATGAGCAATCATGTCCGCTGTGGAGAGGCCTTTGCCGTCCTTATCGAATGCACCCTCCAATTGATTGGCAGCTGTAGCGCCGCCCCATAGGAAGTTTTCGGGGAATCCTTTTTTTGCCGTGGTCATGAACAACAACCTCTTTTCGAAATTTATTTTGGTTTTTCCAACTGAAAAATGGTGTGATTTAGAGCAGAAAACAAGAAAAACCTAAACTCAAGGTAAAATAGCACCAAAAAAAGGGGCCTTCATTTCACCATCAGTTTAGGTTTTGCCTGTCTTCACAGTTACAATCCATCAAAAGATGTTATTGCGTATTCTGTTGTGTTTGCTCTTGTAATGTAAGCGTAACATATCTATTTTGCAAAATCAACTTCACTGGATCATAGGATCGTTCACCCATTCTTTCCATAACAAAAATTAACGTGGCATATGCATAATGGCTGCCCTTAATGCCTGCGCTCCCTCCTCGGTTTCCAGGTATGTAGCAGGACTTTGGTCCCCTAAAGCCGGGATATCTTTCATGATCCATTCAAAAGTGTACTCCCCCATTTCATACAAAAGTACCCGACTTATGTCCGCCGGAATCCCATGTATTCGCGCACGTTTTACCCACGCAGGGTCCAGTTTATTTTCAAATTCTTCAAACAGTTCGGAAAATGAGTCCCAGCTTGCCTGCTTAAACTCTCTGAAATACATATCTTTCATACTCATGTAAATTCACTCCCTGGATTGCAATTAATAACACCGAAGTCCTATCTGACACAATTCATCCTTAAGCCGCTTGAATCCGTTTCTGTAACAGGTAGACTTAATTTTAAATGTTTTTAGGGGGAAAGACTAGTACAGGAGGATTCAACAAATGACTTATGAAGAAAACACATCCGGTTGGGATGCAATTGATAAAACCATCGGTGAGCTATACGGTGAACAGGAGCCGCACCATTATGGAACATCCATTCCTTACATGCTCGGAGGTCCGGACCCTCTCGATGGCATCAGTGTTTATGCAGTGAATACACCCATGCCCCACTGGCATTTTGTCACATATGGTTTCTCTGAATTATATGAAAAAGAAATGCAGGATGCATCCAAAAGCGGGTATGGTTTTGAACTCACATTTCGCCTTACACGCAGTGAAGGAGAGACTTCTCCGCCAGTCTGGGCGCTGAATCTGCTTCAAAATGTAGGACGTTACGTGTTCACTAGCGGAAATATCTTTCAGCCAGGGGATTACATGGACGCCAATGGCCCCATCTGTCTGGAGTCCGATACTTTGTTGACTGCTCTCTCATTTATTGAAGACCCGGATCTACCGGCGATCTCTACGCCTAACGGTTCAGTGCAGTTTATTCAGATGGTTGGTATTACAGGTCGGGAGCTGGAAATGATTCAAACATGGAATGCGCGCGGCTTCCTCTCTGCCTGCTCCAATTTCATGCCCAAATACGTGACCGATCTGATGAGAAATTCGTACGCAGATATTCCTTCTGTTGTACAAGCGGTTGAGCATGGAATGGAACAGGACGGATCGAGCACAGCCTTTTTATTCATACAACAACTGGGCTGGGAGTCCCCGCGTAAAAAAATGCTGATAAAGACCGTTCCGGGCAAACTCCAGCTTGGAGCCAAACAGGCTGTATTAGTCGGAACCATCCTTCGTAGCCGAATTTCGAAAGGCGAATCTCTGTCCTTGATCGGACCTGAGACCAATATTCTATTCGAAGCTGGAGAAGCTCCAGCAGTCGTGGAATCCGACAAACAAGTTACCCTGACGGTGAACACACAGATTGTTGAAGAGCTGGTGCAGAATCTTCGTCCGGTTGAAGGCACATTCGAGATCGCTTCATTGGATCATATGCTTGTTCAGATTGTTAAAACAGAAATTAAAAACCAGGAAGGGCACGTTATCAAAACGATTGGATGACGCACCTCGGATTCAATCAGATCCTACGCTTACTAGCGACTGTGCAGGAAGGAGGAATCAAACATGCCTGCCATTACACTTGCCTCACGGCACAAGGAGTCCGCCATGCGCAAGCATCTAACAGAAACGGCTCCGTTCAATTATTTACCTAAATCTCAACTGGACAGGCTTCGCAAAAGCAATCATTTCCTGATTCATGCATTCCAGAACAGCCTCTCACATATTAAAGAGAATTTAACGGGCACTTATCTTTTTCTACTCACAGATATGGACGGTGTGCTTCTCTCCATGGATTATAGTCCAGATCTGGAAACTGTAGTAGAAGGTTCACCCATTCGTCCGGGCATGATCTTCACTGCACAGAGCTGTGGAGTCAACGCCATTTCTGTAACGATGGACAGCAATGAACCTGTGCTTCTGTTGCCCGAGCAGCATGAAAGCCCCTATTTTCAAAGTTGGCATTGCTACGCTGCCCCTCTGTCCATGGAATCACAGCATTTCGGTTATCTGGATGTGTCCACCATTAACGCGGATATGCAGGGCGAGCTTATTGCTATTGCCAAGCTGATTCCTGCATATATGCAGAACAGTTACCAAAATCAGCAGGCTACTGAAGCTTGTGACAAACCAGCGGTAGAGTTCACAGCGCGTCAGTTAACCATTCTGGAAATGATCGCGAAAGGGTTCACTGTGAAAGCTATTGCTTTGAAATTGAAAATCAAGGAATGCACTGTGAATCATCATAAAAAAGTGATTTTCAACAAATTAGGTGTGCAATCCAGCACGGAAGCTGTTTCAATTGCCAGCCGATTGTCTTATTTATAAAGGACCCCTATAGATTCCTATAGGTAGTAAATGGGAACGTTTGTGCTACAATTTAGGAAACAAGCAAGATGTAGAGAGAGAAAACACACACACATTTCAGGAGGGTAATATGACAATTCCAAAGAAAGCTTCTTTATTCGCAATGCTCATGATGATTATGCTGGTTGCAGCCGCTTGCGGTGACAAGGCAGATAACACAGCCGCAACAAAAGAGCCTGCCGCAACTGAAACAACGACTGGCACTGATTCTGAGACAGCCAATACAGAAGAAACAGAGAACACTGAACCTGCAAGCGAAGAGTCCAAGGAAACGGATAATTCCCAAGACGTTGAGCTGGGGACTACACAAAAAGGCTCTTACACCAATGACTATTTCGGCGTATCTCTGAAATTCCCGGAAGCTTGGGAGTTCCAGGATGCTGCGGGTATGAATGAACTGACAAGCGCATCATCCGAAGCGATTGCTGGTGATGATGAAACGAAGAAAAAACAAATTGAACTGTCTCAAACCAAAACATTGAATCTGCTTATGGCTTCACAGTATCCATTGGACGGAGGTCAAGTTGGTCCTTCCGCTATGGCCATTGCTGAGAAAGTAAGCTTGTTGCAAGGCATTCGTACAGGTAAAGACTACCTGGAAGCAACCAAAAAATTCATGGTGGATAGCCAGTTCCCTTATGATTATAAAGAGATGACAACCGAAACCATCGGTGGTAAAGAGATGGATCTGATGCAAATTACGATGGATCCAGGTGACGGTTCAACGATTACTCAGGACTACTACAGCACGATTATTGAAGGATATGCTTTTAACTTCATCTTCACTTACATGGATGATGCAACCAAAGCAGAGATTGATACCATCAAGAAATCCGTTCAATTCAAATAATCGCTTTTGAGTATTGCCATCATATTATAAAATCAAGTACATCCAACACAACCCCGACAACGATCTATAGTGATCATTGTCGGGGTTCTTTTTAGCTAAACGGAGTCACATCACTTTAGCTTGACATGGCCACCCAGTGGCCTTCCTTAACTTCTACCCACTTGGAATGTTCCAGATTATAACGGTCCTCTGCTTCAACAGGTGTTTCTTTGACAACATGCCTCTTTTTCTTCGCTTCGATCGCCGGATCAGGCACAGGAATAGCTGATAGCAATGCCTTGGTGTAGGCATGTTGCGGGTTGGAATACAGTTCTTCACTCTCAGCCAGCTCCACAATTTTCCCGTTATACATCACAGCCACTCGATCACTGATATGTTTAACCATGGACAAGTCATGCGCGATGAACAGATACGTCAATCCGAGTCGCTGCTGCAACTCTTCAAGCAATTGTACGATCTGAGCCTGGATCGATACATCCAGTGCAGACAATGGTTCGTCACATACGATGAATTCCGGCTCCACAGCCAGAGCTCGCGCTATACCGATCCGCTGTCGCTGTCCTCCCGAGAATTCATGTGGATAACGCTGCGCATGGGCAGGATCAAGACCCACCATCTCCAGCAATTCCTCCACCCGTTTCTCCCGCTGAGCGGCATTGCCTGCAAGTTGGTGGATATCAAGCGCTTCTCCAATGATATCCATTATCCTCATTTTGGGATTCAGAGATGCATAGGGGTCCTGGAAAATAATCTGCATATGTCTGCGCATCGTTTTCATCTCCGAAGCGGACAGACGATTGAGCGGAACTCCCTTAAACAGCACATCCCCACCTGTTGGCTCATGCAATCGAAGAATGGCACGCCCCGTGGTCGATTTACCACTGCCGGATTCTCCCACAACGCCGAGTGTCTCTCCTTGCCGAATATGGAAACTGATATCATTCACAGCCTTTAAAGTGTTGCCTTTACCCATATTAAAATGTTGTTTGAGCGACTTCACCTCTAGCAATGGCTGATCATCTTCCAGATCTCTCGGGACCATGGATACCCGTTTTGGCTTTTTCTTCTGATCCAAACGTGGTAATGCATTCAGAAGCCTGACCGTATACGGGTGTTTGGGATTAGCAAAAATCTCCGCCGTCGTCCCAGTTTCCACAATCTGTCCTTCTTTCATCACAACAACCCTATCACACATGCCCGCTACTACGCCCAAGTCATGCGTGATCAGGATAATCGATGTGCCCAGTTGCTCTTGCATATCTTTCATCAAATTCAAAATCTGTGCCTGAATCGTAACATCCAGAGCAGTTGTCGGTTCATCGGCAATGAGCAATTCAGGACGACAAGCGAGTGCAATACCGATCATGACCCGCTGACGCATGCCTCCGGAGAATTCGTGCGGATACTGGTTGTAGCGTATTTCGCTGCGAGTTATCCCCACCCGCTCCATCATGGCAATCGCCTGCTTCTTGGCTTCCCTTTTGGACACCTTCTGGTGTTTGATTAGACTCTCAGAGATCTGTTTCCCCACTTTAATTGTCGGATTAAGGGAACTCATCGGATCTTGAAAGATCATACCAATATCACGTCCACGGATGCTCTCCATCTCTTTCTGCGTTTTATTGGCAAGGTCGACACCCTTAAATAGAATTTCTCCCTTTTTCATCTGCGAAGGAGGCGATGCAAGCAGTCTCATAATGGAACGTGCGGTTACACTCTTTCCACTTCCCGATTCTCCTACAATGCCTAGCGTCTCCCCTTTTCGCACTTCAAAACTTACTTCTCGCACTGCCTGAAACTCACTCTCTCCGGAGTGAAAAGAGACAGATAACTCATTAACTTTCAGTAAAGGTTCCATGCAATCACCAGCTCTCATCCGTTTTTCTCATTCACTCATATGTATACCATTTAATTCCTTGACAATTGTTTAGACCCTAAATAATATATACTATATCAATCGGAATAATGCAATTTAAACCTGAATGAAAGGAGGTACACTTGGTTTGAATCTTGCAGATGGCAGTAGAATCTCACGGTTGGTACACAATTTAAGCTTTATTTATGGCAAAATGCTGCTTCATCCTTCCTATCGATACGTTCTGTTCATTCTTGGATTACCGATCAATCTAGTCGTGTTTCTAATATGGCGTTCACATCGAAAAAATGACGGCTGGGTAGCTGCCAGACAGGCCGCTGAGCAAGAACTGTTCGCTTCTTCCTACCGGGACAGACTGAAGTTGGAAGTGGAAGAACAACTGCGGCGCAAACATCGTTTTTTCCAGCAGCAGGTCAGTGAGGGAGAATTCAAACGTCAGACCGAGGAATGGTTGGAGGAGAGCGTTCAGACGGAATTGAAGGAGCGGACATCCCGCATACTTCAGGAACAAGGAAATCAACGTCTTACAATGGCCGATACGTTCCACTCACTGATCAACAAACCATGGTTTTTGGCGATATCCATTATTCCAGGCTGTCTCATGTATAGCATCCTGTTCTTGTATGGTAATCCTTATCTAAAGTACATATTTGAAAGAATACTGATGACGGTATTTGTCATTCTGGGCGTAGCTACACTCGTATTTACAATTTTGTATCTGTCTCCGTTCAACCCGGCAGCTAACATTCTGGGAGAGACAGCAACGCAGGAACAGATTGCCGCATTCAATCAGGTGTATGGCTTGGATCAGCCTTATCTTACACAGCTTTGGAACAATATCAAGGGCGTCGCCTTCTTCGATCTTGGCAAATCTTTTGCAGGAAATGAAGACGTAACAGCCACGATTGCAAGGAAGTTTCCCATTACCTTGACGCTTGCGGTCATTTCCCTGCTGTTAGCACTTGTCATTGCATTACCCATTGGCATTATCTCAGCAATTAAGCCTAATTCGTGGTTCGACTACACCTTCATGTTTATTGCTCTGATTGGATTATCCATCCCGAATTTCTGGCAAGGGCTTATTTTCATTCTGAACTTTTCGATCAAAATGCAGTGGCTTCCCGCCACCTTCAACCCGCAGAACTGGCTGTCGATCATTATGCCGACCATTGTGCTGGGTACGGGTCTCACGGCCGCGGTGGCTCGGATGACCCGCTCTTCTACACTGGAAGTCATTCATGAGGATTATGTCATGACCGCCCGTGCCAAAGGATTAAGCGAACGCCAAGTCATGCTGAAACATGCTGTGCGCAATGCATTAATTCCCATCGTAACGGTGGTTGGACTTCAATTCGGAGCCATGTTGGGCGGAGCAGCGGTAACGGAGAAAGTGTTTAATATCAGCGGTCTCGGCAGCTACATTGTGGATAAACAATTCATCCCCGATATTCCGAGTATCATGGGCGGAGTAATCTACACAGCCATTACAATCTCCATTATTAATGTAGCGGTTGATCTGCTGTATGCTTTTATTGATCCAAGAGTGCGCTCCAAGATGAAACAATATTAATGTGTGAACTTTTTGAACTACCTCTTAAAGCAGGTGTACTATGACAAACTCGTCTTTAACACAAGAAATGCGTTTCCGGCTTAAGTCTTCTCGCGAATACAGCCAGGCGAGCTTCGCCTGGGTCACGTCTCTTCTCTTGACTGCATTGCTGTTGTTCAACAGTTATGACTGGAGCGAGCAGACGTTCAAACCATTTCTGCTAACGATCCTTGGGATCTACGTATTCTTCACACTAGTGCAAACTGTCATCACGTTTCGGATTCGAAAAGACTTGATCCGCACCGGTACAGTCTCTGCTCTGACTCGCAGGCTTGCCTGGGTTCAACTACTTGCTATCATTTCAGGCAATATATTTATCGTAACGGCAGCCTTTCATCTGATTCGAAAATCCAGGAACGTGGAGTATACCTTTGCGGTGTACATGTTGTTAACCCAACTGTTCGTGATCGGTGTATCCGCATTAAATATCTTCAAACCTTATGTGGCTGACAACTTCCTGCCTGCCATGGCGGTGCTGATCTTTATTCTGGTCATCGACCTGGTCGTTCTAATTATCGTATCCCGTTATAACGCGACCTCGATCCTCCCTCGCTGGATGATCGGTGTAAGTGTGGTACTGATTCTGACCTCGATCACAGGTAATGTATTCGCACTATTGCTCGGCATTTCCATTATTGGACGCATTCGCAGACAGGGGAAACAAAAATCAAACTTCTGGAACGATCTGTGGGAGCGCCTTGCTCCGAATATGACTGCGATGTCCGGTTTGTTTTTTATCATTTTTCTGTTCTCGATATCGATCTGCAGCTTCTTTACTTTTGACTACAGCATGGCTGTGGAAAATAACTATTCCGCTCTGCTACAGTCGCCTTCCCTCGCGTATCCCTTGGGAACGGATGACTTCGGACGATGTTTATTTTCCCGGATTGTATTCGGTGCCCGGATCTCCTTGATCGTAGGTTGCATGTCGACGATCATTCCTGTGTTAATCGGTGGAGTCCTTGGAGCGCTCTCTGGCTTCTACGGTAGGCATACGGATAACATCATCATGCGGCTGCTTGATATTCTCTATGCCATTCCGGGCATTCTGCTTGCCATTGCCATTATTGCGGCCTTCGGAGCGAATACGGTCAATCTTATTCTGGCGCTTAGTCTGGGTTCCATTCCAACGTACGCCCGTACGATGAGAGCCAGTGTACTCTATGTATCTACATTTGAATTTGTGGAAGCTGCACGTGCACTGGGGTACAACAATCGTACGATTATTTTCAAACACATTATTCCCAACTCCCTTGCGCCCATGATTATCAAGTCTACACTCACGATTGGCGGAGCTGTTATTGCTACCAGCAGTCTGAGTTATCTGGGACTCGGCGTGGAGCCGCATATCCCGGAATGGGGTAACATCCTGAAGCTAGGCAGTACATACCTGGAGACTCACTCTTATCTGGCGATTTATCCAGGCTTGGCTATTATTCTGCTGGTTCTTTCTTTTAACTTTCTCGGTGATGGTCTGCGTGATGCGCTCGATCCCAAGCTGGAAAAGGCCTAAATGTTCGTTGAAATGAATGATATAGAAAAAAAATTACACATCACACATTCAAGATATGGAGGGTAATTCCATGAAAAAACGCACACTGATCTCATTGCTATTAATTCTCGTCATTGTGATATCCGGCTGCAGTGTAAAAACGAAAACCGAATCACAGGCGGAGACCGCACCATCAGACACAACAGAAATCGCACAAAAACCGGCAGACATTGAGCTGCTTGCCATGAGTTCTTCCGAAAATGACGTGAATATTATCCGTGACCAGCTGACCAAAAACGGCTTCAATGTGAAGCTGAACCTGCAGCCAGATTACGGCAGCTTCAAATCCCAGCAGGATGCAGGGAATTATGACATGGCCTTGTCCAGCTGGACAACGGTAACGGGAAATCCCGATTATGCCGTACGTTCTCTTTTCAAAACAGGTGGAGATTACAGTATCCTCGCAGATGGGGAGATTGATAAGCTTATCGATCAGGCAGCTACCCAAACACCAGACCAATACAAAGATACGTACAAACAATTGGAAGATCGCTTGGTAACGGATCAGGCTTATATCGCTCCTCTGTACATTTCCCTGAAAAGTCAGGCTGTGAACAAAGACATTCTGAATGTCGAAACCGTGCGTCTCTCCAAATCCCGCGCGATGGCCTGGGAACCGATTGAATTCAAGGACAGCTCCAAAAATGCCAAAGATCCGCTGATTCTGACGCAAAGCGCATCCGTACTGACTTCCCTTGATCCGATCAAAGGAAATGACGGTTCCATCAACCAGTTGAATACGAATATGTATGTACGTCTCGTTAACCTCACAGATGACGATCAACTGACAGCAGAAGGATCATTGTCTCATAATTTTAGCATTGCTGAAGGTAATTCAGATTACTACTTCATTCTCAGAGACGATATCAACTTTGCGAAGATTGATAACAAAAAAGCTGTAGATACAGGAGAACGTGTCGGTGCAGATGATGTCATCTTCTCCCTGGATCGTGCGAAAAACAAAGATTCCGTTCCGGATCACCGGACATACAGTCTGCATGAACATATCAAAGAAGCTGAGGTTGTAACGGATCTGAGTGCATTGCAATCCATTAAACAATCCAGCGGTAACGGCACAATCCTCGAAGCATTGGAACAAGGACTGGGCAGCAAAATTACAGAACTCGTAACTGACAAAACCAAAGCGGATAATAGCGCAGGAAAATATCAGGTCGTTAAACTGACAACAACGGAACCTTTCCCACAAGTACTGAACTACCTGGCTCACCAATCAGCCGGGATCGTGTCCAAAAAACAGGTGGAGAGCATCAACACTTATGATGTAGCTTCTTTTGACGTCAACAAAGATATTCCTTACGGTGATCAGAACACGGTGACTGAAGGCGCATCATACAATAACACCCTGTATACGAGCGGACCTTATATTTTGTCATATAAAAATGACTATGAAGCTGTATTCTTGCAAAATCCGGGATACCGCAAAGGCACTGAATATGCACCGAAAATTGCTCAGGTCAATGTCCGGTTCATCGCGGATGCAGACAGCGCCCTCTCTGCTCTTCGCAGCAGTGAAATTCATTTATACTACGGTGTGCCTGAAACCAAGTATGACATCATCAAAAATGACGGCAAATTGCATCTGCAAAGCATTCCGAGCAACGCTGTTTCTTATCTCTTGTTCAACACGGCCAACCGTGATGTGGCCAAGAGCAGTGATTTGAGAAAAGCCGTACTGTACTCCATTAATCAGGATGAAATTTTGAGCTTCTACAAGAATAACAAACTCAAAGCATACTCCACAGTAAGCCCGCTCGTTCCGACCGGGAATGAATTGAAAGCTGATCCTGCAAAAGTAAAAGAATTCTTGAGCAACTATAACGCCTCCAAATAAACGTATACCAAAAAAGCTGTCACTGGATCATCTACCGATCCTGGTGACAGCTTTTTTATTCTTCCAGCACACGGCAATCTGCCAAAACATCGGGGTAATTGAGCATGCTGTCTGCTTCAGTAATTTTGCGAATTACCTTACACGGAACGCCTGCTGCAAATGAATGCGGTGCAATATCACGAGTCACGACACTCCCAGCTCCAATGACACATCCATCTCCAATGGTTACACCTCCGCACACCGTGACGTTCGCCGAGATCCATACATCGTTTCCAATCGTGACAGGTTTGGCATAACATAGCGACTTCACATCACCGTTCTGATCCACCATCTGTCTCCGCTCGCTGGCAATCATGGGATGAATGGGAGTAACAATCGTAACGTTGGGACCAAAACTGGTATAGTCCCCGATCGTCACTGGTGCATCATCTTGTATCGTCAGATTGTAATTACCGAAGAAGTGATCGCCTATCCGGGTATGCACACCATAATGAAAGAAGATGGGGCCTTGCAGGAATCCACCTTTACCGATCTGCCCCAATAGCTGTTGCAATATTTGTTCCCTTTCCTGCGTCTGTTCCTCAAATGTCTGACTGTAACGCTGACTGAGATTATGGGCCCGCCTTTTGATAGTCTTTAATTCCGGATCACTTGGACTAAACAATATGCCCTTCATGATTCTCTCTTCTTCACGCATGATGAATCCTCCTCTTCAACGCCTTAAGAACCATTCCCCTTAACCCAGCATCAAAATCATGTTGAAACGAGTCCTGATGTACGATCTCGGGCAATGCCGGCATGGGATGCTGCTCCCCGTACTGTTTCCACGCCAAGTCCAGTTCTTCTCTCTCCACACGTTCCTGATAAATGACAATCTGGTGCGGGGCGACGACGGCATTGATCGTTTGCAGAATATGACATACCTGCAATACAAAGTCGTTTTTGCTCATGTCACGTCTCCAATCTGGTGAATAAGGAAGATACTTAACCTCACCAAACATCCCGTTTTTCCCGCGGATCATCTGTCCATTCAACATCATGCCCATACCCGGCGGGTATCGGTTAGGAAAATAAATTCCTGCTACACTCTGTTCTTTCAGATCAGCATGCTGTGCACAGTACCCGCTAATCGCTGCATTCACATCATTCTCCACGAGAACGTTCAGCTGGAACTCGCTCTCGATCTCCCGTATCAGATGGGAATGAATAAGCTCTTCATGACTGCTCACCGTGATATCCCCGTCCACGGCTTGTCCTGGAATTCCGATGCCAATCATATCAATGGAGGGGTACTCCGCAACGAAACGCGCAATAAGTTGCAGCACATGTTGTTTATCAAAAGCAGGCAGGATGCTCTCTTCCTTCAACACAACCTTATTCTCCAGATTCATGACCGTTGCCGAAATCAACTCTTGGCCTTTCATCTCTTTGATGTAAAGAACCAAAGCAAGCTTGTAATTATAATTATATCGATATGCCTGAGCAGGACGCCCGCCATTCGAGGGAACCACTTTATCCTGGAACAACTCTCCGCCATCACATAATTCCTGGATCAGCGCATTGATCGTAACCACACTAAGATTGGTTAATGAGGCTAATTGCGGTTTGGTTGCCGTCTCGATCTGCTGCATGACTTCACGCACATTATTCAAATTGATGTATTTCATCATTGTAGCATTGGCTTTTTTCATAATCCTCTCGTTTCCACTCTGGTTCAATGGAGCCAAAGCAATGGTATGGATGTCATTTCACTCCATATCATAGCACAACGTAATACCTTACTCGAACCCACGAGTTCCTTCGTGCTCGCCAATAATCGGAATCGCCAAAGTTGCTCTGTTCACTCAAACAAATCATCCATCGACTTCACAGGTTTTACTTCAATCGGCTGTTTTGACAAGACCATATTTGCATAGGCACCAGCCCAAATTATAATTGCCATAATAACGTATACCATCCATGCACACCTCCCTGTTTCCTGCAAATTATGATTTTGCGATATTCATACATATGCTTATTTCTCATTAATAAATATACTTTATAAAGTTTATTACGTAAGTATGCGAGGATATCCGTTCTTTGTCAACTACAACAACATGTTTCCGCTCGAGGCCCATAACAAATAGCCGGCGAAAGAATCATTCAACGATTCTTTCGACAGCCGTTTGTTCCATATACAAGCAGTTTATTTCGAATATGTTCGCTGTACAGAAGGTAATAAAGTCACAACTTGAATACCCACTCCCCATGCAAAATAGACCAAGTGAATGATAGAGACATCCTGAATCCAATACACCTGCACCATAATCCAGATGATGAGGGCAAACCCCGTGTATAAGGAAAAAGTCCAGGCCCAGTAGCGGTCAGGATAGAGATTCAGCCTCTCACCCGGCGCCCAAGGAGTGCAGCGTATGAGTGCAATAGCAATCATTAAAGGCATCACACCAAGAACCAGCAATAGGATGATTCCCGGAAACAAAAAACTGGAAAATGGAGAATTCAGCAACAAAGATTCAGGCAAATTCACCATATTTCCAGTTGGGTTGATGATTAACATGCTTCCTCCAACGATCGCCCCAACCCCCAGAATTCCATGCATCAAACTGAGTAACCACGATCTACCTTCACTTTGCTTCATCATGAATTGCTCCTTTCTTCCTCTCGTTTCTCAGCCTCATACAGTCAATCTTAGAAGGATGATGATCGCCCCCTCTAGTACCATTCTCACACATGCCGTGCATTGTTCCTGTGCTTCTTTTCACTATATTGATCTCGAACATCATTCATAATGGTAAAACTTGATAAAAGAACGTACGTTCGGTATAATGAAATTATCCTGAATAAGCGAGAGGCAGATATGGACGACAAATTTATTAAAGAATTACGCGAGATTGGTCGGGATGACAGACGAAGATCGGAATTTATGATTCAAGGCTTGAAGGAGACACTGCAAGAACGCAAAGAAGAAGGTGTACTCAAACGCTGGATACGGCGTAAGAAAACAGAGAAGAAAATCTCTCAAAGATTTAATCAAGATCCTCATTCGGATCAAAAGTAACAACATAAAAAAGGAGGCGTATTGCGCCTCCCATGCTACTTACATATGTGGATCAGTTAATCTAGTTAATACCTGATTGATCTATTAGTGCGCGTTCAAAATGGTCGGTTTTCAGTACCAAGAAGATGGAATGATGCTTGGACCTACCCCGTTTCACGGCAGAATAGCAAAGGATCGAACCGGGAAGCCGGAGGCTTTCTCCGCCTTGGGTACAATATTGAAGATGACCGCGCCTTTAGCTGGCACCTGATCCAGATTCGTTAACAGCTCAACCTGGTATGTATCCTGAGCAAGCACATAATATTCTGCCAGGAGTGCCCCATTCTTCTGATAATCTACGGCTGAATCCGTGTCAAAGGTTTCGTGCCCAATGGCCTTTATTTTTCGTTCCTCAAATAAGAACATAAGTGCACTCACCGACCATCCAGGTGCATGACTGTTGCCCTCATCATCCTTGTTATCAAAGGCTTCATGACTCGGCCAACGTTTGCTCCAATCCGTACGTAAAGCTACGAAGCTTCCTGCTTCAATCATGCCATGTTCTCTTTCAAATTCATGAATATGCTCTACATCCAGTGTAAAATCCGGGTTATTCGCCACTTCGGCTGACTGGTCAATGACGATAAGCGGGAGCACAAGCTCCTTCAAACCTAGTTCATCCAGATACCGGGTATCCCGAACAAAGTGAATCGGGGCATCAAGATGTGTACCATACTGACCAGGGAACTTGAAGCTCTGAGCAAAGAAACCTTGATCGTGATTAAACAGCGTATCAAATTGGGCTTCTTCAAAAGCTGAGAAATGTGGGGATTTCGGTCCAAATGTATGGGTCAGATCCACCCACTTCTTTTCTTTTAACAATTGAATGGCTTGAATGAGTTCGTTGGACATCCGTATCACCTCATGCACAGAATGGAATAAATTTCCCCTATTATATCCTATTACACCAGAAAATAAATGATTGATTAATCTCTGAGGTGAAATTAATGTCTAAGCTGGATAATATGTTGGCCATCCTATGGCTGCTTAACTCAGGCCGAAAAATTACAGCCCATCAAATATCTGAAAAATTAGAAATGAATATACGAACCGTTTACCGTTATATGGATGCACTTTGCGCCAGTGGAGTACCGATAATATCTGACACGGGTCATCATGGCGGGTATACTCTCTTGAATCAATTCATTAAAAGTCCTCTTCTTTTGGATGTAGGAGAGAAAACGACATTACTTCATGCTGCCATATTCGCCAAAGAAGCTGGGTATTTTTTAGGAGAGGCATTAGATAGCGCAACTTCAAAGCTTATGATGCACTCCAATCAAGAACAGGAGAATATGATTAAGCAACAATTTGAAGGGGTTGAAGTGATCGGTTCCCTTGGGAAGCCAAGAATAGAGCCCAGTACTGAGATCATATTAAAGACATTAGAGCAAAGTGTACTCCAAAAGTCGTCTGTAGAAATCGATTACCTAACCAGTCACGAAGAGCAATCCAAGTGTAGAATCGTGGACCCCTATGGAATAATCTATTGGAATCATCATTGGTATGTTATAGCCTTTTGTCATTTTCGGAATGACATTCGCAGTTTTAGAGTGGATCGAATCATTTGTGCTAACCAGACAGAAATGATGTTCAACCGACCACCTCATTTTTCGGCAAGTGAATTTTTCAGAGGCAGCCTCCTTCCGGAAGCACAAAATCCGACATCATTTATTCCTCTGGTGCTTACAGGTAAATCAAGCACACTGGATGGCCTATGCCTGCATTGGTTTTTGGGACACCATCTCCAAGAACGGACTGCTGAAAAAGCAACATTCTCACTCGACAAAGAAGACATCCTTCAATATGTTCCTATCTTGCTTTTATCCTATGGCAGATCTGTTCAGGTCATTGAACCTATAAGTTTGAAGCAAAGGATGGTTGAAGTTCTGCATGATCTCATTGATCATTATCAAGTTTGAAAACTTTACTGACGGTAAATGTCAGTGAAGTTTTTTTATAATACAAGAGTAATCCAATCAATCATGAATAACAAAAGGGGTGTGTATGATGCAAAAGAAGAACATATATCTTTATGTATTTAATACGATGTCAGACTGGGAGGTAGGTTATTTAACTGCGGAACTGAACTCGGGAAGATATTTTAAGAAAGATATTGAGCCTTTACAGGTTGTAACCGTAGGTGCAGATCAACATCCGGTAACGACCATGGGCGGATTGAACATCCTTCCCCATATTTCGATTGATGAATGTACGTTGAAAGGTAACGACGTCATCATTCTTCCGGGAGGAAATACCTGGATGGACACCATCCATGATCCCCTATTAAAAAAAGTTACTGACGCTATAGAAAAAGGTACGGTTGTTGCGGCCATTTGTGGTGCCACAGTTAGACTCGCAAAGATGGGGTTACTGGACTCCATACAGCATACAAGCAATGATCTGCAATACCTGAAGATGATATGTCCAGATTATACCGGAGAAACTTATTATCAAACGGAGCCAGCAGTAACCGATGGAAATGTAGTTACTGCATCTGGAATAGCTCCGTTAGAATTTACGATGCATGTACTGAAGAAGCTGAATGTCTTCACACCAGAAACTTTACAGGCCTGGTACAATCTGAATCGGACTCAAGAGTCCACATACTTCTATGAGTTAATGAACTCTATTGCACCTGAATAACGAGTTTTCCACGCGTATGATGGGATTCACTTTTCTCGTGTGCTTCCCTTAATCCCTGCTCAGTTAACGGGTAGGTTCCATCAATAACCGATTTGAGTTTGCCTTCCGCAGCCAGTTCAGCCAACTGATCCAGTTGATCCCCTTTGGGCTCCATCATGAAGACGTTGGCCGTCACTCCAGCTTCCTTGGCAAGCTTCTCATCCGGTTGTTCCACCAAGGATACCAGATGCCCGCCGGACTTCAACACCTTGAAGCTGTCGCGCTGAATATCACCACCCATGGTGTCCAGTACAACATCATAACCGGAGAGAATCTCCGAGAAATCTTCTTTTTTATAGTTGATAAAATGATCCACACCCAGCGATCGAAGTAACGCTTCGTTTGAATCACTGGCCGTAGAAGCCACTTCAGCGCCGAGGGACTTGGCAATCTGAATGGCATACGTTCCCACACCACCTGACCCAGCATGGATGAGTACCTTCTGCCCTTTACCTAGACGTCCATGATCTACAAGAGCTTGCCAAGCCGTCATCGCTGCCAGCGGGATCGCTGCCGCTTCCTCGAAGCTTAAATTCTCCGGTATACGGGCAATAATGTCTGCATCAACTGGGACATATTCTGCATAGGTTCCGAATTCGCGCGGACGTGCAAATACCCTGTCACCTTCTCTGAACCTTGTAACATTTGAGCCTACTTCAGCCACAGTACCCGCAACATCTCCGCCCAGAATCAACGGAAAATTATCCGCTGCTTCTTTCATATAGCCTTGTCTAATCTTAAAATCCACTGGATTGACCGACGTGGCATGCGTTCGGATCAGCACCTGATTCACTCCACATGCTGGTTTGGCTACTTCTTGTTCCTTCAATTGTTCCGCTCCACCAAATTCCTCAATCACAATTGCTTTCATTAGAGATCCCAGCCTTTCCATTGGATTATCTTTTGCTCTCTCTCCCTTCATTACCCTTTCCCAGCAGTCACTTGACCTATTCATTCAAAAAATCACAGCAATCAAGGGATTCACTATCCAGTTCAACAATCATGATATAATGTCGATTATTGATTATGTTAGTCCTTAATCCAATACTTGAACAAGTGAGGTAACAATATGGAAGTTGAAGTAAGTACATTACATGCATTTTCGGACAAGGCTCTTGGCGGAAACCCCGCAGGTGTTGTTTTACAAGCAGCGCATTTGTCTGAATCCCAGATGCAGGAGATAGCCAGACAAGTCGGTTTTTCAGAAACTGCATTTGTTATGCCATCGGAACAGGCTGATTTCAAAGTACGTTTCTTCACTCCAAGTGATGAAGTTGATCTCTGCGGACATGCCACAATTGCTTTATTTTATCTAATGAAAACACAACATCTCGTTGATGTTGGTACATATACACTGGAGACACTCGCCGGAATTCTTAAAGTTGTTATTGAAGACAATGGAGAAGTCTACCTAGCACAGACTTTGCCGGAGTTTGGGGAGATCGTGGATCGTCAGCAGATTGCCGATTCATTACGTATTTCTACGGAGGATTTACATTCCGAACTTCCTGTACAGATTGTGTCTACCGGGCTACCTGATATCATGATAGCTGTTAAAGATGTTGATGTTCTGACCAAAATTGATCCTGACTTCCAGCGTATCACGGAAATAAGCAAGGCTCATCATGCCATAGGTTATCACGTGTTTACACTCGAATCAGATGTTATGGACGTTCTGACCGAATGTCGTAATTTTGCACCACTGTATGATATACCGGAAGAGAGTGCAACGGGTACCTCCAATGGTGCCATGCTCTGTTATTTACACCATTACAACCAGCTTACAGATCCTCATCATCACACGTATACGATCAGACAAGGGTATACCATGAACCGCCCCTCCGAAATCCGGGCCAGATTAACTTTGGACAGCTCCAATGAAATTATACAGATTCAGGTTGGCGGTCGTGCAATTCATATCAAAAACATTCAAATTCACTTCCCTTAATGGGAGGTGTTTTCTATATTAAAGATATGAGAACTATGTATTTTTGAAGCCATATCATGACCTTATATCATTGAATTATTGAATCTCTTGTAAAAATCGTAACACCGCTACCTCCAACTGCTTCAGTCCTGGCTGTTCTATAGGAAAATGGCCTGCACCCTCCAAAATGATGCATTCCTTATCTACCACCAAACGATCAAAAAAAGGTTGGCTGAACCTGATCGGTGTCATGGGGTCCAATTCGGGGTGAACCAACAGGACCGGACACTGGCTGAACTGTTCCGGGCTTACTTCCGGTTCTTTATCAAGGAATGTTCTTAATAATTCCAACGGAATGCGCGTAGCTGCCGCTTGTGGATCATCCATAATAAGCCGGGTTAAGTCCTGGTTATTCGTAATCAGTTGCATCCGGGATACCTGCTTGACCGAAATACGTACATGGTCCAGCAAACCAGGGAACAGATCCATCATACGTTTCCCCACACGGCTCACCAGAAGGTTCGGTGCAAGCTGATCACGCATTTCCTGATTACTCGTGTCTACAAAGGTAGTTGCGATCAGACCCTTAACGTGCTTGCTACGTGCACTGGTGTGATAGGCAAGCATCCCTCCGATGCTACTTCCCAATACAACGATGGGCTTGCCATCTTTCATGTATTCCCGTTTGATGAGTGACACAAGTAACTCTATCCATAGTTCGTAGTTGATACGTGTACCAGACATTGCGTAACTTAACCCATATGGCGGAAGATCCGGCGATACCACCTCGTATCCATGTCGCTGCAACATGCGGGCATACGGAGCGAGCAACCTGCCATTGCCTCCCGCACCATGAATAAACAGAATTTTGATTGGAGACTCCGGTGCAGGTAAACGATCCATATGCAGATGAACCCCATTTGACTCCCACCATTCTTCTTCAGGAACTGTATGCTCCCCTAACCTCACTTCTTCCGGGAAAAAAGCCTGATACTGCTTCCAATAGGGATGTGTTGTCTGATATGAAGGCAAACTTTTTTTCATACGGTTGATTCTCCTCTTTTCATGTACCCAAAAAAAGCCGTACTATGTACGACTTTTCGTTAAGAATACGTCAATGAACATACTTCTTTTTATAACACCTTCGTATATCTGTCAATCCGAAAACTGGACATTGCCCGGTACGATGTACGCACCACCTGATCCATCATTAGGTAGAGCTGGGATCGTGTCATTTATTACCTGACCGCGAATATCGGTCATACGAACGTATAGTTTTTCTTTGCCCAGTCCGGTTCCGAGGAAATGATTATAGTCCTGCTTTTCAAGATTGAGCCACGTACCATCCTTCTGTTTCACTTCGAACTTCAGCACCGGATACTTATGGTTGCGGACCTGAATGGCTGCCCACCACTGACTGCTGCCTTCCTTGATCCGATAGGAGACATTGCCTTGGGTGGGAGCTTTGACTACTTTCCAGCTGATATTGATTCTGCCTGCCTTTGGGTCACCAATCAGGTTAAAGGCATTTGGCGATAGATCGAGCGCTCCACTGGCACCCTCCGGATAGAGGTCTGTTACATAGACCGTTGTTTTGCCTTTCGGACCTTGGACTTCGAGGTAGGCTCCCGCTAGAGCAGCTTTGACACCGTTATAATTGAGCTGGATTGGATTAAGTGCAGTAATTTTCATGTCCGAAGGGATGGGATCAAGCAACAGCGCACCTCCCGAGTAACCTGAGCCCGTATACGTCGCATAACCCTGATATGTATCATTCCACGCGGCAGATGCAGGTAGAGCAAATAATACGAGACTGAGCAAAATCCCTGTACTGGCCCATTTTAACCGCTGAAATCTACTTTTCTTGTTCATGAGCTATTCCCCCTCTAATTCTCGTGTAAATGGTACGTTCAACTGCTAGAATCAAATATAACATTATTTTACATAATAACTTTTTACTTTCAATCCATTTCTGCCAAATCACATCCAAAGTCCTGCCTCTGAATTTGAACATTCACGACCACGCACAAGATATGGATACATACGATAAATTGGTGTGTTAAGCATGATTTCAAGCCGATATTCGGTCCATTTCTATTAATAAAAAAACGCCACACCCCGGAGTGATTTCTCACTCCAACCGTGTGACGCTTATTAGGCCTTGCGGTCAGAATTCTCTGACTGTCCAAGGACAGCTACATCGCCTCATCCTGTCTCCCTTCGTTTCACCCGCTTCCTTAGTCGCTCATACTGTGCGTAGATCCGCGGAGATTCTTTCGTTAGGATAGGCCCCAGCACAGCCAGAATTAACACATACAATACGGCAAACGATTGAATGGATACCATCAGCCCTCCGGCCTTGCCGATGTTCGCCATGATAATGGAGAATTCGCCCCGGGAGACCAGGGTAAAGCCCACATTCAAGGAGGCCTTAGGACTCATTCCAGCCAATCTGCCAGCGATCATGCCTGCACCATAGTTACTGGCGATTGTCAGTATAACGGCAATGATCGTCATGCCAATTGCTCCGCCAAGTGAAGACGGCTCGATGGTCAGACCAAAACTGAAGAAGAAAATGGCACCAAAAAAATCTTTGAAAGGCATGATCTGGTGCTCAATCCGACTGACATGTCTTGATTCGCCCAGCACAAGACCCATCATCAATGCTCCGATGGCTTCCGCTACATGCAATGTTTCTGAGAAACCAGCTACCAGGAAGAGCAGTGTCATGACGGTAAGCAGGAACAACTCTGATGACTTGATATTCAGTGCCTTATCAATATATTTGATGCTTTTCCTGCCAATAATCAGGAACAGCACAATAAACAGCAGGGCAGACAGGGATACCAGCAGAACACTTAAGAATGAAGTTGCCCCGCTGAGCACAAGCCCGGTCAGGATGGAGATATGAATCGCGATGAACAAGTCATCGAACATGATCATGCCCATAATAATCTCTGTTTCAGGGTTTGCGGTGCGTTTCAGATCAACGAGCACTTTGGCTACAATGGCTGTAGAAGAGCTCGTCATGATCCCACAGACAACGAGAGTCTCCTGAAGGGGCAGATCCATGAACCACCCCAACAGTAATCCAGAGACAAAATTAAGCCCTACATAGAACATGCCTCCGGTCAGAATGGCTTTACCAGACTTTAATAGACGGGAGACAGAGAACTCCAGACCCAGGTAAAATAGCAAAAACAAAATGCCAAGCCTGCCCATAAATTCAATAAAGGTCGAACTTTCAATAAAACGCAAATCCACTATGCCGATCTGTGGTGCATGTGGTCCAACAGCCATACCAATCAGAATATAGAAAGGAATGACTGAAAATCGTAATCGTGAAGATATCAGCCCAGTAAGTGTAATCAGCGCAACGGCAATTCCCACTTCGAATATGAGCATATCCATAGGCTAAGTCCGTCCATCAGTCAACAATTGTTTGAGGTGTTTAATCTGATTCCGTTCACCGGCAACGACAACTGTAGCTCCCGCGGTAAAAGCATAATCCGGACCTGGATTAAAATGTTTCTCCTTATCCTTGGTCACCACAGCAAGAATAACAGCGCCCGTAGCCTGACGGATATCCAGTTCACCAATCGTCATGCCTACGCTTGATGCGTGAGGTTCAATTCGTAGCCATTCGATTAACAACCCTTCAAGCATGACTTCACGCTCATCTTGAAACTTCGGTTTATAGGTCATACCCCCAACGATGGCGGCTACCGCCCGGGCTTCATCATCGTCAAGGGTGACAAGAGATACCATATCCCCCATCTCTTCAGGTGTATCCCCTGACTCCATATGGAACAGGTCACGCCTTTCGTCATTATGAATCACAATGACCAAGTGCTCACCACTACGGGTATGCAGCCAGTATTTACGTCCAATCCCTGGTAAGTCTGTCTCTTTAAAGTGCATGATCTGCACCTCCCAAGGCCGACTCGTTTAAGGTTTCGCCCCGCAGCTCAATGCCTGTGATGCGTATTCTCATGGAACCTGATGGTGTATGGACAGACCTAACTTCCCCTTTGCGGCCAAGCAGCAATTGACTCCCCACTGGAGAGAGGAAGGAAATGCGACCCTCATCCGGATCCGTATCTTCTGGCATGACAATCATGAATGAATCTGACGTATGAAAATCGATATATTCAAAATCAATATGACTGCCGATCAATACAGCCGAGTCCAGATCTTCATCAGGGCCCAGTAGCAGTTTTTCCACATATTCCGTATAGGCCAGCAGTTGTTTTTCCATTTGTATTCGCTCTGGATCACGCACGTCGAAATAGGCGTCGAGAAATGTTCTTTTCTCTTCACCGAATGTAAATAGCTGGCTCACCAGCTTCTCTCTGCAATTATGGCGGGAAGTCCTATGGTTCATAATAGATTTCACCCCCTATACAAGCCTTGTTCTCCATGTTGATTGGCATGTTTCTCTTCATCATCTTGTTGTCCTCCTTCTGATTGTTAAAAGGCCTCGGGATACGAGACCTTCTTACCATCTTACCAAAACTAATATTTTAATCCAGTATATTCGTCTAACTCGCTTTTATATTATCATTTGTGGTCATATCTTCCATTTAATAACTCCATTCTTCACATCATGTGGTAGATCCATAGAACATTTTAATTA
The DNA here is from genome assembly GCF_037974355.1 of Paenibacillus sp. FSL R5-0517. NCBI lineage: Bacteria > Bacillati > Bacillota > Bacilli > Caryophanales > Paenibacillaceae > Paenibacillus > Paenibacillus sp. FSL R5-0517. The sequence goes on from NZ_CP150235.1 coordinate 5,147,560, forward strand.
CTGCATAAAAAACATTTTATGAATTTATATCTCGTATTTTTATTTGCTTTACTGTATATTTAACTACAAACTTTTATTCAATTTATGCAAATAGGTATTTAAAGACTTTAACACGATAAAGGAGTGCATCGAAAAAGTGTCCACGATAACAAAAGAAACTACAGAGTCCGTTCAAGTTACTGCCGCAGAATATGTTCATTCCGTCTATGAGTCGGTTGTCGCCAGAAATCCGCATGAAGACGAGTTCCATCAAGCTGTCAAAGAAATTCTGGATTCCCTTATTCCAGTTATTGAAGCACACCCGAAATATCGGAACCATAGTCTGCTGGAACAGCTTGTCGAGCCCGAACGTGTAATCACATTCCGTGTCCCATGGGTAGATGATCAGGGCAAAGTTCAGGTTAACCGTGGATTCCGGGTGCAATTCAACAGTGCCATTGGTCCTTACAAAGGCGGACTTCGCTTCCACCCTTCTGTATACTCGGGCATCATTAAGTTCCTCGGCTTCGAACAGATCTTCAAAAATGCCTTGACCGGTCTGCCTATCGGCGGTGGTAAAGGTGGTTCTGACTTCGATCCGAAAGGAAAATCGGATCTGGAAGTTATGCGTTTCACGCAAAGCTTCATGACAGAGCTGTACAAATATATCGGCTCAGATACCGATGTACCGGCAGGAGACATTGGTGTAGGCGCAAGGGAAATCGGTTACATGTTCGGCCAATACAAACGTATCCATGGTGGGCATGAAGCAGGCGTATTGACAGGTAAAGGTCTGCTGTACGGAGGAAGCTTGGCACGTAAGGAAGCCACTGGCTTCGGATGTGTGTACTTCGTGAAGGAGATGCTGCAATCCAAAGACCTCAGCTTCCAAGACAGCACAGTCGTAGTCTCTGGGTCTGGTAATGTATCCATCTATGCTATTCAAAAAGCCCAGGAGCTTGGAGCCAAAGTCGTGGCATGCAGTGACTCAGGTGGCTACATATACGATCCACAAGGTATCAACCTGGATACCGTGAAACGTCTGAAAGAGGTTGATCGTCTTCGCATCAGCGAATACATCAAAGAACATCCGCATGCTACATATACCGAAGGCTGTGAAGGAATCTGGTCTATTCCTTGTGATATCGCTCTTCCGTGTGCGACGCAAAATGAGATCGATGAAGAAGCTGCTGCCCTTCTGGTTAAAGGTGGCGTGAAAGCCATTGGCGAAGGCGCAAATATGCCTTCCACCCTGGCTGCCATTGATGTCTTCCACGGCGCGGGCGTACTGTTTGGTCCAGCCAAAGCGGCTAATGCTGGTGGTGTAGCCGTGTCTGCTCTTGAAATGTCACAGAACAGCATGCGGTTGTCCTGGTCATTTGAAGAAGTAGACGCCAAGCTTCATGACATCATGAAGAACATCTACAACAGCTGTGTGGAAGCTGCTGAAGAGTATGGCTGTGAAGGCAACCTCGTAGCCGGAGCGAATATCGCCGGTTTCCTCAAGGTCGCTGATTCCATGATCGCTCAAGGTGTTGTTTAATTTTTGATTCTCCACGATTAAAAGGCGTTCCCATCTTATTTGGGTAAACGCCTTTTTTTCATTGTCTCTAATTGCTCTAATCGCAGGGCAATGGTAAAGTGGTACAGACGTAATTCCATTTATTTGTACTCGTATAAGGAAGTGTTTACATTGTCCAACCAACCATTTGTCAGTACTGAGAGTCCTCATCTGAGTGCAGACTGCGAGCAATGTTTTGGCCTGTGCTGTGTTGCCTTGCCCTATGGCAAGTCATCTGATTTTGCTTTTGAAAAGGCCAGCGGCACACCCTGTCCCAATCTGCGCACGGACAATCGCTGCGGTATCCATACCCAGCTTCGGCAGAAAGGGTTCAAAGGCTGTACGGTATATGACTGTTTCGGAGCTGGACAGAAGCTGTCTCAAGTAACCTACGCGGGCAAGGATTGGCGTGATCATCCGGAGTCTGCAAAGGAGATGTTTGATTGTCTGCCTGCCTTGCGACAAATTCACGAGTTGCTCAGTTATATGAAGGAAATGATGATGAGACCGGAGACATCATCCCTTCACTCGGCATTCGGTGAGTTATATGAGGAGATCGAGCGCTTGAGCAATCTGGAGCCTGCGGCCCTCCTGCGTCTGGACATCGTTCATTATCGGTCCTCGGTGAATCAACTCTTGGTTCAGGCCAGTGAAATGATACGTGCGAATGTGCCAGCCGCCGCCGCTCATGGACAAGGGAAGTCGAAGAAGAATAAAAAACGTACCGGAAGTGACTTTTTTGGTGCCAACTTAAAAGGGGCTGACCTGCGGGGCGCAAGCTTCCGAGGGGCTTTAATGATCGCAGCCAACCTCCAAAATGCAGATATACGAAATGCCGATTGGATTGGTGCGGACTTACGGGATACGGATCTGGGCGGTGCAGACCTGAGAGGTGGCATCTTCCTCACGCAATCGCAGATTAATGCAGCCAAAGGTAATGTGAATACCAAGTTACCTGATCATCTCAACATTCCCTCACACTGGGGATAGCACAAAACAAAAAACAGCTCGTCCTATACATCCAAGGACGAGCTGTTTGTTATTGAAACTACAGAAATGAAGCAGAATTATAACAAGTCGCGGCGAAGATCTTCAGCCGATTTCGGGGACAGGTGACCGAGCGGAATATCAAATACCGTTTTCGCTCCCTTATGTCCTTCCACGCTCAAACGTTGTGCGGCTCTCGCATACGCTACAAGTACACTCGCTGTAAATTCAGGATTGCTGTCGAGTTTCAGACCGAATTCAATAATTTGCTTTTGACCGGCACCTGTAACACCACTGCGAATTACAAATCCACCATGCGGCATACCTTCATGCTCGGATTTTAATTCTTCTTCAGTAATGAACGTTACAGTAGTATCGTAATCCGCAAAGTAGTTAGGCATCGATACAATCGTCTCACGGATTTCATCCTGATTGGCGCCTTCTTCAGCTACCACATAACATTGACGCAGATGTTTCTCACGTGTAGACAACTCTGGTGTCTCTCCTGCACGAATACGGTTGATAACCTCTTCCACAGGTACAGTATACTGTACACCCGCCTTAACACCCGGAACACGACGAATAGCATCCGAGTGCCCTTGGCTAACACCTTTGCCCCAGAACGTATACTCTTTTCCTTCTGGCAAGATGGACTGTGCAAGCAGACGGTTCATGGAGAACAAGCCTGGGTCCCAACCTGTGGAAATGACGCTTACATGACCGCCTTGCTCTGCCGCAGCATTCACTTCCTTGTAGAATTCAGGAATCTTGGCATGTGTATCGAAGCTGTCTACTGTATTGAACAACTTGGCGATGGCTGGTGTTTGCTCCGGAAGGTCCGTTGCCGAGCCACCACAGAGGATCATAACATCGATCTTGCCTATGTATTGCTCCGCTGCAGAGATATGCTCAAAGCGAACTTCTGTGCTTTCAGCGACCATCTGCTCCGGATTACGACGTGTAAACACAGCAATCAGTTCAAGATCCTCATTCTGGGAAATGGCTTTCTCTACCCCTTTACCCAAGTTACCGTAACCAACAATACCCACTCTAATCATGTTCAATCCTCTCCTGTCTTCTTCTATAGTTGTCTATTAATCTATTATAATGATATAACATACCATGTAACCTGTCAGGTTTCCAGTTCGAAATAAAAATACCTTGCAGCGGTGCAGCAATAATGCGGCTCCGCATGCAAGGTATTTTAGCGTTGATTCGTTATTATAGGAGGAAAGAAAGCAGAAGAGGACAATAGTCTTATGTTCTCCCTATGATTCTGACCAGGTCAATGTCAGTTCAATGACGCCTTCCTGTGACGCTAATGCCCCTCCAATTAAGGACCAGGCATCCTGCGTTTCCGGGTCAGTTCCCTGAATAATAATATTTTTGTCATCAATCGTCTGACCCGCATCCGTCAACTTTTTGGCATCGAAGTAATCTTTGTACAGCTTGGATATGGTCTTCATATCTTGTTCCGTGGTGAAGATCACCATGGCCGATTGCTTGCCTTCATTCTCACCGGAATTGGCTAAACGAATGGTTGCATCTTCCGGCAGGGGAAAGTCACTTGGCAAATTCCCTGGCAACTCATTCGTTCCAGCAGTGACCTCCTCACCGCTATCTGAATCAGATTCGGCTGGCTCAGTTGTACCCTCCGTCTCTGTCACTCCACTTGTTGTTGCTTCGCTCACTTCTTCATTGGTCGCTTGTTCACCCGTTCCGGAGGAAACTTCGGTGTCCACCTTCTCTGCATCACCTGTCGGTTCTTCTGCTGCACTGCTGCAAGCACTCAAGGCCACCATCATCGCCAGTGCCGCACAGGCCAATATATACTTCCTTCTCTTCACCATCCCGATACCACTCCTTATTATTCGTTTTATGTGCTAATCCCGCTCAAACGACTCAATTACAGGTACCGCATGAACGTTATTCTTGACCCATATCACAGATACAGATAATACACTTAAAGACAACAGACAACTGGCTATGAGAATGGACAGGAATCGGGTGATCACTTTAAACTTTTTCATCCATCCCTCCTCCTCATCCTGTTCTTCATGTATTTGTGGAATCATGTTACTCATAGGTCACTCGACGTTGTTACTAAATTCATGATTTCGGCAGCGACAAGATCCGGCTGACTGTTATGAATATAATGCTCGGCGTCAGGAACAAGCCGCTGGTTTCCTTGTTTGGACCATGAAGCAAATTTTGCTTGATCTGCTTGCCATGCCCGGCTCCCCTTACTTGGTTGATCTGATCCGGCCGTCAGGATTGTCAGTGGAAAAGAAAATTGCTTTTTGTTCTCCAGCACACGTGATGCATTGATCTTGGCGTGACGCATCTCATCCATGACGTTATCATTGTAAGCATGCTTCAGTGTAGAAATGGTGGCGGCTTTTTTCATTGGGGTAGAAACCAACTTCGGGTCAATGACCAGCGTTGCCATCATCCGATCCGAATGAAGCAGTGTACGCGCTACGCCTGTTTTCACCAGGAATCGAGCTGAAGCAAAATACCATTCGGGCGTATCCATCTCCACCGTACTGTAATATTCAGGACTGCCTCCATCGATCATGACCATGCCAGCCACCTCATCAGGGTATCTTTGCGCAAACCGGAGTGTCTCCAAGGAACCCAGAGAGTGACCTACCATGATGTAAGGTGGACGTTGTCCGGATGTTCGCAGCAATTGGTGGATCTCTTCCGAGATGGTATCGACATCACGAGGTTCATTCGTATAGTCGCTGTACCCGTACCCAAACCGATCGTATACCGCAATTTTCACCTTGGATTTCAACTTGTCATACAACGGACTGAAATCCACGTACGGATTGGGTGTACCCCAGCCTGAGGCAAAAACCACCGTAACTTCTCCTCTGCCAGCGGTGTAGAGATGCATGTTGCGACCACTCACTTCATAATACTTGCCTGGCGGGGGATAAGACTTCATATCCTGCGTGGATTGATACGCTTCATACGCTGTACCTGCCAGCAGTATAAGTCCTGTGGCAAGCATCATGCCTCCCAGCACCTTTAACCCTCTCCGTAACCCCTTCTTCATCTTCTCTACCCCTTATCCCAAAGGTTCATCTATATATGTATGCTTCAATCGTACCCAAGAAATAGCAGGATTGAAACAATCCAGAGTCCAGTCCTTTCCCCAACCAAAGTCCAGTTTCAATCCCCTACCCGTAACGCCAAAAAAACTGCAAATCTCCCATCTAGGAAACTTGCAGTTCATCTACACTTGTATTCTAAGTTTCTTAGCTCAATCCATCTCACGCCGATCCTTACCTATAGTTGCAATGTAAGACCCACCGGGCAATGATCACTGCCCATCACATGGCAGTCGATATGTGCATCCGCCACCTTGGGTGCCAATTGATTGGATACGAGAAAATAATCAATGCGCCAGCCCACGTTCCGTTCTCTGACTTTCGGCATATAAGACCACCAACTGTACACATCCGTACGATCCGGATACAGATGCCGGAAGCTGTCCACATACCCGGAAGCAAGCAAATCGGTCATCTTGCCACGCTCTTCAAGGGTAAAGCCGGAATTGCCCAGATTGGGCTTCGGATTCTTCAGATCGATCTCCTGATGAGCCACATTCAGGTCACCGCAGACGATAACCGGTTTGATCTGCTCCAGTTGCAGAATATACCCCCGGAATCGGTCCTCCCATTCCAGACGATAGGGCAGCCGGGTGAGATCCCGCTTGGCATTTGGTGTATACACGTTCACCAGATAAAACTCATCATACTCCAGCGTAATCATCCGGCCTTCTGGCTCGCTGTCCTCCTCCATCCCGTAACGAACGGATATCGGCTTGATTCGGCTAAATACAGCCGTACCCGAATAACCTTTTTTGATCGCATAATTCCAATATTGATAAACGTCTTCCCCCAGGTCCATCTCAATCTGTCCGGCTTGTAATTTGGTCTCCTGAAGGCAGAAAATATCCGCCTGACTCTCCTGATAATAATCCATAAATCCTTTGGTCACACATGCCCTTAAACCATTCACATTCCAGGACACCAGCTTCATATCCTCATCTCCTCACATCTCTCCAATATAGCACGGGCTCATTCAGAGGGACAAGCTTTCGGCTCTGGAATGAGATGGTGTCATTGGAATCATTGTGGGCTATCTTGCCTATATTTCGCTTCGTAACTTGGAGAACACCGCAAGGTCAATATATCTGCCTTTCTCGAACTCATGCTGCCGAAGCAAACCTTCCTTCTGAAAACCAAGCTTGTGTAGTAGGCGAATTGAGGCCTCGTTCTCCGGTTCAACCTTAGCTTCGATCTTATTGAGTTGCATATGCGTGAATCCACAATGTAACACGGCATGGGCCACTTCCGTCATGACTCCGCGACCCCAGAAAGAGGAGCACAAGTCGTATCCGATCTCAGCACGGTTATGTACATCTTCATAGTTCAGGAACCCACAGGTTCCGATCACTTTACGAGTTTCACGGTCTTCAATCATCCAACGTAAGCCCGTGTGTTCCTTAAAAATCTTCTTATACCATTTCATCTCACCCTGTGCATCCTCCAAGGATTCAAAAGGAGTAAATGGCATATATTGAACCACAGCTTCATCCGAATATAACGCGAGCAGATCATGGTTGTCCCTGGCCTCTGCCGACCGGAGGATGAATCGTTCTGTCTGAATTAATGGAAATAGATCAAAACTGAATTGCTCACTCATACTTGGTCTCCTTTGCAACATCCATTGTAGAAGTCCATTTTACTACACTTGCCACCATCTAGCTTTTACGATTAATATATTCTATTAAGGCATTACTGTAGAAAAGGATACATACGGAGAGGACGTGCCATCATCACATCATCATATGACGTTATTATCGTTGGAGCCGGTTCCATGGGCATGAGTGCAGGATACTATCTATCGCGCAGTGGATGCAAAACCCTATTAATAGATGCCTTTGATCCTCCGCATACGGAAGGAAGTCATCACGGAGATACAAGACTGATGCGCCATGTGTATAGTGGTGGGCCTGACTATATCGCTATGGCATTGCTTGCGCAGAAGTTATGGCATGAGCTGGAGGAAACGACTGGCGATCCACTGTTTGTTCCATCTGGTGTACTGAATATGGTTGATCCGGAGATTCATTCCTTCCACAACCGGTTGAGCCATGCAGATGATGCAGGCATTCATTATGAAATATTGCATGCAGCCGAGGTGATGAAACGCTGGCCAGGGATTACCGTACCTGAACATTACGAGGGCATGTATGAGCCTGATGCAGGTTATTTATATAGTGAACCCTGTATTCGTGCCTTTCGCAAGGCAGCCGAGTCTCATGGTGCAACCTTGTTAACGCATACTCGCGTAGAACATATTGAATACGGACCACATTCCGTTGCAGTTCAAACTTCGAGTGGTGAGACATACCATGCAAATCACATCATCCTAAGCGCTGGTGCCTGGTTCCAGACGTTGAAGCCCTTCGTGGATCTCCCGATTCAGGCTGTACGTAAAACGGTTGGATGGTTTGATGCACCTGAAGCCTTGTATGGCGAAGCACACTTCCCCGGTTTTACACTGGCAGGAAAAGAAGGTATATATTATGGATTCCCAAGCATTGGCGGATCAGGACTGAAGATGGGGCGTCATGATACGGGTCAGGTGTGGACACCTGGAAGTACAATGGCACCTTTTGGTACGGAAGAGTCGGATGAGGGTGATCTTCGAAGATTGCTTGAGCTTCATATGCCGCAAGCAGCTGGGGAGTTGAAGCGCGGCAGTGTATGCAAGTATGAATTCACTTCGGATGAAGATTTTATAATCGACCGACACCCTGCCCATGAACATGTGTGGCTGGCCGGCGGTTTCTCCGGTCATGGCTTCAAGTTCGCAAGTGCCATTGGGCAAATATTATCCGATTTGGTGCAAACGGGGCACACGGATCAGGATATCAGCAGGTTCGCCCTATCCCGCTTTCGTTAAATACAAGTCAGGTGAATGAACATATATATGTATAAACTAGCTACTTTCCTGGAGGATACAGTGTTACTTAGGACACTGCACCTCCAAGAAAGAAGGATACATAAGAACGTTATTTCATGACCACAAGTCTAATTCACTTTGACGAGTCTCCATTGCTGATTGGCTCCGCCATTGTCGGCCCACTGAATGGTAGAGGCACCTGCGGTCAGAGACCCTTGATTGATATCCACCGTCAGGCCGCTGTTACGATTCGCAAGCACCACATATCCTCCCACATCAATGGGCAGCCATTGCTGATTGTCGCCCCCGTTATCCTGCCACTGAATCAGAGCGGCTCCACCTTGTGTGGAACTCGAATTCACGTCTAACAAGAGCCCGCTGCCTACATTACGGATGTTGTAATATCCATTACCAGCTGACTCCAGCTTCCATTGTTGGTTGGCTGCTCCGTTATCATTCCACTGAATGATCGTTGCCCCACCCGTAGTAGAAGCACCGTTTACATCAAGTGCAAGTCCGCTGTTGCGGTTGATTAATTTGTAGATGGCGCCGGCTTCATATCCTGTACCCCCATTATAAGATGCACCGGAAATGACGTAAGTTGTGACCGAGTTAGCCTTGGCCGTAGCCGTAAAGGTTTTGTTTTGCACCGAAATATTGGTCAGTTGCTGCAACTTCTCAGTCGAAGAGGTCCGATATACCTGAGCAGACGCGCCTGTGTTCGTAAAACGACTGAGATCATAGGTTACCGTTGTATCCGTCGATTCCGAATTGGTCGTGACCAACACGACTTTGCCGGAAGCTGCATCATAAGCCGCAAGGGTGTTGGCATCACTCATGCCGATAATCTTGTATCCGGGACGAATAAATTTGCTGTAGTTGCCCATGACATAATATTTTTGGTTCACGGTGTAGCTGGTCGTTTGCGTATTGTTCAACACGTTCTTGAAGAATCCCCATCCGTCAGCACTATCCACGGCTTGCCAATATACCCATCCACTTGCGCCCATATTGCGAATATCCTTGAGGATGGTACGTGACATCGTAAGTCCACTTGCATCCCCATCGCCATATTCCGAGGTCCACAGATGTTTGCCCGCAGAAGTCGCTGTGTTGCGCAAAGCCGTACGATTGCTTCCACCATACGTATGGGTATTGATTTGAGTAATCGCTGATTTAACCGCATTGCTGTAGCTGTTGAACGACACATTGGTATCATCGATACTGTATTCTTCCGGTGCGCTCAGCTTCGTGGACAGGCCCTTCGCATTCAAAGAAGCTTGTAGCTGACTCAGAATGGTGTTCTGATCCGCCCGGTCAAAGTGCATGCCCTCCTGGTCGTTGCCCTGCTTCCACCACGTTGAGATCGGTTCATTCAGTGGAGTTACACTATCAAATGTGATTCCCCAGTTATCCCGAAAATGCTTCACAACCTCGGTTAAGTAATCGGCAAAATCATCATAGTAATCGGGCTTGAGGTTGTTTCCACCACTCGCCGAACCGGATACATTGCCACTGATCGTCATCCAGTAAGGTGCGGAATTGGCAAAAGCTTCGATGATATTTACGCCTTGCGCTTTGGCAGCTTGCAGCATATATCGTTGGTTTGCATCTGCATTCCAGTCATACACGCCGGGAGAAGGCTGATAACCAGGAACGGCTTTGCGATATTCAAGGATATTGGAAGATGGATTATCCCCGCCTCCAATGTTATACCGCAGGATGTTCAGCCCCAGTCCGGTATTCGCGTTGAACATTTTCTCTACATACTCATCCCGATTGGAATATTCTCCAATCACTTTGCCCCACCACGCGAGGGATGTTCCCCATCCTTCCATCGTCTGATATTGCTTCGATGGATCGGCAACAGCCGTGTATGCTCCAGCAGCAGACACTTCTGAACCTAGTCCCAGACTACTTGTTAGCAGACTTCCTGCCAGCAGCAGCGAGCTCATTCGTTTTAACCACTTCATCCACTTCACTCCTTGTGATTTACACTTGCACTCCGATGTCAGAACAACTTTCCGATCGCTGTTATCCCCAGATTTTTAATTATTCTTTAAAGGGAAAATCCGGGGATAAACGCGCACGCTTCGCTTCTTCAAGTTATTTCTGACCTCTCCGTTATCGTGTAAATGTATAGTTTAACTTAGAAAACGACGACCTATTATTGTGCGACCTCTCGGAAGGTCGCGTCTGACTTATCGAGGGCAGTAACGACAGCTTCTAATTTCAGCACATTGTTGTAATGTCTCAGATACAGGTTCGGGTCACTAAACGAGGCATACGATGTCCAACTGGTGTTAGCAAGTCCATTGACACGTTTGAACGTGGCGTCATTTCGGAAGGTAGCGCTGCCGTCATTTTTCACGAGTGTAATGTTGCCATTAGTATTGCGCAGGAAATAACCCGGATAATTCATGGACTCAAACGAAATGCCTGTTGCATTCGCCAGCCCGGGAACAATACGGAATTGTGCATCTTCCGCCGGACTCACATTGGCGTCGATCCGTGCCTGATAGTTGTAATGACGAATGAAGCTTCCCGGTACATTGAATGACTCCAACTTGCGGATATCACCCGGCTGTCCGGACTCTTTCAATACGGTCATATGCCGGACCAGTCCGGTAAGACCCGCAATCTCTTGCTTGGTACTCCAAGTCTGGAAATTGTCAGCAGAGTCGCTGTAGTAATATTTTTGTGTCGCATAGCCGTCAAAGTAGATTCGCCAGGAGCCATTATCCAGCTGAACAAGCGCGGGGCCTTCAACCCAAGATCCCCAACCTGCCCAATCTCCTGTACCTTTGAAAGTATAAGGACCCTTTAGCGAAGTGGAAGTCGCATATTCGATGTATTTAGTGGTCTCATTTTTGGTAAAAGCATGATAGGTAGAACCTGTCTTCACAATAAAAGTGTCGATATAATTAGGAGCAATGCCTGCCAGTTCAGTAGGTGCAGACCATGAGGTAGATGCTAAATTGCTGCCTGAAGCGGTAATGACATAAGGTTTGAAATTCTCATAGTTGCCTGGTGAGAGGGACACGATAACGTTCAGACTGCCGTTGCTGTCTTTGAACCATTCCGGTGCCCAGGTGTGTGCGATTGTGGCAGGTGTGGATAAAGTAATGTTACGAACAAATGTCCAGTTCACTTTGTCGGGGCTGAAAGCGATGCCTATGGTGTTACCCGACCAATTCGTGGTGTAGACGACGTAATACAGACCATCGGTGTGTTTCATGATGCTGGGATCGCGAATCAGATTGGCCGGAGGTGTATAGGCTGGCCCTTTTAGCAAACCATAATGTGTTGCATTATAGGATTCGTAGATATACATATTGGACTCACTTGTGTTCGTGAAGGCGGATATCGTATAGACACTTGTCGCCGCTCTCGCTGTATTGGGGAATAACATCGTTAATAGAAGTAATGTTCCAAGCAGAAGGATCATTCCAGCCTTGAAAACGCTAGGTCCTCTTGCTCTGTCTTTCCTCTTCGTTAACATCAGGTCATCTCCTTATCCATGATCGAATGAAATAATGAATTAGACTTAACAATCTTACGGACTACTGTTCAAATTCCAATTACATGAAGCATCACTCCCTTCACAGATCATGGATGAACAATCATTTTTTATGTAAACGGTTACAAAATTAAAGTTGCAATGTTTATCTCGCTTATTGTAAAAATCTGATAACCATAGTTCCCCAATTCCCTTAGCCTAATTCACTCAGAGGACTGAATCAGATGACTCACAAACTCAGGTAAATTGGGCTAAGAAAATGAGGTGGTATGGTTGCGATAAAAAGGTAAACTTATGCGGTATGTGATGCTGCTTTCCGACCTAATTTACTTCTCTAAAAAATGCTCCAACTTGAACTCTTCCGGTTCAATTATCGTTCCCCGCCATAGTTCGATATGGGTAAGACAACTACCGACTAATACATGAACTACTCCACCATAACCCACGGATAACGGGATAATGCATCCAGCAGGAAACGTACATGTGTTGGTGTTCTGCCTTCTTCATCGAACACAAGCAATTCATTCTCTTCCTGTAACCAAGCTACCGGGATCTTGTAATCCTCTTGTGGACCAATCTGCCAGTAACGGCCCAGATGATGGCCATTCAGGTGAATGGTTCCTTTGCTCATTCCGGTCAGACGAAGCATCAAGTTCACCTTATGATGCTCGGATACTACAGGCTTGGTGAAGTGCCAACGGTACCAGACAGGCTGACCATGCAAGCCTTGTGCTTGAGGAGCATTAGATGTGGGCTGAGCTTTCTCGCTCACCGCAGCACTTGAGCCTCCACCGTCTGAGGTATAGGTCACCGGGTTGGCATTCCCATTGCCACTTTTGGCGACACCAGACTGTGCCGTACGCAGGATGGACCCCTGTACGCTAAGTTGAGCCAGTTCTTGCCCTGTTTCAGTGCTCTCCCATTGTTCCGGAAGTAAGGCATCCGTTCCTGCCATACGCCAATCCTTCAGTTCTCCCTGACTTGGATACGTGATCAGTTCCAGTCGGTTCAGTGAGGAACGGCTATACGGCATTTCCAGTGTATTCGTCTCTCCGGGCTTGATATACAAGGAAATGTCTAGTGTCTGGAAGGCAAACCAATCCTGATATCCCTCCATCGAAACTTCGATGCCATTGATACGAAGACCTTTGCTCAAGGCACCCACCAGTATCGCCCGATCCATGCCATCCAGCTTAAAGCTTCTGCTCAGAAGTGGCGCCCCATGTATAGCGTTCACCTCATCGAGATGCACAAGTCCACTCTCCATATGCCAATCGCGACGAATATCCTGAACCTGGCCACCCAGATACACCGCACCAGCCAGACCTTTGCTCTCACCCAAATACGGAGAGAAGTTCAATCTGCCCATATGCTGCACCAGAATCTGAAGTGTGTTCTTCCCTTGGACTACTTGCAACTGAACTCCTGCGGCACCTACCTGACGAACTAGTACCTGTTGTACTCCATTGACAATAATCCTGGCGGTATCCTGAATATCTGGCAAAATGAGACTGGTCATCCCTTCGGTTGCACTCTCGAAATCGCATTCGTACAATAGATAACCAAAATCTTGTCCATACCGGGAAAAGTCTTCCGGTTGTCCACTCGCCGAGCGTTGCATCGCCGTTAACGTAATACGAGACAGCTCAGGCGAAGCAGATAACGTCGGCGCACTCGGTGATCTCCACGCAAGCTGCTGCTGTATATCTGCAATAGACTCCTCGCTGGCAAAGAATTCGTGACCTGTTAATGTCCGTTCTCCATCTGTCCAGTCACCAAGCAGCGTAATCGTGCGATCCGGATCCGTGATCATGCCCTTCACCTGACCCGATGGTAACACGTCCACGTCATCGAACCCGATTGCATAACGTAGTCCCTTCTGATTGGTTGCTTCCAATCGCCATGTTCGATTCATCATCTCTTGATCCAGAATGACGAAACGGATCGGTGTGCCGTTTGCTTCCAGTTGGATCATTCCAGGCTCCTGGAAATGGAACAGGTCGAAGCGGTGTACGTTCCTTGCTGAATCATGCTCGACCAGCACTTGCACCGAACTGTCCATGACGTTCAAGTCCACGGCTTCCAATTCAACTATGGAACGCTGGCCTGCTGGGGCCACGATGAACAGGTTCAATTCTCCGTTGATCATTTCATTGCCTGTAATCATCGTGCCCGCAGTCAGGTATACCTGATCCGCAATCTGTACTCGATCCAGCAATGGAACAATCTGTCCCGGATTCAGCGATACGGGAAGAGTACGCCCTTCTTCAAGCGTAATGTGCATCGTCTCGCGTTCATCCTTGTGACTCTCCAAGAACCAAATCTTCTGGTTGTCCGCCTGTCTGCCTCGTACAGATAAGCCTTCAGGATGACGTACAACGATCTGTTCTTCTGGAATTTCCTCTGTTTCCATCAGAAAGGCCCCGAAAGCATGGACGAAGTAAGACAGATTTTTGGTTACCGCATATTTCGGTGTCACCCGACCATATTCGTTTAGCGGTGCATCATAGTCATAAGACGTAATCATGAAAATGTCACTGCTACCCATCGTTCTTCCGCCATATCCACCAAAGTTCGTGCCGCCGTAGAACATGTAATAGCTGATTCCGGTATACCCGGCACGCAGAATCTCCATGATGCGTCGTTCCAGCAAAGGCGCCGTCTTCTGAATAGCCGAAGGCCCTCCCCAATTCTCGAACCATCCGGTCCAGAATTCCGTGACCATCTTCGGGGTGTCCGGCTGTTTGGCTCGAAGTTTCTCATAATGCCCGTCAGCACCCGACCAGAAATTAGCCCCTTCAATCGTGCCTTCCGCCCCGCCAACGCATGTAATCAGCGTAGCGTCAATGCCACGTTGCAACAATCCATCCCTCAGCGTAATCATATGTTCACTTGCGGCGGCGTCATCCATCAGGTACTCATACTCATTCTCCACTTGGACGAGAATGACCGTGCCCCCGGCAGATAACTGGCGCTCCCGAATGATCGGCACAATCCGGTCAAAATACAAACTCACATAGTGCAGATACGTCTTATTATTCTCCCGGAACTTCACACCGTCCTTCGTACCAAGCCAGTATGGAAAACCGCCAAAATCCCATTCCGCACAGATAAACGGACCCGGACGCGCGATGACCCACATGCCCAGTTCTGCGCACAGATCCAGAAAAGCCCCACAATCGTTGTCCCCTTCAAAGGACCACTGTCCTTCTTCCGGTTCATGCACGTTCCACGCAAAGTAGGTGTCGATACAGTTCATACCTGCCAGCTTCGCCTTCAGCAGAACCTCACGCCATTCCTCCTTCGGCATGCGGAAATAATGGATCGTGGCACTGTTCAGAAATACTCGCTCTCCGTTCAGGAAAAAACTGCGTGCATCATATGTTAATTCGGATTGAACACCATTCTCAGCCCTGGCGATGTTCTTCTCCTGTTCCTCAAGCAAAAGGGATGTGTTCTCTGTCAAAAATATCCCCTCCTTCTCTGTATTTATATAAATTGAACTAAAGCTTATTTACACTGCGCACTTCGATGACAGAATAACCTTCCGATCGCTGTTATCCCCAGATTTTTTGATTTTCTTTTCTCAAAGGGGAAAATCAGGGGAAAGCGTATGCTTCCGATGTAGCTTTCTTGCAGAAAGCTTCTAGGCGAGCGCTTCGCTTCTTCAGGTTTTTTCTGTCCTCTCCGTTTGGTGTAAATGTTTAATTCAATTTATATAGTTTCATATGTCCCATGACTTTTTTAAAAATATAAGGCAAAACAAATCCGTTGAACTAAATGACCATTTACACTGGGGCTACGATGACAGAATAACCTTCTGATCGCTGTTATTACTTCGCCTGCAACGTTACGCCTTCCAGTACTACGGTTGTAATGGAATTGTCTGCCGTAGGCACTTCAAGTCCGTTGGCATACACCGGAATGTCTTCAAGCTGTTCCATGTTCCGATCCGGTGAAGTCTGATACACCTGCGCGGTGGATGATTTTCCATACGCATACCCTTCCAGTTCAAACGCCGTTGTTCCAGCCGACAATTCGTTACGAATCACCAGCACCAGTCGTTGACGTTCTGCGTCAAAGGCAGCCAGCGTACGCCCACCATCCGTTGGAATAATCGTCGTGCCAGGACGAATGAACTTCGTAAACTGGGCCATGCCATAGTACTGTTTGGTCATCTCATACTGCTCTTCTCCGTTAAAATTGGCGTGAATGAAGCCCCAGTTATTATTGGCGCCTTCATCTTCAACGGCCTGCCAGTATACCCAGGCGGATGGCTGCATGATTTTCAGATCGAACATGATGCGCTCTGCGAGTTCCTGCACTGAGGTCATGT
The DNA here is from genome assembly GCF_037974355.1 of Paenibacillus sp. FSL R5-0517. Lineage (NCBI taxonomy): Bacteria > Bacillati > Bacillota > Bacilli > Caryophanales > Paenibacillaceae > Paenibacillus > Paenibacillus sp. FSL R5-0517. The sequence continues at coordinate 5,163,928 of NZ_CP150235.1, forward strand.
CCTCATGACTGTGCGGCTCGCTGCCGCCTGTTCCGTACTCGGACATCCACAGCTTCTTGCCATGGCCTTCTGCCAGCGTGCGCAGCTCTTCCATTTTGCTACCATTATAGGAATGGGTATTGATCTGCTGGATTACGTCCAGTGTGTCCTGGTCATAGAGATTGAAATTGAACACCGTCTCATCAATGCTGTTATCGTCTGCGGCACTAATGACGGTTCCATCCAGCCCTTTGCTCTTCAGCGATGCAGCGACTTTTTTGATAATCTCGGCCTGCTTCTCATTGGTAAAATGACTGCCTTCCTGCATATTGCCTTTCTTCCACCAGTCGGAGGAAGGTTCATTGAGCGGATTCAGGGTGCGGAAAGTAATCCCCCACTCATCCCGATAATGCTTCACAACTTCCGTCAGATAATCGGCAAACGCATCATACTGGTCGTCACGCAGGTTATTGCCGCCATCCACGGCTCCAGTGACCGATCCACTAATAGTCATCCAGTAGGGTGGTGAATTGGAGAAGGCTTCCGCAATATTCACCCCGCGCTCCATCGATCCCTGTAATACAGCACGCTGGCCTGCATCGGCCTCCCAGTCCCACTCTCCAGGTTCAGGCTGGAAGCCGGGTACGTCCCCACCGGGACGAAGGGCTTTCATCTCCGGATTTTCCTCACCGCCGATATTGTACCGAACGATGTTCAGACCTAAGCCTTTCTCCGGATCAAAGACCAGATCCATCACTTCACTCACTTTCGCCTGATCCTTCCATCCCCCAAGATCGTTGGCCCACCAAGCAAGTGATGTGCCCCAACCTTCAAAATGATCGTAGGACTGATCCAACTTCAGACGTACAGGTTCCTCTTGGAATACAAGTGTTTTGGATGATTCATTGGCAAAATGATTGATAACAATTCCTCCTCCTGCCAGCAGGGCAACCAGGGCTACACCCATGAGGATATAACTCCGTTTGCTCCTGCTGCGTTGTTCTTTATGCGCCATGGGCTAAACAATCCTTTCTCCATGTACGTTAATGACTTCATTCACCTTGAACAACAGGTTCAATGCATACACACACTGCACATCTCCTGTTACTTGATCCCGCTGCTTCCGCCGCTAATGTTCGCTTCATAGACATAACGTTGTCCGAACAGATATACCAGTACCATCGGAATGGTGAGGAACAGGGAGGCAATCATCACGAGGTTCCATGGCGGCATCTGTCCGCCACCTACTGTAGTCAACAGCTGCACACCGAGTGCAAGCGGCATTTTCTCCGGGTCATTGATATAGATGAGCGGCCCCATGAAGTTCCCCCAGTTATAGGAGAATGAGAAGATCGCAATAGCCGCCAGAATCGGATAAGTTAGTGGCATAATAATCTTCCAATAGATCCCCGGATGTCCCATGCCGTCAATCATGGCGGCTTCATCCAGTGATTTGGGGATACTCATGACAAACTGCCGAATCAGGAATACGTTGAACGCTCCGGCGAAGAAGCTCGGTACGATCAGCGGGTAGAATGTATTAATCCAGTCCAGATGACGGAAGATGATGAACTGCGGTACCATCGTCACCTCACCCGGAATCATCATCGTACTGAGCAACACGATAAACAGGAAACGGCTGCCTTTCGCTTTGATTCGGGCAAAGCCGTAAGACACGATGGAAGCTGACAATACCGATCCAACAATCGTAAAGATGGTAATAATGACTGAGTTTTTGAGATACGTTCCGAGATTGTTATTCGTGAAAATCGTATAAAAGTTCGACCACTGGAACTCCATTGGAACGAAGGTAAAAGCTGATTTGACGGTTGTTGCGTCACTTGCCAGTGCAATGGAGATCATGTACAGGAAAGGTGAAGCAAGCAGCACCCCGACCAGAATCAGAAAAATATAGGATATCGTCTTCTCCACAGTCGATGGATTACTCATTGGCTTTTCCCTCCTCGTAGTGCACCCATAGCGCCGATGAACGGAATACAACCAGTGTCAACGCCATGATGATGATGAATAGTACCCAGGCAATCGCCGATGCATATCCCATTTTGTAGAACTGGAATGCATTCTGGAACAGGTAAGGAACGACCATCTGACTTGAATTATCAGGTCCTCCGGCAGTGACGATGAAGACCTGCGCGAAGGTCTGGAGCGCCCCGATCATGCCGGTCACGAGATTGAAGAAAATAACGGGAGTCAGCATCGGGAATGTAATATGGAAGAACGATTGTGTGCTTTTCGCACCATCGATGGCTGCGGCCTCGTACAGTTCCTGCGGAATGCCTTTCATCCCTGCAAGCAGCAATACCACGCCGCCTCCTACACCCCATAAGGACATGAGAATCAATGCAGGCTTAACCCAGTTGGGATCAAGAAGCCAGGCAGGACCCTCAATACCAAAGATCGCGAGTGCCTGGTTGATCAATCCTTCCGTCGGTGCAAGCAAGTGAATGAAGAGTAATGAACTTGCAACCACCGGAACGACGGAAGGCAGGTAGAATAGAATCCGGAAGAAAGTAATCCCTTTGATCTTCTTGTTCAGGTAATATGCAATCCAGAGCGAGATCGACATGCCCAGTGGAATGGATATCAGCGCATAGAAGAATGTATTGCCGACGGATTTCCAGAAGATCGGATCATCGGTCAGCAACGTTTTGTAATTGTCGATACCGATGAATTCAGGGGACTGGAACAGATCCCAATTTGTGAAGCTCATATAGATGGAAAACAGGATCGGACCCAGGGTCAGCCCCAGGAACCCGATCAGCCAAGGCGAGATGAAGATGTAGAACCATTTCCCGTCCTTTTTTCTCACGTTAAGCCCTCCCATGACGCAGAGAGCAGATGGAACCCGCAATCATGCCGAATTCCACCTGTCCTCCTGTCGATGCTATTTGAACAACCTCTATTTGTAGAGTCTTTCCAGTCCACTTTGGATTTCAGTAACGGTATCATCAAGTGAAGCTTTGTTGTTGAAGTACACACCCAGCTTGTCGTTAATCAGCTTCATCATTTCGTTCCATTGCGGATTGAACGGTTCTGCATAGATCGTTGATTCACTGAACGCAGCCATGTTGATTTTCTTGCCGCCATATTCAGCATTCAGGAATTCATCACTGGACAGACCGGCTTTGGTTGCGGGAGCATCCTGACCGGCTTTGACCATTGGCATCTGTGCTTCTGGTGTCGTCAGTGCTTCAATGACTTTGAATGCCTCTTCCTTGTGTTTGGAAGCGTTGGTAATCGTTAAACCGTTGAAGAATGCGTTCGTTTCGCCCCATACCGGTGAGATATCCCAGTTGATGCCTTCGACCTTAGCGAGTGAACCAATGTTCCAGAAACCGGTTGTTTCCATGGCGATCTTGCCTTGTGCAAATAGCGGATCGGCTCCGATATTCCCCATGTCGGCAATCTCAGTTGGCGTTGGTCCTGCACCGTGGGTGAAGGTCAGATCATTCATGAATTGCAGTGCTTTACGCACTGGCTCCGTATCGAAAGTTGGTTTGCCACTCTCATCAAACAACGAACCACCATTCTGGTAGATGAGCTGCATCCATTGTGGCCACCAGCTACCTGGATAGTAGCCCCACTGAACTGTTTTGCCATTCTCTTTCACCGTCAGCTTCTGAGCCGCTGCCATCAGATCGTCCTGCGTCCAATCTTTGGTTGGGTATTCCACCCCGGCTTTGTCAAACAGATCTTTGTTATAAAAGAGGACCATCGCGCCTGCACGATCCGGCAAACCGAATTGCTTGCCATCATACTTCATCAGGTTCGCAATATCATCGGAATAACGCTCTGACATGTTCACATTGTTCGCCTTGATCATGTCATCCAGCGGTATAATCTGATTCTTGGAGGCGTAGGCCTGATAGTTCTCGGCAATCATCATAATGTCAGGTGCCGTTCCTCCGGCGATCATGGTCTGTACCTTCTGGTCATAATCTCCTGCAACCACGTTGAGTTTCACATTAATATCGGGATACGTCTGCTTCACAATATCGAGTCGTTCCTGATAAATTTTCTTCTCATCCTCCGAACCCCAGATCGTCATACTCAAATCTACCTTGCCACCGGACTCGCCGGAGGAACCACTTTTACTGCTACAGGCTGTCAGACCCATTACCATGACCAACATCAATAACGAAATGACCTTTAGACTTCTTCTCATACGTTACGCCCCCTTGAACTAATGAATGGATGACCACACTGAAACCCGTTTCATGAAATGGGTTTCATTAAGCTGAAACATAAAACCCGTTCCACTTTATGAAAGGGGTTTCATTCACGCACTCATTATATTTCACCCTTCGAGGAAATGTCAACGCTTTCTTTTCCAATTACAGGCCCTTTATCTTGCAGCAGGTCCTGTACTTTGACGCACTATTAGCTCCGGTCGCAGAATAATCTGCTTCTTCGGTTTGCCTTGGTTAATCAGCTCATGCAGCACGTCCACAGCCTGTTTGCCAAGCTGATATGTGTTCTGGGATACGGTCGTCAGTTCCGGTATAACCGCACTGGCGAGAGGTGTATCATCAAAACCCACAATGGATATATCCTTCGGAATGGAGAGCCCGTGCTCAATCGTCGACTTGATCGCACCAATGGCTGTGTTGTCATTCACACATAAGACTGCAGTTGGCGGATTGTCTCGATCCAGCAGTTTGGACATTTCCCTTTTGCCATCGTCGATGGAGAAACTTCCGAGCAGCTGCCGTTCTTTCGGTATTTCGAGCCCATGCTCCCGAAGTTTCTTCTGCACCGCTCTGACCTTGACCATGGTGGTGGATAACTCTTTCAGCCCGCCGACAAAGGCGATATCACGATGCCCCAGTTCAAGCAAATGCTCAGCTGCAAGGGCCGCCCCTGCTCCTTCATCGGTATACACCCGGTGGAACCCGCCTTTGGCAATATTGCCATTGACCAGCACGATCGGCATGCGTTTGCCCATATCAATCAATTCCTGCGCCATGTCATCCGGACAGACTTGCATGTTGATTCGCCCGCCGAGAAAAATAATCCCGTCTACCCGCTTTTCTCGCAAGATGGACAAATATTCAGATTCCCTGTTGTAGTCGCCTGCGGTATTGCAGAGAAAGAACGTGTATCCTAACCCGCGAGCTTCATTCTCCGCGCCCCAGAAGACTTCCGGGAAAAAGGGATTCGTAATGTCCGGCAGGATGATGGCGATGGTACCCGTCTCTTTCTTGATCAGACTGCGCGCTTGCGCATTGGGCTGAAACTGGTGTTTTTCGATGATGGACATAATCTTCTCTCGGGTGCTTGCACGCACAGGTGCCGTATCATTCAGCACCCGGGAGACTGTCGCTACAGATACGTTTGCTTCTTTGGCGATGTCGTATATGGTGATCGGTGTCATAGCGGAACCTTCCTTTTTCTCTAATTTTCCCTATTTTCCCTGCTTATCATACCAGATAAGGAATGGCGATGAAATGGGTTCCATTGAGGGGCTGTGAAGACAGGAGGAGAAGCTTTACCAAGACACCGGGAAAAAAGTAAGCTTCGCCTCCGTCAACCGTCACTTAACGTGTCCAAATAAACAGCTTGCTGTCGGCATTCACAATCTGTGTGCCATTGCTCAGCTCAACCAGCGACATATCCCAATGGGTATGTCCGCTGAACACCACCGTCTCCGGCCCGGCCTCCAGGGCTTGCCGGATGAGCGGTTCACCCCTAAGCCCAAGCTCGGCGATGCCCGGGCTTTGATGCAAAAGCAAGCAATCCGGCTGCTGCTTCAGCAGCTTGCGTACGGATTGCAGGTACTGCTCTGCCGGCAGCCGGCCCGGCTTGTCCGGCCTGCCGATGATGCCGCCCAGGCCCGCGATGCGCAGCTGGCTGGGTTGGGCGGCACTTGGCGCAGGGCCACCCGTTGGGGGGCCAGCGTTGATCATTGCGTCTGGGCCATCCATGGCATGGATGCCCTCGACGCTGTGCAACCGATGAGCATCTGCCTCATCGGTGAGATCGTGGTTGCCGTGCACGCCGGCAACCCAGCCGAAGGCTGCCCTGAAGGCGAGCCAGACGGGTACCGGATTGCCGCTGGCTCCCCTTTTCCCGCGCAGGGCATACAGGTCTCCACACATCAACACGCCTATACGTTCCGGATCAAGCTCAGGCCACTCCACTTCCAGCAACAACCGGACGTAAGCAGGCAGGACTTCGCCAAGAAGTTGATCCTCAGAGGTACTTTGCATAGGGTTGCTATCCACTTCGGCATTCGTTTTAACGCTGTTGTACGTCTCTTCATTAGAAGCCGTCGCTCCGCCAAAGTTGGCATCTTTACTCCGCTCCGTAGCAGGCACAACTCCTTGCAGATCCGAGGTCACAATGAGTGCATCCACTCCATCGGGCAGCCCCGAGACTGTGCCATGATACATGGGTAGTTGGGCTTCGACCACCTCTCCCCCGGAGATGGTATTCAGATAGGTGAAGTGTTCCATCGGCTGATCGTCCAACGTTACGATTCTCATGGGACATGCCTCCTTTTCCTTTATTTTACCTTCTAATCTGCATTCGTGGTCCATATATTAAAATGTAAGCGAATTCAATGGAGATTAGAGGAGTGTGAACGACGTCATGATCATTCAAGTCAGTCCGCTGGCAGAAGCAAGACTTACTGAAAAGCTGGGAGATCGACCAGGCTATTTCAAATTGTTTTATGATACCGATGGATGCGGTTGTGACGGAATTGCGGTACTTCTGATCTTAAACGAACCGGATAGCGATGATGTTACCATAGAAGCGGGTTCGCTTCCATTTGTCATCAACAAACAGCAGCAGATTTACTTCGAAAATTGTCTGCGTCTGCAATCCGAGCATAGTTTCCCTTCGTTCCGACTGAGCAGTGATTCCATGATCTATGGCAGCAACGTTAAAGTCCATGATTTACGAGATACCGCTGATATTGCTCCTCAACCCACCGGATGGCTGGTGCGATAAACCTTGCATAAAGCACGATAATCAAAACCTCCCAATCCCAGATGTTCTGCGGGACGGGAGGTTTTTTTATCAATTGAAAGGGTGCATGATTACTTCAAAATAATTTCAATCGGATCCATGGCTAATGCGATATCCGCAGTCATATCCACATAGAGATTTTGTTTCCCTTTTTTGCTTACCATGAATTCATCTTCAACCTCAACTACTTGACCTGTCTTAAACTCAGTATAGTACCCCACATCCGCATAGCTGCGTTCCTCCTCACTACCGGAAAAGAAAAAACGAATGATTGGTTTTCCATGGGTAACTTCAACGGGTTTGATACCTGTATATTCTAAAGTCCCTTTTACTTTCATTGTCTCACCCGTGCCTATAACAGTTGGTGTTGTGACTTCGAGAACAAAATCAGATGCGACTACACGTTTAGTAACTGTATCTTCAAGTTTCTCTGTTGATGAACAACCGGATAACATCATGAATACCACTGAGACCAACATTAAGATGCTATTACTCATTTTATTAATAGTAATCACCCCTCATACTCTAACGAATGATATATGGAGAGGGTTGCTCAATACGTTCATTGATTTCCCTGCAATATTGCTTACTCTTAGTTCAATCATGTATCACACGAATTCAATTAACTTCCTATCTATTTCTGCGATATCACCAATCTCGGATGTGCCATCCCAAAGGATTATTGAAGAAGCTTCATCGTTTTCAACAAAATCTTCAAGTCGGCACAGTTCACCCATGAACAGAGCTCCACACTCTATTCGTTCCGGTCCATGAAAACTTGGCTGGAGTCTAAACTTCATTAGCCCTTTGAATTCAGCTGTATCCAGAATTTGATTGGTTTCCTCATACAATTCTCTAATTACACATTGCTCCGCATGCTCTCCAGCTTCAATAATCCCACCTGGAAGTTCCCAGTTTTTTCTCCACTTATTATGCATGAATAGATACTTTCCTTGGCACTTTACCACAATTTAAGCATGTGTTAGTGGAGCATCCAGTTTACTTGTAATGACCTTATCGTACTCGATACGAATAAATTCCAAAAAAATGTTACCTCTTGAATCTGTCATGATTGCCATTTACATTCCTCCATTTCTTTTGAACAAAAATAAAAAAACGCGCTAGACCTAAGTCCTGCGCGTTCATAACACAGGATGGGAAGCGCGAATAGCGTTAGACCATTCTCTTAATCATCGATATATGGGAATAATACCCACTATTACACTTTAGAGTCAAGTATATAATTTTGCTCATTTACCTATATCGTAACTCTTGGATAATCACATCGTTTAGCGAAAATCCAAAAAAAGCGACTTTCGATAAACCTAGACTTAACAACATCCCGGTTCAAAGTTACAGGTACTTGTCTCATAAACGGGATGAATTACTAGAATACGTTTTTTTTCATGTAACCTTTCATCTACCTACTCGGAGCTACTTTTTATGTGTTAATAGTTAGACTAATTTAGAATCTCACCTTTATCTATTTTCGCCAAGCGTTTATGCCAAACTGCGAGTTGTTCAGGCGTTTGTCGCACCCAATCTTTCACTTCGCCAACAACTTTTAGTGGGGCTTTGCTGCGATATGATCGCGTCGGATTACCTGGGAATTTCTTATCCGTCACATTTGGGTCATTCTCCCATTCCCCTGTTGGTTCAACAAGATACACGCGCGGTTCACCACCGCCTTTTGCCAACTCCGCAGCTAACCCAGCCCCATCACGCAAAGCTGTAAAATAAATGTGATTCATCACAACATCCGGATTGTAATTCGAGCGAAAGCCGGCTGTGAGCAGGTCCCCAATCTGCAAATCTGCTCGTGTCCCATGATAAAAAGGACCTTTGTCAAGAATTTCAGCCATCTCGCCACCACCCCCAAATTTAGTAAGATACTCTATTTTATCATGAACCTGCCTCTTAGATTTTTCTCGCGTAATACATCCATAGTGCCAAAAATACGATTAAAACAAATAATAAACAAGTTAGTAAGGTGTAAAATATCATGGGATTAAAGAAACCGGCAATCATGGTGGCTATGCCCAGACTAATAAGAATAATTGCTACGCTAAGTGTGCCTGCATTCTGGAGTATTGTAACACTCCGCTCGTCATTCTCCTCAATAAACTGCTTCTTCAGCTCGGCTTCATTTTTGCTGGCTTTTATATACCTGACAAGAAAATAAGCGACGGCCACTTCAACCCCGATAAAAGCTCCTGTATGAAATCCCTTTATAAAACTAGGCAGAGCGGGTAGTCCACCTCTGTAAAATATAAGTCCTACATAGATCAATATCGTAGCAGCGGCTACCAATGACAGTGCGTTTTTGCGAGTTTCTACTTTAATCTTGAACTTGTCCACTTATATCTCCTCCACTTCGCTGAAATCAAAAACTTCTTCAATAGCGAGTCCAAAAAAATTAGAAATTTTGTAAGCAAGAATAAGGGAAGCCGTATATTTTCCCCTTTCTAGAGAAGTGATGGTTTGCCGGGTAACACCTACAATTTGTCCCAACTCTTCCTGTGACAGTTTATGCTGCTTACGCAGTTCTGCAATTCTTGTCTTCATGTAATCACGTCCTTGCAATGTTTACTTTGCATTTTTAGCATAGTTGACTTTGCATTTTGTGTCAAGTTAACTTTGCATTCTATATAAATTAACCCGCCCTTTATTTGAAAAAAATAAAAATAAACAGCTGATCACATGGATCAGCTGCTTTCTGACATTTAAGGAGTGCTAATATGTTGCATTCTAATGTCTCTATTTTACACAGTGAAAAATAAAGGATCGACTTTTAGAATTTGCGTGTTTAAAATCCCAATCGCCATATGTTTCAATTTTCGAAAACCCTGTTTGTTTCAGCGACTCATCCAATTCTTCTTGATTTCGAAATCTGATCTGCATTTTTTCATGAACTAGGACTTCGTCTGTTTTTGTATTTTTCACAGTTTCATAAAAAGTATAGATATCTCCCTCAAACCCTTCATATTCTGTAGAGATTTCAAGAGGGTCTCCACTTCGCATATCTTTAGCTAAGTCCGGCGTCCCGTCCTTTTCCCACTCTTCCCACGCTTTAACCAAAGGGTTTCTAATATCAAAAATAAAGTGGCCGCCAACGTTTAGGGATCGAAATACGTCTGAGATTACTTTCTTCCAACTATCATCAGTTAGAAATACCTGTGCCACATTGGCAGTCATAATAACCGCGTCATTGGTATTGGTTTGTAAAGTTGAGCTATCTCCTACAATCCAATTCACTTTGCCTGCATTATCTTTAATTCTCGCTACTTCAATTGCTTCTTCATGGGGATCAATAGCTGTAATTTTATAACCGTACTGAACAAGATGAGTCGTCCATCTTCCTGTTCCGCAGCCTAAGTCAACGATAGACTCTACTTTTAATTTATTTAATAAGGCAAGGAAAAACTCGTCGTCTTTTCCCCAATGGTTAATCTGGTCATATACTAATGGAATCATAGATGTTGTTCCCACTTTCTGTAGCATTTTTATTAGTTCATCAGATAAGAAAGGGTTTAGTCAATTAGTGTCCCAGCAATTCTTAATTGATTTATGTATTACCTTTCAACTTTGTTCGGATGATCCCCATACTTCCCCATCAACGCGATAACCGCCACCATTCCATTGAAGCAAGTAGCCTCCAGTACTCATTCCCTGTGTGAAACCTTCTTTAACATTTATCCACTCTAAAGATTCCCCGGGAGCAATCGTTCTAACGAAATACACTTTACTAGTATCTAAGTGCGTCAAACTAACATTGACTTCATGGCTACTATTGTTCTTCATAAGCAGTTTTATATGTACAAATTCCGGATTAATGGAAAAGGGTTGCTGCACCGTAGCGCCTCCAGAAGCAATAAAGTGGGAGGGTTTGCTCTCTTGTTCGCTTAAAGAATTAGAAAGGGTTGCACTTTGGGACTGACTTGATAACACACTAGATGTTTGAGTATCTAAATTCTCTTGAGTTGGACTTGTTGAATCACAGGCAGTTAGGGCCACTGTTGTTAAGGCTAATGTTACAACAATATAAAATAGTCTCTTTTTCTTCAATACTTCATCCCTCATATTCTTTTATTTAGTTATTCTTGAACCTGTAAAAAATCACTTGTGACTAACAACGCTATTAATTAGTCAAAAAGTTACACTTGTAATTCGCAAGATGACATTGAGTTAACCTGCCCGTCACCTGAACAAAAGCAGCCGATTAGGTTAATCGGCTGTTTTCTGTGGTTTATTGAGCTATCGTATTCCCTTAGTGTAACAAATGACGACTGGGACTGATATCATTAACAATTCAGTATCATTTGAAACCGAAATGCCTTTCAACTTCTAATAACATCTGCTCTTTATTGGACTGAGATGTTCTTATAAACCATTTTAATTGATACTGCTCTGCTTGTTGCAGGTAATGATTCGATGCTTTAACCACTGTATTTAATGTTTCGTCCCGTGCACGTTGTGGATCTGATAAATTAGGAAACAGACCCTCCATGCCTCTCAGGTGATCTCGATCCAGATAATCTGCTCGAATGAGGTCATCTTCTGCAAACATATAAATAACTCGGTTGGGGTCAGTAATCTCCCTTAGATAAGCAGGTTCCATAAAAGTATCTACTACGATTGGCTTCTCTTTCCCCATCTGTAACAAATCCAAGATGATAAATTCCACACTCTCGTCAAACACGGAATTTAACCAGTGGCTTCTATCATTCCCTCGCCCTAAAAAGAACCATTCCCAATCAATGAAATGTCGTAATATTGCGGGATGATCCTGCGGATTAGCCTTTTTTTGATAATCGAACGTGTGGTCATCTGAAGAATAATAATTCATATTCCATTTTGAAGAAAGCAAATTAGTCATCGTGCTTTTTCCGCCGCAAGGGCCTCCACATATCCAATAAACATGATCTAAATATTGTCTTAATAGTCGGTCTGAAATCTTCATAGTATGAACATCTCCTAGTATAAGATTATTTTCTTATAAGAGAGAATGTCTCTTGTCCTATTTGCACTAAATGTCCAAGTAGCTGGCATTTTTACACCGCCTTTCCTAACTTCCTTTTATGACAAATTTATTCCTCTGATTCGCTTTTCACAAAATAATTACCATGAGAAAAAATTTGTTTGGTATCGGCCGTTAAATGATCTAAGTTATCAACCGTTTCCTTCTCGGTAATGTAGGGATCTTTCTCGGTTACCCTTTCAAATGTTCCAAAAGAAGTCGTTATACCACTGACATTTTCTAAAGCTCTATTTATTTCCTCTTCTGATAATGTTACTGCTGGACCAAAATCTGGATAGTTTGGGTTATCCGCTGTAGCTTCATCATAAAAATTACTCGCATAAATACTTAAAGCAGTCACTGCCGAAACAGTCATTATCGATGCCGTACTAACCAATAATTTTTTCATTGGATGTCACTCACTCCTCAATCGTTTCTATAGTATGCATTCATATATCCATTGCCTTCTAGTTCAAGTGGGCCTATGTTTGGTAGAAGACAGGTACAACAACTAATGATCTGTATACTGCATAGCGTGAATCGGTGTACCTTTCGTGACTTCACCTGTCCATGTATTGATTTCTAGTGGCTCTACTAAAACCTTCCATCCATTTCCGCTTTTGAAAATTTTATATGGGAGTGGCGGTGACTGTTCATAGTCTTGTCCTGCATACTTTTGAACGACATAAAGTTGAACTTCATCCGTATTGATTTGTTTGCTCTCCACAATCTCATACCCTGTAGTTGGATTGGTCTTCAAGTCCTTTACATATCCTTCTTCACGACTCTTCTCATCCAAATAATTTGTATCTTTAGCATAGAACATCATCCCTTCTACATCCTTAGCAATGTAAGCATCAAAGTACTCAGTTGCGGCTTCCATCGGAGTTTGGGCTATGACTCTTTCCGCAGTTGTAGTCGATGCAACTAAAATAGAACTAGCAACAACACTGGCAAGTAGAAGCAATACTAATCCTTTTCCTTTCATGGATCGAGAACTCCTTTTTAGTGATAGAATTGTTAATAGTTATCAAATTTTCTTTATATCTATTTAGTATAACGCATTGAATTATTGGAAAGTTTTTATATTTATGAGAAATTTGTTTGCATTGGATTTCCGAAAGCTATCGACATCATTCGATGATCACCGAATCAGGCAACTGCTGATCCTCCTTATCTTATGTAACTTTACCTCACGCATTTTAATAGAAACACACCTAATCCACCTCAGCATTTTGTACAATCTGCTTAAAAAATCAATATCATTTAGCCTCTTTATCCAAACTTTTCTTTACGCCCAACTCACTTAATGTTAGATTTTATAACATATAATAACGAAAGCGAGTGGGTTGAAGATGGATCTGCAACAGTTATTGACTATCCCCATTCTCTCCAAAGCAAAGGTAATTGCCGGACATCGTGGCCTAGATCGTTTGGTGCAATCGATTAATATTATGGATGCCCCAGATATTGTACAATTCCTGAAACCCGGAGATATGCTGCTGACCAACGGTTATATTCTGAAAGACCGCCCCGATGCTCATCTTGGATTCATTACCGATATGCATGCGATCGGTTGTGCAGCGCTTGCGGTCAAGACACAGCGCTTCTCTCTTGAATTATCTCCGCAACTGCTTGAAACAGCCGACAGGTTGGGCTTCCCAATTATCGAGCTGTCGGAGATCGACAATACACTCGGTGAAATATTTCAACAATCGATTAGCGCCATCCTTCAGAACAAAACCCATGAGCTTCACTACGCCTTATCTATTCACAAACAATTTTCCACGATGATTATGCAGGGAAAAGGTATACCCAACATCGTAGATACGTTGTCTCAATTGCTCTCTTCACCCGTTCTTCTGCTTGGTTCGAAGAAACAGATTACAGCAAGCTCCCATTATGCAGAACAGATGGATGACCACTCTCTCGCCGCACCCTTACTGACATTTATAGATGAGCACGCTTCCTTCCATACCACAATCTCAATCTGTCTGCTTACCGCTGAGAAATATCGACATGCCGAGTTCCATCCCATCTTCACGGATCGGCACGAGGGCTATTTGATCGCACGATACGATAGTTCCGCAAGTTCTAAACTCTCCACTCTGGCACTGGAGCAAGCCGTCAATGTAATCGGTCTGGAGTTAACCAAGAAGCAAGCGGTCAAAGAGCGTTCCCGTCGTTACAAAAATGAATATTTCTCCGATCTCATTCAAGGCTTCATTCGTTCGGAACAAGAAGCGCTGCACCGCGGCAAGAAATACGGGCTGCATGCAAAAGGAAGTTCCGTTCTCATCATTGCCAAAAAGGATGAATCCTTAGCGGGCATACCTAAGCAGAACGCTGCTCCCTCCGAAGAGCGGTTCATCTCGGAACGAGACGCTAATTACGAGCTGATTAAGCAGGAGTTCACCAAACTGGATCTTTCTTTTGTCATGTTCACCAAAAACGACCAGTTTGGTATACTCGTCTTTTTGAACGAATCGTCTTGGGACGAACACACCGTTACTCAGCAACTTGAGCGAATCGCAAGCAATCTGTATACGGAGTCGCAGCTCAGCTTATCCTTCGGAATAGGCAATCCCTATACGAATGTATTGGATATCGGACTCTCCTATAAGGAAGCAGTCAAGGCGCTTCAATCCGGCTATCAGATGCGAAAGACCCGCTTCGCCCATTCCTATCAGACGATGGATATAAGTCGCCTGCTGCGTATGATTCCCCACGATGAAATGTTGCAGTTCCATCAAGAAACCTTTAAGCCCTTCGAAGGCCGAGATCCAAACGAGCGCAGCGAACTTATGAAGACCTTGTCCTCCTTCTATGAGAATCATTGCCAGATCGTCGATACAGCGAAAGAACTGTTTGTACATCGCAATACAGTGATCTATAGGTTGGAAAAATGCGAGAAACTAACCGGCCGAAACATCAAGGACCCGATGGAGAGCCTGCGCTTTCGACTTGCCTTTGCACTTGAGTCCCTTCTGAAGCTTAATCCACCTCCCAGTGAAGTTAATCATACGTCTTGAACCCAGAACGTGTCATATATAATGACACGTTCTTTTGTTTTTCTTTTCATATCCAATCTTCAATTGTTCATTTTAACTGATTTAATTGTATTTTTATGTTCAAAGTAACTAATGACAACAGAACCCACAGTCTATATGATTAGGAATATATTCATGAATGTCACGTTAATTAACATCAATTCACATCAAGAACCGAACAACCATCAGGCTGTAGGAAAGGGGCTACCTATCATGGCTATACAGATACAAGGCGTATCCAAATCATTTGTCAGTGCAACTGGCGAAGATATTCAAGTACTCGCTGAGGTTTCGATGCAAATCAAGAAGCAGGAGTTCTTCAGTATCGTGGGACCGAGCGGATGTGGCAAGAGTACGATCTTCAATATTATCGCGGGTCTGCTTAAACCAACGAATGGCAAGGTTATCGTCTGTGGCGAAGAGATTGATCAGACCACCGGGCATGTCGGCTATATGATGCAAAAGGATCTGCTGCTGCCTTGGAGAAGCATCTTGGACAATGTCACGCTAGGTTTGGAAGTGAAGGGCATGTCCAAAAAAGATCGCGGCGATATTGCCATGGATTATCTGGATCGTTATGGCCTGGCTTCATTCGCAGAAGCCTATCCCTCCACACTATCAGGCGGTATGCGCCAACGTGTAGCCCTCATACGTACCCTCGTTACCCAGCCCGATATTATATTACTGGACGAACCCTTCTCCGCACTTGATTATCAGACCCGACTCATTCTGGAAGATGAGATCTTGTCTATCCTGAAATCCGAGGGCAAGACAGGCGTGCTTATCACGCATGACATTGAGGAAGCCATCGCCATCTCCGACCGCATTGCTGTCATGAGCAAACGACCAACGACCGTGAAGCAGGTGTATGAGATTGGTCTCGCCTCGCAATACGGTTCAGCACTGAAAGCCCGCTCCGACCAGAAGTTTAAACAGTATTTTGAATCGATCTGGGCAGAGCTTGATATCCAAATGGGGAGGATCAGCTAATGAAGAGCACATCACCTGAAATTACCCTTGCCGGAAAGCCTGCTGGAGTTGTGAAGAGCAAACGCAGACAGTCCACCTTCTCCAAAGAATGGCTCATAACGATGCTGTGGCGGTTCATTATTGTAGCGGTCATCCTGGTGATCTGGGAATCCGCCGTTCGTCTGAAACTGGTTAACGGATTCCTCATGGGATCACCAAGCGCCATTCTTGATGCCGCCATCACGATGGCCAGCTCAGGGCAACTGCTTACAGACGCTTTTGCAACGGTGAATGCCACTGTTATCGGCTTCGTAGCAGGGAGCTTAATCGGATCGTTGGCAGGATTACTCATGTGGTATTCCAAGTCCGTTGCCCGTGTGCTCGATCCGTTCATTGTAGCGATGAACGGTATTCCGAAGATCGCACTCGCTCCCATGATTATCATCTGGTTCGGTTCAGGCATCTTCTCCAAGATTGCTCTTGCCTCTGTCGCAACATTTATCGTAGCGCTATTATCCGCCTACCAAGCGACGCATCAGATCGACGAATCCCAGATTAATCTGATGAAATCCTTCGGTGCGAAGAAATCACAGATTTTCCGCAAAATTATCGTTCCTTCCTCTCTGCCATGGATTATCTCAGCCTTCCGGATCAATATCGGTCTGGCACTGGTGTCTGTCGTAGGTGGAGAATTCATCTCTTCTGACAAAGGACTCGGACATATGGTGTTCGTCGAAGGTAACCTATTCAACCTTCCGGCTGTATGGGTTGGCGTATTCATGCTTATGCTGGTCGCCATGCTACTCTACACCTGTGTCGGTTATATCGAATCCCGACTTCTTCCATGGAACGACAACAAGACCAGCAGCAAAACCACATCTGTCTAAACTGACCCGCAACGACTAACTTAACTACTACCATTAAAGGGGCCTGGTGACTAATGCGTACATTCAAAAAGATAGCTATTCTGGCAACGATGACGATGATCTTGACCACACTGCTCAGCGCATGCGGAACCAATGCTACAACACCTGCGAGTAGCGGAGGTACATCCAGTAATGAGGGGCAAGATACTGCGAAGGTGGATAAAATCATGGTGTCCGAGGTGTATCACAATTTGCTCTACCTTCCGCTCTATGTAGCGAATAACCAAGGATTCTTAGAGGAGAATCGCATTGAGCTATCCTCCATCCGTGCTGCAGGAAGTGGACCAACAGCATTGTCATCGGTCATCTCAGGCGAGTCAGCGTTCTCATTTCATGGTCCTGAGCATGTCGCATTCGCTAATGCCAAGGGTGGAGATGCTCGCTCATTGGTCCTTCTGTCCGGCAGTGCTCCTGTGTGGGCGGTTGCACGAGAAGGAGTAACGGTGGACACAACAGCGGATTTCAAAGGTAAAACCATTGTTGTAGGTTTGGCACCTACAAGCTCCAACAGCTTACTGCGGAAGCTTTTCGCCGACAATAACATCGATATCGACAAAGATGTGACGATCACCGAGGTTCAGAATGGCTCCGAACTTGGTGCTGTATTAGCCGGCAAAGCCGATATTGCTATCGTTTACGAACCCCAACTGGATCAAGGCGTTGCTGAGGGGCTGCACATTGTCCATGATTTCACGAAAGATTATCCTGACTTCGCCTTTGCAACGATGAATACAACCGCAAGCTTCATTGAGGAGAATCCTGATCTCACCCAGCGCTTCGTCACCTCTATCGAGCAAGCCCTGGACTATATTCAAACCAATCCTGATGGTGCCAAAGCAGTCGCTGTAAAAGAGTTCCCCAATCTGGACAAAGAAGTCGTGGAACAAGCCGTACAACGTATGATTGACAGCAAGGTATACCCTGCTGAGGGGCTCATCAACGAATCAGCTTTTAACACCGCAATCGATATGCAGCGCTTCATCGGCAATCTGAAGGAAGACCTCGCTTACGAGGACATTATCGATTCAAGCTTCACCAAATAGAGAGAGAAAGGGTGATTACTCTGAAACAGGACGACTATCTCACACACCGCCGTACGGAAAGTGCGAAATACACGAACGGAGTTATTACGAGTGAGGAGCTTGCTCTATTTACAGCCGACTTGGAACTGATTCGAGGTTTCAAGTTGTCAGAAGAAGTCGGCCCCAATGCGCCGCATAGGAGGGTACCTCTGCGATGATTACGAAACCACTGAACGAGCTGACGATTGCGGAAGCCGCAACATGGATTAAAAACAAGACGATATCTCCTGTTGAGCTTACAGAGTCCTATTTGACTCGCATTGAGCACGTAGAGCCTGCTGTGCAAGCCTTCGTTACGGTTACCGCCGAACAGGCTTTGCAGGCCGCAAGAGAGTCTGAGCGTAAGCTGATGAATGGCAACTATCTCGGCCCTCTGCATGGCATTCCTTATGGAGCGAAAGACATTATCCATACCGCTGGCATACGCACCTCGGCCGGATCTAGTACCTACCCTGACTTCATACCAGAGACGAATGCTACTGTCATTGATAAGTTGCAGGCTGCGGGCGCTATCCTGCTCGGCAAGACAACAACGACGGAGTATGCGTTCCAGGGAGGAGAACCCCCAACACGCAACCCGTGGAATCTGGCGCACACCCCAGGCGGTTCCAGTTCAGGCTCTGCCGCTGCTGTAGCGGCTGGCATGGCCTCCTTCACACTCGGAACGCAGACCTTTGGATCTCTGCTCAGACCCGCAGCTTACAACGGATTAACCTGTATGAAGCCAACTTACGGCAGGGTTAGCCGTAACGGTGTCATCACAGCCAGTTGGAGTCTGGATCATATTGGCGCCTTCACTCGATCCGCACAAGATAACGCAATCGTTCTGGAAGCGATGGCCGGGCAGGATGAGATGGACTCCTTCACACTGCCTCACGGCAAGCCAGACTTAACAAGCGCTCTTGAGCATCCTGTTTCAGGAATGGTGATTGGGCTACCAAGCAACTTCTTCCAGACTGATGAACCGGCGATCTTGTTAGCGGTAGAGTCGGCACTCGCTGTACTTGAGAAGCTGGGCATGCAATGGAAGAAAATTGTTCTGCCTTCGTATATGGAAGAGACCATTGCTGCTCATCGTACAGTTATGCGGGCAGAAGCTGCTGCCTTCCATCAGGAACGCTTCGCGGAAGCCTCCGATCGCTACGGTCACACGATGCGGGAGCAGCTTGAACTCGGCTTCCAAACGAGTGCTGTTGATTATTTGCAGGCACAGCGCATTCGAACGCTATTCCGCAGCGAGATGATGATGCTTTTCGATGAAGTAGATGTGTTATTGACTCCATCAACGCCGTATGTGGCCCCCTATGGCTACAAGACCGGTAGTCCGATTTTCAACGGGCCTTTTACTAATACAGGACTACCTTCCATTACCGTTCCCATCGGATTTGATACTTCCTCAGGGAAGCAACTACCAATCGGCATGCAGCTTGCTGGTCCACTCATGCGAGAAGACCGCTTGTTGTCCATCTCCCATCAATATCAGCAGGCTACAAACTGGCATCAGTTAACAACCAATATACACCCTCACTAAGAAAGGAATGATAACTTCTATGTCTACCATCATACATGCGAGTACAGCACCCAAGTTCCCACTTCCTTTCTCCCACGCTGTCCGTGCAGGAGATATGGTCTACGTTGCAGGTCAGGTAGGCGTTGATCCACAGACCCTTGAGCCTATCGGCGGTATTAAGGAGCAGACTGAACAATGTATTCGTAATATTGAAGTGATCCTGCAAGAAGCCGGACTTACACTGGATCATATCGTGAAGGTAACGACTCATCTGGCACGAGTGGAGGATCAGCCCGCATACAACGAAGTCTATGCACGAATGATTAAGCAGCCCTATCCCGCCCGCATGACCGTATTCAGTGGGTTAGGCCCTTATTTAATTGAGATGGAAGTGCTAGCATATGCACCATCCGTTCGAGGAGAGTAGCGCATCACACACAAAAGCACCTGTACCCTTAGATGGGTACAGATGCTCACATTGTCGGAGAAACCCAGTTCTCTTATGAGGAATGGGTTTCTTTCGTATTCATTCAACTGTGTAAACTGAAGAAATTCTACGCTGTGTCTCACAGACTAGCTATACTACTTCTCACTACGCAGGCTGCTATGCTACTTTATTTTGAAGCGGGATGATTCTTCGGCAAGTTGTTTGCTCAGTCCATCAATTCTCTGCACCATATCTGCCAGATGTTCTGTCATACCGGACTGCTCCTGCATCGTCGCTGTGACTTCTTCCACAGACGCGGATACTTCTTCCCCGGAAGCGGACAGATTCTGTGCAGCTCCAATGACGTCATCCTTATCACGTTCAATGGATTGGATCTCCGTGGCAATGGCCTGGACCTGGCTCATCATCTCATTCATATTCTGGGTGACGAAATTGAATGTCTCCTTGGTCTGGCTTACACTGCTCTTATGCTGTTCCGCAATCTCCTCAATGGCCTGAACACTTCGGTTATTCTGTTCCACGTGATTAATGGTCTGCATGACAATTCGATTGATATCCTCCGATTGCGCTGTCGTCTGCTCTGCCAGCTTGCGAATCTCGGAAGCAACCACGGCGAAGCCGCGCCCTTGCTCGCCCGCTCTTGCAGCCTCAATGGAAGCATTCAGCGCAAGTAATTTCGTCTGATTCGCAATTTCGGCAATCGTACCTGTGATCTGGTGAATGCCCGAGGAGCTTTCAGCAAGTTGCACTGTAATTTTGGAGATGTTGCCAACTTCAATCTCGTTCTGCCCGTTCACCGCAATGAGCGCATCAATAACTTCATGATTATTTTTGAATGCATCCGTAATTTCATCTGCCTTGAGCATAACGGACTGCGACATCTCATTTACGTTCTCAATCTTGTTACCAACATTCATGAATTTGTCCACTATGGCTTCCGTATCGTTCGCCTGGGACTCCATAGCTCGTGAAATCTCAAATGCTGTTGTCGTTGTTTCGGCAATCGTGGTCGAGGTTTGCTGAGTGGAATTTTCCAGCTCCGTCGTACTTGTATTCAGGATGCCGATGGAATGGTTCATGCTGGAGATCAGCTGTTTGTTCCCTTCGGCCATCGTGTTAAAGCTGTCTGCCAGTTCTTTGAACTCTCCGGTATATTTGCCTTGTGCCTGTACAGTCAGGTCTCCGCCGGCCAACTGTTTGAACAACAGTGTAATTCGGCTAATCGGTCTGGTTACCAGTTGCGAGATCAGGATGCCTGCAATGATCGACACCACAATAGCACTGAACAGAACAATGTACATTTGATTCGCCATACCTGTCAGCGGCTTCTTCACATCTTCATACGTATCCTCCACAATGACAGTCCAATCAGACTTCGGAATTTTGGAGTAGAACACCACTTTTTCCTCCGTGCTCGCCTCCCCTTGTTGCAACTGCTCATTGGCAGGCAGATCAATCAGCGACTGATACTCAGAGGAATCCATCTTCTGACCAATCATTTTCTCATCTGCTGAATTAAAAATAACCAGACCTAAACGATCCAGTATAATAACTTTTCCTTCTTCGTTAATCTTGACGTTCTGTAACTGGTTGACGAAAAATGAGGTCGAGGCAGTCGTCGCAAGCACGCCTTTCACTTCCTTGTTATCACCGTAGATCGGCATTGCAAAGACGGTCCCCAGCGTTCCCAGAGATTCGGAGATCACACCTTCGCTGACATAGTTTTTCCCTTGAAGTGCCTGCTGAAAATACGTGCGTGTGGCACGTTCCCCGCCGACCACTTCGGGATTGTTTGCTGCAACCACAACGCCTTCCCGATCCAGGAGAATTAGAACGCTACTGCCCTCCATTCCTGTCAGGCTGTCTGCCAATATGCCATTGGCCTTGTTCACCAGTTCGCTATTTTCCGAAAAAAACGCGTCATCACTCTGTCCTGCTGTATCTCGAATCTCCAGTAAGTCTTGGAATGTCCGATGTGTTGTGATCAGAAACGTGGACTGCTCCTCCAGACTTAGTGAAGTAAATAAACCTGCTCCAATCCGGTCAGAAGTCGACTGGATCTCATCTTTGCTTTTGTCCAATGTGATCTCCTCTGCCACTTTGTAACACAGTACTGCCGTCACGGCCAGTACGATGCAGACCAGAATACTGATCATCATTGGCAATTTGAACCGAAAAGACATGTTGGTCAAGCGTTGCCTCGCTTTTGCAAATAACATGAATACATTCACCATCCATCCTCATTCTTGTTGTGTCCCATATAATATAGGTTAACTTTATATCGGTTGTTATTAAATAAACGTCCAGTATAGAAAACGCTTTCAAAAATATTTTCCTTATTCTTTGGAAGCGGATAACTGTAGGTACAGGATCGGTGTTGACGATTGGAAAATGTAGACTTTGGGTTAATACAAAATATGACATCCCCATCATCGGTTAATGTATGAAATACATATCGTGAAAGAAAAGGACGATTCATTGAAGGGGAATAGGAATAGGAGTACAATCCATCATATGGGTTCGAAGTAGAAGAGGAGAAGTGATATGGTAAAACCAGCTTTACCCACACTTTTAAATGTCGTGCGCATTTTATTAAGTGTAAAATTGATCTACGTGATGGTGTCCTTTATTGTGTTCCTCATCGATTTTAACCAGAACATGGAGGCCTATCTTGCTTTCTCACGCAAAGGGGATGATCTGGCTTACGCCTCTGGCGTAATCGTAGGCAGAATGTTGTTTATGATTGGACCAAGCCTGCTCGCCGTTATATTCATCACCAAGAGAAAGTTCAAGCTCACCGTGACATTTCTAAGTTTGGCGCTACTTGTTGCTATTCCCAATGAAAGTAACCTGTTTATCCTGATTCATCTCTTCGCCTTGCTCATCGTGCTCTTGCACCGTCCAAGCAAGTTGTATCTGAAACGGATGTATACTGGTGGGAATGATGAAACGGTTGAACAAGCTTAAAGTGCTCGCAAGATATGATCTGGAATATGCCGTTGAACGTACAATAGATGATGTTAAAATAAAAACAAGGACTTTCCTCAGTCGTACAGGAAGGTCCTTGTTTATTACATTCACTATATAAGTGAATTTCCAATTACAGTGCGGCTTGATAGATTTGCACGACATCTTCACGCTGCAATTTCTGGAAGAATCCGAACGGACCGAATCGCATCGCTTTATCAGCCATCGCGTCAATCTGACTGTCGTCGATGTCATAGTCAGCTAGACGGCTAGGAGCACCAATCGAAGTCCAGAAATTACGCAGGGCTTCGATGCCTTCTTCAGCCACTTGTTTGTCTGATTTTCCATTAGGATTGATATCAAATACATTAACAGCCATACGTTTGAATCGACTTACATCCACATCCAGATTATGCTTCATCCAGTGCGGGAACAGTATGGCAAGGCCACCCCCATGAGGAATGTCATACACGGCCGACACGGCATGTTCAATATTGTGAGATGCCCAGTCTCCTGCAAGGCCCATATTCAGCACATCATTAAGCGCCATGGTTCCACAGTAGAGAATGGTTTCGCGCAGTTCATAGTTTTCCGGATCTTTGATCAGGCGAGGGGCAGTATCGATGACAGTACGAAGAATCGTCTCACAGAATCCAAGCTGAACCGGTGTATTCGTATCCAGATGGAAATAATGTTCAAACACATGCGACATCATGTCCACCATACCGTATACCGTCTGATCCAGAGGTACCGTAAATGTGTTTACCGGATCAAGAATCGAGAATGCCGGGAATGAATACTCGCTGAACCATGCCCATTTCTCCTGTGTATCTTGATTCGTAATCACTGAACCGTTATTCATCTCGGAACCTGTCGCTGCCATCGTCAGAATTGTACCCAGTGGAAGTCCGCCCTGCGGAGTTGCTTCGCGCACAACAACATCCCACATATCCCCATCGTATTTGGCCCCTACGGCGATGGCCTTAGCGCAATCAAGTACACTGCCGCCGCCAACCGCAAGAACGAGATCAATGTGATGTGTTCTGCATAGTTCTACGCCCTTATGAACTGTAGATAGACGGGGGTTCGGTTCTACACCAGCGAGTTCCGTCACCTCTGCTCCAATCTCATTCAACTGGCCGATCACCTGGTCGTACAGGCCGCTGCGCTTGATACTTCCACCACCATATACAAGCAAAATACGCTTTCCGTATTTTGGAACTTCGGTTTGCAGTGCTTGAAGCTGCCCTTTGCCAAAAATCAGCCGGGTCGGATTATAAAACTGAAAAGATCTCATTACGTATGTTCCTCCAAAAAAGTCTTAAATTTTGTGCATCCACCATTATAGTTCTCTTTATTCGTAAAAACAAATACAGCCAAAAAGGAGATAACAGATGAGCATGGAGTCTCTCACATTACAACAACTAATAAAACACACCATTCATCAATATGTATCCTCGGATGTTCACATTCAAAGTATTACAAGTAACCCTGTCGGGACGGGATCTCAAGCCGTTGAATTGCTTCGACATTATATTGAATTCCTTGTAAATGGAGTGAACAGGGATATTTCTCTTGTGACCAAGAAGGCCACGTTTATTGAACGCTCTGCCTTGTCCAGATTATTTTTACAAGGAGCAAATGTACCTTATAGCCTAACCAATGAACCTCATAACAAGGATCGCAGCCTGATCTGTATCCAAGATGTAGACTACCAAACCGATTATAGTCATTTGAATATAAATCTGCTTCAGAATAAAGAATTACGAGCATTGGCTTACATACACGGAACGAATATGGGGGCAAAAAAAGAATTGCCCTGGATACCTAATGTGGATCGATCTCATATCGTTGATATGATGGAAAACCGCTGGAGACCTTCGTGGAAAAACGCTATAGAAAGTCCATCATTCATTGAGGAATACGGATTACCGCTCATCTCGGAAATTGAAGCTGTAGCAAGAAACATCGTAGATGATCTTGAAATTCTCATCAAGGATGAACACACACATACGATGATTCATAATGATCTGAATCCTGGCAATGTATTGGTGCACAACAATGAGGACGTTTATTTTATCGATTGGGAGGAAGCAAGATATGGCTCCCTGTTCTTCGACATCCCTCTGCGCTGTGCACATATGAGACAAGTTGAGGTCTATCGAGAGGCTCTTAGTTCTCAAGGATACGATATTCCACAACATCAATTTGAAAAGTACTTCTCCTCGGCATCCCGATATCTCGGAATTCGTTATATGAGTTGGAACCTTGGAGTTTGGCAACACTCCCCCCAAGCCAAAGACGACTTAAAAAAGTATATGAAAATGGTGACTGAACCCTTGTTCTCCTGATCACTTCATTTCAGATTAGACGTAAGATGAATTCACTCTCATCTTGAACCCAAACAGCTCCTGCCAGTAAAGTGGCAGGAGCTTACATGGCAGGGATTTAACGTGAACCTCGCATCTTCCATGAATGACATACACGGATGATATCCCCTCAAATATTAAAGTTTCATTACTTCCCTTTT
This sequence comes from Paenibacillus sp. FSL R5-0517, assembly GCF_037974355.1. Lineage (NCBI taxonomy): Bacteria > Bacillati > Bacillota > Bacilli > Caryophanales > Paenibacillaceae > Paenibacillus > Paenibacillus sp. FSL R5-0517. The sequence goes on from NZ_CP150235.1 coordinate 5,189,399, forward strand.
AACCCAGATCTGCAATCCGCTGTCCAATACGTGGAAACAGCCCAAAGGCATTCTCGTAGAACACCTTATCATGATGCTGTTCCGGTACAAGTCGGCGGACAAACTCGGCATACAGGTCGATAGGGGCAAGCGGCCAGTCCGTGCCAAACAGCATCTTCTCGTAATGATCCGAATAGACCAAGGCCCGACGGAAATGATCCATGAACAAAGGCTCGTTCATGAAGCGTTCAAAATGAGGTCGATCCCCCACCACAAGACCGGACAGATCCGCATACACATTCGGATTCTTCGCCACCACTTCAGCCGCATCCATCACCCAGGGATCGCCCAGATGACAAATCATGAAGTTCACACCGCGCTGCTGAAGTGCTAATTCATCCACCGTCAGTGGATGGGAATACTTGAGTAACCCGTTCATGGAGTATGTGTCTCCTGTATGAATCACAACAGGCAAGTTGTACTTGGCTGCGAGTTCATAGACAGGGGTATAGATTTTGTCATACACATAGTGATGATAGTAACCGGCATAGAGTTTGATTCCGGCTACCTCAGGGGATTGCAGTCTAGCTTCAATCCGGTCAAGCTCATCCTGAGCATTTTTTCCATCCAGCGCATTAGGATTAATGCCCACGCACTCCATGAGGAATGACGGAACCTTTTCCTCCAAATCAAGCCCCATCGGGTTGGGGGAACTGGAATCCGGGAACGCTCCCTTCGTCTGCTCCGTAACCCCCATTCCAATGCCCAAAATGACGTCGTTTTTATCGAATTCCGCTTTAAGACCTGCGGCTGAGTAATCCACTTTGGACAGATCGATTGCTGTTCGGTGAAAGCTCTCGATGTCCGACAGATGAATATGAATATCAATGATCGGCATGTGAAGCCTCCTTTTTATCGGTAGAAGTTACAAAATTCAGTTTCAGAAGGTCATGCACATCCGCTGAACTCAGCGGGATGGGTCCCAGGACAAGATATGTTGGCTCCGTCCAGACCGTCTCCCCGTGATGAAGTGTCAGATGATGATTCACGTGCAGACCCGTCACCTGATTGTTGGCAAAAGCCCAAGCACTCTGATTCGGGTAACGATGGACCGCATGCAGCATGTTTTCACGCGAAACCGATCCGACTCGCAAAAGGTCTTCCAGTGGCAGGCCCACATCTACTTTGCCTAATGGGAATCGATCTTTGCCCGGTTGCTCTATCCATCCTTCCGCAAATACAGATGAAGGCTGTAGGAAACGTTCCTCCGCAAGCGAGTAATCCGTCAGCGTCAGGCCACTTTCGTTTGTCACCGCAAGCAGCGTGCAGAGCACAGGAACACCCGGCAGCATCAGATAATGCTGGTGAATTGTGATTCCCCGATTCGCTTCATGCTTCTCAATCCGGGTGGTCAGTTTAATGCCCTTCCAGACGTTACCGTATTGATCCTTCTGCTCTGTCCAGGAAGCGACTCTTTGTTCCAACTGGCGGCTGAAACCATTCATGCCCGGGATCGCCACTCCCAACCCGCCGTACCACGGATTCCACCATGAGCGTGGAGCCGGTTCAGGGTACGAGCTGTCCAGCCATTCTTCGCCTGCAACTTTCAGTGAGTGTACGACACTGCCGAATTCTGGAGTAACGGCGATCGACAATACGCCATTGTCTACAGTGTATACAGATCCCGAAGAACCTTCTTCAATCTTCTGCTTCACCTCTGTTCCGGTCTGCGGGAACCAAAGCGCCGTTCGCACCTGAATCCGATCTTCGCCCCGGTATAGCCCACGAACTTTCCAACCACTCACGTGCTGGTGGCGATCCACTTCGTCCGGTGAAAATGTCAGCTTGGCGGAGTTTAGACTCTGCTCCGGATTGAATTCCTTCGCTTTTGCCATAACCTCCGGTTCGCTACCCTGCTGCACATACAGCTCCAGCTTGCCCGCAAGCGGAACCAGTTTATGTTCAGTCAACGTTGCTTGCAGCACATCCGGGGCAAATGGATTCCCCTCACTGAGTGTCAGATCCAGATGACTGTCTAGCAAAGGAATGACCGGGTTACGCTGCTTCCGGGCAAATGCACGGAAATCATGCCATTTGGCAAACGTGTTCAGAGCAAACACCGTTTCCTTGGTTCGTGCTACAGCCCCTGCCTCCAAACGTCCCAGTTCATGCTGCAACCCCAGCGTGTATTCCGGACGAAGAAGCTTCAGGGAAGGGTCCCAATAGATGCCGCACGCGCCATACTCTTCTTTGCAGAACAGCCAGTTCTCCGTAATCTGTGAGCTATTCCAATGGTTCGGATCACCCGCATAATCATCACCCATGTCAACGAAGCGCCCCTGATAAGGAAGGATCAACCTGTTACCATAGAACCCGAAGTTATTCATTAGATACAGGTCCTCTTCCCAGGCAGTATCTCGTGTATTTTCAACTTCGTGGTGGAATTCGGCGATTCCATTCGCAGACAGCTTGACCACGGACTTAATCTGTATGCCAGGGAAATCCTCCGAGTCATACAGCGCTTCAAGAACCTGACGTTCCCCTTCGGGATAAATATTCACTTCTTTGGCTTGTTTCTTGGATAACTCTTCAGCAAACGGCTTACCCAGCTTCGGATAAGTCCACCAGAATGAATGACGGGAACCGGGATATTCAATCCACATGACGTTATCATGCTTGTTCATATGGAGCGAGAATGCGCCATTGACGGCCACCCATTGATCCTCAATTTGCCCGCCATATTTGCCCTCGATTCCCTTCATCAGGACAGAAATTTTGCTTGTAAAAGAGATCGCATGGTTCCCCACGGGGACAGCCGTCACTTCTACTTCTTGGAAATATAGACCATATGAACGCAAGGTGAAGCGTACTGGCACAGACACTTTGCCTTTGGCAGGCACCGTAAAGCGTATCGAACGCTCCGCCCATTCAAGGAATTCATCCTCAGGCAGGTTCAGGCTGAACTCTGTTTCTGCATCCACATTATTTTCCACATTCAGAATTAACTCCGCAGGGATACCTGGATAGAGCTCTTTCACGGGCAAGACGGTCTTGATCTTGGCCGGGAATTTCGGGGCAATACCTAACCTGAACTCCGCTTTCTTACCACCGATCAACCATGTGCTGGCAACAACGGGATGGGTTTTATTGTTATTCTGTTCCTCTGTAATCGGATCAAGGTGAAACTCACCTTCCACGGTAATGGTTTCTCCCGGAGCAACTGCTCGTACAACGTCCAGCGCAAATCGAATATTTTTGTTATCCTGACCCTTGATTTCGATCGCCAGTTCTGACGCAGAAGTGTTCTTAATGCGATAGCGAACCATATAGCTGGAACCGAAAACCAGATCATGATCATCGACCTCTGTAGCGATCTCGTAATCCGGTGTTTCGAGGGCCGTCAGCCCGCGACCCGACTTTTCAAATTCAGCCCGCAGGGAGACCTCTCCCTTTTTCCACGTATAGTCAAAGAAATCAAACCCACGCTCCCGTCGGCCATCCGGCTCGACGACGAGTTCACGCGTGCTGTCTGCATACCAATCCAGCTCCTCGAAATATGGAGTGAGTGCTTCGGTCTGCAAGATGGTGGGGATGAAATTCATTAGATGCACATTCTCATCTTTTTTCTCCCAGAAGAATCCGCATTTCTTGTACATCGGCACAGCCTTCGTATTGCCTGCCCATGTGAACAGATCCAGACGGGGCCATCCGGCCTCTACGGTCTTGCGCACAGCATTCAGGATCAGGTTGCGTCCGACCTTGTACCCGTGATAGTCAGGGCGTACATTAAGCAGCGGTACATATAACGCTCTCTCGTCATAGCGGTAGTGAGCAAAACTGCAGAAGCCCACCACCTCTTTCCCATGAACGGCTAGAAATGCGTGAAGATTGGACGAACTCTCCATCTCGCGGCGAACCGTTTCCTCTGTTCTAAGGTTGGTGCCACCTCCCCAGCTCTCATTACTGCGGTTCCACATATCCGCGAGTGCGGCAGCGTAAGAGGGATCGTATTCAATAATGTGAATTTGATCGATAATCGAAGTTACGGTCATGTTCGGATCTCCTTCTCTTTATGTACAGGATGGTGAAGAAGCTAGTGATAGTCTTATCATACTATATTTGGAAGCATTTTCAGAGGATTAAAAATCTTTCTTATCAACTTATAAGTGCCTTTCGGAAGCTCTTATTCGAAGCGTCAAGGATGGATGAAGCTACTTAGATATGAAAGAAAAAATCCACGTCTTTTAGTTAGACGTGGATTTAGGAATATGATCAGCTACTAATTTTCAATTATGCCAATATAGAACGGACATTGCGTAGAACTGATTTCATAAATTCAGAGGTTGGTTCGGCATGTCCCGCAATTTGGATACGTCGTTGCCGCACATCAAGACTCTTCAACTGATCTGTCAAAACAACACCTGAAAATGGCAGGTCTTCTGGTAGTGTAACTTCAAAAGGATAATCCTTGGCTTGGCTCGTTATGGAACATACAACGGCAAAACCCGTTATTTCATTGAATTCAAGTTCCGATAGAACAATAGCCGGTCGTCTCCCGGCTTGCTCATGACCCGCTTGAGGATCAAAGTCAAGCCATATCAGATCGCCTCGCTTGGGAATAATCAAAGTAACTCGTTCCCTTCAGTGCCAAAGTCTATTTCTTCATGTCTTGCATCCTGTTTTACTTTAGAGAGCAACGTCTTTAGATGGTTACGAAGTTCCTCATTGGACTCTACAGGCTTGGTTTTTGGACGCAACAACAATTCATTATCTTCTGTCACCAAAATCTCGATTTCCGAGCCTTCTTCCAGATTAAGACGCTTAAGCAATTGGTTAGGAATACGAATTGCACTGCTATTTCCCCATTTGCTAAGTGTGGCTGTAGTCATGGCAATCCCACGCCTTTCGTTTGATTGATGCTCCAATTATACCTCACCTCCCTACAGTTGTATATCTATATGATATACATGAAACAATAAAAGGATACATTGTATTCAACCATAATATGGATCTGGTCGATAATCGAAGTTTCGGTCATGTTCTGATCTCCTTCTCTTTATGTACAGGATGGTGAAGAAGCTAGTGATAGTTTTATCACGCTATATTTGGAAACATTTTCAGAGTGTTATATTGGTGTTAGGGGCAGGGTGATATGGAGTTCATCTTGTTCGAAGACCGACCGCCTGCTCAACGCATGTCGAATGAGATATCGCTTATGTATGACCTAACATATCCCGCCGTGACGGGCTTAATCGGATATGCGTGTGAGTTTTGACAAGCTCTATTCGCTATTGTTACTCTTGGTATAGGAGTGTTTCTAAACTATAAAAAATAGATAGATTTGTGGAGGGAAAGCATGACGGAGTGGATCACGCAATTTATACTTTTTTTCAAAGATTTGTCGTACGCAGGTCTCGTTATTGCCTTGTCGTTTGAATTCGTACCCGCTGAACTCGTGCTGCCCATGGCGGGATATTGGGTGTACCTTGGAGATATGAAACTGTGGCTGGCTATACTGGCGGGTACCGTAGGTGGAACGTTTGGCCCTCTGACGTTATATGCCCTGGGACGGTACGGCGGCAGACCTATGGTCGAAAAATACGGCAAGTATTTCTTGATTAAACCTCATCATCTGGACGCCTCCGATACGTTCTTCGAGAAATATGGCAGCGGGGTCGCTTTCTATGGCCGTTTTGTACCTGGCATTCGGACCGTGATCTCCATCCCTTGCGGAATGGCGAAGATGAATGTGTTCAAATTCAGTCTCTTTACATTCCTGGCCATGCTTCCGATCACCTCATTATACATCTACTTAGGCTTCAAATTAGGCTCTCAATGGGAGCACGTGGATGAGATTGTTAAACCTTATATCGTTCCGGCAGCGGTGGTTTTCTTGGGCGGATTCGGATTGTACGTGCTTCTGAAACGTTGGAAAAGAAGAGCGGCTTTGAACAAATCATAGGAGTTACTAATCTACTCATATATTCATATGCAAAGCCCCACCGATCATGGAGATCAGTGGGGCTTTTATCTTTGCAATTGATTTCTAAATCAATTCCTGCCTTCTTTTCAAATACACATACAACACTACGCCAGATACCGCACAGATCACCGCACATAATCCAATGAATCCATATCCCGCCTGAAGCCCGCGCAGCAGTCCCAACTGAGTCGTTGAACCGTATATATTCTTCACACCTTCAATGACCCAGCCAATCACATAGTTACCGATGACACTACCAACCCCCATGAGCGTAACCGTGAATGTAATCGCAGTGTCACTGCCGTTCGGATATCTGCGTGCGATAAACGCCATAACAGTTGGATAGATCATCGCTATGCCCGCGCCAGATATCGCAAAGAAAATCGCAAGACGCTCTCCCCCTGCAAGCGCCACGAACGTACATACTCCCGAGAACGCTGAGAACAGAATCAGTGACAATACAAATCCGATCCGGTCCGTCAATGGTCCAAGCAGCAAGCGTCCTAGCGAGAATGTGAGGAAGAACGCAGATAACAACCCGGAGGCTTTGACCGTGTCCCACGTGTAGGCTTTCTCCAGGAAATTAACCAGCCAACCCCCAACCGCCAGTTCCGATACCACGCCAAAAGAAAGAATGAGCACCATCAGCCAAAGGGCAGGATCACGTGTTAACGTCTTAAGCGAGGTCCGATCTTCATGAGGAAGATCATCCCCCGGGAATTTGCTGCGCAGTGCCGCAATGATTGGCAACAGACAGAGCGACAACATCACCAGATACATGCCGCGCCAGTCCAGTACATGTCCGAACACGCTCAACGACATCACCCCTGTCGCCAGCAAAGGCGCCACCGTGGAACTTAACCCATAGAAGAAATGGGACAGGTTCATCATCGTACCTGTGTTTTTCACAAAGATCCGCGCACCCAGAATCGCCAAAGCAATCTCCAGCATGCCGTTACCGATGTACATGAAGAAGTACGATGAAGCAAAGAGCGGATAGTTGTGAGACATATAAATGAACACGCCCGATAGAATCATCGATGCAAACGATATGATGCTGACAGCCTTGATGCCCCATTTGCGAACCAGAATAGCTGTGAAGGAGCAGGCAATCAGGTAACCCAGTGCATTCAGGGACAATAACGTCCCGAGCTGTTTCTCATCCAGATTGAAGTCGAATTGAATGCGCGGAATGGCTGGTCCCTTAATATTTTCCGATATGCCAAATACGATAAATCCCAAAAAGATTGTTGCCAGTTGCATGGCGTACAGCTTGTTGAACTTTCGTTTGTTGCCTTGTGTATCTGCTTGCTGATTCAAAATAAGTTCCTCCAGTGTGTCTATATAAGTTGAAACAAGGGTCATTAACTCGGACACTCCGATGACAGAATAACCTTCCAATCACTGTTATCCCCAGATTTTTTTGAATTCCCTTCTCCAAAGGGAAAATCCGGGGATAAAGGTGACCGCTTCGCTTTTTCAGGTTTTTTCTGTCCTCTCTGTTACCTGTTCAATGAAATAGTTCACTTATATAAAAGGGATATTACAACTCATTGATCTGATGAAAGATCATCCTTCTGATCGACGTTCAGTTCCTTTACCACTGCTTCTCAATTACCTGAATGCGGTAGGTCAGGCTCTCCAGTGTAACAGCGACTAGCCCAGTCACATACTCGCGCCGAGTGTCTCTTTGGATGATCAACTCCGGCATATGTTCCTGTGGGATCAGGTGATCCCGACAGCCTTGTAACAGGTCATCCCGCATAGCCGGGTCCATTGTATCGCCCGTAACGACAATCGCTGCCGGGTTAATAATCGCAATGATGGAGATCAGCGTCTTTGTGACGAGTTCCTGCAACCCTTCCGTCGTTTTCAACATGCGCAGCTGCTCTTCCCGTGACACGCCAAAAGGTAAAAAGGACACCTCGCCCCCAAATTGCGTGTTCCCCGTCAGCGGACGACCATCAATGATAAAGCCTGCACCCGGAAAATGATTCTCCGGAAACGTCACCACCGCGAAGTTCTTCTCTTCCTCAAATTGCTGCTGGTTGTAAAGTCCGTAAACTGTCAGGTTCATGTCGTTGCCAATAACCACTTCCACGTCTTCATATTGCTCCTTAAGCCTTGGCCCGAGCGGCTGATACATCAGCTCCGGTACATCGCAAATCCCAATCACGCCGTTGTGCGCCACACCAGGTATGCCGATACCAATCGCCTGCACATTGTGGTGTTGTTCGATCAGATTTGCAATCAGATCCTCTACCACCGTTACATTAATTTCTTCCAAAATGAGCGTCTGTTCGTCCGCCATATCTCCGTTCAGATTGGCATATGTATGTGTGATTGAGTGAATGCCGCCCTCTGTCCGAATAATCAGACACAGCACACTGGCGTAGTCCGCATTGAACTGATACCGACTTGCAGGTCTTCCCCCACTCGATTCATCCGGGCCCAGATCAATAATCTCACCAGTTTGGAGTAATTCGTTCAGGATCGTGCCGCATGTCGCTACGCTGAGTTTCGTCAAGTTCGCGATGGAAGCCTTCGTGCCTACGCCCATGGATCTGAGTGTGTTCTTTACCAATTCAACGTTAATGCGCTTCACCTGTTGGGTGTTGTGTGATGTGGGTAACATCGTTAGTTATATGCCTCCTTTCGTTCATTTCGAACCATTCAATGAAAGTTTTTAAAAGTGTTTTAATAATTGAAGTGTAGGGGGATTTGTGGGGAAAGTCAATGCTTAATTGGAAGGGGAAAACGTTTGGATGGGAAGGCAAAAGGACAGTTCATGATCATCTTGTGTGATCCTGCACTGTCCTTTAGTTAAAGTGGTTTTATGTAGACTGGCTCATTTGATTTGCCAAGATGCTCTTCTCCAGTCGGACTTTAAATAATTTTCGGTTTAGATCCTGCTCCATGGCATGAAGGTGATATGCTGCTTGTTTCACTGTCTCCATGTCTAGCACACCTGCCTGCCTCGCGATAATATCCATGGCGTCCAGGATGAGTTTGTTACATGTGACCAGTTGATCGACGTAATCGTCTTCTTGTCGGACGAGTTGTACGTACTGCGAAGCGAGGTCTTCGCTGTTGGTACTTGTCATGTCACCACTCCTTTGTTAAGGACAGGGTAACATATCACTAGTAAAGATGTGGTACGTGAGAACGTACCATTGTATTCCTATTCGCATCATTGTTTATTAACAGTAATCATCTATTTGACTGAATGAATTTATAGTAATCTTTAAGTTTTGCCTGCTACACATGCGGCTTTATGAAGTATTATTATTATAGATTTCCAACATAAAAATCATTAATTCAATTTTTTATATAAATATGTTAAACATTCCTAGAAGTTCCACCGTCTAATTATTGGAAAGAACATAAATTTAGATTGGAGGTTAGCTTTATGAATAAAAAATTAGTTTTTTCAACAGTCATACTCTCTTTAATGGCAGGAGGAATGATTTACTCAGGTACACTTGATCAAAGGAATTCAGGGTCAGTCGTTAATGGGGATGCTCAGACTTCAGGACCTATTAATAATCAAGAAACGGATGAAAAGAAAACCTTCAAAGGTCAACTAGAGGTATTTCCCTTCGAGGATGGGGTTAAACAAGCAGATTTAATTGTCAAAGTAGTATTACGTGAAAACCTTGGTGAACTTACCGAACCCGTGCCTAAAAGTATATTTAATGCTCAAATTCTAAGTACACAAAAAAGTGACCCTACACTAGTATCAGAAACTATTAGTATCATGCAACAAGGTAATAGTGAAGTCTTGTTTAATGATAATCCGTTATTCCAAGAAAATGAAGAATATATTCTATTCTTGAAAAAAGCTGTTGGTTCTGTGGCAGAAGAATATCCAAACCTTTATTGGATACTGGGTGAAGAGACTAATATGTATAAAAATATTAGAAATAACACTGTTGAAAAATTAGGGTATATTGACAAAGAACTTTATGATGTTGAGAACAACCATACTTTAAATCTCAATGAAACGCCTAACACTCAAGTGCTCAACGAAGAAGAATTCATTAAGAAAATAGAATCAGTAACTAAATAATTTAACAAAGAGAAAGAAATGGGGTATAGATTATGAGAAAATTCCTAGTAAAATTGTCAATAACTTCTCTTCTTTTATCAACTCTTGTTCCTATAAATGCATATGCACATAAGTCTCCTAATACTTGTCACCCGAATGGAGAATCTTCTGGATACTCTGTTGATTGTAACAATCAACAAGGTTCTTCAAGTTTCACTTATAATCTCCAAAATGTTGACTCAACATACGCTGGATATGTCAGTAACGGAGCCTCAAGGTGGAATACTACTGGTGTAGTTAATATTACAAAAACTAATACTGAGTCTACTAACGGAAGAGTTATTAAATACACTGATCCTAACACGAGTACCATTGCTTACTTTGGTAATTATTATTCTGACGTTAACGGACATTTATATGCTTGGACTTTAGGAATGAACACATCAATTATGTCTTCTAGAACAGCTGCCCAAAATTCACATGCCTTAACACATGAACTCGGTCATGCTATTGGATTAAATGATCTTTATAGTGATAATAATCAAGGAAAGCTAATGTATGGATATTCGACTTCAACAGCATCTTTTCCAACCAGTAGAGATATTGCTGGGGCAACCGAAGCAATCAACGGAAGTTAGTCGTATTTTAATTTTGCTCTGATAACTTATAAATGAATCTCATAATTCAATCTAAACAATCCCCTTCTATACAAAGTAGATGTTTTGAAACAGTTCCCTAAGTAGCCTTGGTTCAATATTCGACTGAACTAAGGCTGCTTAATTTTTCTTGTATTCAAGTCCGACAATATAAAAAATATCCACTTAGCTACAACTTAGGTAGCATATTTGTTACATTACTGTTGGAATTTCCTCCCCGATTTGACACCCCCTAAAAAAAGGTCTATCCTAATAACGAACTAACCATTCACTATTAAGGAGTCGTTCCCGATGGTGCAAGCCAAGAAAGACGAAGTTAGGAAAGAGATTGAATACGCGGCGCTCAAGGTCTTTTTTGAAAAAGGCTATGTGGATGCCAAGATGAGCGATATCGCGGATGAGATCAATATTTCCGTGGGCAATATCTATACTTATTTTAAGAACAAGAAGGAACTCTTCTACGCTGTCGTGCCGCCGGATCTGGTGGATTATCTGAAAAATGTGCTGGTGGAGACGATTCACTTTGATAATCAGACCTTGTTCGAGGAAACGGATAGCGAGCGAAAGTCGGCGCTGTTACAGGAACAGGTGGATGTATTACGGAAATACCGGAATCAGATTGTGATCATCTTCGAAAAGAATAAAGGAACGATCTACACCAACGCCAAGAATGAACTTGTTGAGCTGATGATCGAAACCAAGAAGGCCTATCTGAAGAACCAATATAAACGGTATGAGATTGGCACCGAGGAGAACTTGATCCTACTGAACATCCTCGCACACAACGTGATCGACATGAACCTGGATCTGTTGAAGCGGGATATGAGCGAGGACAGCCGGAAGCAAATATTCGAAGCGTTGTATGTATACAGACTGTACGGTATGAAAAGTCTCAATGAATAACGCTCCTTCTCATCAATTATGCTGGTTAGACAAAGCGTGCAGATCAGGTCATTTTCACTTGGTTTGCACGCAAAAAATATCTAACATTAAGCAGCTCTATTTTTTTGATCCAAAAATGAATTAATTATTCATTTTTTAAGTTGAATATTTACCATTTACCAAACTATTTAAGTTGAACCTACATTTACCCGATAACGGAGAGGACAGAAATAACCAGAGGAAGCGAAGAGTTCGCCAAAAGCTTTCTGAAAGAAAGCTACATCGTAAGCATGTGCTTATCACCGGATTTCCCCTAATAAGAGAGTATCAAAAAAATCTGGGGATAACAGCGATCCGAAGGTTGTTCTGTCATCGGAGTGATAAGTGTACATACCCATCATTCAACTTATATAGCTTCACCCACATTCTAAGGAGGAACACAACATGAACACCGCTTACGCATTAAAAAACGTCAATCTGATCCACGGAGATGCCAACAGCAATCTGCAAAAAAACATGACAATTCTCGTCAATGAACAAGGACTTATTCAGGATATCGGCCGAGATCATGAACTTATTATCCCAAGTCATTACAGAACAATCGACCTCTCAGGAAAATACGTAATGCCAGGACTGATCAACGCCCACGTGCACCTCTTTGCAGATGGTAAACCATTCAGTCTCTCGGTCAGCGAAGGTATGTTGAAGTTCGCATATGATCGAATCCTGAATACGAAATTCGGCAGAAACATATTGAAAAAACGCATGAAACGCAACGCGCTGACCGCACTCCATGCGGGTGTAACAACGATGCGCAGCGTGGGAGAATTCTTTTACACCGACGTCCAGCTGCGGGATGAGATTAATAACGGTGACTTTGTCGGTCCTAATCTGCTTGTCTCCGGGTTTTTCCTAAGTGTCACAGGCGGACACGGCGCTCCATTCCTGGCTCTGGTGGGCGATTCCCCGTGGGAAGCCAGAAAAAATGTACGCATCAATGTGAAACACAGTGTGGATCTGATCAAAATCTGTGTGACGGGCGGCGTGACGGATGCGAAAATGGTGGGCGAAGCTGGTCGTTTACAGATGACGGTGGAGGAAGTTGCGGCGATCTGTGACGAAGCGCATAAGATTGGCCTGCGGGTAGCAGCCCATGTGGAAAGCACGGAAGGTGTACGTGTTGCGTTACAAGGTGGCGTGGATACCATTGAGCATGGTTCGGAGATGGATGACGAAATCATTCGTTTGTACAAAAATAATCCCAATGCCCTGAATGGCTATACCGCACTCATCCCCACCCTGCAAGCCGCCTATCCAGCCGCCTCACTGGATACCAGCGTAACGAAGGTAAGTGCAACGGTAAAAGAAAATTCCAGACTCGTCTACGATTCCATGCTCAAAGGTGTGAAGCAAGCGATCGAAAACGACATTACCATCGGGATTGGCACCGATGCCGCCATGCCTTACGTAACTCACTATGATATGTGGAGAGAGATGGACCACTACATGAGACAGGCCAACCTGAACAACAAACAGGTCATCGACATGGTAACTCGAACCAATGCGAAGATCCTCGGTGTTGACGATGTTACAGGGACGGTGGATATCGGGAAACATGCTGATCTGATTATGATGGAGCAAAATCCGCTGGAACATATCGGAGCCTTGTCAGACATCTCTATAGTCATGGTCAAAGGAAATCTAATTCAAACACCATCTGTCACAAGAATCAAAGAAGTCGACGATGTTCTAAACTCAGTTTGGTGAATTCAGAATTAAAAATAGGATCAGGAATGAAATCATGCTTGGTATATTTTCAATTGTTTTTCATTATATGCGGAAGTACCCGTGGGGCCCTCTCCAAGAGTTCATGAATGACGGATACAAGTCCATACTCAATCAAGTGATTGGAATCAGCGCGCTCATCATAGGCACGAGTACAACCATGAACAGCATATCCAACAGTCAATATCAGATTATGTTTATCATTTTCCTCACCATAGACGGGATCATTGGGCAACTGATTAATTTCGAGAACATCTTGTCCAACCTCATAAATGATATTACTATGATTGGCGGCATCTTGGTGCTTTGTACAAGGTTAAATATTTTGAAGATTACGAAGATCAAGGTATTGAATCAACTGCCTGCCTTATTTGTCCCGATCTCTTATGCTTAAGTTCGGGTTGAAAATGAGATGTAAGAACAAAATTAACTCATTCGTGTCTATAGCTTAAGACAAACTATCACAGAAACATATAAAAAGTTGACAACACTTAATTGTCGACTTTTTACGATAATTTGATTGGGTAATTCCATTGTATGAATGCTTATTAATGCAGTTAATGGTGACTTTCCCGTTCTCAATATGAATATATTTGGCTAAAACAGCTACTTTGGTTTCCCTATTTAAGGTATTCCAATAAAAATCAAGAGTTTCGGTTGATATCGTCAAAGACACTGACTATAAACGGCTCGCCCTCAAGGAAGGAATGGGGTCTCCATTTGTCGCATAGGTTGTTATACAATGGCCAAGCCCATTCAAAAAAGCTAATTTAGCCTCATTCAACTTCTTAATATTATACAGATCAATTTCCAACTCTTTTGTATAACCACCCTCAAATCGAGAACTAACGAAACTTACTAAACGATGTTGCCTGATAAATTGCATGACTCCCATTTTGTCCGTTTGAGGTAAAAGATTCGAGATAGCCTCCTTTATTTGTTCCACAGACTTAACCTCCTGCACCTTGATATTTATTCACGCTGAGCATCCACAGACGGTAACCAAGCAAATAAACCAGAGGACCTATCACAGGTACAATCCACATCGTCCATGATGACAACAGCGCGGTGCCTTTGGTAAGCAAGAATGCAGCAGGATAGAAATTGATGAACGCAAATGGAATGACAAACGTTAAAAGTACTTGTATGAATGTACCGAATACAGGGAGTGGATACGATATGAATTCCTTAAATTTGAAAAATAAGGTGAACAAAAAATTCGTTCTAATCCAAACAAAGGATACGGCTCCGATTACCGACATGAATCCAGCCTGAATCATGGCCCCGCCAATGATACAGAGAATAAGGTACAGCACTTCAGCCCCGGATAAATTCAGGTTTAACTTAAAGAGTGCCCAGAGCAGCACAGACCCTGATATCGCCACATGTGCAAGGTATCCCAAGTTGAATCCCCTGCATACCAAGTATAGGTATGGATTCACGGGTTTGATCAATATTGAATCAAATGTCCCATTCTTCACTTGATTCTCAAGGTCCCGCATTTGCACAAATGAAAAAGAGGCTCCTAGTGCGTAAGTGAACAGCCCCAGACTGTACAACAACGCAATTTCAGGCCAGGACCAACCGGCCAGAGTATCAAACTTTCTTAGAAACAGCCAAATAATAATATAATCTCCGGTATAATTAATGATTTGAGCAATAACTGCAAGGAAGAAGTCCCCGCGATATTCCATTCTTTCTTTAGTTAACAAAAAGACTAATTTCCCAAAAAGTTTCAATGTCATTTAGATCAGCCTCTCTACAGCTACATTATCCACCTTGGACCACCAGACGCTTGATCGCCCTATTCCATAACCAGCACACAAGAAGAGTCAGCCCCGCAGTCCATACTAGACCTGTAATAATAAAAGTTCCTATCTCCTGAATCGTGACCGCTCCCAAATAGATTGCAGCAGGAAGATATCCCAGGTACAGGAAAGGAAGCATTTTGGTTATGGTCACCCACGAATCCGGAAAAAACCATAAGGGTAAAAAGGAACCTGAAAAAATCGTGATGAATCCGCCCAACATCCAATTTAATGCAAAGTGATTCATGAGCCAAAAAGCCAATAAAGATATAAGGTACCCCAACAAAAACGAAATGGCCAATGCCAGGATTAAAGCAATCAAAAAAAACAGAAAATGAATTGCCGAAGCTGGAGGAAGAAAACCAAAGAAAAACCATGCGATGAATAAAGAAGGAATAGAAGTAAACACCAACTGATAGAATGAATTCCCTAGTCCCTCAGATAATAGATGTAGAGGATAAGAAAGAGGTTTAATAAGTTCCGAAGCGATTGAACCTGTTTTTAGACTGTTATCCACTTTTGCACTAATTCCGGTAAGTAGCAGGGCAGCAAGCAACGTGTTGATAATGCTATATGTAATCATTTGCTCTACACCTATGCCTTCAATCTCTCCATTCCCTAGAACTGCTCTCCAGATCTCAGTCAGAATCAAAATAGCCACAAAATTCCCGAGCAATCTTAGCCAAACTTCAGAACGATATGAAAGTTGATTCGAGAATGTTTTTACACCAAACATAATATACGTTTTCAACCCAGGCCCTCCTTTCACAACTCATTTGCTCTATCTTCTTCGTCCAATTTTCTATAGAGTTTCCGAATGACCGAATCTATGTCTGCGCTTTCAATAGAAGCATCTTCAACTGCATGTTCACTAGCGATCTGATTCACACAATCAAATACGGTCCTGTCGCTTTTTTCAAATAAGTACGTTTTTCTTAACCCTTCGTCCTTTATTAGTTTAATCCCGGGTATATCAATCACGCCTGGTTCTTCCCGGAAGTAAATGATAACCTGGCGCTGATCACCCAACGTTGTTCGAAGTTGTTCGACAGATCCGTCATAAACCATATTGCCTTTGTTCACAACAATCATTCGTTGGCAAATTTCCTCAATATCCTTCATGTCATGAGTCGTCAAAACAATGGAGACTTTCTTCTCACGATTAATCATCCTTAGAAATTCCCTAATCTGTTCTTTGGCAATGACATCCAGACCAATCGTTGGTTCGTCTAGAAATAAAATTTTGGGATCATGCAGTAAGGCCATTGCGATTTCCACTCGCATTCTTTGACCCAAACTTAATTGTCTAACAGGCTTTTCAATAAATGAGGATAACGCTAGGAGATCGGAATAGTAGTTCAGATTTTTTTGATATGTGGAGTCTGAGAGCTTATATATGTATTTATGAAGATCAAAAGAATCACGAACCGGAAGATCCCACCATAAATTACTCCTTTGTCCAAACACAACGCCAATATTTTGAGAATTGCTCTGCCTTGCTTCATGTGGGATCGAACCAAGAACCCTTAGCTGGCCAGAAGTCGGAACCAATATTCCCGTCATCATCTTAATCATGGTGGATTTGCCCGCACCGTTTGGACCTAGATAACCTACTGCTTCTCCTTCCTTTATCGAAAAAGTGATATCACGTACCGCTACTTCCTCCGTATACTGCCTAGTAACTAGACTTCTCAGAGAGCCAACCAATCCCGAAAATCTTTTGTATTGCCGATAAACCTTTGTGATACCGTTTACATCAATGATGCTCATAAATCACACCTCGTCCACTTCAGTTAATGTTACACAACTCAATTTATTACAATTTCCACCATTCTTTTTAACATATTACCTTTTTGTAAAATGAAAAAATACCATGTTTATTAGATTATTTTTCATATTATAATTAGGTATTTTTTCATGCTGCAATTCTTACTATCAATAATATATATATATCTACTCACTTTTTGTAATATCATTCAACTCAAATCGCGTTAACCTTTATCAAAGTCATCTCGGTAAAGCTAATAACGCTATAAGGTCGAAGTTCATCAAGAAATCCCCCTTGAAAAAGGGTTGTTTTAATAACGTACCAGCCATTCACTATCAAGGAATCGTTTCCTATGGTATGCCTGGCCTGATTAATGCTCACGCGCACCTCTTTGCAGATGGTAAACCATTCAGTCTGTCGGTCAGCGAAGGTATGTTGAAGTTCGCATATGATCGAATCCTGAATACGAAATTCGGCAGAAACATATTGAAAAAACGAATGAAACGCAACGCGCTGACCGCTCTCCATGCGGGTGTAACAACGATGCGCAGTGTGGGGGAATTCTTTTACACGGACGTTCAGCTGCGGGATGAGATTAATAACGGCGACTTTGTCGGCCCTAATCTGCTTGTCTCCGGGTTTTTCCTAAGTGTAACGGGGGGACATGGTGCTCCATTCCTGGCTCTTGTGGGCGACTCTCCGTGGGAAGCCAGAAAGAATGTGCGCATCAATGTGAAACACGGCGTGGATTTGATCAAAATCTGTGTGACGGGTGGCGTGACGGATGCAAAGATGGTTGGCGAAGCTGGACGTTTACAGATGACAGTGGACGAAGTTGCGGCGATCTGTGACGAAGCGCATAAGATTGGCCTGCGGGTAGCAGCCCATGTGGAAAGCACGGAAGGTGTACGTGTTGCGTTACAAGGTGGCGTCGATACGATCGAGCACGGTTCGGAGATGGACGACGAAATCATTCGTTTGTTCAAAAATAATCCCAATGCCCTGAATGGCTACACCGCACTCATCCCCACCCTGCAAGCCGCCTATCCATCCGCTTCACTGGATACTAGCGTAACGAAGGTAAGTGCAACGGTAAAAGAAAATTCCAGACTCGTCTACGATTCCATGCTCAAAGGTGTAAAACAAGCGATCGAAAACGACATCATCATCGGGATCGGTAATGATGCCGCCATGCCTTACGTGACTCACTATGATATGTGGAGGGAGATGGACCACTACATGAGACAGACCAACCTGAACAACAAACAGGTCATCGACATGGTGACTCGAACCAATGCAAAGATCCTGGGTGTTGACGATGTTACAGGGACGGTGGATATCGGGAAACATGCTGATCTGATTATGATGGAGCAAAATCCGCTGGAACATATTGAGGCCTTGTCCGACATCTCTATGGTCATGGTCAAAGGAAATCTAATTCAAACACCATCTGTCACAAGAATCAAAGAAGTCGACGATGTTCTAAACTCAGTTTGGTGAATTCAGATATGTAAAAGTAGAGTCGATCAGTAATACGTAATATTGGCTTCAATTAAATACGCTTTATCTTTAGAGTTCAATAATTCAGGCATTGTGCTTTGAGGTGGCGGAATATCTTCAAAAGGTTCTCCATCCAAAAATAATTCAAGTGCTTCTTTCGCCATGAATAATGCTTCTTCAACTGAATTGCCACAGGTGATACATCCAGGCAGATCAGGAAATGTAACATTAATTCCATCTTCAGCAAAATTAAAAATTGCGTAGTATTGGTAAGTTCGAATCATATGGGACGCCTCCTGTTATCTAAATTTTTATTAAAAACAGCAAAAAGCCTTTCGTATTATATTCTGAAAGGCTTTCAACTCGTTTAACTTTTCATTTTCCTCAAATATATTGTTATAAGATTAATCATTCAACCCTTTGCCCTCCAGGATCGGCTGCATGTACTTCTCGATTCGTGACACTTTTGTCTTGGATTGCTTCGGTTGTGAGAAATAATAGAGATAGGCCCGCTGCCGTCCGGGTGTGAGTGCTTCAAATGCATCTCGGAAAGCAGGATTCTCATCGAACTGCTGCTGAAGTTCCTCCGGAACGCTATATTCGGCAGTCTTTTTCATCTCCACTTGCAATCCGGCTTGTTCCACTTCAATCGCTTGCTGGATGTAGGCTTTGATCCAAGCCTCCTGCTCCACAATCTGCTCCAGACTGGTGAAGCGAAGCTGGCGCTCTGCCTGTACATTCTCCGTTTGCTGAACCAAAATGCCATGTGTATCCTTCAGCAGAGCACCTTTGAAGAACAGGATCGCGACGTACTCTTTGAAACCATGGATTAGGACGATGTTTTTCCCATCAAGCATATAACAAGGATGCATCCATTTCATATCCTCTGTCAGGTCAAAATCCCGAATAATCTCTCTCAGCTTCATGGACTCTTCCTGCCACGTTTTAAGTTTCTTAAGATAGCCGTCAACTTTGCGATTCCCACTTGTATCCGTCATGGAGAAATACCTCTCTTTATATCATGTTCTTATAGGTTCAATTGTACTGGTTTTCATTGGATTGTACAGCGTTGCTTACAGAGCTTTTATTGACCTTTCCACTTGAATTTAAACCTTAATAGCAAACATAGCCACCCTCTCAGGGTGCCCTATCATTCAATCCAATCTCATCTAATAAGTTTCAATCGACAGTTCACCATACCCATAGTAAAATAATGGAATGTCTATTTCCATAATTCCAACATATGAAAGGATGATTCAAATGAGAGAGTACACAGTTGTTCCAGGTCCCAAGAATGTTCAAGTAAACCGAGGTGATACTCAGGCTGCTGTTAATTTATTCGCTGATATCATCAATCACAAAGCAAAATCCGGATGGATCTATCAATCCATGGAGTCGCTAGCCGTTACCGAGAAGCCCGGTTGTCTCCAGCAACCCGTTACAACGCATCATTATATGCTGATTTTCTACAGAGAGATGCATTAATCGCACAACAATCATGAGAAACTCCGAATCTGAGGAACTGATATATAATAACATGCCATCCGAAGAAGAACTTATTAGACTCTTACATACACATCATGAAGAAAACGATCCTCGAAGCAGTTTCTATATAAGAACTCATGTTATTCCAGAAATCGATTGGTTGAAGTCTTTACTCAACGTTACACTTGCACTATTCACAGGACTAGTCATCTCTATGATCTGTTTCTATCTTCTGAATCTATTCATTCCAGTAAATGCTTTGCTAGGTGCCCAGATTGTTTTCATAGCAAGTATGTTTTTCATCGTTCTACGACGTGCTGGAGCAATCCTGATATGGAATGTTAGAATTTATCAACGTTTTGCACCCATTGAAGTGAGGAACAAATGTCGCTTTGAACCAAGCTGTTCGGTATATATGATTCAAGCGATTGAGAAATACGGAACGGTCAAAGGTCTTTCCCTGGGCATCCAGCGTCTTCGCAAATGTAATATCCACGGTGGAGGATATGATTATCCATAAAGCAAAAAGGTCCATAGGCAATCTATGGGCCTTTTGGTTTGGTTAACATTTCTGGCTTGAGCTAATATCCAGTAGTGATTGTGTCTCACCTTCCAACATGGAGGAAGCTATCATCATGAAGTCTTCAGCCCCAATCTCAAAATGGCCTTTGCGAAATGGAAATCCCCAATTCCGATTGCCGCGTGTAAAAGTGAGTTGGTCTAACAAGGTTGCAATCTTCACTTCTCGGCATGGAAGATAACGGAGATCTCGGCGAAAGGGTACAAAGGATTCCGACATCTGAAATTGGTAAACCCTGTTGTCGATAATCTGACCAATAGCGGTAAACGCCTGAAGTGGCTTCCCTGTTGATATCTCTGTACGTGGAGAATAGTATATCATCCAGTCACCTGGGGACATCTGTCTCAACATTGCGGACTTGCCATGGCACAGCTGCGCAAACCCTCCCTCTACGGCTACATTCACATGAGAAGCAGATACAACACCAATCCAATATCTACTGTCTGTCTTTTCTAATGATTCCAATACTTCCGTTGCACTTCTCATCCGCAACCAACTCCAATTCCTCTTGATCTGTGATATATCCAAGTATAAAAAAACACTACTGACAGGTGTATGTCAGTAGTGTTTTAAGATGTTTTTGGCGACTTCCTGCATTCGAAAGCGTAAAGACTCCGGCTCCAAGACCTCGATATCCCCACCCCAGCCAAGCAAATAATGTAATATTTCCTCCGGATGGCGGACACGAAAATGAAAAATCACACCATCCTCTTCCTCCTCAAATGCATCCATATAGAAATGAAGGGCCTCCATAATTTTGTCAGCAATCTCAGGTTTAGCCCGAATGAATACGTGTTCGTTACGGTCGTCAGGAGGTCGATAACTGTTCAGATCAAAATCTGGCGGAAAATGGAAGTGTTCCTCCAGCTCTGAAAGTTCAGTCATGCGTGACAAACGAAAATGACGAATGTCTTGCCTTAGATCACAACGTGCAATCAATACCCAATTCTCCTGGACAAGCGAGAGTCCATAGGGGGAAACCTCACGCATGTTATACCGAGTGCCATCCGCTCCCGGCATTTTCTTCAGGTACATAAAGCTGATCTTCCGTTGCTCCAAAATGGCATTACGAATCTGGTTAAGGTATGTCTTCACCCTCACTCGAGTTAAGGGTTCAAGCGTATGAAGCGTTCGCATCGTTTCCCGGACACGTGTGGACTCGTTACGAACGGATTCAGGTAAGATGGCTTCAATTTTCCGTTGAGCCGATTTAGCCTGCATCGCGTATTCCGTATCCAATCTCTGTTCAATAAAATCAGCTCCCATAAGCAGGGATACCGCTTCTTCTGCGCTGAAGCTTACCGGGGGCAGAAAATATCCTTCCATCAAGGAATACCCATGACCCGGGGCTCCCATGATCGGAACGCCAGCTTCACTTAATGCCTGGATATCTCGATATATCGTACGTACACTTGTCTCGAATTGAGCCGCTAAATCTTCTGCTCTTAACATCTTTCTTCGCTGCAATTCAAGCGTAATTGCAAGCTGCCGCTCCGTTTTGTTCATGTTCCAAGCCCCCACCGTTTCATCATCCAGATAACTTATTCTATCACAATAACTTGTCCTCTTAACTTCTGCTGAGAACTGGCAGAATTAAAGATAGCGAAAACACAAAAAATCACAAATTTCCGTTCCTGCTCAACATTAAGCCCGTACTTCCTCATAATTTTTTTCGCCCCCAATATATTGATTAGAGTGAATTTATGATAAAGGATGTGAAATACAGTGGCTTTCATTGAAAGATACGTAATCAATGATACCGGGGCTATAACTTTTACAGGAAATACGCTAGGGCTAAGCCGGTCCAATACGGTGGGTGTTCCCGGTACGGTGGACAGTATTGGAGGGTACATCATCACGGATACCAACGTACAGTTCGGCTCCTATCCACCTGGAACCACCAACGTATTTCAGAACAACAGCTCAGCTGCTGTTCTCAATCTGCCTGTGGGAAGTACTGTTCTCTATGCGGAACTAATCTGGGGTGGAACATTCATTGATAATCAGGAGAACAATTCGGCTTTTATTAACAAAGACGTCATTCTGACCACACCCGTCGGTGTAACCACCGTCTCTCCCGATCCAGCCACAGCTAGAGAAGTTCTACTTTCAACGGCATCTGGATTTCCAAGAACCTTCGCTTACGTAAGATCATCGGACGTAACGGATTTAATTCGAGCTAGTGGGGCAGGTATATATGTGACAGGTGGCGTAGTCGGGACGTTGTCCATTCCTGATCCGACGTCGAATCATGCAGGCTGGACACTTGGCGTAGTTTACCGCAATCCAACCTTGCCCCTGCGGAACCTTTCGATTCGGGTAGGTGCCGAGGTTATCCTTTCGACATCAGGTCCGGTTACTACACCGATTGAGGGCTTTGCAACACCATTTTCTGGCCCTCTGGCTGGCAGAGCCTTACTCGGAGCTCAAGAGGGAGATGCGAACAAAACGGGAGATCAGGCTTTGTTTGGTCCCACCGTCTCCAATCTAAGGGCATTATCCGGTCCGAACAATTTCGCAACGAATTTCTTCGCCTCCCAGATTAACGGAGATACCGGGGCATTGGACACCACAGGCACCTTCGGCAACCGAAATCAGATCAACGGGACGCCTGGGACGAATATTGTGGGCGGACGACAAGGATGGGACATTACTAACGTGGATGTCAGTACTACACTTGTGAACACCCAAACTTCCGCTTTACTGCGTTTAACAACTTCGGGCGACGGATACTTGGTTGATTCCTTTGCCCTGCAGATCAATATTAATACCCCTGTGATTACTGCCACGAAGACCGCGAGTGAACAGAATGCAATTGTCGGAGATACGATTACGTATTCGGTGCTTGTGGAAAATACTTCCGTTTCGGACGCTACGGATGTGGTGGTGTTCGACAACATTCCTGCGGGAAGCTCCTTTATACCCGACACAGTTACCATTAATGGGGTATCACAGCCGGGAACGGAGCCCCTAACCGGAATTTTTGTCGGCTCACTTCCGGCCGGCAGCTCGGTTATCGTTACATTTCAGGTGCAGGTGACCTCATTGCCTACACCACCTCGTCTGTTTGACCAAGCAAAAGTCGGTTATACAGCACCTACTGTTCCGGATGGCCCCATCATCTCCAATGAGGCTCCGTCCAATGCGGTCACTGTCCCTGTCTTTCAACCGGACATCACGATTGAGAAAAGCGCAGATACAGCCAATGCTCTAGTTGGCAGCACGGTGACATATACACTGGTCGTAACAAATGTCGGAAATATTGATGCCATCAGCACCGTAACGGACCCGATTCCGGAAGGTTCCAGCTTTGTACCAGGAAGTGTTACGGTTAATGGCACTGTACAGCCGACAGATGATCCCGTTTCTGGTATCAACGTTGGAAATGTCGCCATTGGTGATACGGTAACTGTCACATTCCAGGTACTGGTGTCTGGGCTGTTTCGGGGATTTGACTTAACGAATCAGGGGGCTGTGAACTATACCTCCCAACTGCCTGATGGGCGTGTGATCACAGACACATCTGTTTCCAACATCGTAACCGTGACTGTATCCACTCCGCTGGTCAGTGTTACCAAAACAGCAAGTGCCACTGATGCTGTTATAGGAGATACACTAACCTACACCGTAGTTATCACCAATTCAGATACTGATCCAATTGACAACGTTGTATTTGCAGATGCCATTCCAATCGGATCGGCATTTATTCCTGGCAGTGTAACCATTGATGGAATCGTTCAGCCCACAGCAGATCCGGCCACAGGGGTAAGCCTTGGAACGATTGGCCCAGGTGTGTCTGTCACCGTCACATTCAGCACTAACGTTATTTTCTTACCTGATCCGCCCGAGTTGGCTGATCAGGCACAGGTTACGTTTACGAGTGGCCCGTTCGAGCAAGCATCTTTCTCTGATCCTCTAGTCATACCCGTATATCAGCCTATCATTACAACAACCAAAAGCTCCGATCCTACCTTTGCAACCGTTGGTCAAACGTTAACATTCCAATTCAATGTCACGAATTCAGGCAATATCGCCGCAGACGCGACACTGACGGATATAATTCCGCCTGATGTTGCCTTTGTACCAGGGACCGTGATAGCCAATGGCATTCCATTGCCTGCGGCTGATCCTAATCCAGGTATTCCTTTAGGAACGCTGGCTCCGGGGGAATCCCTATTTGTTACATTTCAGATTATCGTAAATACACTGCCTGCCAATCAGCAACTAGTGAATCAGGCAACGACGGACTATACATTTAGTCCACCGGATGGGCGTGTCATTCCGGGAAGCTCCCCTTCCAATGAAATCAACATACCGATATCGTCTCCAGACCCGATTGTAACCAAAAGCGCTGATGTGATTGATGCTGTGGACGGAGATGTGATCACTTACACCATCGTTATCGATAATATTGAAAGCTTCACGGTTAATGACATCATCTTTACCGACTCGATCTCGGCCGGCTCCGAGCTTGTTCCAGATAGTGTAACCTTGAATGGGACGGTCATTCCGGGAGCCGATCCTTCTGCTGGTATTAATGTCGGCAGCATTCCTGGCAATAGTCAGGTTGTTGTGACCTTCCAGGTCAGCGTTACCGATCTGCCTGTGCCTCTGCCCAATCCTTTTTACTTGACAGATCAGGCAACCATCCAATTTACTGTCGGAACAACCACTATAGAGAACTTGTCCAATATAGTGACCATCCCCGTATATAGTCCAATTATAAATATTGAGAAATCAGCCTCCGAATCAATTGCGGTTGTGGGAGACACCATTACGTACTCTCTACTCATCACCAATACGGGGAATCTGAATGCAGATGTCATATTGTTTGACCCACTCCCGCCGGGAGAGACGTTTGTGCAGAACAGTATATTCATTAACGGGAATCGATGGAGCGGGACCAATCCAGTGACAGGCGTTATTCTGGGCACGATATCTCGTGAATTCCCTGTACATGTCACATTTCAGGCTGCAGTCACTTCGCTTCCTGATCCGCCTGTACTGAACAATCAAACCAGAGCTGACTATATTGCCATTCTGCCAGATGGTCGCATTCTCAGTGACAGCGTATTATCCAATATCGTCTCCATCCCGGTTACGGCTGAGAATATTATATCCGTATTGAAATCAACACCTGCCCAGCATGTTCAGATAGGGGAAACAATCACTTATACGATTTTGATCGAAAATAATGTATCGACGCCCATTACCGATGTTTTGCTTACGGATCCGATCCCGGTCGGTACCACATTTGTTCCAGGAAGTGTTACTGTAGATGGCACCGTTACCCCTGACGCCGATCCGTCTACAGGCATAACGATCAGTTCGATCCTGTAAAATGACTCAGTAGCCGTCACTTTTCAAGTCATAGTTAATGATAGTGTGATTAACGAGCCTATGCCTGTCCTTGTAACCAATCAGGCACAAGTCCGATTCACCACAGGAGATTTCACAGATACCGTGGAGTCCAATGCAGTGACAACACCTGTAGATCTCCCGATCATCACCATAGTCAAAGCGGCAAGTACTCAAAATGTACAGATTGGAGATACGGTTCAGTACCTGTTTACTGTCCGTAATTCAGGTCCAGTTCCAGCTCAAGTGACCTTGTTCGATATATTGTCAGCCAATACGACTTTTGTGCAGGGAAGTGTCGTATCCAATGGCAGCCGTTTACCCTCAGCCAACCCAGGTACTGGCATTCCATTGGGAACGATTGCTCCGGGGCAGCAAATGGAAGTCACATTCTCGGTGACCCTTACCTCCATACCTCCAAGTTTGGAGATTATAAATCAAGCGACTGCAAGCTTTACTTTCCTTACCGCAGACGGACGAACACTAACGGACAACTCACAATCGAATTCCATTATCCTTTATGTAAACAATCCCAATGTATCTATTATCAAAACGGCGAACAGACCTGATGCCTTACCTGGTGATGTCATTACTTATAGCATCCTTATACGCAATAATAACCGATCACTCATAAGTTCGGTTGTATTAACCGATCCTGTTCCTCAAGGAACATCATTGGTAACGGGCAGTGTAGTCGTTAACGGAGTAGCGGCACCGTTGGGAAACCCTGCGGCCGGAATCAATCTCGGCATTATTCCGCCAGGAGGCACCACCGTGTTGTCCTTCCAAGTCAGAGTAAACGCAAACACTACGCTTTCACTAATTACAAATCAGGCGAACCTCCGCTATACGTTGGGACAGACAATTTTTACACTCCAATCCAATCCCGTCAACGTACTCGTAACCGCCACTTCGCCAACACAGATTACCCTTCAAAAAACAGCGGATAAAACTTCAGTTGTTGTGGGCGACACCATCACATACCAGATCGTCGTTACCAATACGGGAAAACCAATCGTTCAGGTTACGATTACCGACCCAATTCCGACTGGAACCCAATTCGTTGAGGGTAGTGTAAGATTGGACGGACAACTGGTTGCTGGAGCTCATCCAGCCGCGGGTATTTTCATTGCATCCCTTCAGCCGGGGCATAGCGCAAGTATTACGTTTGAGGTTATCGTCATTAACCAGCCCGTAAACGGAAGTATCCTTAATCAGTTTACAGCCCAATTTCAAGCTCAGGGTCAAGCAACAGTTGGGTCACTCCAATCCGAAACAGTGGTTATTCCGAGTCGTTTGCCACAGCTCACCATTGTCAAAAGTGCAAACAAATCTGAGGTCGAAGTCCATTCTCATCTCCGTTACAAAATTTTGATTCATAACGCAAGCTCATTGCCAGCGATAGATGTCATTCTGAAAGATGTACTCCAAGCGGAGTCCACCTTTATTTGTGGCAGCGTGGTGGTTAACGGACAGCTCCTACCCGATGGAGACGTTGTGAAGGGACTTTCACTGGGGACAATCGCCCCAGGAGGGACGGTAGACATTCAATTTAATGTGCTGGTGCACAGCATACCTGAACACTGTCGATTGCTTAATCAGGCGTTATTACATTTTAACATTGCACTGCCCGATGGCAGTCTGCTTCCTTCTTTCCTAGCCTCCAATAAAACCGATGTGGAGATTATAGAACAGGAAGAATAAGCTGCGCTGGGAGCAGACTCTTCATAACCTGCCCACATGCAAAATAAACAAAGGCCATCCTTGTCAGGATGACCTTCGTTTATTTTCATTAAATACTTTGCAGTTACACGTGAAGCGCCAAAAGCAGTTTGTAGATCATCGTCACAGCTTCCGCTCGAGTCGTTTCACTGCCTGCACGAACCGTATGGTCCGTATATCCGCTAACAATCTTCGCCTGCACCGCTGCATCCAGTGCTTCCTGTGCCCAAGACGGCGTCTGCGATGCATCATTAAAACTTGGTTTAACGGATGTATTGCCAGACATCCCGGCTTGTGCCTCCGAACTTGCTTTTAGCGCATTCGCCACCATGACTGCCATCTCGGCACGGGTAATCGTCCGACCGGGCTTAAATGTGTTATCGCCGTAGCCTTTCACGATTCCAGCTTGCACGGCTGCGGCTATGTCTCTTTTCGCCCAGTCGGGCAGATTACCTTGATCTGCAAACGTTGTATCCGATTCGACAGACTTCAATGCCAGCGCCTTGCTGAGCAACGTAACAAACTCTGCCCGGGTAATCTTCTTCGATGGTTGGAATGTTCCATTTGTGTACCCTTGAATCACGTTCATACCCAGCAAACGATCTGCGTAGTCGGCAGCCCAGTGTCCACTCAGGTCAAACAGATTCAAGGGTGCATAGCTTGACACAACGAATGTGCCCAGATGATTCACATTAGCCGTTATGCTTCCTGCTGTATCCGTCTTGCCACCGATAAATACCCAGCTCTGACGAGCTTCATTATAATAGTAGATTGCAGGTTGGGTGCCATTCGGCAGTTCTGTCGAATCCACTTTCAAGCTCAATACGGCCTGATCATTCAATGTTCTTCCGCCACTGCGACTAATCTGTACAGCTTGTCCAAGTACATTCAGGGAAGCTGTCTTCTGCAACTTGTCCTTGGCCACCACGGACACTTGCAACGTATCCTTGGAACCGATGGCTCCCGTCGGAGCGTTGAATTGTACGATGTCTTTCAGACCCGTTTGGACCGGCTGATTCGCTTCCACCTCAACCTTCACTTCAGTGGATGAATCTGCCCCCGTCCCCGGCCTCGTTGGTGTGGTTGGAACGGTTGGCGTTGTTGGCACACTTGGTGTGCTTCCTCCTGAATTCCCACCAGAGTTGCCTCCATTGCCTCCACCTGAACCCCCGCCACTATTGCCTGAGCGGGGTTGTACAGTCACGGTACGGAAAACTTCCTGTGCTGCATTACCAGCGATATCCTTCACGTTATACCGAAGGGTGTAGATTCCTGCTGCTTGTGTGTTCACCGTGCCATCCACCTTCACGGAACCACGGATGCCGACATTATCAGAAGCCTGTGCTCCAGGCTCATTGTATGTGTCTCCCACATTCAACGTCATCTGGCTGCTACCTTGCAAGCTGATGACGGGAATCTCACGGTCCATTTTAATGACCAGAGGTAAAGTATACGTTTGTTCAAGATCATCGGTTGCCCGGAATAAAAGGTTGTGCTCTCCCGGCTCCGTTATCTCCAAAGGCGTATTCTCTTCATATGGCTCGTACGTCTGCCCTCCGTCACGAGACAACTCGATGATCGCAGAAGTAGCAGGTGCGTATACTGCGCCGGTTACACTAACTGTTACGGACTGGTTCGTCCATGTATCCGTGTAATATGGCTGACCGTCAGCGGTAGTCATGTTGCTTTTCAACACCAGCGCCTGATTATTCGTACCTTCCACAATGACAGTGAACGTTTTGTTTTGAGATTCCGTTCCACGCTGCACAGTTGCCGTCAGTTCCAATCGCTCATTATTGTCAGGTTGTGTTAGCAGCTTGCCTTCGTTATTCATTCGTTCCGGGTTGGAGCTGGACCAACTAATGGTTGCACCATGCTTTCCTTCAACAGGAAGGGTAAGGTCGGAAGTGACCGCGCTCAGATCACCCAAATCGATTGCTTGAATTGTATCAGTTACCGCCTGTGCATCACTATAAGGTGTGGCACTCATAAAAATTGGGTTGGAGTAGAACCACAGGTCGCGGTAGTTGCTATCATTAATTTGATTAAAACGGGTGGTTGCATCCGCAGTCGTATTTTTCGGATCAAGCTGCGGTTCGCCATTGACAGTCTCACCTGTCACGTTCATGCCCAGATTCGTCCCGCGCAGGCGGAAATACTTGTCCTGGTCTGTAGCTTGGATCTTGTACGTGATGACATTATAGCCTTCGGCATCTGTCGTCCAATCGTTGGACGTGAAAGTAGCCAGTACTCTGGTAGAGTCATTGGTGTCTTTGGTATATGCGGCTGTACCCTTCTGGACCTTGGCTGTAACATCTCCGGCGATGAGATCAACGTGATCCACAACGGGTACTTGTCCGGCGGACGCACCACTGTTGATTGGATTTTCATAGTTGTTACTCGTCGCGGGACTCTTGAAGCGAATCTTCAGCTCTACTTCATCACCTTGGGTAACATTAAGGTCTCCGCCCATCTCAACCTGATTACCCGCTCCGGATGCCGTGAAGTCCAGTGCATTGATCAGGTCACCGAATACGGAAAATGATTTCCCCGAACGCAGTCCATCCAGAACAGCCTGCATCCCTGTACCCTCAACCCAGGAATACGTCTTGGCATATTCGCCCGGAAAATAACCACTGGAATTCGTGCCAATCGTCTTGAAATGGTAGTCCGAATTGCCATAGTTCCAGAAATGACGTCCTTCTCCAAGCAATGCATCCCATAATCCGCCAACCTTGGCGACCATGTAGTCTACGCCGCCGTATGTACGGTATTTGTATCCATCATCAGCGGTCGGATTAGCTACATTGTAGCTTGTGTTGTACCCACCACGATCCGGTTCCATCTGATTGCCGAGCATGCCTTCGATACCGAATACCACTTGTGGAGCCAAATCGTTGAAATCACGGAAGTCCGCGATGGTATATTTGTTTTTGCCCCGTGAAGGGTGGTTGATCATCGCATAACTTGTCATTGGATAGTTGGTCGCGAGCCAATTGATGGCGGTTAAGGCATCCTGATGAGTCGTGTAGGCACGCCCCCCGTTCTGATCCCAATTCGCTACGTCTGCCGCATTAAACAGGTTCGCTGCGCGATTCGTGAAACGATACTCGAATTCCTTGGCAGCGTTCAGCGCTTCGGTTGAGTTCGGCTCATCCGTAAGAATCCCCACCCCAACATGTTCATGTGTAGGCATGTCCCATTCGAAACCGGAGAAGATCGTTTTACCCGCGTATTTGCCTGCATCCTGAAGGGCCTTGATCTGTGGTACCTGATATTCATTCATTCCTTGGGACATGGGAATCGGTCCACTTGGAATGTCTGCGCCGTTGTGATCCCGCTTGGATAACCGCAAGTGATCCGTCAGCGCGATCCAGTCCAGCCCATATTTGGTTAAAACCGCATCAAGCACGTCCTCCAGTGAAACCTGTGCATCATCGGACTCAAACGTATGTACATGCAAATCTCCCGTTTGCCAAGAACCTGTTGCCTGGCTGTTGATTGGTGTGTTGTCTCCTGCATCTGCATATGTTATCGCAGCAGGGAAAGCTCCCATGACCATCCCTGTAGCCAAGGGTATAAGTGTAAGCATAGCGAGCATTTTCTTGCCTTTATGAATGAACAAAATCATCCCACCACCCGTTCTGAGTTGTTGTGTCGGGAGTAAATATAAGAGACTTTTGGGGGCAGGGTCAACGGCCTGAAAGCATGTATTTAAAATTTTACATATGGCTGTATTCTTTCATATTCCGTTAAAGGTTTTTCTAACTTATCCTAACGAAGTTATACTCTATACTGCTCCATATTGGGGGAGTGAATCTAGGGATAACGCAGCAATTAGGAGGTGATGCAAAATTCAGAGATTGTTCACGATTCAGGAAAGTTCCACCACTGCTGTGGATCATTAGGAGGAGAATTGACATAGGCGGAATCATCAAGCGGAGAACATAGTGATTTTTGTAAAAAGATCAGGGTTACGCATACGCCGAGTATAGAAAAAGCACCCACGAACCACAGGCATGATATGTCCTGAAGCCGCAGGTACTTTGGGTGAGCGGGATTTTGTTGCAGCCTTTACATCTTTACTTTTGTGAACTGGGTGCAAGTTATTTGTAAGATTTAAGATGTGATTGATGAACCTACTTCCATTATTAAATTGCCTACGGTAAGTGTTTGCTCATATCATGGATAAAACCATCATTACCATAGATGGCTACAACAAGGTATTTTTGTTGAATGGGTATTGGAATAACAAGCGCTTGCTTTCCATTAAAATAATAACGGTCCTTCCTCTCGATCCAATTTTCGTCCGTGTATATAATATTCACAAAATCCATATCATGAGGCACTGCTCTATCGTGAATAACAACACAGAGATAATCCCCTAATTTCTGGACTGAAATCCCTTCCTCATCTTCTTTCCATACATACTGATTTGGTTGCATGACAAGCTTGTTCTTGGGTGATTTGGTAAGTACGGACGCTTTGGCCTCTTCCCCTTTTACACTAACCAAAAGTGCCGATTGATCATTCACGATTTTGATTTCTGCGTATTTCAGATGATGCATTTTGAGATAACTATGAATTTCTTCTTTGGTAATCGGTTCACCACTTGCGCCATTCGTTAACAGAAGCATGGATAACATTAATTCAAATAAAAATTTCATCTTATGTACTCCTTATCTACTAAAAACTTCGTATTATGCTGTTGACCAATGTAACTGATAATATCAAAAATATGGAATTCTAACAATTGAATCACAGTATAACAAAAATCATTCTTAGTTCATTTTCCGTGTTTCAACCGGATACATACGTCTGTAAAAACAGCAAAAAGTCTTTCAGATCAGATCTGAAAGACTTTCACACTTCTCAACGATAAAACATT
This sequence comes from Paenibacillus sp. FSL R5-0517, assembly GCF_037974355.1. Taxonomy (NCBI): domain Bacteria; kingdom Bacillati; phylum Bacillota; class Bacilli; order Caryophanales; family Paenibacillaceae; genus Paenibacillus; species Paenibacillus sp. FSL R5-0517. Next base: position 5,221,841 of record NZ_CP150235.1, read on the forward strand.
CAACCAAACCGGCCACTAATATAATCCTGTGTACGTACATCCGCTGGCTCAGCGAACATGCTTTGGGAAGCGGAACACTCCACCACTTCGCCATTTAGGAAGAACACGGTCTGCTGGGATAATCGAGCGCCTTGCTGCAATGGTATAACGCGCTCCTTCAATTCGTGCGTCAGCTCCTCAATCTTGAAGGTAGAGAGGGGATCCATGCTGTTTGGGTCCAAAGGTCACGTGATCATAGATGGATTTGGGAAAAAGGTTCGGTTGCTGGAAGACCATGCCGATCTTCTTACCAAGGGTCTCCACATGAACTTCACCACTGTAGATATCGGATCCTCCTACGGCAACTTTACCCTCAATCCGTGTGTCGGGTATCCGGTCATTCATGCCGTGCCTGTTGTCTAATATGCTGCATGTATCATCCATATGAGAGCTTGTCTGCCTCATCCCCCCCAAAGTTCCACGTTCATAGTAAAAATAACCTATTACGTTGTAATTATAGGTGCGAATTGCAAACGGGAAATCCTGGGATTTTTAGCACATTGTCAATGTTTTCATATAAACAAAAAACATGGGCTGGAAGACATTCTCCAAGACAATTTTTTTGGGAATTTCAGATCATCATGCATACGTTGAATCATTGCAGCTACTCCTTAACACTTCAAGCTTTAATCTGCTCATATAATCGTGTGCTCACTGAAGAAGGACGAATATGCAACTCACTTAAACGTTCTTCAAGATCGCGATAGATACGTAAGACATGGTCATGATTGCCCATGGACAAATATGCTTGCATGGCACAACGATACGCTTCTTCTTCATAAGGGGAATGCCGCATGGCACGTTCCGCTGCTTCTGCTGCCTTCTTGTCGTTATGCAGTTCCAGGTACTTCTCGGACAGCTTCAGCATCAGTTCCAATGCACCGCGCTCGATCTTCTGGCTAAGTTCAGACATCCAGAAATAATCTTCCTGCGGAAGCAGTTCATCCTGATACATATGTAAAGTCCGCTCCATTTGAGCCAGTGGAACATCCTCCTCGCGTTGCATCCGAAGTACAAGTTCCAGTACATCATATACATCAGCACGGATTCGCTTTTTGTCCAGCATGTAATGTTCATTCCTGTAGCTGACCATCTGCTCCATTCCCAACTTCTTCAGGTTTTTCCTCAGCAGACTCACACAGGTATGCATATAGATTTTGGCCTTTTCGTAACGCTCATCAGGCCACAGATGGTCAATAATGCGATCCCGGTGAACAACACCGGTGATCGGGTCATGCAATAGCAAATATGCAAACAGTTCCTTCTCCTTCGCTGTACGCCACATGACCATTTCACCATTCGTAGGCGTGACACGAAAATTCCCCAACATTTGTACAAATAATTGATTTGACTCATTGCTGTTCCCCGAAGATTGCCGTGCTGGTTCCGCTGCAGTTGACTTAGCCGCATTTCCCTTATCCTTCAGCAGTCTGTCAATGGTTTTGGACAATCGGCCCATCTCAATCGGTTTAAGCAGGTAATCCAGAGCCTCATGTTCAAAAGCAGAGACAGCATAATGATCATAAGCCGTTGTAAATACAATGACGGCATCCGGTTCGACTTCATGGATATTCGCTGCAAGCTCCAATCCGCTCATGCCCGGCATCTCAATATCGAGGAACCAGATATCCGGTCGTGTATGCTGAAGTGCCTCCAGTGCCTCGAATCCATTCACCGAACGCCCAGCAATGGCGACTTCTCCCGTTCGAGTTAGAAACATCTCCAGCATATTCAGCGCATGCGGCTCATCGTCCACCAAATAGGCCTGCAACACGGTCTCTCCCCCTCTGTATTATTGATATGGAAATTTAATGGTAACCTTGGTGCCCAGACCTTGTTCACTCTGAATCACAGGTGCTTGTCCGTTCATATGTTTCAATCGTCTCTGTACATTTTGCAGGCCAATACCTTGTTCTGTATGACTTCTATTCATAATAAAGGCAACCTGCTTACCAGACATGCCCACACCATCATCCTCAACCACCACTTGAACGCTATCCTCATATCTTCGAATGGTCAAGCGAACGGTTCCGCCGTCAATCTTCTTGGATACGCCATGCCGAATGGCGTTTTCCACCAGCGGTTCAATCAGGAGCGGCATGACTTTACAGGAATATAACGAGCTGTCCACGTCCAGTTTAACCTGAAGCCGTGAACCGAATCGCTCCTGCTCTATCTCCACATAGGCTCGAATTAACTCCATCTCTTTACTAAGCGGAATCAACTCCTCCGTGTTATCCAGATGGAAGAGTATACGCAGATAACGACTGAAACTGCCTAGCAATTCTCCGGCTCTCGGCCCATCCGTAAAACATAACGACATGATGGTGCCCAACGCATTATACAGAAAATGCGGCTTGATCTGTGAACGCAAAAAGGCCATCTCGTTACTCGCCGCCTCTTTCACCAGTTGCTTCATGCCGAGCAAGGTATGGATCCGGACAAGAATTTCGCCAGCATCCAGTGGACGGGTAATAAAATCATTACCGCCGGCCTGAATGCATGCCTCAATATCTGCTGGTGTACTGCGCATGTTAATAAACAGAATTGGTAAATCTACCTGACTGAACTCCATCCGTACCTGCTTGCACAGCTCATACCCGGTCACCTCAGGCAACATCGCGTCGACAATCACAAGATCGGGCAACTTCCCACCAGCCAGAGCAGTCCGAACCTTGACATCAGAGTCAGCGAAGCTCAGATGAAAGCCTTCTGTAGCAAGCAATGTATTCAATTGTTCCATATCCACAAGATCAGATGTCGCAATTAATACGTGGGCTGAAATCACGCTTCCCACCTTTTTCTCCTCCTTCACATCAGTCTCCTGCGTTGCGGCTACCTCGGCCAAATCGGGCTTGTTGGTGCTAACTGCGTGAGGAAGCTCAATCATGATTGATGCTGCTTCATCGTTTACCACGAGTTTCCCTCTCATTGCACTGACCATTTCCGCTGCAACAGCAACCCCCGCAGCAATCTCATCCCCTTGCTGTAGAACAGGGTCTGCACCCTGACTTTGCAGAGTACTCCAATCCGAATCAGCTTCCAGATAAAGAGTAATTCGCACATGATCCAGATGCCTTTCGCACGCCAGTACCAGCTTCCCATTATGATGTTGTCCCATCATGTGGTAGACCAGGTTATACAGCACTTGCAGCAGCCGACTCTCATCCGCTATGACATAACGTGCTTCAGGCTCCAGTCTGCGAATCATAACAATTCCTTTGCCAGAAGCCAAAAATCCCAGCACTTCCGTAACCAGTGAAAGGCAGGATACCAGATCAACGCTTCCCATGGAGAGTTTTATGCTGCCATCCCTGAATCGTGATATATCAATCAGATCATTGACCAGATTGGACATTCGGTACGCCGTATTGCGAATAAGCTGAAGCTTGCCCTGAATTTCCAATTCATTGGTGCGTCTCAGTGACGTTGTGAGAAGGGAGCGGGACAGATGAATAATGCTATGGAGCGGCGAATTTAACTCATGCGAAGTCAGAAGCAAGAACTCATCCTTGGCTTTGTCCGACAGTTGAAGTTGATGCGTAAGTTGCTGCATCGAATCATATGCCTGTGTGTATTGATAGATCAGCAACATGGCAAAGGCACACAAAATCACAAGCGTTGTACAGTTCAGCAGCACCTGACTGATCGGGTACCATGTCACAATGATTCCAAGCACATAGTTGATCAGCATAAGCCAGATGCAGATGATAAGCAATTGCGCCTGGGACCGACTCCGGTTACCGTACCTTGCCCGAACATACTGATGTATAATAACCATGAAAGCCACTGCATAGGCACACAGATTAATAGCGTACATACTCTCCTGAATATAGGAATAGACACGAAATGGTGCCAGCGCAATAAATGCCAGATAGACAGTCAGTACCATGCTGGGTACCTGAAGCCACCTTTTTAACACGGGCGCGAGATCGGGAGTAAGTCTCCAGGTAATCATGCTGACAATCACAGACACTCCGTATACCGACATGTATTTCAATTTATACGCCAACTCAAAAGGAATGTCCGGCAGCAACTGTAACAGCAAACGCTCCCCGTTAGTCACAACCGTCAATGCAAAACCGATGAAGAACAGCGCATACAACAGCTGATTTCCATCCCGATGCAGACGGATATACAGATACAGAAACAACAATCCAAAAATTACCACAATCCCTATAATTAATAGCTCAAGTCCGGATTGAATGATCGTTCTTGTTTCCATGTAACTGCCTGGTCCCAGATCCATTGAGTTATAGATGCCACCACTGCGGAAATCAAAATTGGCTACTTGCAGCACAACTTCAATCTCTGTACGTTCAGGGTGAAAATAGATCGTATAAGGTTCATTGCGCGGGACGTACGAGGTGGCAGAGGTTCCCGGCTGACCGGAACGACTCATCAACTTGCCATCCACATACATTGCATCTGCAAAACGAACATAACGTTTGGCAATGGCCAGCAGCTCACCTTGCGGCACGTTTTGCACAATCAAGCGGTAGGTTCCATAACTTTTGCCTTTCATCGGATAGCCCTGGTTGTTTCTCTCGTCGTCCCAATTACCTGGCACTTGCATCATGACAGGTTTATCATGCATACTATGAATCTGCTGTGGGGAGAGCAACTGTTCCGGATAGAACTCCCACTCTCCATCCAGTGGAATGACGGATTGGCTCGTCCACTTCATACCCGCCAAGTCCAGAATGCCCTGTCTGGCCACGGGCTTTTCGTGTCCACCTGAGATCTGCCATGTTACCACTAGCGCAAGCAGCAGGGTCATGAGTCCGATCCCTAACATAAATCGATCCGTTCTGATGACTGTCATCTCTCTTTCTCCAGTAAACGTCTATCTTGCATAGCGTTATTTTCCCACTCGCACCTGAAGCTGTCCATCCTTTTTGATAACTACCATATAACGATGAAAAAAAGGCATCCGCAGATGCCTCCTGGATTTCATCTGATCCTGCTCTTCCCCAACTGAAGACAGGGACAAGCAGGATCAGCAATCTACTTTTTAATTCTGGGATGCAGCCTGAATCGCGCCGTAAGCCCAGTGATCTGCAGATACATCCTTCCATCTCGATGCACCGGACAGATCAGGCTCGATCTTCACCAAACGATTCAGCAACGTGACGGCCTCTGCTCGCGTCACAGCATCGTTCGGGCGGAATGCTCCGTCTTGCGACACACGCATGACTCCCGTTGCCAATACATGTTGAACCGCCTCTCGGGCCCAGTGCGGTGTAATATCCGTAGCTTCGCTTGGCAAAGCTGCTGTTGCTTCAGTTGCTTCTGTATTGACATCGGCAGCTGACTCTTGAATTGTCAAAATCCGCTCGATGATGACAGCCATCTCGGCACGTGTGATAGAGCGCCCTGGCATGAAATCACCCGCAGCATTACCACGCATATAACCTGCTGCTGTCGCCTTTGTAATGGCATCGCGGGCCCACTCCGCAACAGGCATATCCCGATACGATGAACTGAGCGTAGCTTCCTCGCTGTCTGAAGGTAATACGCGAGATAGCAATGCAGCCATTTCGGCACGTTGAACCGCCTGATTCGGTCTGAATGTACCGTCGGCATAACCTTGAATGTACGCTGAGGATTGGCTGCCATTCATGAGAATAATGGAAAATGTGCTGAACTTGGTGACTTCAAACTCAATTCCCGGTTGGTCTGTTACATTAAACTTAACAAGTTTACCCTTAACGAGTTCCTTGGTCCCATCGCTATGTTCAATAAATACTTGCAGCTTGTGCAGTTCCTTCTGTGTCAGGTTCGTATCCCTGATCGGTAGCACTACTGTCACCGGACGACTGCTCATATTTGTCTCAATGGTCATTGGACGACCTATTAAACGGAAGTCGGAGGTATTGATTGGCTGTTCTACAATTAATGGATCCTTCTTAATTCGCTGCTCTACTACCTCACGCCCTGCGGCATCCTTGATCGGAACAAGGTGGAAAAATACGTCCGAGTCCAGTCCTTGCAAAGATTTCGCCGGAAGTTGCAGAGATGCGTTATCCGTTTCAATATACAGATTCATCTTCTCGTCTGCCATTAGTGCAGTAGACTTGGCAGGCAGCTTCACGTTCAGTTCAGATACCTCGTCCTTCTCATCCGGAATCATGATCCGGGCAATAGTCGAACCTGCCTTCTTCAGGGTTTCAATTGCACGAGAAGTCTGCTCGGCCGTCAGATTCACCTCGTCTTTTTTGCGTCCATCTGCCCCTGTTGTTCTTTCAATAATCGTTTCTGAAACAACGGCATTCGTGTTCCGTTCATTGGTCACATTAACGGTAATCTTCTCGGAAGTGCTTGCAGACGGTGATGGTGTTAACGAACCACCGGATGAACTTCCTGAACCGGACGAACCCGGATTGGATGGGGTTGTTGGTGTAACCGGTGAGCCCACGACTGTGATTTTGCCTGGTACAATCTGCTTGTTCATCTCAATTGCATCAGCATCCGTCACCGTAAAGTGTTCAGGCAGGGCCGTGTCGACAACCTGGACCGGATACTCTCCTGCAATAACATCGGAAGCCATCGTGAATTCGATGTTAAACAACTCCTGCGGGCTCTCGGATGCCGGAATGGGACTGAGCCCACCATCCTCATCACTCCAGCCTACGATGAGTGATCCTGTTTCATTATTCACGTTATACTGTATTCCCGTTCTGTTACCTGTAACATCAGTAACCCGCATGGCTGCGGGATTGAACTTCAATCGTACCCCGTAAGAGCCGATTGGTTGATCAAGTGACACCGTATCGACCGATAGCGTTACCTTTTCACCTGCTTTTCCTTGTGCTGATCCAATGCCAACAGTTCCATTCCCGACTGGCTTTACATCTTCAAGCACAATGACTTGTCCAACTTGCCCGGTCACTTGAACCGGATCAATATCCCCTGTCCATACGCCCGTTTGCAGGGTTACTAAGCTTGGACCGATAACCGCATTTTCCTTAATCTTAAAATGAAGGGAATACAACTCCGTAGATTCATCGATGAATTGTTGAGTCATCATAGACACTTCAATGTAACCGGAAGCAGAGGTATCTTTGGTTAAATTTAATCCCTGATATTTTTCATAAGCCTGCTGGTTTACAACCTCGTCCCCTTCCACGAGTTCAAGCACAGCTGAATCGTAGGCAAAGGACAGCTCAGAGTGATAAAAAGCAAATGCTGAGCCTTTCGAATCATAAGACACAGGCACTTCGACGATATCTCCTGGTTTGCCAGATACTTCTCCGATATGAATGACAGGATCTACACTGGCCTGTGCCTGAGGAAGCCACGAAAAGATCATGGAAACCGTGAGCAGCATAGTCAGAAGCGCCTTCATGGATCGTTTGGATTTTACAGAAATTAAATACCCCTTTTGGTTTGGCAAGATAGTCACTCCCTTCTAATATTATGAATTAATTCCCAAGTAAACGCCCATAATCAGCGCTGAATCCTTCGCATCGAGTACACCATCATCATTCATGTCCAACGCTTCAATCTGACCAGGTGTTAATGTAATTAAGCCTTTAATATATTTATTGACCAATAACGCATCGGCTGGTGTAATTACGCCATCTCCATTGGCATCCCCTTTGATTCGAAGCATGATCGTTACATCCGCGCTATCAGAAAAAACAACTCCATTCTTGGCCTGCCAACCAAATGAAGTCTTAAAACCAGTAAAAGTAGAAGGTGGAATAAAACTCAACGTACTTAATTCAGCTACAGGAATAATCTGATTAGCCACCACATCAACGCCATTCAACTGTAATTTACCGCTGTCAGGCAGAGATGTGATACGAATATCCGTTATAAGCAGGTTCCCTGGATCTGCATAATTACTGTCAAAATCTGTGGATGTAAAAGTGATTGGGAGCCCATTTACAACCGTTTTGGCAAATGTACCTACAACCGGTTTAGGGGTATTATCCTGACTCAGAACTAGAGGACGAGCAGAAGTACCGTCTGCACTGAATACGACAATCCGGTCTCTCGCAGTATCTGCCATATACACTTCGCCTTCCGGATCAACACTGATCTGGTTTTTAATGTCAATCGGGTACATCTCCGTTCCGCTAAACCAGTTACCCAGGATAGGAGTATTAGGGCCTTCATAATCAGTCCGCATAATTTTATTCTCGCTCACAACGTACAAACGTTTGTTTACCAAATCCAGTGTCAGATTTGCAAGCTTGTCAGTTGTATTCTGTATACTAAGTAAAGGGGGCATAAATATACCATGACTATGGGTATACCCATAATTTTGTCCAGCCTCGTTAATACCGGAGATTGCACTGGAATATTCATTTAAAGCACCAACATTTCCACCTACCGAGTTTTCCAGGTAACCATAGGCAAATTTAGTGTTTTTCTGTGTAGCATCATTCGCCACGCTGATCTGGTTATAAATTACAGCTATAGCTTCTTTGTTGAACTGTTTAAATCTGATGACATTGCGAATATACCATTGCTGACCTTCAACTTGACCCAAACTCATCCATTGTTTATTTTTTAATTCAATCGGTGGCGCGTTTTCTGTACCATCCGGGTTAAAAACATGGATCTGTAAGGCTGCACCTGATTCGGCTGCATAGATTAATCCATCGTTCCCCATCGTAACGGCCGTCACCTGATTGACCTCTATCGTCGACAGCACTTCGCCTTCCGGTGTAGCGCGAATAACCCGATTGTTACCGCTATCTGCGATCAACATTTCTGTTTCGCCATCAGCCGTCTTGTACAACTTAATATCTGTAGGTCGATTTAAAGAAAGGGGCTCTGTTGCAGCCATGGCCGATGAAGATGGGAAACCCACGCTTATGAGTAATGTAATGACAAGAGCAAGCACACTCCATCGTTTTCTGTTGACTCTTGCACCCCTTTTAGTGTGTAGACTCAAACCGTCTCCTCCTTAAAACTTCTGATTATGTTCATTATCAATATAACAAGTAGCTCTTAACAATCACTGAACAGAAACATGTTTGGATATCGAATACAGGCATACCAAAAAACGACCAGACCAAACGGATGCCCGTTTAATCCAGTCGTTCTCTTTCATTCCTTTTCCCTCAGCATGAATTAGAAATCTGCAAACACCTTATCGAACCCAGCCTTCGACTTGGCAAATAGTTCATTCGTACCAAGATGCGATGCAGGTGCCAACACCTCCTGAGCCACGACACCGTTGTAGCCAATAACCTTCAGATTTCTCAGAAAACCTTTCAGATCTATTACACCTTCCCCAGGATACAAGCGTTCTCCGTCCTTCAATTGCTCGATCGGCAAATCATAGGCATCATTGATATGCACATGAACAATCTGCTCTTTCTTCAGCTTCAACAGATCTTCCATCGGTAAACCATTCGTATGCCAGTGATAGGAATCTACAAGCAAGCCTACGTTAGGCGCATGAATGGTTTCAATCCAGTCCAGCGTATCTTCCACACGCCAGATAAACGGATTCTTCCATTGCGTCCGCAAGTGATGGCAACCAACAAACTCCAGCCCTAACTTAATCCCGTAAGCGTCCAGAATATCTGCGCAGAGTCTCAAACGTTTCGTAGCTGCCGCCATAAATTGCGCTGCTGGCTGATCTGTTGATGGTAAAATATACGTGCAACAGTTGTAACAGTCCAGCGAAGCAGAAGCTTCAGCCATGGCAACCAACGATTGTAATCCCTCACGGAATTGCTCATCTGTTGTCCGCCACTCCACCGTCAGACCCGATGAACCGATAATGACCTGATTGCTATCCAGCAGATGTTGCGCCCGCTCCTTGCCATACGTTTCAATCAATGAGAGCGGATTCAAATCTACAGATCCGAAACCATACTTGGCCGCGCCAGTGATATATTGTTCATCAGACTCGATGTTGCCCAGTCCCGCATTCGTTAACCCTCTAATCATCCCAATCTCCTCCTGTGACTCGTCTGGAATTACAGCTTGTTTATCATTTTATAATAACAGTACTCTCTCAAAAAGAAACCATCAAAAAGAGCGGCAACACGTTAAATTAACGTCATTACCGCTCTATCTTTTCTATCTTACACTTTCTAACGTATACCGGTTACGCGGAATCTCAAGTCCCAGATTCTCCCTTAGCGTCTCATGCTCATACTCCGTGCGGAACAGCCCTCGTTTTTGCAGAACCGGAACAACTAGCTCCACGAAATCTTCCAAGCCATTGGGCACCACAGTACGAACATTGAATCCGTCTGCCGCCTCGCCTTCAAACCATGCCTGAATCTGATCTGCGATCTGATCCGGTGTACCAATGAACGATGTACGCGGGGTAGATGCTAACAATGCTACTTGGCGCAGGGTCAGACCCTGTTCCCGTGCCTGCTGCTTGATCTTATCTGTTGTACTGCGGAAGCTGTTGCTGCCGATCTCCCCAATCTCGGGGAAAGGTTCGTCCAACGGGAACTGGGAGAAGTCGTAATGATCGAAGTAACGTCCCAGATAATTCAGCGCCTGATCTATGCTCACCAGTTCGGCAATCTCCTGATACTTCCGCTCAGCCTCTTCCACTGTTCTCCCCACAATGGGGCCGATGCCCGGGAAGATCAGGATATCCGTTACCTGACGTCCATACGCCACTGCTCTTGCCTTCACATCCCGGTAGAACTCCCTTGCTTCCTCCAGCGTCTCATGTCCTGTATAGACAGCATCCGCCGAGCGGGCAGCCAGATCTTTACCAGATTCGGATGACCCTGCTTGGAAAACCACCGGATGACCCTGCTTCGAACGCCCCACATTCAGGGGGCCCTGTACGGTGAAGTGCTTTCCTTTGTGATTCAGCGTATGCAGCTTGGCAGGATCGAAGAATACGCCCTGTTCCTTGTCCCCAACAAAGGCATCGTCCTCCCAGGAATCCCAGAGACCTTTGACCACATTCAGATGTTCTTCCGCAATTTCGTAGCGCAGCGCATGGTTTGGATGTTCGCCTTTGCCAAAGTTCTGTGCCGATCCTTCCAAAGGTGAAGTAACCACGTTCCATCCAGCCCTCCCGCCGCTCAATTGATCCAGCGAAGCAAATTGCCGCGCAACCGTGAACGGTTCACTATAGGAAGTAGACAATGTAGCAACCAGCCCAATATGGGAAGTGGCCCCGGCGAGTGCGGACAGAAGTGTCAGAGGTTCAAAGCGATTGAGAAAATGAGGATTGGACTTCTCATTGATGAAGAGGCCATCTGCAATAAAGAGCAGATCGAACTTCCCTTTTTCCGCGATACGCACCTGCTTCTTGTAGAATTCCAGACTAACGCTTGCATTAATGGGAATATCCGGATGACGCCAAAAGGAGATACTGTTACCCACTCCGTTCAGATTAGCTCCCAATTTCAATTGTCGTTGCGACATATATATTCCTCCCTATTATCTCTCAATTTTGTTGCGTCGTTTTGTCATTTCTTTATGCTGTTTCCGCCCGCTTCTGCTGTTGTCATGCTTAATCCGGGTTTGCTTGCCTGTTTCACATCACTAACCCTGACTGCCCAAGCCGCTCCCAGCAATACAATCCCAGTGAATAGAAAAATAAACGGAATGCCGATCCAGCCACCCAGAAAACCAGCGATTAACGGTCCGAGTACAATACCGAACTGGCTCGCCGTCTGACTCAGGCTGACAGCCCTCCCACGAAAATCATGGTCAGCATACTTGATAATCAGCGCATTAAGCGCCGGATAGACCGCGGCAAAGAACAGACCATAGACGAATCGCAGGCTGCCAAAATAAATCAGATTCGTTGCTGTCATTTGCAGCAGACTGCCAATTCCGCCGCCAATCAGACCGATAAACAGCGTTTTCTCGTATCCGATTCTGCCACCAATCTTCCCCCATCGCGGTCCCATAATAACGGTTGCCACACCAATCGCCGAGAAGACAATGCCCGCACTAAGTGTTGCACTGCCGATATCTCCTCCAATCTGGACGACATAGAGTGTCAGCACCGGTTCAATGATGAGTACAGACGTTGAAACCAGTAGAATCAGACCGTAGATCCGCATCAGACCGGGTGTGGAAGCTGCTCTTTTCAAGTCCCCTATGATCTTCGTCGGAACGATTGTACGAGCTTGTCGTGACTCCTTAACACCCAGGACCATTAGAGCCGCGATCAATGTAATCACAGCCGATGCAATGAAGCATCCTCGCAGTCCAATCCAGTGACTCAACACACCACCAGCAAGAGGACCAAGAATTCCGCCCGCAGCGCTGGCCGTGGAAATCACGCCAAGTGCGTAACCCACATGTTTCTCCGGAGTATTGGTGCCGATCAGTGTAATCGAGGCGGGATGAAAACCAGCCATAAGACCCTGAAAGACCCTCACTGCGATAAACGTATATGGATCGTAAACAAAGAAGTTAGCCAGATGTGCAATGCCTAGCCCAACTCCTGAGCGGACGAGCATCAGTTTACTACCATATTTATCAGCCAGTGATCCCCAAAAGGGTGCGCATAATCCACTGATCAGAAAGCTGATGGAGATCGAAATACCGGACCAAGCCTCCAGGCCGCTCTGGATACCGAGATCATTTTGCAGGAATATAGGAAAGAACGGAACGGACAGCGAGTACGCCATATGATTGAAAAACAGGCCGAACCACAGAATATACAGATTTCGCTTCCATTGTGGCATCTTGGCATTCTCCATACTATATAATTCCTATATAAAAAGTAGGTTATTATCCATATTAGGGTAACGTCATCGGAAAGTATAATAGAAAAGTTCAATAGACCCATTCAAGAATTAAATGAATGGGCTCTTCCTTTGTTTCGTGTGGATTTTCGGGAACACCCACGGACTTTCACATCATCGGCGTAAACAAAATCCTCTCGTTAAGTGGTATGTTTTTCACTTCCCCTTCTGGTGTAACGTTTTTGTGGAATGAAGGTAGTTCGTACGAACATGGGAAATTTATGTTGAAACAACAAGTACGTTCGTATAATATAAAATAAATAATCTGTTCTATAAATATAGAACTCGATACAGAAAGGAACTAAACTCTTATGAACTACACAGTAGAAGTTGATTTTGCACCAATTTATGAATGCGTAAGCACCCTGAGCGCTTTTATGGGTAAACAAAATCATACTAACCTGGATGCCGGGAAGCGATGGGTTCGTGATGTACAGGATCAATTCTCACCAGCCAAACTTCAACAAATGCGAGATACGATGAAAGCCACAGACAATTTCAGCCTTGCGCCATATATATGGAGCTGTTCAGGGGAACGTTCGGTGAATCACTTTTTGAATTGGCTTGAAGATTTGTCCTCAGGCCAATTGTATGACATCGCCGCTCGCTTTAAGTTATCTGTCCCCTCCAATCTGCCCGAATTGCGCAGTCGGACATCCGAAGTGCTACGAGAATGGGATGCTCAGTATTTTGGGCAGATTGATCCGGCAATTATTGAGGGACTCTTTTTGGAAGCTGAATCGAGACGTTCCGGTCTGAACGGGACAAATAACCAAGAAGTATACGAACAAGCTACACAGGGCATGAGGATATATCCCAACGATACGCTAAAACAAATAATCCTCATCCCTCAATATCATGCACGTCCATTTGTCACCTCAGTGATCTTTGACGAGATGATCTTTACTAATTATTCTTGCGATATTCTGCCAACAGAACCGGGACGACCAGACCCTGGGTTACTTCGTCTAACGCGGGCCCTGTCCGATGAAACCAGACTGTTCATCTTACGACTACTGGCTGGTAAACAGCTGACCTTCACTGAAATTGTCCGTGAGGTTGGACTGTCCAAGAGCACGGTGCATTACCATCTAATAGCCTTACGAGCAGCCGGTCTGATTATCGTGCATTATGATTTCAAAAACACCGAATATAGCCTGCGCTTGGAAGCTCTGAACAACCTTCCACTGCAGATTGGAGCTTATATTGAAGGTTGAATTCATGCATTTCCTTCACCACAAATTGCACTATTCTATCATACGGAGGAATCATAATGCTGAAGCGAAGTTACTACGGTTTATTGGCTACTGTTACTCTTAGTTCTCTCGGTGATGTATTTGGTCTTTTGGCCATGGAATGGCTTGTTTATGAATTAACTGCCTCTAAGCTAGCCATGGGTGCTATGGCAATAAGCTTCAGCATTCCCGAGGTAGCTTTCCGGCTACTTGGATCACCGCTGTCCGACCGACTGCATCGTGGACGGTTCATGGCTGGACTGGCTACAGTACGATTGCTGGCTCTTTTGTTGCCACTAAGTATGGGTATTGCGGGCCAATTACAACTTTGGCATCTATTTCTCGCTGCATCACTTAGCGGAACTTGCTCCTCCCTATTTATGCCAACGGCCATGGCTGTTGTACCTGGCGTAGCTGGTAAACACAAACTGCTGCGGGCATTCGCAGTGATCGACGGCTGTCGAAATGCCGCTGCTTTGCTGGGACCAGCCTTTGCGGGAGCTCTAACGGCTGCATCCGGAGCGTTACCGACACTTGGCATCAATGCTATTTGCTACATTGCAGCCATCACCACACTGCTCTATCTGCCCACAATGCAGAAACCAGCAGCTCAAGCATCTTTTTCTCGCAAAGCTTATATCCGAGATATTGGAGAGGGCTTCTCTTTTTATCGGCGATTCCCAGCCATGTTCTCGATTATGGTTATGGTTTCGATCAGCAATATGTCCTCTATAGCCATCTGGACCATGATGATTCCTTTTGTCCGCGAAGTGTTGAACCGGGATGCCGCAGCCATGGGCACTCTGACCACCGCTTCTGCATTTGGTACACTAGCAGGACTAGCTATTATCTCTTGGATGGGTGAAATCAAGAGACGACGCATGGTCATGCTGTGCAGCTTAGCTGCGATTGGGCTGTTTAACGCTTTGTTGGGACTATTTCCGAGTTACCCATTTGCACTTATTGCCTTATGTGCCGCAGGAGCAGCAGGGCCTTTCTTCAGTTCTCTAAGCTCTTCGTTACATGGTACGCTTGTGCCTAGTTCTCTACAAGGCCGGGTTAATTCAATACGATTCCTGATTAGTGGAGGATTACAGCCCGTAGGCGCTTTTGCAGGTGCAGCGGTTGCAGAAGTCTATGGCCTTCCCTTCCTATTTCTGTCTTTAGGTCTTCTTCCTTTCATCTGTTCGATAGCTGCCTCATTTCTCCCGAACCTGAAAGATTTGAATGGCGATCTCGATACTCTACTACATCAGCCATCCAATAAAGTTCATACTACAAGCAGTTAATAACACTAAAAGCGCCGTCCCTTTTTATTGGAACGACGCTTTTGATGTGTGACAACGATAGCAGTTACCTCAAACATGCCATGATACAACATCTGTCCTCCACATTCCAAACATGCGGGATCGGTATCCTGACATAGATAATTATGAGATAAAAGCCCACTCTTCGCTTCTTAAGATTTTTTTCTATACTCTCCATTATTGCGTACATATGAAGTGAACTTGATTAAGCATGGTAATCATATTATTACTGCACTTGTACCGACATGAATACATCGACCTCATCTTCACTGTCCAATATAAATCCAAATCGTTCATACAATCGCCGAGCAGGACTTCCCTGCAATACATTTAAAGTAACTTGTCTGCCCTGAACTTCATCCTGTTCCAGCAGCATGTTCAGCACCTGAGTTCCTATTCTCTGACCCTGATAATCGGGATGTATGTAGAAATGTTCCAATAGATATACCTCAGCCTTGGGCTTTAATGCTACACAACCTACCATTGAACCCTCCACTTCAATAATCCGCGTATGGACAGGGTCGAATGTATTTCGGAAACGTTCACGCACTTTCACATCATCGTACCTTCCCAACCTGGTTAGATCATCGTATAATACCAACGCCCGTAAATCAGCGAGTTGCTCTTGGTCTGCCTGCACAGCTTGACGCATTGTTATTGGGTTCATTGATTGGATTCCTTTCCATTGAAGACACGCTAAATTTTGAATGTCTTATCGCACGATAGGGATAGACACTCAAAATCATACCTTTGGCAGCTGACTTGAGCAACAACGGATTTTAGAATGTATTATATTTTTCCAGCTAGATCCTCCATCCAAAAAGTAAAAGGACAGTAAAGGCTATATAAGTTGAACTAATCATTTACACGATAACGGAGAGGACAGAAAAAACCTGAAAAAGCGAAGCGTTCGCCTTTATCACCGGATTTCCCCTTAAGAAAAGGGGATCAAAAAATCTGGGGATAACAGCGATTGGAAGGTTATTCTGTCATCGTAGTGTCCGTGTAAATAATCTTTAGTTCAACTTGTATAACTTAACAAAATAAGCAAATCAACAACCGTCCC
Source organism: Paenibacillus sp. FSL R5-0517 (assembly GCF_037974355.1). Classification (NCBI taxonomy): domain Bacteria; kingdom Bacillati; phylum Bacillota; class Bacilli; order Caryophanales; family Paenibacillaceae; genus Paenibacillus; species Paenibacillus sp. FSL R5-0517. The sequence continues at coordinate 5,238,195 of NZ_CP150235.1, forward strand.
TTTCGGGATGTACATTATTTAATAAAACTACGAAGCATGTGAAACTTGTGCCGCATGTTGCCCTGCTTCCAGACCCAATGCGAGCGCACCACATAGACCTGCATGTTGGCCTAATCCGGGCTGGACGATATATTGGTCCATATGTTGTGTGATTTGGGCTGCATTCACATAACCATTGAGATTCCGGATAACCCTCTCCCGGATCAGTGGAAACAGATGATCTTGCTGCATCACACCACCACCCAAGATGATCTTCTGCGGCGAATGAAGCAGGATGGCCGTGGTGATCGACTCCGCAATGTAAAAGGATTCGATCTCCCACGCCGGATGATTTGCCGGCAGTTCACTGCCAGGGATCTGCCAGCGTGCCTCAATGGCCGGCCCTGCCGCCATTCCCTCCAGGCAATCGCCATGATACGGGCATAATCCGGCAAAGTGATCGTCCGGATGGCGTCTTGTGCGAATATGTCCACCCTCGGGGTGTAACAATCCGTGTACTCGTTGGCCCCCTGCCACAATTCCGACACCAACGCCTGTGCCAATCGTGTAATATACACAAGTGTCCAGTCCTTGCGCTGCTCCCCACGTCACTTCTCCTAGCGCGGCAGCATTCACATCCGTATCCCATCCGATAGGAACCGGAAATTCATGCTTCAAGGTTCCAACCACATTACAGTTCTCCCACCCTGGCTTAGGTGTGGTCGTAATATAACCATAGGTGGGACTATCCGGTTGCAGATCAATCGGACCAAAGGAGCCAATCCCCATAGCTTCCACATCTTTATCCCTGAAATAGTCGATTACCTTGGCAAGAGTGGTCTCCGGATGTTCTGTTGGAAAGCTGATCCGATCTTCAATCTGTCCATGCTCATTACCTACACCACATACAAACTTCGTTCCGCCCGCTTCTATAGCTCCAATACGCATCGTTTTGGGCTCCTTTCCTTCATTACAATTAACCTTTAGCCTTGGTTGATGATATCTCATAGATATGAAGTGAAGAGAAGACCAGCTCCGTATTTTCGGCATGAGCAGAGATGCCCTTGGAATCCACATCCGGATAGATCAGATCCGTGATAACCGCCTGACCATCATTTGCAAATACCTCCACAGATGAATGATCTACAAAGATACGCAAACTTTGATTCCCATTTACATCTTTTAACTCAGCTGTATGGCGGCTCAGGAAATGTTCATGAAAATCGCCTATACCCGATCCACTACGATCGATATATACTTCCCCTCGGTTGGCGTCTACGCCAACGAGCGTTTCGTTACCAGCTCCGCTTCTTAGTGCCAAATGAAACGACTGATCCAAAGCCCACTCTACGTCGATCTCATAATTCACAAGTTGCAAAGCATTCAACTGCTCACTCACTTGTGCAATCGAAACATCCTGTAGGGACAATACTGGCGTACGGGCTTGCTCAAGTTCACGTGCAGGACGTTGAATCAATATAACTTCTCCCGCTCTTGTCTCCAGTGTTAACTCCCGGGCAATGGTCATGGCTCCACGGTAATCTTCGGTTGGCGTCTGGTTGGCATACATCCAGTTGCTCATCCAACCCATGAACAAGCGTCTGCCATCTTCAGCCGGAATGTCGGACCAACTCACGCCCGCGTAATTATCCCGGCCATGGTCAATCCAACGAATCATGTGGGATGCCTCATCTGGGACAAATGTACTTCCATCAAAATCCCCGGTGAAATATTGCGTTCTGGAGCCTTCTATACAAGCAGGATCTGCACCAATGCTGACGAGCATTACCCACTTCTCCTGCCCAATTTCTCCATCCACTGCAAGTGGGAACAGGTCCGGACATTCCCACACACCATCGTGTGAACCGATCCCGGCGCCAAATTCACTTCCTAACGTCCAATCCTTCAGATTGGGAGAACGATAAAGACATACCGTTTGACCACAAGCGATAATCATAATCCATTCCTTGCTCTGCTCATACCAGAACACTTTGGGATCACGGAAATCTACAAAGGATTCGTGCGTTAATACCGGATTACCCTCGTACTTGGTCCAGGTTCTGCCACTGTCTTTGCTATACGCCAGACTCTGACGCTGAACAGGATGCTCATTCGGCACTTCCAGATGATGTGTGAAAATGGCAACCAACCCCGGCTCATCTTCGAAGAATCCGGAAGTATTGTTCCAGTCCACCACCGCGCTGCCGGAGAAGATCATGCCATGTTCATCTGGAGCCAGAGCTACAGGAAGTTCCTCCCAAGTGACGAGATCTCGGGTCACGGCGTGCCCCCAATGCATTGGCCCCCATGTGGTACCAAACGGATGATACTGATAGAACAAGTGATACTCTCCATTGAAAAACACCATGCCGTTCGGGTCGTTCATCCACTTCTCTTTCGGTGAAAAATGGTATTCATTGCGGTAATCTTGTTGTAGAATCGTCGACATTATGGTTTCTCCTCCGTACTTTTCTTTATTGGTTATTACGGTCATATCCCGCTTGTTTAATCTGCAGCCATTCTTGCAATCCAAGACGATCCAGCTCTTTCAGATAAGCATCCCATTCCTGATCTACTTTCCCGTTCTGATACCATTCTGTACGCAGACGCAGCACATAGGCGAACAGATCCGTCTCAATGGTGGAAAGGCGGTCGAGCTCATCGATTGAGAAGAACACGCTTGGATAGACGTTATCTGCTTTCATGTGTGGAACCATATATTTATCGAGCAGTTCCATACGCCATGCAGCATCTTCCGGTTTGGTGGTGTATTTGTCATAATAACTGTCGAGAATGGCCAGTGGTCCCGCGATACTTGTCTTTTGTCTGAGTTCTACAGGTGCAGAGCCTTCCAGCGGAAGATGCTTCAACATGCCCTTGGCTTCATCGAATTCAAATATATTTTGCTGACTCTCGTCTCCATACGTACCCCAGTTGTTCTGCACAGATTGGAGCGGATCGTACAATTGGTCTACCCACTTTGCTGTGGATTCGAGGTTTTTATTGCTGCTGGTAATGACCATGCGACCACGATCAAGACCGATGCCATTTGTTCTTGTGACATTAATCTCTCCATCAGGTCCGGCAATTGGAGGCAAAACATCATACGTATCATTCATGCCTGTAATGTTGGCTTTATCCCATGTGAAGTACATACCGTACTTGTTGTCTTTGCCTTTTGCCAGATACGTGTTCCAATCCTGCTGATACGATTCAACATCGATGAGACCTTCCTGAACCAGTTCATGAATGTACTTAACTGCTTCCTTGTAACCTGCATCGGCTGCTGTGAAGACGACTTTCCCTTCATTCGTTACTACGGTATGATCCCAGTTCTCCCCGAGTCCAAATGCAGCAAAGAGAAATGTCAGATCTTCTCCGCCTGGCTTGTTAATAAAAGACAATGGAATTTCGTCGGCCTTGCCGTTGCCGTTGGGATCTTGGGTTTTGAACGCGATCAGCACTTCTTTCAACTCTTCGGTTGTCGTTGGCATCTTCAGTCCGAGCTTATTCAGCCATTCCACATTAATCCAGGGCAAGTTATCCACTGCCTGAATCCGTTGTTTGCCACTTCCGAGTTCTTCAATCCATGGGAATGAATAGATATGTCCGTCCGGAGCCGTGATCATGCTCTTGTATTCGGGAGCTTCCTCCAGTACCTTTTGCAGATTGGGCATATATTGTTCAATCATGTCCTCAAGTGGAATGATCGCCCCGTCCTTCGCCAGTTTCAGGAGATCATAATCCCCATAACCTGCATCAAAAATAGCATCCGGCAAATCACCGCTGGCCACCGCCAGATTTCTTTTCTCCGCAAATACATCACTCGTATAGTTCTTCCAGTTGATATGCACATTGGTTTTCTCTTCGAGTCGCTTGTTAATCAGCTTGTCGTTCGGATCAGCGGGAGCCAGTGGAGAACTCTGCGTGATAAAATTCAATGTCACTTTGCCATCAGGGGATTGCGCCTCACTTGCTGCGCCGCCTCCACCCCCGCCACAGGCGGTTAGAAAGAGCATTGCAGATAACATGGAAAGGGATGCCGTTGTAACGGCTTTTCTGGACTTCTTGTTCACTTTTTTCATGATAATGACCTCCATGAGTTGGATTGGATCAACTTACAGTATCGCAGGCTGTTCACTATTTGAGGGAACCAACCATGACACCTTTTTCGAAATACTTCTGGAAGAACGGGTACATGATGATCAGTGGCAGACTCGAAATGACAATGGCTGAATATTTAATCATCTCGGAGAGCCTTTTCAGTTCCGCCATCGCGAGTTGGTCACTGATCATACCTGGTGCAGCCTGATTCTGAATCAGAATGGAGCGCAGGACGAGCTGTAACGGATGGAGATTCGGATTGTCCAGATAGATCATCGCATCAAAATAGGAATTCCATTGCCCAACGAAAGCATAAAGGGCGAGTACAAATATGATGGGCTTTGACAACGGAATGACGATCTGGAAGAAAATCTTCATCTCAGAAGCGCCATCCACGTTTGCGGCTTCTTTCAGTTCTCGAGGGACTCCTTTGAAGAAGGTTCTGGAGAGAATGATGTTCCAGACGTTAACGGCTCCAGGAATGATGATTGCCCACACCGTATCCAGCATGCCGAGATTACGAATAAGTAGATAGGTCGGGATTAATCCCCCGCCGAAAAACATCGTGATGATAAAGATAATCATGAAAAATCCACGTCCCGCGAGCCTTTCATCCGACAATGCATAACCTGCAAATATGGATACGGTCACGGTGATCAGTGCAAAGGAGACCGAGTACAGTACCGCATTTGCAAAACCTCGGATCATGGCTGGATTGGACAGAATCATCTGATAACCGTCCAGACTCCAATCCGATACATTGAAGGACAGTCCACGATTCAGTAGCACAGTGGGGTCCATAAATGAGGCGATAACAATATAAATCAGGGGAACAACCACAACCAGTACAGCACAGGTGAGAAAGATGGCATTGAGTGTGAGGATCAATCGATCCATTCCCGTGTGTTTAACAACCATGGAACATACTCCTTTCCTAATAGAGGCCTTCGCCTTCATTCAATTTCTTCACAATCAGATTCACTGTCACCAGCAAAATCACATTGATAACCGAGTTAAACAATCCCACTGCCGCAGAATAAGCGTAATCTCCAGACTGTAACCCCACCTTGTAGACATATGTTGCAATAATCTCAGAGGAAGGCAGGTTCATGGACGTCTGCATCAGATAGGCCTTCTCAAATCCAATGGACATAATGCCACCAGCTGCAAGAATAAAGACGATGGCCATAATCGGACGAATCGTTGGAAGATCAATGTGGCGAATACGCTGAAGGAGATTGGCTCCATCCAGATTAGCCGCATTGTGAAGCTCCGGATCAACATTGGCCAAAGCCGCAACGTATATGATGGAAGCCCACCCCGCTCCGGTCCAGATATCGGACAAAATGTAGATCCATCGGAAATATTCCGGTTCAGACATGAACATAATTGGCTGACCTGTAATCCAGGTTGCTAATTGATTAATTGGCCCTGTCGGTGAGAGGAAGATGAACAGCATACCCACCACCACAACAACCGAGATAAAATTGGGTGCATACAGAAACAGTTGGATATTTTTCTTCACGCCAGCTTTACGTACCTGATTCAGCATAAGTGCAAGTAAAATGGGCACCGGGAAACTGAATATCAATCCCAAAAAGCTGAGCTTAAGCGTATTCATTAAAATGATATCGAAATTGGGTGAAGCTATAAATTTCTCAAAATGCTTCAGTCCTACCCAATCACTGCCCATAATGCCTTTGATCGGACTGAAATCCTTAAACGCAATGATGGCTCCGTACATCGGAATGTACTTGAAAATAAGAGTCAAAATTAAGGCTGGTGCGAGCAACATATATAAAAAGTAATTTTTTTTGAGCTGCTGCAACCTCTGACCGCTTGTCGTCCTCACTTTCAGTACCCTTCCTTCGCCCTTTTTGCTGTCGGCTATGTTATCCAACACGATACCCCCGTTCCATTCTTGAAGTTGACAATTGTTTTCGGTAAGGGCTTTCAATATTTACAATTGCCTATTTAATAATTTACAATTTATCAGGTTTCAATGAATCTAGTCAATACATTTTGTAAAAAATATTTGTGCATTTGATCATTTCTTCTTTGCCTAAATGTAAATAAAAAACACTAAAATTGCATATAATTAGCACCAATCCGGTGATATCAACATAGATATTTCTTTGTCACCGCTGATATTCATCCAATCACATTACACTTGTAACCAAAATTTTGGAACAATTTTGAAAATTAAATTTGTGTTCCGAATTGTAAACGGAATTGTGCATTTGTAAAGTAAAGATTGCTATTTGTGCCGTTCTATTATACATTTGACTTAGAGAAGAATATGGATGACTATTGATGAGTAGAGGTGAAGCATTAGATGGCAAAGGAAAAAGTCACGATACAAGACATCGCTGATGCTTTGGGGATCTCCAGGAATACGGCTTCCAAAGCATTGAATGATAGCGGAAACATCCCGGATGAGACTAGAAACCGTGTAATTAAAAAAGCAATTGAACTTAAATATAAACAGTTTGCCTATATGGAAAATGAACATGTTTTAACCAAGGCCCCGGGCAATATCGCCTTGTTAACTGAAAACCTGCCTAATACATCTCACTTTGGTTCGTTGTTAATCAGCGGTTTGGAGAAAAGAATCAGTGCGGAGGGATACAATCTCTCGATTCATATCGTGCGTGACGAAGATCAAGACGCGCTTACACTTCCCAACAATTTTGATATCGCCAAAGTAGACGGCATCATTTGCATTGAATTATTTGATCTGGAATACACTCAGCTGATTACCGATCTGGGCATCCCCACGATCTTTATCGATTGCGCTTCCAACATATGTTATCCCGAATTCCATGCAGATTTGCTCCTTATGGAGAATGAACACAGCATCTATCAGATCACCACCAAATTAATTGAGAGCGGCTACACAAGTATCGGATTTGTTGGAGACTACAATCACTGTAAGAGCTTTAATGAACGATGGGTTGGATATCACCGAGCTATGCTTGAATCGGGGTTGCAGGTAGACCTATCTCATTGCATTCTAGATAATGACCGCCTATGCTTCTCCAAGCCAGGATGGTTGAACCAGCGGGTGGCAGAGCTGACTTCCTTACCTTCCGCTTACGTATGCGCTAATGATTTTCTTGCCGTCGATCTGATCCGTGCTTTGAAAGCCAGAGGTGTTTCCGTTCCGCAGGATGTTGCGATATGCGGATTCGATAATGCACCCCAATCCCGAATTATTGAGCCTGCATTAACGACCGTTCATATTTACAGCAATGAGATGGGGATTAAGGCTGCGGAGATGCTGTTATCCCGGATTAATAGCCCGACACAGCCGTATCAGGTCTCACATATTGTGACCAACCCCATCATCAGGGAGTCTACGCCAGCAATCATGGCCGATCATTCTCAGATGGTTCTTGGTTCGGCAAAATAAAAATAAAAAAACGTATGTCTCACGAGTAACAACTCGTGAAGCATACGTTTTTTGTGTTTTCGACTTGGCTGGCTGTATGGGGACTTTAACCTATCCAGCGCTGTCCAGAATAGAAATCATCTCGCGATTAGATTTCTTTCAAAATGCCTTTTACCAAACCAATAAAGGTTGTTTTCACTTGGGCAGCCACTTCAATGACTTCATCATGACTTAACGGCTGATCCAGAATGCCACAGGCCATATTGGTCAGACAGGAAATGCCCAGCACCTTCATACCGCCATGAATGGCAACAATAGCTTCAGGTACCGTAGACATACCCACCGCATCCGCACCCATCGTACGAATCATGCGAATCTCTGCTGGTGTCTCATATGCCGGACCACTCCACCATGCATACACACCTTGCTGCAGGCCAACGTTTTGCTCTTCTGCAACCTTCAGCGCAATGTTGCGCAGTTCACGATTATATACCTGTGATACGTCCGGGAAGCGCACACCCAGTTCAGCATTATTCGGTCCCATCAACGGGTTGTTGCCCACCAGGTTAATATGATCTGTAATCAGCATCAGTTGTCCCGGCTCAAAGCTTGTGTTGATGGCTCCGCAGGCATTCGTGATAAGCAACTGCTCGACACCCAGCGCTTTCATAATGCGAACAGGGAAAGTCACTTCGTCCAATGTAAACCCTTCATAGTAATGAAGGCGGCCTTTCATCGCTACAACCGTCTTGCCCATCAGCTCGCCAATAACCAATTCATTGGCATGACCGATTGCCTCGGATTGCGCAAAGTAAGGAATTTCTGTGTAGGGAATAACCGTCGCATTTTCAATCTCGTCGGCGAGCGCTCCCAGCCCCGAACCCAGAATCATGCCTATGGCAGGTTTGGAATGGATTCGGTTTAATATGTAATCTCTTGCTTCCTGAATATGTGCGGATTGATGCATAATGGTATCCTCCTGATGATCTCAATTGAGTTAATGAGGTCTTACTCATCAAGTGTAATGAACAATGGTCCTGATGTAAATGGAAGCTGTTGTCCGAATCATTGCAGGGAGAACCTAGCCAATCCCGGTCAAGGCTTTTGTCCGGACTGTACCACTTGAAAATAAGTTGTAAGAAGTTCAGCAAAATCAGGTTCTTTCTCATCGATCCGTTCAATGTACTTCCACAATATCAGCATTTCCGTCTCAATGTGAATGACCTCATATTCCATTTGTCCGGACTCCCAAACCGTTACCTGACCGATGGCACACCCCGATTCATGTACGAATCCGGTAGAAGGATCGGGAATGATGTGGTCATCATAAACGGAATGCTCTCTCTGTTCCGTGGATATGTGAAGAGACTTCAGGCCATCTACCTGTTGTTCAACCCATTGTTTGAATTGTTTCCGTAACAAATCACGGCCTCCCTGTTATCAGCCTAACATGCATTTTTCTTTTCATAAAAAAAAAAACGACCCTGTGTCACAGGATCGCTTAAGCTCATCGAATATGCTACTCCAGTGAATATGTGTTCCTGCTTTTCACGTAATCGATCAACATGATCAGTAACATCATGAGTGTGGCAAACATCATTGGCTTGGCCACTGTGCCCTCTTCAAAAATATAATAGGCTACCACCAAGTTCCCTGCAAATGTCATCAGGTAGTTACGGATGGAATCCATACACTCATCTCATTTCGATCAGAAATTTGAATCATACTCTGATTTTTTTAACTCTCGTTATCTTTAATTATACGCCAAAATGATTCCTTTGGCTGCAACTGTTGATCAAATACAAAAGGCCAATTCTTACGTCCACGTACCGGGAAATGATCCAACCAGGTGTAATTGTCCGCTACTCCCCAGAAAGTCACTGAGGTAATGGATGATTTATATTCTCGGAACAGATCGAAGATTTCTTCATATCGACGCTCCTGCAACTCGGCCATTTCCGGAGTGGGCGCAGTAAGATCGGTTCGACGATCCTCATGACGAAACACCGACATATCCAGCTCCGTAACATGCAACTGTACATCCAGTGAAGCATAACGCTCAATCGCCATTCGGATCTCCTCAATTGAAGGACCATGAATATTCCAGTGCCCCTGCATACCGATTCCATGTACAGGCGCTCCCTTATCCAGCAAAGACCGAACCAAATTGTATATTTTCTCCCGTTTGACCGGATCGGTCTCATTGTAGTCATTATAGAAAAGAAGGGCATTGGGATCTGCTTCATGAGCCATGCTGAATGCTTGCTGCAGATAGTCTTCTCCCACGAGTTGCAGCCACTTTGTGTCCCGCATGAAGAGATCGGTCTTATCTTCAATTGCTTCATTGACGACATCCCATGCATATATTTGCCCCTTATACCGTCCTACCACTGTATCAATATGTTGCTTCAAGCGAGATAATAATAGTTCTCTGGACACGGGAGCACCTGAGCTATCCTCGAAAACCCATTTCGATGTCTGATTGTGCCAGACAAGGGTATGTCCGCGAACCCCCATTCCTTGAGCAACAGCAAAATCAACAATTGCATCTGCCGCATCGAACACATAACGATTTTCTTCCGGGTGAATTTCTCCGAATTTCATCTGATTCTCTGCCGTGATGCTATTGAAGTGTTTCGCGATAAATTCCCCTTCGGACTGCAACATGCCTGTATGTACAGCAGCACCTATTTTGAACTTGTTGGCATAAGCAGCATGTAATGATGGAATTTCCGTCGACATTTACAATTCCCCCTACCCATTTTTATCCATCATATCTTTTGTTGAATGCGCTTACAATGAACAAATTATACTTCTTCCCCCTCATATTTAACTATTTATGAATCTTGCGCCCTGTTCGCAAAACAAAAACACCTCCACATTCGTTCCGCTGCTCATAGCAACAAAACTATTTCGTGGAAGGTGCCATGTGATCGTGATGTTCCGTTTAATTCAACTCCAGTACGAAGAGGGGATGCAATGTTACAGCTTGTCCACCTGTAATAAGGTGACATGTTTCACTGTACATGCCGGGTTAATTTGCTCCTCGGACAGAATGTTCAGCTTGATGAGACTTTTCAGCTTATGGCTGTCTACCTTGGATAACAATCGCCAGATGTCCGGGTCCGGAAGAGAAGCATACAGCTTCTGATCATCATATTCTTTGCGGTTCTGAAGCACTGTTTTCACGGTGTAACCACCAACCTGCGTCTCATAGACTCCTTGTTCTGCACAATACGCAACAATCTCGTCTCGTAGCACAGACAACTGTTGCTCAATATCTTTTTGCTGCTGCTTCAATTCAAAATAGGATTGAACTTTCTGCTCCATATCGATCACGCTCCTCTATTAACATAGGTATGCGAGGATCGCTAATTTAGGACAGGCTGTTTATTTTATTCACACACATGTGGTCTTACTCTCATTCAATCGTATCCTGTCGTCGTTGATATTCCGTGACTAGGATTACAACAAGTGTTCATTCAAATATGGATTATGTACAGCTATGCTGCGAACCCTTTGCATGACATCCGGCCCCATGGGTACATCCCCAACACGTTTTAACAGAATCCAGCGCAGGCATGCCATGGCTTCAAAGACCTGCCCCTCTTCCTGCGTATACGTGTTGTAGCTTGCAGAACATGCAAATGCAGCCCGATACATCTCGCCGTAACTTCCCCCATTATAGATGGTGATAAGAAAAACAGACCATGCCATATCGTACCTTGGATCACCATACTGCCCATTGGTCCAATCGATGATGGTGTAATGACCGTCCATTTCAAGAATGTTTCCCAGATTATAATCACCATGAATCAGACATTCCTGTCTGATCTGGACATGCTGAATCAGGTTTGCTAGAAGATTTTGTATATCTCCATGCGACTCAATCTGAGGAAAAAAGTATTCAACAAAATCATACTTGGATATGTATTCTTCATCTTCTCCAGCACCCACTCTATTCACCGGATAACGATGAACCTCCATTAATCGCTCAGCCAACCGTGTCAGTTTGGTCTGGGTTAATTGGGTAATAGGCTCTCCATCATAGCTTGTTAACAGCACCTGATTCTGTTGGTCGTCTACACCCCAACCGCAGGGTTTGGAAACACCAACTCCACTATGATAAAGCTTGGATAATAATTGATATTGTTTGGCGATATCCGGCTTGGAATCCTTGTCCCAGACCTTCAATACGTACCGCTGACCACCCATTTCAATTCTCATTACACTCGCTTCCAGTCCAGGTGACAAGGGAATGATCTGAACTTCCTGTTCAATCACCTGCTGGACACGATCATGCAGTTGTATCCAATCTATCTGGCTGAGTCCGGTAATCATCGTTACCCTCCATCCTTCCATGTCCTGCCATGTCCTTCCGATCTCTCATTTAGTCAGGTAGAATAAGTCCTTTGCCAATGACATTGGCGGATACCGGCTGCTTGCCCAATTCTCGGGCCCATACCGATAGCTGTCCCATATGGTGGATCTCATGGGCGATCACATGTCGCATGACTTCTCCCCATGAATCTGTAGCGACATTGCCACCTGAGCGATGATCAATATAAGCTCTTTTTTCCATACTCGGCTCCCATGCTGTAACAAATGCCTCCACATCCGGACGTAATCTGCGATCCAATTGTCTTACCGCCTCAAGGTTCTGGTAATTTGCAAAATTTTCGGCATCATCCGGTTTACCCTGAAGCAACTGAAGCCAGCTCCACTCTACATCAATGATATGAAACAACGTTTGTAATATGTTACCTACTCCGCCCGTACGAAGCCGAAGCAGTTCTTCAAGCGGTACATCTTCACACCAGGCATACCATTGCTCACGCACGATCCAGTTGTAACGAAAGAAAGTTTCCATTGGTATATTCCCCTTTATCAACATATTTTTCAGAGAGATTTGATCAATTCTGTATCGGCAAAGGTATCATTAGAATGTTCAAAATCTCCATAAATTCCGCTGATCTGATTAAATCCGGATTTGATCCAGAAGCGTAATGCAGGCCAATTTTTGAGCGCCACGTTAATTCGAATTTCCTTGTAACTTAGCTCGGAACAATGGAGAGTCAGTGCCTGAATTAATTCTTGTCCATATCCCTGCTTCTGGATTTCACTCTGAATATACAGAAACTCAAGATATAGCGAATCGTCAGAAGGATAACCGTGGTACACACTTAACAAACCAATGTTGCGATCATCCTCAGCTGTACGAATGGATTGAATTCGATAATTCTCCATTCTCCCTTCTGGAGGAAGGTGGCCTTCTTGAACACATTTTTTCACATAATCCAGATCATGCTCTCGTCCATCCCATTGATGCATGTATCGACTGGTATCATAAATCGACTGGAGTTCAGGAATGTCGGACTCTTTCACATCTGAAATTAAGAGCCTGTCTGAGTTCCATTCTACTGGAAGTTGTTTCATCGTCATCACTCCATCTTTACGTTCTAGCAAATTTCTTTTTTATATACAAGATTACATGAATACCTGCATAAATAAACAGGACATTGAACAAATATAGAAGTACATTTAAATGAATGCCAGATATAAACCAGATTGTTCCGTCCGAGTTGGCATAATGATAATCCGTAAAGAATCGGATCGGGAAACCATACTCTGTTCGGAGCGGTCCATCATCTGTATATAAAGTTCCAGGAATACATATGATGGCTAATACAGCAAGCCAGGCTGATAGATTCATTATTCTTTTGTTAATCGCCAATACCTCTCCTCCTGACGAATCAGTTTAATTCAACTCTTTCTGCTTCGCGTCTGTAACCAAACTTCCAACCCCATATCAATCATTACAAATAAAATAGCAGCAAAAGCACCCAATAAGGTCAGAACTAACGTCTCTTTGAAATTCAGTATTTCTTCTCCTGCTCCCATGAGCACATAATAGATATACATCCCTAGAACTCCAGCACATGCATAACCCAATATCCTCGTACTTAGATACAACATATGATTAACGAATTGTATTCGGCAGAGCAGATCATCCAGCAATATCGATAAAGGCAGCCCAATCAATACGATCAGTGGAGTTGCGTATACCAGATACATAATAATGTAAAAATCAAAACTGTAGGATTCATTCATTGATATGAGGCTTGCAGCCAAAGTAAAACAAATGATGGTTAGAACGGTTGTTAACAGCTTTCTTCCCATGTTCATCTCATCACTCCAATAGGGTTATCTCGATTCATTGGATGTGCTCATTGGATATCATTATGCATCAGATCTTGCCGGTTGCCATCCAATTTCTTGAGACCAAATATGCGCTCTCTGTAATATGCTCCACACCGTTGGTGCTTTTCCTTCAACATACTTGGGACGCTGATCTTTATACAATGACATGAGTCTGTGCTTTTCTTCCGCATATTCCAGACAATCTTCTGGATGCTCCCGTAAATAGTCTCTGAACAGCAAGGTCATTTGCTCGGAGAAACTGCCTGCCTGTCTAACGTGTACATGTATCCTTCTGCTTCCAGGTTCTTCACGAAAGTAACGTTTAGTCTGATCCGGATTTTCTGCTCTGAATACAAATCCGACGCTTTCGATCTCACGCTTGTAGTCCAACAGATTTTCAACATTGGAAACAGATATCTGTATATCGATAATGGGTTTAGCGTCCATTCCGGCAATTGAAGTGGACCCCACATGATCAATCCGTACAGCCTTTTCGCCTAACGCTGCTCTTAATTTCGAACCCGTTTCCAGAAATAAATCACGCCATGCCGGATCATACTTTGCAATTCTCCATTGATCCTCCATACAACTCCTCCTTCGTTATCCAATCAAGCTATATAATTAAATAACACGTTCTTTCAACTTTTTGTTACAGTTAGATTATTTAGTGATGCCATAAAGAGATCATGCAAAATCATCATTGTTTATCCCCAGTTCGATTTGTTTCCTGGATTCAATCATGTATTCGTACACATCATCAATTTCTGCTATACCTGTAATATTCTTTTTTAGCAGTTTAATAATTAGATTATTATCACACTCTCTCATCCTTATATCTTTCAAATAGTTATCATTATAGTCGTTTATAAAATCTGATTTATGCTTATAAAATTGAAATCTTTCCAAAATATATATTTCCTTAAGATTAATAAATAATGCTACAAAATCCTTAAAGTTTCTGGCCACTAAAGTTACTTGATTACCAAACGCCGTAGGTTGGATAAAGATAACTGGAGCTTCTTCCAAATCACTAATGGATCTATTAAACGTAAAAAAAGCAAAATGGTCACCATCTGCCCCTGTTCTTCCAAATATGATGGCATCATCTGGCGTACAATAGTATCTATCATCGTCATTGTTAAAACTAATATAAAAACCCATATAATCTTGAAGGGTTCCATCATGTTTTTTACGTAATTCTTTATCTATTCGAACGATGCCTTCTAAGGATTCTGGCATTTTATAATGTACTTCCATGTTTACATACCTCTCTTCTATTGGCATTTATTAATAGATCTATTTCTATATTTTGACACAAATTAAAAAAAAGAGAAGGACCCTAGGGCCCTCCTCTTCACTTCTTAGTGATATTCACACTTGAAATTGGTAAACTCCGCTGAAGCTTCTTCACCCGTCGCGTACAATCCAATAAGTACGCCTGTAAAACCTCCAGCCACTTCCGAGGATAGGTATCTCGTCTGTGCCGTGCCTAGCAGAATCTCTTCACCATCTGCTAGAAACAGGAAACTATATCGTTCCTGACTTGAGCGGATCAACAGCGTTGCATGCTGTTTATTTCCCAGATCCACTTCATGTGCTATCGATTTGATATCCCCGATATTCAGACGCTCGATCACCCTATAGCCATCCTGCTCCTGACGAATAGCCACTTCATAATGATGATTTTCATCCATATAGATGGTGATACCGGCTTCTCGACTTGTTAGACTAACATCGACTGAAATCGTGGCATTAAAGTCTTTCTGGCGTAACCCGATGAACGTCGGAGATGCCGGAATGTCCAGCGTCACATCGGTTCCTGTTAGTGTAAGCTTGTCGCATTCAAGCTGATAATGCTCTGTATTCGGATGACGAAGGTAACACCAATCGAGATTCCAGTCGGTATTTTCAAACGTATAATGCTTCTTATCCTGCTGGATCACTGTGTCCGGGATACGTTTAGTCTCAAAACTCGTCAGTGTTGTACCCTCATGCCCGGCTGTAAACCATCCATCTTCATCAAACGTAATCGGAGTCAGAAATACTTCTCGGCCCAGATGATGGTACGTAGCCCATCTGCCAATCTGTCGGAATCCCAGGTGAAAGAGCCACCAGTTCCCCCGATCATCCTGAACCAGATCACCATGCCCCACACCCTGGAGCTCATAACCGCCCAGATTGCGATTGGTTAGAACCGGATTGTGCTCATAAGCCTCGAATGGACCTGAAGAAGAAATGCCCCGAGCGTAAGTAACCATATGCCCATATTCGGTGCCACCTTCGGCTGCAAGCAGATAATAGTAGCCGTTCATTTTATACAGATGCGGACTTTCCAGATATCGTCCACCTGTTCCGTTCCAGATGGTCCGACCTGGCGTCAATTGCCGGCCAGTTTCAATTTCAATCTCACACTGGACAATTCCTCCAACGCCTTGATCATCAACCCCGTTACTCATAAACAAGGTCTTTTCATCTTCAAAATACAAATCCGGATCAATTCCACCTTGATCCACATAGATAGGTTCAGACCACTCTCCGTAGATATCGTCTGTCCATACATAAAAATTCTGATGCGTCGTATCGTTGGTTGTCACCATATAAAATCGTCCGTTATTGTACCTAATGGTGGGGGCAAATACCCCGCCGGAACTGTTCACGGTGTCCAACTGAATCTGGCTTTTACGAGTGAGGCAATGGCTAATCTGCTTCCAATTCAGCAAATCCTTGCTTTCAAAGAGCGGTACGCCCGGAAAGTATTGAAAAGAACTGCACACCATGTAGTACGTGTCGTGCACCTTAATCACACTAGGGTCTGGATAGAAACCTTTTACAACAGGGTTATTGTATCTCATTACTCCACTCCTTCTCTTATTTAAAATTCACAAATATAAGAATTCAACTTCGTAGCAACTAAAAAAATTAAACACTATTGGCGATTAACTTGCAATGAATCTGGATTGCATCTTCGGACTAATTTCATTAAATTAATATATATGTGATTTTAGTGGATTGAGAGTAGGGAGTTGTTGTACAGATGATCAAAGCAAATGGAGAGCCTCGGTTCATTCCTTTATATGAGGCGCTGGCAAGCGAAGTCAGATGGAGAATCATGGATATGATTGCAGATCGTGAAATGAATGTGAAGGATATTGCCGCAGCATTAGAGCTTAGCCCCTCCATTGTCACGATGCACATTCGTAAATTGGAGGATGCGGGGCTCATTGGGAGCAGACGCGTTCGGATCAACGGAGGGACACACAAGTTATGTTACCTCAAGCAAAATCAGATTGAGATCGAGCTGCCATCCGCTAGTCGGACTTCACGAACCAGAGAGCAGACGATATCCGTCGGGCACTATACTGCTTTTGATATCCAGCCTACTTGTGGGCTAGGGACACTTGAGAAAGAGATTGGCCTGTGGGACGATCCCCGCTACTTCCTGGATCCTGAGCGGGTACACGCTGCAATTTTGTGGTTTGGAAAAGGTTATGTTGAATATAAAACATCTAATTTTGTTCTTCCGGACGAGAATACAGATGCGATAGAGATCTCGATGGAACTGGCATCTGAAGCCCCGGGATTACGGGATCATTGGCTGTCAGATATTCAATTCACCTTTAACGGTGTTGCGCTTGGAACGTGGACAAGCCCTGCCGACTTCGGCAGGGCAGCGCGCGGCAAGTATACGCCAGAATGGTGGCATCGCAATGTGAATCAGTATGGATTATTGAAGACCATCCGCATTGATACCTCCGGTACTTACATGGATGGAGAGCGGATGTCTGACATTACACTTGCAGATATTAAGCTGGACGAGCCGTTCTGGACGCTTCGATTTACAGTTGACGAGAAGAGCCCCAACGTTGGGGGATTAACGATCTATGGTGCCGGTTTTGGTAATCACGATCAAGATATTGTTATTCGTGTATTGGGTTGATTTTTTTCACCTAATCGATTAACTTGATTTTCTCAAAAACATTATATTTCTCCAGATCTGAAGTAATTGCATAAGGCAGGTAATGATATAATTCAGATCTGGTTGCCCACTTGTATTCAATATGTTCTTCTGAAAGATTCACTTGATGATCTTTGGTTCTGCACAAATACATTAGAAGAATGACCTGTCGATGAGGATGGGTAAAGAACGTATTAGTAATCAGTTTATGTTTGGAACCACCTTCTCAATTGATTAATATGAGCTTGATGATAACGGTTATGGTCAGCCATGTGCCATAATCCCCAACGGATCGTAGCTTGCTTTTCGTTCTGATGTCCAAAAGTAACGACTCGGTCTAGATCAGCATCCGCTAAATGTGCGCATGTCTCTTTTAGAAGGGTTAGTACACTCTCATGTTGAGAGATAAGTGTGTCACGTGCCACACCTTGAACCAGCGGGAGTCTATTATTCGCATCGATCATAGGGCCATATTGCTCTATTAAACGCTGAGGAAGGACTGCTCCCTTTATTCTATAAACCCAATTTATATCAACGAACGTAATATGTCGGATTAATTGAGCTGTACTATTAAACTGGTTGTGTTCCCCTCTATAATCTACCTCTTCTTGCGACATACCTTCTGTAATTGATTTAAGTCGTTGGCTATTTTCTGTTACAGCGGATAATAACATCCCCACAACAGGTGCCATATTGGCTTCCCCTTGTAAATCATAAATCATACACATCCCCCTCCTTTACCTTCGCTCTTTCAATAAGTCCTTTATTTCTCTTAATTCTGATAATATTTCTTTTGTGTGCTGACTATTTTTTGAGTTATCCATTCCAACTTTCACAACATAAATACCGAGGAACAGATAAACTACCAACATAATGATCATTCCCATGTGCATTTCTCCTTCCCAAAGTAGCAGCACATTGCTATGAACGATGACTACCGTCTATATTTTCTCTTTCCAACTGATTCCCGTGAAATGCCTTCAAAATAAAAGCTCGATCCGGAACGTTCAACCGTTCATACGATCGCAGGTACTCCCTGTTGTCATATGGAACGCCAATGAATTTCACATCAATGTTCCCCTCTTGGAGATCCACAATGCCATATCTGGCAATGGCAAGATCGTTACAGCCTAAGGCTCCCGGATTCATATAGATTCGCTGATCTGTCTTATAATAATGAAGAATATGATGATGACCAAAACAAACCAAATCATGGGCCGTCCCCTGATACTTCGCGTCCAATTTGGTTCCAGATGATTCTTTATCGATGGCATCCAGCTTGTCATTGCTCATATGATAGTGAGTCAAAAGGAACTGACGTCCTTCGACCTCTTTTTCAACAAATTTTGGTAGAGCCTGAATTCTCTTGATCGACTCTGCATTTAGATGTTGACCTATCCATTCATGGTGTTCAGCCATGCCTTTGTGCCCTTCTAATGGTCCCTTTTTTTGGAGCAAACTCAATACGGCCTCTTCGTGATTCCCTGAAATCGCTATCATATTTTTGCGGCTGTACAACATCTCAATCACTTCATTAGAGTAAGGGCCAATGCCGATCATATCCCCCAAACAAAATATATGCTCAATGTCTCCTCTGGAATCCATATCAGCCAATACCGCTTGAAGCGCAGGAACATTGCCATGAATATCGGTTAAGATGGCAACCTTCATTGAGACTCCTCCACTGGAATATACATCGTCTGAATCTCCTGTACACCCGGAATAAAGCCCAGATTCAGATACACGGACTCCGCATCATTTCCTTGCATCACATACAATCGCAGCACGGGATATTTACCCTTAAGCTCATTCAAAGCTCTCTGTAACATCAGTGTAGCAAGCCCTCTGCCTCTATACGCCGGTCGAACCCCTATACTATATACGGCAGCCTGATTATCCTGCAGACAAAGACGACAGTTGGCAATAAGCTGCCCCGTCTCCTTATCGTATACAAGTGTAGAGGCCTGAGTTAGGATCTCATTCGTATAATTAGGGTCATCACTCGGGATAAAATCTGCAAGAGTGGTATGTTTTCTTCGTGTAGCTTCAAGACTTCCTGCAAAACTCTCCAGGTCACACTGGGCAATTTCATCTTCATTCACATATGTTCTGGTGCCGGTTTCACTTTCAATAATCTCTGGACTCTTCACCGTTACCCTGCTGTCCCATTCGATGTCAAAATGATCTGTAGGCCGCTGCATCCAGCGACATCTGAACTCCACTGGCCAGAATCCTGCTCTTGCGTATAGATCGACTTGGTCTGGAAGAATCTCAAAGGTCAGAATGCGTTTGGTTCGATCCGACCACTGTACTAATGTATGCTTCAGCAGTTTCAATACCTCAAAGCACTGCTGGAATGGCGGGATAAAAAACAAATGATACATCCGGTTAGGCTCCATTCTCACGCCACCTATTTTGCTTTCCCCCTTGTAAATCCAGTACGCACTGATCTTGGAAGAGCTGAACTCTTCTTCTCTGAAAAATCCGACATAACGCATATCATAATAAACCGTGCAAAATAATCCCCATTCGGCAAAATCAGCTCTGCGAATCGAATATTCATCTGACAGATCATATTGAAGTATATCTATGGACCATTCCGTTAAACTCATATGTCATTCCTCCTCGATTCTAATTACATGTACAGCAATCAAAGAACCTTTCTATATGCCACCCCGTGAACATGAATTAACAAATGCTCCACTTCCAAACGTTCGAATAAATCCAACATGTCCTTAAACGGATTCTCGAAATACGAAGTCAGGTGGGCAAGTTCTGGCGTTGTTTTGATAAAATTGTAAAAGAAGTAGGGGTCCATGTTACCCACATCCGCTGGACTACCAAGGAAAACCTCCAATGTCTGGCCTGTTTCGGTATTCTTGAACATACAGTGCTCGCCGTGGACATCAAAATACCAATTTCCTGTTAATTCTTCTTCACCATGGATTACATCCGCATTGGACAGCAGATGATACGCCCCTGCGAGGATTTCCTCGCGATCAGGCTGATCGGTTTCCAATATCAGTTGGTCGATCAATTGCCGCGCAATTCTCTTGTACATATCCATTGCCATTAATAATTCTTCCGTAATTTCCTGTGTTATTGATTTCATCATTTCAGATCCTTTGCCCTTTCCAATGGGAATTAACTGCTCGACCTTGAGGTTAGCAAAGATACGATAACGTATCCAAAAAGTTGAACCGTAAATACAATAGCGACAAACTCAACCATCATGCTGTTCGCTGCATTGAAATCATTCACAAGATCCACAAAGATCTTTCCCGGTCTGGATAATACATCCCATGAATTCCAACGATTAAATCTGCCAATGTAGACCCCTATACTGCTCAATAGCAAAATAACGCCTACAATTATCATGCTAATGTACTTATTTATTAATTTATTTAACATGCCTTGGATTTGAATGATCGAACATGTCGAGAGCAGCAATCCGATGATCGCTACGGCAAACGTCAGGGTGAGTCCATACCAAAAATCAATATTAACCCAAAATCTGACCTCCCCTTGAGCATCAAAATATCGGAATGAGTGCAGGATCTCTGTAAAAAGGTAGGCCGCATTGGGCAGAAAAAAGAGCCAAACTGCACACATCAACCACATACATATAACACTCGTTGTGGTTACTTTCTTATGAAATATGTATCTAATGCAGGATGAGATAATGAATGGCACCCATGCCAGGAGCATATCCCAACTTAAAAAGCGATACATATTCCTATCTGTTTGGGCCCGTAAATACATCACAACACCTAAACAACAACAAGTAGCCACAAGCAAGGTAACGATGAATCGGGGATCTTGCACCGGATGTTTGTTATCTTTCATTTCTTTGCTTCTACGTCCTTTTCCTTGATGATGTTATACGTTATAAATACTTTTTTAATGCCTTGCTGGATTCTCCGTCGTACCCCAATTTCGTATAAAAGTGATGTGCTTCATGTCTGGATGATCCACTGGTAAGAAATACCTTCATACAATTTTTCTGTACACATATGTTTTCCACATATTTCATCAATTCAGATCCATATCCCTTGCTCTGCACATGTTCCGTAATGATAACCCGCTCAACGACGCCGAATGGTCTATTTTCCACCAAAGCATCCAAACAAATATGTAAATGAGCCGTGCCGATCACCTGATTACCCAGTTCATATACGAACAAGAAACTATTCGGGTTATTCCGAACTTCTTCAATCCGTTCTGCCAGTACCTTTGTATTTAAGTTGTTCGGCAATAATTCTTTATACAGTCTCTCGATAACCTCTGCATCCCTAGCTTCTGCCTCTCTTATCATCAAGCTCCCCCTTCCTGTTACCTCACTTGATAACTTAAAATGATATCCCCGTTGTCCTCGAATTCACCCGTGTCCTGAAATCCGCAACGCTTATACAGCGCATTAGCCGCGATGTTATGAGGAACATGGGATACCCTGATTTGCTGGCAATCACTTCTATCTTGCAACATACGAATCACTTCTTGAATAGCAAGTTTACCGTAGCCCTTCCCCTGATACTTCTCATCAATCATGAAGCGCAGAATCCAGTAATACCCGTCATTGTAGACCTCATTATCAAATAAAATAAAACCGACCATCTGATCCTCTGCGAAAATGCCATATGGTTTGGACGTAATTTCCTTTGTCGCATGAATCAATGAATCCGCATTGCTAGCTACCAAATCCAGCTGATCTTCCCTTGGTTTAAGGTGCATGCACTCGAGTTCATTATCTTTGGTTATAGGTTGTAACTTCACTTGCTCCATACCTACCATCCTCTCTCCTTGAAGCTTATCACTAGATTTTCTTGATCAATATAATCTCCAAAGGTTGTGTATCCAGCAACAGAGCCCCTGCGTCAACATACCCCAGCTTTCGATAGAAATGTTGGGCATGTTCGTCTGACTGCGTTGAAGTCATTACGGTATCGAAGCCTTGTTGCTTCATTAGATTTTCCCAGTGATGCACCACTTTTTTGCCAATTCCGCCGTTTCGATAGGGCTCATCAATCCAGATCATATTCATGAAGGGAAGGTTGTCCCAAAAGTAACCGTACCTCATCCATCCAATTCTTGATCCCTCGTCCTCGTTCCAGAGGATGAATATTTCTTTTTCATGAATCTTCGTTTTCACAAGTGCCTGATGGATATGCCGATCTCGATCCATGATAAAGTCGAAGTCAGCTTCCGTTGCATATACAATCTTCATTCGTTCTACTCCCTTCATTAACTACGTCCATCATAACCCAAAATGTGGTAGTTGCGAACAGTTCCTTCCTCTTTTTTTCCCATGCCAAAAAACCACGGTTTCCCGTGGTTGCACCCGCTCTATTTTTCTCAATCCGATGTCGATCCGCTCACCAATTGTCCCTTGTACCATACGGCCTGCCGCGCAGATCGCCGCGCAACGGCTTCCGCCGAACAACTTGCATGCACCAATACAAAACTTGCTGTGTCACCCACCTTCGGCCATACGTGTTCCCCTTGTGAATCCAGCGGTGTCACACCGCCTGTTACGAACGCCAAAGATTGAGACAAGGACAATTCATCACTATATCCGTACAGTTCTGCGAAACGTCCCGCTTTCTCAAGCAGATCTCCACTGCCAAAAGGAGACCAATGATCCGTCAGGCTGTCTGTGGCCAGCTTCACATTCACGCCCATACGATGGAGCATGGGAAGAGGCATCATCGTTCTGCCAATAGGCACCGTGGAAGCAATGCTCATCCCGAGCGAAGCCATTCGCTGCGCCATATCTTCCGCTTCCTGCTGCTCCGCTCGAGCGAACCAGAACGCATGACTTACCGTAACTTTACCCTGAAGCCCTGCTGCTTCGGTCAGACTCGCAAGTTCCAGCAACGTTTGTTTGCCGGCCTGCCCGCCATCATGCAGATGAATATCGATGCCCGCCTGATGCTGAACAGCCAGTTCGACCATGGCATTCAGTGATTTCTCGATGTCTTCGTCCACAGTATGGGGATCGAGTCCACCCACATGCGTTGCACCTTCCTGCATCGCTTGGCCCATAAGCTCCACTGAATGGGAGCGAAGCAGTCCATGCTGCGGGAAAGCTACAATCTCCGAAGAGATTTTGCCCGAAAATGATTCCAGAGCCTGCCGCGTTGCTTCCAGTCTTTTCAAGCCACTGACGGGTTCGATATTGCAATGACTACGTACATGAGTGGAGCCATACTCCTGGATCAAGGTCAGAATACTCTCCGCTTGACGCTTGGCATCTGGCATCAGCTTGGGTAACAGAACCTTCTCTTCTTCAATACGTTCGAAAATACTGGAGATCCGTTTAACCGCAGTCCATGGTCCATCGTAGTAGGTTTTATCCAGATGAATGTGTGCCTCCTCGAACGAAGGCAGCAATAAAAGTCCCTTGCCATCTACTTGTGGCAGATCGTTAGACAGCGGGTTGCTTCCTTCCACAATCGCCGCAATCCGTCCATCTTCAATCCGCAGATGAGCGAGGCTTGTCCGTGTCCCTGTCACCTGTTCCCCTTCCCAAACATAACGCTGTTCCAAAGTCACATTGGTTAACCAATAGGCCTGCTTCATTATGTCATCCCTCTTTTCTTACCCGGCATTACGTCCCCCGGATACCGATTGATCTATGATCTATGATCCATGTTACCATACGGTTTCACAGGGCAAAAATACGTAAAACGTTGGTGTTCCATATGCGGAACGTTTGTATTGCTCTACCTTGATTCATGCCAAAAAACAGGCACAATACGTGCCTGTCCTGTCCACTCACCTTATTCTCCTTAATTACGTGAATATATTAAAAATAAAACCGTGCATGCCCTCCATCGGTCACGCCTTCAATCTGTTCGATATCCAGCAGTCTGCGCTTCATCTCCAACCCTCCACGGAACCCGGTCAGCTTGCGATTAGCCCCAATAATACGGTGGCATGGTAACAGAACCGGAATCGGATTGGCTCCATTTGCAGCCCCAACCGCTCGCACAGCCGAAGGTCTTCCAATCGATGCGGCAATGTCACCATAGGTCCGAATTTCACCGTAGGGGACGCGGCCCAGTTCTCTCCATACCTCCTGCTGGAAGTTAGTTCCGATCAAGTCCAGTGGAATTTCATCGGTATAAGCCATCGGTTCCCCTGCAAAATAGGACTGTAACCAATCCATCATGCCTGTTTGTTTCAGCGCATGCTCATTCTCTTCCAATTCCACGCCAGGTGCAACTTTCTGCATCCAGCCATTCCAGTCCTCCAGTGTTTCGTTGGGCATGACCACTCGGCACAATCCCTGTTCTGTAGCGAGCAACACCCATGGACGACCGTCCAGTTGCATCGTGGTATACATTAACTTTTTTCTCATTCGTTTATCGCCCTCTCCCTGGTGGAATGCTTCATGCTAGGACTACGAGGAAATTCGCTTCTTCACCTTACGTTTCATACTGCGGATCATCTGCTTGCTCTCCGGATCAACGCGATACGATTCCGTGATTTTCTGAAGTGCCTTATTATACGTGAAATCGTCCAGGGTATTATGGTTCAGATAACGCATAGTAACCTCAGGTTGTTTCACATAAGCCATCGAGATGGCCCACGCGACCGCCATTTTCACATAATAAGCTTCGTGCCTGATCCGATCCAATGCGATTAGAACCCGATCAATATATCTCTCATCCAGATAAAAATTCAACAGCATCACCACGCCAAACCGAATCTCATATTCCTGCTCTGATCTCAGATACGGCTGCAAGAATGCCCACACCGGCTCCGAATGCACCTTCGTATATTTTAGTCCCGCACAGAAGCTGTCACATACCGACCAGTTATCGATCTTGGGTACAAATGCTTCAATGGCCTTCAGCAGCTCGTCCAGATCAGCCTGGACATGTCCAATGACCATGGCTTGCAGCATCACTTCTTCAAAGTATTCATCGTCTGCCGTCTCCAGATACGTGCGCCAGTCCCCGGCGGCGATCTGTTTGGCAATCTTTCGTAAGGCTGGCAATCTCACGCCTAACACATTTGTGATGTTGGGAATAAGCGCAGCCGAGAATTTCTGATACTCCGGCTCGGCCAGACTGAGCAATTGTGTTCTAATATTTTCTGCTTCCACCGCACACGTCCTCCTCGTCTGTTGCTGTACAACAAGTATATCCTTGCAACGCCAGTTTGTAAGCCCATATCGAATGTTTGAGCAAGATTACAATATCATTTTGGGTACTCTCTTTTCCTCCATTTGTTTAACTGCCAACCCATTTCGTTTAAAAATATGAAGCTGACCGTTTAGAAAGGAGTGTCGATATGAACGGACCTCATACCAAGAAAGATTTCTCCGTGGAGGAGATCACCGAACAACTCTTGCAACATGTGCAATCCCGGAACCTTCCCGATTTCTATAAATTGGTGAAAGAACTGCATCCCTACGACCTCTCACTCGTATATAAAAAGTTTCCTGAAGAAGAAACCAATCGGTTTCTGCTCCTGTTCAAACCCGATGCTCTGGCGGATCTCGCCGAGACCCTGAAGCTGCACGAACAGATTCAACTGTTTGAACGACTCGGGCCGGAACGAACGCTTGAGGTCATGCAGCAGATGGACAAAAGTGATCTGATCCGGTTCATGCACGATTTGCCTGCCAAACGAAGAGAAGAATTGCTGTCCACCATGAATCTGGACCACTCCGCCATTATCCGGTCCCTGCTTAATTATCCGCCGGAGACGGCTGGACGCATCATGACAGACCGATATCGAACCCTGCTTGCCCATGAGACAGCCAAGGAAGCCTTGCGACAATCGCAAGGCACCATGCATATCTCCGCCTCCAGTTACCTTTATGTGACGGATGATGAAGGTAAACTGGTCGGAGTAGTGAGTTATCGATCCCTTGCCTTGGCTGACGACAAGACCCAGGTTGAAGAACTGATGACCCGACGGGTGATCCACGCAACGGTAGATATGGACCAGGAAGAAGCAGCACAGCTTCTGCAACGCTATGAGTTTATGGCGCTTCCAGTAGTAGATGAGAATCACAGGTTATGCGGGATTATCCAAATGGATGATGTCATCGATATTATTATGGATGAAGCCAGTGAAGATTTGGCCAAGATGGGTGGGGGCGGCAAGGATATCGACTTTGATACCAAACCACTCGTTGCCGTCAGACGCAGACTCCCCTGGCTCATTCTATTGCTGCTGATTGGCCTGATCTCGGGAAGCATCGTGGATTTTTTCGAGGATACACTGAATCAGGTTGTCGCATTGGCATTCTTTATGCCGATGATCGCGGGTATGACTGGTAACACAGGAACGCAATCTCTGGCTGTTGTGGTACGAGGACTAATCGGACGCAAACTCGACAAATCCACTGTACTCGCATTGATTGGTCGGGAGATCAAAGTGGGCATCATGATTGGATTGGTCTGTGGATTGCTGATCACCGTCATCGCTTATTTCTGGCAAGGGGACTGGCTGCTCGGCGCCATTATCGGGGTTTCTCTATTCTTCACTCTGGTGATCGGTACACTGACCGGCACATGCATTCCGCTTCTACTTAGTCGTTTCAAGGTTGACCCTGCTGTCGCTTCGGGTCCGTTAATCACAACATTGAATGATATCTTGTCCCTGTTTATCTATTTTGGGATCGCCACACGTTTCCTCGATGCCTTGATGTAAACAAGTTGTGTATACAGCAAAACAGACCTGATCCTGAGATCAAGGTCTGTTTTGCATTTTATCCAGTTTTACGCCGATCTTTTATTTTTATTATAAATATCAAACGCCACAGCAAGCAGCAGTACCAATCCCTTAATTCCCTGCTGCCAGTCAATACCGAGACCAATCAAGGACATCCCGTTATTCAGCACACCCATAACCAAACCACCAATGATGGCTCCAAATACCGTACCTATGCCCCCTGAAGCGGAAGCACCTCCGATGAAGCAGGCCGCAATGGCATCCAGTTCAAAGTTGGTACCCGCCCTTGGCGTAGCGGCATTCAGTCGTGCGGCGAAGATCAACCCGGATACCGCGGCAAGCGTACCCATGTTCACGAAAACCCAGAAAGTTACTTTTTTTGTTTTCACTCCGGACAGTCCCGCGGCCTTCTCATTACCTCCAAGCGCATACACATGCCGGCCCATAACGGTACGGTTCATCACGAAGGAGTATACGATGATCAGGACAAACAACAGGATCAGAATATTCGGAATCCCCGCGTAACTCGCGAGTACAAATGTAAACAGATTTGTCACGGCAGCCACCACAATCAACTTGAGCAGAAATAGCCCCTGTGACACCACCTCGAAGCCATATTTTCGCTGGGAACGACGTTCCCGCAGTTCATTAACAATGTACCAGACGGTGAGTACAAGCCCCACAATAATGGATACCAGACCGAAGCCTGAGAAGTGAATGTCCGGCAGGAAACCCGAGCTTATTTTCTGGAATCCACCCGGAAAAGGAGAGATCGACTGTCCCTCCAGCACAATCATCGTCAAGCCGCGGAACAGAAGCATTCCTGCCAGCGTCACGATAAATGCCGGAATACGCACATATGCGATCCAGAAGCCTTGCCATGCCCCGATCAAAGCGCCTACCAGCAAGGATGCGATAACCGCAAGCCAGGCCGGAAGCTGCCAATCTACCATCATAATTGCGGCAACAGCACCAACAAAGGCTGCAATGGAACCAACAGACAAGTCAATATGTCCGGTAATGATGACCAGCACCATCCCGATCGCCAGCACCAAAATGTAGCTGTTCTGCAAGATCAGATTCGTTATATTAATCGGCTTGAGTAATAGTCCACCTGTCAGTACCTCGAACAAAAGCATAATTACAACCAGGGCAATAATCATGCCGTATTGACGAATATTATTTTTGAACAGTTTTGTTATCATTTCCATGCTTGCCGCCTCCAGACTTGGTCATATATCTCATCAACGTTTCCTGCGATGCTTGCTCCCGGCTGACTTCGCCGGTGATTCGCCCGGCATTCATCACATAGATCCGGTCACACAGGCCAAGAACCTCCGGCAACTCGGATGAGATTACCAGTACACCCTTGCCCTCAGCGGCAAGCCGATGAATGATGGTATAGATTTCGAATTTCGCTCCCACATCAATCCCGCGTGTAGGTTCATCCAGGATAAGAATATCCGGTCCGGCAAAAATCCATTTACTCAGCACCACTTTTTGCTGGTTGCCCCCGCTCAGATTACCGGTCTTCTGCAAAATACTTGGGGCTTTGATGTTCATGCTTTTCTTCATCTCTTCCGCTACCAGCACTTCTTCGCGCTCGTTCACTACTGCGTTTCGCGTCAGCTTGCTGAGACCCGTCAGTGAAATATTGCGCTTGATGTCATCCATTAGAATAAGTCCGTATTCCTTACGGTCCTCTGTCACATAAGCGAATCCATTCTGAATGGCCTCCGTGACCGTATTGTTTTGAATGGGTTTACCATTCTTGATGAGCTGTCCCGAGATATTTCGACCATAGGATTTGCCAAAGATACTCATGGCAAGCTCGGTGCGCCCAGCTCCCATCAGCCCGGCAATACCCACAATCTCACCACGTCGGATATTCATATGGATCTGATCCAGTACTTTCCGCTCGGCATGATGTTCGTGATATACGGTCCAGTCCTTCACCTCAAGGATGATTTCACCTATGGTGGCATGACGCTCCGGGTAACGACTGGTGAGATCACGTCCTACCATCCCGCTGATAATCCGGTCCTCCGTCACTTTCTCCTTCTTCATATCCAACGTCTCAATTGTCTTGCCGTCCCGTAAAATGGTCACGGAATCAGACACCTTGGACACCTCATTCAGCTTGTGCGAGATCAGGATACAGGCGATGCCCTGCTTCTTGAATTCCAGCATCAATTGCAGCAGATTTTCACTATCATCCTCATTCAGCGCAGCGGTTGGCTCATCCAGGATGAGGAGCCGTACCTTTTTGGAGAGCGCTTTCGCAATTTCGACCAGTTGCTGTTTGCCTACCCCGATACTGGATACGAGTGTATTCGGATTTTCGCTCAGCCCCACCTTCGAGAGCAGCTCCCGTGTACCCACAAATGTTTCTTTCCAGTCCACAATGCCTCTGTTGGCACGTTCATTGCCCAGATATATATTTTCCGCGATTGAAAGGTAGGGAATCAGGGCCAACTCCTGATGGATAATGACAATTCCCAGATCCTCGCTCTGCTTGATATCCTTGAACTCACATTTTTTGCCCTGAAATAAAATGTCGCCTTCATACGTGCCATGTGGATATACTCCGCTTAACACTTTCATCAATGTAGATTTACCTGCACCATTTTCACCACATATGGAATGAATTTCGCCTTCACGGACTTTCAGATTGACATTTTCCAGTGCTTTAACGCCAGGAAAGGTCTTGGTGATGTTCTTCATTTCCAGAATGATTCCGGCCATGGGATGTGCTCCTTTCATTTATTATTTCAGTCCGATTTCTTCCTTCGTGTAATACTGGGTACCCACGATATCCTGTTCCACATTGGTACGATCCACGGAGACAGGATCCAGGAGATATGCAGGAATAACCTTAATTCCGTTGTTATATGATGTTTCATCATTAACTTCCGCCTGTTTCCCTTGCAAGATACTATTGGCCATCTCTACCGTCTTCTCGGCTAGCTTGCGCGTATCCTTGAACACGGTCTGCGTCTGTTCCCCGGCCACAATCGATTTGATTGAGGCAAGTTCGGCATCCTGTCCTGTAATAACGGGCAGCGGCTTGTTCGAAGTACCGTAACCGATCCCTTTCAAAGATGAGATGATACCAATACTGATTCCATCATAAGGAGATAACACCGCATCCAGATGATCACCTGAGTAATAAGCACTCAGCAAGTTATCCATCCGAGACTGGGCCAGTGCACCATCCCAGCGCAAGGTCGCAATCTGAGACATCGTCATCTGCTTGCTGCGTACGACCAGTTTGCCGGAATCAATGTACGGCTTAAGCACAGACATCGCACCGTCGAAGAAGAAATAGGCATTATTGTCATCTGGAGAGCCGCCAAACAATTCAATGTTATACGGTCCTTTTCCATCCTTGAGTCCAAGCTTTTGTTCGATGTAGGAGGCCTGAAGCACACCCACCTTAAAATTGTCGAACGTGGCATAATAGGTCAAATAAGGCGTATTGCGAATGAGCCGATCATACGAGATCACTTGGATTCCTTCGTCATGGGCCTTCTTGATGACATCCGTTAGTGTGTTGCCATCCACAGATGCGATGACCATCACATCCACACCTTTGGTGATCATGTTCTCAATCTGTGAAATCTGATTCTCGACCACATCCTCAGCATACTGGAGATCGGTTTTGTACCCCTGCTCCTGAAAGAGACGGACCATATTCTCACCATCTCCCACCCATCGCTCTGATGATTTGGTTGGCATCGAAATACCGACATATCCCTTTTCCTTGCTGCCTGCACCACTCTCTGCCAGATTGCAGGCCGAGAGCATCAGAGTCATCACCAGAAGCCAGATGAACACTGCTCCTTTTTTCATATGAAGTTCCCCTTTCCTCACGTCATACGGTTCTAAATGAGTTATAAGATAACGCTTACAATGCATGTAGTGCATCCTGTTCCTTGCTGTCCCTGTCTGAGATCAATGGTAGCATTGCACGAGCCTCAAGGTCTTTGCACGTTTTGAACCTTTTTTATAAAAATTTAACTTTTGATGGAAACTTCCGTTGTGAGCCTGGTCCATCAAAAATCAGTTTAAGATCAAAAAAAAGGACATGCTCCGCTTCGCTTCACACGAAGTAGAACACATCCATCTCATGTACCACATGGCTGAATGAACAACTGTACAACCATAATCAATTCGCCGAAGGACGATAAGCCGTTCCTCCGTTCTTTCGATACTGTACTGGCGAAATGCCCATTGTTTTTTTGAACGCGGTGCTGAAATAATGCTGGGTGTCGTAACCTACACGTTCGGCTATGGTGTGCATCGGCAATGTTGTGGAGTCCAACAACTGTATGGCCTTGCGAATGCGAGCGTGCGTGACAAGCGTCACGAAAGAATCATTCAGCTCTTTCTTTAGCACACGGCTAAGATATACGGCAGATACTTGCAGGCGGGAAGCAAGCGATTCCAACGTTAGTTCCCGCTCGGCATACTCTTCTTGAATAAGTTGTTTTGCCCGGCGAACCAGAGGGGACAACCGCACTTCTTCGTATACCTGTTCACGGCAATGACGGTACGTATCCGGCGTTTCTTCCAGTGTCCCTGCATGTATCTCCAGATGAGCATGAATGGCAATATTCAGGCATGAACTGATCTGCTGTTCCAGAAGGGACTCTATTTCTTCGGGAGCTTCTTGCCACAGACATATGCCAATCAATCCGCTTACGTCCCGAAACAGAACATGTGGCAGATCTGCCAGCAGTTCACTGATTATATTTTCCACTGCAAACAGAAACAACTGACGATCATTCTCTCTCAGTATCGTCTGACGAGCTTCGGCGGCAGGCCATCTCACAATCCCGATCTGCACAGGTGGAACCGCGGGTAGACGCAAAAACTCAAGCTGTTCCATCAGATCTTTCCCTGCAGCCTGCCCTTCCAGCCACTCCAGCATAAATCGCTGGCGAAGCAGCGGGATATTCCGTTCAATCTGATGGGCTGCCTGTTGTACATAAGCCGTCCTCTGGTGCTCTTCCGTAAGTCGCTGATGTAATCGCTCAAGTGCAGCATGTAATTGTTCTGATTGTACAGGCTTTAAGATGTAATCCTCTACGCCAAGCCGAACCGCCTCCTGCGCATATGCAAATTCATCATGCCCCGAAATGATTAGGTAACGACAGTCCGGGCACTTCTGCTGTAGAGCACGTATGAGTTCGATTCCGTTCAGGAATGGCATATTCATATCGACCAGAACAATATCCACGCCCAAGTCAGCAGCCCGTTCCAGTGCTTCCTCACCGTCTTCCGCTTCACCCACAACCTCCATCCCGAGTATCTCCCAGTCAATTGCATCCCGAATTCCCTCACGAATGATGGGCTCATCATCAGCGATGAGCACGCGATACTTCTTCGTGACGTGGCTATCCGGTGTAAGCTCCATAACCGTGTTTGATGCGGATGTCCCATCTATCCCAGTGGAAGTTGTCGCGTTCGATTTTATGAATTTTCCCATTCACTCTCCTGCCTCTCTTTGTTATTGATTTGCGGGATGGGTGGCAGCTCTCGCATCAACGGATGAATGATGGTCACGCGAGTTCCTTGACCCTCCTCGCTCTCCAGCAGAATACCGTAATCATCGCCAAAGGACAGCCGGAGACGGGCTTGCACGTTCAACATCCCATAACTTTTGCCTGTGATCCCAGGCGAAGACGCTTCCAGACTTGCCAAAGGAGCTTCGAGCAGATGCAGCATTTCGGCAAGCCGTCCGTTGGACATCCCTGCTCCATCATCCTGAACGGTCAGCAGCAGTCTGCCAAGTTCTAATCTGGCCTCCACCTGTATGTGTCCCGGCCCACGCCTGCCCTTGATTCCATGATAGATTGCATTCTCTATCAGGGGTTGAAGCAGCAGCTTTAACACAAAAAGATCCCGCAGTTCCTCTGGAATATTCAATGTATACTGAAGCCGGTCGCGGTATCGTGTCTGCTGAATTTGCAGATAACTGGTCATATGCTCAAGCTCAGAGTGCAGCGGAATGTAATCCTGTCCTTTACTAAGCCCGATCCGAAATAATCGAGATAACGCGCCAACCATGCCGGATACATCGTCTGCACCCTCTTTGCGTGCCATCCAATGAATTGTATCCAGGGTATTGTACAAAAAGTGAGGTTTGATATGCTCCTGCAAGCTTCGCATTTCAGCATCGCGCTTCTGCCGTTCTCGCAATTCATTCAGCGATATCAGTTCTCGAATCTGTGCCAGCATTCGGTTATAGCTGTTGCCAAGCATTCCAATCTCATCCGCCCGATCGCTCCACCGGCCTGGTCTGAGATTACCCGTCTCCGCCCTGCGCATATAGGACATGAGTCGGAAAATCGGGTGGGCAATGGAACGCGAGAACCATAAAGAGGCGCTAAGTCCGAATAAACACACCACAAATACAAAACTAACCACATAAAACTGGATTTGGCGTACTTCGGATATCGAGTCTCTTGTGGGAAATACCCCTACCGTTCTCCAACCCGTAAAGGTGGACGACTGATACATGAATAATAACGCTCCACCCTTGGTTTCGGCGGTAAACGTGCCACTCTCCCCGGAGGGAAACCACTCTGCGGGGATGTGTTCGATTAACGGATGCTCCGGCTTGTATACACTTTGACCTTCGGCATCCGTCACCATCACATAACCAGATTTACCCAAGGTCACATTGCGGGCAGCCTGAGAGACGGACCTTAGTTTAAGATCAATCATAATAACGCCTCGCACACGCCCTGACGCTTCATCCGTGATGGAACGTGCAACCGATACAATCTCATCATCCTTATACCGTACATGTGTCGTGAGATTACGCTCTTTGGGCTGACCCAACACCATGAATATGCCCGGATTGGCCGCGGCTTCTCGGTACCAATTTTCCTGGATCAAGCTCTGCTCTGCTCGGGGATACATCTCGTTGCTAATATAGTCACCACTTCCATTGACGAGAACAATCCCGGCGATTTCAGGATACAACGTTGTGAACCCCTGCAAGGTTTGCTTGATGCCGTATAACTGATTTTGCTCCGTTTCGGCAATTGCGCCTTTATTCATCCGTTCACCGCTTGCATCATCATTCAACGGCATGTTGTCGTTCATAAACGCATCAATATCCGGGTCAAATGCAATCAGATACGTCATATTTTGCAGATTCTCCATCTTGCTGTTCAGGGCTTCATTCACTTTACCAATCAGTTGCATCGTATGCCCTTCAACCTGTCGCTCAACAACCCGCTCCACTGTCCAATTGACAAGCAGGCCGAGTCCTACAGAGGGCACAATGGCGAATAGCAAAAAAAGCAGCATTAGCTGGTAGCGAAGGGGCATATTACGCAAGCGCAAACGCCGAATCCCGTTCCTGAAAGTTGAGAGAATCGCTCTTCTGCCCCAAAACCTCTCACTCTTCAAATGCTCCTTGTTATTTGGCATAGTAATCATCCACATTTGAACGTGTCACGACAGAGATCCCCGTGTCCACCATCACGGGAAGCGGTGCATTTTCACCGGATGACGATGGAGCAGGAACCGTCAACTGGTGATGCAGATGGAACAAATATTGGAGTGACCAATACCCCATATTCCAGGTTCCCTGTGCAATTGTAGCCGAGATCGTCCCGTTCTTGATCATATCCAATGTAGCCTTATTTGTATCAAATGAAATAATCTGCATAGGATGTCTGCTGCCCCCGGCAGTTTGAACGGCTTCTCCCGCTCCTGCTCCTCCGGTGGCTTCAGTCACAAAAATACCCGCCAGTTCCGGACGTTCCTTCATCATTCTCAGTGTTTCGTCTCTGGACACCATCGCATCACCGTGCCCATCTGCAACTTCAACGACCTGCATGGAAGGATATCTCTCCTCGATCGTATCGCGGAAGCCTTTCGTTCGTTCTTCATGATTCTGTTGTCCAGGCAAGGTTAATACCGCAACCTCTCCTTCACGCCCCAGCAGTTCAGCCATTTTATCAGCGGCCATTACACCGGACTTGTAGTTATCTGTCCCCAGAAATGAATAGGCCTGGCTATCGGGTGCATCCGCATCAAATAATACAACAGGGATATCTGCATCGACTGCCTTGTTAATCGCTGGAACTAGCGATTGGGGATCGATCGCAGATATGGCAATGCCCGCGGGTTTACGAGCGATGGCCTGCTCGATCACCATCGTCTGCTCCTTCGCATCATACCGGGTAGCTCCGCGATATTCTACGGTCACCCCAAGCGCATCCGCGGCATCCTCGAATCCTTTAAGCGGGCTCTTCCAATACTCCAGCCCGGACTGGAATGTAATCATGATATACGTCTCTCCGATATCACCGCGCAGCCCCCGGTCCTCCCATGAACTGTTAACCTGACTGGTATATTCGAATCTCAACACATACAGCGCAAATGCCGAGATTAGCAAAATATAGACTAGCAGCATTTTCTTCATTACGTTCACTTCCTCAAGTGGTCTGATCATCCTATGCTCCGTCTAAATTGTAAACGCAATCATTCAAAAAGAAAACTCCCCCGTATCTTTTAAACGGAAGCCCGTGCTGCTATCCATGTACCTGCTGCAATAATGTACTATATGGTTTTTCCCTCTGGACGTATGATCATGGAACTAGACTACAACCAGAGGAGCGCTTCGTCATGAATATTGCATCTTTTTTAATCTATTGCATCGTCGTCACCTTTACCCCCGGGCCTAGCAATATCGTCATTCTATCGTCCACCCAGAAGGTAGGCGCGCGACAAACGATGAATTATGTGTGGGGAGCTACGCTGGCATTTGGCCTGCTGCTTACGGCATCAGCTTTCCTTAATCACCTTCTTGCCGACGTGTTGCCCGGAATTCTGAAGGTGATGCAGATTGTCGGCGGCATCTATATGGTATATCTGGCGTATCAGATCTACAAGATGGGTACCACTGAGGATGCACCAACCCAAGTTACCGGATTTGGGAACGGTTTTATTATGCAATTTGTCAATCCCAAGGTGGTCTTGTTTACGTTCACGGTCCTTCCAAGCTATGTATTGCCCTTTTACCACAGCTCATTTTCATCGTTCCTGTTCGTATTGCTCATTACCTTCATAGGTTTTCTGGCCTACTCCAGTTGGGTTGTTTTTGGCACGGTTTTCAGAACGTTGCTGAATCGCCACCAAAAATTACTGAGTATTCTCATGGCACTTTTTTTGTTATACTCAGCCATTATAGTATCCGGATTGATCTAAAGCTTGGGAGGTGTGCTGCATGGAACGGTTCAACTATAAAAAGTCACAAAACGTGCTGGCACTATCTGCCAGCTTTACTGATTTTGCATACAAAAAACATTGCCACGAAGAGTACGCGGTTGGCGTAACCCTGCGCGGCATTCAACAATACAACCTGGACGGACAATATCAGGCATCTCACCAAAATGGTGTCATGTTGTTCAATCGTGAGCAGTCCCATGATGGTAGCTCCTATGATAGAGAAGGCATTGATTACGTGATGCTGTATCTGAAGCCGGATTTGGTAGAGGAGATTATAGGCAAAAAGGAATTGCGTTTTGGAAGTCCCATCGTCTATGATCCCGAGCTTGCACGGAAGATCCTGATGCTGAACGATGCCGTTCAGCACAGACAGGACGAAGCCGAGTGCAGCGAACGGGTCTTCGATCTGGTTCACCTTCTGGCTCAGAAGGAGATGCATCCCAAGCTCTGGGTGCCTCAGGACAGCCTGGTTCGAAAAGCTAAGGAAATGATGTTTTGCAGCACCGAAGATGTGCTCAAGCTGGACAACCTGAGCGCCGAATTTGGCATGTCCAAGTTTCAATTTATCCGTGAATTCAAGTCACAAGCAGGTATTTCTCCCTACCAGTTTTTCTTAAACTGCAAGGTGGAGCGTGCCCGTCAGTCCATCGAAATGCAGAAGGACGTCTACGCTGCTGTTGCTGATTGTGGATTCGTGGATCTGACCCATCTGAACCGGCATTTCAAACGGGTATTTGGCGTCACAGCTTATGAATACATGTTGCAGTTAAACTATAAAAATTGAACTACAAAATATTTACACTGGCCACTCCGATGACAGAGTAACCTTCTGATCACTGTTATCCCCAGATTTTTTGATCCCTTATTATAAAGGTAAAATCCAGGGATAGCGTACGCTTTCGATGCAGCTTTCTTTCAGAAAACTTTTAGGCGAACGCTTCGCTTCTTCAGGTTCTTTCCGTCCTTGGGCAATCAGATTCTTTTCTTTCGTCTCCAAAACCACAAAACTGCCAATGCTGCTAATAAAATGACTGTACCGTATAAGATAAGATAGACAGGTCCACTTTGCCAGCCATCACTGGTTTCTCCAAAATCTTCTTTACTTACAACCTTGCCTGCGCCCAGCAATTTCAAGTCATCTCCGGCTTGTTCCACAAGAACGTTGCGACTGCACAGATTCGTATGCAGCTTTTGATCCAGTTCAGATTGATACGCATAGATCAGGTAGGACTGATTCTTTTCGAATTGAATACCACATGATTCAGACCCACCGTCACTCGCGATGATTTTCATCTTTTTGGCGTTAACCCCCTTCCATGCCGTATCTACATCAAAGGTATACTCTCTTAACATGCCATCATTCTTCGATTGCTGCGATGGTCCTTTCTTTACCACTTCTCCTGTAAATACAGTTGTGTTTGTCTTCAATCTCTCTTGGACACCACTCTCCACACAACTGCAAGCATACACTTTCTCTCCGGAAAATAGAGCTAACCCCGACGTAACCAACAGTAAGACCAACATGCACATCACCAACCGTTGTTTCATTCCGACCGCTCCCCTCCTACATTCTCTGCTTGAACAAACGTTGTAAAGGTTACATATTTTTATTGCTGCTATAATTATTGTAAAATTATAGCACAATACAAATATCGTTATGTCCAACATACGCAAGGAGCCCACATACGAAATTAACGTTCACGGAGGATCTCAACATTTGATGCACAACTGGAAAAAGAACTTCTCATTCCCGCTGCTCGTTGCAGCGTTATGCATGATCGCCTTTATAAGCATCGCCCTATCCATCAGCGATAACCAGATTCATCGATTTGATGATACGCTGATCGGCTGGATTCAGGGGTTGGAATCCCCTGGCATGACACAATTCATGCAGTTTTTCACCTGGATCGGCAGTGAAATGCCTGTAGTTTTCATTACAATCATTGCCATGATTGTGTTATACGTTTGGCTGCGACACAAACGCGAACTACTCTTCCTCGCTTGTGTACTCGCCGGTTCAACCCTGTTAAATGCATTGCTCAAGCTGGTATTCCAACGTGCCAGACCTACCATTAACCGAATTATTGAAGTGAGCGGCTACAGCTTCCCCAGTGGACATTCCATGGCTGCATTTAGCCTGTATGGTGGACTGGCCTTTCTCATCTGGAAACATGTACCCACCGTCACCGGACGTGTACTGATGATCATGGCCAGTGCCGTCTTTATACTGACCATTGGCATAAGTCGTATCTACTTGGGTGTGCACTATCCAAGTGATATCGTCGGTGGATATTTCTTGAGTGGTTGCTGGCTCTCCGCTTGCATATGGTTTTACCAGCGGCATCTGGAGCGTATGTCCCAACTGCACAGCAGAAGACTGGCATAGTCTCTACGAGCGCATGCATATGGAAATACCCGGCTTTCCTTAACTGAAGGATAGCCGGGTATTTCTTGCTTTTGTTTGTCTAAACTCATTCCTGTATCCCATCTTGTACAAGGTCCAGCTCAACATGAACTGGAATATCCATCGCAGGGTAGTTTTTATAGAATGTTTGGCTATTCCAATGATGACTACGGCTTCTTACATAATCTCCGAATGCGGCAGGATCCACATTTTCCGTCTGACATTTTCGAACCAACTGATTGATTTTGGATTCAATATGTTTTTGTACTTCATACTCCAGAGCTTTCATGTCCTTAAGTGATAAGAGAAAGTCATTTTGTGAATCCTTAATAATAGAAGCATTGATTCGAATGATCGTATCCAGAGTCTCTGAAGACCGAGCAGAAGACCAGTGATGCTTTACAGAGGAAGACAAAATTTTAAGCAATGCATAGTGATGTTGCTTCTGGGAGGACGTCTCCGAGTTCGGAACACCCGTGATAGGCACCAAAAACCTGCCGTTCTTGGCGTTCTCCGTTAATAGCTTCAAGCACAGCCCCTCATCCTCCGTGATCTGAAGTGTGGCGATCTCACCCTTAAAAATGACTAACCCATTGAGTTCAATTTTCTTTTGTTCGTTAAGGATAAGTCTGGGAAGATAAATATCCTGCCCCTTGCTGAAATACTGGAACAACGTCTGATGCAGACTGGAATGAGGCAGATTAGCGTAATTAGCATTTTGCTCAATCAATTTCATCAGATATAACGGGTCATGAAATGGCATGGATGCTTTAATAATATCAAGTGCCTTGCCATCAGCAACGGCAAACTGCATCCGTCTGGAGACTTTGATATTGTGTGACAGAACATGCAAAATATCTCCAATGCCATTACGTGCATATGTTTCCCCGAGTACCATCACTCTTAACTGACCGTATTCGATAGGTTCTTTAGATTGCATGTTCATTCTAGCTACAACGTCGAAACTGTTCGACGAATCAATCTCCATCAATTTAACATCACTTTTGTCTTTGTCACGATATTCCCCGATCAGCACACTGTTATGAATGTGGTTGTCTTGAATATCATATGCAGAAGCTAAAACAAGACTAATATTGTTAATAATATTGGTATCTTTACAAGAGCCCAGTAGAAACATAATCGTTACGATTATCAGGATTTTGCCGATGCGGATCATGCTTAATCACTCCTCGTCCAGACGATTTTTGGACTGCACTTTACCGGGCTTATAACGAATGAACGAGAGTGGTCTTAAATAACTCGGACGGGTGGTCGTCTGCTCATAGGATGCTCGAATAAGACTGTCTTTGAGATCGTTAAGCCGCATAGGGAAAAAAGGCGACATGTATGGCGAGCCCAGGGACTTTAGTCGGGACAGATGAACCAGCAGAAAACAAAGTCCAATCGCAATACCAAATGCACCCCAGATTGAAGCTAACAGAATAATCGGAAAGCGTAAAAAACGAATTGCATTCGACATTTTATAGATCGGTGTGACAAATGATGCCAGCGCAGACAAGGATACAATAATAATTAGCACATTACTTGTAAGCGCAGCTTCTACGGCAGCTTGCCCCAAGATAATACCTCCCACTACGCCGAGTGTCTGCCCGATTCGATTTGGTAATCTCGCACCTGCTTCACGCAAAAATTCAATTGTTGTTTCCAGAAATATGGCTTCAAAAAAGGGAGGAAAAGGTACACTTTGTCTGGTAGAAATCAATTTACCTAATAGCTCCTTTGGTACAACTTCGTAGTGAAAAGTCAGTAATGCCACGTACAGCGCTGAGGCAAACAAGGAAAAAATCACTCCAAAGATACGGATCAGTCGAAAAAAGGAACCTAGAGCCCAAGGCAGATAATAATCTTCCGGGGAGACAAAAAAATCAAACAATGTCGATGGACCTGTAATAAAAGAGGGAGATCCATCACTAATCACCGCGACTTGTCCTGTTATGAGTGCATAGATAACTCTGTCCCTGCGTTCCGTCGTGGTGAATAGTGGAAATGGCGTGAACGAATTATCTGCAATCAATTGATCCAGTTGCGATGTGTCAAATACAACATCAAAATGAATGCCCTTCAGTCTCTCTTCCATTCTGGTCACATTATCTGGATTGGTGATACCTTCCACATAAAGTACGGCCACTTTGGACTGGGACAAGGACCCCACCGTTATTTCCTTTACAATCAGATTGGTCGTTCGTAGCTGCATACGAATCAAGTGCAGATTAACTGCCAATGACTCCACGAAACCAACTTTTGGACCTATAACACTGAACTCATTCTCGGTATCATTGTTACTTCGGATTCCTTCCTTGCCTGTCATGGGAATGAGAATGGTTTTCTGTTCCTGAGCATGACATCGAATCACCAGATTACCCTGAAGGAGAGCTTGCAACACTTCATCACTTTGATCGGTCAATTTTGATTCCTCAAGAGGGATGTGCGTCAACAGATCGAGAAATTCAACTTTTATTCCTGTATCACTTCGCTCTTGTAACGCATGAATTACAACTTCCAGCAGATGACTGTCTACCAACGTTTTATAATAGTTTAATTCGAGTGGCAAGCCGGGAATGGCTATAACCTGGGTTATGAAATCATCTGAACGTCTGCAGGCTGCAAGTACATCCGGAATGAATTCCATCCCTTGCTCTTGAGTATGATCGGATGAGTTCATTTTTCATCTCCTTTTACCGTAGTACGATTTGGTATCTCTCTCGTTGGCTGGGGAAACTGTCCCCGATTGATTCGAAACAGAGAGACCAGGAAAAGAAGCGGCAGATAGATGAAAATCAACACTTCTCCTGATCGCATATATACTTCTGTCATCATCTCAATTTGGGTGCTATTTCGGATAACCATAATGAGAATCACAAAGAGTACCATAGCCATTTTGAGACCCATGCTGGGTCTGATCGATGTCTCCAACTTCAGACAGTGGCAGGCAGCCCAGAGCCCCAGCGCAATAATTGCTAGCATTTTCAGTAACCAAAAGGATAACACTAAATACTCCATACGCTGGATCAAAGGCATTTCGATAATGCTAATCAGGCTGAGTGTCGGCCACAGATGCTCTTTCATTTGTCCATGACTGAAGAACATAAAAGAAAATGTGAAAAAGACGAGGTACACCACTGTGGCTGTGACAACTGCCGCATAAGCCCATCGAACGGAACGTTCGGGTGTTCGGATAAAGGGATAGACGACCAGTAGAATACCACAACCGATAAACTCGTGGAGCATATCCCTTGTTGAAAGTAAGATGGTGGATGCTTCATGATCCATAATTGGCAGCAGATTACGAGGATGCAGATAGGAAGACACCAGGAAAAT
Organism: Paenibacillus sp. FSL R5-0517; assembly: GCF_037974355.1. Lineage (NCBI taxonomy): Bacteria > Bacillati > Bacillota > Bacilli > Caryophanales > Paenibacillaceae > Paenibacillus > Paenibacillus sp. FSL R5-0517. Next base: position 5,280,510 of record NZ_CP150235.1, read on the forward strand.
TTGTGGAAAAACAAGCAAGAGAATGAACAGTGTTCCCCAAAGACACATGCCTGTTACCGACTGAATCCCGCCAGCCACACAATAATAGAGCAGTACCAATACTACGAGACTAATTATCCGAATATTCTGTGTAGGAAGAATCCATAATTGAACAATATGAACATAGGAGAGGAAGGCTACGATGGAACCGAGTACAAAGTACAAAATAAAAATCCAGTTGATGATAGAACCTGCGTATTTCCCCCAATAACGTTGGTTGATATGTACAAGGGTCGATTGTTTTGCGGATTGCCTACCCAGTAAGACGTACATCATTTTAATAACTACGGCAACAATAACAGACGCAATCAAAATACTGATCCAACCATCGTTCTCTGCCCCGTGAAGCATTTTATATTGGAAGTTCATCAATCCCACGTTGACCAGACTGACATATAACACGTAAAACAGATGAATGGGTGACATACTGTAGCGGTTCCCGGATGTGTTCACAGAAATCTCCCCTTTTATTAAAAATGCCTTCTTTAAATCCAGTTATCAACTGATCCACATTGTCGTCAATACAGTAGATTTAATATTGTAGTTAAGTTAGTCGCTTGAATTCAGTATGTAAATTAATCTGCATTTTATGCACCATAATAAAAAAACGCCTGTCCCATGAGTAGGAACAAGCGGGTATTGATTTTATACCAAATTACAACTCTTCACCATTGGATTCGATAACTTTTTTGTACCAGTGGAAGCTCTTCTTCGGTGTTCTGCTCAAATCTCCGTTACCGTCGTTGTCCTTGTTGACATGAATGAAGCCATAACGCTTCTTCATCTCTCCAGTGGACGCACTAACCAGGTCAATACATCCCCACATGGTGTAGGCAATCAGATCCACGCCATCCGCTACCGCTTCTTTCATCTGTTCAATGTGACCTTTCAGATAATCAATACGATAGTCATCCTGAATGGAACCATCTTCCTCTATCACATCGACAGCACCCAATCCGTTCTCAACGACCATCAGTGGAATCTGGTAACGGTCATACAGATGATTCAGCGTATAACGCAATCCTTTTGGATCGATCTGCCATCCCCAGTCGGAAGCTTCGAGATATGGATTTTTGATACCACCCAGCAGATTGCCTTCAGCTCTCTCCAGGGACTCATCCGCACTTTCTACCAGAGACATGTAATAACTGAAAGAGTAGAAGTCTACGCAACCTTCACGCAGTGTCTGCTCGTCTCCTGGTTGCATTTCGATTTTAATGCCCTCTTCGGCGAAGAAACGTTTGGCGAATCCAGGATACGCTCCACGAACCTGAACATCACCACAGATCATGTTGGACAGTTGGTCTTTCTTCTGTGCAAGCAGCATGTCGTCCGGGTTACACGTATTTGGATAGGTGGTCATGAAAGCAACCATACAACCGATCTGGAAGTCTGGGTTGATCTCATGTCCCAGCTTCACTGCTTTGGCACTCGCAACGAATTGATGATGTAATGCCTGGAATCGAGTCTGTGGATCATCCACTCCGTCGACCAACGTCTCTTTGCCTTCAAACAGAAGACCTCCAGCCATATAAGCACCCAACGGCATCGTCAGACAGTTGATCTCGTTAAATGTCAGCCAGTATTTCACTTGATCTTTGTAGCGATTGAAGAGAGTTGTACAATAACGAATATAACAATCGATGACTTCACGGGAAGCCCAGCCGTTATACTTCTGTGTCAGACCAAATGGCGTTTCGTAATGGGAGATCGTTACGAGCGGCTCAATATTGTACTTTTTCAACTCGGCAAAGACATTATCGTAGAACTGCAATCCCTCTTCGTTTGGCTCCAGTTCGTCACCGTTCGGATAGATCCGGGACCAGTTGATGGACATGCGGAACATTTTGAAACCCATCTCTGCCATCATGGCAATATCTTCTTTGTAATGTCCGTAAAAATCAACCGCTTCATGGCTCGGATAATACGTGCCCTCTTCCAATACAGGTGTAATCCGGCGTGGAATCGTGTGGGTTCCCCCTGTCATCATGTCAGATGTGCTTGGCCCTTTGCCACCCTGGTTCCATCCGCCCTCGAATTGATTGGCAGCCGTTGCGCCACCCCAGTAAAATCCTTCTTTCATTGTCATGACCAGTTCCTCCTTCATATTTAACTCAATTCGATATAAAATGCTTGATATTATGCGAGTAGCCGTTCCGGTCACGAATCGTTCTTCTGATCGCTGTTATCCTCGGATGATGAAGGCGAACACTTCGTTTCGTCAGAATCGATATCGTCCCCTTCACTACTTCGCAATAAATGAAGAACAAATTATAAGACTGAGTCAAAATGTTTTCGTAAGACGATATAACCAGTGTACCACCCATACCCTGACACCTATTGTCATGGTATAATCAGAGCATGGAAAATAACCGATTATTTCGAATGTTGCTTTTGTTATTGGAGAAAAAGAAAGCCACTGCACCCGAACTCGCCCGTATGTTCGAGATTTCGGTACGTACGGTGTACCGTGATATCGACCGGCTAAGCGCTGCGGGCATCCCCGTCTATACGACGACCGGCAAGCATGGCGGCATTCATCTCATGGACAACTATGTCATGGACAAGTCCCTGCTGTCGGAAGAAGACCAGAACGAAATTTTGATGGGACTATACAGCATCAGTGCAATCCCACACCTGAATAGTGCTCATATGCTGCAACGGCTGACCGCCCTATTTGATCACAAGCTGGATTGGATCGAGTTCAATTTCTCACCATGGGGCAGCATTCCCCTGCAAGAGAGAGAACTTTTTAATCAAGTGAAACAAGCCATATTAACCAATCAACTGATTACGTTCCACTATGTTAATTCGGATGGAGAGAAGAGTGTTCCAACAGTGGAACCTCAGAAGCTTATATTCAAGAACAGTACATGGTACTTCAGAGGATATATTCATGATGATCCTGAACGGAAAGAATTCGAGACATTCAAGATGAAACGGATCACCCAATTGACCTTTCTAACGAGAAAACTCGATCCTGTTGATGTGGGGTCAGCCCACCCTGAATCAGAGGCAGCTCCTGTCCTGACTCCTCTGACGCTCTTGTTCACCAATAATATTGCTTACCGGGTGTATGATTTTTTCGAACCGTCCCTCATTAAAAAAGAGCCTGATGGCAGGCTCCGTGTGTCTCTCGAATTAAATGTAGGGGAATGGCTCTACTCCTTCCTGCTATCGTTCGGTTCAGAGCTGACCGTAATCGAGCCTGTACATGTTGGACAGGAATTGCTCAGACGCCATATCCAAGCCGTTGAACATTTACAGCATGTCATGAACAACCTTCCCAACAATGAATGATATAATATAGGCCTATACAACTTTTAATCACAGCTGACTCTCCGTCATCCATCTGACCGAAGGAGGTTTATCCATGCAAGACATTAGACGCAACAATGTGGAACGTTTCAAAGGTTTTGGTACGTTATACGATCAGAACCGACCAGCTGCTCCCACTGAAGTGGTGGATATTCTAACGACATATCTTGGAAGCACACCGCGCATGGTCGCAGATGTTGGCTGTGGCACCGGCTTATCCTCGTGGATCTGGCTGAATCAGGCAGAACGCATCATCGGCTTCGAACCCAGCGATGACATGAGGTCTGTAGCAGAATCCAAGTGGGAATCTGCCGGGAAGCCGGATAACCTGCGGTTTGTGTCCGGCTTGTCTCACGACCTTGGATTACCAGATGGCAGTGTGGATGTGCTGACCTGCTCCCAATCATTTCACTGGATGGAGCCGCAACCTACACTACGCGAGTTTGCACGTGTACTTCGTACAGGCGGCATATTTGCTGCCTATGATTGTGACTGGCCGCCAATGTTAGACTGGCAGTTAGAACAAGCTTATCTGAAGCTGAATAAGGAAGCAGATCAACGGGCAGCCAGTCTGGCTCCCCAGAATAGTCAGGCACACAAATGGAGCAAGGATGGGCATTTACAGCAAATTCAGGAGTCCGGTCTGTTCCGATATGTGCGGGAAATCGTGTTTCATCACCACGAGACCTTTGATGCAGACCGATACGTGAACCTGGCCTTGAGCCAAGGCGGCTTGCAAACGGCGTTGAAACTTGGAGCGGATGAACTATTAACAGCTGCCGATGAGTTCAGAGCGCTGGCTAATCGTGTATTTGACGGACAATCCAGAACAGTACTCTTTTCTTATCGCATGCGCCTTGGTATTGTCTGAAAGCAGTACGTTGTTTGCATCTCTTCTACATACCAAATGTAATAAGGAGGTCGTACACGTCATAATAATGACCTGTACGACCTCCTTATTATCTATATCCTCAGGATGAGAATAAGTCACTTAATTGTCGCTCCTGTACATTCAATGCCAACACCAATTTTGTCGGGTCTTGTCTTGAATAAATGACGTTAATGATATGGCCCTGCTGCACCTGCGGCAGCGCAGTAGATAAAATTTCTTTTTGCGTTGTCACAGTGAACGTTTCACCATTCGTCTTGGTTATGCTGAGTTTGAGTTGAAGCTTGATCTTATTACTGCCTACATTGCCAAGTGGAGTGACATCGAGAATCTTGGCCATTGCTTTTTCGCCTGTTCGTGCAATATCCATCATCTCAGGGGATACCCCTTGTTGTACCATCTTTTCATTCAACAGTTGCTGCATATCCTCCTGTGATAACTGTCCTTTCATATCAAGACCTACCTTGCGTTCATCCTTCACAGAGACCACTAACGGAATGAAGCTGCCCGGCTGAAACTGAGCCATGGATGTCAGGGGAATAACAGTTTTCATCTCGGTATCGTATTTCTCACGCCCCTTACGCGACACCGTCAGAACCAATCGAACCTCCGGCTGTTCATTAATATACGTGCCAGTCTGTTGTATGCTCTTAATGACACCCACTGCCGGTAAACCTGTCTTGACTCGACCTACGCCGAAAATACTACTCAAAATCGCAGGAACAAAGATCAACCCGAACCCGGCAAAGATCGCCGGTTTATACCACCAGGCTTGCATGATGATAAATGGATCATCCCACATCTTCTGTGCCAGAAATGGGGAGAACCCCACTCCAAACACAGTTAATACGCCAATCAATCTCAGAAAACCTACCATATGGCCCACCCTCTCTTCATCCTTCTCTTCATATCTCTATCCAAACCTCTAACGTTATGTCTATGATCAGTTGTTATACGTATTTAATAAATGGAGTATCACTGTCCTACAAGCAAAACCTTCTAGATGGAAACTAGCCCCATATAGATCAGTTCAGTCGGATTCGCTGGATTCTGACCCAATCCCACCCGATCTCCAACTCGTGGAATCTGCATTTTGGACACCAGTGTCTCTAGTGTTCGCTGATACTGGTTACCGTTTGTCTCCGTCACATCCAAGACAAGCACAACAATCGGATCAAAATTGATCAGTTTGCCCGTATCGGTGATTGTCACCACCGTTGCTGTTGCCGTTAATGGAAGCGAACCACTCGCAGCCATTTGTGCCTGTTTTGCCGAATCCAGACTTTGGTTGATTGCCTCCCGATGTTCCTTGGATACGAAACCTTTCATCATCATGCCAGTGAGCCCTTTATTCATCATTTTATCTGCTTTCGCAATCGCATCTTCCTGTTTGTTCTTTCTACCGAACCATCCCATAGTAAGCACCTCATTTGTTATATTTTATTTATAATTAAATTATAAACACCACGGCTTGTCTTTGAATACCCTTCTGGCGGCATACAAAAAAAACGAAAAATCCGGTAATCGAATTACCGGATAATCATCTCTTTGGTAAGGCATTATGCCAATTCCACAAAAAAGCAACTGCTAATGCGATCTTCATTTTACGTTTGGCAGATATTATTTGTGGTTAAAGTGGTGGCATTGCACCAAATCATATTCAATATACTCATTTTTAAATGTGTGTCCATACTATAATCATCAATCTAACTCATTGCGGTTAACACTACGGCAATCGTATTAAACGCACCGTGAACAATCATGCCAGGCACGACCGATCCTGTCCGTTCATACGTCCATGCAAACACAACGCCACTAATAAAATTTACGGGCATGGCATTAATCGTTGGAAAGTGAGCAAGAGTAAAGATTAGAGCACTAATCACAATCGCCCATTTCATCCTGATACGAGTCCTTAGCCAGCGATATATGAACCCGCGGTAAAAGATCTCCTCATAGAGAGGTGACACGAATCCAGCCGAAACGATACCGATAACGATAGTAAAAAGAGTGACATTTTGCTGAAGACTCTCTGTTTTGCTGTTGTCTACCGTATTTCCAAGAAAACTGGTAAGATATACTGCCATCACACTTAAAATGATGAGAAGCAGGAGCCACAGTACAATTCTCCACCAATCCCTTACGGAGAATCCCTTCACGCCCACCTCTCTCCACGACAGCTTCTTCGGTCGCAAAGCAACCAAGTACAGTCCCGTCAAAAGTGTAATTGCGATGGTAAGCCCTGTGAGTGTCCCAGAATAAAGGGTATTATCCAACCACTCCTCATATCCGGACTGTATCGGGTATTTAATCACGAATATTACAAATACAAATTCCAGCGTTAGCAATACTAGTAACTCACGCCATGTCCACTGATCCGTCTTTTTCCACATTACCGCTCTAGTCATTCTCGATCCCTCAATCCTCTATTATATATTATAATGATATTAGGTGACGTAACGTCACCTGCAAGCACTTTTTGGGAGGAAAAAACATGCAGAGATGGACAACAGGACAAGTATCCAAACAGAGAGATATTTCCGTGAGAACACTACGTTATTATGATCAGATCGGTCTACTACAACCGAGTCATAAGGAAGACAACGGTCGCCGTTATTATTCAGAGGAAGATTTATTTGCGCTTGAAAAAATCACGTTGCTCAAATCACTATCATTATCGCTTGAAGACATACAAACTGTAATGAACAAACTATCTTATCGTCATATTCTGATCGCACATCATAATCATCTTCAGGAGCAATTAACTTCAATTCAGGGCAGTATTGAAAATACTACATCTTTGATCAATATGATTGATCTGGAAGGTATACTTTCCTGGGATCGGGTTTCACATCTGGTCCAAAACGTACAGCCCGTTGCTAAACAGTGGATGGATTACTTCAATGCTGAGGAAGTTGCCTTTCTACAGAAAGCATTACCGAAACTTAATAATAATGATAAGATTACTCAGCAATATGTCTCCTTGATACGCCGGATTGAGTGGTGCATACAACAATCTGTTCCTCCCCAATCGGATGAAGGCTATAACATTGCCTGTGAATTAATGAAGTTATCTCACGATACTTTTAATGGTGATGAGACATTGATCGAAAAGTTTTGGGAAGTGAGGAAGCTTCCTGCTACAGAGTCAGGACTATATCCCGTATCTGACGAAGTTCTGAACTTTGTGGAGCTTAGTACGGCTTATGCTCTTGAAATGGAATCAAAATTATAGTGGAATGAGAAAGAAAGCCGACTTGTCAGCCGGCTGTATCCAGGAAATATCCTTATATGGGACCCGTAGTGACCCATCTTTTCCAAACGGATGATATCATGCTACCGCTCTATTTTTTGCGTAACAAATATACCAGCTTCCGATAATACATCGCCGCTTCCTTGTATTTGCGCTGATCCTCAGACACCACGGCCAATCCTTCGTATAACGGCTCAAGCCGCACGACATGCTGCGCGGATTCAAAATAAGGCAGACAGGCAAGCGCACGCTCCATGAAAACTTCGCGATCTCCATGCGCAAGAGCCAGCTGGCTCTGGTAGAAGGTTCCGCTCATCTGATGGTCCTGGGTTGTTGCACATTTCAAGAGTTGATCTACACTTTGTGCAAGTACGCCCCAGTTCTTCCGCGCCAGAGCCACTTCGCATTGATATATACAGACGAGCGGCCGCATCGCGAGCTGTGTTTCTTCCGTTTCCTGCTGCAATAGTGACTCAAATCGTTCAATCTCCGCCTGTGCCTGATCCAATTCACCTGTCATCGTTAACATAACAATCCGATTGTTGGCAATTGCGGTCACCAGATCGCCTTGGTTCCCCGCATATACGAGGTTCGCCTCCGCCATGGTTAATGCCGAGAGTGCCTCCTGAACCAGTCCCATTGCGAAACAATAACCACTATATGCCACATATAACCCGGACAATCGATGGAACAGCCGCTGATCATATACATGACGCATCGTAAGCTCGAATACCTGTTTCGCCTCTTCATACTGTTTAACCTGGATGTAGGCTTCCATCTTGATATTTTGCACAGACAGCCAGAATTCACTGCCAGGAAGCTCCAGCTCACTGAGCCTGGTTGCATGAGTTAGTACATCTACAAAGGCCATTTTGGAGCGATAATATTGTATTTTATAGAATAAAAGTGCCTTGACTAACGGGCGCGGCAGATCAATATCGTCTGGGCGACCATACTTCTCCAGGTAAAAATTAAGATAGGACGTATGTATATATTCATGTGCCGTTGCATCATTTAACTGTTGATAATATACCGCCTTCATCAAAGCCGTTGTCAGCTCAACAGTCAGTGTGTCATCCCGATCTGACAGCGCATGCACCGTCTCTTCGGATATCAACGACGCTGGAACAGACATTTGTTCGAAGATGACTTCTGCCCGTTCAAGTGTTTCCTCGTCCTGAGCCGCAGCCTTTAGAATATAGGAAGGGGATACCCCCAGGCGTCCAGCGATAGCTTCTGCCAAATCCTCAGGGAGCGGATAACGATCCGCCAGAATATTGGCAAAGTGGGCCTGCGTGACCAGACCTTCCACAAGGTCTTTACGGGAGATTTGTTTTCTTTTGCTTAGCAGTTCAATGCGTTCCTTCAGCATGGCATTCCTGTCCTTTCTACCCTAACAAGCGAGTACATTATATGCACATCATCGCAAAATTAGAGATATAACGCCACCCTTCCGGCGAAATCAAACGAAACGGTTTCCGTTTCCGAGGTAATTGTTTTACAATAAGGAGGTATGTATACGAGCATTTGATCGAAATGCTGAAACATGAGCTGAATATGAAAGGATGCAAATAAATGATTATTAAACCAAGAACACGTGGTTTTATTTGTACCACTTCCCACCCTGTAGGTTGCGCTGCGCAAGTGCAGGAACAGATTGATTATGTGAAATCACAGCCTGAGCTCAAAGGCCCCCGTAATGTGCTCGTAATCGGCGCTTCCACCGGATACGGTCTGGCGTCACGCGTTGTATCCGCTTTTGGAGCGGGAGCGAATACGATCGGTATTTACCGTCCGAGCAGTTCCACAGAAAAACGTACAGCCTCCGCAGGCTGGTACAACTCCGCTGCATTTGAAAAAGCCGCTGAAGAAGCAGGCCTCAAATCGTACAGCATCACAGGTGATGCATTCGCAAACGAAACACGAGACAAAGCCGTTGAACTGATTCGCAGTGAACTCGGTCAAGTGGATCTGGTCGTATACAGCGTAGCCTCGGCACGCCGTACCGATCCAAACACGGGTGAAGTATTCAACTCTGTGCTGAAGCCTATCGGACAATCCTACACGAATAAAACAGTAAACTTCCACACAGGCGAAATCAGCTCTGTTACGCTGGAGCCGGCAACGGAAGAGGAAATTCGTCAGACCGTAACCGTAATGGGTGGAGACGATTGGGAACTGTGGATGGATGCCCTGCAACAAGGTGGCGTACTCGCGGATGATGCAACAACGATTGCTTTCTCCTACATCGGACCTGAACTTACCCATGCTATCTATCGTGATGGTTCCATCGGTCAGGCCAAGAATCATCTGGAAGCGACTGCACTCAAGTTGAATGATCGTCTAAGTGCCAAGGGTGGACGTGCTTATGTAACTGTCGCCAAAGCGCTGGTGACTCAATCCAGCTCCGCAATTCCAGTCGTGCCGCTGTACATCTCAGCATTGTACAAAGTCATGAAAGAAAAAGGCTTGCATGAGGGATGTGTCGAGCAATTGCAGCGTCTGTTCGCTGATCGCCTGTATGCAGGAGGAGAAGTTCCAACCGACGCAGAAGGTCGCATTCGTATCGACGATTGGGAGATGAGAGATGACGTTCAGCAAGAAGTCGCGAAGCTCTGGAATGAATTGACTACAGAGAACATCTATGATCTGTCCGATCTGGAAGGTTATCGTCGCGAATTCTTCCAACTGTTTGGTTTTGAAACCGATGGTGTGGATTATGAAGCAGACGTTGATCCAAACGTTGAAGTGCCCCATCTGGTGAACTAAAAAAGTTTTGGCGAGTACGCAAACTTAGATTTTCGTTAGCACTTCTAATGCCATGTTAAAGATCTGATTGTACAATCAATGAAGGGGAAACCACCGGGTTCTCCCCTTTTTTGTCTATTTTTTAGATCCTTTCATCCTAGATCCTTTCTACGCCATTTTAATTTCATATCCTTACATTCTTTCGTGTATCCCCTGATCAAATCGATTTAAGCTTTTTTTTCAACTCTTTCGGTACCGTCTTCTCAATAGTGATTGAATGCGCTCCATGCATGGACGCAAAGAATTGAAGGCCCTCCCGAAAATCCGCAATCCATTCCTCCACAGGTGGAGCAGTCTCTTCCATTGATAACAAACGAACGGTAAGCACTCCAGTTTTGCGATCAAGTCGCGGGTCCATACGTCCGATTAACCGATCACCATGAAGAATCGGCATGGCATAATAACCGTAGGTTCTTTTCACCTCTGGCGTATAGATCTCCCATTTATAATGAAAATCGAATAAATCGACAATACGTTCTCTTCTCCATAACAGATTGTCCAGTGGCGGCAGGAAACGGACCGGGCCTGATGGATCATAGTGTGGCTCTTCCCTCTCCATATGCAATAACAAATCCTCGTCTTCAGCTCGAATATAATAAGGCGTCGCCACGTCCTCCACCTTAAGCGGGATCATTCGCCCATCTGACACACGGGCAGCAATATCGGCGCGTCGTTCAGCCGCTGTAGATTTTAGCCAACCCAGACGGGGATCACGGGCATCTACAACGCGATACACATGAATGTATTTATCCAGTAGAGCCTGCTTCTGGGCCAACACATCCATATCTTCTTTCATCGGAAGTCCCTGTTGCTGCAATCCGGATTCGGTAATATGAAAATAACGTTCATTCCCTTGCCTCGCCACCACACGAATCACAGCAGAGTCTAACAGTAGATTCAGAGCAAGTGTGGTATCCTTCGTCTTTGGCACATCTGCACTGTCCCAATAACCACTTACCCGTTCAACAGCACGGAAGGCTCTTGAAGGTAAAGGTCCTTCATCCTTCAAACGCTGTAACACATGCTGCACTGTTTTCTCCAGACCTTGCAGGGATGGAGCCAGACGCTCCCTTAATCGGGCACGCACAGGTTCAAAGAGAGCATAATCCTCGATTGGAATGACACAGGCAGCATTTGCAAAATATTCAAACACCTTATGATCACTCAGCAGCGAATTTAAGCTATCAGCCGTATAACCCGGGTCACGGGCACCCAGCACCAGATGCTGGTTTCCGGTTACAGCAGCCACAGGATCGATCTGCACGCAACCAAGGGAGCGAATCAAACTCAGAACTTGATCGGGTCCCGATGGTAAGGAAACTGCGGGCCAACGTTCCAGTAAAGCTTGCGTTTGCAGCAAGAAACGCCGAACGATTTTTTTATTCATGTGCAGCGCTGTTGTCATATGTATAGGTTCTCCCCTTCATTATATGTACAGAATTTATAGCCAATTTATAAGATCGATTTTAACAGTCCACATGATTACTTTCCAACCAAAGAAAGGATTATAATCGTCTTACTTATCCAGCAATCCGTTTCTCATAGACAAAATAAAAAGAAGCACCACCATCCTGGATGATCTGCTTCTTGTGTTTGACCTTTTGCAATTTTTCCTGCTTCGTAGGCATGAGACGTACATGCTGGGATAATGCACCATAATCTCCGTTCACTCGTCGGCTCTGTTCCGAGCACCACTTGCCTGACCGCTCTGCTTTGCGTAATGCTTTTTGTGTTTGTGTACGTGCCATAATGGATTACACACTCCTTTGGTTGATATACACTCAATATATCATGTGCAGCTACGCAAGTGAAGGTGCTTCCTGCTGGAATGGGCATATACATATTTTAAGAAGGCTTCCACCGTGTACTTAGCGGGATTGCCGCTTTCGCCGAGACTGCCACGTTTCGATGGGTTCATGATCATCTTCTTCGATCAGTTCCAATGCTTCCTCCACTCTTCTCGCCTTGAATAAAAGGATTAATTCCATCAGATCTTCCCGGTCCAGCAACTTCACTCCATTGACTGCCGCAAGCGTCCGGCAAGCTTCCGTGTAACGGGCGGACGTTAATACAATCGACCGGTCAGCTTCATAATAACGCATGGATGTATAGATCTCCTGCACTGCACTTAATCCTACCGGATGGTTCGCACCGTATCGCTTCGCTTGTATAACACTCCGCCGGCCGAGTCGATCCACAAATACAAGATCCGCACCGAAATCCCGGCTGCTCGTCGTTTTATGAACCTCATCGTACCCGAGTTCTTCGAATAGATGATAAAGATATAATTCAAATTCCGAACCATCCTCCATCTTGTCGATGTCCTTTATCGTAATCTTCCTGGGATTGGCTTCACTTCGTATCCGCTGACCGCGCCCGATAATACGCCGAATAATCCAGGCCAACAGTAGTAATATGACAATAATTCCGATGACCCATAGGGTCACATTTTCACTCCAGTTCATAGCTCTTCTCCTTGTTCTTTTCCCTATGTTCTATCCAACGTCTTAATCAGATATGGCTTATCACCGCACTAAATATATCAGACTTCCACCTTGATCGAAAGAAGATGAATTCCCTGTAACCCTCACACTTCTCCAAACATAGTTATTTCGACAAATACATGATAAAAGGTTACAGTGTGTTCGGTTGAATTGCACTTCATTTCAATGGTAAAATTCAACAATCGGTTCTCTTTTGAACCGAAGAAGAAAGGTGGTTTATCACTTGCATACATTGACCAAACACAAGTCCAAAACATGGGCTGCCCTCATTTTTAGCGGCATGCTCCTCTTCACCATGAATACAACAAGTTACGCTGCTGCCTCAACCGAATCCATGCCCAAACCAGCGTGGACGTCATCTTCCCTGATGTTATCTGAGGCCAATACCGAAAAAGATGTCCTGATCAAGGCAATCCATGCCGTGCCATCCAAAAATCTTGTCTATGTACATGCATCCCAGGCCGTAACGAAAACAAGCAGCAAAACTACACTGGACTGGCAACTGGACTCTCTCCAAGCATTCGATGCTACAACTGGGCAATTGAAGTGGAATACGATATTCCATGAGAAAAGCGGTCCTTACACCACATACTCCGATTCGGTATATGCCAGTAACGGTACAGCTTATGTGTATATGGAATATTCGGACAAAACCAAAAAATTGTACTCATTCAATACATCCGGTAAAACCAACTGGATCAAAACGGTGAACTCACCTGCAAGCATATCCCTTTTGGATAACGATACGCTGATGGTTGCTTCAAGTCAGGGCGTGCAGTCAAATGGTTCCGTTCGCTCAGCCATCTCGTTATATGACAAAAAGGGCAAATTAATTACCGAAAAGACCATTAACGGCAGCGTGCTCAAGGCTGATCATGGTCGAATTGTAGTGGATGCCAGCAAACAAACCAAGGTAGGCAACTTCTGGCAGCAAGCTGCGAATCCCAAGGTGGAGATCTATGATCGTACGTTGAATCGTCTGTCCTTCTACCAATTCCCTGCCAATGCCAATACACTGGGAGATGGCGGCGGTGAATCGCTGGCCATTCTGGACGATGGTTCCATTATTATGCGTGCCAATTTCGAGAATACGGGTAACCGACTGATGGGCTTTGGCACCGACGGCAAGCTTGCATGGGGACGTGCCATTGCCGGTGATGCCTACATCCAAACGGCTGGCAACGGTTATACGGTCCTTACAGGGCAGAAGCTGGAACTGTATACGATGAAAGGCAAAGTGACTGAGCGTACATTCAAGGACGCACAGCCTGCATTAATGCATGTTGACCAGACACAGGATGGTCAGTACCAGCTTGATTTTGCCAAAAAAGGATACATTCTTGATCCGCAGACACTGGAAGACGTGCATATCTACACGACCAGTGCCTCCGTTCCTTCATTAGAAGGTGTCTCTACCTATGTCGATGATGTCATCTATTCGATGAACGATGAGACATTGTCCAAATATGTATTAAAGGCTGCTGTAAAATAATGAACGGAGCGCTTCTGTATGACCGTCTAAACGGTTGACAGGGCGCTCTTTTATTTCAAATTCGCCTGGCTTCCCTTACTTGTCATTTCTTCTCATCCTGTTATACTAGTAACGTTCTCTTGCTTCACCCTAATCTTGATAGGCAAAAGGAGCTTAACCTTCCTATGATAATTCAGTTCATTCGATATAGATAACTTGGGGCATAGCCATAAACCTCTTTTTTGAATTTCGTGCAGAGGTTTATTTGTTATGCCCTTTTCTTCAGTTATCCAAATCTGAATGAATGGGGTGTTATTCCATGTCAGTCCATCGCAGAGAACGTAGCGCTGCGCTTATTAATCCATACAACCATATGTTGAACTGTCCCATCTGTCATAGCCCTATGGCAACCATTAACTCAGGGAGCATTCAATGTGTGTCCAGGCATAGCTTTGATTTTGCAAGACAAGGCTATATCAATTTCATGACACGTTTTTTCAAGGGCAACTATGACAAACGTTTATTTACTGCCAAAAGGAATATCTTATCGGAAACCGGTATTTATGCTCCTTTGACCGAAGTACTACGCAGGTGGATCTCACGTTATTCGGTTGACATCAGCTATCGAGTGCATATTCTGGATGCCGGCACAGGAGAGGGAACATTTCTGCAGCAGATTACGCAGGATACTCCAGCCGTTGGCTGGGGCATCGACATTGCCAAAGAAGGCATTGCCATGGCTTCCTCTGCCTACAACCAGCAAATTTGGTTTGTCGGCGATCTGGCATGCAGTCCGTTTGCAGAAGGTCAGCTGGACATCATCCTGAATATATTTTCTCCTTCCAATTATGGAGAGTTTGGACGAATTCTGAAAGATGGGGGATGGATCATCAAAGTCATCCCCCGTGAACGATATTTAATTGAACTAAGAGAAATGCTGTTCCTGAATCGACCTGATCGAGCAGACGGCCGGGAACTTACGCTGGACCGATTCCGCAAACATCATCATCTCATCGCCAGCATTCCGCTGACCTACACGCTGCCCGTCACCGCAAACATGCTGGATTCACTCGTTCATATGACACCACTTTCCTGGCATCGGTCGGGATCATCCCTGGTGAGCATTCAAACTTCCTTGTCGAAGATTACCATTGACGTAGAAATACTGGTGGGAACAATCAGATAACCGTTATGGCTGATTTCAGCCTCCATACAGCCAAAAAGCCGGGCGAGTTCCAACTGGAACTCGCCCGGCTTTTCATGTGATCTGATGCATTATTTCCAGTTCTGGTCGATAAATTCGTCCCGTCCGGATAACGCACGGTCTTCCTTATAATGCTTCTCGTTTTTCTTGTGGTAATCCTGATGATAGTCTTCAGCCGGATAGAACACGACGGCATCCCGAATTTCCGTGACAATCGGTTGAGTGAATCGTCCGCTGGCTGCCAGTTCCTGTTTAGACTGTTCAGCAAGCTCACGTTGACGTTCATTATGCACAAAGATTGCCGTACGATACTGTGTCCCCCGATCCTGGAACTGTCCTCCGTCATCTGTCGGGTCAATCTGAGGCCAGTATAGCTCCAGCAGTCGTTCATAAAGGAATACTTCCGGATCAAATGTAATCTCAACCACTTCGACATGACCGGTCTCCCCGGTTTTGACCTGCTCATATGTTGGATTCTCGACGTGACCGCCAGTATAACCCGATATAATCCCATGAATGCCCGGTTGTTCTTCGAACGGTGTAACCATACACCAGAAACATCCGCCGGCGAATGTAGCTTTTTCCATTCCGTTCATCCCCTCTTATCTAAACTACGTATGAATATAGATAGCCATTACGCATACCTTCTTATATTCTAAAACAACAAGAGGTTGATTGAAAGCCATCGTTATGGCTCTCAATCAACCTCTTCATTGGTAATTTATTTTATTCATTAGGTAATGCAATGTAGCAACAACTTATTCAAGAACTGATCTTGAATGAGTTACCCGCGACTACGTCCCATCGAACGGAAGATCAAGCTTACGATGGCTACAAGAACGATCGCACCAATCAATGCAGGTACAATGTAGAATCCGCCCATCTCAGGACCCATATCACCCAAGATTACTCCACCTAACCATCCACCGATGAAACCCGCAACGATGTTACCGATAACACCACCTGGAATGTCACGACCAACGATCAAACCTGCCAACCAACCAATGATACCACCGATAATTAATGACCATAACCAACCCATATCATTCACCTCTAATTAAAGTTTTTGTTGTTGTCTGTCTACTATTAACCGCTACAGAAGCATTTAAACAATTGGCATAAAAATTTTTGCATATTACCGTTTGTCCCATGCATTCTTCTCTGCAAAATAGGCTGTGGCCCAGTATGAAACAGATCACGTCACTTTCCGGCATCTCACCAGCTCAGGGCTGCGTTATGTACCTCCCGAAAGTCATTGTATGTTAGAGCAGACAAGGTTAGTATCACCAATTGAGGTAGGATTATTTATAAATTTGCGTCATATTATAGGATTGATGGGTTAGATCTGATCAATAAAAGCCTGCACGGCCCTTACCTGGCTGCGCCAGCCACGTATGTTTGTGACTCTTATCCAGCTCGCCACGCATCGACTGAATGACTTTTACAATGTCGGTCTGTCCATTCTGATGCCATTCCAGCGCAGCGCTCACATACAACTCACCTAGCTGTGCAAGAGAAAACGTGTCGGTCAGACGAGCTGCTTCTACCGTGCCCTCTTCACCCGCGAATACGGTGAAGCCTCGTTGGCGTAAATATTGCAGGCGCAGTGCTTCATCTGGCAACGGAATTTCGTAAGCCCGGTCAAACCGTCCAGCACGGTTCATAAGGCCAGGATCGATTTTCTCAGGATAATTCGTTGTCCCGATCAAGAAAATGCCTTCTTTGGACGTAGCTCCATCCAATGTATTCAGGAAAAAGGAACGAACCTCATCCGGCATCGAATCGATGTCCTCAATGATCAGTACCATCGGTGCGAGTCGCTTGGCAGCCTCGAACACTTCACGCACCGATTCACTGTTGGTATACTCCGTTATCTGCCAATACGCAGCCGGTCCCGGGATACTTCCTGCAATGGATTTCACCAATGTGGTCTTACCGTTTCCGGGGTGTCCATACAATAGAATGCCCCGTTTGTACGGGATATCGTAATCTCTGTAAAAGGAACGATCCGCTTCGAAGAACTGATCCAGCGAGCGGAAAATATCCTGTTTAATCTGTGCAGAGAGAACAACATCCTCTCTTCCCACGGAGCGAGTAATCGATTCGACATGACGGTCGCTGCCATTGCGGGCATCGGTATACACCGTCACTTTTTTCATATTTTGCTGACGTTCCCGTTCCCGGACACTTCCGAGAAATTGCTTCATCTCTTCATCCCCGACAGCAAATACAAAGTCTTCGCTATAGATCCCGTTCTCTCTGAAAAATGGAACCCGCACAAGTGCAACGCCCCATTTTGGATAGGCAAATACGTTGTTGCGGATGGAGTAGTGCACACCATACGTGGGCACATCACCATCATCATCGTAATGCAACGTCTGAAGCTCCAGATCCTCGAAAATGCGGGATACCAATTCCACTTCGGTACTTCCATTTTGCAAGTCTTCCCGGAGTAACTCCCAATATTCATTGTTCGGGTCAGAACTGGCATACAGTTTGTATTCAATCCCATATCGCTGATGTAGCGCCTCGCTGATGCCACGAATCAGCCTTGAATAGATGGCGTACCCTTCCACTCGAATACGGGTATCATGTTGTTCGTCGTAGCTATAAATCGCACGCGTAGGATCCACTTGTTGTTCGTGTATTGTCATTATTTCGCTCCCTTTACCGCGGCAAGCGGTTTGCATTTGGCTACAACTTGAGCCAGGCCTGCGCCGGTTACACTGTCTATGATTTCGTCTACATTTTTATAAGCTTGTGGTGATTCATCAATAATGGATTCAAGTGAGCGCTGGTTTACCACGATCTCATCTTCTGTGCCGACGCCAAGTGCCTTAGCAAAATCCTCTACAGTAACCAATCGTTTCGTTGCTGTTCGTGAACGTATGCGACCCGCGCCGTGACATATGGAATAATAATTATCAGCGCCCTGTGGCTGACCGACCATGATATATGAAGCAGTTCCCATCGAACCGGGAATAAGCGCCGGATGTCCAGTTGCCAGATAAGGCTTGGGATTGTCCGGGTGACCCGCGGGCAACGCACGTGTCGCTCCTTTTCGATGTACAAAAACGGAGTCTTGGTCTGCATGGGATTCCTCCCAGGCGTAGTTGTGCATCAGGTCGTATAACGTACGAAATTCACATTTGGGGCCAAACACATCCCGGAATGCTTCGCGAATAGCATACGCAATCAGGTGACGATTGACAACAGCGTAATTCAATGCAGAATACATCATGTTCACATAATGACGACCTTCTGCATGCTCCAGCGGCGCAAATACCAGTCTTGGATCAGATGTGCCCAAGTTAAGACGCTGCATGACTTTCGCAATCGCTGAAGAACTCGTCTGACTGACATATCCGCCCCATGAACGAGAGCCGGAATGAATCATGACCACGATCTGTCCATCGTACAATCCCCAAGCTTCGGCGATTCCACGATTCTCTTCGGCGATCTCAATCGCCTGAATCTCGGCAAAATGGTTCCCTCCGCCCAGTGTACCGAGCTGACGATGCGAACGATGCCACGTCATATCAGGAATGTGATTTAACACATCCTCATCGTAACTGAATTTGCTGCTTTCCACATGAGTTATCGAGGTTGATTTTTTCGGTGTATAGCTGTCAGGGATATATTTTTTGGGTAAACCATGCAGCCCTTTACGAACAATGTGCTCCAGTCTTATATCCGAGTAATGACCTCGCTGGTTCGCCTCCATTGGCAATACTTTCTCTATGGCTTTGACAAGTTTACGGCGAAGCTTGATGTCTTTCAATTCGTCCTTGTGCAAGTTCGTCATGTGCACTCGCATGCCACAGCCAATGTCACTGCCAACGATGGAGGGAGAAACGTATCCGCTCTGCGCATCCCAGACGGCTGTTGTTCCAATGCATGTACCTACACCGACATGCACGTCAGGTGTGTAACTCATATAAGAGATTCCCGGAATCTGCAGATTATTGTTCGCCATCTCGAATACCTTGTAATCGAGCGAGGAAAAGAGTTGTTGTGCTGCATATACGGTTAGGTCGCCCGCGGGCAATTTCACTTCATGGCGATAGCCACCTGCGTTTTCATTTGGATCATTAAATAAATTAAAGTCTGTATTCATAAAAGTGTAGTATTCCTTCCTGTACGTTCAGCAAATTCGGTTTGCTGATTCATCTATAAAATAAAACTAAAAAAAGCCATAGGCTAGTCGCCCATGACTTCTACTGAATGACAATAACGGAGAACAGAACAGCTTAAATATGCTTGTGTGTCTGTTATCCATCGCTATGATATAAGCGAAGAACGCATATCGATTATAAAACCCGCTAAACGATATGCCTATCCCCTATGTCGACCGTATGAGGCCAATGAGACGATGAGCCTGATATGCAGTTGTATCCACCTTGCGCCCTGTTAGATTCAGATCATAACCAAGCATCATGTCTCTCGGCCTCCCTTCGTTAATGTTAAGTCTTATAATAAAGGGACTGAAATTCATGTGTCAACCCTTTTCTTGGAAATAGGTCCATGGTGCAGACTTTATGTATAAACCATAAGAGGGGACTGTCCTAGGACAGTCCCCTCTTTTCTTAATAATAATGATGTTGTTAGCGTAACATGATTATTACAGACCTGCTTGTTTTTCCAACTCATCAACCGGATTTTCGTCTTCTTTTTCAGGAACTTTGGAAGACAGGAACCAACCACATACCGCAATGGTGATCAGTACAATATAGAATCCGAATTTCCAAATTTTATTTTCCGGGAAATGCTCATCCAGAACCCCCAATGAAGGGTGTGCAAGTGTAATAACTGCCAGTTTAACCCCTACCCAACCTACGATCACAAAAGCCGCAACTTCAAGCCCTGGGCGGGAATGAAGCAACTTCACAAAATATGAGGCTGCAAAACGCATAATTACAAGCCCGATGAATCCACCGAGGAAAATAACGATAAACTGTCCTCCGTCAAGTCCCCCGATTGCAGGCAATCCACTTGGTGGCAACGCTACAGCCAAGGCAACTGCAGCCAGAATGGAATCGACTGCAAATGCGATATCGGCTACTTCGACTTTGAATACGGTCATCCAGAAACCAGATTGTTTTTTCTGTTTCTTTGGCGTCGAATCAGCAGCTTCATCTGTTTTATTGCGATTACCCAGTATCTTTTTAACAATATGGTTAATCGAAATGTATAGAAGATACAGGGCACCGATCGCTTGTACTTGCCAAACATCGACGAGGAAAGAGATCAGGAACAATGAACCTAAACGGAAAACAAATGCGCCCATCAGACCATAGAACAACGCTTTTTTGCGCTTCTCTTCAGGTAGATGTTTAACCATAATTGCGAGTACCAATGCATTATCTGCTGCAAGTAATCCTTCTAGAACTACTAAGACAGCCAACACCCACCCATATTCCAATAATAATGAAACTTCCAACGTTGACTCCTCCTTAATATCCTTATGATGTACAAAAAAAAGGACCTTTACCATCGCTGGTAAGGTCCTTTTATATCCACAAAAAGAGACCTTTACCGAGCATGAAAACTTGGTAAAGGTCTCGCTAACAACAAATTTGCTGCCAATAAAGCCGGGGATACGATCCCGAATTGACGACTTTACTGTAAAAGCTACTCCCCTTTAACAGGAATATGTAGTTTTAGTTGGAACGGGTTGTTAAACCTGTACTCATCATATTTCATAATCTTAAATAAAGTCAAGCTTTATTTCGTTGACGGTACAGCTTACGGAATACGACAACATCGTAAATCATATTCCCCAGTGGAATGAAAGAAATGAAGAAGAGGGCAATTGGACGACGCAGACGCCACTTCTGTGAGGTGTACATGCTCACCATAAATAACAAGTACATTAAAAATAAAAAACCGTACAAATTTCCAAACCAAGTGACAGCCTGCGGCATAACTCCGGCATCTCTCAACGGAAAAGCAACAAACAGTAACAATACATACGAAATTCCCTGCAACCACAACATCAGCCGGAAGCGTCCCAGCATAGAATGTAACATTATTTTCCTCCTGCTTTTATACATGTAACGAATTCAATTGTTCCCGTACAGTATATCACAAAAGCTGAAAATCTCCGCTTCATTCCACGCAGCAGATTATTCCTGCACGCTTATATGGGTGTTCACCTGCCTTTTTGCAGGAGCCAAATACCTCAGCTTCTCATAAGATATACGACGAAGATTGTTACCGATGTCGGACAAGGAGGAGCCAGTTAATGAAAATTGCTATGGTTGCACCCGAGAAATTACCTTTGCCCGGTAATGGTTCCGTGGAAATCTGTATATTAGGGATTGCCCGCGAACTTGCACACCGCCATCAGGTGACTATCATAACTCGTCAAATGGAAGGTCTCGCTGCCACAGAACAGATCGATGGCATCACCATTCAACGTGTCCCTGCATCGAGTCCTGTCAGATACACCAAAGCCGTCATACGCCAGTTATCCAAACAACCCTACGATGTAATTCAAGTGGACAACAGGCCACGAAGTATGGCGAACATCAAACAAGCTTTTCCACGCACTCCCGTTGTACTCTATCTTCACTCGTTAACCTTTGCTCAGCCCGGAACTTCCAGACTCAAATTAATGAGAAAAGCGGATTGGATTGCCGTTAACAGCCAATCCCTGCGACAAAGGCTAGGCCGCAGATTTCCGTTGGTAAAACGCCGGATGAGTGTGGTTCCATTGGGTGCGGATCTAAGCCGCTTCAGGCCTGCTGAATCCAGCGAAGAACAGATTCAACTGCGTACACAATTTGGAGTGACTAAACCATTCTCTATTTTGTATGTCGGCAGGCTCATCCCTGGAAAAGGCGTAGACGTATTAATTCGTGCGACTGCCCTCCTTCAGCGACAGATGCCTGTCCAACTGGTCGTTGCAGGCAAAGGCCCTCCGCATTACATGCGTAAACTTCGCGAACTTGCCCATAAACAAAAAGTGCATGTATCCTTTCGTGGTCAGATAAACCATGAGCATATCGATCAGTTGTATCGGGCCGTCGATTGTCTGGTGTGTCCCTCCCAAGAACATGAAGCTTTTGGTCTGGTCAATGTTGAGGCCATGGCTTCAGGATTACCTGTCATCGCTTCTGATAACGGAGGCATTCGTGAGATTATTGAATCAGGTATTAATGGATACCTTGTGAGTGATTATAAACGTCCCCAACGTTTCACCTCCTGCCTGTACAAACTTGCAAGCAACCCCACGTTTGCCGAGATGTTAGGGAAGGCTGGCCGAGACAGCGCAAAGGCACATTTCAGTTGGGCCAGAACAGCCATGCATCTGGAAGCCACCTATACCAGGCTCATCCGTCAATGAGCCTTCTTCTGTTATGAGCTTTTTGCCCCATGTAAACCTGCTCTTTAAAATGATCAAGCTTTTTCACGAAATTGCCATCCCGCAATCAAAGAATCCATCTGTGGAACAGGAATGTGACTCATCTCAATTAACTCCATAATAACCATATCTCTCATCATGAATCGTACTTTGGCACACGTTAGTTGATGAAATACATCGTAGAATGCCTTCCCGGTCCAACATCCATGAGGTACGACAAGCGGATCATTAACGATATAGCCTACCGCTCCAATCGGTGGAATAACGACCTTAATTGCTTGTTGATCCAATCGATTGTCTGGATCTTTGACGAGATACACGGTATCCCCCACATGTAAAACCTGTACTCCATGATAGTGGTCCATCCCATACATAGCTGCGAATAATTTAGTGCTCATACGACCTGCTCCTTCTCTTGTATTTGTCCATAATTAAAATTCACAAAGATACATCAGTCTCATAATGTTCCAACCACTCGACAAGTTGCCTGCGTATCTCTCTACGAAACTCCCGTGGTTCAAGTACCTCTGCCTCGGGTCCAAATTGATACAACCATTTCAAAAATTCTCGGCTGCTATTCAGTGTCACTTCAAATAACAATCCCCCATCCGACATATTCGTCATTCGCGGGCGAACAAACATCTCTTCTTCTTTTATGTAGGGGGCTATTTTCTCAGAGAATCTTACCTTGAAATGGATATGCTCGTCTCCACGGTCAATAGACCATGTGTTCTTCATATACTGTGTTATGTTGAAGTCACCCTTGTCGAAACCGGCATTGGTTCGTGTTACATCCAAAAAACGGCTAATTCGGAACAATCGAACTTTTTGCAGCAAATGACAGTAGCCGATCAGATAAAAACGTTGATCACGCGGAATGAGATAATAAGGATCGATATCGCGAACTGTAATCTCATTTCTTGTCAGCGTATGATATTGAGTACGAATGGTTTGCTGGCTTAGAATAGCTTCGATGATGGGAATCAGCAGATTAGGATCTTTTCCTTCCTCACGATAAGCTGGCGTGCCCATACGAATAATTCCCGCAATATTCTCTACAATGTCACTGTTTCTTGATTTTAATTTGGTATGAGCCGACATGACCTTGTCAAAAGCCGAATCGAACTCAGCAGGTAACTTGGAGGTATCAACTACGGACGGAAGCATGGAGAAGACCATTGCCTCCTGTTCAGTAAAATCTAATGGATACATGGCAAACTCACCAATAAATCGGTAACCTTTTCCATATCCTTCGTTCATAATCGGGGCAACCCTGTCCAAAATCCGGAGATCACGATATATCGTGCGTACAGTCGTACCGCATTTTAGCGCCAACTCTTTGGCCGAAATTCCAGGATTTGCTTGTATAGCCTGAAGTATACGCAGCAGACGAATTAATTTCTCTGTCATGTAGTTTCTCCCCTTCGATATTTTATCGGCAAGGAAAACTAGTTCCTTTAGTACAGAACTAAATCTTTAGTCCCAATATTATTTTTCGCAATTTCACCATTTCAGTATAGTCCAATTGCACTCTTACCCCCTTTTAATATACATTCTCTTACTTGCTTGCGTAAAACATTAACCCCAATGACCTTAAACCTAAGCCTGAAAGCCTACACAAACTTTTAAAAAAATGCAAAAAAAAAGCCTAATCTCACCAAAGAGACAAGGCTTTCTTGGAATTACTGGTTATGCAACAACTCTAATAATTGATTCATCACATTCACCATATGCTCACATAGTTCAGGAATATCTCCCATCTGGTCTTCATTCACACTACGGTCAAAGTATACATGAGCCATAACGTTGTATGTGATTGGCTCTTCATCAAAGATATAGCGGATGTTCAGGCACATCCGCTGGTCAGGCCAGCCCATCTGCAATAATGAACGAATAGCCGAGCACTGTGTCTCGGTCTCCTTCACATCCATACCAAACCGCAGTTCCAATCGGCAACCCGGATGCGCTCCAGGCTTCTCCAATATCTCTGCTGCAAGTTCCTCAAGGGAACTGCTTAATATGACTTCTCCTGTTACTTCCGGACGATCCCTGAGACAGAACTGTATTGTGAACTCTCTGGACATCACTGCCATCTCCAGCCGATCTTTACGCCCCGTAATCTGAATACGTTCATCCAGGTTATCCATATCATAGAGATAATTCTCAAACCCGACTTTCAGATTGTCATACACCGTTGGATCAAACATTGAAATATACCTACTTTCTTGCCCTTTAACATGTATTGTAGTATATTCTTTTCCTTCATGCGACTATCATAACTTCTCGTCCGGGAAATATAAAAAGCCCAGTCCGGGGACTGGGCTTCGGCTAAGCATGGGGTCTGATGAGATCACCAAGCTTGGCTTATTCTTCTTCAGCTTTTTCTTCAGCTGCTGGTTCAGCGGCTTCATCAGCAGAAGCTGTTGGCTCTTCCTCAGCCGCTTGTGGCGGCATGACGGACGCGATGATTGATTCAGGAGATGTTACGAGTGTCAAACCTTTATCCAGTTTGACGTCCGCTGCAGTCAAGCGATCACCAATATCCAATCCGCTAACATCAACTTCAATGGACGTTGGCAGATCCGCAGGCAATCCTTCTACCTCCAGCTGTGTCTCCTGTGTCTGGAATACACCACCCGCTTTTGAACCGGCTGCTGTACCCTGGAAGTCGATCGATACACTTACGCTGATTGGCTTGTTCTTGGAAATCTGCAAAAAGTCTACATGCAGCAAACGTCCATTACGCTCTTGCTGATCCTTGATCAGTACAGGAATCGTTTTACCACCCTCAACATTCAGGTTGAACATTTCGGAGCGGCCTGTGCGTGCCACTTTCAGCATCTCTTTTTCATCTACATGTATTGAAGCACCTTCAAGTCCCGGGCCGTAAACGACTGCAGGAACTCGTCCGCCTTGTCTTAACAAGCGCAGTGCTGCACCTTTCTTTTCCGTTCTTGGCGTTGCTGTAAGTTGAGCCATTTTTCCGTTGGATTTCATGATTGAACATCCTCCTTCAAGGGATCACTACATTATATTTGTTGGAAAGCGTTAAAGCTTCGCTTATAGACCATAATGGTCTTTTTTCCGTTGGCCGAATCGTGGGCCATATCTATATTTACCCCAATGATAGAGGATCTCAAACACGAAACAGGACAATTCTTTATTTTCGGCTAAGCTATTCTCCGTGTATTCAGACCAAAAAAGCAGTCGGAATCTCTTCCAACTGCTGGTTTAGCAAGGGTTTGACGAACTACGTTCAAAGTTATAAATAAAGAAACTATGCGCTATCACGATCTTCCGTTTTTTCGCTTTCGCGAATGATCTGCATCTCGTCTGACCCGCTACGGACAATAATGTGCACGTCCCCATCTTCAGGTACAATGTCCACGTAACGGTCTCCGCACGTATCTTTGGCTTCCCATTCGTTCAATCGGATGATCAATCCCAGGTGATGCAGACCCGGAGCAACGCGGAAGCGGGCTTCTGCGGCATTACCGACTTGTTCCAACCTTACTGCTCCGTCTTCCATACCTGTGCCCCACACCCAGACATCCCAACCTTCATAATGCTGGTCATCCCGTTCATATCGAAGCGTGACGGTTCGCGAAATCTGTTTATGAATCGTCACGGCAAGAGATGCCCTTATTCCTCCAGCTTCAGCAATAATATGGGTTACTCCGGGTGTCATCGCACGTACGATCCCTGCCGCACTCACCGCTGCAAGTTCAGGGTGAGAAGAGCTCCAGCGTACATTCGAATCCTGTAGCGGCTGACCAAATTGATCAAGGACCAAGGCACGGAAGCGGCTGATGCGGGTCATGTACATGACGGGTTCGCCCACAATTTCAATTCGTTCAGCATGACGGTAATCCACTTGTAACATACAACTTGCCGTTATGTCCCCGCAGTGGACTGTAATTGAAGCTTCCCCTCGTTCCAGTGCATGGATTGTTCCATCAGGCTGGATCTGAATAATATCCGGATCAGAAGAAGTCCAGGTAACCGGGGCTTTTTCTACCACATTGCCAATGCTGTCCCGTACGATTGCTCGCAGTTGCGTGGTCTCCTTCGGACTGTATACCTGGCGAGGAAAACTAATCTCCACTGTTGACGGCTCAGCGCCTCCAGCACGCTCTGTGTCATACAGTACCATCAATGACCATCGTTCTATCTGCACAGTACCACGAACAGTCTCGATCAGATCTGTACCTGCCTGATGAGCATTGACTACGACATGCCAGTCCCCTTCTCCCAGGTCCACATGCTGCTCATGTTCCGTTCCGTTATAAATGACCATAATCTGATTCCAGGTGTCCTGATTCGCACCATTTTGAAGTATAAAGGCAACTACATTGCCATCCGCACGAATTACACGAAGGTGATTTCGTACCTGTTCAGCATCAATCATACGAAAAGCGGGATGTGTGCGACGCAGGTGAATAAGACCACGATAGTAGTCGAACACCGGTCTGAACCGTGATTTGTTGGCCCATGTGATGGCGTTCACCGCATCCCCGCTCCGATAACTGTTATGATCACCGGCTTTGGACCTGAGCAACTCATCCCCTGAATGCAGGAACGGAATGCCTTGAGAAGTCAGCAGAATGCCGGAAGACAGTAACGAGCGACGAACCATTTCATGATCCAAAACATCATCTGCATCCACATACCGATAAGGATCTGCTGCTTTTACAGCGGACTCAGCACTCCCACCACCCACGGGCTGTCCGTCCTTCCATACGGGAAATCCTAATTCATGTCTTAGGTTCATGGTTGTTGCAATTTTATCCCACAGATTGAGGTTGTCGTGGGCAGTTACATAATTGACAACTTCCACAGGTGAAGATGTGAAATCATCCAGTGCTCCGGCTAATCCTCTGAGAATCTCATATTCCTGTCCTCCGGCACCCGTGACAAACCCTCTGCCACTTCCATCACTATCCCCCTTGATTGCGCTGCGAAAATGATCATTAAATACTGCAAATCCCTGACCTCGCTGGGTTCCTTTTAATGTTTTGCGGTCCAAAGGCGAATCTCCACCCGTCCAAGGTTCCCCATAGATCAGAAATACCGGATCGATCTGCTCCCGCAATTCGCGTGTCAATTCATTCATCGTTTCCGTATCTATTAGAGCCATAAGGTCAAATCGAAATCCGTCCACATGATATTCTTCTGCCCAATATCGGAGAGAATCCACAATATATTTTCGCACCATTGGACGCTCAGTCGCCAGTTCATTGCCTACACCGGAACCATCACTGAGGGTGCCATCCTCCCGATAACGGTAATAATAGCCGGGTACGATCCGTTCAAACGGTCCTTCTTCCACGCTGTACGTATGATTATAGACAACATCAAGTACAACACGAATACCTTGTCTGTGCAGCGATTGTACGAGTGATTTGAGCTCCCGAATTCGAACTGCCGGATCACGAGGGTCGGTAGCGTAGGAACCTTCGGGAACGTTATAATGTTGCGGATCATATCCCCAGTTGTATGGTGCTCGGACATTAGAACCAACGTCAGCTGTAGCGAGTTCATTCACCGTCTGATAATCCGCCACAGGCAGAAGATGTACATGAGTGACTCCCAGTTCGGCAAGATGGTCTACACCAATACTATTGCCTGCTCTATCCGTCAGACCGGATGCTGTGAATGCCAGATATTTTCCCTTATACGGAATATCGGCATGTGGGTCTGAGGAGAAATCACGGACATGCAACTCATATAACACGGCATCGACAGGACGCAGAAAAGCAGGTTTGACATCCAGTTCCCAATCGACCGGATTGGTGGTGTCAGGATCTATAATAGCCGTTCGTTGCCCATTGGCCGTTACCGCTCTCGCGTAAGGATCAACAACGACTTCAATCCGCTGATCATTATGAGTGATACGGTACATATAATAATAACCTGCCCAATCGCCTGTAAGCTCTAAAGTCCATATTCCATCCGCATCACGTGTCAAGGAATGTTCCCTTTCACCCTTATGCTCTTGCACCTTACCTTCCTCGTTGTAATGCCCTTCATCTTCAAAAATCAATATATCAACCTGTTGTGCCGTAGGTGCCCACAATTTAAAAGTACTTGCAGCACGAGTATATGTTAAGCCAAGATCGTTGCCTTCGTAACGAAAAGAAGTCCATTCCGGCATCGTTCCCACCGCCTTTATATCCATTGTTTTCGTGTTGTCCCGATGTTACGGAGCGGGACGGGATTTGTCAACCCGGGGTTGTCTGTACTCATCATATCGGTTCAATTTGTGTATTCAATTAGCAATCGCTTTCAAAATATAGGATATGAAAACAAGTGCCATAGATTGACAGCATATGTACCTGTCCTGACAAAAAAAGTTTGAAAAATACAAGAATAAAAATAAATTACAGGATGTCATCTGCTTTCCAAACAAATCTATACTTAGCTACGCATTGAACTGGCGGATGTTTTAGTATTTCCGAGTATAACAAACTCCTGTTTATGGTCGAGCCATCGCTCTTTAACTCGACAAAAAATCGCCCTTCCGATTGGAAGGACGACTCATTTTCATTTTTCACCCGATCTACAGGACAATTGAACATGTCCTTATTTAAGCACGCTCCCTTTTACTAGCACACTACATTCTCTTGCTTGGAGATTAAGGTCGATTAGGAATTGGAATACATCACCGTTATGGATAGCCCGTTCACATTTACCTGTCCGTCCTGTACGGTGCGTATCGTATCCACGCCGGCTTGTCCTTTCTCAACTATTACATTCCATGTTCCTGCGGGAACAGAGAGGTCACGGTTTTCCTTTGCCGCGTTATAGATGACGACAATGCGTTCCCAAGGATCGCTGGCTGCTGTACCGTTCAGTTCATACGTCAGTAGCCCCTTATCTTTTTCGATTAGACGAACATGCTTCTCGATCTCTTCCCGTGTACGAAGCCGAAATACGGGATGCTCTCGCCGAAGAAGAATCAGCCCACGGTAATAGTCAAACACTGGCTTGAACAGCTGCTTTTGCTCCCAATGAATGGCGTTGACTGCGTCTCCACTCTGGTGGCTGTTGGCATCCCCATATTTACTGCGAAGCAGCTCATCTCCAGCGGCGATCAGGGGTACACCCTGGGAGGTTAGAACAATACCGTTGGCAAGCAAACAACGCCTAACGGTCTCATTCTCCAGAATGTGTTCCGGATCAATCTGCAGGTAAGGCTTAGCCTTCTCTACAGCCTCTTCCACACTTTCGCAACCGCGAATACACCCATCCTCGTCATAGGTGAGGAAATTCAAGGTATCGTGGAGTCCTTGTGTACGTGCGACTTTGTCCCACAGGTTGAGATTATCATGCACCGTTACATAGTTGATCGTCTCGGATGGACCATCCGTAAAATCCTGAACGGCTCCCCGGACGCCAGTCCACAATTCGTCTTCTTTCCCGTCCGCCCCCGTCGCAAATCCCGTACCCACTCCATCGCTGTCTCCCTTGATCACGCCGCGGAAATTATCGTTAAACACAGCAAAACCCGCCCCGCGTTGCGTTCCTTTTAGGGTCATATCATCCCCAAGTGGCGAATCGAGTGCGCCCCATGGTTCACCATATAACAAAATGGAAGGTGACACTTCGGTATGCAATTCCGCTGCAAGCTGTTTCATCGTAGTGGTGTCGATCAGGCCCATCAGATCAAAGCGAAAACCGTCCACATGGTACTCCTCTGCCCAGTAGCGGACCGAGTCGATGATAAACTTGCGAACCATGGCGCGTTCAGTAGCCACCTCATTACCCGTACCTGAACCATTGCTATAGGTCCCATCGGCGTTTTCACGATAGTAGTACCCTGGTACAAGTTTTTCAAAAGAGCTGCCTTCCGTATCAAACGTATGATTATACACCACATCCATAATGACACCTATTCCCTTGTTATGAAGGGCAAGCACCATGGATTTGAACTCACGAATTCGTGTCTCCGGGTCGTCTGCACGTGATGCATAGGAACCTTCCGGCACATTATAATGGAGCGGGTCATATCCCCAGTTATAGTTGGAGGCATCCGTCGTATCACCATCTACTCTGGATTCATCTACCGTCGCAAAATCAAATACGGGTAGCAAATGCACATGGGTAATCCCTAGTTCAACCAAATGATCGATCCCTAGTGTGTTGCCCTTCGAATCACGCAGATCTGTCTCGGTAAAAGCCAAGTACTTGCCTTTATTCGTTATTCCCGACGAAGGGTGAATGGAGAAATCACGGACATGCAGTTCGTACAGGACTGCATCTACAGGACTGGTCAATTCGGAGCGTATATCCTCACTCCATCCGTTCGGATGTGTCTGCTCCAGTCTGACAATTACACCCATTTCTCCATTCATGGTCACGGCTCGTGCGTAAGGATCTACAGCATTGGTCGAATGTCCATCTTCGAAAGTAGGCTTGTACATGTAACGGTAGCCGCTTAAATCGCCCTCCAGTTCCAGAAACCAGGTGCCTTGTTCTTTCTTTTGCATAGGTATCGCCTGCTGTTTCCGTTGATTGGGCTCTTCTTCAGGGTTCCCTCCTGTCAAAGGCGGGTACAGAAGTAGTTCCATCTGAACGGCTAACGGTGACCAGACTTTGAAGCGACAGGCTTGTGCTTCTAAGGTGACACCTAAATCTCTTCCTCTGTATGTATCATCTGAAATCAATAGTTCCTGCTTACCCTCTTCAATCATATGTGTTGTTCCCCTCTCGTTGAGAAAATTATGAATATGGATAGAACGAGTGCTCCTTACCCTTTATACCCGTTCTGCTGCCCAACCATAATCCCAATTAGACAAAAGAAGACAAACGTCATGTAGATTCACATAACGTCTGCCTTCTTAATGGATCGATAACTTCTCTCTAATGCGGTACCTGGGATTGGAAATCATTACGGCTGGATTGATCGGCGTGGTACCAAACCACGTCCCCATCTTGCATCGGCCAGCTTTTCCCCTGACTATCTACCGGGCTGTAATCGAAACCTTCCATTTGCCATTGATTCATTAACGGCGCATGAATGTATTGCAGATGGGGTGCATTCGTATCGCCGCTGCGCAACGTTTCGATGTTGAAGTTCACTACAATGTAACCGTCCCTCAGAAATACTGTTGCCTTCTCATCCAACTGGTTTTGTCTGGCAAGTAATTCGAGATCGGTTCCTTTGGGCACCGCATATACATCCGCTGGCAAGCTATATTCCCCATACCAGCGCTGAATCGCTGCATTCGCCCGATCCACATTAACACTGGAGGGAATATCTGTTTTTGGGCCAATAAGTGTGCGGATCTGTGAAGGGAGAATCATCCAGTTATACCGACCTACCCACGTTTTATAATGAGAGGTCTGATCCACGAAACGAACCATATGTTCGGCGAGTGACCCTTGAATACGTTCTTCCTCCGACAGTTCATAGGTATACTGGTAGCGCGCCGTATCCCCCAACTCCGTACCGGGTACATTCCGCAACCGTGAGTTCAGCACAACAAAGCGTTTCTCTAAATCCTGTGCCGATCCGATACGAATAAGTCGTTCCTGTCCCCGATGGTAGTATAAATTCACTTCTTGCCGGGTGGTGCCATCTTTGCTCACAAAAGAGAACGTTGGCGTGATTCGGATACCATCCTGTTTCCCAAACATATTACCTTTGGTCTTCAGATCAAACTTGAAATGGTAACCCGTCTTCACCGCTGCATTTCGGAAGCCTTGTACCGGATGACTGCCGGGACGAATAGGCAGAACATAAGGAGCCAAATTACCTCGGGGATCTCCGTCGATACTGTTTCCTCCGGTCCAGTAGCTCACACCCGTTGGTTCAGGGCTGCCCATCCGCTTGCGGAACACATTCTCCCAGTTGTAGTCCGAAATATCCGTGATATGAAAATCATACAACCGTCCGATAACCTCTACAGCAACGGTATCTGCTGCAACATGATGGGTCAGATTTGTGTTGGCATCTTGTTGTTCTGTAAAGTTTGCAGGTGCATTTTCGGCAATATTACGAAACTCTATCTGATAGTTCCCTTCATCTACCCATACAGGAAGATAAAAAGGGGTGTCCAACTGATTTACCGGAATATCCACCCAAGTCATGGCCGGGATAAATTGGCTTCTGGCTGCATTATAAACATCGAATGGGAAACGAACCTGTTTGATCCGGAAATATTTTGCATAATCACGGTTTCCATAACCAGGGTAACTCCCTATATCCAAATGTTGACCTGAAGTTGGGATTCGTACAACAAATGGACGCTCTAGAATAAGTGCAGCTCTGGTCGGATCAGGCGTAGTCTTCTGGTTATGCGGCTGATCATCGGATACCCAGGCATAGTTCACAACTGGAGTATGTACTGTCACCGAGTTGATGCCCAGAATGGGGAACTTCTGATCCTGCCCTCCGTTAATGTTGCCAGGGAGCAGTCCATACGTAATCTCACCCGTGGTGGGCTGGTTAGCTTTGTTCATCAATGTGTTCTTGATCGTCAGTCGGTTCTGGTACAGAACAAGATCCCCAATCATGCCCGGCTGGGAGATAGTTCCCGGTTGCGGAGCTGATTTTGCTACTGGAGCGGGGTCCATAATCGTCGCCCCATTAAAGGTTACCTTATCGTTATTTACATTGTTCTCTCTAACCTTCGCTTCAGCTTCAGATTGAAACAATGACGTTTCATCTGGCGTAGGCGGTTCATCGGAACCACCCGGAACACCTTGGATGCCAAGATCAATTTCTTGACATGGCGCAGGTTTCACATGAGTGTTAACCGCAGTATCCATAGCCGATTGCAAAGTCGGTGGAGAATATGCATTGGGCGTCAGGGTCACGGTGTCACCGTAACCACCTAGCGCATAGTTAGATACCTTTGCCTCATTTAACTTGTATACCTCCAGATTATCGATCTGCCAATAGCTATATGTCCTTGTTACTTGCATGATTTTATCCCCAGGGACGTCAAGTTCTCTGGGCTCAGGAGGTGTTCCTGGATCCCCCTCACCACTAGAAGCTCTTCCCGGAATCGTCCAGGTTTTATGATAAACCCTTTTCACAGGAACCTTGTAAGTCACCGTTCCTGTCATGTTAACCCAACGGTGATGAAACAGATATTCCTTGGCCAAGACATTGGCATAGAGATCTTCCGAGGTCGGAATACCACGGGTAACATCGAACTTCTCAGATCCCCGATCGTCCGCCTTCAACACACCTCGAACAGATGGGTCTATAACCGATGCTTCGATAACCGCGCCTCTACTAGGTGGGCTGATGGTCACTGAGCAAGCGTTCACAGGATCTCCCCCATTATCCGTGCAGTCCTTCACCTCAAGCACCTGAGACCCTTGTTCATCCAGTTGCTGAGCAGAATCAACAAAATGGGCTTTGATGGTAGTGCTGCCCACGATCCCTTTTGTTGTAATTTTGCCGTCTGCGCCGATCGTTGCCACAGTTGGATTCGAACTCTGCCACGTCAATTTGGGATGAGCCGTCAGCTTATGAACAGTGCGATCCGGTTTGGTTAGAACGGCTTCTGCCTGTAGAGCTGTCGTATTGGCTTTACAAGCATTCGGCAGATTCACAACGAGTCCTGGCTCCGACGTGACTGTTATGGTCGCAGTATCCGAGATCAGATATGTACCATTGTTCCAGATCGCACGCACAGTGACTGTGCCCGGACTTTCGGCTTTCAACATTCCGGTTTTCAACTCTATACTTGCAATCGACTCGTCAGAAGAAAACCATTTGATCTCCGCTTCTCTTCGTGACACGTCGATGCCCTCACCAAAGGCTGTCGCACCATAGCCCTTAGTCTTCACCAAGGCTTCCATCTGCTGGGTTTGACCTAGGGTAAGAGTTTTATCTGGAGTTACATCGATTTCTTTCTCTTCGTGAATCTTACCTTCCCAGAAGATGCTAACAGGGGTGTGGTATACCATCTTATATTTGGGTTTATTGCCTGGCCTAGTCCCATAAGGTTCTCTTTCAAAGAACTCAAACCCTTTGCCAGTATATGTTCTAAGATCCGCATTTTTTTCACTTGTAACTCTTGGACTACCTATTCCTTCATAACTATTTACCTGCTGATATTTTACGCCATCAGGATCGTTCTTTAGCTTAATATCAGTTACCATTTCCTTATCAATTCCTATTCCTCTATATGGCTTCCAACTTAGTGGCGGCCATTTACTCATATCAACATTATCAGGAATTTCTGTTTTCACAGGGTATGCATCATAGTCAGTTCCTCCGTTATCCACATCTTTGTGTGTGCCTTGATATTCTGCCCTAAATTCTCCTGAATCAAGTTGATACCAGTAAACTCCCGGTGTTCCTTGAGTTGGGTTTGCATCAACTGTTACTGCTGGCCCTTTCATGGATTTGGGACCATATTGTTCTTCTAAGGCATTAGCTTTAGGAGTATCAGAAATGCAGTAATAGACTGGTATCATCATTAGTATTATTACTAAGACTCTAAATAAATTTCTTAAGCCATCTAATAGATAACGTTTAATATTAAATTTAAACACCACCAAAAGTTCTATTGATAGATTTGAACTTCTTTACCAGCATCATTCTTCAACATATATCCGCCTTTCACAGGATCCAGAGTATGTGATGACCAAAACTTGGTAGGCACTCCTTGCTTCAACATTGCATTCGAATCGTCTGGTAAAGTAATAAACCCTTTTTCTTTCAAATAGCTCACATTAAATAATCGTTGAATTGGAATAGCTATATTATCATTCGCTCTAGCAATAGTTAAAAGATTTGACTTATCAAATTTAGAAGTAAACGTTATCTCGGCGTAGGTAGAGAAGCGACCTCCTTGTGCCCTAGTCAAGTTCTTTGGATCTATAAATAGCGAGGCGTACAGTCCCAAGGGCTTAGTCCCTCGAGTATCCACTACGATAAATCTATGGTACCTTACGACCCCCACATTATTTTTCAAGGTGTAATCTGTGTTAACTATATCTCCGAAGTTACCCTTGATATATTTGTAATTTGTTACTGTCGTTAAATTCGTACCCGTCGTGCCGACCTCTCTCATTTCATTCAGATCACTATATTTCCCGGCATCCGTGCCCTCTACGTCCATATAACGCAGCAAAATGGCCGATACTTCTGCACGTGTGGTGGAATCCGCGGGTTTTAATGTGCCATCCTGAAAGCCACCGACAATGCCTGTCCCGCGAACAAGGGCAAGATACGGAATCTGCTCGGCACGAACGGTGCCACGGTTCACTTCCGGTGTGGGAAGCAGCGTGTTTTTCGTATCGTTAAAAGCATCTTGGAAGCTGCTGCCGGACTTGATCAATCCATTGGCAATCCATTTCATCATCTCGTAACGAGTTAGTTCCGCATTCGGATTGAAGCCTTTGGGATAATCGCCAGCGTTAATGAATCCTTGTCCGACAAGCTGGCTAACCGCCGCTTCAGACCAATGTCCCTTGAGATCAGCAAAGGGATTCTGCCCCTCTACCTTCTCCAGTCCAGTCGCGCGGGCAAGTATGGTGGCATATTCCCCACGCGTGATTTTGCCATTAGGACGAAACGTTCCATCTTGGTATCCAGAGATCAAGTTTTTTTCATAAGCTTTGGCAATTGTTGCTTGAGCCCAGTGGCCCTTGATATCTTTGAACTTGCTAAGGGCAGTGTCACTTGTTACCGACGCCGCATTCGCTGTTGACGTCAAATGTACGGGGCCAATCGGTAATAGTGTTGCTGCCAATACAGCTGTCGTTAACAACCCGACGATCCAACCGTTCCTTTTTTTCTTCTCGTGTCCTTCAATCTGCTTCTTCAATCTACTCACGCTCCTATGTACCTTAGTATGGGGATGCTTTACTTGGTCAACCTAGTCACTTCTCTTCATAACAAAAACCTAAATTTGCCATAATAATCAATATTCTACCATGTTGTACTAGGCTATTGGTATTATTTTTCGTTCGTCCCCATCACTTCAAGGCGTGCAACACTCCTTCTACAGACCCACTTCATTCGTTTAAAACACAAAAAAGGCCATGAATCCGCAGATTCATAGCCTTATGCTTTAAGGGTGTGGTCTTTTCGTATGCTATTGGAAAAATAAACTCATTCATAGAATAAACCATATCATTCCATTTGATCAACCTTTTTTTATTTCACACAGCTTTATTTTCCGTTCAATTCCTTATAGGATGCTTCCAATTCCGTGATCAATTGATCACCACCGGCTTTTCTCCAGCTTGCAATTTCCTGCTCCCAACCTGCATCATCGATTTTACCCATAATGTACTTGGTCTGCGCATCCCAGATCATCTGATCCAGCTCCTGACCACGCTCGGTATAGATCGCCGAAGACAAGGTGAGTGCCGGATTGGCAATGGCGTACTGCTCATTCTCACGCGCCATCTTTGTACCTTTCATACCAATCGGAACATCGACCAGTTCAGCCACGTTATAACCTTCAATGCTTAACAAATTATCCCGATATGGCTTCACTTCACGCTGATAAGCATCGAAATCCTTGAGTTCGGTTTTTCCATCCGCAGTCTTGGTATAGTGCACATCGAGTAATCCACGGAGCTGCAACGTGCTCAGTTCCTCATCCATCAACTGATCCAGGAACGTAAGGACCTTCTTCAGTTGCTCCTCATCTGTAACGGATGCTTTCGGAATGACCAGCATTCCGTAGTTTCCAGGCTCTCCGGCGATGCGAATACCATCGGGTCCCTGGAACGGAGCTACATCAATCTCTCCATCCGGAGCATTTGGCGTAAGCCGTTGCTGAGAAGATTTTCCGTTCTGAGCCACACCGTTCAGCTTCATGCCAACGAGGCCCGAATCCATTTTTTTGTCTGCATCCGAAGGATCAAGGGCAGGGAAGTCACTGTTAATCAGCCCCTCGCTGAACAATCGCTTGAAGAGTTTCATCGTATCCACATATTCGGGAGTCAAGAACTCCGGGGTCAGTTTCCCAGCATCATCCACACCCCATTTGTTGACACCGCCAATACTTACAGCAATACGCGTCAGTGGCGAAGAGACTCCCTCGTTATATTTCTTAAATAACAGTGCACCGTACGTATCTTCCTTACCATTTCCGTCCGGATCATCCTTACGAATAGAGCGCATCACTTCATACCAGTCATCCAGCGTTTTGGGTATATCCAGCTTCAATGTATCGAACCAGTCCTTGCGATATACGATCGCAGTCCGTCCAATATCCCGGAAGTTCGGAATACCGTAGACCTTGCCTTCAATTTTGATATTGTTAAAATAAGCCTCGGATTGGGCAGACAGGTTTTTATAATCCTTCAAGTAAGGCCCAAGTTCCCAGAACAGTCCCGTTTTGGCGGCATTAAACGTTGTCGGTACATAATTCACACGCATAATGGTCGGCATCTCGCCCGATGCAACCATCACGTTCACTTTATCATCAAAAGCAGACTGCGGAATCCACTGTACATTGACATCCGTATTGGTATATTCCTCAATCTTCTGTTCAATCCCATTCTCCTTGGCCGGTATATCACCTACCTGCATTAAAGAGATGGAAATGGGAAGTTTACCTTCCCCTGCAGCAGGCGCTTTTTCTCCCCCGCAACCTGCAAGCAATCCAGCGGACATTGCACCAATTACAACGATTCCGCCTAAACGGGACATTGGACCTTTTGGACTCATGAACCATCTCTCCTTTTGGATAGCCAATTTGTTCAGCAAACTTGCCTCATTTCACTCATACCAACCATGTATGCGCTATCATAAATAATTTAGAGAGAAGAACCAGCATTACGCCAGTTCAATCTCCACCCCTGCCAAAATGAACGGAGCAACCGATTTCGGATCATTGATCCGAATGGACTCGGTCACATAATACTCGTAGGACCCGTCACGATACGGGCTTCCTCCAAGACCGGCTCCGCCATTACACTGCGTCAAGGACAGCACGCCTTCACGATCCGTTTGCAGCAGATGCTGCAGCAGACCCTGATAC
The DNA here is from genome assembly GCF_037974355.1 of Paenibacillus sp. FSL R5-0517. Lineage (NCBI taxonomy): Bacteria > Bacillati > Bacillota > Bacilli > Caryophanales > Paenibacillaceae > Paenibacillus > Paenibacillus sp. FSL R5-0517. Next base: position 5,319,327 of record NZ_CP150235.1, read on the forward strand.
CCTTTTTCCGCAACCGCTTTGAACTTGCCGCTCAGATATCCTTTACGCACACCCTTGGCCAATGCATAGACAAACATTGAGGTGCCTGAAGCCTCCAGATAGTTCCGCTCTCTTCCCGGCTGATCCAGCAGATGTGGCCATAGTCCGGTCTGTTGATCCTGAACATGTACTAATGCGTTTGCTACCCGTTCGAAGATGCCCACGATCTGCCCTCGCTGCGGATGATCTACCGGCAGATGATCCAGTGTATCCACAACCGCCATCACATACCAGCCCATCGCCCGGCTCCAGACATGTGGAGAACATCCCGTCTCCCCCGAACTCCAACGCTGCTCTTTGCTCTCATCCCAGGCATGGTACAAAAGACCACTACGCGGATCACGTGTACGTTGCTCCACCAGTAAGAGCTGCAGAGCCGCCTTGTCGAACCACTTCTCTTCACCCGTCACTGCGCCATACTGGGTGAGATAAGGAGTAGCCATATACAAACCATCCAGCCACATCTGGAAAGGGTAAATCTTTTTGTGCCAGAATCCGCCTTCACTCGTATGTGGCTGTCCCTTGAGCTGAGTCATAAGTAAATCCGCAGCTTTGCGGTACTTTTCTTCACCCGTTTTCTCATGCAGCAGGAACAGTGATTTTCCCTGATTGATCTGATCCAGGTTATATTCCTCAACCGTATAGGAACGAATCGAGCCATCTTCCTGAACAAAATGATCCATTAGCTCACGGATGTAGTCAAAATACTTTTGCTCCCCGGTGTGCGTGTACAGCTCCTCGAGTGCTTTCAGAAAGCAGCCATTCTCATAATGCCAAGTGGAGTACAGCTCATGGTTGCGATAACTTTCCATGAATTGCTGTGCCATGCGCACCGATGTGAGTTGCAATGTTTCCTTCATGATCAAGCCTCCGCTTCCGGCTCTTTATTGAGCCTGTTTTTTATAATCTTCGGCATATTCCTCACGAATCTTGTTTCCACCCGCATTGCCCCAATTCTCAATTTCCTTTTCCCAGCCACTTCGATCGATCTTGCCCATGATATATTTGGTTTGTGCATCTGCAATGACCTGATCCAGATCCGCCCCGCGGTCACCATATGTTGGGGAATATAACGTTAGCGCAGGGTTTGGCACAGCGTGCTCCGCCAGTTCCTTGGCAAGTGCTGTACCTTTTTCACCCAGTTCCGTATCCTTCAACTTCGGTACGTTATACCCTTCGACATAAGGAAGGTTGTCACGGTAAGGTTTCACTTCACGCTGGAATGCATCGAAGTCACTCATCTCCACCTGATCTTCGCCCACTTTAGTGTAATGTTTATCTTCCATGCCACGCATCAACAGGGTAGCCATCTCAGGGTCCATCAGTTTATCCAGGAAGGAGAGCAGGTTCTTGAGTTCTTCTTCCGATTTCACCGTCGATTTAGGGAATGCCAGAATGCCCGAGTTACCCGTCTGTCCTGCAACACGATCTCCATTGGGTCCGAGCAAACCAGCGATGTCTACCACACCATCCGGATTGTTTTTGGACAGACGCTCTTGCTGACTTTTTCCATTCTGAGCAACACCTACACGGATACCCACAACACCGGAATCATACTTTTTCTCCGCTTCCGTAGAATCGAATACGGCAAAGTCCTGGTTCAGCAGTTTCTCATCATACAACCGTTTCAGCAGATCCAGCACCTGCATATATTCCGGCGTCATGAATTCAGGCGTGAAGCTGCCATCCTCCTCAACTTTCCACTTGTTAGGTGCACCAAAACTTACGCCCAGGCGCGTCGTGAAGGAATATTGGTCCTCATTATATTTTTTGAAAAGCATCAACCCAAACGTATTATCCTGACCATCTCCATCTGGATCGGAGGTTGCCAGTGTTTTAATCGTCTCATACCATTCATCCGGTGTGGTTGGCACCTTAAGATTCAGCTTCTCGAACCAGTCCTTGCGATAGATCACCGTGGCCCGCGCGATATCCGAGAAAACTGGAACCCCGTAGATTTTGCCCTCTACCTTGATGTTGTCAAAAAAACGCTCGTTCTGAGCCGACAGATTTTTGTAGTCTTTCAGCAAAGGCCCCACTTCCCAGAACACATCATTACGCATAGCGCTGGTCACGGTCGGATTATACTGCACCTTCACAATTTTTGGCATATCGCTTGAAGCGATCATCACGTTAATTTTGTCATTATAGGCCGAAGCTGGTATCCACTGGATATCCAGCTTGGTGTTGGTATACTCTTCAATCTTTTGCTGAACTTCATTGCCTTTGCTTGGCACATCACCCACCTGCGCAATGGCTATGGATACATTTTGTACGCCGCCCTCGGCAGCCTGACCCTCGTCTGATCCGCATCCTGCCAGCAACCCTGTCACCAGTGCCAGTGTGCTCAAGACAGCTACGGCTTTCTTTTTTGTTGCTTTCATAACATGAAAACCTCCCTTTTTTATGCAGTTAAATTGTCATCTTGAACTGAATTTGAAGCATGTGAAGACTCAACCTTTCACCGAACCCAGCATTACTCCTTTTGCAAAGTGCTTTTGCAGGAATGGGTACACCAGCATAATCGGGATCGTGGAGAATACGATAACCGCCATGCGAATGGTAAGCGGCTGGATCTCGGTCTCTTCGATACTCGTGTCTCCGATTCGGCTCTGTGCCAGAATGACAATCTCACGCAGCCAGACTTGGACAGGCCACTTCTCACTATCGTTGATATAGATTACAGCGCTGAAGAAACTGTTCCAGTGGGCCACTGCATAAAAAAGTGAAAATGTCGCCATGGCTGGCATGGACAACGGCAGTACAATCCGGAACAATACGCCGACATCGTTACATCCATCAATTTTGGCTGCATCCTCCAGTTCATCGGGAATAGCCTGGAAGAAGTTTTTCAGTACAATCAAGTTAAACGCACTAATAGCGGTAGGCAGCATCAGCGACCATAATGTATCCGTCAGGTGCAAAGATTTCACGACAAAGTACGTTGGAATCATTCCGCCGCTGAAGAGCATCGTGAACAATACACCCAGCAAAATGGGCTGGCGTCCACGCAAATATCTTCTGGAGAGCGGATACGCCATAAGTGACGTAAACAACAGGTTAATAAAGGTACCAATCACCGTAATGTAGACCGATACACCCAGACTGCGAATCAAGGTATCCGTTGAGAAAATGTAGCGGTATGCAGCCAGAGAGAACTCTTTTGGAAAAAGAATAAATCCTCCCTTGGCCACTTCATGTGGACTGGTAAACGATACGGCCAAAATATAAATGAACGGTATGACCGTCACGATACCAATCAACAGCAGCAAGCCGTGATTGAGAAAATCAAAGATCCGGTTGCCCCACGTTTTATCCTGTTGCATCTTAATGTTCACTCCTGTCTGGTGAAGAACGTCTGCTCCCGAGGGTTAGTAGACGCCTTCCTCCCCGAATTTTTTGGCCAGCGTATTGGCACCAAGGACAAGCGCCAGCCCGACAACCGATTTGAACAACCCGACAGCAGCACTATAACTGTACTGTGCCTGGGTGAGCCCCTTCGTGTACACGTAGGTATCAAATACCTCGCCCACATCCCGGTTCGTCGGAGTCAGCATCAGGAAGATCTGTTCAAAGCCTGTATCCAGGAAATTGCCCAGACGCAGAATAAGCAAAATGACGATTGTACTGCGAATGGCCGGCAACGTAATGTGCCAGGTTTGGCGCCAGCGATTGGCACCATCAATCCGTGCAGCTTCATAGAGTTGTGTATCAACCCCGGAAAGTGCAGCAAGGAAGATAATCGTGCCCCAACCGACTTCTTTCCAGATGGATTGTCCAACAATCATCGTACGGAACCATCCGGGTTCAAGCAGGAACGCCACTTTTTGTCCAGTCAGGTTATAGAGCAATTCATTAATCGCACCGCCCTCGGTTGTGAACAGCATGTAGAACACACCGACAACAACAACCCAGGAAACAAAGTGCGGAACATAAACAAGCGTTTGTACAAATCGTTTGAAGCGTTCACGGCGAACCTCATTCATCATGAGTGCCAGTACAATCGGCAGCGGGAAAAAGAACACAATGTTATAAATGGCGAGTAAAAACGTATTTCGAAACAATGTCCAGAACTGGGGTTCTCCGAAGAAACGCTGGAAATGTTTGAACCCTACCCAGTCACTTCCCAAGATGCCCTTGTAAGGCGTGTAATCTTGAAAAGCCATCGTGATGCCATACATGGGTATGTATTTGAAAATAACAAAGTAAAGCACACCCGGTATTAACATGATATACAGCCACCGGTTTTTGATAATGTCCCTCCACAGCAGGTTTTTGTCACTGCGGGTAGCGGGCCGTGTTCGAGCCGCCGTTTCGGCTTTCATAGTGTCTTCCTCCCCACATTGGAAACGATTACAAAATATCACTTCCTGAATTCATATCTTCATTGTGGAGGATAAACCTATGACTGGCTATCGTCTCGTTTTAGCCTTTTGTTATTCCTTATGCAGCAAGGGTTTATCTGATTTCATTCACAGAAATGAAAGGCGCAATGAACTGCTTTTAACCTCCATATTCCTGTCTTAACTTCATGGATAAGTGTGGCCTTTTCCCTACACCTGAACATGAAAAAGCCTGCCTCCATGGCAGGCAGAACAGGCTTGTTTTATCGCTGCTGCTCCCGGTACTTGCCGGGGGTAGTTCCTGTAATTTTGCGAAACGTACGGATAAATGCGGTCGGATTGGTATAGTTTAATTTCTCTGCAATCTCCGATATTTTAAGATTGGTTGTTTGCAGCCAAGTCTTCGCTTTTTCCATACGATACTCTGCAAGATATTCCGTAAAATTGACTCCTGCTTCCTTCTTGAATACTCGACTTAGGTAGACAGGGTGAAAATTAAGCTCAGCGGCACAGGCCTCCAGCGACAATTCACGATCATAACGTTCCTCGATCAAACGAATCATGCGCCTTGCAATATTCATGTATTGAGATTCTTCCTGCTCTCGCCAAAAACGGATGACGGGCTGGAACAGCCGCTTGCGGAACCAATTGGTCATTTCGTCCAATGTGGACAACTTTAGCAGATGTGACATGGATGCTTTTTCACCCAGTACTTCAGCCACATCTCCACCTTGCTCCTGAACAAGCTGATATACACGAGACAATAGCTGAACCATAATGACGGGGTATTCACTGAAATGAAGCTTCTTATCGGCAAGCAACCCCAAATATTGCGTAAAATAGGCGTCCGTCTTCTCTTCATCTCCTTGCTTGAGCGCAGAAGCGAGCTGATCTTCAATCATCCGTAACTGGGTATACAACGCAGCCTCCATCTGACCACGTGGCTGTATATCCTCGTAATGCAAAATAATACGGCTGCCCAGACTTACCCGGCCTTGCAGTGCCTCGCGGCTCTCCTGAACCGCTCTTGGCGTATCTCCAATACAAGTGTACGAACGACTGATGCCAATACTTACGGGCAGATTCAGATAGGTCACGACACGTTCGCGAATCCAGTCTGCCTGGGTGTGCATCCATTCCTTCAACTTCACCTCATCCGTGAGTTCAGAGGCAAGTACGGTGACTTGGGCATCATCTAGCATGACCGGGGTGAACCGAACTGCAGAAGGAAGGAGTTCACCTACCATATTGTTGACAGCAAACAGCAACAGGTCCCGATCCTGTTCCTCATATCGGGTTCCTTCCAACGTATCCATCTGGAGCATGAGTACGCCAAGGCTTGCCCACCCGGTCGGGAAGTCATACAATTCTCCCTGATATCTGAAATCTTCTTCCGAGATTTTGCCTGTTAGCAGTTTGGTCATAAAAAACTCTTGGAGATGTACATGCTGCCCCTTCATCTGCTCACGCATCGTTTTCTCCGAACTGAACAAAGTTGACAATTGCTCCTCAATATAGATAAATTCATCCTGACGACGTCCTGATGGAATAACTGGGGAATCCAACCCTTTCGTAAATTGCAGCAGTCTGGAGATCGGTGAATACATCCGCCGACTGCCGTATATGGCGACCAATCCCGTTACACATAACATGACCAGTGTAGCGACACCGGTAACCAATGCAATTTTCTGTGATTGGGCCGTGATCTGCCCAAGGGATACAACGGACACGTATAACCAGCCATTAAGTGGAGATTGCCTATAGCTAACCGCCACTTGGTTACCTTCCACCTCCGAGCTGAAGAACCCCTCTGGCTGGCCTGTCGTTTGTACCATTTCATCAATTTCCTTATTGAGCGTGTCATATTTCCCATCTTGCTGCACATCGTTTAGAAAATACTTCTGCTCCCGATCCAGAACGTACATATCTCCGGAATTCGCATTTCGGCTCAAAAATGTACTTATTTCCGTATCGGCGATATCAATCACAAGAAATCCCTTTGGTTTCACATTCGTTGGCATCATCGGGATTTTGAATACCATACTGACCACATTATCCGATGAAATGAGAGTAGGTGCCTGTTCGGGTGTCAGTTCCCCCATGCCAGCTGACACGGGTACACTTTCTTTCGCTGAACTGGCATTTTGAGTGACCCAGAACAGGCTGTTAGTGTAGGTCAGATAAGAACCAATCCGGTCCCGAATACTGAAATCATCCAATTTGCCAAAAGAACGCATCGAAACAACCCAATCTTCGTCCAGATTAACCAGATAGGCTTGGTCAATGTTCGTAACCGCTTGCAAGTTGTTAAAGCCCGACGTCAGGTCACGAATCTCCTGAAAATCGCTGCTGTCCAGCGGTTTCTTCATCGCCTGAAGTACCAGGGGTGAATTGACATACTGAATGGATGATAATTGCAGGCTGCGCAGAACTTGTTCTACCCGCATTTGGGTCTGATGCAATATCTGAAGGTTGCTTTCACGCACTTTCTGCTCAATGTCACGTGATGCAATCGTGTACGAGACCGAACCAATAACAATAACGGGAAGGGCTCCGAGGATCAGGGTAAAGCAGAGCAAACGCAGTAAATACTTAGGCAAAAAGAGCATCCTCCTTTAATATGTATGTTTATTATATTAAATCGCTTTCATTGGATTATTTTACTATTGTTATTTTAAAACCCATTCTTATTCAAGTCCACTCATTTATTCTAAGGTTGACTTCAAACCAATTTCCAGTTTATATTGGTTGCATATTCCTCAATCAAAGGAGAGATTTTTAATGTCGGTGAATGTTCTTAACTAACCAAGTTTCATATTCAGGAGTTTGGCCTTTCATTGCGCTTGTGCCCACATGGCATACGTGTATTTCATGATGCGCCAGATCCCTGTACTTAGTTAAGAACAGCGGATATCATAAATCGCCTCCGGGATTGTCATTGTCCGGGTCTATTTCCGCGCTGATTTCAGCGCGGATTTTTTAATATAGACCTGTAGCGGACTTTGCTTTCCCATATATTTAGGGCGGAGAATGACGTTTGTTCATTCTCCGCCCTTTTTGCGTTTTCCAGGAATATGTTTCGCGTGTCAACTGCAATCCCAATTCAAATTCAAGGAGAGATTACGCATGAATGAGAACACATTAAACAGTCTAGGTTATCCACAAATTCAAAAAAATGTTGCAGACTGCGCCCTGTCTTATCTGGGCAAACGTTATGCCAGAGAACTAAAACCGATGGTAGATGCTCGCCTGATCCAGCTGCGCCTGGAAGAAACAGCAGAAGCGGCTGCGTTGATTCGTTTCGGGGCCAGTATCCCCCTCCCTTCACTCGACGGAATGGAAACGATTATGGATCTGCTTGGCACCGGTTATCTATTCAGTGAACGTGACTTCAGTCATCTTGCTCAGTTCCTGCGGAGCTGTGCACAACTCATGAAGTACATGGAGGGCAAACCTGACGCCGCTCCCACCGTTAGTCGCTATGCAGCATCCATGATTCTGATCGAACCTTTGCTGCGTGAGATCGAGCGCTGCATCCATAGTGGACGCATTCAGGATCAAGCAAGCAAAGAGCTGACTCGTATTCGCAAAAAAATGACGGTGAATGAGGAGCGTATGAAACGAAAGCTTGATTCTCTGGTGAGTAAACATCGTTCCATTATGCAGGAGCATGTCATCAGCCAACGCGGAGGAAGAACCGTTCTGCCCATTAAGAAAGAGTTCCGCAAACAGGTGAAAGGCAGTGTGCTGGATGAATCCGGAAGCGGGCAAACCGTATATATTGAACCTGTTGAGTTAGTAAGTCTGCAGATGGAATTGGCCGCTCTACAAGCGGAGGAGTCCCGAGAGGAGATGAGAATTCTCGGTGATTTAACCTCTCTGGCCGAATCGTATAATCGTGAAATCGCACTGAACACCGAAACGGTTGGTGTATTGGACTTCCTGTTTGCCAAAGCCAAATATGCGGCCACCATGGACGGACGTACCGTTCGAGTCAATACACAGGGCCATATCAGCCTTCAACGTGCACGACATCCGTTCATGGGTTCTTCCATGGTTCCGCTTGATTTCGCCATTGGCAGGACGTATTCTTCGCTCATTATTACGGGCCCGAATACCGGGGGTAAAACGGTCGCACTCAAAACCCTTGGTTTGTTAACCTTGATGATGCAATCCGGTTTGCTTATTCCGGTAGAGGAAGGTGGCGAGATGGCTGTTTATACCGAGGTAGCGGTTGATATTGGTGACGGGCAGAGTCTGGAACAGGCACTCAGTACATTCTCTGCACACATTCGCAATATGATTGGCATACTGGAGCAGGCCAATACGTCAACTCTGGTGCTTATTGATGAGATGGCTTCCGGCACAGATCCCGGTGAAGGTGTTGGACTGTCCATTGCCATGCTGGAGGAATTGCACAGCCGAGGAGCAACCGTTGTGGCGACAACCCATTTTGGTGAAATCAAACATTTTGCTGCGGCCACGCCAGGATTCGAAAATGCCCGTATGGAATTTGACACTGTTACTCTCCAGCCGCTGTATCGATTGCGTATCGGAGAAGCTGGTGAGAGCTATGCTTATTCCATCGCATTAAAGCTGGGCATGCCACAGCGAATTATCGAGCGTTCCAAGTCCCTGTCAGATCAAAGTATTTCAAGAGATCGTACAATGGTGTTCACGTCACCTCCTATGGAAACTCCGATCCTGACGCCGGAGCGTTCCGCTAAGGAGGCAGACGACCCGACAGAGTTATCCAAGCGGAATCAGTTGAATCAGACGAAGCAATCCAAAAATTCAATCGGTCTCCACAAACAGAGAACAACCAGAGAGTCGAATTCTCTTGCTCCTGCCAAAACGTTTCGCAAAGGGGATCGGGTGTATGCGGCCTATCTGAATCAGTCGGGAATCGTATGTGATGTGGAGGATAGCCGTGGAAATATCGGGGTCATGCTACGTGGACGCAAAGTCAAAATCCATAAAAAACGCCTGACCCTGCATATATCTGCCGATGAGTTATATCCGGGTGACGATTATGATCTGGACATTGTGCTGGAGACAAAAGAAAACCGCAAGAAACGCAAATTAATGGGACGTAAACATGTGGAAGGCCTGCAGATTGAACTACCGCCTGAAGAATGAATAACCCCTGGGAGAAACAGATGTGGTGGTAAACCGGAAGTCATATATACACAGTGAATTCCATAATCACTGACGCATTTCTGTTATACTGGGAGCAGTATGTTCAACTTCAGCTCGTAGCTATTCCACAGGGAGGGAAGAACTGTATGTCTGCAGAACAAGACGATCAAGAGCACATCCCTATCGATGTTCTTGTCTGCCCATTATGCGGTGAAGCTAATCGCTGTTCTTATGCCGCAGGACATCCTCATTCGGAATGCTGGTGTAACCGGGCTACTTTCCCGGAGGGTGTATTTGACCGCATTCCGGCAGAACAGCGCCGAAAATCGTGTATATGTCAGCGCTGTTTGGATGACTATGCCGATAAACATCAACCAAAAGAAGAGCCACACAGTTAACAACTGTATGGCTCTTCTTCATTATGCCTAATCTATATTGTTAGCTGGCTACCGCTGCTCTTACATTTGGTTATACTGGGCAACAGCCTGTTCAAGCACCGGATGATGCTCATCCATCGACGTGTAATGGTGGAGCGCAGCTGTAATTCCCTTTTGGCGTATCATGTCCTGTAGTTCCACTGCTTCCGGATCATCGGAGACATCGAACTTGCAGGCTGCTGCCATGCCCATAGCCAGATAGATCGTTTCGGTTCCATCCGCATATGCCTGAAGGGCAGGGCGAACCAGACGATCATTCGGAGACAATTTGCGCAGCGGGGAACGACCAACACGAGTAACCTCATCAGTGAGATACGGGTTGACGAACCGTCCCAATATTTTGACAATATACTGCTCATGCTCTTCCGGGTTGAATGCAAAACGCTTCACCAATACTTTTCCGGTTTCCTGCAAAGCACCGTATACAATCAATTTCACTTTCTCGTCGGCAATAGCCTTCTGAATCGTGTCATACCCGTGTACATGACCGATATATGCTGCAACGCAGTGTCCTGTATTCACCGTGAACAGCTTCCGTTCGATATACGGCTCCAGATCATCAACATATAGAATGCCCTCAACCGGTTTGAATGCCGGGGCCATCTGGGAACGATCCACCACCCACTCGTAAAAAGGCTCCACCTGTACATGCAGAGGATCTTCATGATGCTGGATAGGCACGATCCGGTCTACGGCCGAATCTGGAAAATACACATACTGATCCGCAAGGGAACGTGTCTCATCATTGAGCAGAGCATATACATGCTCTTTCAATTGTGTACTGGCTCCAATGGCGTTCTCGCAAGCAATAATGTGAAGAGGGTTAAGTGCAGGACCGGAATTCAGTCTTTTTTCAAGTCCCTTCGCAATACCTGGTGCAATATGTTTCAGTACACCCACGCCCACTGCGGTTGTGATCAGATCAGCTTCCACAACGGTTTGGGCAACCGACTCCAGTTGGGTTCCATCAATTGCATTTACGCCTGTCACGGTCTCCTGATCCTTGCTCTCGTTAGCCAATTCCACCGTATACTGACCTCGTTGCTGGAGAGTGGTTACCAATGTCTGATTCACGTCTGAAAAAATCACCTCATACCCTGCCCGGGAGAGGATTAATCCGATAAAACCGCGTCCAATGTTACCTGCGCCAAAGTGTAGGGCCTTCATAGCTCCATTTCACTTTCCAGAATAGCGATAACTTCTTCGGCTGTTTTCGCGAGACGCAGGGCCTCCATGTTCTCATCCTCAGCACAGATCACCGCAATGCTAGTCAAGATCTCCATATGTTCCCCGCCTTGAGCCGCGATACCAATGACCATATAAGCCTTCTCATCGCCAAAATCAACACCCTGTGGATACTGAATAACGGAGATGCCTGTGGATAAAATGAATGCTTTGGATTCCTTCGTGCCGTGCGGAATCGCAAGTCCGTTCCCTACATAGGTTGAGACAATCTCTTCACGTTCAATCATCTTCTCAATGTAATCAGCGGTAATATGTCCCGCATCCTTCAGAATCTGTCCTGCCATACGAATCGCTTCGTACTTGTCCTGAGCCGTCGCATTCATGATGACTTTATCTGTTGTTAACATACTCATAGTGGTTGACCTCCAATTTCGGTTTTACTGCGATAGAATCCAACGAGTTCCTGGGAAAGGTAATGAATGAGTTCATCCCTGATTCCCTTTTCCAGCAATGTAATCATTTCTTCCTGCAATAACAGGGCACTAATCTCACTGAGAACCTCCAGGCTTTCCTTGGATAATTCTCTCGGACCGAGCATCAAAAGAACATGGGTAACTCCTGCCGGATCATCCGGCGTACGAAGAAGTGGCTCCGTGAGCTGAAACAGACTGATAGACGGCCTGTATATCCCCTCACTTCGTGTATGAAACAGTGCAAGTCTTGTGCCGGGAATCTTCTGACTCCCCACTGCTTCACGTGCCTCCAGCCGTTTTGCGATCTCCTCTGGCTCCTTCAACACGCCCGTTCCATGGAGTACGTTGCACATCGCATACACCGTTTTATAGAACCCGATATCCTGATTATCCAGCGGGTACACCTGAAACTTGCCGATAATTCGGACGATTTCAACTAAAATAGCTTCCATTCCATCAGGGTCTGAGTAACGACTTGTTGTCTGAACCTCTGCTTCACGGGGCTTATTATGCTGTCGTTGTAACGTTGTTGTTCGGATAAAATGACGCAGACGTTCGCTCTCTTCTGCCGTAAGCAGTGGACTCACTTTGTAATACTGATGCTCATCCATCGGCAGATCGACCGTCGATAACACCAGATCATACTGATCTGTAGGTATCCGGGCAGCTTCATACCAGGACACGCTATCCATGATTCGAATCTCGGGAATCTCCTTGGACAATCGGCTGGATAGCATGCGCGATGATCCAATTCCGCTTGTACACACGATGATCGCCCTGATCTCCCGTTTCAATGTACGCAACCTCTCGATGGAAGCCCCAAAGTGCATGACCAAGAAACCAATTTCCTCATCCGGAACATCTGTGCCTGGCCAAGCTTGCCCAACAGATTGTTTGACCTCTTCGAACAGGGAGTCATAATCTTTGCGAATCTGCTGCAGTAGCGGATTACGTATCATCTGTTGCCCTTCAATTCGCTCCATTACAGGTTGCATATGACCAAGCAGACCTTCACGAAGCAATCGATCCTCATGAAAGGTGTAATGCGTTCTTGCCTGCATCTGATCAATCAGTGAATGTACCCTGTCCAGTAAAATCAAGTCGTCGATTGGCAACAGCCGCGAAGAGTGAATTCGCTGCTCTGTCTCAACTAATAATCTGTGAAAATAAGCTTGCTCATCTTGGGAGAATGTCAGCCCCAGTTGAGTGGATAACACACCGCATAAGCGGGAAGCCATATAAGGTGGAACCTTCATCTCATCCTGCTCTGCAGTTGCATCTTCCATGTTCTCTCGCGGAGAAATACGGCCAATGCCAAAGCCTTTACGAATACGTACAACTGCGACGGATAATTGAATCAGCAGCTTCATGTATTGGCGTTCCGGGATGTTCTCCAGCCATTCGATATCTGGTTGCCATAACGCATTTTCGATCGTAAGCACATCACCGTGTCCAATCATATCCAGCAATTTTTGGTTTACGATGGAGCCACCTTGTTCAGTTTGTCTTCCGAACAGGTCGGATTCATCCAGAAATTCCAAAGCAAGTGCAGCTATGGCTGTGCGATGAATCGTCTCACTCCCGTTAATCTTGACGCCATATCCACGTCTGCGAACCAGCTTCAGTCCCGCCTGACGAATCCGTGACTCCAGATCATCCAGATCTGTGGTTACGGTGGATACGGTCACTTTCAAATCCGAAGCCAGAGCGAGTAACTTCACAGGCTCCGCTTCATCAAGCAGGATGCAAAGCATGAAGAGCTTACGCTCTTCCGGCGTAAACTCTACATATTCTTTACCCTCCAGTTGCTGGCGCAATACAGCCAGATCATCGGAACTGGCATCAATTCGGATACCGGTTCCTGATTTTTTTTCCAGCCTCATGCCCAAAGGTTCAAGCCATTGTTCAATCATTTGCAGCTCCCGGTGAACCGTTCGGGTACTAACCTTTACTTCAACGGCAATTTCACCGGCAGTGACTTCATGTGGATGCTCCAGCAGAAACTCCACGATTTCACGTTGTCTTTTGGTAATACTCATATCTCAGCCTCCGGCTCAGGGAAAACGATTGCGCGCAATTACTTCAGACGTTCAACAAGCGCATCGTATTCCGGGCTTTTTAGGAAGTTGTCGATGGATATATGTTCTGCGTTCGGCGCAACGGAGCGGGCACGATCGGTTAATATTTGTTGTGTGATTACCACATCTGCATCCGGCGGGATATCACTGATGGCCGTGTTGGTCACCGTAACGTCAATCCCCTCTGCCTTCATCTTCTTGCGGAGAATGGAAGCACCCATGGCACTCGACCCCATGCCTGCATCACAGGAGAAGACAATCTTCTTCACATCTGTTTTCACTGTAGAAGAAGCCTTATCTGAAGCTCTGTCTGCTTCACGATGATTATTAGCCGTAATGCCTGCGTTTGGCACGGTTCCTTGACTCTTCATGTCTTTCATCCGACTGGATGCGGACTCCAAATCTTCGTCCTTTTGTTTACCCGTTTTCAGCAACACTGCTGCAATCAAGAATGAAACGACTGCTGCTACAAGCACCCCTGCGAGCATTGGCAGGTATCCACCTTTTGGTGTTAACAGGAAATACGCGATAATACTACCCGGTGATGGTGCCGAAACAAGTCCTGCTCCGGTGAGCATGAATGTTAATGTACCTGCGACGCCACCCGCGATTGCGGCAAGAATCAGAATCGGTCTCATCAGAATATAAGGGAAGTAGATCTCATGAATTCCCCCGAAGAAATGAATGATAACAGCACCTGGTGCAGAAGATTTGGCCATTCCGCGTCCGAAGAAGCAGTAAGCAAGCAAGATACCAAGTCCCGGACCCGGGTTGGATTCAAGCATGTATAGAACAGATTGTCCTAATTCTCTTGCCTGATCTGTTGCAATTGGTGTCAGAATACCGTGGTTGATTGCATTGTTCAGGAACAATACTTTACCTGGTTCGATAATCAGGTTGACCAGCGGTAGCAAGCCCAGATTCATCAGACCTTGCACACCGGCAGACAATACTTTGCTAATCGCTTCTACAGCTGGCCCAATACCCAGTAGAGCAAAAATCCCCAAGATCCCGCCAATAATACCGGCTGAGAAGTTGTTAACCAGCATTTCGAATCCGGCTTTAACTTTACCTTCGATTGATTTATCGAACTTTTTAATGATCCATGCTGCCAGTGGTCCGGCAATCATGGCACCGAGGAACATCGGAATATCACTACCCACGATGACCCCGATGGTCATAATGGCACCTACGACACCACCACGCTGACCATGCACCATCGTACCCCCGGTGTAACCAATTAACAGTGGGAGCAAATATTTAATCATTGGATCGACTAACTGTGCTAGTGTCTCGTTAGGGAACCAGCCTGTTGGAATGAACATGGCCGTAATTAATCCCCAGGCGATGAACGCTCCCATATTCGGCATGACCATACCACTCAGGAATCGGCCAAAACGCTGCACACCTACCCGTAGCCCACCTTTGGAATTGGACGATTGGTCCAAATTACTCATTGTATTATCCTCCTTGGATCAAGTGATTATGACTTATGAAAGGGGTATCATTTCTCCCCTGCTGTAATCCTAAGCGAGAATGCTCTCCTGTTCAATGAAATGAAAGCGTACTTTCGTCATGAACAATGATGACAACATTAGGTTATGTAATCGTTTCAATCGATGCATAATGGCTGAAACCATTGGTACACAAGGCTTTTCCTGCCTATGACTTTTGTCATTTCCAGCATCATTTTCTAACCTATAGCTTGGTCCAATCAGGTGATTTACATCCCTAATCTGCCTCGATCCCTATTCAAAACTATTCCTCGAAAGCACAAAAAACCTGTGCAAGCATCCGGCTCACACAGGTCGAAACAATATGAAGCTTATTTCATTTTTTTATAAAGTATATGTTAATAAGTACAAGCTCGTTGACCCTATTCTTCCGTATGTTTACGATACGCATCTGCATTCATCAATGCAGACAACGCTGCTGTCAGATCTCCCTCAACACGGATCTCAATCATCCAGCCTTCCTCGTAAGGAGAACTGTTCACAAGTTCAGGTGAGTCCTGCAACGAATCATTGACTGCAATAATTGAACCTGTGACGGGAGAGAACAAGTCCGACACCGTTTTGACCGATTCAATCGTTCCAATGCTGTCTTCTGCTTTTACATTGGATTCAAGGTCAGGCAATTCCACAAACACAATGTCACCCAGCTGATGCTGCGCGAACTCGGTAATGCCAATACGTACAGTATCCTCCCCTACGGTTTGCACCCATTCGTGCTCTTCACTGTACAGGAAATCACTTTTCAATTCGCTCATCGATATCCGCCTCGCTTTTCATTAATGAGTGCATGCGTTCTTTGACCTTAACCTTTTTCCCAGAACATAGCGTATGATATTTCGGATTCAAATGTCAAGATACCTCACAATTTATTTGATAACGGCCTCTCCAAACCGTAACCTAAATACACTCTTTCTACATATACTGGTGAAAACTAGAATAGTAAGCGCAGTCTTTTTAAATACACGAACAATATAATTTAAAATACAATAAATATTCGGTTTTAATTCAATATCAATGATATCGTTCTTGACATCAGTAGTGGATTCACGTTTTAATGAGGAGAGTAAATGTGTTTATTGGACTATGTTATACCCGCGGATGAATGTAAAGGGAGAGATTACCCGTGCCACCCGATTCGGGATGTACATGAGGTAACGCCGAAGGAGTAAACCACCGATAAGCGGGGGTGAATCTCTCAGGCAAAAGGACTTTTACGGGACGCAACTCTGGAGAGCATCTATTCGCCCTGTACGGGCGTTATGATCACCCAAGGGGAAACCTGTTGTACAATACAGCGGGGTAACTCTCAGGTACAAGGGACAGAGCCTTAGAATACAGCGTGCTACTTGGCATGCCGATTCTTTGGCCTGTCCTTTTCCTTTTTCCCAAAAAAACGAAAAACAGGATTTCAATCGGCGCTGCCATAGTTGCCTTACCATACTTATCTACGAATGACTTCTAGCTGAAAAATTAAAAAATACCCTGGTTCATTGATCCACGATTGCATATTCGGCCGTTTGACGGCCCATGACGAGGTGATTTGATGTCCGATTTGCTTAGAACACCACTCTTTCCCCTGTATCAGCAATACGAAGGCGTACGGTGCATTGATTTTGGAGGCTGGGAGCTTCCGGTGCAATTCAGCGGAATCCAGAAAGAACATGAAGCGGTGCGTGAGCGTGCTGGACTGTTTGATGTATCCCATATGGGCGAATTCACTGTACAGGGTGAGCAGGCTGAAGTTTTTTTGCAACAAATGACAACCAATGATGTAACCACGCTGGTTCCCGGTCAAGCCCAGTACACCCTGATGTGTTATCCAGATGGTGGTGTGGTGGATGATCTGCTCGTGTATAAGCTGGAAGATCAGCATTATATGCTCGTCGTTAACGCCTCCAATATCGACAAGGACTGGGCGTGGCTGCAAGAGCACTTGATCCCTGGCGTAAACATGACCAACGATTCGGAGCAGACGGCGCTACTCGCCCTGCAAGGTCCACTGGCTGTGGATATTATCGGAAAAGTTACCGAAACGGATGTATCCACGATTGAACCGTTTCGTTTTGTGCAGGATGCCGAAGTCTGTGGAGTAAAATTGCTGTTGTCCCGTACCGGTTATACCGGTGAAGATGGCTTTGAACTATATGTTCCTGCGGATCAGGCCGCTATGGTCTGGAATGGATTAATGCAGGCTGGAGAAGAGCACGGGCTGGTTCCCGCTGGACTTGGTGCAAGGGATACGCTGCGTTTTGAAGCCAAGCTGCCTCTGTATGGGCAGGAATTATCTGCAACGATCTCTCCGCTAGAAGCTGGCGTTGGTATGTTTGTGAAACTGAATGCTGGACCTTTTATCGGACACGAAGCCTTGTTACAGCAAAAAAATGACGGGCCCGCCCGTAAACTGGTCGGCATCGAAGTGCTGGAGCGCGGTATTCCTCGCCCCCACTATCCGATTTACGCCGAAGGCGTACAGATCGGTGAAGTGACAACAGGCACGCAATCACCTACATTGAAGCGTAATCTGGGGCTTGCCCTCATCGACAGCAAATACGCTGCGCTGGGAACCCCGCTTGAGATTGAGATCCGAGGGAAGAAACTGAAAGCCGAGGTCGTAAAGACCCCTTTTCATAAACGGACACGTACGTCAAAGACACTTACTCAAGGAGCTGATCAATCATGAGCAAGCACCGCTACATTCCCATGACAGAACAGGATCAGAGTGCCATGCTCGCAACCATCGGTGTGGATACGCTGGAGGAACTGTTTCAGGACATTCCAAAAGAGATTCGTTATCAGGGCGAGCTGCCCGTATCCTCCAAGCTTGATGAATATGCGCTGACACGGCACATGTCCAAACAAGCTGGTGCCAACGCCAATTTCGAAACACACGCCAGCTTCCTCGGCGCAGGCATATACGATCATCATGTTCCTTCCGTCATCAATCATGTCATTTCACGTTCCGAGTTCTACACTGCCTACACACCTTATCAGCCTGAGATCAGTCAAGGTGAACTACAGGCTATTTTCGAATTTCAATCCTACATTTGTGAATTAACCGGTATGGCTGTAGCCAATGCCAGTATGTATGACGGCGCAACCGCCTTTGCTGAAGCAGGTAATCTGGCCGCAGCGGCAACTCGTCGCAAACAGCTTATCGTATCCCGTACCGTTCATCCGGAAGCCCGTCAGGTATTGCAGGCGTATGCGCACGGACTCCGTCTGGAGATTGTCGAGATCGGTTATAAGGATGGGGTCACGGACTGGGATGCCCTGCAAGCCGCCATATCGGATGATACCGCAGCTGTCATGATCCAGAGCCCGAACTTCTTTGGTGCCGTGGAAAATGTAAAACAAGCGGCCGACCTCGTGCATGCGCACAAGGGCCTACTCGTTGTAAGTGCCAACCCGCTATCGCTGGGTCTGCTGGAAGCCCCAGGCAAGCTGGGTGCCGACATCGTTGTAGGTGATGCGCAGCCCCTTGGCATCGCCGCTTCACTCGGCGGCCCGACATGCGGATATTTCGCCGTATCCCAGCCTCACATGCGCCGAATTCCTGGCCGAATTGTAGGCCAGACAACGGATCGCAACGGCAAACGTGGATTTGTACTCACACTGCAAGCGCGTGAACAGCACATCCGCCGCGAAAAAGCGACATCCAACATCTGTTCCAACCAAGCTTTGCTTGCGCTCAGCGCATCTGTATATATGTCTATCATGGGTAAACAAGGCATGATCGATGTCGCGGATCTGAATCTGCAAAAGAGTCATTACACCTTAAATACATTAACTGCGATTCCCGGTGTTAGCCTGACGTTTAAGGCGCCAACATTTAATGAATTTGTGATTAAGCTGCCTGAAGGAACTGACATCGATGCCCTTCAACTAAAACTGCTGGATGCGGGCTTTATTGGCGGCTATGAACTTGGACGTGATTATCCGGAGCTTGCCGGACATATGCTTATTGCTGTTACCGAACGACGTAGCAAAGAAGAGATCGACGAATTCGCACGAGTATTGGAGGGATCGCTGTGACTCAGGAAACGACAACATCGATACAAGGACAATCTGAAATGGGTGCATCAGTATCCACTCCGGCTCAATCTGAGACAGCTACAACATTCAGCGCACAGACCTTATCTCCTGCTCCGGAACAATCATTGATCTTTGAACTCAGCAGCCCTGGACGTGTCGCTTATTCCCTGCCGGAATGTGACGTTCCTCGTCAGGCTGTTGATACGTTGATTCCCCGGGAAATGCTCCGTTCGGAAGCAGCAGCACTGCCAGAAGTATTTGAGGTAGATGTTATCAGACACTATACTGCGCTGTCCCGTCGCAACTTCGGCGTAGATAATGGATTTTATCCACTGGGCTCTTGTACAATGAAATACAATCCCAAGATTAATGAGGATGTTGCACGTTATAATGGTTTCGCCAAAATCCACCCTTATCAGCATGAATCCAGCATTCAAGGTGCACTTGAACTGTTATATACATTGCAAAATGACCTTGCGGGGCTGACAGGTATGGATGCGGTAACCCTACAACCAGCCGCTGGTGCCCATGGAGAATGGACTGGACTTATGATGATTCGTGCGTACCACGAAGGTCGTGGTGAACAACGTACCAAAGTCATCGTGCCCGATTCATCTCATGGCACCAACCCGGCAAGTGCAACCGTTGCAGGATTTGAGACCGTGACGATTCCATCCCGCGCAGATGGACTGGTTGATCTGGACGCACTCCGTGCAGCCGTTGGTACGGATACAGCAGCATTGATGCTGACGAACCCGAATACACTGGGTTTGTTCGAGAAAGACATTCAGGAGATTGCATCCATCGTACACCAAGCTGGTGGCTTGCTGTACTACGATGGCGCGAACTCCAATGCCATTATGGGCATTACCCGTCCGGGTGATATGGGCTTTGACGTGGTGCATCTGAACTTGCACAAAACGATGAGCACGCCTCATGGCGGTGGTGGACCTGGTGCCGGACCCGTCGGGGTGAAGAACCGTCTGATCCCGTTCCTGCCTAAACCGATGGTGATCAAGAATGATGATGGTGTGTATTCACTGGACCGTGAAGGAGATCAATCCATTGGCCGGGTCAAAGCGTATTATGGCAACTTCGGTATTTTGGTACGTGCCTATGCCTACATTCGCACCTATGGACCGGAAGGCTTACGCCGTGTATCTGAGTGTGCGGTAATGAATGCCAACTATATGATGGCCCGTCTCGCACCTTACTACGAGATTCCGTATTCAGGGGTATGTAAACATGAATTCGTCATGTCTGGTCGGGGATTGAAGCAGTATGGTGTGCGTACACTGGATGTTGCCAAACGATTACTTGATTTTGGATATCACCCGCCAACGGTTTACTTCCCGCTCAACGTTGAGGAATGCATCATGATCGAGCCGACGGAAACCGAAAGCAAAGAAACGCTGGATGGATTCATCGATACGATGATACGGATTGCCAAAGAAGCGGAAGAGACACCAGAGTTGGTACTCAACGCACCTTACGGAACACCGGTCACTCGTCTGGATGAAACAACAGCAGCTCGTAAACCTGTACTGAACTGCGCTTGCAGTTAATCCAATCATTGTTCTCACAGAAGCTCTTGCTGACATTCCAATCAGCAAGAGCTTTTCTAATGTCTTCCCTCCGAATCAGATTATCCCGCTCATAACAAAAAAAGCCGATATCCACAATGAATCGCGGATACCGGCAAAATTGCTGCACGACTGCAGCTTTTTATCGGAAAAAGAAACCCTTAAAATCGGGTGGAAACCCCGTAAAATTACATTATGCTTGAATGCTTTGAACCAATTCAACGACTTGTTCAGCCGTTTGCATATCCAGAGCTTTAGCAGCCAGTTCTTGCATATCCGCACGGGACAGCTTGGTGATCTGACTACGAGCTGGCAGAATGGATGTTGCGCTCATGCTGAACTCATCCAATCCAAGGCCGAGCAGCAATGGAATTGCTGTTTCGTCTCCTGCCATCTCACCGCACATGCCAACCCATTTGCCTTCACGATGCGCTGCATCGATAACCATTTTAACCAAACGCAAAATGGCTGGGTTGTAAGGTTGGTACAGATACGATACACGTTCGTTCATACGGTCTGCAGCCATAGTGTATTGAATCAGATCGTTCGTTCCGATACTGAAGAAATCCACTTCTTTGGCAAACTGATCCGCGAGAACTGCAGTCGAAGGAATTTCGACCATGATTCCGAGTTGAATGCTGTCAGAAACAGCAATACCTTCAGCAACCAGCTTCTCTTTCTCTTCGAGCAAGACAGCTTTTGCTTCACGGAATTCACCCAGTGTTGCGATCATTGGGAACATGACACGCAGGTTTCCATGTACGCTTGCCCGCAGCAATGCACGCAATTGTGTACGGAAGATATCCAGACGGTCCAGACACAGACGAACTGCGCGGAAACCGAGGAATGGATTCATTTCTTTTGGCAGATCCAGATATGGAAGTTCTTTGTCTCCACCGATGTCGAGTGTACGAACAACAACAGGTTTGCCTTCCATTTTTTCCAGTACCGCTTTGTAAGCATTATACTGAATGTCTTCGGAAGGAAGCTTGTCTCTACCCATGTACAGGAACTCGGTACGGTACAGGCCTACAGCCTCGCCGCCATTCTCCAGAACACCCGTTACATCATTTGGTGTACCGATATTGGCTGCAAGTTCAACATGAACGTTGTCCACGGTTACTGTTGGCTCATCACGCAGTTTTCTCCACTCTGCACGTTGTGCATCATACTGTTCCTGTTTGGTACGGTATTCAGCAATAACTTCATCAGTAGGGTTAACCAGTACGTGACCATCCAGACCATCAACAATGATCATATCGCCTTGTTTCGCTTGAGCCAAGATGTCCTTGGTTCCAACAACAGCTGGAATTTCAAGAGAGCGAGCCATGATTGCGGAGTGAGAAGTACGTCCACCAATGTTAGTTGCGAAACCTTTAACAAATTGGCGATTCAATTGAGCCGTATCGGAAGGCGTCAGATCCTCCGCAAGCACGATCACTTCTTCATTGATCTCAGCCGGACTCATGAAGTCGATACCAAGCAAGTGATTTAGCACACGTTTGGTAACGTCACGCATATCTGCTGCACGTTCCTGCAGGTAGGCACTCTTCATGTTCTCAAACATGGAGATAAATTGCGATGCCGTTTCATTCAAAGCATATTCTGCATTGATCATGTTATCAGCAATACTCGCTTTAACCGGATCAATCAATTCCGGGTCATTCAAAATGAGCAAATGCGAAGCAAAAATCTCTGCTTTTTTCTCGCCAAGCTCTTGTAAAGTACGCTCTTTGATCGCCTCAAGCTCAGCCTGGGACTTGCCCAGAGCTGAGTCGAGTTTTGCGATCTCTGCGTCAACGTCGTTAATTTGGCGTTTTTCTACAGAGTAGTCAGGATGCTCCAAGATAAACGCCTTGGCGATAGCAATACCCGCCGAAGCCGCGATCCCGGAGACATTAAGCATTAATTTCGCCCAACCCTTCGTTAACCATAACGTCAGTCAAAGCTTGAAGAGCTTCAGCTTCGCCTTCGCCTTCAACGATAATGCTGATGGTGTCGCCTTGTTCCAATCCGAGGGAAAGAACACCCAAGATGGATTTCAACGTTACTTTTTTACCGTTAGCTTCTGCAAAGGATTCTGCACCTTTGAATTTGTTTGCTGTATTAACCAGGGCTGTCGCCGGACGTGCGTGGATACCATCTTCGTCTGTAATTCTGAATGTTTGTTGCATTACAATCATCTCACTTTCAGTAGTTTGGTTTAGGCATTGCATATATTTACACTTGCTTGCCATCGTCGTAACACTTCTTATTTTATCTCAATGATTGGCTGATCGCCAACTTTGAGCACTCCACTCTTCTTCAGGGTTACCGTGGAGCCCTCTGGCAGGTTGGTGAAAATAACTGGCGAAATGATCGATGGAGCGTTTGCTTTCACATACTCCAGATCCACTTCCATAATCGGCTGACCCGCCGATACCAGATCACCTTCCTGTACCAGTACGTTAAAGCCTTGACCCTTCAGCTTCACCGTATTGACACCTATATGAACAAGCACTTCCTTGCCTCCGTCGGACATGATGCCCACGGCGTGTTTGCTTGGAAATACATTAAACACCTTACCATACACAGGAGAAGTTATTGTACCATCATGTGGCAAAATTGCGAATCCATCACCTGTCATTTTCTCAGCAAAGACTGGATCAGGTACATTCGTAATGTCCATCAACTCACCATTGACTGGCATGACGATGTCCTCAGCAACGATACGCTCGCCTTGCTCACCTTGTGCCTTCTCCTCTTCTGGAGTTGGTTTGGCTGCTACTGGCGTTGGTGCTGGTGTTCGTCCTGCAATGATATCCTGCATTTGAGATTTGATCGTGTCGGAACGTGTTCCGAAGATGGCTTGAACATTATTACCCACTTCAAGCACACCAGATGCACCCAATTGTTTCAAACGATCTTTTTTCACATTGGATTTCTCATTAACTTCAATCCGCAAACGAGTAATACAAGCGTCCAGATGTTTGATATTTTCCTTGCCACCGAAAGCTTCGAGAATATTATGGGGCAGATCATCCGTTGAACCGGAGCCTCCACCAGATTCGGTTTCAGGCGTTGCATCTTCACGTCCTGGTGTTTTGAGATTGAATTTGCGGATGATAAACCGGAAACCGAAGTAATAGATTACCGCAAGAATCAATCCGACAATAATAACGTCCCACCATGGTGTACGGTTTGGAATAATACCAAAGATCAGGAAGTCAATGAACCCACCGGAGAAGGTCATACCGATCTTCACACCCAGAATTTGCATGGTCATGAAAGACAAACCTGCAAAGATACAGTGTACTGCAAACAGGATTGGTGCTACAAACAGGAACGAGAATTCAAGTGGTTCTGTAATCCCTGTCAGGAACGAGGTCAGCGCAGCTGAACCCATGATACCTGCAACATACTTTTTGTGTTCCGGTCTTGCTTCATGGTACATCGCAAGAGCGGCCGCTGGCAAACCAAACATCATGAACGGGAATTTACCAACTTGGAATGTTCCCGCTGTGAGGTTAACACCATCACGCAATTGATTGAAGAAGATTTGCTGGTCACCACGAATGACATCTCCAGCTTTGTTCACATACTCACCGAATTCAAACCAGAATGGGGAGTAGAAAATGTGGTGAAGACCAAACGGAATTAATGACCGTTCCACGACACCGAAGATAAATGCCGACAACGTCGGGCTTGTATCGACCATGAAGTGAGACACAGCATTCAATCCATTTTGAATTGGTGGCCAGATAATCACCAGAACTAACCCCAACAAGAGGGAAACAACCGAAGTGACAATCGGAACAAAACGTTTACCTGCAAAGAAACCCAGGTAGGACGGCAGTTCAATTTTGAAAAATCGATTGTAACAGAGCGCGGCGGCAATACCTATGATAATACCTCCGAACACGCCTGTACTCAATGTTGGGATACCCAGAATGCTGGCATAACCAGGCACTTCGCCGATCATTGCTGGTGTAACCCCTACGGCTGTACCCAGTGTGACATTCATGACCAGATAACCGATGATGGCTGCAAGACCCGCAACCCCTTCGCCACCAGCCAATCCGACGGCTACACCGACGGCGAACAGCAATGCCAGATTGTCGAATACGATCTGCCCTGCGTTCATCATAATTGTTGCGATCGAGTTCACCCAAGGGGTGTCGAGCGCCGTTACATATTGCAAGAAATCTGGATTAACCAGCATGTTACCGATTCCAAGCAGCAATCCTGCCGCAGGTAGAATGGCTACAGGCAACATAAGAGCTTTACCTACTCTTTGCAATACACCAAAAAGCTTTTTAAACATCGCGTCGTATCTCCCTTTCGTCTAAGTTATATGTCGTGATGCAAGCAAGGAAACACAAAAAAAGGCATGAATTAATAAAGTGAACTGTGCCAACCTTCGGGTATAGCATACCCTGTATAAGGTAAGAACAATCACACTCAAATTAACTCATGCCTGATCGAGTCAGTAACACGTCGCTTATGTTTATTCAGTTGCTTGATTACGGAAATCATTGTAGCACCAGTTCTAATCTATTGCAAGCCTTTACACCAAAAAAATAAATTCCGCATTCTATCACTGGAATGATCTCACTTATTCTCTTCTTCCTTCCGTTGATTCAGCCGTTGCAGGTGAATGGTCAGATAGCCTACCTCCGCAGGATAAACAGGCAGATTCAATCTTTTCTCCATCACTTTGGTCAGTTTCCATGCAAGCGAGTACATTTCAGGATACTCCAACTTCAGCAGGGAATCCAACTTATGAAGCTCTTCCACTTTGTCGCCACGACGAACACGCTCAAGGGCGAAACGAAGATGAGTCAGCAAACGAGAGTAATCAAGCGATTCCGTTTCAAACGAATACTCGAGTTGATTGGACACCAGGTTCACCAAATCCGTGATCAATTGTGAATGTTCACGTACTTGGGATATATTTTGATTGGTCATTGCACTATAGATATGGAGCGCAACAAAACCAATCTCGTCCATCCCGAGATCTACACCCATTCTCTCTTTGATCAGACGAACCGCGTAATCTGCCATTCGATATTCTTCCGGATAAATCTCGCGAGTCTCATATAAAAATGGATTTTGTATGACAATACCCTGCTCTTTGCGTTTTAACGCGAAAGAAATGTGATCGGTTAATGCAATATGGATATGTTCATTCAGAGGAACATCTGTACGCTCTGCAATATACGTAATAACTTCGTTAATAATCTCGATCAGCGCTTCATCCACCTGTGGAAGAAGCTGTTTGTACTGCTCTTGCTCCTGCTGGTTTTTCAGAATAAACATTTTTTCCACAGCCATCAATGGAATGTGATCACTTGGTTTTCGGTTAAAGCCAATGCCTTTTCCAATAACAACGACTTCCCCGTGTTCAGGATGCTGTGCAATGATTACATTATTATTTAGCGCTTTATCTACATGCAGGCTGCTCATTGTTTGCACCTCTTTTTTCACACCATCTTAGGTGCGATTAAGTCACACCCTGTTACGAACGAAAAGACACCCGGAGCGGGCAATCCGCGCCGGACGTCTCGCTTAAAAAGTAACAAAAATTCGCCTTAAGGTCAATAGAGCAACCATGCAAGATTCGAAGTACTTCTTACTCGTCAACCCCAGCTCTCTCCACAATTTTGTCGATAATAGAAGGAGTTGTAACAGCCTCGCTCTGTTGAATGGCAACTGGAGCAGGTGTTTTGGACTTGGTAAGGCCTTTAATCAGCTGCTCTACATCGATGCCGGATACACTCTTCAGCATCTCTGGAGCCGTCGCCATAAGTTCGGTAACATAGTTACTCACTCGCGCTGCACCTTCACCTTTACCTGTATCTACCACCGTCAGTTTATCAATAGATGCAATTGGCTCTGCAATTTTGCCAGCCAGTTCAGGCAGCATTTTGACAATGATATCGAGTACAGCCGCTTCGCCAAACTTCTGGAACGCCTCGGCCAGTTTTTCCTTCGCTTCGGCTTCTGCAAGACCACGCAAACGAATAACTTCTGCATCCGCTGTACCTTTGGCAAGTTCTGCATCCGCCATGGCCTGACCTTCGAGTCGCTTCTGTTCAGCTGTTGCTTTGGCATGTGTTTCAATGGAATACTGCACAGCATCGGCTTCCCGCATTCTTTTGGCTTTATCCGCCTCGGCAGCCTGCTCCACCGCATAACGATCCGCTTCTGCCTTTTTCTTCACTTCAGCATCATATTGCTTCTCACGTACGACAATTTCTTTTTCCTGGAGATCGATCTCACGTTCTTTACGAACGAGTTCAACTTTCATTTCTTCTTCCACTACGGTTTGTCTAGCACGTGCTTCATGGATATGGTATGCCTGATCAGCTTCCGCTTTGGCTGTATCCTGATCCCGCTTAAATGTGGCTACTTTCAGTTCCTTCTCTTTGGCTGCCTCGGCGATATTGGTATCACGCAGCAACTCTGCTTTTTGACCCTGCTCTTCTGCATTGGCCTTTTGAATACGTGCATCACGCATCGCTTCCGCTTCGGCAATTTCTGCATCACGCTTCACAGCAGCAATTCTCGGTTTACCGAGGGCATCTAGGTAGCCCTGTTTATCACGTACATCCTTGATGGTAAATGAAACAATTTGCAGTCCCATTTTCTTCAGATCTCTAGCGGCTACGCCTTGAACCTCTTGCGCAAACCGATCCCGGTTCCGATATACTTCTTCTACCGTCATTGTACCGAGGATGGCCCGCAAATGCCCCTCCAGTACCTCCTGTGCTTCGCTTCTCAGCGCTTCTACAGGTTTACCGATGAATTGCTCAGCTGCCGTAGCAACGTCTTCTACAGCGCCTCCAACCTTGATAATAGCTACACCGTCAGCAATAACCGGAACCCCTTGCTCTGTGTACACTTCAGGTGTAGAGACATCCAGTTTGTGGGACAACAAAGAGATGAACTCCGATTGCTGGAACACGGGCAGGATAAATGCACCGCCACCACGAACAATTTTAATTTTTCGGCCAGAATCATCATCGGAGATGTTTTTGCTACCCAGAAATGATCCCGTAACGATCATCGCTTCATCCGGTCCAACCGTTTTGTATCTCGCCCAGAAAGCCAAGCCCAGAATCAGTATTACAGCAACCACAACTATAGGAATCAACAATACATCCCAATTCAAATTCAAACTTTCCATTCCACATCTCTCCCCTTATTCATTCATGATGAGTGCTTAAAACTACTTAGGTGACAAGAATACTTTATAAATCTTTAAGTACATTTTCATCCCATTCCGACACACGCAGTACGCCATCTACAACATCCACAACAACAACACGGGCTCCCGCCGCAATGGGGAGGTGTTCAAAACTGGATGCCGTTTGAATCGTACTGCCGGATGCAAAGCGGATCATGACTTCACCAAAACCTTTTTCCGGCACCGGAATGGTAATTTCCCCAATTTTCCCAGATAACTCTTTCATTGAAAATGCAATCGAGACATCGCTGTTACGCATCGGTTTGATATATGCGAAGAATACCAGCATGGCTGCAGCAATACCTATAAGCAGGGATAATATTAGACCCGACATCGCACTTAATGAACTGTAACGTGTCAGCATAATGCCTGCCCCACCGAAGGTTGTAATGGAACCAGCTAACACAACGGGTTTAAAAAAATCAAGACCTGGCATCTCAAAAGCCCCGTCCAGCAAGCCGTCAATCAAGTCACCCAGCACCAGGCTGACAACCGCAAATATGGCCCCTCCGATCAGACACCCCCAATAGATCGTCTCCATCCCCTGTTCCTCCTCTCTCTGCCGCAAATTCATCCTAACTGGGCATTCCACATGTAAATAAATACGTAGCTAACATCAAAATGTTTCAAAATCTTTCCTCAATTGTATTCTGGAGCCGATAATGGGTATTATCACGACATTCTTTACTTCATGCTTCAAGATCCTCCATCATTCGCGTACGCATCCAACACATAGAAAAACCGCAAGCCCCCATAAAGGAGACTTGCGGTTTTTGGACAACAGGATGTGTCCGTTCACTTGTATGTGATTATAGAATTACAGAGAAGCCTTGTAGATGGATACAACATCTTCCCGTTGCAGTTTCTTGAAGTTACCGAATGGACCAAACAACATAGCTTTATCAGCCATAACATCGATCTGGCTATCATCGATATCGTAATCAGCCAAACGGTTAGGGGCACCGATGGATGTCCAGAATTGGCTCAGCGCATCAATACCTTCTTCGGCAATCTGTCTGTCCGACTTGCCTTCAGGATTCACTTCGAATACATTAATTGCCAGACGTTTGAATCGATCCACATTGACATCCAGGTTATGTTTCATCCAGTGCGGGAACAAGATCGCCAGTCCGCCACCATGCGGGATATCATACACTGCGGATACCGCGTGTTCGATATTATGTGTTGCCCAGTCTCCTGCGAGACCCATATTCAGCACACCATTCAATGCCATCGTTCCGCAATACAGAATCGTTTCGCGCAGTTCATAGTTCTCCAGATCCTCAACCAGACGAGGTGCTGCTTCCATTACCGTACGCAGAATCGTTTCACAGAAACCGAGTTGAACCGGTGTGTTGGCATCCAGATGGAAGTAATGCTCCAATACGTGGGACATCATATCCACCATACCATATACCGTTTGGTCCAGTGGAACAGTGTATGTATTCACCGGATCCAGGATGGAGAATGCAGGGAATGAGTATGCACTACCCCAGCCCAACTTTTCTTGTGTATCCTGATTCGTAATAACCGAACCGGAGTTCATCTCTGAACCCGTTGCTGCCATCGTTAATACGGTACCAAGCGGAAGAGCGTCTTGTGCAACGGCTTTGCGCTGAGCAAAATCCCACATGTCGCCATCATATTTAGCACCTACAGCAATCGCTTTGGAGCAGTCCAGTACACTACCGCCACCTACAGCGAGAATCAGGTCAATGTTATTCGTTTTGCAAAGGTCTACCCCTTTATGCACTGTAGAAAGCCGTGGGTTAGGTTCAACGCCTGCCAGTTCAGTCACTTCTGCTCCAGCTTCCTTAAGCAATCCGATCACTTGATCGTACAGCCCACTGCGTTTGATACTGCCGCCACCATATACAAGCAGAACCCGTTTACCGTATTTCGGCACTTCTGTCTTTAATGCTTCCAGTTGTCCTTTACCGAATATCAAACGGGTTGGATTATAGAATTGGAATGATCTCATATCTATTGTCGCCTCCAATGGAGTTTAGAATTTTTTGTGCAACTCCAATTATAGTACCCCGTTTATAGAAAAACAAATCGATAGCCACTCACTTTATAACAATCCGTTAATCTCCAAATGTGCTCTAAACATCTCGCTCGTTGAAGGCAAATCCTCAGCGTCCACCCATGTTTCATGGGCCCATAACCCAGCCTGTTTGAATGCTCGCGGACAATGAATAAAGCACTCTTCCACATCCACAATGACAGCTGCACCTATGGTTTTACCACTCCATCCCATGCTCGCAATGAATTCTTCATCCTTGGTGATGGAAGCTGTACCATTGATACGCAGCACTTCATTCATTCCCGGAATCAGAAAGAGCATACCGATACCTGGGTCAGACAGAATGTTCAACAAGGAGTCTATCCTTCGATTGCCTGGGCGTTCTGGATAAACGAGTCGATATGTATCATACACTTTTACGAATCCTGCTCCATCGCCCCGTGGAGATACATCACTTTTACCATTATGATCGGACGTGGAGAGGAAAAATAATGGTGACATGGATAAAAAATTCTGAACATGTGAATCCACAAATGAAATTGCCTTATTACGCACATGTTCATGCGGTTCACCCACCATGCCTTGCAGTTCCTCAGCATCTGTAATCAACGTAATATCCAATGCCTGCTTTTCCAACATATTAACCCCATTTCCTCAATTCATTGTGGTACTCTAGGACTTCACTCCATTATAACTGGCTCGGAAGTTCATTCCAATGCACACAAATATCAAGAAAGACAAGAACACCCGCTCATGATTGGGCGGGTGTTCTTGGGTTATGTTAATTATGTTGATTCCTATTCCGTGTATCCCATGCTGCTTACAAAACGACGGAAAGCCTGGCGTCCTGCTTCATCATATTTGTAGACACCTGCATGTTCGAGAATCTCGGCAAATTTCAAGCCGACTTCCTGCTGTACGATGGAAATGGCTTGTTCTTTGTCCAGGTTAGGCCCAAATCGTTCAACCAACTCTTCGGCCCAGCCCAGATGTTTGTTCAACACATGATCAGAAGCTTTGGCTGCTTCAGCAAGTTTGGCATCTCCAGCGAGAATATCCGCGATACTGTCCAGCTCTTCCTTCAAACGGCCCGGCAGGATGGCAAGTCCCATCACTTCGATCAGACCAATGTTTTCTTTCTTCAGATGGTGCATTTCACGGTGAGGATGGAAAATCCCTTCAGGATGCACATCATTTGTGCGATTGTTACGCAAGACGAGATCCATCTCGTAGCCACCGTCTGCACTGCGGCGAACGATTGGTGTTACCGTATTGTGTGGTACCTGTTCACCGTCTACTTCACTGAATGCTTCGATATCCACAGCCGAATCACTGTAAACCTTCCACGCTTCATATACAGCGTTACCGGCTTCAAGCAGCTCTGCAGGATCGTGTGAAGCCAGACGCATGACGGACATTGGCCATTTCACAAGACTCAAAGTAAGTCCAGGTGCATCCGCATGGCGGAAGACTGCCTCTGGCTGTGCATTTTGAATGGCAAACGTATGACGTCCGCCCTGGAAATGGTCATGTGTCAGGATAGAACCGCCAACGATCGGTAGATCTGCATTAGACCCGATAAAGTAATGCGGGTACTCCCCAACAAAAGCAAGCAGCCTGCGCAGCGTATCTTTGGTCAGTTTCATCGGCACATGGTCATGATGGAAAATGATACAGTGCTCGTTGTAGTACACATATGGCGAGTACTGGAACAACCAAGGCTCGTTGTTAAGCTCCAGCGGAATGACTCTCAAATTCTGACGGGCTGGGTGATTTACTCGACCCGCATAGCCTACATTTTCACGACACAGTTGGCATTTTGGATATACCGGTGGCGGAAGCAATTTCGCCATGGCAATTTCCTTCGGGCTTTTCTCCGGCTTTGAGAGGTTAATGGTAATCTCCATCTCCCCATAAGCCGTATCCTGCGTCCAATAGACGTTCTTCGAGATGCGATCCATCCGAATGTAGTTGGAGTTAATCGACAAGTCATAAAATTGAGATGTCGCCGCCTCAATGCCTTCCGTCTGCTCGGTGTGGCGGAATGCGCGTACCACTTCCGATGGGCGTGCCATCAAATGACCCATGATTTTGGCATCCAGCAAATCACGGAACGTATCGCTATTTTCAGGAATGAGTCCAATGGTAAATCCATAATCGATCAACGTATCCAGCATCGCCTGTGGACCATCGGGCACTGTTGTGTCCAACTCGCCGGCATAAGGCTCCGAGAATCCGAATTGTTCCAGCAAGAGGTTGCGGCTGTAATCCCAATCCGCTTCCTCAATTAATTGTTTCTGCAAGGCAAATGCAACCAGACGTTCAATGGCATGCAGTGCTTCCTGCTGCTCCGGTGTCCGCTCTGTGGCACCTGCTGCAATATGAGTCTGTGACATAAGGTGTTCGCCTCCTAGTTTTTTCCGTAGCCGTCAGGACGTGATTGGTGCCAGCTCCAAGCGCTTTGAATGACATCTTCCAGATTGGTCCATTTTGGATTCCAGCCCAGAACGGATCTCGCTTTTGCAGATGAAGCTACTAGCACTGCCGGGTCACCCGCACGACGTGGTTCCTGTACCACCGGGATATCGAGGCCGGTCACTTTTTTAGCTGTTTCGATCACTTGTTTTACCGAGAATCCTGTGCCGTTACCCAGGTTAAACACGTTACTGTTCTCACCTTTACGCAGGTAATCCACTGCACGCAGATGTGCATCAGCCAAGTCGCTCACGTGGATGTAGTCACGGATACATGTTCCATCTTCGGTTGCATAGTCGTCACCAAATACTGCGATATGCGAGCGTTGTTTCAAAGCCGTTTGCAGTACGAGGGGGATCAGGTGACTCTCTGGCTGGTGATCTTCACCAATTTTGCCGCTCTCATGCGCACCGGCTGCATTGAAGTAACGCAGGGAAACGTACTTGATATCCTGAACTTTATCGAACCATGACATCATGCGTTCCATCATCAGTTTCGTTTCACCATATACGTTGGTCGGCTCTGTACGATCGCTTTCTTCGATTGGCACTTTCTCAGGCTCACCGTAGGTCGCTGCCGTGGAAGAGAAGACGATGCGACGTACATTTGCTGCATTCATCGCTTCCAACAGACACAGTGTACCAAACACGTTGTTGTCATAATATTTAACCGGGTCTTTCATACTTTCGCCTACGAGTGAGTTGGCTGCGAAGTGAATAACCGCATCAATTGAATTTTCAGCGAATAGCTTCGCCAGAATTTCTTTGTCACGAAGATCTCCTTCATACAATTTACCGCCCAGCAGCGCCTCACGATGCCCTGTCTGCAAGTTATCCAGTACGACAACCTCTTCTCCACGTTCCAACAAAGCCGCTACCGTATGAGATCCAATATACCCTGCTCCACCTGTCACCAAAATTGCCATTTTACTTCGCCTCCTTCAATTCTTTAACACCGTCACCTACGCCGCATACATAAAAATCACCTTTGAGAGTGGTACGTGCTTCATATGCAGCGCCCACTTCGCTTACAAAACGCTCGACAACATTTTCATGCACCAGCGATACGGTGCAACCGCCAAATCCTGCGCCAGTCATTCGGGCACCAAGTGTGCCAGGAATACGCTGAGCTTCTTCAACCATAACATCCAGCTCATCACAGCTTACTTCGTACAAGTCGCGAAGCGATTCATGAGAAGCGTTCATCAATTGGCCGAAGGTTTCCAGATCATTACGCTGCAATGCTTCGACTGATGCGAGCACACGCGCGTTCTCTTCCACAACATGTTGTGCACGCTGTCTAACTTTCTCATCCTTGATCTGATCCTGTAGTGTTACGAACTGCTCTGGCGTCAATTGAGCCAGGTAATTCAGTGCAGGCAGCTGTTCCTTCAAGATGGCAAGTGCCTGCTCGCATTGGGAGCGACGTTCATTGTACGCCGAATCCACCAGCCCGCGGCGTTTGTTTGTGTTCCCGATGACCAATTTGTAAGAGCCTGTACGGAAAGGAACCTTTTCGTACTCCAGTGTGTCACACATCAGCAGAATCGCGTGATCCTGCGCACCATTTGCAACTGCGAACTGATCCATGATTCCACAGTTGACGCCTACGAACTCATTTTCGGCTTTCTGGGACAGAAGTGCCAGTTGAACCGTATCAATATCCGACACGCCCTCCAGAGACTGAATCGCGAATCCGGTAAGTACCTCCAGAGATGCAGATGATGAAAGTCCTGCCCCGTTCGGAATCTCCCCGTGGTACAGGAAGTCGTACCCTTTCGTTACATTCACGCCTTTGCCTTGTAATTCCACCATGACACCAACAGGATAGTCGGTCCATTCACCCGTTTTCTCCTTACCAATAGTGGAAGTATCCAGTGCTCCTTCATAAGACATGTTCGTGGAAGCCAGTTGCAACTTGTTGTCCTGACGCTCACGGATTATTAATGTTGTTCCAAATTCAAGTGCTGCCGGAAGCACGTATCCACCATTATAGTCAATGTGCTCACCGATCAGATTCACACGACCAGGGGCATGAAATACACGGATGTCCGCTCCACTCTCTCCGTACTTCTCAATAAACTTTTGTTTCAATTCAGTTACGTTCACTGCTTCTGCACCTCGCCTCGTTGTTGTGGTTTTCTTAATGTTATTATATAAGAAAGCGGTACCTCATGTAATGCAACCATGTGTGTTTCATATGGATAAATGTGACCTTAAAGCGTATAATGATCAGAGCATCCCGGAAAGAAGGAAACAACTATGGCAGATCAATCCAACGCCAAGAAAGACCCGCTTGCATCTTCAATAGAAAGAATACAGGAATCACCTTCCGGTAAAAGTGGAGCACTCAGTTATTCGGTTGCCTCCAATCCAGTCTATTATGAGCAAGGCGCACTGCATGTCCTGTTTGCCGGAGCAAGTCAGACCCTTCCGGGTCACGCCCTCGGCCCTAAATTGTTTGATTATTATCTGCTGCATTATGTAGAAAAAGGGGCGGGTACGTTCCGTACCGAACTGCACACCTACGAATTATCCGCAGGTGATTGTTTCCTCATTCACCCCGGGCAGCTGGTGAGCTACCAGTCACATGCCCGTAACCCATGGCAATACCGCTGGATCGCCTTTACCGGCAGCCAGGCTGCCCAGCATGCCGAGGAGGCAGGATTCCGCCCGGAGAAGTCCGTTTTTCATGCCGGACCTTCCTGTGGAATATCCGATTGGTTATCCGTGATGCAGGATGCTTTTGCCGAGCGCAAAGAAAGCTCCCATTTCACATCACTGGGTACGTTATATATGATTCTAGCCGAAGCACAGAATCACCTTTCGCAGGGTCAAACCTTAATTCCAGGTGAATCCTCCATCCGACGTACGGTGAAACAAATGATTCAATATATGTCCACCCAGTATGCCTATCCTGTCTCCATTGAACAAATGTCTGCGAGTCTCGGGTATAATCGTGCGTATCTTTCCCGTATTTTCAAACAGGAAACCGGACTTTCGCCAGTCACTTATCTGCTAAAACTGCGGATCGACAAGTCGCGCCAACTCCTAAGAGAACGCCCGGATCTGTCCATCGAACAGGTATCTGCATCGGTCGGACTGCCAGACGCGCTGTATTTCTCCAAACAGTTCAAACGATTCCACGGTGAAGCGCCCAGCTTGTATCGAGAGAAAATCCTCTCGCGTCCACGACATCAGGGGTTACAGAAGAATGCTCAACCTAACAAACGGTGATCAACATAATGGACCAAGAATCATATACGACAAAAAAGGTGCATTCCGCCATTATGGCTAAGATGCACCTTTTGCACGTTAATTATTTGTCATCAGACTTGGGTGACAGAATGGACTCAATCCGTTCCAATTCCTCTGTAGAGAAATCCAATTGGCTGAGTGCAGCCACATTCTCTTCAATCTGGGAAGGACGGCTTGCGCCAATCAGCGCAGATGTTACCCTGCCATTACGTAGAACCCATGAAAGTGCAAATTGGGCCAAGCTCTGACCACGGGCTGCTGCAATCTGGTTGAGCGCACGCACTTTGCGGAGCGTCTCCGGAGAGATATTGCTCTCATTCAGGAATACCGACGGTCCTTTGGCACGTGAGTCTTCCGGGATACCATTCAAGTATTTGTTCGTAAGTACACCTTGTGCCAGTGGACAGAATGCAATACTGCCTGTTCCATATTCATCCAGCACGTCCTGCAAACCATCTTCAATCCAGCGATCCAGCATCGAGTACTTTGGTTGATGGATCAACAGCGGCGTACCCAAACTTTTGAGAATCTCAGCGGCCTCTCTCGTCTGGTCTGCGGGATAGTTGGAGATTCCTACATAGAGGGCTTTACCCGAGCGAACAATATGATCCAGTGCCATCATCGTTTCTTCCAAAGGCGTTTCGGGATCATAACGGTGGGAATAGAAAATATCCACGTAATCCAGGCCCATACGCTTCAAGCTCTGATTCAGACTGGATACCAGGTTTTTGCGTGAGCCCCACTCGCCATACGGGCCGGGCCACATATAATATCCTGCTTTGGTGGAGATCACCAGTTCATCCCGATAAGGTTTCAGATCCTGGGCAAGCACCTGTCCAAACAACTGTTCTGCCGAACCTGCCGGTGGACCATAATTGTTGGCAAGGTCAAAATGGGTAATACCCAGATCAAATGATCGGGTGATCATATTTCGTCCATTCTCAGCGTTATTGATACCGCCAAAATTATGCCACAGTCCCAGTGAAATCGCTGGCAGTTTCAACCCTGAACGTCCAACGCGGTTGTATTTCATCGTTTCATAGCGAGTATCGCTTGCTACGTAGACCATCATGAATCCCTTCTTTCCCCAGGTTCCGCCTCCTGATCCGGTCAACACCGGAGAATGCGGTTATTCAGTCCATACGTTTAACCAAGAAGCTGGTCCACATCATTCATTACCTCACCAATCGGCTCTGTAATCAGCAAATCCGCCCTGCTGTCGTAAGCGGTAGGTGTAGCATTGAGCAGAACGGTATGTTTTCCCTGAAAATACGTAATTAACTGGGCTGCTGGATATACCGTTAGTGACGTGCCGCCCACGAGTAACAGGTCTGCGGAAGACAATGCATCAATAGAGCGATACAATGTTGTCTGATCCAGCTCCTCCTCGTACAGCACCACATCCGGCTTGATCACACCACCGCATGCGGTACAGCGAGGTACGATATCTTGGGATTGTATAATATCATTCAGTGCATAAAACTGCTTGCAATCCATACAGGCATTACGATGAATTGAGCCGTGTAGCTCCAGGACATTGCTGCTGCCTGCCTTCTGATGCAATCCATCGATATTTTGCGTGATCACTGCCTCAAGTTTTCCCTCCTGCTCCAGACGGGCTAACAGTCGATGGCACCCATTAGGCTCCGCATCTGGATGAAGCATTTTGCCTCGATAAAAATCATAAAAAATATTGGCATGCTGATCAAAAAAATGCCGGCTTAACAACTCTTCCGGTGGATAAGGGGAATGCTGTTCCGTCTGATACAGACCCGCAGCCGAACGGAAGTCGGGAATCCCGCTTTCCGTTGAAGTCCCGGCCCCTCCGAAAAAAACAATACGGGAGCTTTCCTGAATCCAGGCAGCCAGTTGTTCTGTTGCGTTCATCCTCTCTCCTCCTTTTATATACAATATAAATTGAACTAAAGAATATTTACACTGACCACTCCGATGACAGAACAACCTTCCGATCGCTGTTATCCCCAGATTTTTTGATTCCTTCTATGAAGGGTAAATCCGTGGATAGCATATGCTTCCGATTAGCTTTCTTTTAAAAAGCTTTTAGACGAACGTTCCACTTCTTCAGGTTATTTCTGCCTTCTCCGCTTCGTGTAAATGTTTAAATCAATTCATATCGTTCAAGCAGTTAAATGGTGACTTATATAATCACACTTAGCTCACTATAATGGCGAATAATGGCATGGGCATCAACCAGGTGTGATCCTTGATCTAACTGCGGACAGTAACCCAGCGTATAGAATACCTCTGCATGCCGTCCCATCTGCATATCCCCATTACTGTCTCCAATGACAACGGCCATCGCAGGATCGATATGTAATTCCCGGCAAGCCAAAAGTGCTGCTTCTCCATCCGGTTTGCCCTGGGTCACCCGATCACAGCCTACAATGGATGTAAAAAAGGAGCGGATTCCCATCCAATCCAGATGTGTCTCTGCTGCAGCTGTACTGTCTGAAGTAACAACCGCCAGAGGTATGTCCGCTGCCTGGCAACTCTGCAAGAAATCCAGCAATCCTGGCATCGGTTCAGCCGATTTGCGCTCTCGTACCGATCTCATGGCTACACTTGAGAATTGCCGTATCGTTGTGATCGCTTCATTCCATGGCATGCCTGCTGCATATAGCTGCCCGGCAAGCAATCCCGTGCACTCATCCACAGTTGCAATCG
This sequence comes from Paenibacillus sp. FSL R5-0517, assembly GCF_037974355.1. Lineage (NCBI taxonomy): Bacteria > Bacillati > Bacillota > Bacilli > Caryophanales > Paenibacillaceae > Paenibacillus > Paenibacillus sp. FSL R5-0517. The sequence goes on from NZ_CP150235.1 coordinate 5,357,821, forward strand.
CGAGGGGACCTTGCGGATCATAACCGACAATATGCCCCTCTGCATTATGGGTGGTGCCCAGAACGTGCTCCAGTTCAACCGTAAATGAAGCACCAAGTTCGTTCATACGTGATTGTAACTGATTCAGTAACGTCTCTGCCCACGGCCCCCATAACTGGAGGAATTCCAGCAGTGTTCCATCTTTATCGAACAGGATACCTTTACATGGGATCTGCGCTCCATTCACTTGAAGCATGGCCATCCGTATCACCTCCATCAAGTTATGCTATAAATGCATACAGTCCTTAATACAGACAGATTAATCTAGATCACTTAATGGTACTTAACCAACCCAGGACTGTCTTGACGGTCTGATTCAGCTGTTCTTCTCCACTCACTTCCGGCTTGCCATCCCCTTTTTGATGACCATAATCACCAAACTGGGCGTGGTTTCCACCTTCAATGGTGTAATATACTGTATCTTCCGGAAGATACATCCGTCCACTCTGATACTTCGTAGCATTCACGACCTCATCTTTGGTACCCAGAATAGATAAAGCAGGTATTCCGAGTGACTTTACGCTTCCTTTTTCATCCGGGTAAGATGCCAGGAAGAAGATGCCCTGTAGTGCATCAGGATGCGATGCTACATAACGTGCAGCCATGGACCCACCAAGAGAATGCCCACCCATGACGAATTGTTCATCTGGATATGCGGCCAGAATCTCATCTGCCAGGTTTGGCTTGAGCACTGCCAGATTAACTGGCATCTTGGCAATAATCGTGTGATGACCGGCAGCAGCCAGCTCATGGGCAAGTGGTGCATAACTTTCCGGTTTTACCAGTCCGCCGGGGTAGAAAAGAACACTCTTACCCGCCGGTTTGTCTGGCGCAAAATCAATCCAGTTCTCTTGTTCGCTCACCGTCACCTGATTGACTGTTTCCATGGCCGTTTGAGCTGTTTCCTGTGGACCGTATGGTGTGAATAATTTCCACGCAACAAATCCACATCCAATAACAATGAGCGCCAGAAGTACGAGCAGGAATTTCCCGATGCCCCTCTTCTTGCGCCCTGTATTATACCGATTTCTCAACGTTAATCACCTTTCTTCACTTCCGCAGGTGCCGCGGCTCACAGAATTGGGAGCCTTCGTTAATCAGGCTCCCCTCTCCGGATTAAAAAAATATTATTCAGCCTTGGCCTTGCGGTAAGCATCCATATATTGTTCTGCTTTGCGACGGACATGACTCAGGTCACCCGTCTTCACAGCTTCCGATGTCAAGTCGGAGCCGATCCCTACAGCCACTGCTCCACCCTTGATCCAATCCCCCAGATTAGATAAGGATACTCCGCCAGTTGGCATAAAATTCGCCTGCGGCATAGGACCTTTCATCGTTTTGATAATCGATGGATCGTACAGATTACCCGGGAACAACTTCACAATGTCCACACCAAGTTCCAAGGCGCGTTGAACATCAGCAATCGTCATCACACCAGGCAGGATCGGAATTCGATACAGGTTGCAGATCTGAACGGTATCCGGATTCAGGGAAGGACCGACGACAAACTCGGCACCCGACATGATGGCCGCTCTTGCCGTTTGCGGTTCTAACACCGTTCCCGCACCAATAATCGCGAACTTCTCTGGATCTTGTGTGTTCCAATGGTATACACGGCTTAATTTTTCAATGGCTTTGAGTGCACTGGGTACGGTCATCGTAATCTCGATAACTTTAATGCCACCCGCAATCGCTTGCTCGGCCATGGCAATGACCTGATCCGCAGAATCTGCACGCAGAACTGCCACAACCCCATTGTCCGTAATCTTTTGCAACAGCTGAAGCTTCTTCATTTCATTCTCTCCCTTGTCAATGTGGTGGTTGTGTATACAAGCCTTACATTTGAAGAACGAAGATGAGCCATATATGATTTCAGCAGCGACTAGCGCTCAACATGGGCAACGTTGTTCAGCTTGGCCTCGACCTGCCCCCACGTCGGGAGCGCCTCCCAATCGCCAACAGCCTGTATAACCATGGAACCGGTCAAATTGCCGAGACGAGTTGCTTCCTGCGGGGAGTATCCTTTTAATAGACCTGATAAAAATCCCGCGCAGAATCCGTCTCCTGCTCCTACCGTATCCAGAACATGATCCGCCTTAAAGTACGGAACTTCCGTTAGGGTACCATTCGCCAATACGTAGGTCAAATCAGGGCCACCCTTCACGATGCACACAGCATTCATGGCAGATAAACGCTCAAGTACTTTTTGATCATTTTCTTCGTTGTATAGAAGTTTCATCTCATCCAGACCCGGTAAAAAGTAGTCCGCCAGTTCAGCCAGACGCAGTAAAACCGAACGGGCCTCAACCGCTGACCACAGTTTGAGACGCAGATTTGGATCAAAGCTTACTTTCACACCTGCCTGTTTGGCAATATGTATGGCAGCTTCTACCGTTTCAAGTCCAGACGAACTAATGGCCGCTGTAATACCTGTAACGTGCAATATCTTAGCTCCGGCAATATATGCGGGATCCAGATCATCTGGTGTAATCGCACTTGCTGCCGAAAGCTTCCTATAATAATGTACCGAGGCTTTCCCGGAAGCGTTCTCACGAATCATCAAACCAGTGGGCTCGTGATCACTTAACCTTGCACGTGATACATCTACACCTTCACCGCGAATGGCTTTCAGAATCATGTTGCCGATCGGATCATTGCCCAAACGTCCAAACCAGCCACTGGAATGCCCGAGCCGGGATACACCAATAGCCAGATTGCTCTCGGCACCCCCAAACGACTTGTCCAGTGTGGCTGCATATTCCAGCCCTCTTGTATCTTTGGCAGTCAGCAAACCCATACTTTCCCCAAACGTAATAATTTCCGGGCTTGGATTGGGACTCGTTGACATGATTTCTTCCCTCCTTATCGTTACATTTCCTCATCTTCTGTTACTATTGTCATCCTCTATGCAACCGTTGTCAATCCCGGAGCGTTCATTTTGTTGTCACAGCTTTGAGAAAAGATAACGCTTACTAATGTGAATTAAATCACAATAGATAATGTACATCCGTATTACCCTTATTACAGATGCAAATGACCTTGCAGCTGGGGTCTATAAGGGGGCTACACCATGAAAAATCAGACACTGATCCAGGATGATCAGGAATCTTTCTTTTACAATCTGCGCTTTATGCTTATCGTCTGTGTCCTTGCCGGTAATGCACTGGAACCACTCATCACACGCTTTGCAGGAGCAGAAGCTCTGTTCTTATGGATATATACGTTTCACATGCCACTCTTTGTATGGGTGACCGGGTATTTTGCGACACACTCACTTCAAGGGGCCTCGGGGCGAAACGTCCTGAAACAGATTGCCTTGCAATATGTGCTATTTCAGTCCTTATACGCATTAATGGACTTTACTGTGTTCCACACACCTCATATGCGGCTATCCTTCTTTGCACCTTATTTGCTGTTATGGTTTCTCGCGAGTCATTTCTGTTGGCGACTGTTGCTTCGTCTGACGATTTCATGGAAACCGATATATCGGCTGATTGGATCGATTGCGCTCGGTGTCATTGCCGGGTATTTTCCCATCGACGGATTCTGGCTCAGCTTCAGCCGTACGTTTGTGTTCCTGCCGTTCTTTGTCATCGGTTATGACTATGGGGCATCCATCCGTTCTCGTTTATTATCCGGTTGGGGGCGAAGAACCGCAGCCGTCCTCTCCGCTGCATTGTTGGTATGGATCGGGTATGGCGGTTTAAATATTACATCGGGATGGTTACTCGGCAGCATGACTTACGCCGAATTGGGCCATCACGAATGGTATGCCGGCATCTTCCGACTTGGCATCTATTTGCTGGAAATCGGATCGGCAGCACTATTCTTGGCCTGGGTACCCTCCTTGACTTCCAGACTGACGGACCTTGGAAAACGCACACTCTATGTATTCCTGCTGCATGGTTTTCTCGTTCGTCTCGCAATCTGGTCTGGAGTCTACAGTTATATGGGAAGCTCGGCGTATATTCCAGTCATACTTGTCATCGCCTTACTCTTCGCAGTCACATTGGCTCTGCCGGCTGTTCGCCACACGTTCAAACCCTTGATCGAACCGGATATATCCCGCTTTTCTTTCAATCGACATGAGGTGTTTAAACGGTCGGCCTAATTCTCTGACGGATTCTCTTCGCCAACGATTCTAACCTGGTTGGTTGTTTCAGGCTGGAAATGATGTGGTAATTTAGGGATACGCGCTACAAAAAACAACTTATTGTTGTAAGGAGTGATTTGTAATGGCACGTCAACCGACGTCAGAACGCAAGATGAGCCGTGAGGAAGCCGGTAGATTAGGTGGGAGAGCCACCTCCAAGAACCATGATCGAAGCTTCTATCAGATGATTGGAAAAAAAGGTGGAGAAGCGACTTCAGATGCCCATGACACTGACTTTTACAAGCAGATTGGCCGCAAGGGCGGCGAAGCAACCTCCGAAACCCATAATAAGGAATTCTATCGTGAGATTGGACGCAAAGGCGGAAGCAACTAATGATTTCCGCTCCCACATCGAAACATGATCATAGTTTTCCCGCAAATCAAGAAGTCTGATTCCATGAAAATGGTTTGAGGCTTCTTTCTATTGATTGTAGAAATATGACGATGGTTGTGATAGACTCAATAGAAAAACCGGGTGTTCACGGGTTTAAAGCAGCAAAGAATTTCACAAACTACGGGGAGCTCGACACCGGCAAACCGATCTTTTTTTTAGAGTACGGATGAAATTAAACGACAGATGCACTGCCATTTACTTTTCCATTCATGTTGCTCAATATTATATATTTGGGGGGAAACACACCATGTCAGCCAAGAAGATGCGTTCCGATATGATCAAAAAAGGTTTTGACCGTGCACCGCACCGGAGTTTGCTCCGCGCAGCGGGCGTTAAAGAAGAGGATTTCGGCAAGCCATTTATTGCCGTATGTAACTCTTACATCGATATCGTGCCCGGCCACGTCCACCTTCAGGAATTCGGTAAAATTGTAAAGGATGCTATTCGTGAAGCCGGTGGCGTTCCATTCGAATTTAACACCATCGGGGTAGATGACGGAATTGCCATGGGACACATTGGTATGCGTTACTCGCTGCCAAGCCGTGACATTATCGCGGACTCCGTGGAAACCGTTGTATCTGCTCACTGGTTCGACGGCATGGTATGTATCCCGAACTGCGATAAAATTACACCCGGCATGATGATGGGTGCACTCCGCTGTAATATCCCTACCGTGTTTGTCAGCGGTGGACCGATGAAAGCCGGTCGCGACAGCAATGGTAAAGCTCTTTCCCTGACTTCCGTATTTGAAGGCGTAGGTGCTTACCAAGCAGGTAAAATCGATGATAAGAGCTTGCTTGAACTTGAACAGTTCGGTTGTCCAACTTGTGGATCATGCTCCGGTATGTTCACAGCAAACTCCATGAACTGTCTGGCTGAAGCGATGGGACTGGCGATGCCAGGTAACGGAACCATCCTGGCTGTTGCTCCTGAGCGTCGTGAGTTTGTTAAACAATCTGCCAAACAACTGATGGAGCTTATCAAAATGGATCTGAAACCACGTGATATCGTTACTGTAGAAGCGATCGATAACGCGTTTGCTCTGGATATGGCGATGGGTGGATCTACGAATACAGTACTGCACACGCTGGCACTGGCTCATGAAGCGGGCATCGAGTACCCAATCGAACGCATCAATGAGGTAGCTAACCGCGTTCCGCATCTTGCTAAACTTGCACCAGCTTCCGATCTTCACATCGAAGACGTTCACAATGCAGGCGGCGTAAGCGCAGTGCTTAACGAATTGCTCAAGAAACCAGGCGCGATTCATGGGGATTGTATTACGGTTACTGGTAAAACGATTCGCGAGAACGTTGAAGGAAAAGAAATCCAGGATACCAATGTCATTCACCACTTGGATAACCCGCATTCCGAAAAAGGCGGCCTGGCTGTATTGTTTGGTAACCTTGCACCACAAGGCGCTATCATCAAAGTTGGTGCGGTTGATGCTTCGGTTGGTGGATACCATAAAGGTCCTGCTATCTGCTTTGACTCCCAGGAGCAAGCGCTCGAAGGCATTGCTAACGGCAAAGTAAAAGAAGGACATGTTGTTGTTATCCGTTATGAAGGACCAAAAGGCGGACCAGGTATGCCTGAGATGTTAGCTCCTACTTCCCAGATCGTTGGTATGGGGCTTGGTGCCAAAGTTGGTCTGATCACCGATGGACGCTTCTCTGGGGCATCCCGCGGAATCAGTATCGGACATATCTCACCAGAAGCAGCTGAAGGTGGTCCAATCGCCTTTGTTGAAGAAGGAGACATCATCGAGCTGGATCTGAACAACCGTATCATCGAATTGCACATCAGTGACGAAGAGTTTGAACGTCGTCGCGCAGGTTGGAAAGGCTTTGAACCGAAAGTAAAAACCGGTTACCTGGCTCGTTATTCCAAACTGGTTACCAATGCAAGCAATGGTGGCGTACTGAGTATCTAATTTACTAATAAATAAAGGGTTGCTCTTCTGCCAAATCTGGCGAAGGGCAACCCTTTTCTTTTGCTGGTTGGTGTAGCTTAGTCCGTTTAGTTCCGCTCTGGCAATATCTCTTGTTCAATTAACAACGATTCATCTCTGGATTCTTCTAGCGTTGCAGCCACCTGTGTCGTATGTTGACCGTAACGTTCCAACAATATATCCAGCGGCATGGCAATCATCTTGGGTACCAATTGTTCTGTACGCTGTTTCAAGCGTTTGGTTCCTGCCGGATGGATCACACTTAAGAGCAGTTTAAGGTATACTTTGGATGCAGCGCTGAACGGTCCAGGGGGCAATTCTTGTATGGTAAATCCAAATTTTTCAGGACCTCTGTTTATCATACTTACACCGTATATGGCTTTGGCAGAGCGTAACTCAGGATCGAGCGCCACCATATGTGCCAAATCCGGCAGTTGCTGTTCCATCGTGCGGATCATACGAATAGCCAAATGCATACTTGAACGCGAAGTCACCCCAAGTTCGAACAACTTCTGATTGTCAAAATGCAATTCAATGACCGGATCTCCGTTTTGGATGACATGGCCATCGCTCATCTCCATTCGTGCTCCGTGATATACACGAGATCGAAAGTGTAACATGGGATCTTCTGGCGAAGCCGTCCGCAGATGATATACCCAATGGAACAATTTCTCCCAGCCAAGCCATAAGGCAACAACGATCCGCTTCCATAACTTCAACGTTGTCTGTGGTTGATTCTTGTTCTGAGATTCGCTCACTGTAACACCTCCCATCAATGTGTCGACACGTACGCTTTGCAGGCCCAGCCTTTCAGCTTCCTGCAATACGACCTCCAGCGCCTGAAGCATATGCTCCGGCGCGTGTGCATCAGCACCAAGAGTCGTTCCTCGATCATGCAGCAGCATGACCTCTCCGCCTCTTAACTCCTTCAGCATCCGTTCGGTCAGTCGCTGGACACCTACTCGGCTTCTCCAGTCTTCAAACATGGAAGACCACAGTACAATCTTTCGTTCTTTCTTGCTGAAAAAATCAAACAGATTCATAATGCCCCATGGTGGACGATAAAAACAAGTTTTAACCCCGGTTACTTCATGGATAATCTGACCTGTTCGCTGAATCTGGTCACGAACCGTACGCGGCCGCATGAGCCAGTTCGTTTTGTGAATATAATTATGAATGCCAATAAGGTGGCCTTCGTCATGTATGCGCTGAATGAGTTCAGGATGACTCGCGGCATGTTCTCCCACGACAAAAAATGTTGCTTTTGCTTGATGCTGACGAAGCAGATCGAGCAATCTCGGCGTATACAGCGGATCTGGCCCATCGTCAAACGTTAATGCAAATTGTGTATCACTTCTCCCACGTCTAAATACACGAAAACCGAAAAGCCTGCTGATCAAACTTGGAATAAAGGCGTAAAAGGATGAAAGATACAATAACCACAGTAGAATACTCTGAAGTATCGTTGTCATGTTGCAAGCTCCCCACTTCTCCTGCTGAATTACGGTGCGCTATGGCACTATCAAAAATAAACCGCCTTTAATTTTATCATAGTTCAGACTTTTCTTGAATCCTGTTTTCCCAAAAAGATAGCTATCGTGTACAATATATACATTATAATGATCTGCCTGCAAAGGAGCCATGTCCATGCTACCGCTTTATAAAAAATACGGGCGAACTGTCTTTGATATCGCTTTACTCGTATTAACCGTGTACGTCATCATGTACAGTTTTAGCCAATTATATCAAATCGCTGCACCGGTTTTTCTCTCATTTATCGTGTACTGGATGATTGAGCCATTAGCCAAATTTCTACATCGCAAAGGACTGCCCAAGACGCTTGGAGCTGCCATATCCGTCCTGTTATTTCTCGCGATAATTATCGCGGCCTTTTTTGGTGTGGGCTTGATTATTATCTCACAGATATCCAATCTTCAAGATAATTTTCCTGTATACATTGAAATGATACAGCGTGAGTTTACCAATCTGGTGTTATTCATCCAGGACAAGTCAGACGCTCTCCCTGATGGAATTATGGATAAAGCGAATGATTATTTTGCAACACTGACCGGCTTTCTTTCCAAATGGGTAACGAGCGGAGCGCAATTCATTGTAGGTTTCCTCAGTTCATTCTCTTCATTTATTACGAACTTCGGAATTGCGATTATTCTGGCCTTCTTTCTCAGTATCGAGATTGAATCCTGGCGCAAGTTCGCCCGTGCGAAGACGCCTAAAACCTTGAAGTTAGCTATTGAATTCATGCGTAATCACGTGTTCAAGACGATCCGTTCGTATCTGAAGGCACAGATGATCATGATGCTCATTACGTTCGTATTGATTTATGCAGGTTTGTTGATTTTGGGAACCTCTAACGCCTTTACCATTGCAGTCGTCTGTGCAGTTTTTGATCTGGTACCATTGCTAGGGGTTCCTGTTGTATTCATTCCATGGATTATCTACTTGTTCATTATAGGCAATAGCAGCCTGGCCATCGGCCTGATTGTGATTCTGGCAGTGACGATGCTGACACGACAATTGTTGGAACCGAAGATATCGGGTAACTCGATTGGTGTATCTTCGGCGTACTTGATGCTTTCGTTCATGCTAATCTCCCTTTCGATCTTCGGCCTGGCTGGTGTAGTGTTATCTCCAGTGCTGCTGATCCTTTTGAAAGAACTATTACAACAAGGGTACCTGCAAAAGTGGATTCACCTGCCAAAAGATGAATTTGAATCTTCTCCATTGGTTATGGACCCGCCCGTTAGCACGGCCTCAACGAGTTCTGCCGAGTCCGCGATGCATACGCCTGTTCCTGCGAAGGATCACGAGGACCCAGCCAAATAGTCCATGACCTTCCTGAAGAGAGCTGTCGCCTGATGATGGCTGTCTGGAGAGACATTTTGAACAAGCACAGCTACGGCGTACTTGGGTTGTTCTATCGGTCCGTAACCGATGAACCATTGATGATTACGCTTCTCCCCATGTTTCTGTACCTGAGCTGTACCTGATTTCCCTGCAACATGCCACCGCGCACGCTGCAGGGATTTTCCTGTTCCCTCACGGACTACCTTATTCATCCAGGATAACAGTTTATGCGCAGTTGCGGGAGCAATCTGCCCTGCGGCTGAAGGAGAATCATGCAAGGGCATCTCAAGCATGATGCCACCATCCGCATATCGGATTCTCTTAACGAGACGTGGGGCACTAACCTTTCCATCATGTAACAGTGTCACAATCAGATTGGCGGCTTGCAGCGGTGTGACCAGCACATCTCGCTGACCGATGGCTGTCTGTATTTTCGCACCTTCATCACCAGAAGAAACAGCTTCTGTTCGCACACGCCCGTGATCTTCGTGATCAAAGTGTCGCAAGACGGGCATTCCTGCCATCTTTTTCCCCTCCCAACCAACAGGTCGCGCCAGTCCCAGACGATCTGCCGTGTTCTCCAGTTGCTCCATACTAAGCCTGCGCGCCGTTTCCGCGAATACGATGTTGCAAGACTCCGCAAATCCTTGTTCCAGATTCAGGTTACCATGCCCATGCTCTTTCCAGCAGGACAAACCATACTTTCCATACTCACCACCACAATGAAATTCTTCTCCATGAGAAACCGCATGGTATTCCAACGCAGCAGCCGCAGTGACAATTTTGAAAATGGAACCCGGGACGGCTCCCTGTACTGCACGATTTCCCCAGGCCGATTGTTTAGGGTCCACATGTTGTGGCTGATAGAATGGACTTGAAATCATGGCGCGAACATCTGCGTTAGCCGCATCTAACACAACAACGGCCCCTTCTTGTAAGCCAGCTTCTTCTGTCAACTGCTCCAATCCACGCTGCAACTTGGCATCCACAGTCGTTTCTACACGTAAAGGATAATGGCCATTGGCCGGTGCAATAACGTGAGGCTGAATTTCAGGGATAATCTCCCCACTACCCGAGACCATACGTGATACAAGCGTAGGACCAATTCCCCTCAACAGGGGTTCAAGTGTCCTCTCCAGTCCAGCTGCCCCTGATTTCATGGCAAATGGCTGTTTTACTTCATCCTGATGCCCAGTTAGAGCTCTGGAGGACTCAGGCTGTTCAGCCAGATAACCCATCCACTGCATTCCCGTATGCCCCTGAAGATACCTTGTCATCATTGGATAGATACCCGCTCCTTGCAGGTGCAGATTACGCAGACACTCCACCTGAGCAGCTGTCAAATGAACAGGCTGAGTTGCACCTGCTGTCCAGAAATGAGGTGCATTTTCCCGATTCCATTCCTTCTTCAATTGATCCGGATCGGTATGTAATATAGCTGCCAACTGCGTCATCTCTGATCCTTCTAGTGCCCCTTGCTTGTGTAGTTCACCTGATGGCACTGCCTGTGGAAAAAGAACCAAGCCCCATTGCAGCTTACCTGTCAATGCCTCACCTTTGTAATCCGTAAATTGTCCACGGCCCGGATCTAACATCACCCCGCGTTCACGCTGCAATACGGACATTTCACGTACCGTTCGGTGAAATCCAGGCATCGTCTGATTCACCTGAACGATCTGGACCCATCCCAATCGCAATATAAGCAATCCAAAGACAAGAGTTAGCATAATACAAGCTATATAGATTCGCCGTTTCGCAAGGAGATGCATCCCAGTCTCACCCTTTGTCGTTTTGACATATTATTGCTAATACAGCTTGGAATTATCCGGCAAACAGCAAGAAGGCCTGTCCCATGTACGGGACAGGCTCCTTAGCAATATTAATCCGCATATTTCACGGATATGCTTTATTTTTTTGTTACACCGTAAAGCGTGACAACGTTTCTTTCAGTTCCGTGGACACATTCTCCAGCTTACCAGACAGATTTACCAGCTGATTACTGATATTTTGCTGTTCACTACTCAAGGAAGCTACTTCTTGGGACGTTGCAGAAGATTCTTCAGCTACAGCGCTAACGTTGCTCATGGCTTCAGACAACGTAGCTTGAGATTGGTTTAATTCTCCAATGGAACCTGTCACCATACCCAGACGCTCCACAAATGCACCCATCTGTTCCTGCACGGAAGCAAAGATGACGTTGGTATCTTTAACCGCATCCATCTGTTCCTTAAATAACGGATAGGCTTCAGACAAAGCATCCACGGTCTCGTTCATTTCGGTCATGATTTTATCTGTGATCTCTCCAACCATTTCAATGGATTGTCTGGATTGAGCTGCAAGCTGTCGCACCTCATCAGCCACCACCATGAATCCGCGTCCGGCTGCACCAGCACGTGCTGCTTCAATGGTTGCATTCAGGGAAAGAATATTCGTCTGTTTTGTGATATTTTGCAGCACTTCAAGCACTTTAAGAACAGAGGATGTACTCTCTTTCAACGAATCAACCTTATTCACCAGTGCACCAATCATTTCTTCTGTCTTCTGAGTTTTGGTCATCAACTGATTCAGATGTTGTGTTCCTGTCTGACTGGACTTCTCTACATGACGAGCAGAATCACCCATCTGTTCATTAGCAGCAATTACACTCTGCATCTGACGGGAGATATTGTCCGTTAATTCATTGCCACGTTCCGCTTCAGTTGCCAAACTGCCTGCACCGCCTGCGATCTCTTCTGTGGCTACGGCAATCTCCGAAGCGGATACAGCCGTTTTCTTGGATGCACTGCTCAGCTCAGAAGCCGTATCCAATACTTCCTGCGCAGAACGATTCGTTTGTTCAACCAGCTTCGTGATCTGCTCCATCATCAGATTAAAGGCGGTAGAGAGCTGACCGATTTCATCTTGGGAGCTGTACGGTGTCCGAACTTTAAGGTTACCTTTAGCACCTTCCTGCATCAGATCTTTCAGTTTGCCGAGTGGACGAGCAATCATACGAACCATCCAGACCCCGATTAATACTGCAATCCCCGCATCAACCAGCGCCATCCACAAGGTCAGTGTCAGAATGCCTTTTGCATCCTGAACCAACACAGAGGTAGGTATCATACCAACCAGTTTCCAATTGGATGTATCCATCGTACTGTATACAGCCAGCATTTCCGTGGATTTGCCATCTACAAGATACTTCGTATTCGTGCTACCTGCTGGTTCGGTCAACTCTTTGACAAATGCAAGCTCTGTATCTTGTCCCGTACGATCCGAAATGGAGGATGCAACCACTTTATTATCCGGAGCAATCAGTTGAAGAACAGCTCCTGGCCCCAGATCAAGCGATTTTAATTGTTCCTCCAAAACTTCCAGCTTCAGCTCAATAACCAGAACATACGACTGAGTGGTCCCCTGTAAGTTTTTCATGGAACGTGCAATTTTGAACGTTGGCGTTGAGCCATCTTCCTTGACCTCGGTTGGGAGCCAGCGATAACCGCCCGACTCAATCAACTCAGTGTACCATGCTTCCTGACGAATACCGCCCATGGATGAACTGTTGTTGCCCGTACCCATAACGGACTTTGTTTCGTCTGTTGGCACCAAATAAATCGCTTCCATAGATTTATTTGTAAATGCAACATTGGACAGTTGCTTGTTGATTGAACTTGAGTTCACAAATGTATCATACGCAGTCAGATTCTTATCTGACATCTTTTGCAGCAAGGACTGCATTTCCGGATCAAAGAAAATCTGTGTGGATGTATCCACAAATCTCTCCAAAATAATGTCCATTTTTTGTTTGGTCTGATCAATGGTCTCCTGATTGGCACGCGAAGCATTTTTCTCTATCGTACCCTTGGCTTTTGAATAGGATAATAGACCCAAACTCACTACAAAAATCATGATCCCCGCAAAAAAGATCAAGAACAGTTTAACCCCTACGGATTTTACCGGATTTGCCTTCCTAATTTGTTTAAAAGAAGCTCCCCCAAGGTTTTTCCAATCCCGGTTTTTGAATTGTTTCTTTACCCAATCGGTCTTGATCCAGCCCAGCTTCAGTTTACTACGGTCAAGCTTAAGTAATTTTTTCCCATTCCCTGTAATTTTACTTTTACCTACTTTTTCTTTCTTCACTTTCTGAACCTGCTCAGGATTAACCTGCTCATCTTTTGTCACTTGCTCTCCACTGTCTTTCTGCTTCTTTTGAACCAATCCCATTCACCTGCCAGTTATTTACTTGTTAGATTTTTGTGTCTCTCCCCTATAATTATGTAGTATTCGACAGCTTTCTTCGTTCACCTTTCATTTCCCAGAAATTTTTTACAACTTTATTCCTATTTTTCTATAAAAAAAAGACCCCCATATGCCGATAACGGAGGTCCTTCCTGTTGATTTCATAACACTATTTTGTTAAATCATAATACTATTTTGGCACATTGTAGGTATTTGAACCTACTTCTTTTTTCTCATCATGTCAAAATACGAAACCGGCTGATTCACTTTCATTTTAACCAGCTGTAAAGGGTGACGAGCAGCATCTAGAACATTGCCTTCTTCATCCTGTATTTCGCCAACCACCTGTTTGAAAAAGTGACCTCCCGGACCAAAAAATTCGATTTCCTGTCCTGGTTTGAAGTGATTGCGTTGTTGAATGGTTGCCATTCCTGTTTCGGCATCATACCCCATAACCAATCCAGCGAAGTCAAAAGGTACAGCTTTTTCTTCCGGTTCATAGATATGATCTTCATGGTCTGGTGTATCATAGAAAAACCCGGTATTCAGCGGGCGATTCGCCGCTTTGTTCATTTCTTCAACCCATTCAGGTTTCAGAACATAATTCTCCGGATCTGCCATATAGGCATCAATGGCTTGACGATATACGTTAACCACGGTTGCCACGTAGTGAATCGATTTCATACGTCCTTCGATCTTGAAACTGTCCACACCCACATCAATCAACTCGGGAATATGGCCAATCATGCACAGATCCTTTGATCCCATGGAGAATGAATTATCCTGTTCCTGGAACAGGGGAAGCTGGTTCTCACCCAGTTTGAATGGTGCAGGTGTCTTCATCTGCATGTCCTCTTCGCTAACCCACACTGCATCTTCTCTCGCATCCTCAAACAAATCATACTTCCAGCGGCAAGACTGGCAACAGCCGCCCCGGTTGGAGTCGCGATCCGTAAAATGGTTGGAGAGCACGCAACGTCCGGAATACGAGGAACACATTGCCCCGTGAATAAAGGCTTCAATTTCAATATCCACATTTGCCTTGATCTCTTCAATCTCTTCGAAACTGGTCTCACGTCCGAGAACAACCCGTGGAAGTCCTTCATCTTTCCAGAACTTCACAGCCTGCCAGTTGAGTGTGGATTGTTGCGTACTCAGATGTACCTCAAGACCTGGCACAGCACGCAGGGCTACTTCAATAATAGCCGGATCAGCTACGATGATCGCAGAGATTCCAGCATTATAGAGATTTTGCAGGTATGTTTCAATACCCTCAATATCCTCATTATGTGCATAGATGTTCGTCGCTACGAACACTTTGGCTCCATACTTTTTGGCAAACTCCACACCTTCACGCATCTCTTCAAAGCTGAAGTTGTCCGCGTTGGAACGCAGTCCATAGGCCTGTCCACCGATATATACGGCATCTGCACCGTAATGGATTGCAAATTTCAGTTTTTCCAGATTACCCGCCGGAGCTAGCAGCTCCGGTTTGTCCAGACGGTTACGTTTACCCGAGAACTTCCGCTGTACCGCCACTGTTTCCATTCTGTTCACCTCGTCTATTAATACACTTGTTCTTTATAGAAAAATCCAAACGACAATTCACGTTCAGGATCCTGTAACTCCCGTACCTCATCGAGCCACTCTTCGGAGAACGCATATGCGTCAGCATCAGCAACATAACTGTCAATCGCTGTCCGATATGCACGTACAACAGCTTCATTGTAGGCTAGTGATTTTAGGATACCTTCAATTTTGAAACTGTGTACACCCGCCTCCATCAACAGATGAAGATCTTCGAGGATGCATATATCCTCCGAACTCATGATATGTGTGCCGTTAATGTCTTCATAGATCGGGAATTTCTCATCCCGGCGTTCAGCCTCGATCAGGAACAATCCACGTTCTTTACCCAAGTGTCCCTCGACTGGCCGTCCTTGATGAGCCATATAACTTTGCACCAGGCTACGCTTGGAGTGATATATATTCGTCATGCCATGTACCTGAACCTGAGCTTCCACCTTGAGAAAAGGAACCATCTCCGTCAACTCGTCCATATTCAACTCACGGGCAAGCACAACGCGACTGGCTCCTTTGGTCCCCCAATAGTTAGCTGTTGCATAGTTCGTCGAAGTCATCTCCGCATTCCAATGCAGCTTCACATGTGGAGCATATTCCTTCATGGTAGCCAGCACGGATGGATCATTAAATTCCACACCGTCAATACCGATTCTGCCAAGTGATTGAACATATTCGGGCAATTCTTTCAACAGCTCGTTGGACATCAGATTCGTCATGGATACATACACCCGCGCCTGATGTTTGGCTGCAATGGCAACCACCTCTGCTGTCTCCTCCACGCTGAAGCTGCCTGGAAGACGCATACCGAATCGATCATCTCCAATGACCAGAGCATCTGCTCCAGCCTGGAGCAGCACTTCTGCCTCTTTCACATTCGCTGCTGTAACGAGCAGTTCATGTTTCTTACTCATATAATCCCCTCCGCTTATTGCGCAGCCTTACTTTTGGCTATATTTTGCTGGTGTTCCTTATACGTTTTGGCAAATAGATGTCCAGACGAGCCGTCCTTTTTGGTCACATAGAACAGATACTCCGATGCTTCCGGATTTAGTGCTGCTTCAATGGACGGAAGACTTGGACTGGCAATTGGACCAGGCGGCAGGCCTTTATTCAGATACGTATTATAAGGACTTTTCACCTTCAGATCCTTGTAATACAATCGCTCCTTTGGCCTGTCGAGCAGATATTGCACGGTAGCATCAATTTCCAGCTTCATATCCTGATTGATCCGATTGTAGATTACCCCTGCAACCAGTGCACGTTCCTCATCCACTACAACTTCTTTCTCCACCAGTGACGCAATGGTCAGCAGCTCGTGCAGGGAAAGATTCTTCTCTTGGAGCTTAGCTTCCAAATCCGGGATAGAATTGATCTTGGTCTGGAATTCTTCCAGCATACGTTGCATCACATCATGCGTGGAACTTCCCTTTTTCAGCTCGTAGGTCTCCGGGAAGAGATACCCTTCCAATACGTAGCGAAGTTCTTCATCCACTGGAATATCTTTGAGAATATCTACATCGAAGGCCGAAGGATCATTGGCCAGCTTGATGAATTCATCCCGATCGAGAACATGCTCATAAGAAAGCTTGCCCGCCATTTGCAGAACATTATAACCCTCTGGAATCGTGAATTTCACCATTTCCTCCGGTACCACTTCACCACTACTCAGCTTGCTAACAATCTCATCATATGTCACGCCAGGATTCATAGAATATGTACCCGCCATGAAATTAGATCCTAGTTTTTTCCACTTTAAATACCCTTTAAAGGTTAACCCGCTTCGAATGAGGCCTTCTTCTTGAAGCTGATCCGCGATTTTTGAAGTTCCCGATCCGCTCTTAATCTCGAATACGATCGGTTCTGTAGAAGCTTCCACAGGACGCATCATACTCCATACGTAAACACCTGCGCCTCCGGCAAGAACTACAATGATAAGCAGTATGACTACTATTGCTTTCCCTTTCAAAAAAGAAACAACTCCTTTACACAACCAAAAAGAGCGGACTTCTCCGCCCTCCCGGTTTCTTCAATTTGAAGCTGATTAATCTTCGTCAATGGGGAGTGTACATTCATCATACAGTTCTGAGATGTTCTCCCACTCATCATCATCGTCGATCGTAACTAACTCTGGCATGATCTGGTTCTCACTTCCAGGTGATACCCGCAGAAGTTCAACCTCGTCATAAGGTCGCAACGAACTGCGGAGCACCGCATATTGCTGACCGTTCACTTCGAACTCAGCCAACAAGTCATACGGTTGTGATTTACCGTTCTCTTCCTCGAGCTCAACATGAGCACCGAATGCCAGACGCAGTGAATCTGTCCATTTCAGGTCTTTGCGGCTATATTCCGTCATTTAGTTCGCTTCCTCTTCATCATCTTCAGCAAGAAATGTATTAAACGTCTCCTCGACGATATCCCACTCGGCATCATCTTGGATAACGAAAAGTTTGATATCGTCGCCCTCTTCTTCATAACGGAATGCATATACATCCGTTTCGCCATCTTCAGGTTCAACCGGAGCAACCATCATATACTTGGCCTCCGAACCGTCTACTTCAAACTTCATGATGACTTCGAATTCCTCTTCATTACCCTCGTCATCCGCAATGTAAATGATTTCCGCTTCTTCTTCCATACCCAGTTGATCTTCAGCCATTGTTGATCCCCCTCACCTTCTACTATTGGCGTCCAAATAATTTTGCAAAATCAAGCTTGCGGCCATTTTGTCCACAACTTGCTTGCGTTTTTTCCGACTGACATCCGCTTCGATCAGCGTACGTTCTGCTGCCATGGTTGTCAGCCGTTCATCCCAAAGGTGAACAGGTAAATTCAGTTCATCCCGCAGCCGATCGGCAAAAGCAATGCATATCTCACCGCGCGGTCCTACGGTGCCGTTCATGTTTTTGGGAAGTCCCACTACGATTTCACTAATCTCATGCTCACGCACAAGTTCGGCAATTCGAGCGAACTCGCCTTCATCACGGCGGCGTTCAAGTACTTCCAATCCCTGGGCAGTCCAACCGAAGGCGTCACTCGCGGCAACTCCGATTCTTCGGTCCCCATAGTCCAAACCTAATATTTTCATCCATGCTCTCCCATCCTGGGGCCTGCTCAGGTCGATTCAACATCGCCTTCTCAAGCTTCAGGCTGTATTCTGTCGGTTCATTTCCCGCTGCCTGCATGGCTGCAACACAGCGGAAGCGGCGTACATTACCGGTGATTGGCCAGATAGGAACGTACAAGCTCTTCAATCAGCTCATCGCGCTCCTTTTTACGGACCAGACTACGTGCGTTGTTGTGACGAGGAATGTATGCCGGGTCTCCGGAAATCAGATACCCAACAATCTGGTTGATCGGATTATACTCCTTATCGACCAGTGCATCATATACCGTGAGAAGAATCTCTTTGGATGATGCTTCCTGTTCGTCACCTTTCACATTAAATTTAACCGTCTTATCCATGGAGTCCATTGATGACACCTCGCTCCTGCATGAACATGGGGACCATGTCCTGCCGAATTGATTTCTGTTTATATAATAACATATTCTGACTACCACAAGTAAACAAAGGATAAGGCAATTGTGTTTTTTGCTTGTCCTTTACTGGCTTCAGCATACTGCATCATTGGATTTCAGTCGTTCTCAGGTACAAAATACAAATGAACAGAACCATTTCGATTTATATTTTGACGATGATAAGCTGCTCAATGGATTATGCAGTATGCCCGCTAACCAATGAAACCGCCAGTTTCAGCGCTTCATCCAGCTTGGTAGCATCCTTGCCTCCGGCTTGTGCCATATCTGGACGTCCACCGCCACCGCCGCCGCATACTGCTGCGACTTCTTTGACGATTTTACCTGCGTGCAATCCTTGTTTTACTTGTTCAGCAGGTACCGCTACAACAAAATTCACTTTACCATCCGCCGGAGCACCCAATACGAGTACTGCATTAGGCAATTTTACTTTCAGCTCATCTGCCACTGTACGCAGTGCATCCATGTTCGGAGCATCTACGCGTGCTGCCAGCAATTGAGTATTTCCTGCTTGTACCACTTGATCGGTCAGTTGACCAGCTTCCATGGCACTCAGCTTGCTTTGCAGGGATTCCGTCTCTCTTGCAGCTTCTTTCAGTTGAAGATTCAGACCTTCAATCCGTTTAGGTACATCAGCCACATTTGCTTTGAGCAGTGCTGCTGATTGCTTGAGCAGTTCCAACTGGCTTTCCACATACAGATATGCGCCACGGCCAGTTACAGCTTCGATCCGACGAACGCCGGAGCCGATTCCGCTCTCGCTTACCAATTTGAAGATTCCAATCTCTGAAGTATTATTTACGTGACAGCCGCCACAAAGTTCCAAACTGTAGTCTCCGACTTGAACAACACGTACAATATCTCCATATTTTTCGCCAAACAGGGCCATCGCACCCATCTCTTTGGCTTCATCAATAGCTTTCAGTTCGATGTTCACATTCAGACGATTCCAGATCTGTTCGTTCACCTGACGCTCAATCTCAGTCAACTCTTCCGGCGTAATGCTGCCGAAGTGAGAGAAGTCAAACCGCAGACGCTGTGGCTCTACGAGCGATCCTGCCTGGTTTACGTGTGTGCCGAGCACATCTTTGAGTGCCTTGTGCAGCAAGTGGGTCGCCGTATGGTTTTTGATAATGTCGCCACGTTTGGCTGCATCCACTTCAGCGTTAATCACATCACCTACACGCAGTTCACCGGACTCCACCGTTACCAGATGTACGTGTTGTCCTAGTGGAGCTTTGAACAAGCCTTGTACTTTCGCTGTTACACCAGCACCGCGCAACAAGCCCTGATCACTCACTTGACCGCCACTTTCCGCGTAGAACGGAGTCTTGTCCAAAACAACCTGACACGTTTGTCCTTCGCCTACGGTTTCAACAAGGGCGTCACCAGCGACGATGGCTACCACTTTTGTTTCCGTCAACAGGTCAATATAACCAACAAACTCGCTTTTAACCTCCAGCTCAGCAAGTGGTCCACCTTGAACTTTCATGCTCTCACTCTCTTGACGCCCAGCACGTCCAAGCTCACGTTGCTTCTGCATGGAAGCATCAAAACCTTCACGGTCCACAGTCAGACCATGCTCTGCAGCATAATCTTCTGTCAGGTCAAACGGGAAACCGTACGTATCATACAGTTTAAAAGCTTCAGGTCCGCTAATAACCGTGCGTCCTTCGGATTTGGCAGTACCGCTAATATCAGCCAGAATCGCCAGACCATCTGTTAGTGTTTCGTGGAAGCGCTCTTCTTCCGTTTTAATCACTTTGGCGATAAACTCTTGTTTGTCTACGACCTCAGGGTAGTACATGCCCATCACTTCACCAACCGTTGTAGTCAGTTCATACAGGAATGGACGGTCGAGTCCAAGCACTTTTCCATAACGAACCGCACGACGGAGCAGGCGGCGGATGACATATCCACGTCCTTCATTACTTGGCAGCACGCCATCACCTACTGCAAAGGCAACGGTACGAATATGATCGGCAATGACTTTCAGTGCAACATCGATTTCGACACTGTCGTTATATTTCACACCCGCAAGAGCGGCTGTTCTTTGAATCATCGGTTGGAACAGGTCTGTGTCAAAGTTGGAATCCACATTTTGCAGAATGGAAGCAAAACGCTCCAAACCTGCACCTGTATCAATATTTTTGTTAGGAAGCGGTGTGTAGCTGCCGTCCTTGTTATGGTTGAACTGGGAGAATACCAGGTTCCATACTTCCAGATAACGTTCGTTTTCCCCACCTGGATACATTTCAGGATCACTCATGTCGTTTCCGTAAGCTTCGCCGCGGTCATAGAAGATCTCGGTACAAGGACCACATGGACCTTCGCCGATATCCCAGAAGTTTTCATCCAATTTAATGATACGCTCAGCAGGCAGTCCCACTTTTTCGTTCCACAGTTTGAATGCTTCCTCATCTTCCGGATATACCGTTACGGACAGGCGCTCCGGATCGAAACCGATCCACTCTTTGCTGGTCAGGAACTCCCACGCCCATGTTACGGTCTCTTCCTTGAAGTAATCTCCAATAGAGAAGTTACCGAGCATCTCGAAGAACGTATGGTGACGACGCGTTTTGCCGACATTCTCGATATCATTGGTACGGATACACTTCTGGGAGTTCGCAAGACGCGGGTTCTCCGGCTTCTCACGTCCGTCAAAATAAGGCTTGAGCGGTGCCATACCTGCATTGATCCACAGAAGGGAAGGATCGTTGTGAGGCACGAGCGATGCGCTCGGCTCGATTTTGTGACCTTTACTTGCAAAAAATTCTATCCATTTGGACCGGATTTCACTGGCTTTCATACTGGATGCCCCCATTAAATTATAATAGTCCGTTGCGTATTCGCTCCGGTTGGTCAACATTGTTTTCTGTAAAAATAAACACAAAAAACGCCCCTGAATAATCAGGGACGATGTTATCGCGGTACCACCCTGGTTATTGCTGTTTATCCCTTGCTGCGTAGATAAACAAACAATCTCCTCGTTCATGCGAAATAACGGTCGCTCCCGGCAGGGTTGTCCTGCACTCCGAAATTAGCTTTCTGCCGCTTCATCTTTCAAGACTCTTCCAGCCATCAGTTCAGGTTCACCCTGATCCGAAGAAGTCTATTCTCTGAGGAAAGGAACCCTCGGCGTACTTTATTTCATCATCGATTTCATGTTCTAAACATACACACTCATTATATCGGTAGCACAAGCGGGTGTCAACGCAGGCTAGCTGTTGTTGTAACCCTATTTATCAGTCGATCCTACGTTTGATGTAATAGGCGAAAAAGTGTTGCACAATGACCTTTAGTACGGCAAAAACGGGTACTGCCAGAATTAAACCTACAATGCCTGCCAGTTCGCCTCCGACGAGCAGTGCAAATATAATGGACAGTGGGTGCAAATGCAACGTACGTCCCACAACCTGAGGAGAGATAACGTTACTCTCCAGCACTTGGCACAGGGTGTTCACAATAACCACAAGCAGCACCATTTTAAACGACACGGTTGATGCCATGACCACAGCAGGAGCAGCACCAAGGAACGGCCCCAAGTAAGGCACAATATTAAACACAGCTACAATGCTTGCAAGCAGCAGGGCATATGGCATATCAATGACGATATAACCAATGTAGGCAAAGATGCCAACAATAACACAGACAATAAACTGGCCCCGAATGTAGTTCCCTAGTGCAGTATCGATTTCTTTCATCACGGAGACAATCGCTTTACGGCGTGAACGCGGGAGATATGCCACTATAGTGCGCTCAAACACCTCAAAGTCTTTTAACATATAAAATATCAGAAATGGCACGATGAATACATTGAATAACACATTAATGGTCGCCCCGATATTGTCCATAAGCACGGTAATGCCCTGAGTTAGTCGATCCTCCATCTGAAAGAACCAACTGTTCATGCCTGTTCGCACACTTGGCGGCATTAATTTGTGATCCATATTGTTCATCAGACTCTGGGCACGCATGGACAGCTCCGGCATATGCTCGTTGAGTTCCTCCAGCTGTTCAATCAATACCGGAATCACATTCATCAGAATGACACCGATGCAGGTCAGGAAAAAGGCATATATGAGCAGTACCGCAATCGTACGCGGCACCTTGCGCCCTCCCAGCATGCTGACAATCGGATTAAGTACATAGGATATGATAAGAGCTACGATAAAGGGTGCCAGCACTGTTTTCAGGAATGCATATATATGAAGCAGTAAAGGCCGCAGCAACCAAATAAAATATAGAATAATTAATCCGAGCAGCAGCCAGATCGCATAACGGAACAGCTTGTTTTTGGTTAATTGCTCCACTTGTATCTCTCCTTTTGGACTGGCTCTGAGAGTCAGTATATGTAGGAAAGGTAAAATTTATTAACACAGCGCAGAAGTGGAAGGAGCAATTCGAACATTTTTTCTTAAACCAAAAAAACGCCTCCTTCATCAGAGAAGGAAGCGCATTTTGCAGTAAAGGGTAGCATATAATCATACATGTGCAACCCGAACCATTATGTAACCGCATCTATATACATGTGCCAACATATAAAGACAGCATCCCATGACATACATTGTCATGAAACCGCATATAGAGGAAGTTATCCTGCTTATTAAGAAGAAGCGTGAAGATGAGGGAAGTCTTGTGGCAGCTCGTCCCCGAAAAACAGATCATCCAGGGAGCTCAGCGTACCGTCTTCTTCCACTTGATATACAGACATTTTCTCACCGTTCACCGTTAATTCGATAAAGCATCCCCAGCAATAAAACTGGTGGGAACCAATTTTCCCGATATCTTTGGAACTACAGTTTGGACATTTCATATTCATTCACCTATCCATTAACAGAATGAATGGCATTTTCCAAGCGCTGTTCACTCAGAGACGGCACCATAATGGCACTTTCCCCGATAGACATATCGCTTGTACATGGCAGCCATTTGCGGCCCTCGATCAGATCGGACACAAAACCGTCCGTAATTTCAATCCCTATTATTGTATTTCCCAACTCTTGGTCAAAATAAACATCGGAGACACGCCCAAGCAGCAAACCTTCTTCGGTGAGCACGGACATCTCCTTCAATTTAGACCGACCGAGGAGGTACGTGTATTTTATGTCGTCGGCTCCCGTCTTGCGGACAGCCTGTTGATTACGGATCATGACGGCATCTTCGCCGTAGGCAACGATATCTTGCCACTGCACGATTTTGACATGATTGGTAAACAGGCCTTTGTTCTCAAGTTCAATGCCTTCAATCTGCCAATCATCATTCACAATGAAATCCTGGATTTTACCGACCTGCTTCCCGTCCTCCACATCAAAAACGGCAAGTCCGATCATTTCCTGAAGCTTCATCGCTGGGTCCCCCTCATCTTCTTATCATTAAATAGGCGTGGCGCTATTGCTAGGTATGCCCAAAGTTGATGAGTGGCAATCAGACGCCGATCATCAAAACCGCTTCTATCCAACCGATGAAATGGAACTTCTTCCCTCCTTCTGTTCCATGTGTAAAGTTCCCCTTAGGGTCTATTACGCAGTCGTCCAAGAATGGTTCCAATTTTTTCGGCGGTTATCATGATTTCTTCCGTAGTATTACCCAATCCCCAGCTAAAACGAATCGCAGAATGTAAAAATGTTTCAGGCAGTTTCATCGCTTTGAGCACATGAGAGACTTCAAGTGAACCGGAAGTGCAGGCAGAACCGCTTGCAACAGCAATCCCTTCCATATCCAAATTCATTAACATCGTCTCTGTGGACACTTCCGGAAAGCTGATATTCAGGATGTTCGGCAGCGTATGCTCCGCGTGTCCATTCACATGAAAGTGCTCCGTCCCCACATGGATTTCAAGCTGTTCCAACAAAAGTTTGCGCAATTCCAAATCATGCTGACGATGCGTCTCCTTTTGAGCTGATGAAATCTTGAGAGCCTCTGCAAATCCGGTAATACCTGCGATATTTTCCGTACCAGCGCGCCGCTGACGTTCTTGCAACCCACCGTGGGCTCTTGCTTCCAACACGATTCCTCGCCGTACATAGAGTACACCGACACCCTGAGGCCCATTGATTTTATGCGCTGAGAAGCTAATCAGGTCCACAGGAAGTTCCTTACAGGAAATATCCTGGCTGCCCAGAGCCTGAACTGCATCAGTATGGAACAGAATATTGTGTTTACGTGCAAGCTCACCGACCTCACGGATCGGCTGAATGGTGCCCACTTCATTGTTGGCAAACATCATGGTAATCAGAACCGTATCCGGCCGGATGGCCTCTTGCAATTCATCCAGATTTATTCGACCGTGACGATCCACAGATAGATAGGTTACTTCATAACCTTGCCGCTCCAATTCCTGACACGTATGCAAAACAGCATGGTGCTCAATTGCGGTCGTAATGACATGTTTCCCCTGATCTTGCCTTGCTGAGACTGCTCCGAAAATGGCCAGATTGTCGCTCTCGGTACCACCTCCGGTAAATACCAATTCGTCCGGGAAACAGTCCAAAGACGCCGCAATGACATCCCTTGCTCCGCTGACAGTCCGTTTGGCTTCACGCCCAAAGGCATGGATACTTGATGCATTGCCAAATTGTCCTGTCATGACGTTCATCATCGCTTCTGCGACTTGTGGATGCATAGGTGTCGATGCGGCGTGATCCAAATAAATTCGTTTCATTTATTTCCACCCCGTTATATGTTAAATTTCTATCTCATGGCGTACTGTCAAATTGGAAATTGAAATGGATGCTCTATTGTCGCATCTTCGTGTATAATGTTCTATATCCATTTCAAAAAGGAGAGAGAGACATGAGTGATCCCATTCTCGGGCAGATTCTGAATCAACTTCAACAAATGGACAAACGATTCGACAGCATCGACGTACGTCTTGAAAAGATGGAAGACAGACTAATTACCATGAAAAGTAGATTAGACACCATGGATGGTAGATTGGATACCATGGATGGCAGATTGGACACCATAGATGAACAAACCAAGAATATCCCACTTCTTCAACAAGCTGTTCTGGAAACATTGACCGTTACGAAACGGCTTGACGCTTCCCACTCCGCCTCTGAACGCAAAGTAACTACCGAATTGAATACCCATCAGCACAGCATTGATATTTTGAATCGCCGTCAGTTACGCATGGAAGCTGATATAGAAACTTTAAAAAATCGCTGATTCACAAGATATCTGGTTAAGCTCACACTTCACCAACTTGTAAATCCGCGGCTGAATACATAGTCCTTACTTCCCTGAAGTCATCAGTAGAAATTGAAGAACAGAGTACCCATTGGTGCGTGTTCAAAGAGTCTGCTTTTCAATACCGAGAAGATCAGACTTTTTGAAATATACCTATTGGCATGTCTAAAGCCCCCTAGTTGGGGGCTTTAGTGTGTCTTCTGCGATGCGAATGATGACCCTAAATATAGAACATGTAGCTATCTTTTTTCTCTTGATCCTGGAATGTAATTAGGTCTTTCAGTGTTGTGGAATCCAACACTTCCGCAATACCGTCACGGATACGCAACCATAGATCACGCTTCGCCGGATCATCTTCCTCTGTGAAGTCTACTGGAGAGATTGGCCCTTCCAGTACACGGATGACATCGCCTGCAGTTACGGTTGCAGGATCACCTGCAAGGATATAACCGCCGTATGCACCTCTAATGCTCTTCACCAGTCCTGCATTACGTAGTGGAGCAATCAGTTGCTCCAGGTAATGTTCCGAGAGCTGGTTGCGCTCGGCAATGCTCTTAAGTGATGTAGGGCCTTCGCCTGTTCTGGCAGCAAGCTCCATCATGATTGTGAGGCCGTAACGGCCTTTTGTCGATATTTTCAAAGGAGTCACCTCTTTCAATTTTCAGTAACGATTGGAAACTTTATATTGTATCCTGTAGTCCATGACCGTTTGTTTCACGATCTGTCCACAGCAGAGATTCATAGAACTCATTTTTAACTTTCTAATTCTCCGTATTCCGATCATAACCCTCAGCTAATGTTAACATATCTGCATGCTTTATGGAAAAGAAAGATTGACGATATTCCAAAATGTGCGTCTGTGGTGGACACTATCCAAAATTGGCCGGGTGTATCGTATCTTGGGTCCGGTTATGCTAGAATAAGAAACGAAACACATTTATATATAGAAATGGTGATAACGATGTCCAAAACAATTGAAAATACACGGGTCGTCGTTGGCATGTCCGGAGGTGTCGATTCTTCCGTTACCGCGTTGCTGCTGAAAGAACAAGGTTACGATGTCATCGGCATTTTCATGAAAAACTGGGATGACACCGACGAGTTCGGCCACTGTACCGCTGAAGAAGATTCAGAGGATGTACGCCGCGTATGCGAACAGATCGGCATTCCTTACTACACTGTCAACTTCGAGAAAGAATATTTTGATAAAGTATTTACCTATTTCCTTGATGAATATAAGTCGGGTCGCACGCCAAATCCGGATGTCATGTGTAATCGTGAGATCAAATTTGGTGAATTCCTTAACAAAGCTCTGGATCTCGGCGCAGATTATGTAGCTACAGGACACTATGCTCGTCTGATTGAAGAAGATGGCACATTCAAACTACTGCGCGGTGTGGACAACAATAAGGACCAGACGTATTTCCTTAACGCACTCAATCAGAACCAGTTGTCCAAAGCCATGTTCCCGATTGGTCACTTGCCCAAACCGGAAGTACGCAAAATTGCAGAAGCGGCTGGCTTGTATACTGCCAAGAAAAAAGACAGCACAGGTGTCTGCTTCATCGGTGAGCGTAATTTTAAAGAGTTCCTGAGTAACTATCTGCCTGCCAAAGGTGGAGACATGGTTGATATCGTGACCGGTGAAGTCAAAGGCCGCCATGATGGTCTGATGTACTACACACTTGGACAGCGCCAAGGTCTTGGCATTGGTGGTTCAGGCAATGGTGAGCCCTGGTTCGTTGCAGACAAGAATCTGGAGAAAAATCAACTGCTTGTTGTTCAGGGCGATGCCCATGCAAGCCTGTACTCCACTGGTCTAACCGCAACGGGTGTGAACTGGATTGCTGGTACAGAGCACATGCCTAATGTGCCATACCGTTGTACTGCCAAATTCCGCTATCGTCAGCCGGATCAAGGTGTTACACTGACCTGGCAGGAAGATGGAAGTGTGGACGTGCAATTTGATCAGCAGCAAAAAGCCATCACGCCAGGACAAGCCGTTGTTTTCTACGACGGAGAAATCTGTCTGGGTGGGGGTACGATCGATCAGGTGCAAAAGGTACCTGTACCCGCAATGCAATAATAGAGCTTGTCCATAAAATGCGGATTATACACAATACCGTGTATCCCTATAAAAAAAGCCGTCTTTCATGTATACCATGAAGGATGGCTTTTTTCCTGCTTTTCTTTGCAAAAAAAATAAAAATAGTTCGTTATGCAGTCAACCAGAATCCTGCCAAGGAGGCCAAAACCCCAACTCCAACCGAACTGACGACATAGAGCGCCGCGCTAGCGTATCGTTGACGACCCATAAGTCCTAACGTTTCATAGCCAAAAGTGGAGAATGTGGTGAACGCACCGCAGAATCCGGTTCCCCAGATCACCCAGATTACATCTGAGATCATTACCGATTGATGCCACCCGTATAACAGCCCCAGCAACAATGAACCACTGATGTTAATGATCCATGTCCCCCATGGAAAAGTCGTTCCCAGCAAGCCCGAGACCCATTTGCCTAGACTGAAACGCAGTACTGCACCCAGTACACCAGCCAAACTAATCCATACGATCATGAGGCATCACCCTCTTGTCTTGGCGATCCCAACATACGCTGTCCGATGCTCATTCCCAACGCACAAAGCATTAATCCTGCTAACACACTTGCGATCATATAAAGGGCGGCATTCACCCATTCGCCCCCTTCGGATAAACGAACAATATCCAATGTAAACGTGGAGAACGTCGTAAATGCGCCGGTAAAACCTGTGCCAATTGCCAGTCGAAGTTGTGGTGTTATTTTGCCTGGAATAGCGATGGTAAAGAACCATCCTAAAAAAAGACTTCCCATTGCATTGATTAGCAGCACTGCCCAAGGGAACCCCCCATGGACAGTTGGTATCGCTAACTGTATGGCATATCGGGTTAATGTCCCAAGAAATCCACCCGCTCCTATATACATAAGCTCTTTCATGTTGTGTGCATCTCCCGATTGATCTGTCTGTTCTTAAAATTCCCTGCGCCGCTGTTGGTTCAGCCTGATCTTCGATTCGTTGCCTTGTTCCGTTGCCTCATAGAATACTCTACGTGAAAGCTGTTTTGGTAAATATTCCTGCTTCACATAATGCCCCGGATAATTGTGCGGATATTGATAGCCCTCATGTCCAAGTTTCACGGCACCCGAATAATGCGTATCTCGCAAGTGCAGCGGAACTTCTGCCGATTTCACTTCATCAATGGCGTTCATGGCTTTGGAGATGGCGGTGTATACCGCATTGGATTTTGGACTTTCGACCGCGAACAGAATCGCTTGTGCGATGTTCAGCTTGGCTTCGGGCCAGCCGTTATTCCGGTATGCATCAAGTGCTCCAATGGCCTGGGTCATGGCTTGCGGGTTCGCAAGTCCAATGTCTTCACTGCTCGCTGCAATCAGGCGCCGGATGAAGGTCATTGGGTCCATACCGAGTTTCTCCACCGCGTATAGAAACCAGAACAGCGCCGCATCACTAGAACCCCGGATACTCTTGTGAAAAGCAGACAGCACATCATACTGGGTAGATTCATCGGCCTTCACAATAGGGCGCCGAATAGACTCTTCAGCTACACCAAGCGTAATATGAATGGAGCCATCCTTCTCCGGTGGCGTCGTCAACGCAGCCAGTTCAAGTGCGTTAAGCGCACGCCGAATATCCCCATTGGCCATCGTGGCAATATGCTCAAGCGCCTCATCGTCTGCCTGTAATTCCATGAACCCCAGACCTTTGTCCGCATCACTCAATGCTCTGCGCATCGCAATAAGGGAATGATCCTTGTTCAGCGATTCTAGCTGGAACAGAGTTGAACGGCTCATTAGGGCCCCATTGACGTAATGAAAGGGATTCTCTGTCGTCGCGCCGATAAAAATAATCGTGCCCTTCTCTACCGCTGGCAATAACGCATCCTGACGTGAGCTGTTAAACCGATGCACCTCATCGAGGAACAAAATGGTTTTGGTTCCATACAGCTGTTTGTTCGTTTGCGCCTGTTCGATGACTTCACGCACATCCTTGACAGAAGCTTCCACTGCATTCAGGCGAACGAACTGTCCCTGCGTTTGCTGAGAAATAATATGTGCCAGGGTTGTCTTGCCACATCCCGGAGGGCCATATAACAAGATGGACGAAATCTGATCCGCCTCGATGGCGCGCCGTAGTAATTTCCCCGGTCCAATAATATGTTCCTGTCCAATATATTCATCCAGATGCTCTGGCCGCATGCGGTCCGCGAGCAATCTGGCTTGTGGTTTGGAGTCCTGCTGAAACGAAAATAAATCCATTGCTCATCACTTCCTTAACGGATTGCCTTAACATGTGTACATTTACACTTCTGATGTATTACCACTCTCTATCATATCATACTCCTGTGGTAACATAGCTATAAATGCGCCAAGCGCACTGCTGACAAACGCATCCTTGCGTGTAATAAAACGAGTCATCATTCTACTTATGCCAGAAGGGAGCGAATGTTTGCGAAGATTTCCATTTGCGATTTGCTGCCGAATCACAATCTCTGGTAACAGAGAAATCCCCATTCCGGACGTCACACCACTAATAATCGCCTCCAGCGTTCCAAACTCCATAATCACTGGACGATTTACCCCACTTGAGTTCAACCACTCCTCTAAAATCTGTCGGTAGGAGCATCCCATGCTGTAGACAAGGATCGGCTTACGGGTAAGCTCTTCTCCGGGCCCCACACCCGACGAGACCACAAATAACTCTTCATCAAATACATCGATGGACTCGATATCGGGATGATCACAGGAACAACCAATGAAAGCCCCTTCCATTTCATACCCAATAACTTGATCAATAAGCATCTGCGAATTACCCGTAGCCAGTGACAAGGACACTTCGGGATACTGTTGATAATATTTTGCAAAAAGCTCAGGTAAACGAACTGCTGCTGCCGTCTGAGTAGACCCTATTCGCAACGGACCTGATGGTGTACTTGTCGCCCGTAGTGCCTTGGAAGCATCATTCAGCAAACCAATAATTTTATCCGCATACGTCAGCAGCATCTCTCCGGCTGGAGATAACGTCATGCCCCGGTTATGACGAATGAACAACGTTGTACCCACTTCTGCTTCCAGATGCCTGATACGTGCCGTTACGTTGGATTGAACATACCCCAGCTTAGCAGCAGCTTTGGTCAGATTCCCTTCCTGTGCAACACACTGAAATATTCTAAGATCCCCGCTCTCCATGGTCCCCCCACTCTGACATCATTCAAAATGATATCCACTTCATTACCAATCATTATACTTCATGTGCAAACCGGACTACAATTCATGTAGATCCCTAACCAGTCCTCTGACTGGATGATGATAAGGAGTGTTCGGCATGACATACTGGAAAAATAGAGTTGCTTTGATCACAGGTGGCGGAACAGGCATAGGCCGTGCTGTAAGTCTAATGCTGGCTAAGCGTGGAGCGTTGGTCGCCGTCAACTATTCGCGCTCCAAAGATGCAGCAAGCGAGACTGTTCAACACATTTTGCATACGGGCGGCCATGCATTCGCCGTTCAAGCTAATGTTGCCAATGATCTTGATGTCCGGCGCATGGTCACCACAATAACTGAAACCTATGGCCCCATTACTGCACTTGTAAATAACGCCGGAATCACGCAGCACATCCCTCTGCACGACCTGGAGTCTGTTACAGATGACGTCTGGAATGAGCTGGTGGATGTGAATGTGAAAGGCATGTTTCATTGCGTGCGTGCAGTGACGGAAGGCATGAGACAGGCTGGTGGGGGTTCCATCGTGAATCTGGGCAGCATTGCAGGCAGTACAGGTTCTGGCTCATCCCTCCCTTACGCCGTCTCCAAAGCGGCAGTTCACGGCCTGACCTTATCCCTTGCGCATGCACTCTCACCACACATTCGGGTGAATGCTATCGTCCCTGGCGCAGTTGCTACAAGGTGGTGGGCTGGAAACAAGGAGCGAATGCATCGTCTCGGTGGAGAAGTATTATTGCAGAAAATTGCCTCGCCTGAGGATATCGCACACATGATCTGTGCTGCGCTTGAACAGCAATCCATGACCGGGCAGCTCATTACTGTAGATAGTGGACAAACGTTATGAACTCCAGACATGAAAAAGGTATCCGCACCATCCAACCCTTGAAGTATACAATTTTGATCATTTTGACAACGCTAATCATGGGTACTTCGTTTCCAGTCGGCAAGATCGGTATGTTATATGCTCCACCTTTCCTGCTCATGGGTCTACGTTATGTACTGGCAGGCAGCTTGATGGCCTGGTATCTACGTAAACGTCCATTACCTGCCCAGTGGCAGTCTTGGTTGAAAATAATCCTCATTGGCCTGTTCCAATCCGCAGGAGTGATGGGCTGCGCCTACTACAGCATGAACTGGATTACCTCTGGCGAATCGGCCATTATTACATTTACCAATCCGTTGCTGGTCATTATCCTCAGTGCTCTCTTATATAGACTGACCTACCGCTTCAGTCAGTGGATCGGTGTTATGCTCGGTTTCATGGGGATTATGTTAACCTTTGGATGGCAGATGAGTTTTAGTCCTGGCACCTGGATTGGATTCGGTGGTGCGATCTCCTTTGCCGTGTCCACAATGCTTATCAAACGCTGGGGCGATGACTACGATACTTTTGTCTTAACAGCCTATCAGATGCTCGCGGGAGGTGCTGCGCTTCTTCTACTGAGCGTATGGACTGAACATCCTCACTTTATAGTGAATACCACCTCGGTGATCGTACTGCTCTGGTTAACGCTTGTTTGCTCCATCATGCAATTCTCGCTTTGGTTTTATTTGCTGCAACATAGTGATCCGGCTCAAACCAGTTCCTATCTGTTCCTGGCACCATTCTTTGGTGTATTGTCGAGTTGGATCTTGCTGGGAGAACATGTCCAGTGGTTTGCATTGGCAGGTGGTTTACTCATTGCTATCGGCATATTCCTGGTGAACCGTCGCTCGTCCAGAATGGGAAATAGGGTAACATAACCCTAAACTTCCACTGTCGTTCTTTCTCAGAGGTTTAAGCATTCTTGCACAAATGCAGAAAAGGCATGCGCTTATGGGACATTTCCCCATGAACGTCATGCCTTTTAATGTTTAACAGACTTTATTCACCCAAGTTCTGGCCAACCCTGAATAGTTACGGGCTCGCCGCCCGGATTATGTGTTGCGGCCGCGTACTCTGGCAAATCACCATCATGGAAGAGCCACAATTCGTGCAAGGCCCGTGTACACCCCACGTACAGCAGCTTTGCATCACCGGCATTCGGCAGATAATGCTTCTGATCTACGTCTGCCACGATAACGGCATCAAACTCCAACCCTTTGGACAGATAAACAGGTAAAACGGAGTGTCCGCCCGTGTACTGCTTTTTGCCACCGTCGATCAGGTTCAGATCCCAGCCTGCGGCCTGCAGTTCACGATGAAGTTCCTCTGCTTCATGCAGGGTACGGGTCAGGATGGAGACCGTTCGGTAGTCTTTGACCGTTAACACCTTCAAAGCCTGCTCCAGACTCGCCGTCCGCCCATCGCCTCCATAAGCCAATGTCCGAACCGGATCACCACTACGGAAAACAGGGATCGCCGTAATTCCGCTCTTGACACCACGTTCCAGAATCGTATTGGCATAGTCGATAATTTCCATCGTTGAACGATAACTTCGGGTCAATGCAAAGTATGCATTCTGCTCCTCAGGAAACAGAGAACTCATCTCATCCCACGCATGAACACCACGGTACTCATGAATCCCCTGGGACAAGTCACCCAGTATGGTGAAGGAATGCCCTTTGACGAACTGATCCAATAACGCCACATGAAAAGGGGAAAAGTCCTGCGCTTCATCGATTACGACATGATCGAACCGCTCCGAACCCTCAATATCATGAACCAATGTATGGATGTATACCAATGCAGGCAGATCCTCTTCACGGACGATATCCTGCTTCAGATCTGCTGCCGTTTGTTTCATGACCAATTTTGGAATAAGCCCGCTGAGCGAGGTTGGCACTGTGCCACCCTTTGCAGCTTTGAACAGCTGTTTGTATAACGTAAGCGGCTCGTATTGAGGCCATTTTTTGGCATAAGCTTTCTCACGAGTAGATGCTTTTTTCTTGCGTTCTTTACGCACAGCTTCTGGCATCGGTTTCTTAAGTTCCATCTCAATCCAGCGGTGAACCCGCGCCATGACCCGTTCTTTGCGTTTGGCCAGCGGATAATGTTTGTATTCCTCACCAAACCAGTTCTCAATCTCCGTCTTGCTAAGCACCTTACCATCCCATGGGCTGAAATCCATATCCGGTACGGAGTCCGCTTCCATCCCCGACAGCCACTCTCGAATAAGTTCCATGAAACGGATCGATCCTTTATACCGTCCAGGTACATCATCATTCAATTCAGGCCGTGCATCTGGTGTTTCGAACCAGGTGTTGAGCGTATCTGACGTATTCGCCAAAGGCATCTCCAGCCCCAGCAGGTTCATCGCCCAATCCGGGAATGTCCGTTGCTGGATGTCCCCTACTCCGAGTTCCGGGAGCACATCCGAGATGTAATCCAGGAACATGTGGTTGGGTGCAAAAATAACCATTTTCTCCGCAGATACCTGCTCCTTGTACTGATACAGCAAAAAGGCCAGCCGATGCAGGGCAACCGTTGTTTTCCCGGATCCAGCCACACCCTGAATGATCAATGCGGTGTTTCTCGCCGCACGAATGATCAGATCCTGCTCCGCCTGAATCGTAGATACGATGTCACGGAGCTTGTTATCCTTGTTCTCTCCCAGACGATAAACGAGGAATTCATCAGATACCGCTGGCTGGTCGCTGTCACGGTTATATGTATCCGCCACACGTTCCAATATCCGCTGTCGAATGACAACGTTTCGTTTCAGGTACACCAGACCTTCAATTAGCCCTTCTGGGGCTTCATACGTTGCGGAGGCTTCGCCTCCTGTAAATGAGTAAAACAGGCTGGCGACAGGAGCACGCCAGTCGATGACGAGCGGATGCTCTCCCACCTCTTCGCGGTCTACGCCGACTTTGCCAATATACAGCGGTTTCCGTGCACCACTGCCCTGTTCTTCGAAATCCAAGCGTCCGAAATAGGGTTGCTGCGCGCTCTTGGACAAGGCGGTGCGGCGCTCTTCGCGTCCAGCTTCCAGCACTTGTTCTGTGAAGTCGTGGCCGGTATACACCGGAATATTTTGCAGTCGTTGCAACTGACTGTCCACTTCCTCCATCGTTCGCTCTAAC
The DNA here is from genome assembly GCF_037974355.1 of Paenibacillus sp. FSL R5-0517. NCBI lineage: Bacteria > Bacillati > Bacillota > Bacilli > Caryophanales > Paenibacillaceae > Paenibacillus > Paenibacillus sp. FSL R5-0517. The sequence continues at coordinate 5,393,042 of NZ_CP150235.1, forward strand.
CTGTACTCTTCTTCTTGATAGGCACTTTGAAAGCTGTCTGACATGTTTCAGTTACCTCCTAAGAATATGTTTTGCTCTGCATCACCTAGATCTGGAAATACAAAAGGATACTTACTATATCACATAGGGCAATTGAAAGCCACATCCGTTTTGTAGGCTTACTTTTGTAATATATGAGGCTCATCTGAATTGATAATTAATGATGGCACTGACAAGCGCACAACAACCAAACAAAATAAACCACCAGGCCCACTTGTTTCTGGTCTGCCTGTGCCTGCTGTTCAATACGCCGTAAATCCCAATTAGCAATACGATGGTGGAAAAACTAATTCCTACGATCCAACCAGCCATGATATCTGCCCCCATTGTTTTCAGTACACACGATTAGTCTCTTATTTCCTGTGTTTTAAATGAAAAGCTCCTCCTCGAATATCCACTTGGAATTCACTTTTTCCACTTTTGTGTATTAGATTATTGCTGTCCCCGTGAAGGGGAGTCAAATCAAATTCACTTTTAAGTGCTCCTGATCTTTCTTTAAGTATAATTTGGAAACCTTCGTTATCTGGAATGGAGACTACTGCCTGTCCCCCCGTGGATACGGAATACAAGCTCTCCGGCATATTAAGACATTCCATATTTAAACTTCTGCCTGTAATGGTAAATTGCAAGTGACGGAATTCTCCCGAAATGTCGATTTTGGCTGAAGTGGATTGAAGATTGAATTTATCTGCACAAAGATGTTGTCCACTCACTGTGGATGCCACTGCGTACAATTCAAGCTCACCCATCTTCCCTGACAATTCTACACGACCTGAGGTGATCTTACATTGACAGCGAGTGGCCAGAAGTCGATTCAACCGGAGTTGTCCTCCTGTGGAGTTTAGCAAAATACGTTTATAAACCCGAGCTGGTAGATGAATTTTCAATGCTGTTCGACCTATATTTAACCCGATGAGACCTCTCATCTTTCTTCCGTCTACGATGTTTAAGGTTCCTCCACGTATGTCAACTTGCATCAGTCTTCGCTTGGAGAACCACACATCCGCATATTGCGTGACGTGAATCAGTTCATCCACACTCGGAAGAATGCTGATATCTCCTGATAACCAATTTAGCTGTATATCATGAATGGATTGATCAATATCTAGGCTCTTGCATAGGGCAAGCTCACTATTTTTGAACATCGTTCCCATCTCCATTTCAAACAAGCATGTGTGTGTGCTTACTCCGGATTCACATAACCTCCCGTGCTGGCATGCCGATTGGTAATACGTTGAATAAGCTGTTCACTTACGATATCCACTCCCAAAAGCTTCATCATGTGCTGTAGAAACTTGAGTCTTTCCAATGTCTGTGCCTCATCCCGTCCAAAAAGAAGAGGGTTGATCCAGATATTAACGAGTAGCATGAAGATTTCAGCGCATTCCAGCGGATATTCGACAGAGATCGATCCATCACTCTTGCCTTGCTCCATGATATTGGCAATAATTCGTGCGTCTTTTAGAACACCCTTCCTGATTCCACCAAGTACAAACTGTGGATTCTTGATCTGAGTGCTTAGAACCTGATCAATGGAGTTAGACTGAATGCCAGGATCAACAATAATATTTTCCAAAATACTGATGAGCTTCTGTCTGGCATTCGGAGCATGCGTGTTCTGGATGAGTTCCATAAACATGTCTTCTGCCCGCCCAAGCTCCTTCTCCATCACTGCACTAAGGATATCCTCCTTGGACTTGAAATGATGATATATTGCACCTTTGGACATACCTAATTCATCTATAATGTCTTGAATACTGGTCTTTTCATATCCCTTTTCGGTAAACATTTGAGTTGAGACTGCCAGAATCAGGTCCAGTGTCTGCTCAGGGTATTTATTTCTGGCCATAATGCCCTCCTTATACATACCAACGGTCGGTATCTATAATATAGGTTATGTTGGATCTATTGTAAATATGAGGGATCAAATCAAACAAAAAGGATCTCCGTTGAAATACCTCAGGGGTATAACGGAGATCCTGCAATAATGGGAATTACTCTTCGTTTTGTACTGTAGCTGCGTTTCCTTCCTGTGCCACAAACTGTTTCTGCGCTAATTCACGGTATACCGGATGATTGCCAATTAATTCAGCATGAGTTCCTGTTCCGGTCACATGTCCATGCTCTAGTACAACAATCTGATCGGAGTCCACCACTGTAGACAACCGGTGCGCGATCACAATCGTGGTTCTGCCTTCCATAAGGTTGGACAGAGCCTGTTGTACTTCATACTCCGAGGTACTGTCCAGACTGGACGTTGCTTCATCCAACATGAGAATGTCAGGACTTCGTAGCAGCGCCCGTGCAATGGCAATCCGCTGACGTTGTCCCCCGGATAACTTAATTCCCCTCTCGCCTACTTCCGTCTCATATCCCTGTGGCAACTTGTCGATAAAGTCGGCAGAATAGGCCATCTCAGCAGCTTGCCGGATCTCATCCATCGTGACCTCACGATCCAATCCGTACGTGATATTATCTTTGATCGTACCCGCCATAAGCGGACTTTCCTGAGACACATACCCGATCTTGCTGCGCCAGGAGGACAAAGAATATTCCGTTATCGCTTGTCCCCCATACGAAATATGGCCTGAATCGGGCATATAGAACTGCTCCATCAAAGAGAACAGCGTTGATTTACCGCTACCGCTTGGGCCAACAATCGCCGTCACTTTACGTGTAGGTACCGTCAGATTAATTCCGTGCAACACTTCTTCACCTGTGACATAGGAAAAGTGTACATCATGGAACGCAATCGTCTCATTTCCTTTTGGAGCTACCTTGGTGCTATCATGCGGCTCTTCCTCATCAGCAAGAATAGCTTGTATGCGCTCTGTTGCACCTACAACTTTTTGCAAACGGGAGTATAACGTCGTGAACTGCCCCATTGGCATAATGACCTGGAACAACAGCAATATAAAGGCGACCAGTTCACCTGGTGACAGCATACCAGACGCTACACGCATTCCCCCTACACCAAGAATAACGACCAATACTGCCGTCATGACAAATGTAAACAAAGGACCGATCAGCGCAAGGATGCGTGCTTCCTGCAAGCCAAAAGCAAACATTTTACGAATCCGGGAATCCCCGGCTTCTGATTCCTGTTTCTCCGTTCCATAGGCTTTGACCAAGCGAATCTCACCAATAACCTGACTAAGTACGGATGTAAGACCTGCCATCTCATCCTGCTGTTTCTTGGAGATTTTGTACATCTTCCTCCCCACTGGCAACAGGATCAACAGCGTAAGTGGCACCAGACTCAGAATAATGAGTGACATCACCCAATCCAAATAAAAAAGTAACGCCACCCCACCTACAACGGCAACGATGTTCGACACAAAGGAGACCAGATAATCTGCAATCAACGTCATGATCTGGCTTGTATCATTCGTAATCCGGCTCATCGTATCGCCTGTCCGATTGCGATCGAAATATGGCATTCGCAGCGACAATACTTTGTTCCACAGCTTCGTGCGAAGTGTGGCGACCACACGTTGTCCTGCGTAATTTAACATATAAATGCTGATACCCGAGGCAATCGCCTGAATCACAAATGCACCGAGCAACAATAAAATAACCGATTTGTTCAGTGCCGAAGTGGTTAGTCCATCAATCAGACCTTTGGTCATCAGTGGCACAATCAGTCCGGCCGTCGTCTGAATCAAGGTCAGGATGAGGGCCAGGATCAGGATCAGTTTTGGCGGGTTCGTGGAAGCGATCAGCTTGACGAAATCCTTAAATCCTTTTTTTCCTACCTTCGGTTCCTTCTGCCCTGCTTGCTGCTGTTCTTCCATTCCCGTTCCTCCCGTTCTACATCTGCTCACCAGAAATCATACGTATGAACTTATATAACGTTGCCTTTTGTTGTATAACACAACTTTACAAGATGCCGTGCAGCACAAAATTGGCCAAAAAGAGGATGGATATGCCATACATGACCACAGGCACCTGTTTACCCTGACCTGCTGCCAGCTTCGCAAGTGGATAGGCAATAAATCCAAACGCCATCCCGTCCACGATGCTATATGTGAATGGAATCATGACCATGATCAGAAAAGCAGGAAAAGCCTCTGTAAAGTCACCAAAGTCCATATCTTTCACACCTTGCACCATCAGACCGCCAATAATGATCAAAATGGGTGCAATCGCACTGTCTGGAATGTAACCGAGCAGAGGGATGAAGAAAAAGGTTGCCCCAAACAACACGGCTGTAACGAGCGGAGTTAACCCTGTGCGTCCACCTGCGGCAATACCAGCTGTCGTCTCGGCGGCGGCCACTGGAGGACTGCTTCCAAATATGCCTGCCAGCACGGTACTAATCGATAGTGCCCGCAGACTTCCCTTGAAGCGCTTCGGACGACCAATCATCTGTGTCTGAGCTGTAATTAAACCGATATTTTCGAACACCACAATCAGCAGCAACAAAAATACCGCGATCCAGAATGCTACATCAGCCAGCTTCATCAAGGACAATTCACCAAACAAACCGCCATATTGACGTAGCGCATCCATCGCTGATACGGATTCACCCGGATTCACTGCTCCAAGTACATAGGCAAGACCTGTCCCGACCAAAATACTAATTAGAAGTCCGCCTTGCACATTACGGATAAATAAAATCAAGGCCAGCACCAGCGTAACGCAGGCTGTAATGACATTCGGATCATTAAAGTGACCAATCGCGACAAATGTCGTCTGATGCGCGATAACGATTCCACTTTTTTGCAAACCAATAAACGTGAGGAACAAACCAATCCCCACCGTAATACCATGCTGCAGATTTTTGGGAATGGCTTCGCTGATCATTTTGTATAGAGAAGTAAACGCAACAATGGCAAACAATATACCTGTAACGGTTACAACGGCCAGCGCTTCTTGCCAGCTTAATTTCATGGAATGTACGAGTGTATACGTGAAAAATGCATTAATCCCCATTCCGGGTACAACGATAATCGGTGATTTTCCGCCAAATGCCATGAGTAAACAGCCTGCGATCGATGTCAGCAGGGTTCCAACCATAGCTGCCTGCAAAGGCATTCCGGCATCGGAAAGAATTGTAGCATTGACCATAACGATATAGACCACGGCAAAATAGGAAATGGCTCCCGCCACAACTTCCTTCTTCCACTGGTCTCCTGGCTCCATGCCAAGACGTCTGGCCATCCATCCGTGTTTCATTTCGTTCTATTCCCCTCTCTCTAGCCGCAAATTCTTTTATGTATGTATCATCATTTCGCGCAGCAGTGAATATCATACACGGTTTTGACGTTGAAGTACATGACGTAACTCTGACATTTCTTCAGGAATGCGGTTCGTCTATCATAGACGTTTGATGTCTCATCCGCTCTATCTTCCGGGGTATAATTATACAAAAAAGCGCAGATGCCTTAAGGGCATCTACGCTTCTTCTGTTGGCAGCAAGTTATTGCTGCTTGTTCTCTGCAATTTCTAACAAATCCTTAATCGCAACACTGACCATAATCAGTCCGGCTACCGGAGGCACGAATGAGTTACTCGCAGGTGGCTGTTTGGCCTTGCGAATTTCCGGAGCATTCTCGGGAACGATTTTTTGGGTTACGTCCTCGCGCGGTTTCATCGGCTTTTCAGTTGAGAAGACCACTTTTACACCTTTTTTAATGCCGTCTTTACGAAGTGTGGTACGCACAACACGGGCAATCGGGTCCATGGTCGTTTTCGAAATATCCGCAACCTGGAATTTCGTTGGATCCATTTTATTCGCCGCACCCATGCTGGAAATCATCGGAATTTTACGTTTCAGGCACTCTTTAATGAGATGGATTTTGTAGATAATCGTGTCGGATGCATCCAGCACATAATCCAGTTCATATTTGAACAGTTCCTCATACGTTTCTTCCGTGTAAAACATATTCAATGCAATGGCATCACATTCCGGATTGATCAGTTTCACCCGTTCCACCATCAGGTCCGCTTTTTTCTGTCCCACTGTTGTGGTCAGCGCATGAATCTGGCGGTTGATGTTGGTAATGTCCACGACATCTTTATCAATCAGAATGATGCGTCCAACGCCGCTACGGGCAAGAGCTTCTACAGCAATTCCACCCACGCCGCCAATACCGAGCACAGCGACTGTACTATTTTTCAATGCGTCCAGACCTTCAGGTCCGATCGCAAGCTCTGTTCTTGAAAATTGATGGAGCATTGAGAATCGATGCCTCCTTTATTTCTTTTCCGCTACCGGTTTACGGGCTACGCGAATATGAAGTTGTTCCAATTGCGAGTCATCCACTTCGGAAGGTGCATTCATCAGCAGATCCGTTGCACTTGCCGTTTTCGGGAAGGCAATCGTTTCACGCAAATTCGTGCGGCCCGCCAGCAACATCACCAAACGGTCAAGACCAAAAGCAATTCCGCCATGCGGTGGAGTTCCATATTCGAATGCTTCGAGCAGGTAGCCAAATTTCTCATTCGCTACTTCTGGAGAGAGTCCAAGGGCAGCAAACATTTTCTCCTGAACGTCACGTTTGTAGATACGCATCGAACCGCCACCTACTTCATAACCATTGAGAACAAGGTCATAGGCTTGAGCACGAATAGCACCCGGATCTGTGTCGAACAGATGTACATCTTCGTCTTTTGGACGTGTGAACGGATGGTGTTCTGCCACATAACGTTTGGCGTCTTCATCATATCCAAGGAGTGGGAAGTCCACAACCCAAGCAAATTTGAATTTGCTGTCATCGATCAGGCCGAGTTGACGGCCGATTTTCAGACGCAATGCGCCCAGTACGTCAGCAACCACTTTTTTCGTGTCTGCGGAGAAGAGCAACAAGTCGCCATCCTCAGCACCTGTACGTTCTTTGACAGCTTCGATCTCTTCAGGAGTGAAGAACTTCACGATTGGCCCTTTGAACTCGCCGTCTTTTACTTGAATCCAAGCCAGACCTTTCGCACCGTAACGTGCAGCAAATGGTCCGAGATCATCGATCTCTTTACGACTCCATGTGCCACAGCCTTTAGCGTTGAGCACTTTCACTTCTCCACCTTTTTCGATGACGGAAGCAAATACTTTCACACCACTGTTTGCTACGATATCGTTCATTTCAACCAGTTCCATACCGAAACGCAGATCTGGTTTGTCTGAACCGTATTTACCCATTGCATCTGCATACGTAATCCGTTGGAAAGGCAGTTCCAGCTCAATGCCTTTGGTTTCACGCAACAATTTGGCCATCAGTTCTTCCATCATTGGCAGCAGGTCATCCTGTTGCAGGAAGGAAGCCTCGATGTCGACTTGCGTGAATTCGGGTTGACGGTCTGCACGAAGATCCTCATCCCGGAAACAGCGAGCGATCTGATAATAACGCTCAAGTCCACCCACCATCAGCAATTGTTTGTAGATTTGTGGGGATTGTGGCAAAGCGAAGAATTCACCTTCATGCACACGGCTCGGTACGAGATAATCACGCGCACCTTCCGGGGAGCTCTTCGTCAGGATTGGTGTTTCCACTTCAACGAACTCTTCTCCATCCAGATAGTCACGGAACACTTTGGATGCTTTGGAACGCAGTTTCAGTGTTTCGAACATTTCCGGACGACGCAGGTCCAGGTAACGATATTTCAAACGAAGGGATTCATCCACTTCTACACCATCTTCGATGAAGAATGGAGGTGTTTTGGCTGCATTCAGCACTTCAATTTCAGTGATTTGAACTTCAATTTCGCCAGTAGGCAGATTTTTGTTCACTGTTTCTGCATCACGTTTAACGACTTTACCCGTTACAGCGATAACATACTCGCTACGTACACGATCTGCAATTTGCAGAGCTTCGCCGGAATAAGCCGGGTTAAAGACAACTTGTACAATCCCGCTGCGGTCACGCAGATCGATGAAGAGTACGCCCCCCAAGTCACGACGGGTTTGAACCCAACCGTTCAATGTTACTGTTTCACCGATGTGTGCGGGTGTTAATGCGCCGCAATGATGACTTCTTTTCATAACCAAACTCCTCATTATGTGAATTTCCGTTCTGCATGGGCAAGTGGTACCTGCTCTTCAACAGTCCGGTTACGTGTAGATCATGTATTCGAAAAGGCTTGTTACCTCTGGCTCACCAGCTCCCAATTCGTTGGAAACGTTGATGAACCTCAGTAATTTTGCCGGATCAATGTGTTAATGGAACGTTTTAATCTCCATTTTACAGTTCGTGCTTATTTACTTTCGCGAATGGCTGCTACCAGATCATCAAGCTTCACGGTTTGTTGCTCTCCCGTATCCATCGACTTGAGGGCGATCTCACCACGCTCCAGCTCGTCATCACCAAGGATGGCGGTATAGCGGGATTTGAAACGGTCAGCCGATTTCATCTGGGCTTTCATCTTGCGGCCCAGATAATCACGTTCCCCAGACAGTCCAGACTGACGAATTTTGAACAACAGTCGGTTCACTTCACGATCAGCGGCCTCTCCCAGAGCAACAAAGTACACATCCAGTGGAGCGAGCGTAGTCACCTCAATATTTTGGTGCTCCAGAATCAGTTGAATACGCTCCAGACCAATACCGAAGCCGATGCCCGGCTGATCAGGTCCGCCGATATCTCCAACGAGACCATTGTACCGGCCACCGCCACCAACCGTATCAATTGCTCCAATCCCTTGGGCTTTTAATTCAAACGCAGTCAGCGTGTAATAATCCAAGCCCCGTACCAGACGATTGTTCACAGCATAATCTACTCCGAAATCATCCAGGTATGCCTGCAGCTTGGCAAAGTGATTCAAAGACTCTTCATCCAGGCTATCCAGTATGGAAGGCGCCCCTACGAATTTGTCCTGATCGACTTTGCAGTCGAGTACACGCAGCGGATTGCGCTCCATGCGAGACTGGCAGTCCTTGCACAGGCTGTCTTTCATCGGTCTGAGGAACCCAAGTAATGTCTCGCGGTATTCTGCACGGCTAGTCGAGTTGCCAACGGAGTTGATCTCCACTTTAACATCCTTCAAGCCGAGCTCTACACACAATTGGTAGCCCAGTGCGATGACTTCGGCATCAATCGCCGGGTCCAGTGCACCGATGGCTTCTACACCAAACTGGTGGAACTGACGCTGACGACCTGCCTGCGGACGCTCATACCGGAACATCGGACCGATGTAATACAACTTGCTCACATCCGGTTCGCCGTAGATTTTATTCTCTACATACGCACGGACAACACCGGCTGTTCCCTCTGGACGAAGAGTCATGCTGCGATTGCCTTTGTCATCAAAGGTATACATTTCTTTCTCAACGATATCGGTAGTCTCTCCTACACCACGTACAAATAAAGAAGTCTGTTCGAAGATCGGTGTACGAATCTCGCGGTAATTAAACCGTCGACACAGATCTCGTGCTTTTTCTTCTACGTACTGCCATTTCTCGACAACTCCAGGAAGTAAGTCCTGCGTCCCCGTCGGTTTTTGAAAAGCCATCTTGATCCCTCCAGCATTGATTTTTTTCTCTACAGTTAAAAATTCTACACGTGATCACTGCGCTGGCAGATCAACCTTACAATCGCTGTTATCCCCAGATTTTTTAAATTTTCATTCTAAATGTGAAAATCCGGTGATAGCATATGCTTCCGATGCAGCTTTCTTTCAGAAAGCTTTCAGGCGAACGCTTCGCTTTTACAGGTTTTTTCTGCCCTCTCCGTTTTCGTGTATTTCTTTTAAATCAACTTATATAACAAAAAAATCCCTCGCCCTGTCGCTGTATATACAGCAAACAAAGGGACGAGAGATTGTGTAATATACATTCACCCGTGGTACCACCCACATTTCGGAAACCTGACACTTTAGCCGTTCAGGTGATCTCTGATGATTCAGGATTGCCTATTGCACCCTGATCAAGCAGATATTCCGCTCTACGTGTAACGCACGTCCTGCGCAGGCCGGCTACTGGTCAACAGATCATGTCTGCCATGTTCGCCGTCTGTTCTCGGGGAAGTCATTCGTCCGCTCATCAAGAGAATCCTTACAGCCTGGGGATTCCTCTCTGGTCATGTGGGCACGGAGTACTTGGTCCCGTCATCAAATCAGTAATATAGTTCAAAAATCGACTTGTATTGACTATAGTCAACGTATTATTTTCTGATTGTAATGAACCGCAGTGCTAAAGTCAAGGGTTAACATGAAAAGATAGCATTAAAAAAATTCTAAGCACACGCCGTACTGGATAGAGAGTACACTCCAATTATGGCGGATAGAAGCTGGATTCCTCAAACGAATTCCAACTCCAATCCCTACATAACTCTATTGTTTCAGCATCCACTTCAGCAGATCAGGCATGCTCGCCCATAGACGGGAGTGCATAATGACATATTCAATCGCTTCATTGGAATCGCCCATTCCGACAAAATCAGGGAGGTTATGCGGCAGGCGTTTCAAACCCAGCAGGTAATCCGGCACATGTTTGTTCATCCCCCGAGCCACACGGTACAGCTTTTCGAGCTGCGAGGTGATTCCATTTTTCTTATACTCCAGAATGATCTGGTCATAGGCAAAGGCCGTTGAGGCGACACCTTTTCCATACTTCGCCATCAATTGTTCTGCATGCTTCAATTGGTTGCTGTACAAATACACAGCAGCGAGCAGGTAACGTGCTCCGGTATTGTCTTCCGTATTAAGTTCCAGCAACCGCTCCAGGGTTTGTGCCGCTTCTTGGGTATCCCCACCAAACCAGCAAGATTCCGCGTAGCTTTTGCATACCCGGATATATGGACGAGTCTCTTGAAGCCCCCAGAAGTGCCCTTTGTTCTTCTCAAAAAACAGGTCACCCAGTTCGCGTTCTCCAGCAGCAATTCCGGCCTTGAGGTAAGCCCGTGCATCTGACTCGTTGTCCGATTCCTCAGCCAGTATAAGATATGCATCCGAGCTGTCAGGATATACCTCCAGCACCGTTTTCGCCAGTTGTATTCTGCGTTTGGCAGAACTGGCTTCTCTCGCCTTATGTAGCAGAGCCTCCGCTTTGTCCTTTGGTGTACCTGGACCGTTCAGCACCATCAGCTCGTCCGTTTCGCCGCCCATTCCGTATTCTTCAATGTAACTGAACATCTCATTGACCTTCCGGGAGATTGTACCTGTCGTCACCTCATATTTAGTGGCCATATCAGGTTTTGAGACATTGAAGCCGTATTCCTCGGACAGCAAATATTCAATTGCAGCACAGAAGGAACCTGTCTTCTTCACAGTGGGGCGCGTCTGGCGGGAATAACCGTTCCATAACATCAGAGCTTCCGAAATCAGCTCCCCCTCGTATTGGTTCCGCATGTTCTCAATCAGCTCCAGGGCCAACTGTTCGTGAGAAGGATGTTCCCATTTCAGCTCTTGCGTTACCAACCTTTTCAGTTTGGTTGGAGTCAGCTTGCTCTCAGGCTGAACTGTAGCTTCTTGGACAGGCTGCTCCGTTGATATCAGGCGCAGTATAGATTCTGCGGGTGAGGACTCCTTATTCAAACAGCACTTCTTATATTTTTTCCCACTTCCGCATGGGCATAACTCATTTCTTCCAACCTTACTCAAAACTAATTCCCCCTTAAATCTGTCACTAGCCAGTTGTATGAGAACACAGTTGCATTAACATTTAGGTGCCGTTTCTCGTACGAGGCATTCTATATGATTTGCAGTTTCCAGCGAGCAAGCAGAACGGCTACCCCGCCCTTGTATAAGGACGGGGCGTTTCTGCGAGTATTAGAAGGATTAAAGACAACCCGAAACTCCTTTTATACTGTTCATGTGCAATAAGGCGGTTCTCTCTGGCGATGTGTTCCTCATACACACTGTCGTTGAATTGCATTCGCCTGAGCCCAAATGCTAAATGCTTGCTTGATGCTTGATATACCATCCGATGAAGCTAAACTATGAAACAACTGGCTTTAATATATTCGAATCCATTCCTCTATTCTAGCAAAAATTATATAAAGGGGTAAGCTTTACACAAAACATATACATTTTCATTGCAAAAAAATAGCCTGCACACGGTGTGCAGGCTCAAAAGATATATAAAAAAAGGGGGTCATGTGTGTTATTATAAGCCCACTATGTTAAAGGCTTATGTAACTAATATTACAGTAATATTACAAAAATGATAGCGCTTTATTTCTTTGAAAAGTATAGACATAATTAAAAGCCCTTGCACATTACTCGACTCTGTAGTCAAGCAGTGCAAGGGCAAAAGGGATCTACACGTTAATTCAGTTCTTCCACATAGGCATGGTTGGAACGAAGCTTATGAACAATCTCGTCATAGTCCTCATCCCTTACTTTGGCAGACAGAACATAGTGCAGATCATCATAATCGGCCGAAGACACGTCTGCAGCATCCAGCATGTCTCCATCCTCATTCACTCTGTCACGAGAGTCCCGTTCTGCATCACGATCCACATTGGATACCACAGGGATCACATTTTCGCTGGCTGGAACACCGGGAGCAGCACCAACACCCATTGCTCCGTTCGTGCCTACACCACCCGCAGTATTATATGGTACCAGTGGTACCATAACACGCGTGTCTCTACCAATCGCACTATCGAGTTGACCTACTTCCAAATGCTCTGTACGGAACGTCTGAAGTGAAGTTCTTGCTCCCTCCGCCTCGTCTTCGGTTCGAAAATACGCCTGAATATGTTTTGTCATGTCAAACCCTCCTTTTTCGGAATGAAATGCAAACGTGAAGTTTGTATAAGTCACGATGTAACGTAGTTACAATACTTCAATGTATGTCAGTTAAAACTGGTGAAGTTAAAACTGGTGAAGTTAAATCACTTTTAACAGTTCACGCACAAATGCTGGCTCATCTTCAGGCGTTCGGGATGTAATATAGTTTCCATCCACAACAGCCTCATGATCCTTGAACTCTGCTCCTGCGTTTACCATGTCATCCTTGAGCGGTGGATAGGATGTAATCGTACGGCCTTTCAACAGATCGGCACTAGCCAAAATCTGCGGACCATGGCATATCGCCGCGATTGGTTTCTTCGCACTGTTGATCTCGGTGACAAACTTCAAGATGTGCGCATCACTTCGCAAATTCTCAGGGGATGATCCACCAGGAATCACGACTGCATCATACTCTGAAGCGGATGCGTCAGCAATCGCCTTATCTGTCGTATAGGAGGCTTTTCCTCCTTTACCTTTAAGGGTCTCACCAGCTTTTAAACCGATAATCTCCACTTCGTGTCCAGCTTTTTTTACTTCGTCATACGGCACCTGCATCTCCGAATCTTCAAAGTCATTCGCCAATAAAAAAGCAACTTTACTCATAATGTATGTTCTCCTTTCCGTGTTCGAACTTTCTTTATGAATCGGGCCTTGCAGTACAATGGCACTTCGTTGTGCCTCGTTTTGTTATTACCCTCACCAGAGCAATTTATAACAATCCGATGTAATTTCATTTTCTAGGAAAATCGACTAACGAGTATTTTATAAAAATCAACTCATGACAAAAAGACCTGATTCGGTGAGGAATCAGGTCTTTTTCAAAATCTGTATAATCCAAATTTCAGATGTTTATACAAGTGTGGACAATCAAGATCGCGGAAGATGACTCTGTTTCCCTTTGTCGGAATCCTCAAGTGCCCAGATCGTTGCAACACACTCAGCAGCCGCACGGGCAAGATGCAATGATTCATACAGGTTGCCAGGGAGTAACAAAGGTTCTGTACGGATACGTGTTTCTTTCGCAGATTGGCGCATAATTGGCTGGATACTCCTTTGATCATAAAATAGTCATCAACGAATTATCCTTCATTATGGCCTGAACCCGAAGAAATTATGCACGTGGTTCCTAACGAACCGGACTTTCAAGCATCAAAGTCACGGGTCCCCAGTTGGTAAATGTTACATCCATCATCGCTCCGAAACGGCCGGTTTCAACCTGAATCCCTTTATCTCGTAAAAGTTGATTAAACGTCTCATATAAACGTTCTGCCGCTTCCGGTCGGGCCGCAGCTGCAAAGCTAGGACGCTTTCCTTTGCGACAATCTCCGTACAGGGTGAACTGGGAAACGGACAGTACAGCACCGCCTACATCAAGCAGGCTGAGGTTCATCTTCTCCTGATCATCCTCAAATATCCGTAACCCGCTAATTTTGTCAGCCAGATACTGAGCATCCTTCTCCGTGTCCTCATGGGTAATACCTACGAGCAACATTAATCCGGATTCGATCTTACCCGTCAGTTCGTCTCCCACAGTCACCTGAGCCTCTTTACAGCGTTGAACAAGCACCCTCATCTTACAGGCTCCTTACTGCATAATCCGATGCACCGAATAGACATCTTTCACCCGTTTGATCCGATCTACAACGGATTGCAGATGATCCGTATTACGAATCAGAATTGTGACGTGCACCAATGCTAATTTATTTTTATCTGTCCGTCCGGTAACGGCAGAAATATTGGTTTTACTTTCGGATACAGCCTGAAGTACCTCGTTAAGCAAGCCATTCCGATCATGGCCTGTAATCTCAATATCCACACTGTAACTCGCTTCGATATTCTCTTCCCACTCAACCTCAATCACACGTGCTGCTTCTTCTCCGTCTGCACTTGTCGGAATATTCGGACAGTCACTACGGTGCACGGAAACACCCCGTCCGCGTGTAACGTATCCGATAATGTCATCCCCTGGCACAGGATTACAGCATCGTGCAAATCGAACAAGCAGATTATCGATGCCCTTGACACGAATGCCATTGGTTGGTCGATTTCTCCGTTCCGGTGCAGGTTTCAGCTCGCGCATCTCGGAATTCAATTCCAGCAAACTGGACTCTTCCTGCTCTTTACGGAGTTTTTCAGTTGCTTTGGTTACGATCTGTGCAGCAGTAATTCCACCGAAGCCAACAGCTGCAAGCATGTCCTCAATATCATTAAACGCATATTTTTTGGCAGCTTCCATCAACTTGTCATCCGTCATCCACGCAGAAGGATCAAGCCCCATGCGTTTCAATTCACGCTCACAGCTCTCTCGACCTTTTTCAACGTTTTCTTCACGGCGTTCCTTCTTGAACCATTGTTTGATCTTCGCTCGTGCATGAGAAGATTTCGCAATTTTCAACCAGTCCTGGCTAGGTCCGTAAGAATGTTTGGACGTCAAAATTTCGATGATATCACCTGTCTTCAGATGATAGTCCAGCGGAACAATTCGACCGTTCACTTTGGCACCGATGGTCCGATTACCAACCTCCGTATGGATTCGATAAGCAAAATCCAAAGGAACAGACCCAATTGGCAATTCAATGACTTCTCCTTTTGGCGTAAATACAAATACCAGATCCGAGAAGAAATCCATTTTGAGCGATTCTACGAATTCTGACGCGTCCTGTGCTTCATTTTGGAGTTCAAGAATTTCGCGGAAGAACGTAATTTTATCTTCGAATTGCGGACCTGCCGCTGCGCCTTCCTTATACGCCCAGTGAGCAGCGATACCAAATTCAGCAGTCCGGTGCATATCCCATGTCCGAATCTGTACCTCGGTTGGTTCGCCATTTGGACCGACTACCGTTGTATGCAGCGATTGATACATATTCGCCTTCGGCATCGCAATATAGTCTTTAAAGCGTCCAGGCATCGGTTTCCATAACGTGTGTATAATTCCCAGGGTAGCATAACAATCCTTGATATTATCCACAATAATACGAATGGCAAGCAGATCATAAATTTCGTTAAACTGCTTGTTTTTGGTCGTCATTTTCTTGAACACGCTGTAGATATGCTTCGGGCGGCCCGAAAGGTCTGCCTGAATGCCCATCTCATCGAGTTTGTTCGTAATTCCGTCCATAACCGTATCAATATATTGCTCACGTTCGGCACGCTTTTTGTGCATCAGGTTTGCAATACGGTAATATTGCTGCGGATTCAAATAACGGAGGGCGATGTCCTCCATTTCCCATTTGATCGCAGAGATCCCCAGACGGTTCGCAATCGGACAGAAAATTTCCAGCGTCTCATATGAAATCCGGCGCTGGCTTTCTTCCGACTGAAACTTGAGTGTCCGCATATTATGCAGACGGTCAGCCAATTTGATCACGATGACACGGATGTCCTGCGCCATGGCGATGAACATTTTGCGGTAGTTCTCGTTCTGCTGTTCTTCCTTGGAGCGGAACTTAATACGTTCCAGCTTCGTCAAGCCGTCAACAAGCATGGCACACGTATTGCCGAAATGATTGCGGATCTCTTCAAGTGAGACCGTAGTATCCTCTACTACATCATGAAGAAGCGCTGCTATTATGGAGATGGTGTCCATCTGCATGTTCACAACAATGTCGGCAACCGCAAGCGGATGCAGAATATACGGTTCTCCCGATTTTCGCGTCTGTCCATGGTGGGCCTGATCAGCAAATTCGTAAGCTTCTCGTATGCGCACCAGATCGGGTTCTTTGATATATGCCCCGGCCTTCTCGAGTAATTGCTCTATGCCCATTCTGATCTGTTCCGTGTCCTTTCTATACCAAATGGAACCCGTGACATTGCTGCAACACAGGTTCCCCGTAAAAGTAATTTCCTATAATTATGACGCTTCGCCCGTTTCCCGTCAACTGCTGACGAATAAGAGCGCTTAACCATTTTTTATATTGGTGCTCTGTATTACTTTTAACCCGTTTCCCTATAACTCACAAGGGATTGAATGTATTTCTTATTTCTTTTGTATTATTGCCGTTATTTGCTGAAATAGAAGGAAAATTCATGAAAATATAAATTCTACCGCTCTGCTGCGTCAAAAATGTTATTGCTTAATTAAGAGAAACTCTGTAATCTATTGAAAGTTTGTGTTTCGGAAAAGGAGATGAAGTTCATTGCAACGCGAAATTCAGGTTAATCAAAAGATGCCACTTGGCTCAGGTTCACTGCTTAGCCTTCAGCATTTGTTCGCCATGTTTGGCAGTACGGTGCTTGTACCAAACCTGTTCGGTGTCGATCCAAGTATGATCCTGCTGATGAACGGGATTGGGACACTGTTGTACATACTCATGTGTAAAGGTAAGATTCCAGCATATCTCGGATCAAGCTTTGCCTTTATCGCACCTGTCACAATGGTATTAAAACAACATCCAGAGAACGGCTACTCCATGGCACTTGGAGCTTTTATCATAACAGGACTTGTTTTCTGTCTCGTGGCCCTCATTATAAAATTTGCGGGTACCGGATGGATTAACGTAGTCTTCCCACCAGCGGTTATGGGCGCGATCGTTGCTCTGATTGGTCTGGAGCTTGTACCTGTGGCTGCAGGAATGGCCGGTCTGATTAATCCCGATATCCTTAAATATCCCAACTGGACACCTCAGGCTAAACCCATTATTTTATCCATGGTCACATTGGGAATCACAGTAATTGGTGCAGTAACGTTCCGTGGATTTCCCAAAATCATTCATATTTTAATCGGAATTGTATCCGGTTATGTATTGGGTAGTTTAATGGGTCTGGTTGATAAACAAGCTATCGGAAACGCAGATTTCATCTCACTGCCAACCGTAACAACACCTACATTTGACTGGTCCGTTATTTTCACCATTTTACCTGTAGCGCTTGTCGTTATCGTAGAGCATATCGGACATTTGCTTGTAACGAGCAGCATTGTGGGCAAGGATCTTTCGAAAGACCCGGGCCTTCATCGTTCCCTGCTTGGTAACGGGGTGTCCACCATTCTTTCCGGGTTTGTAGGATCTACTCCCAATACAACCTATGGTGAGAACATCGGTGTTATGGCACTGACTCGCGTCTACTCCACATATGTCATTGGTGGGGCAGCAGTTATTGCCATCGTGCTCTCCTTCTCAGGAACATTCTCGGCGCTTGTTGCCAACATTCCTGTGCCAGTTATGGGTGGAGTATCACTACTTCTCTTCGGGGTTATTGCTGCATCGGGTCTGCGTATTTTGGTTGAACAGAAAGTCGACTTTGCCAAGCCAACCAATCTGCTGCTTACCACACTTGTACTGGTCATTGGACTGAGTGGTACTGAGGTTGTCTTCTATGGCGTTCATCTAAAAGGGATGGCACTGGCAACCATCGTCGGAATCCTGATGAGCTTGTTGTTCAAACTGTTTGAAGTAATGGGCTGGTTGAATGACGATTCGCAGAAACAGCCTATCACTGAAAAAACGCCTGATTAATTTCACCGTATCGTATATAAATCAAAAAAGCCTGTTCTATCCAACCGTTGAGGTTGGATAGAACAGGCTTTTTTATAATCATTAATGCTGTATATTATTTCCCGGGAAAAGGGAAAAGCAATTCAGGTTTTAATCACAACACTCCGAGTGGAGATTTAAACTTAGTAGTTCATCAATGTAAATACATCGATTTTTTCAGGCAATTTAGCACGACCATTCAAATCAGTCAGCTCGATCAGGAATGCAGCACCAACAACGTTCCCACCCAATTGTTCAATCAAGTTGATGGAAGTTGCAATCGTTCCACCCGTTGCGAGCAGATCATCTGCGATCAGGACATTTTGACCTTTCTCAATCGCATCTGTGTGCATCGCGAGTGTATCCTTGCCATACTCGAGATCATAACCGACTTCAATCGTCTCTCCAGGCAGTTTTCCACTTTTGCGGATCGGAGCAAAACCGACACCAAGAGCGTACGCCAGAGGGGCGCCCACAACGAAACCACGTGCTTCAGGTCCAGCAATGACGTCAATTTTGAGATCAGAAACCATCACTTTCAACTCATTGATCGCATTGCGGTACATTTCTCCATCTTTCAACAATGTCGTAATGTCCTTAAAGCTGATTCCCGGTTGTGGAAAGTCAGGAATGACACGAATATAATCTTTAAAATCCAAAATAATCTCCTCCTAAAATAAATACACAAACTTCCATCTAAGATACGCCCTTCATCCGGGATATCATCCATTGTGTCAGTTGCGGTGTGGCTGCATCCAGCATCACCTGTTCTATCTCGGCCATGTTTTCGAGCGCCTGATAGTGACGAGAAGCGGTTAGTTCACGCTTAGGCGGGTTATCCACAAACGCAATTTTGCCGTTATCACGGGTAATGAAGGAAAGCTCTTCGAATACATCCAACATCATCGTAATCATGCGCGGCGAACAACCACACTGACGACTGAGCACAGGAGTAATCTCTTGTTCCTCCACGGGTTCAGCTTTCCATTTCAACACCTGCATATAAATACGCTTAAAGAGATCTCTGGAAGGCATCTGAAGGCGATCTCGGCGGTTGCCTGATCCGTGCAGAAGGATGATATTCTCGGCTCCACTGAACAAAGCCAGCATGGCATCAAGTTGTTCCGGGGTTTCCGGCGTATCAAACACAAATAACGTCCGGACTTCTTCCTGTCCATAATGCTGTGCAGCAGCATTACACGGAAATAACCCGACCTTTCTATCATATACCCAAAGGCAAGGTTCATACAATGAATTTCCCTCGGAAACGTCTGTTTCTTTCCGAATAATAGCACCAACAGAACCTGATTTGTATCGCAGATGCACCTCAAGTGAGCTCAAGAATTGCTTCATCGCATTCAATGGCTCTGCATTACCGCGCATATCAAACACTTGAACCTGAGGAACATGAATGTCCTGAAGCATCAGTTGCGGTTTTCTCATCCCATTCCATTCATTAATGGACAGTTCTCCCATCACATCAATAACGGAACCTGGGAGAAGGAACTCCGCTAACGCCCCCTTGCCAAAAGCGACAGTTTCCAGTTGCTGACCATCCTGTTCCAGAACCAGTTTCAAATGGCGTTTCTCTCGTCCCATCGTTCTGGTTTCCTTCACAGTCACGCTTCTCAGTACGAATCTTGGCGAAGGATTGCTCATCCCGAAAGGCTGCAATCTGTCGATCTCCTGGATCACTTTCAGCGGAACATCACTGATTCTGCATTCATCATCTGCAAGACGCTGAGGTACAAAGTCTTCTTCAGTCAATACAGATGCAGCAAACTCATTCAAGCCATCCTCAAGTTCTTTCAGCTGATCCCGATGCAAGGTCATACCTGCTGCAGCAGGATGGCCCCCGTAATGGTCCAGACTGTGTTTATTAACTGTGAGCGCCTCATAGATATCCAAGCCCTCAATGGAGCGCGCAGAGCCCTTACAAACACCGCTCTCTGGATCAATTCCAAGAATAAGAGTAGGTCGGTAATAACGCTCCAGCAACTTGGAAGCCACAATACCCACCACTCCAACATTCCAGCCTTCACCAGCCAATACGATAACATCCGGAACAGCTCCTGAACGTAGCTGTATCTTTTGTTCCAGCTGCGCAGTTGCTTCTTGTAGTATGCCCTCTACGACTTGCTGCCGCTCTCTGTTCAGTAGATCAAGTTGACCCGCAAGCGTATGAGCTTCATCCAGGTTCTCCGTGGTGAGAAGTGATACCGCTCTCCCGGCATGATCCAAACGTCCACTGGCATTAATACGAGGAGCCATGGCAAAGGCAATATTAATTGAAGTCACCTGACTTTGATCCACTCCACTGATTTCCAGTAATGCCCCCACACCTGGAAGACGTGAACCACGCATCGACTCAATTCCATAACTGACGATAACCCGGTTCTCCCCTTCCAAAGGCATCAGATCGGCCACGGTACCGATGGCAGCAATCTCCATCCATTCACCGGGCACTTCCCCGATCAGTGCCTGGGCAAGTTTCAGGGCTACTCCCGCTCCGGCCAAACCTTTAAAGGGATACGGACATCCCGGAAGTTTGGGATTAATAAGGGCAAAGGCTTCTGGCAAAATTTCAGGCGGCTCGTGATGGTCTGTCACAATAACTTCGATACCCAGTGTTGCCGCATAGGCAATCTGTTCAACAGCGCTGATTCCGGTATCCACGGTAATAATCAATGAAACACCTTGTTGATGGGCCCAATCCAATGCATGGTTGTGCAATCCATACCCTTCATTCGAGCGATGAGGGATATAGATATCGTACGAGGCACCAAGATGACGCATCAAATGGATCATGAGCGATGTGCTGGATACGCCATCGGCGTCATAATCACCGTAGATCAAAATATGTTCTTCGCGCTGCAAAGCCAATTTGATGCGAGGCACAGCTTCATTCATGCCGAGTAGCAGATAGGGATCATGCATTTGATTCAGATCAGGATGCAGAAAACGTTCGGCCTCCTTCTCATTGTGCACGCCTCGACTCACAAGCAAACGTCCAACAAGTGGGGAAACGGAAAGCGCCTGTGAGAGTCCCGCAGCCGCCTCCAAAATGATATTCGGTGTATTCCACCGGTATTGCGAATAAAGCAAAGATAACGCTCCTTTCCTGATCTACTGGACCCGCGCTTCACTACTGAATTAATGTCGCTTCGTGATCGGGCAGTTCATGATTGGATTTATAGGGATAGCCTGGATCATAAGGCACCGCTTGAATCTGTACCTCTTTTACATGACTGAACCGGGTAAGCAATAGTGTCTTGGCCCGATTTGCAATTTCCTGTGCTTCCAGTATGGAGATTCTCGGATTCACACTAACGACCAACTCAATCGTAACGTCATGTTCCTGTTCCCGAGCAACCAAGTGCTCAATGGTAATAATGCCGTATACGCGCTGTACAGTCTCTTTGAAATCGGACGCATCCTCCTGCTCCAGTTCCTGAACAAGTGAACCATATACTGTGTCCACAATCATTCGGTAACCCTTATGAAGTACAAAACAGGAAGCAATCAATGCAGCCGTAGGGTCCAGGTAGAGCAGCATGCTCAAACCTGTCTCTTCACCAGCCATAGATCCTATAATGCCGATCAACACGGTGAGAGAACAATAGAGCGCACGACGATGTTGCTGTGCATAGGCTAAAGCCTGAGACTGGTTTCGTTTGCGAAAATATCTGTACTGAAATTGAAAAATCGCTTCTTTTACAGCCAGAGCTGCAACAGCCACCAAAAGTACCGACTTGCCGGGTGCTTCCGGTTCACTTCCGGAGAGACTACCCAATGCGGAGATGGCAAGCTGTAATCCACCCATGAGGATCAGCACAGATAACAATACGGAGATTCCCGGTCTGGCAACCCGTGAGTGTTCTTTAAACCGATCCCTGCGAGCCTTATTCTTATCACGTACAGACTTGGAGGGAAAGAGACCTGCCAGGGCAGAACCAGCTTCAGAAGCAGAATACAAGCCGTCAGCGAGCAATGATTTGCTGTTTGCCATATAACCGACTCCCGCTTTGATTACCGCAAGTCCCATATTACCAGCAATACCACTCCATGTGGCAGCCTGAGCAGATGGGATATGTTCTCTGGTCATGAATATTCCCCCTTATTTCTGTACATAAAGTTGCAAAACCGCGCCTGGCAGACGCGGCTTCACAATAAGATGTTTAGTTAGATTCTTTAGCCACTGTTTTTGGCTTGTTCGTTTGTTGTTTACCTTTAAGCGTAAACCATAATGGAGCTGCAATAAAGATCGAAGAATAGGCACCAAAGAATGTCCCGATCACCATCGCCAGAGAGAACATGCGAATAGACTCTCCGCCAAAAATAAACAAACAGAGTGACGCTATAAATACAGTAAATGTTGTGTTAAGCGAGCGCGTCATCGTTTGAGATAAACTCCGGTTTACCACTTCACGCAGATCAGCTTTTGTTGATTTTTTGGCAAAACGCAGATTTTCCCTAATCCGGTCAAAGATAACGATGGTATCGTTGATAGAGAATCCGACAATGGTTAGCACTGCCGTAATAAAGGTCAGATTCACTTCAAGACGGAATATAGAAAATACACTTATAACTACGAAGGCATCATGGAATATGGAAACAACTGCTGCCAAAGCGAATCGCCATTCGAATCGAATCGCAACATAGATCATGATTCCGATACTGGCAATCAGCACCGCATAGATTGCATTACGCTCAAGCTCTTTGGCCATTTCTGGATCAACGGTATTCACTTCATAAGAAGCAGTCTCATCCAGTTTGCTAAATTCTTGCTTGAATTTGCTTTCTTGGTTTTCATCCAGTACGTTCGAGAATCGAATATTAACCCGATCAGATCCAGTTGTAATCTGGACTTCCTTTGTGTCAACACCCAGTTCATTCACGATTGGATTGATTTGCTCCGCTGTAATGGCTTTGGATACGGTAATATCCACATTTGATCCTGAACGGAAGTCAACGGCGTAGTTTAATCCAAGTGAGAGCAAACTGATAATCCCTACTACAGTCAAAATAATCGAGAATGTATAGGCAATTTTACTCCCTTTAATATAATCGAAATTCCAATTAAAGCGCACGAATTTCACTCTCCTTCACTCCGAAGTACTTAGGCTTCTTCAACACGTTAGCCCGTACGAGCAGGGTCAGCAGGAAGCGGGAGAAGAAAATATTCGTGATAATACTGGTCACAATATCAAAAATCAGCACGAGGGCAAACCCTTTAACCGCACCTGTACCCAAGAAGAACATAACAGCGGCCGCAATAATGGTTGTGACATTGGAGTCGATGATTGTTCGGAAGGAATGTTTACCGCCCGCTTTAACCGAAGACAAGATCGACTTACCACTACGCATTTCTTCTTTAATCCGTTCGTACGTGATGATATTGGCATCCACCGCCATTCCTATACCCAGGATAAACGCCGCAATACCTGGAAGGGTGAGCACGAATTCTCCTAAATAGAAGATTGCAAGTACCAGCCACGTATGTGTGATCAAGGCAAAACTCGCGATAATGCCAGGAATACGATAAAGCCCGATCATGAACACTAGAATAATAACGGAACCAATCAATCCCGCTTTAATCGTCTGATCCAGAGAGAGCTTACCAAGTGTTGCACCAACACTTTGTGAATACTTCTCTGTAAGTTTCAGTGGCAATGCACCCAGGTTAATGGTGTCACGAAGCTGGTTTGCTTCATCACGTGAATAGGCACCTGAGATTTGGGCAGATCCATCTGTCAACTGTTGTTGAACTGTTGGTGCAGAAAGTAGCTGATCATCCAGATAGATAGCAAGAGGTTGTCCGATCAAACGTTTGGTTATCTCGGAAAACTTGGCTTTGTCTTTCACTTGGATGTCAATCATCGGCTGATTCAAACTTGTAAAAACAACTTTGGCTGCATTCTCAACAAATTCATTTCCGCGAAGTTCAATTTTGGTGTATTCGCCTTCCTTGTCATTCTCAGCTTTACTACGGAAGGTCAGAACAGCCGGTTCTTTCATTTTGGCTCTAACTTCAGCCTCATCCGTAACCCCTGCCAACTTCAATCGAATCCGGTTGCTTCCTTCAGTGGTTACCTCCGGTTCGCTTGTTCCGAGCGCATTGGCGCGGCTTTCAAGACTTTTGGCCGTTTGCACCAAAGATGCTTTGGTGACTTGTTGTCCTGCTTCGAGCGGCTCTGCTTCATATAAGATCTCGTAGCCTCCCTTTAAATCAAGGCCCAAGCGTATATTTTTGAGCAGTTCCGGGCTTGTTCCCACCATTACCCCTGTGGTGACAAGCACGACCAGAATGAAACTGATAATTCTTTTCATGCCGTTCCTAGATCCCCTTTCGTTCTCAATATTCCTATTATAGCGATGCCGTAAAAAGCAGTCAATTTTCAACAAAAAAGATCCCTTTCGTCTAGAAAGAGGACCCCCGGTATGCAGACACGGTCATAAAGTTCATAAAGCTTGTTGCTTTCAGTGACAAAATGTCGTTCACCAGCTGGTGAAGCGGTGGAATGCCCTGTTTTTCATATTTATGACTGACGCAATTCCAGACATCTTTGCTGGTGACATATTCGTAACCGACAAGCCTTAATTCCTCCGCCTTGCTTCGGCAGAGCATCTCTATTGACTGTTCCAACTCCACATCATTCATTTCTTCCAACGGGGAGCCTCCCTTCGTACATCCAAGCCTTTATGCGGCATCAATATTACATCATTCGACTTCGCCTGATCATATTCCTTCTTGCTGGTTATGGTTCTTTTTGTTAATCGTGTCCAAGTTGTCATGAGAAGATGAAGGACTGGCATAGGATGAAGAACAACGGCTTTGTCCCGTTTATGATGATAACCTGTACTTTCAACCGGGAAAGAGGGGTAGTCTTGAAGAAACAGACATTTATTCAGGGGGCCATGATCCTGCTCGCGGCAGGCATAATTAATCGAATACTTGGTTTCATCCCGCGTATTGCGCTGCCACGAGTCATCGGTGCAGAAGGTGTTGGCATCTACCAATTGAGCTATCCCTTTTTTATCGTACTGGTGACATTAATTACGGGTGGTATTCCGCTGGCCGTAGCCAAGCTCGTAGCCGAAGCTGACACTGGTGCCAATCGTTATTCCCCCCAGCGAATCCTGCAAGTAAGCTTAAGCTTTACGTTGACCCTGGGTGTGGTATTCATGTTTTTGTGCATCCTATTTGCACCCTGGGTTACCAAGTATGTGCTCACGGATGAGCGGGTGTATCATACATTCGTCAGTATGAGCCCCATGATTGCCATTATCGCCGTATCAGCCGTCTACAGAGGGTACTTCCAAGGCAAGCAAAACATGATGCCTACTGCCATATCATCCATTGTTGAAACGATCATTCGCATCGTCTGTGTCATTTGGTTTGCCTGGCTTCTCCTCCCCCACGGTATTGCACAAGCTGCTGCTGGTGCCATGCTGGGAGCGCTTGTTGGAGAATTTGGCGGTATGCTTGTACTCTTGTGGAAGTATAACAGGCAGAAGAAAGAGTTACCGCTCGTTATGCAACAGAACATGTCCAATCTAACAACCAAACCTTCAGCCAAAGCTTTAAACCCAATTCCTTCAGTTATGAAAGAAACCACTACTCCACAGCCCGGTTTAATCCGGCGATTGCTTGCAATCTCGATTCCCGTTACAGCAGGCCGATTGGTTGGTTCTCTATCCTATCTGGCCGAAACTATCGTTACTGCCCAGAGTCTGGCTCTGGCAGGCATATCCAAAGGAATCGCTACAGCACAATATGGTGCACTACAAGGTATGATTATTCCTTTGCTGCTGTTGCCGGGGGCACTGACTTCATCGCTTGCGACATCACTTGTGCCTTCACTGTCAGAAGCTTCTGCTCAGGGAGATCGCGCGCTGATTCACAAAAGAATGCATCAGGCATTACGTTTGGCGCTCGTGACTGGTGCTCCGTTTTCTGTGTTTATGTATGTGCTTGCCGAACCGATGTGTCTTGTTCTGTATAATGATGCATCGATCGGAAGCATGCTGAAGCTAATGGCTCCTTTTGCTTTATTCATATATATTCAAGCTCCTCTTCAAGCTGCGTTGCAAGCCCTTGATCGTCCAGGTAAAGCACTGCTAAATACATTCATCGGTGCTGTTATCAAAATCACGTTAATTTTGACGCTCGCTTCCCGTCCTGAATATGGGATTTTCGGTGCAGTCATCGCCATCTGTGTGAATTCTACTGTCGTTACCTTGTTACACGCCCAAAGCGTTCGTAGTCTGCTACAGTTCCGCTTCAAAATTATGGATTGGGTCAAAACGGGGGCCGGAATGTTTATTATGGGAGCAGCGACCCTACTCGTATACGAAGAGACTGCCATGATCTTGCCTTTCTGGCTCCGCATGATTCTCGCTCCTTTTGTCGGGCTTATTGTGTATTTCATCGTCATGGGCTGGACCAAAATGATTGACTTCCATGATCTGTCCCGTGCTCCTTTGATAGGTGCATGGTTCAAGCGTCGGTCAGGCAAATAAATTTCATTTTTTATCATCTTTTGGACTTACATAAATCTTACCATTATGGTCGATGGAGCATATAAATACATCTTTGAAATCCAGAATTCCGTTATGTTGAATTTGATTTTTCAGCCAAAATCTTGTTTTCTGGATGATTTCCAGATTCTGATCCTGAACTTTACCGTCCATAATGAGGGGCAGCGGCAGACCTTCGTATTTGATATTTGTCAGCCCATCAATCTGATTTTTCTCTGCTTTGGATTTACTGGAAGAAGTCCCTCCCGAATCAGAGCCTGAAGAATTGCTGTCGTTGGAAGCATTCTGATCCTTGGGAAAGACGGTCAACTTACCCGTAGTCTCCAAAATGGCATAATCCACCTCACCGATACTGTCAACATTCTGTTCGCGGAGTTGCTGCAATAGATCATCCAGATTATATCGTTGCTTCCGCATCTCATCTCGGTGAAGAACGCCTTTGGAGATCAAAACCGTAGGTTTGCCATCAATCATCAGGCGAAGACGCCGACTTTTAAGACCTATAAAGGCCATTCCGATCTGTACGATGATCAAGGTAAGCATGGGGGCAATCCCATGAGAGAGCGGTTTATCGATATCTTCAATGACAAAAGCAGCCATCTCGGCAAGCATAATGGACACGACAAGATCAAACATGGATAGCTTACCAATCTCACGTTTACCCATAACCCTCATTGCACAATACACCAGAAAGTACATGAGAATGGTTCGAAAGATATGTGATCCAACATCTGGGAAGTTCACAACAGGGGTCCTCCTTCGAAACTGAGTTATTAACAGTAGCTGAGTAGTGCAATCCATATTTTGACCTGAACCTTACAGGCTCATGCAGAAATAATCCGTTCATTTAATGGAAATCAGTTCATAAGTCAGAGGGCTTGACCATACACTGTATTAACTTCAAACTTGTACAAGGGGGTTGCTTCATGCAATTGATCCGCCGCTTGGTTTCGTTTCGAGTGTCCAATCCGATTCTGTCAGGCCTCTGTCAGGCTTTTGTATGGATGTTTATCGGAGCATTAATCCTCTCCTTTTTTCTCTGGGTGAGCGGAATGCGGGAACAGGACCTCTCGTTGTATACTTATGTTGTGCATGGCTTATCGTTATTGGTTGGTGGTTTTGTGGCAGGCAAACGTTCTGGTGAAAAAGGATGGTACTACGGAGGAATTACCGGAATCGTATACGGACTGCTCGTACTGTTAATTGGATTTCTCGCGTTGGATGCTTCATTTAATTGGAAAGATAGTTTGCAACTGCTCAGCGCTTTCTTCATTTCAGCTCTCGGTGGCATGTTCGGCGTTAACACACATCGCTCCTAGCAGACTGGTGAAGAACATCGACTTTCCCTCATAAAACAAAAAAAAGAGAACCGGGTCTCCAGGAGATCCGGTTCTCTGCCAGGGAATACGCCATATAAACGCACCCTCGTTATTCTATGTTACAGCAACTATTCAACAGCCGTATCACGAGTTACAGCACTGCTGATTGCATTACGATCAAACGTCAGTTTAGTTACATCGTTTACACGCAATACAACTACATCATCTGTAATCTCAGCGATCGTACCGTGAAGGCCGCCAATCGTTACAATTTTATCGCCCTTTTTCAATTGGCTCAGCATGGAATTCCGTTGCTTTTGCTTTTTGTTCTGTGGACGAATCATCAAGAAGTAGAAAATTGCAACCATGAGTACCAAAGGTACGATCAAAGATACAATGCCTCCGCCCGCTTGTGTTCCTGCTAGAGTCATTCCCTGAAACATTCAAACTCCCCCTTATCGACTATACGTACAGATATTGCTTGTTACGCCGGTTTCCCTAAAAACTCAATCAGAAACCTTTGTCATTGTCATGAAGACCATATTGATCGAAAAATTCATCCCGGAAATCAAGCAAACGATCTTCCATAATGGCTTTACGTACATTACGCATCAAATTCTGCAAGAAATGAAGATTATGGATCGTTGTCAAACGCAGGCCAAATGTTTCATCTGCTTTGATCAAATGACGCAGATAAGCTCTGGAATAGTTGCGACAAGTGTAGCAATCACATTCAGGATCTAATGGCCCAAAATCAGTTGCAAACTTGGCATTGCGAACTACCAGACGTCCTTGGCTGGTCATTGTTGTTCCGTTACGGGCAATCCGAGTAGGCAGAACACAATCGAACATGTCCACTCCACGAATGGATCCCTCAATCAACGCATCGGGCGAACCTACCCCCATCAAATAACGTGGTTTATTGGTTGGCAACAAAGGTAACGTATAATCCAATACTCCATACATCAAATGTTTCGGTTCTCCAACACTCAGTCCACCAATAGCATACCCCGGGAAATCCATGGAAGTCAAATCTGCGGCGCTCTGACGGCGAAGATCTTCATGCATGCCTCCCTGTACAATGGCAAACAGACCTTGGTCATGCGGACGAGCATGACTTTCAAGACAACGTTCTGCCCAGCGACTCGTTCGTTCGAGTGATTTTTTGACATATTCATATTCAGCTGGATACGGTGGACATTCATCAAATGCCATCATAATATCGGAGCCAAGTGCATTCTGGATTTCCATGGCCACTTCAGGAGAAAGGAACTTCTTATCTCCGTTCAGGTGAGAGCGGAAATTAACGCCTTCTTCCGTAATTTTGCGCATCTCGCTGAGCGAGAACACTTGGAATCCGCCGCTGTCCGTCAGAATTGGACGATCCCAGTTCATGAACTTGTGCAATCCGCCAGCTTCACGAATGATTTCATGTCCTGGTCTCAGAAACAGGTGATACGTATTACTTAAAATAATCTGAGCATCCATGGCTTTTAACTCTTCAGGGCTCATTGTTTTGACGGTCGCCTGTGTACCTACAGGCATAAAGGTCGGTGTCTCAATCACACCGTGAGGTGTATGCACACGTCCCAGACGTGCGCCGGATTGTTTGCAAGTTTTGATATGTTCATACGTAATTGCTGCCATTGGTTTTAATCATCCTCTAAAAGTTAATCGTTATTCCGTTATATTAATATATCAACATGGCATCGCCGAAGCTGAAGAACCGGTATTGTTCTTGAATGGCTTCCTGATATGCCTGCATAATATGTTCCCTGCCTGCAAGTGCACTAACCAGCATAACCAACGTGGATTTTGGGAGATGAAAATTCGTAAGCATCCCATCGATCACTTTGAAGGAGTAGCCCGGATAGATAAAAATACTTGTCCATCCGCTGCTTGCTTGCAGTACTCCATCTTCAAACTTGCTGCCCACCGTTTCCAGAGTCCGGCAACTGGTTGTCCCAACCGCGAAAACACGGTGTCCATTCTCTTTGGTCTGGTTAATCAGATCTGCCGTTTCTTGTGACAAGGAGTAATACTCCTCATGCATGACATGATCTTCTACGTTGTCTACCGACATTGGTCTAAACGTCCCCAGTCCTACATGAAGCGTAATGAAAGCGACATTAACGCCCTTGGCACGAATCTGATCCAACAATTCATCCGTAAAATGCAATCCCGCTGTGGGTGCAGCCGCTGATCCTTCATGCTTGGCATACACGGTTTGATACCGTTCGCGGTCATCCAAAGTCTCTTTAATATACGGTGGCAACGGCATCTCACCCAGACGGTCCAGAATTTCCTGAAAGATTCCATCATACGTAAACGTAAGTGTACGTGCCCCCATCTCGCCTTCTTCTTCAATGATTGCCTTCAGTTCGTCTCCAAATACGATAACCGAACCGGCTTTCAGCTTTTTACCCGGCTTAACCAGTGCTTCCCACTTGTCGCCCTCCACATTTTTAAGCAATAAGACTTCCGCTTTTGCTCCGGTGTCTTCCTTTGTACCGAACAGACGGGCTGGAAGAACACGCGTATCATTCAGAATCAATGTATCCCCAGAATCCAGAAAATCGATAATATCAGGAAACGTTTGATGATTAATCTCACCACTATCTTTGTTCAAGGTAAGCAAACGGGAAGCCGTGCGATCAAGCAACGGCGTCTGTGCTATCAATTGCTCTGGTAATTCAAAATCATATAAGTTCACATTCATTTTAGTTTCATTCCTTAACAATAGTCGCATTTTGATAATAGTGTTTCAATATTGTCTGGTAATCATACCCTTCATCTGCCATGCCTTTCGCTCCCCATTGGGACAAGCCCAACCCATGACCATTGCCCTGGCCGATGAACATGAAGTTTTGACCCTGCGTTACCGCTCTCGCTTGACCATCACCACTCATCACCACAAGAGCATTACCGGATGATGAACCTGTACCAGAGGCAGACATTACAGCGGCACCATTTGAACCGGTTTTACTGGCTGTTTTGCCGTCAGCGCCTAATACAGTATAACTTCCGGTTCCTGCAATATCAAATAGAGTACTCGGTAATCCACCAAGCGCAGAACGGTATGTGTCAGCATATTTCACCGTCATAGCTTGGCCGTTGGCAGTGACTTCAAGTGCTCTTCCGGAAGGTCCACGCTTGGTTACTTCCAAGGTTGAGATTGAAGCAGGAACAGGTGCTGTCGTTTTACCCTGAAGGGATTTAACCAACTGGGCAGACGTGAATGGTCCTCTCACCCAAGCATAGTCATTGGATTGAGCCACTTTTGCCAGTACTACAGCTTCATTGCCTGGATTCATTTTGGCTACAGGTTCCACGGTGGACTGAATCAACGGAACAGGACGTACATTGGTGTTCTGAGCCGTTACCGTCACTTTTGCCAGACCCGCGTTGGTCTTGGTTGTTAATTCTTTGATGTTATCCTCACGAATGTACCCGCTAATGCCTGAACTGAGTAGCACATGGTACCACGTATGTAATCCTGCCTGCGCTGATGTATCCCCCGAGCTAATTACATTGGTGAACACACCTGCTCCGCCGTTCCATACCTCAGAAGGATGAGCCGTCTGACCGCCCGCATTGGAGGAGAATACAGCTTCGATGATTTTGCCACCGCTCTTAACCACTTCTCCGGCCGTTGCATCCACTGCACTGGTTACTTTATCGTTCTCCGAACCAATCCCGTTATAGGCTTGGCTGAGTGTCGTATCCACGACATTGGCAATTTTGAAACGCTCTCCTTGTTGAAGCGCATAGGATCGAGCAGCTACTGCTTGAACTTTCAGAGCCTCAGCAGGCCAGGAGGAATATACCTCTGCCCCTACGACAGAGTACAGGTATTGTTCCAGTGGAACGACATTGACCAATGCCAGATCACCGCTGACGATGCTGATTTCCATATCTCCACGATACGTTCGCTGGGAACGTTCCACTACTTTGATGCCATTGCTATTCCCTTGTACCAATGCTTTGGATTCAGTACCTGCAATCGTGTAATGCGGAGCTGTTTTAAGCGCATCCGCACTTAATCCCGCATCCTGACGGATGATGAGACCTGCACTATTGTTAACAGTTGAGAGACTTATCCCTGGAATGGCCTCCACACTTTTCTTCACTGAGGATAATTCCGCATCTGTTACAGCTTCACCTACCCATACCGCATATGCTTGGCTTCCTCCACTCAGTAGGAGGACCGGATAAGCACTACTAACTCCTGCTGATAAAAGGTTCGCTTGCGTTGCCTCTGCTTCCTGAAGCGAACCATACGTTCCAGCAGACAGGCGCTTACTTCCGGTCACAGTTGGCTTTTGACCAGCCAATTGAGCTGCTGCTACCTTTTGTACCCGTGTAACAGCTTGTCCAGCCAGTGCCTCTGTTGCATAGTTACCTGTGTAGAGTTGATAGATGGCATTTCCATTCACAGACGTTGTAAACAGCAACGGCTTATCCGCGGTTGCCTGCAACAATTTGGCTGCTGCAGATGCTGCCTTGAAATCCCCTGTTTCCAACACTTTCACTCTGAATCCATCTGCACTGAAACGGACCTGTCCAGCCGGAAGACCTACATTTGCGCCACTTTCCGATTGGATACTCCATTGTCCCGTTGATTCAAGTGTAATAAGTGGTGTAGTTGATTTATACGTACTGCCCAGATTCGCAAACATGGCTACACGGATTGTCTGTCCATCATTACCTGCTGCATACGCAGGCACTTGAAGACAACCTACTGTCAAAAGAGCTGCCGCCAGTACCTTCAATCGACGACTCCACTTCTTCGTTCGTATTGCTTTTCCCACATTCAGACTCCTCTCCATGCAATGCCTTCACTTTATATCGGATTAACAAACGTAAACTTCAATGTTTATGGTGAACCTTCAATTGGTAAACGTTCAAATCGTGGACTTTCACGTGGCTCGATTATTTTCCGTCTCTTGGTGGAACAGGTAGACCCAAATGATGATAGGCAAGATCTGTTACGATTCTCCCCCTTGGTGTACGCTGAATCATGCCAATCTGAAGCAGATACGGTTCGTAGACATCCTCAATCGTCTGACTTTCTTCACCGATTGTAGCAGCAATGGTATCCAAACCTACCGGGCCTCCCCGGAAGCTGTTGATCATCGATTTGAGCATCTTATGATCAATCTCATCCAGGCCACGCGGATCAATCTGAAGTCGTTGCAATGCTTCTTCAGCCAATGTCTGCGTAATAATCCCGTCACCACGAACCTGTGCAAAGTCACGTACTCGTTTAAGCAAACGGTTGGCAATCCTCGGTGTCCCACGTGAGCGCAATGCAATCTCTTGCGCAGCATCTCCCACAATCTCCACACCCAAAATCTCGGTAGAGCGCGAGACGATATAAGCCAGCTCATCAACCGTATAGAATTCCAAGCGGCTGATAACACCAAACCGATCTCGAAGTGGCGCAGACAGCAAGCCAGCACGTGTTGTAGCCCCAATCAGAGTGAATGGCGGCAGATCCAGCCGAACGGACCGAGCACTTGGACCTTTACCAATCATTATATCCAATGCCGAATCTTCCATAGCGGGGTACATGACTTCTTCAACCGTACGATGCAAACGATGAATCTCATCGATGAACAGCACATCGCCTTCCTGCAGATTGGTTAACAATGCTGCAAGATCACCCGGGCGTTCAATGGCCGGGCCTGACGTAGTTCGTAAATTAACACCCAATTCATTGGCAATAATATTGGCAAGTGTTGTCTTACCCAGTCCAGGTGGTCCATATAACAAAACGTGATCCAATGCCTCATTACGAAATTTGGCAGCTTCAATATATATCTTTAAATTTTCCTTCACCTGATTCTGTCCGATATATTCATTCAAATACCGGGGACGAAGACTCAACTCAACATTTTGGTCTTCCATCATCAGGTTCGCGGAAATAATCCGATCATCCATGTTCATCCCTACCTTTTTTTGCAGGCTACAGCTATATTATAATATGCAATTTGTATTATCCCGTAAACAGCATTTGCAGCGCTTTTTTCATCAACACATCAACGGAATCCGCTGTAGTAACATCCTTTTTCAATTTGAGCCATACTTTATCAAGTTCACTGTCAGTATACCCAAGTGCCTTGAGACCTTCACGTGCCTCATCCCAGGCTGAACCACTTCCCGACTCTTCCGATGGAGGAGCGAACAAACCTGTTGCATACGCTGCCGCTCCAAAACTATCCAGCTTATCCTTGAGATCCAGGATCATGCGTTGCGCTGTCTTCTTCCCGATGCCTGGCAATTTGGTCAAGAACGTTAAATTCTCTTGGTAAATCGCTGTAACCACATGTTCTGGTGTACCTCCAGCGAGTATGCCCAGCGCCACTTTGGGACCAATACCGGATACTTCAATCAGTTTGCGGAACAAGCGCTGTTCATCCCGTGTCACAAATCCAAACAGCAGCATCGCATCCTCACGCACATGATGGTGAGTGTACACGGTAATTTCGCCTTCTTGCTTAGCGAACGCAAATGGATTCGGACAAAATACGCGATACCCCACACCATGAACGTCCAACACAATATAATCATTCTCTACATGAATGAACTGTCCTCTTAGAAAATCAATCATTTTCGCAATACCTCATTCAACTTGGAATTTAATGTATAAGAGTGCGCATGGCACACGGCTACAGCCAACGCATCCGCTACGTCATCCGGTTTAGGAATGACTTGAAGACGCAAGAACATTTTGACCATCTCCTGCACTTGCTTCTTCTCAGCCTTACCGTACCCAACAACAGCCTGCTTGATCTGCATTGGTGTATACTCTGCAATAGGCAAACCCTTCTGTGCAGCAGCAAGTACCATGACGCCCCTAGCCTGACTGACAGACATCGCTGTTGTAACGTTCCGATTGAAAAAAAGTTTCTCTAACGCTACTGCGTCCGGTTTGTACTTATCAATTAATTGCACCATACCTTCATATACATGAAGCAACCGTTCCTCTTCAGGGGTATGAGCTTCCGTCTGAATACATCCATATTGTACGGGTACCACTTTACTGCCGATTTTATCAACAAAACCAAAACCAACAATCGCAATCCCCGGGTCAATTCCCAAAAAACGCAAAACCATCTCTCCCTCACAAAAGCGAACATATGTATCGTTCATTTCATTATAACAAAAGATAGACCCTGCGGCAGGAAAAACTTTGTCTAACCCATTACTCGTCTTTATTCGTGATTTTTTTCATGTTTATTCGTATTTTCATGTATTTCGGCAAAAACGACAAAAAGGACATCTCTTCGATGTCCATCACCACATTCCACGTATATTAGTTCGCGAAACACCAATGCCACTGGTCTCCAACCATCTAATTATTACTTCAGTATCTTAACGTTGTAAGTTAGCACAAAAGATTACCCGCCATTGCGGATTAAATGATGATCTTCATCCACCGCATAGTCACTAAACGTTGAGATTACGCTATCATACTCATCCTTGTCCTGAATCCGGATACCCTGCTGCAATTGCTCCAGCACCCCTTCAGGCAAAGAACTCTCCAACGTCCCCACATCCAACTGAAAAAACGTACGAATAACCTTCTCTTCTGCAGGCTTACCCTCATACAAATTAAGGTTCCCCACAGCATCTATGCTAATATACGCCTGCTGTTTGCAAAGCGGTGAAAGGTCATCTACACGTTGCTTCAAATGCAACTCATCTGATGTTCCAACGGTAGCATCCCATTCCGGATGTTGAACCAGCAGCATCTTCAACTGTGGTCTAGCCATCTTGCCCAACTGTTCTGTCTCCACTCCGCAAATGTACTGTGTTTCCAAAACCACACTCGTTAAATGATCCGGATCAGTATTAAGTTGCTCTACTAACGCCTGAATCTCCTGATCAGATCTGGTCTCCGGCGTAACAGGTCCCATCACACTAGTTGCCTCACTAAAATTAGTGGTCAGCAAACGTTCAATCGCCGATGAGATAGACAATCCGCTGTAAGCCAATATCGTAACTGCAAGCAAAGCAACCGTCATCCATACTGTTCGTTTCCACCGTCGCCAGCGTCTCTTGAATTGTTTCCTGAAGTTAAACGTGTTCACATGAACCCCTTCTATCACTTTTTAAACCTATTGTGACCTAAAGAACGAGGCTTTATGCAAAACTTGTCGTCTGAAGAGTAACCCGTATATTCATGAACCAAGGGACCATGGGCCAATAGCTGATGGCATATTGAAAGTTATGTTAAGCACACATCGTAATCGTATTCCCTTTGTAATATCGCAACGTAATAAAGATAAACACAAAAAAAGTACTATCTATAAGTTAGATAGTACTTTTTCGAGATCGGGATGACACGATTTGAACATGCGACCCCCTGGTCCCAAACCAGGTGCTCTACCAAGCTGAGCTACATCCCGTTATATATACCGGCGAGAGGACTCGAACCTCCACGGTTTCCCACTCGATTTTGAGTCGAGCGCGTCTGCCATTCCGCCACGCCGGCAAATTATGAAGTTATAATGGCGCGCCCTGAGAGATTCGAACTCCCGGCCTTTTGATTCGTAGTCAAACGCTCTATCCAGCTGAGCTAAGGGCGCAAATATTGGAGCGGAAGACGGGAATCGAACCCGCGACCCTCGCCTTGGCAAGGCGATGCTCTACCGCTGAGCCACTTCCGCATACGGTATTGATAGATATAAAATGGCGGAACCGACGGGATTCGAACCCGCGATCTCCTGCGTGACAGGCAGGCATGTTAGGCCAACTACACCACGGTTCCAGATCACTTTCCATTGGGAAAGTATAATTGCGGGGGCAGGATTTGAACCTGCGGCCTTCGGGTTATGAGCCCGACGAGCTACCGGGCTGCTCCACCCCGCGTCGTTATTAAAAATCTTATGGTGGAGGCTGAGGGGATCGAACCCCCGACCCTCTGCTTGTAAGGCAGATGCTCTCCCAGCTGAGCTAAGCCTCCATAATATGACCCGTAGGGGATTCGAACCCCTGTTACCTCCGTGAAAGGGAGGTGTCTTAACCCCTTGACCAACGGGCCTTAATGGCTCCCCGAACAGGGCTCGAACCTGTGACAACTCGATTAACAGTCGAGTGCTCTACCAACTGAGCTATCAGGGAATAATATGCATTTGCAGGGCAAATGCAATCCATCGTACAATGTCCACATGCAGAGCTTGTTTTCTATGTATGATGAAAGAGTTCGCTTGGCGGCGTCCTACTCTCCCAGGACCCTGCGGTCCAAGTACCATCGGCGCTAGAGGGCTTAACGGTCGTGTTCGGGATGGGTACGTGTGGAACCCCTCCGCCATCGCCACCAAACGCATAGCTTACATTTCAGAGTTCGTTCTCTGAAAACTAGATTCGAAACGAAACATGCGAATGATCACTTGCATATTTGGATAAGCCCTCGACCGATTAGTACTGGTCAGCTCCATGCATTGCTGCACTTCCACCCCCAGCCTATCTACCTCGTCGTCTTCAAGGGGTCTTACATACTGGGAAATCTCATCTTGAGGGGGGCTTCACGCTTAGATGCTTTCAGCGTTTATCCCGTCCGTACATAGCTACCCAGCGGTGCTCCTGGCGGAACAACTGGTACACCAGCGGTACGTCCATCCCGGTCCTCTCGTACTAAGGACAGCTCCTCTCAAATTTCCTACGCCCACGACAGATAGGGACCGAACTGTCTCACGACGTTCTGAACCCAGCTCGCGTACCGCTTTAATGGGCGAACAGCCCAACCCTTGGGACCTACTTCAGCCCCAGGATGCGATGAGCCGACATCGAGGTGCCAAACCTCCCCGTCGATGTGGACTCTTGGGGGAGATAAGCCTGTTATCCCCAGGGTAGCTTTTATCCGTTGAGCGATGGCCCTTCCATGCGGTACCACCGGATCACTAAGCCCGACTTTCGTCCCTGCTCGACTTGTAGGTCTCGCAGTCAAGCTCCCTTATGCCTTTGCACTCTTCGAATGATTTCCAACCATTCTGAGGGAACCTTTGGGCGCCTCCGTTACTCTTTAGGAGGCGACCGCCCCAGTCAAACTGCCCACCTGACACTGTCCCCGCACCGGATTACGGTACCAGGTTAGAACCTAGATACGATCAGGGTGGTATCCCAACGTTGCCTCCACACAAGCTGGCGCTCATGTCTCTCAGGCTCCCACCTATCCTGTACAGATCGTACCCAAATTCAATATCAAGCTGCAGTAAAGCTCCATGGGGTCTTTCCGTCTTGTCGCGGGTAACCTGCATCTTCACAGGTATTAAAATTTCACCGGATCTCTCGTTGAGACAGCGCCCAAGTCGTTACGCCATTCGTGCGGGTCAGAATTTACCTGACAAGGAATTTCGCTACCTTAGGACCGTTATAGTTACGGCCGCCGTTTACTGGGGCTTCGGTTCACAGCTTCGGATTGCTCCTAACCACTCCCCTTAACCTTCCAGCACCGGGCAGGCGTCAGCCCGTATACTTCGCCTTACGGCTTCGCACAGACCTGTGTTTTTGCTAAACAGTCGCTTGGGCCTTTTCACTGCGGCCCCCTCGTGCTATTCACACTACCGGGGCACCCCTTCTCCCGAAGTTACGGGGTCATTTTGCCGAGTTCCTTAACGAGAGTTCTTCCGCGCGCCTTAGAATACTCTTCTCGCCTACCTGTGTCGGTTTGCGGTACGGGCACCTTCACCTGGCTAGAGGCTTTTCTTGGCAGTGTGAGATCATGACCTTCGCTACTACAATTTTCGCTCCCCATCACAGCTCAGCCTTATGATGTGCGGATTTGCCTACACATCAGCCTTACTGCTTAGACGGACATCCATCAGTCCGCGTCACTACCCTACTGCGTCCCCCCATTGCTCATAACGGCTTACGGTGGTACAGGAATTTCGACCTGTTGTCCTTCGACTACGCCTTTCGGCCTCGCCTTAGGTCCCGACTTACCCTGAGCGGACGAGCCTTCCTCAGGAACCCTTAGGCTTTCGGCGGATCAGATTCTCACTGATCTTTTCGTTACTCATACCGGCATTCTCACTTGTATAATGTCCAGCGCTCCTTACGGTACACCTTCAACCCTTATACAACGCTCCCCTACCCCTGATGCAAAGCATCAAGCCATAGCTTCGGTGGTGTGTTTAGCCCCGTTACATTTTCGGCGCAGAGTCACTCGACCAGTGAGCTATTACGCACTCTTTCAATGGTGGCTGCTTCTAAGCCAACATCCTGGTTGTCTGTGCAACTCCACATCCTTTCCCACTTAACACACACTTGGGGACCTTAGCTGATGGTCTGGGCTGTTTCCCTTTTGACAATGGATCTTAGCACTCACTGTCTGACTCCCGGAAGTAAGTCTATGGCATTCGGAGTTTGACTGAGCTTGGTAACCCTTGCGGGCCCCGCACCCAATCAGTGCTCTACCTCCACGACTCTGTTTTCCGAGGCTAGCCCTAAAGCTATTTCGGGGAGAACCAGCTATCTCCGAGTTCGATTGGAATTTCTCCGCTACCCCCACCTCATCCCCGCACTTTTCAACGTGCGTGGGTTCGGGCCTCCAGTGCGTGTTACCGCACCTTCACCCTGGACAGGGGTAGATCACCCGGTTTCGGGTCTACGTCCACGTACTACATCGCCCTATTCAGACTCGCTTTCGCTGCGGCTCCGGCTCTTCACCTTAACCTTGCACGGGAACGTAACTCGCCGGTTCATTCTACAAAAGGCACGCCATCACCCCTAAAACGGGCTCTGACTTTTTGTAAGCACACGGTTTCAGGTTCTATTTCACTCCCCTTCCGGGGTGCTTTTCACCTTTCCCTCACGGTACTGCTTCACTATCGGTCGCTAGGAAGTATTTAGCCTTGGCAGATGGTCCTGCCGGATTCATACGGGGTTTCACGTGCCCCGCACTACTCGGGATCCGTCTCGGAGAGAATCAACTTTCAATTACAGGGCTTTTACCTTCTTTGGCGGGCCTTTCCAGACCTCTTCGTTTAACTGACTCCTTTGTAACTCCATGTGAGACGTCCCACAACCCCAAAGAGCAAGCTCTCTGGTTTGGGCTTCTCCGCGTTCGCTCGCCGCTACTGACGGAATCACTATTGTTTTCTCTTCCTCAGGGTACTTAGATGTTTCAGTTCCCCTGGTATGCCTCTACACAACCTATGTATTCAGTTGTGAGTAACTGGAAATTACCCCAGCTGGGTTTCCCCATTCGGACACCCCCGGATCAAAGCTTGCTTACAGCTCCCCGAGGCAGTTTCGTTGTTCGCCACGTCCTTCATCGGCTCCTAGCGCCTAGGCATCCTCCGTGTGCTCTTAGTAGCTTAACCAAATTGCTCCGGTTTCGATCGCTCGCTTCCCTTGTTTTGGACTGCGTCCAAAGCCAAAAGTCGCTCCCAGTCGATACCATCGCAACAGCAATTAACTACCGTTTTTATTGAAACTTGTTTACACAAGTTCAGCTAAAAAGGAATGTTCTAATTCGCATTTACTTTCGTTTCGATATCTAGTTTTCAAAGAACAAGCTCCATGCAAAAGCAAGCTGTTTGAGAGTTTGAGCTCTCAAAACTGAGCAACGAGTGAGTAGTTTTGCAGCTAAGCTGCGTATTTGAATGTTTCCGTTACAGGAAACGATTCTCCATAGAAAGGAGGTGATCCAGCCGCACCTTCCGATACGGCTACCTTGTTACGACTTCACCCCAATCATCTATCCCACCTTCGGCGGCTGGCTCCTTGCGGTTACCCCACCGACTTCGGGTGTTATAAACTCTCGTGGTGTGACGGGCGGTGTGTACAAGACCCGGGAACGTATTCACCGCGGCATGCTGATCCGCGATTACTAGCAATTCCGACTTCATGCAGGCGAGTTGCAGCCTGCAATCCGAACTGAGACCGGCTTTTTAGGATTCGTTCCACCTCGCGGCTTCACAGCCCGTTGTACCGGCCATTGTAGTACGTGTGTAGCCCAGGTCATAAGGGGCATGATGATTTGACGTCATCCCCACCTTCCTCCGGTTTGTCACCGGCAGTCACCTTAGAGTGCCCACCCGAAGTGCTGGCAACTAAGATCAAGGGTTGCGCTCGTTGCGGGACTTAACCCAACATCTCACGACACGAGCTGACGACAACCATGCACCACCTGTCTCCTCTGTCCCGAAGGAAAGATACATCTCTGCATCGATCAGAGGGATGTCAAGACCTGGTAAGGTTCTTCGCGTTGCTTCGAATTAAACCACATACTCCACTGCTTGTGCGGGTCCCCGTCAATTCCTTTGAGTTTCAGTCTTGCGACCGTACTCCCCAGGCGGAGTGCTTAATGTGTTAACTTCGGCACCAAGGGTATCGAAACCCCTAACACCTAGCACTCATCGTTTACGGCGTGGACTACCAGGGTATCTAATCCTGTTTGCTCCCCACGCTTTCGCGCCTCAGCGTCAGTTACAGCCCAGAGAGTCGCCTTCGCCACTGGTGTTCCTCCACATATCTACGCATTTCACCGCTACACGTGGAATTCCACTCTCCTCTTCTGCACTCAAGTCACCCAGTTTCCAGTGCGATCCGGGGTTGAGCCCCGGGATTAAACACCAGACTTAAATGACCGCCTGCGCGCGCTTTACGCCCAATAATTCCGGACAACGCTTGCCCCCTACGTATTACCGCGGCTGCTGGCACGTAGTTAGCCGGGGCTTTCTTCTCAGGTACCGTCACCTTGAGAGCAGTTACTCTCCCAAGCGTTCTTCCCTGGCAACAGAGCTTTACGATCCGAAAACCTTCATCACTCACGCGGCATTGCTCCGTCAGGCTTTCGCCCATTGCGGAAGATTCCCTACTGCTGCCTCCCGTAGGAGTCTGGGCCGTGTCTCAGTCCCAGTGTGGCCGATCACCCTCTCAGGTCGGCTACGCATCGTCGCCTTGGTGAGCCGTTACCCCACCAACTAGCTAATGCGCCGCAGGCCCATCCCCAAGTGACAGATTGCTCCGTCTTTCCAGTTTCCTTCAGGCGAAGAAAACAACTATTCGGTATTAGCTACCGTTTCCGGTAGTTGTCCCAAACTTGAGGGCAGGTTGCCTACGTGTTACTCACCCGTCCGCCGCTAAGTCTCAAAGAAGCAAGCTTCTTATCAACTCCGCTCGACTTGCATGTATTAGGCATGCCGCCAGCGTTCGTCCTGAGCCAGGATCAAACTCTCCAATAAAGTATTGAAAAGAGCGATAAGCTCATTTTGAATCTGACGAGATTAAACATCTCATTTGTGCTCCAGTCGATCCAAGCCAAGGCTTGTTTCAAACTTTCGCTTTCATTCTGCAAGCAGAATGTTTACTCACTCGTTGTTCAGTTTTCAAAGATCAAACTTGTTTCTTCATTTATTGTGTTTCCCGTGTCAGCCGTGTGTTTCAGCGGCGACTTAAATAATATATCATACGGCTGAATCTAATGCAACAGTTTTTTTTCATTTCTTTTCTTTACTAGTTTTGCATTAGCTAAAGCGATCATATCGGTTCCCTAACTTGTCCTATTATCGCGGTACGCTCATAGGGTACAACAAATATTTTAGCACATATATGAAAGGGTTTTCAATATTTCTCTACAAAATGCTCCCATTATTCCTGAAAAATTATATCTCCTTTATATGCAGTTCATTGTTCATTCAGAGTTAGCGGGAAGCCAACTCCCTATCACAGAGTTAACTTCCCGCTAATATTATAGGTAACTTACTTCTCTATCGATCGCAGTCCTCTGGTTAGTTTTGTATCCATGGATTACGACGCTTTTTATTTGATTTCCGTTGGTTGGAAGTAGCTACACCCTCTCTGGATGTTTTTCCTGACACAGATACTTTGGATTTGTTCTTCAGAGGAGCCTTGCTCGTTCTGCGTTTTGCGGCTGCTGGCTTATTTCCGGTTTGCTTGGACTTCGCCTCCGAATCTGATCCAACCTCTTCAATGCTTACCTGACTTAAGTTAGCGTCTTCACGCCCTCCCTTTTTGCCACCACTGCCTTGCCCTTGAGGAGGATACATTTCGCCAAATGCTCCAAGCGGGGACGGCGGAACCATGTTCTGTGTAGGATACGGATTCTGATATGCATACTCGATAGGCTGGTTTGGCATCGTTGATGTAGACATTTCAGGTGGCATACCATACGAAGGACCGTACATGTTCATGTTCCAAGCCGGTTCCTGGTAACCATAAGAAGGATAAGTATACTGAGGGACATGTGTATGTGATCCACATCCGCATGGAGGATACGGAAGCATCGAGTATGGAGATATGAATGGTGGCTGATGATTCATATGACTAGGTGCTGCATACGTTGGAAATGGACTATTCACTTCGCCAGCTGGTGCAATCGGAAATGAGTTGTTTTGCATTTCTGGAGACAGATTTGGCATAACGTTATTGTGGTTATAGCTCTGCTCCGCACCCGTCCACGGGCTGTTAGTCATTTCACTGCCACTGTAAGGGCTAACTTCCGAAATCCCTGGAAACGGCGCATTGTTACTCACTTCTGCCGTGTACATGTCTTGCTGAATACCATACACCTCTTGTGCAGGAACCGGAATTTGAACATAAGGATGCTCCGCTGACGCATGATGCAACTTGTTACCACAACCACAGGGCTTTTTCGTTGCTGGTGCAACCTCAGTTGGAGGCTCGGTATTAGGCATTACAGGCAAAGGCATAATTTCAGGCGAAAGATTAGGCATTGTGTATTTCTTGGATTCCGCTACAGGTTTAACTTGAACTTCGGGTTTAACCTCTTCTTTTTTCGGCATTTCCTTTTCGGGTTTCACTTCAGGAAGTTCTGGCAACTGCGGCAGCACCTCCAGTTCAGGCTTCACATTCGGTTTTTCTGGATTAGCTGGTGGTGGAGCAGGTACTGGGACTGGAACCTCTGATACCGGAGCAGGAGGAGTTGGTGCAACTGGAGCAGGTTGTTCCGGTTCTTTGACTCCCGTGTATTCCTTACCTTCAGGCGACAATTTTTCATTTGCAGCAATGTTGCTGGCACCCGAGTTAGACATCGTGTTTCCTTGTGCATGCATCGAGGGAATGTAGACCGTTTCCCCCACCAGAAGAGCATTCGGATTTTTCAACTGTGGATTGGCATTGATCATATCTTTTAAAGGAACTCCCCAGGCTTGTGCCAACTTCCATAACGAATCTCCTTGCTGAACCTTGTGACTGTGGAGCATACCCTCCGGCTTCGGTGTTACTGGCTCTGCAGGGATTTTGACTTTCATGCCAATAGCCAGCTTGTCGGGATTTGTGATTTGCGGATTAGCCGTGATCAATTTGTCCAGCGCAACATTGTATTTTTGGGACAGCAGATATAATGTGTCGCCTTTTTTCACCATGTGTATTTTCACAGGGAACTAACCTCCTAGACGTCATACTTGGGCAGTACATTCGCCCATACCGTTACTACATCCTATGCAGAAACCGGGCTAATGACATCAACTAAACAAAAAAAATCCTCCTGTCGCTAAAATCCCCATACACCAGGTATGCTGAATTTTATCGGACAAGGAGGATTCCTGTTCCCTATGCTATACAATTCTTACTTAAGATTCCCACACTTTATAACCATCTTTGTCAACAATCTGACGGAATGCTTCCAACAGTCTCAGCGTTACAGGACCTGCGACACCCGTACCAATTGTTCTTCCATCCACTTCACATGCAGCGATAACTTCTGCAGCTGTCCCGGTGAAAAAGACTTCGTCTGCGATATACACATCATGCAGGGTGAATGGC
Organism: Paenibacillus sp. FSL R5-0517; assembly: GCF_037974355.1. Classification (NCBI taxonomy): domain Bacteria; kingdom Bacillati; phylum Bacillota; class Bacilli; order Caryophanales; family Paenibacillaceae; genus Paenibacillus; species Paenibacillus sp. FSL R5-0517. The sequence continues at coordinate 5,437,842 of NZ_CP150235.1, forward strand.
ACTTCTTTTAATTCAAGCTCCAGTTCTCCACATAGATCGATAATGGCTTGACGTGTAATCCCTTCAAGAGCACCGAGATAACAAGGCGGCGTGTATACTACACCATTTTTGATGATGAAGATGTTATCACTTGAACCCTCGGTAACGTAACCTTGGGAATTCAACATAATCGCTTCTCCAGCACCTGAATAGTTAGACTGGATTTTAACCAGGATGTTATTCAGATAGTTCAATGATTTAATTTTCGGATTCAAAGCGTCCGGGATGTTCCGACGTTGGGATACGGAGACTGCTTTTAATCCAGTCAGATACGCTTCCTCCGGATAAATCGCCAATTGCTCCACGATGATGATTACGGATGCCTTAGGGCAACGAAGCGGGTCCAAACCAAGATTACCAGGGCCACGTGATACGATAAGACGAATATACCCATTACGCATATCATTGCGGCGCACCGTTTCAGCCATCACTTCCAACATCTCATCCATGGACAGCGGGATGTTCAAACTGATGGATTTTGCCGAATCATACAAACGATCCAAGTGAGCCTTACATCTGAAAATATTTCCGTTATAGATCCGAATACCTTCGAAAATCCCGTCTCCGTACAAAAATCCATGATCATATACCGAAACGGTTGCGTTCTCTTTGGTCACATACTGACCATCCAAATAGATCCACTGCTCTGCCACCGATGACTGCACCTCCATAAAATATCCATTTCCCTAACTCCGAACGTTATAACTCGTCCATTGTACACCAAATGAAAAGCTCTTACTTGTTCATTCTATCCAGAATTACGACAACCTTCTAACATTCCAACCATCATACAGGTCGATTACCTCGAAGGATATGTATAACAAGGATAGCTACCAAGAACACGCACCTGACAATTCAACGCCTCTATCTCAGCCATGGCTGCAGTGAGCAATACCGAATCGACCGTTTCCACAACATCAATGTAGAAATAATAGCTGCCCAATCGTTTCTTCGTTGGACGAGATTCAAGACGGGTCAGATTCAGCTTCCGCCAGGCAAATGCCGACAATACCTGATGCAACGCTCCCGGTGCATCTTCTGGCAATGTCACGAGCAAGCTGGTTTTCACATGATCCGGTTCACGAGGAATAACCACAGGTTCATGGCCGATAAGCACAAAACGGGTATAGTTATTGTCATGATCTGTAACTCGTTCAGCCATAATGTCCAGACCATGCTTCTGAGCAGCAAGCTTGGTACCGATGGCTACCCAGCCCTTACCCGGATTTTTCTTCACAATCTCTACAGCTTCGGCTGTACTGTTCACACCTTCAAGATCCGCATCAGGCGAATGCAGCCGAATAAAGTTCTGACACTGCGGAATAGCCACAGGATGAGACATGATCTTGGTAATTTTACTAAAATCATACTCGCCGCTCTCCGTCCTGAATTCAACCCCATGTCCAATGACATTCTGGATGGACGGGTATATCCACTCTGCTTGCATTGGAATATCCACTTCATTCACAAGCCAGTCCATGTGAAGGCTAACGGAACCTTCAATTGTATTTTCCATCGGAATGACACTGTATTGTGTTTTTCCACTATCTGTTGCTCGAAAAACATCTGAAATCAGCTTGGAGTGAAGCAAATCTAACGGTTCACTGTTAAAAAGGAAATCAATCGCCTCATGGGAAACTGAGCCTTCAGGTAATACTGCAATTCTTTTCATGCATTAACTTCCCCTTTGATTCTGTCCAAAAAAAGGACGTTCGTCTTGATCAGGCAGCACGGTTACACCGTCCAAATCCGGATCGAGCCACAGTGCAGAAGCAGATATGCCCTCCCGCTCCATGGTGTTCAGCAAATATTGTTCCAATTCCGCTTTGCGGGTGTCATGACGATCTACCAAGGTTAATACGGTCGGTCCCGCTCCGCTCAGGGCAGCTCCCAACGCTCCATGATCGACAGCATGTTCCAATATCTCAGCCATGCCTGGCACCAATGATGCCCGGTACGGTTGGTGAATTCGATCTGACATCGCCTTCTGAATCATATCCAGTCGCCCACTCGCCAAAGCGGCAACGAGCAGCGAGGATCTGCTAATGTTATGCACCACATCAGACATGCCAAATTGCTCTGGAATAACATTCCTTGCTTTTGAAGTAGACAGTTGGAATTCAGGTACAACAACCAAAGCCTGCAAATCCTGGTGTGGCTCAATACGAATATGATCTACCCGCACACCATCCCATGCAGCCGTAATAATACCCCCATAGAGTGATGCACCCACATTATCAGGATGCTTCTCGAGGGAGGTGGCTATATCCAGAAGTTTCGCATCCGATAAAGGAGTACCAATTAATGCATTCGCTGCCGCCAGTGCACCAACGATGGCTGATGCACTACTGCCGAGTCCACGCGTAAGTGGAATATCGGAATACATGGAAATCTCCAATTCAGGTACAGACACCCCAGCTTCATCGAATACCATCTGTGCGACTTCGTAAATCAAATTCGATTTATCCGTAGGCAGGCCTGTCAAATGATCGCCGTGTAGATGAAATGTCGTCTGCTCGGCAGGTTTCATCTCCAACCAGGCATACAGAGACAATGCCATACCCAGAGTATCAAAGCCCGGACCGAGATTGGCTGTGCTTGCAGGTATTTTTACAGTTACCTTTTCACGCAAACTCATACAGATTGCTGCTCCAATTGTGCAATGGCCGCCATTACTGCTTCTTCCGTATCTTCAACAACAAGCGGTTCAGTCGCTACTGTTTTGATCGCAATATTCGGATCTTTCAGGCCATTACCTGTCAGTACGCAAACTACAGTCTCTCCGCCTTTAAAGTACCCTTCGCTCTTCAGTTTGTATACACCAGCAAGGGAAGCCGCAGAAGCAGGTTCAGCAAAAATCCCTTCCCGAGATGCAAGCGTACGATACGCTGTCAGGATCTGTTCATCCGTTACATAGTTAATCTGTCCACCAGATTCCTCAGCTGCAGCTACAGCCGTTTTCCAGCTCGCCGGATTACCGATTCGAATCGCTGTGGCTACTGTTTCAGGCTCAAGAATCGGTTCACCTTTGACAATCGCCATCGCACCTTCGGCTTCGAAACCAACCATGCGTGGCAGCGTGTTGGATTTACCAGCCTCTTTATATTCTTTGAACCCTTTCCAATAGGCCGAGATATTCCCCGCATTACCAACTGGAATAGCCAGAACGTCAGGCGCTTCGCCCAGTTGTTCAACCACTTCAAACGCTGCTGTCTTCTGTCCTTCGATCCGGAACGGATTCACAGAGTTTACAAGCGTGATCGGATGTTTGGCTGTGATCTCACGCACAATCTCCAGTGCACGGTCAAAGTTACCATTAATCGCAATCACTTTGGCTCCATAAATCATGGCTTGGGCCAGTTTACCCAGTGCAATGTTATTATTAGGGATCAGCACGATACAATTGAGGCCACCACGTGCGGCGTAGGCAGCTGCAGCTGCTGACGTGTTACCTGTAGATGCACACATGATCGTACGGCTGCCCTCTTCCATCGCTTTGGCAACCGCCATAACCATACCGCGGTCTTTGAAAGATCCTGTAGGATTCAAACCTTCATACTTGAAGTATACTTTTAAGCCGAGCTCCTCAGACAGATTCTCTGCATAAATCAACGGTGTATTCCCTTCCTGAAGCGTAAGCAGTGGTGTATTTTCATTAACCGGAAGGTGCTCTCTGTACGTTTGCAAAAGTCCTTGATATCTCATTGTGGGTAAACTCCTTTATGTTTTAATAATCTGATATGATGACCTGATGATACGGGTATAATTTATAACGGAAATAATGAAGATGCAGTATGGGGTGAGGACAATTATCCTTCGACCCGGTATACACTCTTAATGCGACGAATGACGCTGAGTGATTCAAAATGTTTTAACACTTTATCCATGCTTGCCTTACTTGCATTATGCGTAACGATAATGATCTCGGCATCCGGGTTGTGCTCATTCGGCTGTTGAACAACCGACGCCAGACTGACATCATATTCAGCGAAAATTTGTGTAATCTGTGCCAATACACCGGCTTTGTCGTCCACGTGCAGTAAAATAAAGTTTTTCGACACGATCTGCTCATCGCTTTGCATTCGCTTCTGCTTATAAGGAACAATTGCTTTGAGACCGTTCACGCCAAGTTTGAGGTTTTTGGTAACCGCCACAATATCAGCTACAACCGAAGTTGCCGTTGGCAGTTCTCCCGCACCCGCACCGTAGAACATGGTCTCCCCTACAGCTTCACCGTGTACATATACTGCGTTGAACACACCATTGACTGAAGCAATGGGGTGATTCTGTCTAACCATTGTCGGCTGTACGCTAATCGTAATCTCATCGTCAATCCGGTCCGCAATACCAAGTAACTTCATCTCATAGCCCAGTCTTCTGGCATACGTTATGTCTTCACGAGTAACGGAGGATATGCCTTTAACAGTTACATCCTTCAACTCCACATTAGTGCGGAAACCCAGTGTGCTCAAGATCGCCATTTTGCGAGCTGCATCAAGTCCTTCCACATCGGAGGTTGGATCCGATTCAGCGTATCCCAGCGCCTGTGCTTCGGCCAGCACTTCTTCATAGGATGCACCTTCCTGACTCATTTTGGTCAGAATAAAGTTCGTTGTTCCGTTCACTATCCCCATAATGCGAGTAATCCGGTCGGAAGAGAAACCTTCAATTAACGTACGAATGATTGGAATCCCTCCCGCAACACTCGCCTCATAGAACACATCACATTGCTTTTCCTGCGCCTTCGCCAAAATCTCTGTACCATGCAGTGCCATGAGATCTTTGTTCGCTGTTACGATATGCTTCCCACGTTCCAACGCTTCAAGAATATACTCTTTCGTCTGATCAATGCCACCCATGACTTCAACGATGACATCAATATCCGGATGACGAATGACTTCCCAAGGATCTTCAGTGAGCTTGGCACGGTCTACAGCAATAACACGTTCTTTCTCTGTATTTTTCACCGCGATCTTCTCAATGACAATCGGCGATCCAACCTGACTGCTCAGATCCTCCTGATTTCCTTCCACAATGCGAACGACTCCCGTCCCCACAGTTCCCAGACCCAACAATCCGACTTTTACTGGTTTCACTAACGATCTACCCCCTAATGTCTATTCTTGTCTGTCAGTCCTGTATGTTAAAGCCTCATTAACCTTGGCCTACAATACGTGTGCGTCTTACTCCAGGCATATCTTGCATTCGATCCAGCATTTCACCAATTTCGCCATGAAGATGTGTCGTTTCCACTGAAATGACAACATTGGCTCTTCCTTGAAGCGGTATACTCTGATTAATCGTGAGCACGTTGGCTCCATAACCTGCTACATGTCCAAGCACACGAGACAAGATCCCTGACTGATGCTCCAGATCAATAGAGATCGTTACAATTCTCTCCCGTTCAAGCTGGTTGATCAGATGAATTCCATCCTTGTACTTGTAAAAGGCGCTCCGGCTTAATCCAACCTGTTCAACCGCCTCATGCACTGTTTTAACATCACCAGAAGCCAGTAGTTCTTTTACCTGCATGGTCTTCACCACTGCCTCCGGTAAAATATCTTCCCGTACCAAGTAATAGCGTTCGTTCACAGAACGTCCTCTCCTCAAAGACTCATGTATTCATATAGTGGACATTATATAGGATCTACGACAAAAGGGCAATACATGACATGCCTATTTTTTGAAATGTATTCCTCACAGTATACAAGTTTATGCCTCTCCCATGTCAGGAAAAAACAAAAAAAACGCAGAGCTGCGGGTCAACTTCCCACTTCTCTGCGTCTGTATATCAATCTGTCTCTCCACGGAAGACGGTTACTTAGTAGTAACTGCTGCCTTCCACAAATTCAAATTCAAAGTCTCCAATACGCACGATGGTGCCTTCTACAGCTCCACGCTTACGCAACTCAGCGTCCACACCCATATAACGCATTGTACGTGCGAGTTTCAATATAGCTTCATGCGAGTTCAATTGCATCCGTTTCATCATGCGATCAATCTTGGCACTTTCGACAACGAACATTTCATTCTCACGCAAGATGCGGAAACCATCGTCCTCTTTTTTGTCCAAGCTGTACACTTTACGTTCGGATACGTCTGCTACCTCTTCAACCACTGGCTCGTCCGGAATCTGATCCAGGAGATCAGCGGCACGATACAAGAGCTCTTGAATCCCTTTACGAGTCAGAGATGAAATAGGCATCACTTCAATATCCGGTTGCACCTCACGAACTTGCTGCAAAAATTGCTCCAGGTTTGCTTCAGAGTCCGGCATATCCATTTTATTGGCTGCTACAACCTGCGGTCTCTCAGCCAAAAGCGGATTATACAGTTTCAGTTCATCATTAATTTTCTGCCAGTCTTCAAATGGATCGCGTCCTTCTGAACCCGACATGTCCACCACATGAATAATAATACGGGTACGCTCGACATGACGTAAAAACTCATGTCCCAGTCCGATTCCTTCATGTGCGCCTTCAATCAGACCAGGCAAATCGGCCATAACGAAGCTTCGGCCTTCTCCTACACCAACTACACCCAGGTTCGGTGTAATGGTTGTGAAATGATATGCACCAATCTTTGGTTTGGCTGACGAAACGACAGAAAGCAGCGTGGATTTCCCGACACTCGGGAAACCAACCAGACCAACATCTGCCATCACTTTTAGCTCTAATACGATGTAACGCTCTTGGCCTTCTTCACCATTCTCGGCAAGTTCAGGCGCAGGATTGTTCGGTGTGGCAAATCGGATGTTACCCCGACCACCCCGACCACCACGAGCAATAACAACTTGTTGACCGTGACGTGTCATATCCGCCAGTACTTCTCCACTGTCTTCATCCAGAATGACAGTTCCTGGTGGAATGCGCACAATCATGTTCTCAGCGTTTGCACCGTGCTGACTTTTATTACGTCCCTTCTCACCACGTGGGGCCTTGAAGTGACGCTGGTAACGGAAATCCATCAACGTCCGCAGACCTTCATCCACCCGGAAAATGATGTCAGCCCCTCTGCCTCCATCGCCCCCGGCGGGTCCACCGTTTGGAACATACTTCTCACGACGGAAGGAAATAATTCCGTCCCCTCCGTCTCCGGCTTTTACATAAATCTTCGCTTTATCTACAAACATTGGTTAACCCCTTCTTCCTATATTCCACACGGCATTCTGAATTGTATAAACGTATCCTCAGACGGAAACTGCTCCGTTCTGACTTTTTTTCCTTGGAGTACGGCAGTAAGCTGCCGCAATGTTTCCGGATCGGGTGTTTGATCCCCCTCCAGTCGGACAACCACATCTCCATGATCCTGCCCGAAGTTCAAGGTCAGTTTGCGAACCTCTCCCCAAGAAGACCGGCCGCCGCCATATTGATAGGCTCTGATTGCATCCGCAATCGCCCCGGTAAGTGACTCGCCATCCTCGGGAGAGACCAGAGCACTAAGCTGCAACTCTTCTTCTATTTCCACATGCAATTCCAGCGGCATTCCACTGGCCCGAAAAGATTGAAGATAAAATACGAGCGAAGGAATACCCAACCTGGAGATTCGACTCTCTTCCGTAACCCGCTCTTTTATTCTTTCCACACATTGCAGGGATTTATCAAGTTTGCCCATCCGAAGATATCCATATAACACCTGAAGGTCGTTCATCCAGTCGTGTCGATGATGATTTAATGAAGCAATTGCTGTCTTTTCCATGGATTGTATGATGGTTCTGCGTTCCGCCTCCGCCTGTTTCTTCATCGCATTCACAGAAATGAACAATACTGCGACGGACCACAATGCGCATACGACGCTTGAGATCATCGCCGGATACAACATAACGAAAACCAAAGGAATCAGAAGTGAACATGCCGCAATCCACGGCACTCTTTTCCAAGATTTCATGGCTTCTCCCCGTTCTACAAAACTCGGTTGGTCTACACCCACCGTAACCAAGTATAACATGTCTTTTCTGCCAGTTCATTACCGAATAACCGTTGAATACAAAAAACCTTCGGCAAAAATGCCGAAGGCTCCTTAGGCGGAATGCCGATATTACGCTTCTACTGCTGCTGCTACAGGAGCAACATTAACAGGATAGATGCTTACTTTTTTGCGATCGCGTCCCCAACGTTCGAATTTTACAACGCCGTCGATTTTCGCGAACAAAGTGTCATCTTTACCGATGCCAACGTTAGTTCCTGGGTGAATTTTCGTTCCGCGTTGGCGAACGAGAATGCTACCACCAGTTACAGTTTGACCATCAGCACGTTTAACACCCAGACGTTGAGCATTACTGTCACGTCCGTTCTTCGTGGAACCTACACCTTTTTTCGATGCGAATAACTGAAGATTTAATTTCAACATGATTGGTTGTCCTCCTTCTTTGCTTATTTGAATTGCTGTATTTTAATATACTTCCCGTATGACTCTGCAATATTAGAGAGCATAACCACCATGGATTCGAGTAACAGTTGTACCTGGGACCAGGTTTCCCCTCTCTCCAACAAAGGTAAAGAACCACTTAGAAAGCCATTCTTCATCTTGGCATCCATTTCGACACCGGTCAATGTTTCAATTGAGTTCACCGTACCCACTGTAACAGCGGATACCCCGGCACATACGATATCTTCTCCCCGCTTGGCAAAATTGGCATGCCCTTCGATGGAAAAGCGTTCGATGTTCCCGTCCTCATCACGAAAGATTTGAACGATAATCACTTATCGCACCTTCTTTACGCTTTGATTGTTTCGATAGTTACTTTAGTGTACGGTTGACGGTGACCTTGCTTCACATGGTAGTTCTTTTTAGGTTTGTATTTGTATACGATAACCTTTTGTCCTTTGCCATGTTTCTCCACTTTAGCCGTTACAGTAGCTCCGGAAATCAATGGTGTACCTGCTGTCAAACCTTGATCGTTAGATACAGCCAGGACACGGTCGAACGTTACGCTTTCGCCATCGTTCGCAGTCAATTTCTCGATGAACAGAACATCGCCCTCTTGGACTTTGTACTGTTTGCCGCCTGTTTCAATAATTGCGTACATTTGCCTTGCACCTCCTCATGTCTCAGACTCGCCCGTTCTCAGGTGACAGCCTCCTTGCGGAACTGTTCTTATACCCGGCCAGTGCGGTTACAGCATGTGCAAGACCAATAGGCTAAACACATACTTGAAGATTATATCACGCAATATATCAAAAATCAATGCAAAGGTGAAATATATCTTTTTCCCGTTCCATGACAGGAAGAACACGGCTCAACATAGGGCAACGTACTTTCTTCCCGCACTTTCTTACGGGTAAGTTCGAGCAAACCCAGCTTGGTCCAACCCATTACAAACGCTTTGGTCCGATCCTTTTTGAGTTCACCCTCCAAGGTTGACGCAACTTCATGCCGATTCGAGGCTTCCTCCATATCAATGAAGTCGACAATTATCATGCCACCGATATCCCGCAGACGCATCAGACGGGCAATCTCCACTGCTGCCTGCATGTTGGTCTCCGTCACGGTCTCTTCCAGACTGTCACCGCCAGCTCCTGTATATTTGCCTGTGTTCACATCCACTACAGTCAGAGCTTCAGTATGGTCAATGACAATATATCCGCCTCCGGGCAGCCAGACTTTTCGGGCAAAATCCTTATTCAACTGCTCCTGTACACCATAGGCAGCAAAGATGGATTCTGTACCCCGATACACCTGAACTTTGGGTTGATGACCAGGACTAATCTCTTCCAGCAATGCTTTTACCTCACGGGCTTGTCCTTCACTATCGGTGATGACCTCATCACTGCCTGGTGTGTACACATCTCTGATGATTCGCTGCACCATGCTATGATCCCGATGCAGGAGGCTTGGCGAAGGCAAACTGTCCGCTTTTTCACGAATCAGGTACCACTGCGCACGTAATGTTTCCAAGTCCGACTTGATGGCTTCATGCTGCTCTTCTCCAGATACGGTTCGAATAATAAGTCCTTCTTCATCCCGCCTCAGCTGCTCCCCAAGTGCCTTAAGACGAGAACGATCCCCTTCACGGGCAATCTTCTTGGAAACCGCCACATAGTCGGCAACAGGCATGTAGACAAGCCATCGGCCCGGAAGTGAATAATGAGTCGTCACCCGGGCTCCCTTGCCTCCTACCGGTTCTTTCAGAACCTGAACAATGACTTCCTGACCTGGACGAAGCAACTCCGAGATGGAAGGCTTCACCTTAGGTTGCTTCTCCAGATGGGGATGTAACACATCATCCACATACAGAAACGCATTCTTTTTCTGACCGATATCCACAAAAGCAGCCTGCATACCCGGTAGCACATTAACTACCCGTCCCTTGAAAAAGGAACCCAACAGTCCACGCTCGCGTGTACGCTCTGCTGTAAATTCCACAGCTTTGCCTTCTTCCAGAAGCGCCATTTGCATGAGGTTATGTTCATTATGTACGATCATTTGTTTCATGGCTTCACCTCTAGAAGACAATTCAATTCATCCACATCCATTTCAGCTCTCTTTACCATTCTCATTGTACATGTATTAACCCATTTCAGAACAGGTCCACCAGAACACTACAATTTATCGCCATTTTGTTGAAAATAGGACCCGATAATGCGTTGTTCAGGCAATACGGCCATAATTTGTCCCTGTCTGTTCATCACGTATACCATATGGTATCTTTCTCTCTTTAATAGACGCAAAATAGTGTCCAAAGGTTTCGCTGGAAATGAGATTATTGGCTGCGCCAAACTGCCAGCAGCCGCGTGACGAGTGAACGCCCCTTCTCGATTCATCAGAAAACGAATAAAGCGATAAGGTACATTTCGGTAATCCGTCAGATTGGAATAGAACAAAAAAAGACCGATTAACAGAATGTTTAACGGTAAGCCGTAGTCTCCAGTAAACCATCGGCAGATCGCATACAAAACAACTCCTACGCTAAACAGAATGCTAATTCTGTAAGTCCACATTAATGTTGTATAGTAGGGTGCCCACAGACTGACAAGCGCCTGAACAATTTTTCCTCCGTCCAGAGGAAGTACAGGCAGCAGATTAAATAGGGCGATGAGCAGGTTTCCCTGAATGATATAATTGAGAAAAACCGGATCGCCGAGATGGCCATACTGCAACAATAAAACCACACCAACCATCAGCATGTTTTGTAATGGACCTGCAAGAGCAATCATGATTTCCCGGTAGGCCGTGATCGTACCTCCATCTTCAATAACCGCTACTCCTCCAAAAGGAAGCATCTGGATTGACAAAACACGATAGCCCAGAAGGGCCGCCGCCGCAGCATGTCCACATTCATGAATGAATACGATGGCAAACAGCGTAATAAGTTCAATGAAATGTCCAGTCAGGAGGGAGGCCATCATGATAATTACAAAAAACGGATGAAACGTAATACGGACCCCCCACACCCTAATCAAGGGCAACAACTTCCGCTGGGTCTACGTACTCCTCCCCCTCTTTGACCGCAAAATAGAGCGTGGCCGGTTGCTCACCACCCGTAGCTTTGAGACTCCCCACTGGATTCCCCGCTTCCACCCAATCATTCACGTTCACTTCACTTTCGTTCAGCCGACCGTATATTGCCGTGACATTGCCTGTATGTTGAATCACAACGGTGAATCCACTTGCTGCATCTCCGATAACCTCCATGACACGTCCAGCATCCGAACTTGCGACCTGTATAAGTTCTGCACCAGCAGCATCCGGAACGATCTCAATTCCTTTCATGCTCAGCGCGAATGGCTGAACCACTGTTCCTGAGATTGGTTTACCCAGTAATTGTCGTATGCCTGAGCCATTGACAGCATCCGTCGTATGACCAAGAACAGGCAGAAACGAAGGCGTTCCTCCAAAATGGCGTTCATACCAGGCTGCTGCAGAGGCAAAATCCATATCTCGATGGAGTGCATCGGCAATGACTGTTTTGGGAGCTTTCGTCCACGATGTATCTAATTGAAACAGCCCCCATACTCCGCCGAATATCAAAGCGCTAATGACCGTTCGTTTTAAAAGTGACTTGATTAGGTTGAATCTCGAATGCCCCCCTGGAACGAAACGACCGTTCTCTTTTTTCCACAACCATTCTGGATCTCTTTCTTGTATCCCTTCACTAGGCGTAAACGGTTTCCGGTGCATGATCTCATTCTTGTCCAACAATGAACCTACTTTTTGCTCCTGTAAGACCTCCACAGTGGCTCCATCCATCAGTCGCCGAATGCGTTCTTCTCGTCTCTGCTTGATTCTGAGTTTCGTGTTCATGGAATATCCTCCCGCCGAGGCTTGTTTACTACATCCTATGAAGAGGTGGATGATAATATGAACAAGCCTGCCGGTCAGATAACAAAAAAAGCCGGGCTATGCGCCACGGCTGTCATGTATTTAAAATTATGAATAAGTTCGTTTAACGAGTTAACCCATTCCGAAGAACTTTTTGAAGCGAGAAAAAGCACCCTTTTTCTGCTCCAGCTGCATTAATGGGACCGTATCTCCCAGAATGCGGCGTGCAATATTCCGATACGCAATCGCTGCAAGTGAATCCGGATTCATGACCGTGGGTTCTCCTGAATTGGCAGCTTTGATGACTAGTTCATCATCAGGCACGATGCCAATCAGGTCAATATTAAGTACTTGTAAAATACCATCGATATCTAACATGTCACCCGATTTAACCATATTATTGCGAATTCGATTCACCACCAGTTTAGGTGATTGAATATGTGAACTCTCCAGCAGGCCGATGACACGATCCGCATCACGTACTGCAGCATTTTCCGGTGTAGTGACCACGATGGCCTGATCTGCTCCTGCTACCGCATTTTTGAACCCCTGCTCGATCCCTGCGGGGCAATCAATAATGACGTATTCAAAATCTTTTTTCAATTCAAGGATAATATCCTTCACCTGTTCTGGCGATACCGAGTTTTTGTCTCTCGTCTGCGCCGCAGGCAACATGTATAATTCTTCGAAACGCTTGTCTTTGACCAAAGCCTGATTCAGACGGCAGCGGCCGTCCGCAACGTCGCACAGATCGTAAATAATACGGTTTTCGAGTCCCATCACGACATCCAAATTACGAAGGCCGATATCGGTATCTACCAGACAAACCTTTTTGCCGAGCAGCGCCAGCGCTGTCCCGATGTTTGCCGAGGTGGTTGTTTTACCCACGCCGCCTTTACCCGAAGTGATCACGATCGCCTCTCCCATGAGCTACACTCCTTTAAACACATTAAAATCTCGGCGTAACCGAACGATATTGCTCATTTTGTCTATCTGCATCTGATTGTCCTGTAAGTAAGCAAATTCCATTCCGGTCTCTCGGCTCTCCCATTCATCGGGAGGACGACTGATGATATCCGCAATACGTAGCTGCGTCGGTGCAAATACCGATGCCGCAATGATTGCTTCCTCGTCCCCGCCAATTCCGGCATGAGCCATACCTCTGAGTGAACCCAACACATATATATCTCCGGTACACGTCACTGTGCCCCCCGGATTGATATCTCCAAGAAACAGGAGATTTCCTTCATGATGAAGCACCTGACCAGAACGCACCATACCACACATGGTTACAATCGGCGGCGGTCCTTTAACCTCCGGTTGGAGTGCAGGTGAATCGATGGATCGAATAAGCAGATTCCCTTTTTGTTTCAGTATATCGAGAATTGCTTCTTTCTGGTCCTCTGTCACTTCGCGGGCACCCAACTTGATATCCACATGAACAATCGGTCCGGTCAAAATATTTTGATGGCTGTGTTCCAGCTTATAGCGGAGCTCATAGAGCAATTCCTCGAATTCACATTGATCGTCCAACAGGAAAACCAGGCCGTCTCGGATGCCTTTAATCGTTACGTGATTCGATTTTACCGTCATAAGCCTGTCCCTCCCATCTCATTACATTTCGTGCCCGGGGCCCCAAGTTCCTGCTTTGCGCTCCATAAATGTATTTAGGAAGCTTCTTCTGTCTTGCTCCGTCTCTTGCCGATCCGCTCCAGTTGTTTCCGAAGCGGGACATATATGATCAAGGCAAACACAAAATGAATGAACAAATTAGGAATCATGTATTCAATCAACGCCCAGTCAAAGGTCACGTGGTTAAGTTGGAAGAGCTTGTACAGGAAAAATAGCATGGTGTCATTCAGCAGACTTCCCAAAATGACAACCGATACCATAACGGGCAGTGGTGCACGAGGTGCTTGAAAAATGAGTCCCATCATGTACGCCGATAATCCCATCGAAAATCCATAAGGTCCAATCATCTCGCCGTAGAATACAACGTCATGCAATAGTCCAAAAAATATACCGAGCACTAGTGCCGTGTGTCGGTGATGATATACGGCGATAAACAAAATGACGATATAGACCAGATTGGCAGAAATACGCATCTGCCAGCCAGAAGGAATGAGCAGCGGCAAAATCGTACCTTCCGCAATGAACAAAACGAATAACAACAGGAACAAGACTTGCTTGCGCGTTATCATTATTCTTTTACCTCAGGCGGGATAATGACAATCAACTCTTTCCAATCAAGGAAACTTGCATATGGCTCAATTGTAGCTGTTTTGGTTAAACCATACTCACTTTTCTCGACACTCTTCACTTTCCCAATCCGCATGTACTTCGGAAAATTGTTTATAATTCCAGAGGAGATGATCTCATCATCCTTTTGGATATTAGAATCTTCTGAGATTTTGGTCATCTTGAGCATGCCCGTCTTCGGATCATAACTCTCAATCATACCAAACACTTTCTCCTTACCTACTGCCGTTGCTGCAATGGCGTTGGATGTTGGATCATTGGCGTCCATGGACGTTAACAGATTAACTGTTGATGTATAGGAGCTGACATGACTAATCACGCCGACTAGCCCTTCTTGCGAGGTTACAGCCATCCCCGGCTTAATTCCCGCATTTTCACCAATATCAATGTTAATGGTTCTGCTATTCGGATCTGAATTGGCACTGATAACCTGAGCAATTCGTGAACCATAATTATACCGATTCTTCTGTTCTTCGGTGAAATTGAGCGCTTTCTGAAGCTGCTCATTCACTTGCTCCATATCATTGTACTTCAGCCGATCCCGGGTATAGTGACCCATCGCGATACGAAGCTCTTCATTCTCTTGATATACCGTACGCATGTTCGCTACATCTTTAAAAAAGCCCGCTACATAAGAAGCGGGCTTGTAAAATACGTATTGTACAAATCCAACTGAATCCTTCAGGAATTTCTCCGGCCAGGATAGAGTGGTTCGCGGACTGAGCGTAAAGCCCATTAACGCGATAAATGTAACAAGGCCCACCAGCAAAACAAAAAGTCTTTTGTTGCCTAGCAGTTTAAACAGTTCGAACACCCTCTAACATCCATATTCTCTTCCGAGCCATGCCCGGCGGGGAGACTGTCAGACTTGTAGTCCCTGCGAGAATATCAGCCGATCCTCCCCTGTTAAGCGGGTAATAGCTCATCCCCGGGGTTAACCGGGTCCTCTATAAAGATATCTTGCCACTTATTCGCAATGTCAAGTTAGGCAAATACCGATTAACGTTTGGAACGAACTGCCGAACTGCTTCTGCTTTTGAACAAATGAATATTCTCTAACGCTTTACCTGTTCCGATTGCTACACAATCCAGCGGGTTCTCAGCCACAATGACAGGCATTCCTGTCTCACCAGCCAGAAGCTTGTCCAGATTGCGCAGAAGCGCCCCACCACCTGTAAGAACGATTCCACGATCCATAATATCGGCCGCAAGTTCAGGTGGGCATTTCTCAAGGGTTACTTTTACCGCTTCAACAATTGCATTCACCGTATCAGCCAATGCTTCGCTGATCTCGTCCGAAGTAATCGTAATGGTCTTCGGCAGACCTGTAACGAGGTCACGTCCACGAATTTCCATCGTTTCTACTTGCTCCAATGGCATTGCTGATCCGATGTCCATCTTCAACTGCTCCGATGTACGCTCACCGATCATCAGATTGTATTGGCGTTTGATGTATTGAATAACGGATTCATCCATCTCGTCACCTGCTACGCGAACCGAACGGCTCGTTACAATCCCACCAAGAGAGATAACAGCAACTTCCGTTGTACCGCCACCAATATCGACAACCATACTACCTGTTGGCTCCCATACAGGCAGATCCGCACCAATAGCAGCTGCAAAAGGCTCTTCAATGGTATAGGCTTCGCGTGCTCCAGCCTGTTTGGTTGCATCTTCAACCGCACGTTGTTCTACAGCCGTGATCCCGGATGGTACACATACCATCACGTTTGGATGACGTTGGAACATGGAGCGTTGTTTCTGCGCCTCACGGATGAAATATTTGATCATTGTTGCCGTTGTATCAAAGTCGGCGATAACGCCATCTTTCATTGGACGAATGGCACGAATGTTACCCGGTGTACGTCCAATCATTTTTTTGGCGGCTTCACCTACTGCCTCAATGCTTTTTGTATCTGTGCGTATAGCGACTACCGAAGGTTCGCGCACCACTATTCCTTTTCCTCGTACATAAACCAACGTATTTGCTGTCCCCAAGTCAATACCCAAATCTTTCGTAAAACCACCAAACATAACATAATCTCCTTTTCTGCCTCATATAGCCGCTCTATTCAGATCCAGAGCGTGATAATTTCATTCCCACGTAACACGTGGAGCTAATATTCGCATTTGTTTTTTTGCATTTGTAAAGTGAACCTATCTTTTACGGACAACGCCGTTAACATTCATAGGAAAACATCAACGCCAACCATTATATTATACTAAGCCCTTCTCCTTCAAACTTACGTACGTTCCATCTCCGATAATAATATGATCAAGCACGTCAATGCCAACAATAGCGCCTGCTTCAATCAGTCTCTTGGTTATTTGGATATCCTCCGGACTGGGCGTAGGATCACCGCTCGGATGGTTGTGTGCGCACACAATAGATGCGCTGCTGCATTTGATGGCAGCCCGGAACACTTCACGCGGATGTACAATCGAAGCGTTAAGGCTGCCCATGGAGAGTGTTTCCTGGGCAATAATATGATTTTTGCTATTCAGAAAGAGACACACAAAATGTTCTTTTTGCAAATAACGCAATTGTTCGATCAGGATGTCAGCTGCATCACGCGGTGTGCGGATTGAAGCCGACTGTGTGAGTCTGCTCTTGGCAATCCGATGCCCCAGCTCAATGCCAGCTTTCAATTGTACAGCCTTGGCATTGCCAATCCCTTTCATTGCAGTCAATTCTTCCAGACTCAGATCCATTAACGAGCGAATGCCACCCGTTTCGGTCAGAATCCGCTGTGCCATATGCACCGCGGATTCCTGTCTTGTGCCTGTTCGAAGTAAAATGGCCAGCAATTCAGCATGGCTTAAGGCGCCCGCCCCGTATTCCATCATGCGTTCTCTCGGGCGTTCTTCCTGGGGGATGTCGCGCATCATGTATTGAGGCGACTCCATATGTTCCCTCTTTTCATTTCACAACATTTGGCTTCATTCATGTTCGTGGCAACACATGTACGCCGAACCCGTCCAGCAT
Organism: Paenibacillus sp. FSL R5-0517; assembly: GCF_037974355.1. Lineage (NCBI taxonomy): Bacteria > Bacillati > Bacillota > Bacilli > Caryophanales > Paenibacillaceae > Paenibacillus > Paenibacillus sp. FSL R5-0517. The sequence goes on from NZ_CP150235.1 coordinate 5,455,387, forward strand.
GTCACTTAGCAAGGATAGCGGCAAGCCAACCACATTAAAATAACATCCTTCAATACGGTCGACCAGTGAAGCGCCAATGCCCTGAATGGCATAAGATCCTGCCTTGTCCGAAGGCTCACCTGTCTTCACATAAGCACGGATGGTCGCATCCGACAGTTCTTTCATCGTTACATCGGTCTGGCGGTAATGAACTAACGACTGTCCATTGCCCGTATCAATACAAGCGACGCCCGTAAACACCCGATGCACACGGCCCTGCAGCCGGGATAACATACGTTCAGCATCCGCTTCATCTACGGGTTTGCCCAGAATCTCACCATCCAGAACAACAACGGTGTCACTACCAACAATAATGGCTTCCTGCTCGCGGCCTTCAAGCCCCCGATACACAGCAAGCGCCTTGCGCAAAGCAAGCTCCTGTACCGTCTGTTCAGGGGTCCACTCTGGCGGTGTATCTTCATTGGCATGACTTGGTATTACATCAAACGCTAGGTGGAGTGATGCGATCAGTTCCTTGCGCCGAGGCGATGTGGAGGCCAGAATAATAGGGCGCTGCTTTGTGTTATCCAAAATGAACGGCTCCTTATGCCACGGCAACATCCTGTCCGGATCACGATAATAGATGTCACTGGTTAATTTTTTTCGTCATAACTCGTCATTCTCCTACAGTCTGCGATATAGCCACACAGCGGCAATCATACCGATCAGACTCAGAAGGCTCATTTGAAATTGAAGTGAAATATCATAACTGATAATATCAAGATCAGCCTGCGGCGACCAACGTATGGTCGTGGCTTTCGTAAGAAAGGCTACTGCCTTAACAGGCTGCAGTGCCTTGGCGATCCACGCTCCGGCCATCCAGCCGAGCAGCAGAAACAGCAATAACATGCCGAAGTTTTTTTTCATCGGTAATCTTCCCTCGCCATTTTTTGACACCCACATTATTATACGGGGTTTTGTACGTCAATACAAACACAAATCCGGCAAGGGGAACTATTTCCAGTTCCTTGCCGGATGGGTAATTCCAAGCGTTGTTATGGGAAAGAGCATGTTACTGCTTAATCGCTTCGAGCCATTTTTTCTGCTGTAGTACATATTCCATCAGATCGGACTGCACGGACCACATGTGCACATCATCCGGATTTTTGTTGTACTCTGCAATAGCCGTTATTGCATCGTTCATTGATTTCTCCATTCCACCAACAATAGGCTGTACCTCCGCAGTCAGGCCGGGTGAGAGACTATTCAAACCGGTTAACCATGACTGGTGTTTATTCTGAATCGCGGCCATCGTTTCTGCAGAGACTGCTGTCGGTGCAGATTGTCCCAACTGCTGAATGGACAAGGTAGACAATTGTTCGACCAGTGCAGAACTGTTTGTGAAGAAAAGCTGCACATCCTCTTGCTTGCCACCGAATATAGCCGGATTGATCTCAGGGTTCACGATCTCCTTGACATACAGTTCGACTCCCTGAGCTTTTAGCCTGGAGCTAAGTAGCTTGGCCTCTTCACGGTCAGCCGAAATGCCTGCATATACTCGATTACCATCTTCAGGATCAGACCCTGCGGCTATACCTGCCTGAGCCAGTTCAAGCTTGGCCTGCTCAGCTCGTTCAGGAGAACTGAACACGCCGTATTGAAGTGCATAATACGTGCTGCCAGTCGCCGCTGTCTGCTGTTCTGTACCTGCAGTCCCGTCCTGACCGGTCACAGTGGAAACTGCCTGATTGGCGGGCAGAAGATCGTCTGGCTTGACGGCTCCTTCTTTATTAAAAAATGAGAGAATCACCATGCCAAAGAGTGCTCCGGTAACAAGTGCCCCAGTGACAGAACCAATCATTTTCCAGCCCCTTGGAGGACGATTGCGCTTATAGGAATAGTTCTCCGAATCTGCAAGCCAGTCGTGGCCCTGATCCTCTTGGGCATTAGACCGATAGCGACGCTCTTCCTCCGGACCTTCTGAATAATTATCATAACCGTAACCGGAACGGTTTCCTAGATAATGGTGCTCATCAAAATTCGAGTTCGAATCAGGGCTCACCCTCTCGTCAGGTTCAGGTACAGTAGAGCTTGTCAGCACCGTCTCTCCCCAGTCTCCGGGAATATCCTCTGGCGTCCATGATGGGGTCGTATCCATCTGCTTAGGCGTTAGCAGTTGATTATGCGGTAATTCTTCACTTAACGACACCAATGGACTGGATGCGGAACTCCTCTTGTTTTCAGGCTTGTCCGACTCATGATCCCCGAAGCGAAACGTCATTCTAGCATTGCTCACCCGTACCCTCTCCTTTGTCCCATTTATATCAGCTATATGCAGAGAAGGCAGAAGACATTCCAATTAACGCAAAAAAACGCCTGCTTCATATCGAAGACAGGCGGTTTCGCAAATGATCTATTTCAAGCCTTGGGCAAGTGTATCTCCAACTTTCCAGATATCACCTGCACCCATCGTAATCACCAGGTCTCCTGGCTGCAAACGATGCTGCAGATCAGCTACAACTTCTTCTTTCGTAGGAAGGTACCGTGCAGAAGCATTACTGTTTTGAACGATTAGTTCAACCAGTTTGGCGGAGGTTACCCCTTCGATCTGTTTTTCGCCCGCAGGAGAATAGATATCCGTAATAAGCACCTCATCCGCTTCCGCGAAAGCACGACTGAACGCATCCAACAGGAAGAACGTACGCGTATAACGCTGTGGCTGGAATACCGCAATAATACGTTTGCCTGTCGCTTTGGCTGCACTAATAGTCGCTTCAATCTCCGTCGGGTGATGCGCATAATCATCGATGATCAGCATATCACGCGCCTCGCCCAATACCTGGAATCTGCGTTTGGCTCCGTGGAACTGGATGATCGCTGCCACAATCTTCTCAAATGGAATACCTGCTTCCAGACAGGTAATTACAGTAGCCATCGCATTATAAACGTTATGCTTACCTGGCACTGATAATTCCACCGTGCCCATAGGAGCACCCTGATGATTCATCGTAAAGGAGATACGGCGATCGCCCAATACAATATCCGTTGCCGTATAATCCGCAGCACGATCAATACCATAGGTTGTAATCCGTGACTTGAGTTCTGGCAAAATCGCTTGAACATTCTCGTCGTCTGAGCACACAATGGCTGTTCCTTCCGGACGAATCTGGCTCAGGAACTGCACATAAGCCTTTTTGAGTTCCTCAAAATCACTGTTGTAATTCTCCAGATGATCTGCCTCAATATTGGTTACAATACCGAGCCATGGATGGTACTGCAAAAATGAGCCATCGCTCTCGTCGGCCTCGGCAACTACCCAGTCGCCCTGGCCTGCCTTGGCGTTGGTGCCCACATTCATGATCTCTCCGCCAATGATATATGTCGGGTCCGTATCACATTTATCCATAACCAGTGCAATCATGGATGAGGTGGTGGTTTTACCGTGGGCTCCAGCCACAGCCACACCTTTACGTTCATTTAACAAACGTGCAAGCATCTGGGAACGATGCAGAATCGGAATGTTGAGCTCTGCAGCTGCTACCCGTTCCACATTATCAGCAGGCGCTGCCGTAGAGTAAACAACCAGGTCTGCTCCAGTGACGTGCTCTGCTGTATGGCCGATATATATTTTCGCTCCCTTGGCTGCCAACTTCTCGGTCAACTCCTGTGAAGCGACATCCGATCCGGTAACGGTGTATCCCATTTCCAACATAACTCTAGCGATGGCACTCATGCCATATCCGCCAATCCCTATAAAATGAACGTGTTCCGATGTATTTAACAAAACTTTCACCAACCTTTTTCAGAATCGGTTTGATGCAAAAGGGCTGCCCGCACATCCGCAATCAGGTACAGTGTGCCGGAGACCACCCCCAGATCCTCCGCTTCCGTCCGTGACTTCAATAGATCAAGAGCCTTTGCCCATTCGGGCTCGACGATGATTTCCAGTTCCTGCTTCGCAAAGGCGGGACGTACCCGTTCGACAATCTGCAGCAATTCATCTGCAGCCATTTTGCGTCGGAAGTCTGGCTCGGTCAGGATCAGCGTATCCACTAGTGGCAGTATATGCTGCAAATATGATTCGTGATGCTTATTTGCCAACATACCCATCATCAAAATTAACTTGTTGTGAGGATAGACATCCGTAATGCTCTTGGCCAGCGACTCTGCCCCTTCCGGATTATGTGCTCCATCGAGCACAATTCGGGGTTCATCGACGACTTTTTCGAATCTCCCTGCCCAGAAAGCATTCTCCAGTCCAAGTGCGATATCGTTATCATCCAGCATAAATGCCATGTATTGTCTAAGCAATTCGAGCACCATCAGTGCGGCCGCTGCATTGTCACATTGGTGTGAGCCCTGCATGCGGATGCGAACGTCCAGGTCACGAAAAGGGCCTGTAAAATGAAAAGATTGTCCGTTCTCATTACTCTCCAGTCGATGATAAGAGAATTGATTTCCAGCCAAATACAGGCTTGATTGAAGCTGCTGTGCTTTCTCCTGAATCACTTTCACAGCTTCGGGTTGCGTCGCGCAGGTTACAACGGGTACTCCCGGCTTGATAATGCCTGCCTTTTCTCCAGCGATCTGCTCAATCGTATCTCCAAGCACATCCGTATGATCCATACCAATGTTGGTGATGACGGACACAACAGGCGAAACAATATTCGTTACGTCCATCCTTCCCCCCAGCCCCGTCTCCCATACCACAACATCAGGGTAGCACTCTTCTGCATAATACAGAAGCGCGAGAGCCGTAGACACCTCAAACATCGTTGGGGAACCAAGCGGTGTAGATGCCATTTCCATAACCAGCGGTCGCAAACGGTTAGAGATCTTCAACAGTGTCTCTTCCGGAATATCCTCGCCGTTGTATTGAAAACGGTTCGTAAACTTGGTGATATAAGGCGATGTAAAGGTACCCACATCATATCCAGCCTGAAGAAGCACTGACGTCAAAAAAGCGCAAGTCGAACCTTTGCCGTTCGTTCCCGCGACGTGAATAAATTTGAGACGTTGGTGAGGATTGCCTAACATAGACATCAGACCCTCGATTCGTTCCAATCCAGGTCGGATGCCAAAAGGAATAAGGCCATTGATCCAGTCCACGGCCTCGTTATACGTAAGTAAAGGAGCTGCTGCATCTGTCCCGTCTAATTCCGTCATCTGATTCACCTTCGGTTCCGAGTTTGAGTGAAAAAAGCGGCCGGATGGCATACTGGCTCTCCATCCGACCCAAATATATTAACCTTTCAGTTCCTTGATTCGTGCGATCACTTTATCCCGTTTATCGGAATAATCTGCTTGCTTGGCGCGCTCTTCCTCAATAACTTTGGCAGGCGCTTTGGCTACAAAGCCTTCATTCGACAGCTTTTTCTCCACACGGAGTACTTCGCCCTCAAGGTTCTGCAACTCTTTCTCCAGACGAGCCACTTCCTGTTCGATATCAATAAGACCTGCCAGCGGCAAGTATAGTTCTGCCCCTGTGATGATTGCAGTCATTGCCTTATCCGGGGAGCTCAGATCCAGCCCACTATCGAACTCGGAGGTGTTACAGAAACGTTTGATGTAATGACTGTTACGTTCGATGATGCTGGACGCCTCAGGGCTGTTTGCTTTCACCATCAATTCAATCTTTTTGCTCATAGGCACGTTCACTTCTGCACGGATGTTCCGAACTGCACGAATGGTATCCATGAGCAGGTTCATCTCGGCAACAGCCTCTGGATTCTCAAAAGCAGGATCATATACCGGCCATGCTGCCAACGTAATCGTCTCACCTTCATGCGGCAGATGCTGCCAGATCTCTTCGGAGATGTATGGCATAAACGGATGAATCAGGCGCATGGTCTGATCCAGCACATAAGCCAGTACGGATTGTGTTTTCTTCTTGGCAACCGGATCTTCCCCATAGAAGGACAGTTTAGCGAACTCAATGTACCAATCACACAGGTCATCCCAGATAAAGTTATACAGCACACGACCTGTTTCCCCAAATTCATACGCTTCGATTAGACGCGTAATATCGCGGGAAGTTTCGTTCAGACGGTGCAAAATCCAATAATCCGCTGTACCAAGCTCTCCGCTGATGTCACGATCCTCATAGGTGAATCCTTCCAGATTCATCAATGCAAAGCGCGAAGCGTTCCAGATCTTGTTGGCAAAATTACGAGCCTGCTCCACCCGTTCCCAACGGAAACGGAGATCCTGGCCTGGCGTGCTGCTGGTTGAGATCATGTAACGCATTGCATCTGCGCCATATTTCTCGATCACATCCAGCGGATCTACACCGTTGCCCAGTGATTTGGACATTTTACGTCCATCTGCATCACGAACAAGACCATGCATCAGCACATCCTTGAACGGAATCTCATCCGTGAATTCCAGTGCAGTGAAAATCATACGTGCAACCCAGAAATATATGATGTCATACCCTGTCACAAGTACACTTGTCGGATAATAACGTTGCAGATCTTCCGTATCTTCCGGCCAGCCTAGTGTGGAGAATGGCCATAAGCCGGAGCTAAACCAAGTATCGAGTACATCTTCGTCCTGTCTAAGCTTGCGTCCTGCATTCTCTGGTAGCGTTGTAGGATCTTCAGCAGATACGATGATTTCACCCGTTTCCTCATCATACCAGGCCGGAATACGATGTCCCCACCACAGTTGACGGGAAATACACCAGTCACGAACGTTCTCGATCCAGTTCAGATATGTTTTCTCGAAACGGTCTGGAACAAAATTAACCCCTTCGCCGCTCTGTTGTTTCTTGATCGCTCTCTCTGCAAGTGGCTTCATCTCAACAAACCACTGAGTAGACAGATACGGTTCAACAACAGCGCCGGTACGTTCACTGTGTCCAACCTGATGCGTATGATCCTCGATGTTGATCAATATGCCTTGCTCTTTCATATCAGCAACAATCTGCTTGCGGCATTCACTGCGATCCAGTCCCTGATACTTACCAGCTTCTGCATTCATTGTGCCACTCTCATCCATTACCGTAATCTGTGGCAGATCATGACGAAGACCTACTTCAAAGTCATTCGGATCATGTGCAGGCGTGATTTTTACTGCACCACTTCCGAACTCTTTATCCACATAATCATCAGCGATAATTGGAATTTCGCGTCCAATGATAGGCAGTACAAGGACTTTGCCAATCATATCTGCATAGCGCTCATCCTTCGGATGAACAGCGACCGCTGTATCACCCAGCATCGTTTCAGGACGCGTTGTTGCTACTGTAACGTAGCCACTTCCGTCTTTGAGCGGATAACGCAGATGGTACAGGTGACCCTGAACCTCTTTATATTCAACCTCAATGTCAGACAGGGCTGTCCGGTTCACCGGGTCCCAGTTAATGATGCGTTTGCCGCGGTAAATAAGGCCTTTTTCATACAGTTGAACAAATACTTTGCGAACCGCTTGGGACAGACCTTCATCCAGCGTAAAACGTTCACGTGAGTAGTCAAGGGACAAACCCATTTTGCCCCATTGCTGACGAATGGTTGTGGCATATTGATCTTTCCAATCCCATACTTTCTCCAGAAACTTCTCGCGTCCCAGATCATAACGAGTCAGACCTTCTTCACGCAGCTTCTGCTCCACTTTGGTTTGGGTAGCAATACCTGCATGGTCGGAACCCGGAAGCCACAGTGCATCATAACCCTGCATCCGTTTGGTGCGGATCAGAATATCCTGTAGTGTAAAGTCGAGCGCATGCCCGATGTGCAGCATCCCGGTCACATTTGGGGGTGGAATTACAATCGTATACGGCTCGGCATCTTTACGTTGACCGGCTTTGAAATATCCGCGCTCCATCCAGGTGGAGTACCATTTGTCTTCTGCCGCTTTAGGATCGTAAGTGGTCGGCATTTCTGTTGCAGCTGATTTTTTTTCCTCAGACATGTGTCATTCCTCCGTTACTTCATCTTCATCATCTTCGCCAAAAAAAACAAAAAAAACCTTTCATCCATCAAAGGACGAAAGGTTAGCTTTCGCGGTACCACCTTTGTTTCACGCCGACAGCAAGGTAGACTTCCCCCTCTGTACATGACGTGACACTTCAAGCAGATAACGGCTGCTACCGGCCCATCCTACCTCAGAAATAAATGACGATAACGCTCATTCATCCCTTGAATTCAAACAGGCAACTCCCGGGCGACTTCGATCAGTTGGTTCCTGCGGAATCTCACAGCGTTGCAATTCCACTCTCTGAAAGGTCATACTGTCTACTACTCCCGTTCCACGTTGTTCTTCAAAAAACCTACACACATCATACCTTGCTCGTGCGCGATAGTCAACCTGACAACAGCGGATAAAGTGCGCTGGAATGCAGGTTTAGGGCAAATCATGCAAAAACCCGCAATCCTCAAGGGGATCACGGGTCATAACGAAGGCTTTAACTGCGGATTAAGGGATGTACAATATCTGACCTTCTTCCACAACTTGTTCAGATAATCGATTATACAACTGAAGTTCCCTCGTGCTCAATTGATATCGATCCGCAATGGCATCCAGTGTATCTTCCCGCTGGACGATACACAACTTCACTTTGCGGAATGGCGTCTGATCCACAATCGTTCCCAGGAACAGATTCTTCCATTCCACATCCTCAGGTGCATACGTTTCTTCCTGTATCACACCGGCTGGTACCTCTTCGCCTCTCTCCACTTCAGCATCTCGTGCTGATCTGCCGGAGGATAACAAGGAAGAGATCCCCACACCCTCCTCTTGTCTTGGTGCGGATTCCTTTTTACTGCCAAAAGCAACCTTCATCTCCGGCTTGTCTTCCGTCTCAGCAACAGGTTCAGGGACAAATGCTTCATTCTGCACAAACTCATCTACCTCAGTCGCTTCAAAAGACTGGCGTTCTTCCTCTGCATTGCCTGCTTCGGACGTACCGAATACACCTTGCCAGTTCTCCGCTTGTGGTTCAACCGGAACATCAACTGCCTGATTCTCCTGCTGAGGTACAGATCTCGCTGATTCGAAATGCCATACGTCCGGTCCGTCCGGTACATCTGCTGCTGCGAACTCATTAGATGATTGAGCAGCAGGTTCTTGGACTTCTTGATCTGAATTTCTAGGCTCTGTAGGCAATGCATCCACGGAAGGCTCGGACCACGCTGAAGACTCATCTTCCAGAGGAAGCAACGGTTCCGACTCTGGGTAAGAAGCTAACCGATCAGCGGTCTCAGCCATAAATGACGAGATGGGAGAAGGTTCGCTGTATGGCTCCTGGGATGCCAGTTCATCTCCATTCGCTGTCAGAGATGCAGGATCTTCGTTTGCATCAGGTTGTCTGTTTTCGTTAGCGTACTCCGCACTTTGCTCCGCCGAGGATAAGTTCGCATATTCCTGATGATATTCGGGGGCACCATAGGCAAGCTCTGCTGCATTCGCAAGTCTCTCTTCCTCACTCCGCTGGAGCAGATACTCTTGTGCAAATGTGTTAGGATCGCTATCTGTCTCTTCTGCTTCATCGGAACGGTTGGATTGCTGAGCATCCGGTGAGTGGACTACTGTAAACTCATCTGCTGACCACACTTGCGGCTCTTCAGCATGAAAGCCCTCGATGCCTCGCAGCGACAACACGCCAGTAATGTTCAGACTGCGGTTGGACAACAGATCCACGTCAAAATTTTCGATCTCAATGGAAATATCCTCAATTGATCTGACTCGGTTCAGCGGCACTGTAATCTCCACGGGAATGAAATGTTTGAGCTCTTCTGAAGCCTCATTTTCTCCTCTGTACGCACCTGTAAGTAAAAGATGCCCTCTTAAGGTGGCATGATCATCCTGCCCTATGACTTGAATGCGCGGGTATAATTCAATCTCCTCCAATTCCTCAATCGCAGGAACTCCCTCAGACAAATGAACGCGCTCATAAATATCGAACCGCAAACCATAAGGTTGATTCAACAAAGGTGGCGTCCTCCTTTCGGCATATGTTCACCATGATCCTTCTCATGGGACTGATCCATGGTCCAAATCCTTCGTTACCCCATCTATATGCCTTGAATGAGATGAGCATGCCACCTTTTGAAAAACCTTGCTATATAAAGCGAAATAGAGAATGTTGCACCTAGCCACTTCGATGACAGAATAACCTTCCGATCACTGTTATCCCCAGATTTTTTTGATTCCCTTCTTCAAAGGGAAAATCCGGGGATAGACTATGCTTCCGAAGCAGCTTTCTTTCAGAAAGCTTTTAGGCGACATAAATAGTATTAATACATCTTTTCGCGCTCTGCCAGTTGTGTAAAATCGGACGGCCAAGGGTCATTTACTTCAATCATGGCTCCAGTTAACGGGTGGTTAAACTTCAACACTTCTCCGTGAAGCGCCTGCCTATCAATGGCATCCGCTCTTCCTCCATACAACTCATCACCGATGAGCGGATGTCCCGCATAACTCAGATGTACACGAATTTGGTGTGTGCGTCCTGTGTCCAGCTTCAATCGTACAAGAGTTGCCCGTTCCCACACTTCGACGATCTCCACATGCGTAACAGCTTCTTGACCACCTTCAGAGACACGTCTGCGCTGTTTGTGATGTCTGTCCTTGCCAATGGGACCATCAATTTTGTGCAGTTCGCGGGATAGTTGTCCCCCTGCAATGGCTACATAATGGCGACCAATCTCTTTGCGGCGCATCGCTTCATCCAGTTTGGCGAGGGCAAAAGCATTTTTGGCATACAGGACAGGTCCGGTTGTATCCTCATCCAGTCGATGAACATGGCGTACACTTGCCTGTATTCCGTTCATCTCATAATAGGAGGCAACCACATGATCCAGCGTGATGGCCTGATCAGCGCGGCTTCCATCCGGATGAAGTTTCATGCCTGCCGGTTTGTGCATAACCAAACAGAAATCATCCTCAAACAAGACCTCCGCCTCAGCCCAGCGTGGTTCGACATCGATTGGCTGAGACGCAAAAAGGGCCAGCCGAAGCCGGTCCCCTGCGAGTTGTATTCCTCGGTTTGCTTTAAGCTGACGTAGCAGTTTCTCCGGAAACTGAAGTTCAGACAATAGCCATTGCTCTGCAGCCATCTGTTTGTCCGAGCTGCCGGTTACGGTTTTTCCTGGCATCAGCTCAAGCCATTCCCCACGGCGTTTCCAACTTTTGATCGTCATAGCGATTGAAGAGCTTTACGATTCGCCTCGATCGTATCGTCAATATCCTGCTCCGTGTGCACACCAGAGACAAACATGCCTTCGTATTGCGAAGGCGCAACACTCACACCTTGATCAATCATGGCCGCAAAATAACGACGGAATTGATCCAGATTGCTTTCTTTGGCAATATCATAATTGGTTACCGGAACGGCACTGAAGAATGGACAAACCATGGAACCCACCCGGTTAATGGTTATCGCGACACCCGCCTCAGATGCATTTTTCTCGAATCCGGCTTGCAGACGTGCAGACAGTGTCTCCAGACGGTCATAGACCTCTGGTGTTAACAATTTGAGCGTGGTATATCCTGCGGCCATAGCCAGCGGATTCCCGCTTAGTGTACCTGCTTGATAGATCGGTCCCGTAGGAGCAATCTGTTCCATCAGATCCCGGCGACCACCATAAGCACCAACCGGGAGTCCGCCACCGATAACTTTCCCCAGACAAGTCAGGTCGGGTGTAACCCCATATCGTCCCTGGGCACAGTTCAACCCTACGCGGAAACCGGTCATGACTTCGTCAAAAATAAGCAGGCTGCCATATTGCGTCGTCAAACTGCGCAAGCCTTCCAGGAAGCCGGAAGCCGGAGGTACAACCCCCATGTTACCCGCCACAGGTTCCACAATAACAGCGGCAAGTTCTTCACCATAACGTTCAAAAGCAAGTGTCACAGACTCCAGATCGTTATAAGGTACCGTAATGGTATTCACAGCTACGCCTTCAGGCACACCTGGACTATCTGGCAGCCCCAGCGTTGCAACACCTGAGCCAGCCTTGATCAACAAGCTGTCCGCATGTCCATGATATGATCCTTCAAACTTCAGAATTTTACTGCGTCCGGTTACCCCACGTGCCAGTCGAATGGCACTCATGGTTGCTTCCGTACCGGAATTAACCATCCGCACAATATCGATGGAAGGTACACGCTCACAGACCAGTTTCGCCATCTCGGTCTCCAGCAAGGTAGGTGCACCAAAGCTTGTTCCTTTAAGGGCTGTCTCACGCAAAGCTTCTACAACGTCAGGGTGTGCATGTCCCATGATGAGTGGACCCCACGATCCTACATAGTCAATAAAAACATTGCCATCAATATCGTAGATTTTGGACCCTTCGCCGCGCTCCGCATAGATTGGCGTAAGTCCCACCGATTTGAATGCGCGTACAGGGCTGTTCACCCCCCCGGGTATGTACTGCTTCGCTTCCTCAAACGCGCTACGTGAGCGCTCATCATTACGACGATTACCTTGTTGTACAGTCATGTGTATCCTCCCCAATGTCGATTATTTTATTTCTCAGCCAACCAGCGAGAAGCGTCTTTTCCGTAGTAGGTAATGATCATATCTGCACCCGCGCGTTTCATACTGAGCAGGATTTCCATGGCTACTTTTTTCTCATCGATCCAGCCTTGAATCGCCGCCGCCTTAACCATGGCATACTCGCCACTTACATTATAGGCAACAAGCGGAAGATCAAATTGATCCTTGATGGTGCGCATAACATCCAGATAGGAAAGGGATGGTTTTACCATCAACATGTCCGCTCCTTCCAGCACATCCGTTTCGGCTTCACGCAGAGCTTCTCGTGCGTTGGCCGGGTCCATCTGATACGACTTGCGGTCCCCGAATTGTGGCGTTGAATCTGCTGCCTCGCGGAATGGGCCATAGAATGCAGAAGCATATTTTACAGAGTAGGACATGATCGGAATGTGACTGAATCCATTCTCATCCAGCCCGGCACGGATCGCTTGTACAAATCCATCCATCATGTTGGATGGTGCAATAATGTCCGCTCCTGCTTTGGCTTGGGACACTGCCGTTTGCACGAGCAGATCAAGTGATTCGTCATTTAACACATCTCCGCAGATGTGACCGTCAATCTCCACGGTGTGTACCATACCGCAGTGACCGTGATCTGTGAATTCACACAGACAAGTATCTGCAACAACCAGCAGCTCTGGGTACCACGATTTGATCAATCTCGTCGCTTCCTGCACAATGCCATCTTCAGCGAAGCCAGATGAACCCACACTGTCCTTCGTCTCAGGAATACCGAACAATAACACGGCTGGAATTCCCAACTCGGCAATTTCTGTTACTTCTTCCTGAAGACGATCCAGCGAGAAACGGAATACCCCAGGCATGGATTTGATTTCGGATTTAACATTTTCTCCATACGTTACATAGATCGGTTGAATAAAATCATCCACGGTTAGATGGGTCTCTCTGACCATATTGCGAATACCTGTGGATTGGCGTAAACGGCGATGCCGTACAATTGGAAAACTCATACGTGTAAACCTCCCTGAAAGTGTAATAGAGCAAAAAGGGAAGCGCGCTGGTATCCTATCGAATTCAGCACGCTTCGTATGTCAACATATTACTTGTGTATTAATTCCGAAGAACGCCTTCCTTGGCGCTTGTCCGTTTCCAGTCACATAGAACTGTGATCAAGCTATCCATCGTCGCTTCCTCTGCCATGAGCGTAACACGCAGTCCAGCGGCCTCTGCAGTCTTCGCTGTAACCGGTCCGATACATGCAACCTCCACATCTTTTAACAAAGGCAGCGGATCTTGCAATCCCATCCGTTTCAACATACTCATGAAGTTGGTAACCGTCGATGAACTTGTGAAGGTCACCGCATGTATACCGCCTTCTTCAAGCAGCTTGAGCAGTTCATCATCATCTTCACCAGCGAGGATCGTATCATAGATGATGGCTTCGGTGACTTGAAGTCCTCGTTCTCGCAGCTGGTCACGTAACCACGTACGAGCCAGATCACCGTGCGGAAGCAGGACTTTCTGGCCTTCCTTCAGTTCACTTTCAAAAGTCTCAAGCATGCCTTCGGCCTGGAAAGGACCTTTGACAACCTCTGCAACGATGCCATGTTTGCGCAAAGCGTCTGCTGTGGATGGTCCTACGGCAGCAATTCTTGCCTGATGAATGGAGCGAATATCCTTGCCTTCCTGTTCCAGATGGCGGAAGAAGAACTCCACGCCGTTCACACTTGTGAAAAATACCCAGTCATAGGTATTTAAAGCACTGAACGCGTCTTTGACACTTTGCTGCGCAGATTCACTGGAAGGCATGACCGTCTCAATGACCGGAAACTCATACGGTTCGCCGCCGAGTTCCTCAATGCGATTCACGAGTTCACTCGCCTGACTGCGAGCACGGGTCACCAGAATTCGTTTGCCAAACAGCGGCAGCGCCTCTGCCCATTTCAACTGTTCCCGTTGATTCACGACATCCCCTACCACAATAACAGCAGGCGGTTGGAAATTGGCTGCGATCACTTTCGCTTCTATATCTTCAAGGGTACCTGTAATGGTATCCTGTTCCGCTCGTGTTCCCCAACGAATCAGTGCTACTGGTGTTTGTGCTGGACGACCATGACGAATCAACTGTTCGCTGATATAGCCAATTTTGGCAACACCCATCATAAATACAAGTGTACCCGTCGCATTCGTCACTTTATCCCAATGGATGCTGCGATCGAGCTTGTCCGGACTTTCATGCCCCGTAATGATGGAGATAGAGGACGCATAGTCACGGTGTGTCACGGGAATTCCGGCATACGCTGGCACACTTATCGCAGCTGTTACCCCAGGCACAATCTCAAATGGAATGCCGTTTTTGTGCAGCAAATCCGCCTCCTCGCCCACGCGTCCAAAGATCGTCGGATCGCCACCTTTAAGCCGTACCACAACCTTGCCTTCCAGAGCCAGATCAACCAACAGTTGATTGATCTCTTCCTGTTTCATCGTATGCCGATCCGGGCGCTTGCCCACGTAAATCTTGACCGCGCCAGGTTTCATTTGTTTCAACAATCTCGGACTTGCCAAACGATCATAGACTACAGCATCGGCTTTACCGATGGATTCCCACCCTTTTACCGTAATTAGCTTTGCATCCCCAGGACCTGCTCCTACCAAAAAGACCTTCCCCACCATGTCTTCATCCCCTAACTTCTGCCAGTATCTGCTCTGCTCCCCGTTCGATCAATCTCCAAGCCACTTCTTCTCCCAGACGAACCGGGTCTTTGCCAGTCAGAGCTTCCTTAAGAATCAGTCCACCATCCGGTGTACCGACCATACCTGTTAATTGTAACGTGTTTTTGCCATTCAGGGAATCTGCATCTTGCTGAGGCAGCCACACCGCATGAGCACCAATCGGGACCTGACAGCCCCCATTCAATACACTGAGAAAACGGCGTTCCGCCTGTACAGGAAATGCTGTCTCGGGATCATTATACAGCTGCAACAAGTGCAACAATTCCTCATCGTCTTCACGGCATTCGATACCAAGCGCCCCCTGGCCCACAGCCGGAAGGCAAGCTGTTTCGGTCAAGTACTCGGTAATCCGGTCTTCCCAGCCCATTCGGTACAACCCAGCAGCAGCCAGAATAATCGCATCAAGGCCTTCAGTCTCCAGCTTCCGCAGACGGGAATCGATATTGCCGCGAAGCGATTCCAATTGCAAATCTGGACGATAGGCTTTTAATTGACTGGATCGGCGCAGACTGCTTGTCCCAACTCTTGCGCCTTCTGGCAATTGATCCAGCGTAAGTCCACCATTGGAAATCAGCGCATCCCGTGGATCTGCACGACGGGGAACAGCGCCATTAATTAATCCTTCGGGTAACTCGGAGGGCATATCCTTCATGCTATGCACAGCCATATCAATGGTACGATCAAGCATCGCCTGTTCAATTTCTTTGACAAACAATCCTTTGCCTCCCACTTTTGACAGCGTTACATCCAGAATGAGATCTCCCTTTGTAACAATCTTATGTACTTCAAAGTCAAAAGCTAATCCTTCCCGCTCACAAATGTCGCGTAAATCCTGAATGACATGACCTGTCTGGGTTAGCGCAAGCGCGCTCTGTCTACTTCCAACTTTAATTGTACGCATATCTATACTTCCTCCTGATTACGGGATATCCAGTCCCCGATTTCTTCTTCGGTCCACCACCGGAAATGGCCTGTACGAATATCTTCTAGTATGTTCATCTCAGTTAACTGCCGAAGCAACGTACTTCTAAGACTAGCAGAAGATACGCGTGCCTTCACCTCGGTCCTCATCTGGTGCAAAAACTCAAGATACGTCTCATACTCATCACCGAACTGTCGTTCGAGTGTGGCTCGTATCTCAGCAGCTGCTGCCGGCCCCGCCCCTGCTGTGGATATCGCTATGCTTAATCTTCCACGTCTGACTACGCTTGGCGTAATAAAGCTGCTGTGCTCCGAAGACATCGCGTCATTCACCAATATGCCCGCATTCCCAGCATCCCGAACCACAGTTGAATTGACCTCTGATCGGTCAGTCGCTGCATATACGAGAAAGGCCCCCCGCAAATCTCCATTGCGGTAGGACCGGTCTATCCATTGAATTCGGGATTCATGATGCAGTTGTTTTAATAAGGGAGTAAGCTCCGGACTAATGACCGTAATCTGAGCCTCGGCATGCAGCAATCCCTTAATTTTACGTTCGGCAACACGTCCACCACCAACTACACAGCACTTCTTGCCTGAAGTATTCACAAATATTGGCGTGTAACGCTCCATTTCCCTCACTCTCCCGTCCAACGATGAAACGCTGAATACGCATTGGATAAAAAGCTCACAATGACCAATCCGTATCCAATCAGTGTCCATCTTGCCATGATGATCGTAGAGAACTGTTTTCTTCTCTTGAATACGAAGTAACCTACGTAGATGGCTATAGCAAGACCTGTAGCAATTACTTTGAGGTCCAGTAGCAAGATCCATCGTCTTTCCGCCACAATGGATAATACGGCAAGCATTACAGAAACACCAAGGAGCGGCGTTCCTATCAATGTAGCACCATCCATGTACTTACCGATCACTTCCAGGCTTGGCAGCCGGCGCATCGTATCATTCCACTTTTTTTTCTTCAACTTATGGTGCAAGAAAAGATATAACAAGGCAAATACCGTAGCAACGGTTAACGCCGCAAAACCAAGATTCGCCAAGGTGATATGCATGATGAGTAATCCATGTACTGTTTGCCAGTTATGCAGGGATATCTCTCCGGCCGTAAACCACAGGCGGTTTAATACCGTAACGGAAAAACCTACAACATTCAGCAATAAAATCACAAATTCAGAACGCTGGATACGAGTCATGACAAGAGACATCAGCACAATACTGAATGAAAATATAAACAAAAAATCAAAGGTGGTGTAGATTGGAAAATGTCCTTCAGTCCACATGCGCAAAATGACATGTGTGACCTGAAGTCCCCAAACAACGACAAGAAACCCTGTGCCTGTCCGCTTCGCCCCCGCATTGCGTCGAATGCAGTCCGAGAAATAGAACAGTAGGCTCAGGGCATACATATAGATTAAAGCTTCATAGACTTGTTCAGCAACGGTCAAGCTGCCCACCCGCCTTATACGCCTGCCGGAGCATAAGCCGGCACGGGGTCTTGCCGGTTTTCGTTAAGGTGAGCGGCTGGTTTAGCCAGAGCTGTGGCGTCACTCTGACTCACTTTTTCAGCGGCCATCTCCACTGCATTTTCCAAAGCGAAAATCTGAGTAAACATGCGCAGAGCTTCATCACCTTGCTTCGTTCCTGCCATTTCCTTAATCCGATTAATCGGATCTGTCGTCATTTGATTCACAATACTCTTGGTCAAACGACGAATGACTTTACGCTGATGTTCATCAAGCTCAGGCAGTTTATTAAACAGGCTATCCATCGTTTCTTCATGAATGGAGACACCTTTTTCCTGCAAAGCGCGAATAACGGGACGAACACCCAACGTTTTGAGCCAATGGTAATAATCTTCCATCTCAAGCTCAATCATTCTCTCAATCTTGGCAGCTTCCACCTTACGCATCTCCAGGTTGCTCTCCACGATTCCTTCCAGATCATCAATGTCATAGAGATATACGTTGGATAACTCAGCAATCGCCGGATCAATATCCCGTGGAACCGCAATATCAATCAGGAACAATGGACGGGATTGACGACGCTTCATGCTCTCCCGTACCACTGCCGCATCCATGACATAACGTTCAGCTCCAGTAGAACTAATCACAATGTCCACTTCATTAAGACGATCTAATGCTTGTTCCATCGTACAAGGTGTGCCCCGGAACTTGGCTGCCAACTCTTCGGCTCTTGCGAGCGTACGATTTGCCACGATGACTTCGGATGCCCCGTTGGCATAGAGATGTTTCACGGTTAGTTCACTCATCTTGCCGGCACCCAATATGAGCACCTTCTTATCTGTGAACATGCCAAAAATCCTCTTACCAAGCTCAACAGCAGCATAACTGACAGATACGGCGCTCTCCCCGATGGAGGTCTCCGAATGGGCCCGTTTGCCCAGTGTAACTGCCTGTTTGAACAGCATATTAAACCAGGTACCTGTTGATTTCTCTTCCTGAGCTTTAAGAAAAGCCTGTTTCACCTGTCCAAGTATCTGAGTCTCACCAATGACCATGGAATCAAGTCCGCAGATCACACGGAACAAATGGCGCATGGCTTGGTCATCTTCATATATATATAAGTGTTGCGTAAATTCTTCCCGTGGTACATTAAACCATTGTTCCATGAATGTTCGAATAAAATAACCACACATGTGAAGACGGTCCACCACAACATACAACTCGGTACGGTTACATGTGGCTACGATTACACCTTCCAATACACTCTTGGTCAGCTTGAGCTGCTGCAGCGCTTCAGACAAGTCCTTTTCTGCAAATGTGAATCGTTCCCTAACCTCTACAGGCGCCGTGCGATAATTCAAACCAACGACAACGATGTGCATTGCAAGTTCACCTGCCTAATAAATTTCCAATCAAAGTGCTTACTGCATATGTCTATCCATTTATGATTGACATGGTTAATTATATCACACATCATAGCCGTGACCGGGTCATTTTTATGAAATGTTTATGAAATCCCCATGTTCATCATCATATGCACTGTCATTTATTGTAGTGTCTCACCAAAGTTCCCCGTTATGCGTTAAAAAGTGTCGATTATGAATATTCATAATGATATGGACATTTAAAACAAATAGCCATGGAATAATTCCATGGCTATTAAAGTTTGGGAGGTTATGCGTCCATCCCGATATGTGAACATTGTGTATGCAATATACTATTTATTTAAACCCATTCTGAATGTTTGTTCATCTCTGGTGTTTCAACTTGCAATTCGCCCAATCCACGTACCAGCTTCTTTGCATACGTTTTTTCCGGCTTTAATACGGATACCAGGTAGTCAATGGCCAACTGTGGGTCAACGGTATCCCCGCAAGTGTAACAATCAATTGCTGCAAAACCTCTCTCAGGATACGTATGAATGGAGAGGTGACTCTCCGACAAGAGTACAAGAACGGTCGCTCCCTGTGGGTCAAACTGCTTGGACTGCACGGACATTACTGTCGCACCACATGCCTCCGCTGCTTCAACCATTTGGGCTTGCAAGTACTCCGCATTGTTCAGTAGATTAAAGTCGACACCCCAAGTATCAACAGCAACGTGTCTTCCGAAAGTTGAATATTCCACCCTTCGGTTCCCCCTTCCTAGGAATAAAATGTTTGAAAAATTTCATCCGCTAGGACCTACGTCATTCACTTCCCGAGGGAAAAATCTCTCGCAACATATAATGTCCTGAGTGAATCCTGGTTCCTATATTGTTTTCAACGAGATTAAAAATAACATTGAATCCGAGTGAAATCAACCCTTTTCCAGAAGATTGTAAAATAAATATTTTCATTCGGGATGATTTGACCCTACAACAAAAAATCCCCCTGAAACCTCCGCATTGGCAAGTGCCAAGACCCGGAAGATACAAGGGAATTCATTACATTTTTATACGTGTATAGACATACACTTTCAGGTTAATAAGCTTCAAGCTCAAACAACCGTTTTTGATAACGAACAAGAGTCTCATCAATCTGATGAAGCTGATCAGCAGTCGCATCTTTTCTAGTGTCCAGCAGTGAATCAATCTCGGCATACACACGGTTGATTTCGCGTTCTACATCTCTGGCCAGGAACAGATGTTGCAATTCGAGCAACGTATTTTTGTATTCATAGATCACTCGGGTATTCTCCCCGGTTTTCTCCACAATTTTACGGACAGTGCCTTGAGCATAAACATACGTCATGGTGAACCCTTTATAGATTCGATGAACGACCCCGTCACCCTTAAAAGTCATAAAGAGCTTCCGGACAACATTGGTCAGATGCAGATTCACCAGGCGGCAAGATAACTCACAGATATAAAATCCTTCTATGCGATCAAAAGGGAAATGAACCTCTTCTCCACTTACATCCCCCAACACAACCTCCTGACATCCATTGTCCAACACCTTAACCCGATGATGGAGTCGGCCGTCTTCCGTCATGCGCAAAAACTGATGCATCTGGGGTTCTGACAATTTCATAGTGGCCTTAACATACTCTGTGGCTAACCGCTGAGCCATACAAATCTCCTCAATTCTTTCCCGATTGTTTTGCCTTCCTGCACTGTAGCAGTAATCTCAAAATTCTTCAGGCCGGCGAAGCCGGTGTTTTGGGTACTGTTGGCAACATGCACCTATGCTCATTATACACTACCTTAACGCTATATTTCTCCAGACCCAGATGATGAATTCTCACGAAATCCCATAAATAACCGGATTAATCTTGATCTCATCCAAGATTCACTTAACATGCTCACTTTCCCACACTAAAACTGTATACTATCTCGGTTATCCGTTAATTTCGTTGTTTTCTTCCTCTTCAGCAGTACCCTCTGCATCCAGAACTGGTGCATACTTATCTATGCGGGCATGGCGGGTAATGATGTCCCATAACTCCTCTTTCCCCAATCCCTCTTCGGATGAAAACGGCACAAACAAATCCCCTGAACGAAGACCCAGTGATTCCTTAATAACTTTGATATGTTTGGCTCTACGTGTTTTGGGAATCTTGTCCATCTTGGTTGCTACGACAACCAAAGGCAATCCATTGTGACGAAGCCATTCATTCATCATCTTATCTTCCTTGGATGGCTCATGTCTCATATCCACCATCTGCATAACCAGTTTCAATTCCTCGCGTCCGAGCAGGTATTTCTCCATCATTTTACCCCAGGCAAAGCGCTGCTCTTTGGAAACCTTGGCGTAACCATATCCCGGGAAATCGACGAAGTAGAGATCCTGATTAATTTTATAATAGTTCAGCTGCTGTGTTTTACCTGGTGTCGCACTCGTCCGAGCCAGATTTTTACGATTGATCAAACGGTTGATCAGGGAAGATTTCCCCACATTGGATCGACCCGCCAACGCAATCTCTGGCAGACCGTCCTCTGGGTATTGTTCAGGCCGAACGGCACTGATAATAAATTCAGATTGATTTACTTTCATATTGTATCTTTCCTCTCTTGAACGCCTTTGCTATGCATAACCTGTTGAAGTTATTATGCCATGGATTGTTCTATCATACCAAAAAAACCGTTCCAGCGGACGCCGAAGCCTCCGCAGAACGGTCTACTCTTCATACGAACCTTTCGGATACGTGGATTACAGGTGGATTCCTGCCTGCTCAACAAGCGCATGCTGCAATACCTGATCCATATGGGCGACCGGGACAAACTCCACATCTTCCTTGATGCTGTCTGGAATGTCACGCAGATCCCGTTCGTTATCCTTAGGCAATAATATTTTTTTATAACCTGCACGATGGGCTGCCAGTGATTTCTCTTTCAAACCACCAATTGGCAACACACGTCCACGCAATGTTATTTCACCAGTCATGGCGATATCCTTGGATACATGTTTGTTCGTCAGAGCTGAGATTAACGCTGTTGCCATCGTAATCCCGGCAGATGGACCATCCTTCGGAATCGCTCCTTCCGGAACGTGGATATGAATATCGTTCTTCTCATGGAAATCAGGCGCGATCCCAAGCTGCGTAGCTTTGGAACGTGTGTAACTGAATGCGGCTTGTGCCGATTCCTTCATGACATCCCCCAGTTTACCTGTAAGAGTCAATTTACCCGTTCCAGGCACAACAGTCACCTCAATGACAAGGGTATCTCCGCCAACTTCAGTCCACGCCAGACCCGTTACGGTACCAATCTGATCTTCCAGTTCGGCCATGCCATAACGGAACTTGCCAGGTCCAAGATAGTCTTTGATCTCATCTGATGTGATGTTAATCTGACCTTCCACACCAGACACGATATTCTTGGCAGCTTTCCGGCACAACGAAGCCATCTGCTGTTCCAGATTACGTACACCTGACTCCCGTGTATATTCACGAATTACACGCAACAACGCGTCATCCGGGATTTCCAGTTGCCCTTCTTCCAGACCATGGTCCTGCTTCTGTTTGGGCAACAAATAGTTTTTCGCAATTTGCAGCTTCTCCAGCTCCGTGTAACCAGGGATGTTGAGCATTTCCATCCGATCCAGCAATGGACGCGGAATATTGTGTACCGTATTGGCAGTTGTTACAAACATAACGTTGGATAAGTCAAACGGCAATTCTACAAAGTGATCACTAAACGTATTATTCTGTTCCGGATCAAGGACTTCAAGTAACGCTGCAGAAGGGTCTCCGCGGAAATCTGAAGCCATCTTATCAATCTCGTCGAGCAGGAATACCGGATTAAGTGAACCCGCCGTTTTCATTCCCTGAATGATACGACCAGGCATGGCTCCTACATAGGTGCGTCGGTGTCCACGAATCTCGGCTTCATCGCGCACGCCGCCAAGAGAGA
This sequence comes from Paenibacillus sp. FSL R5-0517, assembly GCF_037974355.1. Lineage (NCBI taxonomy): Bacteria > Bacillati > Bacillota > Bacilli > Caryophanales > Paenibacillaceae > Paenibacillus > Paenibacillus sp. FSL R5-0517. The sequence continues at coordinate 5,478,296 of NZ_CP150235.1, forward strand.
TTCTGACAAACTCCCGTCCCAGCGATCTCGCGATCGAACGGGCAAGTGATGTTTTACCGACCCCTGGAGGTCCAACTAGGCAGAGAATTGGCCCTTTAAGCTTCTTGACGAGCTTCTGGACCGCCAGATATTCAAGCACACGTTCTTTGGGCTTTTCCAATCCGTAATGATCTGCATTGAGCACATCCTCGGCTTTTTGGATATCCAGATCATCTGCTGTCATCTGGCTCCAAGGAAGGCCAAGCAGCCAATCCACATAGTTGCGTATGACTCCGCCCTCGGCTGAGCTTGCAGGCATTTTCTCCAGTCGATCAATTTCTTTCTCAACCTTTTCTTTCACCTTGTCCGGCAAGCCGAGTTCTTCCATCTGCGTGCGAAGTTCCTCAACCTCACCCGCTCGGCCTTCTTTTTCACCCAGTTCTTTCTGGATTGCTTTCATCTGCTCACGCAAATAATATTCCTTCTGCGTTTTCTCCATCTGTTTCTTCACACGTTGGCTGATCTTGCGTTCAAGCTCCAGCACTTCGCGCTCATTGTTCAGGATATCCAGCAATTTCTCCAGACGTTCCCGAACGTCGATGGTCTCCAGAATTTCCTGTTTATCCTTGATCTTCAAGGACAGGTGACTCGTGATGACATCGGCCAAACGCCCTGGTTCTTCAATGTCAGACACCGCAGCAAGTGTCTCTGGCGTCACTTTTTTGGACAGATTAATATAATTCTCGAACTGGTTCAGAACGGTACGCATCAAGGCATCCGTCTCCGGATGGGTATTCTCCTCTTCAGGCAGCTCTTTTGCCAGTACTTCATAATATTCCTCGTTGTCCGTATATTCAATAATTTCAGCCCGTTCCAAGCCTTCCACGAGTACACGAATCGTACCATTCGGAAGCTTCAGCATCTGTCTGACCTTGGCCACGGTTCCGATTCTGAAAATGTCTTCTTGTGTTGGTTCTTCAATATTTACTTCGGCTTGGGAACATAGGAGAATCAGATGTTCTTCTACCATCGCTTTTTCTAAAGCCTTGACCGATTTCTCCCGGCCCACATCGAGATGCAGTACCATACTCGGGTAGACGAGAAGTCCTCTTAAAGGCAGTAAAGGAAAACGACGACCTTTCGCTTTGCTCGGTCCCATCGCTTTCGCACCTCCAATGGCTCTCAGGTTGTAGTCATTCATTATTCTATCAAATGTTCACATAAAAAACCAATGAAGGGAAGCGTTTAGCAGCTTCCCGAATCTGTAACCTGTCCTGGACGAGGCACGTCAGCACGCAAATAGGAAGCAGATGCCGGTGGAAAAATCTCCGGTGCAGGGGTAACTGTCTCCTCTGCAAGCTTCGTCTGTTCCAGCTGTTGTTCCGGAACCCAGGCGAACACTTCACGGAATACGTCCTGTACCGTATCTACCGGAATAACGCGCAAGCCATCCAAGTTCTCGAAAATGGACTGCCAGTTCTCGGCGGGAATAATAACCGTCTTCGCTCCCGCCTGAAAAGCAGCCTCCACCTTGGCCAGCACGCCACCAATTGGCTTGACCCGACCATGAATACTGATCTCGCCAGTCATCGCTGTCTCATGATCCACAGGACGTCCCTGAATGGCTGATGTAATGGCAGTCGCCATGGCAATTCCGGCTGATGGACCATCAATAGGCGTCCCACCTGGGAAATTCACGTGTAAATCGTAATCATTCGGACGAATACCCATGGCTTTTAATACGGTTAACACATTTTCAACCGAGCCTTTAGCCATACTTTTCCGCCGGAGTGTACGCGAACCGCCTCCAATCTCTTCTTCATCCACAACGCCTGTGATGTTAATTCGGCCTTGATCTTTAAGAGCCGGAACAGCAGACACTTCAATTTCCAAAATGGTTCCCATATTCGGTCCGTATACCGCCAAGCCGTTAACAAACCCCACCTGAGGCTGTGAAGGGACCTTTCGGTCAGGCCGTGGCTGAATCTGACTGCTACCAGCCACCCACTCTACATCGGAAGCTTGAAGCGTCTCACGCTTCTCTGTCAGCGCAAGTCCAGCAGCCAGCTGGATGATATTGACCGCTTCACGTCCGTTGGTTGCATATCGCTTGACCACCTCAACGGCTTCCGGACACGGACTGAACCCTATTTTCTGGACAGCATCTTCTGCAATTCGTCCAATCTCTTCAGGCAACAAAGGACGGAAATAAACTTCCATGCAGCGCGAACGCAAGGCCGGTGGCAGTTCATGAGGGGAACGTGTCGTTGCTCCAACAAGGCGGAAATCGGCCGGCAGGCCATTTTGAAAAATATCGTGGATATAAGCAGGAGTATGCGTGTCTTCAGAGTTATAGTACGCACTCTCCAAAAACACCTTGCGATCCTCCAACACTTTCAACAGCTTATTCATCTGAATCGAATGCAATTCACCAATTTCATCAATAAAAAGCATTCCCCCATGCGCTTTGGTCACAGCCCCCGGTTTTGGTTGGGGAATACCTGCAACGCCCATGGCTCCTGCTCCCTGATATATCGGATCATGAACCGAACCAATTAAGGGGTCCGCAATACCACGCTCATCAAAACGGGCTGTTGTTGCATCCAGCTCGGTGAATTTCGCGTCTGGTTTGAAAGGGGAAGATGGATTCTTCTTCGCCTCTTCTAGCACAACCCTTGCGGCAGCTGTCTTCCCGACTCCGGGAGGGCCATAAATGATAACATGTTGCGGATTCGCACTGCATAATGCAGCTTTAAGGGCACGAAGCCCGTCTTTTTGCCCAACAATATCATTAATGGTAGCTGGACGCGTCTTCTCCGACAGCGGCTTGGTGAGTGAGATCGAGCGCAGCTTGCGCAGTTTCTCCAGTTCCTTGCGAGATTCACGCTCAACAGCACTGCGGTTGGTTTTCTGGCCACGCAGCAGGTTCCAGAAATACAAACCAATCACCACTCCAAAAAATAACTGAATCAACATTATGAACATTCCGAAATCACCCATGTCTCAACATCCTCCTTCTGTCCCTATTCTCATATGAGATCATGCTAATACTTGGTAGTATAGCCTTTTCAACGAGACGTAAACGGGCAATGCGGAATTTGTAGACGAGAATATAAAAAGCTCGCCATTGCTGGCGAGCTTTTGTTGTGACAGGATATGAATCAATCAGTGCGAACGACCAGGAATAACACCTGTCTCTTCGTAAGCTTCGACGATTTTGTCGATCTCTTTTTTCAATTCCTCAACCATGATTTCTTCAGGCACTTTACGGATCATCTTGCCATGACGGAACAAGAGACCTTCTCCACGAGCACCGGCAATCCCGATATCCGCTTCTTTAGCCTCACCTGGACCATTAACCGCACATCCCAACACCGATACTTTAATCGGCACCTTAAGTTTGGAGATATACTCTTCCACTTCGTTGGCAATGGAGAACAGGTCGATATCCAAACGTCCACATGTTGGGCAGGAAATCAAAGTAGCTGCATTCGTAATCAGTCCAAATGTTTTGAGCAGATCACGAGCAACCTTGATTTCTTCTACAGGGTCCGCACTCAGTGAGATCCGCATCGTAGAACCAATACCCATGGACAACAAGGCTCCCATACCTGCAGAGCTTTTGATCGTACCGGAGAACAGTGTACCTGCTTCGGTAATCCCGAGATGCAACGGATACGGAATGATCTGAGCTGCTTTGGTATATGCCTCAATTGCCATCGGCACATCCGATGCTTTGAGAGACACGATGATATCGTGGAAATCAAGCTCTTCCAGAATACCAATGTGATACAATGCACTTTCTACCATAGCATCAGCCGTAGGATACCCATACTTCTCAAGAAGGTGGTTTTCCAGAGACCCCGCATTTACCCCGATCCGAATTGGAATACCGCGTTCTTTACATGCTTTCACGACTTCTTCCACTTTGGAACGTTTACCGATGTTACCTGGATTAATCCGTACTTTATCAATACCGTTCTCAATCGCAAGCAAAGCCAGCTTATAGTTAAAATGAATGTCCGCTACGAGCGGTATATTAATGCGTTTTTTAATTTCCTTGATGGCTGCGGCAGCTTCCTCGTTATTCACCGTGACACGTACCACTTGACAGCCCGCTTCTTCCAGTCGCAGAATCTCTGCAACCGTTGCTTCAACATCTGCCGTTTTGGTTGTACACATACTTTGGATAATGACTTCGTTACTGCCACCGATCGTTACGTTTCCCACTTTCACGGGACGTGTATCCTGTCTTAAATACATGAGTGATTTCTCTCCCCACAACGTCAAAGCTCCACCCTGACAGAGACATGAATTCGCCTTCTGCCAAAGTGGAGAACTGACAAGTCTATATTTCAGAGTTCAACGGGATTCAGGCCTTCATTAGGCGCTTTCTTCCTGCTTATCGTCCTTCGATTGGCTTAGTTCAGGCACAACTCTTTTCTCAACCACTTCTTCGGTAATGACACAATTCGTAACATCTTCACGTGAAGGCACTTCATACATGATTTCAAGCATGATCCCTTCAATGATGGCACGTAATCCACGTGCACCTGTGTTACGTTTAATTGCTTCTTTGGCAATCGCAAGCAATGCAGCTGGTTCAAATACCAGATTCACATTATCCAGCTCAAGCAGTTTTTGGTACTGTTTGGTAAGCGCATTTTTTGGTTCGGAAAGAATCCGTACCAACGTATCTTCATCCAGCGGCTCCAAAGTGGAGATGACTGGCAGACGGCCTACAAACTCCGGAATCAGACCAAATTTCAGCAAATCTTCCGGCAATACCATGCCCAGGTATTCGCCTGGTTTCAGATCTTTTTGCTCGGAAACGGTATTGAAGCCAATGACTTTTTTACCGATACGGCGTTTGATCATTTGCTCCAGACCATCAAAGGCACCGCCACAGATGAACAGAATGTTCGTTGTATCGATCTGAATGAATTCTTGATGAGGATGTTTGCGGCCACCTTGTGGTGGTACAGAAGCCACAGTTCCTTCAAGAATTTTCAAGAGAGCCTGTTGCACACCTTCGCCCGAGACATCACGAGTGATGGATGGGTTTTCGGATTTACGCGCTACTTTATCAATCTCATCGATATAAATAATGCCACGCTCTGCTTTTTCCACATCATAATCAGCAGCCTGGATCAGTTTGAGCAGGATGTTCTCTACATCCTCACCCACATAACCTGCTTCTGTTAATGACGTAGCATCCGCAATCGCAAAAGGTACATTCAAAATTTTTGCCATCGTTTGTGCAAGCAACGTTTTACCAGAACCCGTAGGTCCTAACAGCAAAATGTTACTCTTCGACAATTCAACGTCTTCGATCTTGCTTTGGGTGTTGATCCGTTTGTAGTGATTATACACAGCAACAGACAATGATTTTTTCGCTTGTTCCTGTCCAATAACATATTGATCCAGAATATTACGAATTTCTTTTGGTTTTGGAATATCTTTGAGGTCTATTTCTTCATCATGACCGAGTTCTTCCTCAACGATTTCGGTGCAAAGTTCGATACATTCATCACAAATGTACACGCCTGGTCCAGCGACCAGCTTACGTACCTGCTCCTGAGATTTACCGCAAAAAGAGCATTTCAGTTGCCCTTTCTCATCGTTAAATTTAAACATGAAACCACCCCTTTAGGAATTGATCGGTCTACTGAGCACCTGGTCAATAATGCCGTACGTCTTAGCTTCTTCAGCGCTCATGAAGAAGTCACGGTCTGTATCCCGCTCAATTTTCTCAAGAGGTTGACCCGTACGATCGACGTATATTTGATTCAGTTTCTGACGTGTTTTAATAATCCATTCTGCGTGTATCTTAATATCCGCAGCCTGTCCTTGAATACCGCCAAGTGGCTGATGAATCATTACTTCACTGTTCGTCAGCGCATATCTCTTGCCAGGTGCACCGGCTGTTAGCAATAACGAGCCCATGCTTGCTGCCATCCCTACGCAAATGGTAGATACATCCGGCTTGATAAATTGCATCGTATCGTATATACCCATCCCTGCGGTGACAGAACCACCAGGTGAGTTAATGTACAAGCTGATATCCTTTTCAGGATCGTCGGCTGCCAAAAACAAAAGCTGTGCTATGACAAGATTGGCTACATCGTCATCAATCGCACTGGTTAGAAAGATAATGCGATCTTTCAGCAAACGTGAATATATATCGTAAGACCGCTCGCCTCGATTGGTTTGTTCTATAACCATTGGCACCAGACTCATGAGACCAACCTCTTTTCTACATGTAATTAGACATAGGCCACCTGTAAAGCAAACCCAAATTCATTCTAACACTTTCCTGTGACAATGTCATTTTTCACAAGAGGGGTCAGATATCAGTTTGATTACTTTTTTAGCCTGATCATATTTAACCATGTTTTCTATGTATGTGCAAATTGAAGCCATCCTATGCCGTCTTGCCGTTTTTTATTTGCTTGAAGTACATAGGTATGTAAAAAGTGTACACAGATCAATAAAATTAGTTTACATCCATATAATTACTTCATTTTCTATAAAATGGATGTAATAATTTAAAAATAAGGCACGCAATAATTCACGTGCCTTATCGTTTATTCAACTGACAAGTTGATCACAGCTTGTCTTATTTTTCGTCAGCTTCTGCAACAACTTCTTCAGCCGGAGCTTCAACCGGTTCAACAACTGTGCTGTTCTCAACAAGAACGTCAATCGTTTTACGCAGTTTCACTTCATCGCGAAGGCTGTCCAGGGAACCATTACCTTCGAGGATGCCACGGATCTCTTCAGCAGGACGCTTGTAAGATTCAGCCATTTTCTCGAGTTCTTGATTCACTTCTTCATCAGATACTTCAATGTTCTCCGCTTTACCTACAGCTTCAAGCACCAGGTTGTTGCGAACACGTTTGGAAGCATCTTCTTGCATTTGTCCTCTCAGGTCAGCTTGAGTCTGGCCAGAGAAGCTCAGGAACATTTCAAGGTTCATACCTTGGTTACGCAGACGGTTGTCGAAATCACGCATCATGTTTTGTACTTCGCTGTCAACCATTGCAGCCGGAATGTCCACTTCAGCGTTCTCAGCCACTTTTTCTACAACTGCATTTTCTTGTGCAGCTTTAGCTTCGTCTGCTTTACGGGATTCCAATTGTGTTTTCAGGTCAGCTTTGTACTCTTCAAGCGTGTCAAATTCGCTAACATCTTTAGCAAACTCATCATCCAATGCAGGAAGCTGTTTGCGCTTGATTTCGTGAATTTTCACTTTGAATACCGCTTGTTTGCCAGCAAGTTCTGCTGCATGGTAGCTCTCTGGGAAAGTCACTTCAACGTCTTTGAAGTCACCTGTGGACAGACCCACAACTTGCTCTTCAAATCCAGGAATGAATGTGTTGGAACCCAGTTCCAGGGAATAACGCTCAGCTTGTCCACCTTCGAAAGGTACGCCATCAACGGAACCGTCGAAGTCGATTACTGCAACGTCGCCGTTAGCAGCGGAACCTTCGTCAAGTACAACGAGTTCAGCGTGACGTTGTTGAAGACGCTCAAGTTCTTCAGTCACGTCTGCTTCAGTTACTTCACCTTTTGCTACAGCAACTTCGATTCCTTTGTACTCACCCAGAGTCACTTCAGGTTTCACAGTTACTTTCGCTTTGAACTTGAATGTTTGTCCTTTAGCGAATTGTTCAACATCTACGTCAGGACGATCAACCGGGAAGATATCCGTTTGGTCGATTGCTTCTGTATAAGCTTCAGGAAGCAAAATGTCGATTGCTTCTTGATAAAGACTCTCTACACCAAAACGTGCTTCGAAGATGGAACGTGGTACTTTACCTTTACGGAATCCAGGTACGTTTGCTTGTTTAACCACTTTATTAAAAGCTTTGTCGAGTGCTGCGGTTACACGATCCGCATCCACTTCAACCTCAAGAACCCCAAGGTTCTTCTCTATCTTTTCCCAAGTTGCTTTCATTGTATACTTTCCCCTCCAAAATTCACATGTTCACGTAGGCAATCACGTACAAAATAACCATTTTAGTATAAACAAGATTAGATTCTTTTTCAAGGGGAATCCCTTGATAGAGTTTAAGGAAAACGTTTCCGGCCTCGATTACCCGTCCAAACCGGCAGATACAAACTGTTTCATGGAACGATAAGCCTGCTCGAGTCGAAAGCGCATCGCCCCTGTCACAGCATACATTGAGCGTGTATTCTCCTCATCATGCGAACCACCTAGACTGTCTGCAACGGTCATATGTAGGGCTGCTGCCCATATATCTGTCATGGAATCATTTTCTTCCAGCATCGATATATAATCGCGGGTTCCATACACCGCCATGACATATTGTATCCACAGTTCCTGGGCAAAGTAAAAGAGCGTAGGTTCGTGAACCTCCGTCTGATCTGCCACTCGTTCCAGAATCTGAACAATTTGAAGCGGGAATTCCTCTGGTTTAAGAGGCACCGTATCGATCTCGACTTCAACCTGCTCTTCGCCTCTCGTAAACTGGATCATACCTTGAACACCTCGGCGACGCAAGGTTTGCAACACCCGAAATTGAAGCAAAGGGTGAAGCGTCTTGTCTTTTAACCAATGGGTTAGTGCCTCGTCAATCTTCGGTAGATCCAGATAGGCCAGCTGCTCCAAGGCCAGCATCGTCTGTTCGGATAGCGGCTCCTCCATTACAGTACGAAGCATCTTATCTGCATATCCATCATCCTGTTCAAGCTTCATTCGAGCATGATGCCGTGCCATGTCATCCTCACTGATCTCTTCTTCCTCTTCCCGTTCTTCAAGAATGGCAGGCGAGGTTTCTTCATATTGAGGGAACGCCGCCTGAAGCCATTCGAGCAGGGCCCGCCATTCATCATAATGGCGCTCTTCCTGTCCCTGACATTGCAGCAAAAAGTGAAGCAATTTCATCGCTTCACCATACCGTTCATTTTCAAGCATAACTGTCAATTGAATCTGGTAATAGTCCAGCGTCTTAGGAAACAGCACAATATTGTTGTTATGCTCGGTTTCCGGGGTCGTGGATTCCTTAATGGGAGCACCTCCTCTATATCCTGAATCTCCAGTTGGAATCAACTTAAATAGATGTATATATTAAAACGAATGTCGATCTATTTTTTGAGTTCTCCTGATATTCTAACATAACCGTAAATATAATGAAAAAAACGTTACTGCCGCCAAATATCATATACGAAAAACAGATTAAAATAAAATGCTTGATATTCCTGTATGCATATGATAAAATCAATTTTGCTTGAAAAAATTCATGTCTCAGTAGCTCAGCTGGATAGAGCAACGCCCTTCTAAGGCGTCGGTCGGGGGTTCGAATCCCTCCTGGGACGTAAAAAAGAGAACTTCCTTCGGGAAGTTTTTTTGCGTTCTGGGGATGAGAACCCCAACGGTTCGTCGAAGCATTCGCTTCGGTAGCACCACTTCTCAGTCTCGACTGCAAGGAGAGTATCCCTCCTGGGACGTAAAAAAAGAGAACTTCCTTCGGGAAGTTTTTTTGCGTTCTGGGGATGAAAACCCCAACGGTTCGTCGGAGCATTCGCTTCGTTACATATCTATGTCCCTTCATCAATATGTTTGCATTAGCTCATTCCATGGGTCACCATTTCTTAATATCGATGTTAGTATCGAAGATCTAACGAACCTAGGACACTTTATTAGACCCAAACACAGCATCATGGAATTCTAACGAATTTTAGAGAGCTTATTTCACCATTCCGGCGGATTAACTCACACAGATTGCAGTAAATTACCTGATTAATGTTGCTGAGGTTCATTAGAATCTGCGCATAGCGGTTATCCATTACTATAAGACCTCTGCGATTCGTTAGAGGTTTGTCAGGACCATGATCGTCAGAGCTCCGCATTCTTGTGGGTGCTTTTTTCATTTCATTGCTCAATATTGACACGGAATGTTATGCTTGCGAAGTGGATAATGTAACAATCCATACATATCAACTTCATAGAAAACAGGAGATTTTATCAATGTCATCTTCAATACAGCAGCACTCGTCCCTCCATGCCGAGGAAGAACATTCTTCGACATCCAAAAGATTCGGCCTGTTATTAGCAGGCATTATCGTTATCGCCGCTACCATGAGGTCACCGATCACAGCAACCGGACCTGTAGTGGAGATGATTCGCTCAGATACAGGTATCGGCCATACGATGGCCGGGCTTCTGACCTCACTACCTTTGCTCGCCTTTGCAGCAGTCTCTCCTTTTGCACCACGTCTTGCCAAACGGTTAGGACTGGAATCTGCTCTGCTATTGGCTGTTATCATCGTGACCATCGGAGTGGCCTTACGCTTGTTGCCTTCCGTTCTCTCCTTATATACCGGAACCGCAATATTGGGATGTGGCATTGCATTAAGCAACGTGCTTTTGCCAAGTTTGATCAAACGTGATTTTCCATTGCGGGTGGGGATCGTCACCGGGTTATATTCTGTATCCATGAACATATTTGGCGCCATCGCCTCAGGCGTGAGCGTGCCCTTAGCTGGATCTACATCTATGGGTTGGCGCGCTTCGTTAGGTATGTGGGCCCTGTTGTCCATACTTGCGCTTCTCTTGTGGCTCCCCCAGATCGCAGCAGGACGCAAGCAGATGTTATATGTTACCTCCCAGAGCGAAGGGACACCCGTGCGTCTAAGGACCTCTACACTAGCCTGGTTCATTACTTTATTTATGGGTCTGCAATCTCTAATATTCTATACGACGATTACCTGGCTACCCGAAATTCTCGCTGAGCAAGGGTTCAGCCCCACTTCAGCAGGGTGGATGCTCTCCTTGATGCAGATGGTTAGTGTACCGGCTACCTTTATCGTTCCGATCCTGGCCGGCCGAACGCAGAATCAGCGTGTTCTAACCACGATAACGTGCTCTTCATTAATTGTCGGGTATGCATTATTGCTAAGTGGCATCGCTTCGCTCGTTACCATCGGTGTCACATTGGCCGGAATCGGTGCCGGAGCTTCGTTTGGACTGGTAACCATGTTCTTCGTCCTTCGCTCAAAAGATGCCAGACAAGCTGCCAGCCTGTCCGGTATGGCCCAGTCCTTCGGATATATGCTGGCGGCAGTGGGACCTCTACTGTTCGGCATGCTTCATGACTGGACAAAAGGATGGACCCTTCCGTTGCTCATTCAGGTCATTCTGGCCATTGCTTTATTAATCGCAGGGCTTCAAGCCAGTAAAAATCGGATGATCGGTTAGTCATACCATTCATTAACAAAAAATAAATTAACAAAACGGCCTCTATCCTCGAAATCAGGATGGAGGCCGTTTATGCTAGAACCATTCCTTCATTAAATTACTCAGTTTCAATGAGGAAGAACTTACTTCACCTTTACCTTAATCGTGTCTGTGCTGGTAACTCCAGCTGCGTTAATTAATTCGGCCCGATACGTATACGTACCCGATGCTTTGCCGGACAGTTTAGTCACAGCACTTTGCGCAAGAGGAGATACCGCACGGAGTTCTTGCGTGTCGATCAACTTATCATTCTCATAGAGACGATACTCGGTAGCATTGGTCCCCCACCATAGGTTCATGGTCACCTTATAATTGCCATCGCCGTCCCAGTTATCCTGAGATAGAACTGCTTTGCCTGGCGCTGCGTTGGTAACCTTAACAGTCAACGTCTGACTCCGCGTTGTTCCCTTGTCGTTAGTGAGCTCAGCCACGTACGTATATGTGCCATTGGCTTTGCCTGTGATTTTCGTCTGAGCAAACTGCGCCCAAGGCGCGTTGTAAGTCAACTTCTGCGTATCAATTAGAACCCCGTCCTCATATAACTTGTAGCTAGTTCCGTTCTCGCCCCACCATAGGTTCATGGAAACGATATACGAACCCTCTGGCAGGCCGTTACCTATCCAGTTATTGTGAGACAATACAGGTGTACCCGGAGCCTTGGTAGCCGGAGTTTCAGGTTCGGTCTCCACAGCTTCCAACTTCAGTACCGTATTGGCTGTACCCGAAAGCCCCTGTTGGTCTTTTACCGTAAGTTCAACGACATACTCACCTGCTTCTATTCCTTCCAAAGGAAGGCTAAAGGTGCCATCAGCTTGTACCTCAAAGCCCCCCTCTTTATAAACCGAACCATCCTCTTTACTCACAACATACGTTGCTTCCAGGGAAGCTGCCGCATCAAAAGCAATGTCCCATCCGCTGGCAAGCGCAGGCGCAACACGGAAGTACAAATCTTCCACGCTACCATTAAGGACAGCAGACTCATCCGCTTTGAACTCCAATGTTTCTGGTGCAGTTACAGCCGGAGCTGTCTTTTTCACCAAAAATGGCGAAGTGTCTTCCTTATAGGTTTTGCCGTCCGTTCCAATAGTAGTGATATCAACGGTGTATAAACCATCCGGAATCTCTGTCACTTCATCGGTTGTGTAATCCGCATATGTGCCATCCCAGGCAAGATTATATCTTGCGTTAGCATTGAAATTATAATAGTTACCGAAGATGGAGCCGATATAACCATCTTGATAATATCCACCTTCCGGATTAAGACCATCAAAAATCTCAATCAGGGCGAATGTCATCGGATTGTAGAATTCCATCGCTACATTAAGCGTATCCAACGTACCATCAGCCTTCAATGGATAGTGGAAAGGATTTTTTTCAGTGCCTTTTACGGTTTCAATATATTTAACTCCACTCAACGTAACGTTGAAATGAGCAACATATGGCACAGTAAATGTATTGGTTCCGTTCGAGAACTCAATGTATCCTTGTGCTTCTGTAGTCGCAGTAACCCCTCGCGGAACGGTAATTGTCACTGCAAGTTCTTCCTCACCATTCAGTGTGAAGGAACTCTTGTCTACCGCAACGGATACACCAGCAACATTACGAGTTGGATTCACATTTACAGTGTAATCCCCTCCACTGCCATTCCGCGCTTCAACTTTAATCGTTTTGGTAATCGTCTTTTCATCCGTGCTCAGGAAATTACCGTAGTTGATGCTTCCGGTGATATTCTCCTTTTCAACAACAGCGCCACTTTCGGTATATTGAGTTACATCAAGCACTTTGACAAAAGCAGCAGGATCAATAGTATTCACTGCTTGAATACGGCCAGCACCTTGATCAAATACATCAAATTGGGTTGTATCCAACACTTTACTATTGTTCATCAGCGCAACTTTGATATCAAATGGCGTCCAGTCCGGATGCTTCTCAATCAACAGTGCAATCAATCCTGCTACATGAGGTGTAGCCATACTTGTACCTGATTTACGGTCATAAGCTTGTGCGTAATCTGCGTCTGGCTCATCCTTGCCGTAGGCAGGAATCGTAGACAGAATGCTTGTACCTGGTGCAACAATATCCGGTTTGATGTCCAGTGTTACCTTGGCAGGTCCGCGTGAACTGGATGAATTCATTTCATCACCCGGCGTTTGGCTGCGTTCAAAATCACTAAAGCTCACTTCAACGGCTTGGCCTGCGTCCAACTCAGCCTTGATAACCTCTCCATCTTCCTTGGACATGCTCAGTGTTGGAATGAGTTCAAAGTTATCGCCCAGACTTACACCGATTGGGCCCGGAATGTTGTTATATACAATAACAGCCACGGCTCCAGCCGCTTTGGCATTGGCGATTTTCTCTACAAATGCGAGTTCACCACGTTGTATTAATGCTACTTTGCCTGTAAAATCCTTACCTTCAAAATCAGTGGGCTTACCCAGTGCTGCAAATTCAAGCTCATATTTCCCAGTCAAAACAGTCTCAGGGTCTGCTGACAGGCTCCATCCCATCACATCCAAACGGTAAACCGACTCTGTAACAGCCATTGGAGCTTCAGTTGGAGCAATTACAGGCTCTTCTTCCACAGGAGCAGCTTCAGGAGAAGCTTCAACTGGTGCAGAAGGTGATGCAGATGGCGTATTTTCTTCAGTTGCAGCCTCTTCTACATTCGAAACTCCAGCTTCGTCAGAAACGACATCCTCCACAGCTGCTGCACTATCTTCAGTAGCAGTTGCGGGTACACCTTGCTCCGAACCTTCAGGCTCTTCTGTTTCAGATGCCGTCCCCAGTTCAGGAGATGATTCAACCTCTGGCACCGGTTGTTGCTCAGGCAGAGTCTCTTCGCCTTCCTCACCAATCCAGAAGTGAGTATCCGCTGTAATAAGCTGGCTAGGGCCCGTGGAGTTACCTACAGTGATGGCCATGGCAGATGCCCCCGGAGAACCGAGTGTATAGCGGTTCGGTCCGTCATTGCCACTGGCAACTACTGCTGTCACACCAGACAGCATCGCATTATTCAGGGCTACCGAGGTAATATAACTTGGATCGTTAGCGGCATTCCCCAAAGAGAGATTAATTATATCCATGCCATCTTCAACGGAACGATCAATTCCGCCGAGCACCCATGAGGTTTGACCACTACCATACGGCCCAAGTACACGGTATGCATAGATATCTGCTTCAGGAGCAACGCCAACAATCCCGTAATCCCCTGCTTCACGAGCAGCAATGGTACCAGCTACGTGCGTACCGTGGGATGTGTAAAAGGCACTTCCCCTTTCGTTAAACTCAGGTTCCCCTGAACTTTTCCATTCCTGATATGTCGCTTCATACGGATCATTGTCGTTACCAACAAAGTCCCATCCGCCTTTGTAAGCTTCCTGCAAATTAGGATGCTCATAGTCAATCCCTGTATCGATGACACCCACTTTGATGCCATTTCCTTTGTAACCCAGATCCCATACTTCAGGTGCACCAATAAAAGGCGCCGTGTCTTTCATGTACGGGTTCACTTCATCGGTCTCAGGCGCTATTGTAACTTCAAGGTCAGGATATACGCTGACCACGCCAGGTATTTGAAGCAATTGTCCCACTTGGTTTCCTTTAAGCTCAATCGCTACACCATTTAGGGCATATGCATACTCTTCCAATACTTCATGTTTGATTTTCTTCTGAGTGAGGCTATGTACAAATGACTGTTGTTGTTGCTCAACTTGAGTCACAGCCTTTGTTTCCATAGAGGAGGTAAAAGATTTTCCGGAGAGGGTTGATTCACCTTGCGCTACTGCAACAGGTTTATTGGAAAGCTCAACGATCACTCGGGTGTTCTCTCCACCCAGCCCTTCCAGGCTTTTATCCAAAAATGGATCTGCGGCAAGTTTGGCTTCCCGTCCTGCAAGAATTTCTCTCCATTGTTTGGCTTCGGCTGTACTCGGTAAGTTTTCAAGCTGAATAAATGAATCTGCGGGAGCGGCTCCAGCCGCGGGGAGAATAATGGAAAAGACCATCAGAACACTTAATAACGTGGATATCAATCGTTTACTCAAGGCTTTGCCCCTCCTTTTAAATGTGAATACCTCACCAAATGATGGGTTCCTGCTGTTTGTGCGTACTGCAATACGCACTCCAATTTCACCACCTATCTGCAAGAAGATTGACCCTTGGTAAATTATTCTATCAAAATACCACATTTTCCTTCTAAATACTTACATAAATGATATAAAAATTACTTATATGGGTCTTGAGTATGATAAAAATATCTACTTGTAATTATTTGTCGTTCGAATATTTTATTTTTAAAATAATGCATTAAAAAAAAGACCAAGCGCCTCTTTGTCAGCAAGAGAATCTTGGTATATGGTAAAGTCATTTAGTGTACAAAGCATAAAATCAATTCGGTTAACATCGATAACTATCACAAAATCAACTTCATTCCGGCTTCACGGCTTCAATACGCAGACGCTTGTAATCTGCATACAAAGCATCACTCTTCCAAAGTTTAGGCACCACGATCTGACTGGTTTCATGGCATATTTGTTGTATCTCATCATGACTGAAACCTTCAAAATAGTCTCCTCCAAAATGAGCCAACCAGCCTACTATACCCTGCTCACCATCTTCCAATCTGGTAGGACGGTCATAGTGATAGGCATGACGTACCAGAAATCCGCCTTGTTCCAAAATATAGCTATATTCTCCGATCGACGGAAAATACCAAGGATTACGTTCAGAAGCACGAATGCCCGTGTTTCGCTCGATAACCTCTTCCAAGGCATTCACGATAGTCTGCACGTTCCCTTTACCACCGAATTCTGCAACAAATCGCCCTCCGGGCTTCAAAGATTTCCATATACTGTCCACCACTAATCTCGGAATTCGCATCCAGTGCAAGGCTGCATTGGAGAAGACGGCATCATACTGTCTATTCGTCTCAAACTGATGACCGTCTCCTTCCACGAACTCAATTCCAGAGAATTTCTCCCTCGCACGGCGAATCATGTCCAGCGATGCATCCATACCAACAACTTCAGCTTCGGCCAGAGAAATTTCGTACGTCAAATCCCCCGTACCGCAACCCAGATCAAGAATGTATTCCCCTTTTTGAGGTTGAAGCCAAGAGATCAGATTTTTGCCATATTCGGAGACAAAAGCCAGTTTGTTGTCATAGTCATCTGCTTGCCATTGATTTATTGATTTCATGGATACCACCGTCGCTTCCGTTATTGATATCCTCATTGTGGCACAGAATTGTTTATTATTTAAATATATAAATTCTATATTGTTTATAGGTATAACCAATAAACAAATTCAGGAGGGATACTCTCCTTGCAGTCGAGACTGCGAAGTGGCGCTAACGAAGCGAATGCTCCGACGAACCTTCGGGGTTCTCTTCTCCTGAACGCAAAAAAACTTCCCGAAGGAAGTTTTCTTTTTTTACGTCCCAGGAGGGATACTCTCCTTCCAGTCGAGACTGCGAAGTGGTGCTAACGAAGCGAATTCTCCGACGAACCATCGGGGTTCTCTTCCCCTGAACGAAAAAAAACTTCCCGAAGGAAGTTTTCTTTTTTTACGTCCCAGGAGGGATTCGAACCCCCGACCGACGCCTTAGAAGGGCGTTGCTCTATCCAGCTGAGCTACTGAGACAAATATGTATTATAAATTTTCGGCGCGGTTCTTATTATACTCTGATTTCTATATTTTTCAATAGTTTTATAAAAAAATTAATAATTATACTTCAATGCGAGTTCCACAGGCATCCTTCGTAATCAAATTCGGAATTTTTGAACAACCTTTCTAAATGTACTTTCGGTATTATTCTCATACTCCATTCCCTTTAAGAATATGATTACTTGAACCAGGTTATATTGAGGAGATGGGGACATTTAGAGCAAGATTAACATAAGACATGTTCAATGTTAGAATTGCTGGGTAATCTTTTGCATACATACATTTCAATGATGCATTTAAGGAGAGAATCGTCATGAGACAACTTTTATCAGCCCTATCCTACTTTAGTATTTTCTTTGCCCCGTTCCTGTTTCCAATCATCGTATGGATTGTTGCCAAGGATGCTTACATTGAGGGACATGCAAAACGCGCCTTATTCTCACATGTATTCCCCTTTCTTGCTGCCATCCCGCTATTTTATTTCTTCGTGACTGCACATAGTTTGGGTTCAGCCGTCGGCTTTGTCGTTCTATTCTTTGTGATCTACGGATTAAGCTTTGTATATAACGTGGTCAAAGGGATTCAAGTGCTGCGTGAGTACGCTTGATCACCTATCCGCCCGGACTGACTTGCATAACAAAACCCCGCTGTTTATTAACAGCGGGGTTTTCCAGTTGCAGCTGTGGTTAGAACAATTCGTTTACTATCGATGTATGGTCGACATGGAACTCCTATTCTGCCATCCATCAATCCAACTTATACAAACGTTCCCGGTTAAGCCTTTCCGATCAGATAACGCTGAAGCGTTGGACCAAGCAAACCAAAGGCAAATAACTCATTTTGAAACTGAGCCTTATCTTCCTCCACCGTCATACCTTCGCTGTTCTCAAAAGCGGTTTCTGTCGCCTCTTCAAATGCGGTGTGCATATTATTGTTATACCAGTCGATCGCTGAATCAGAGTGATTGCGTACAATCCGAACGACTTCCAGTGAATTTCCAGGTTGAGTAGAGGCCACGTATACAAGTAATGACGGATCTCCGGCATTTCCAGGTTGTACTTCCACTTCTGCACAAGATAATCCATCTACCTCGGTTAATCTGCGTATTTTAGCATCTTGAATGGCATACATTGCTCATCGCGCTCCTTTTCTTTTGTGCTTATCATGTCGTTTGTTCAATCTGGTATCGTGTCTCCGGTGTGCCCAATCGGTAAATCTCCCGATACACCTGCTGTAATATCGTTTCATACGCCCGGTTTACGGACTCCTCCGGTGTATCTGGCCATGGGAACACCATGCCAGGAAAGGCCTCTTCCTCCTTTTCCTGCATGAGGCTCAGCAGTCCCAGTAAGTGCTCCGCTTCCTGCGGCGTTGCCTGAATGATCCATTCATACGATGTTACCGACGGATCCGGAATAACGGAGCGGCCCATGACAGACACATAATACTTCATACTGTCCATTGCACGTTCTCTCCTTCACAGGCATGTTTAGGTCGTTGTCCCTAGAACTAGTTTCCGAAGAGGACAGACATTTTATGCCTGCTTTCGGCATATATTTGTTACGACCTCTGACGAAAAAGACAACATTTGCTGGTTGCCCGTAATTAAGCAGCCATACGGATGAATGACTCGACCAAGAAAGGATGAACAAACCATGTGCGGTATTACCGGCTTCATACAGTGGAATCGGGATCTGACCCAGGAATCAGAGCTGCTGGTCCGTATGACGGATAGCTTGTCGAACCGGGGACCCGACGCTTCAGGTACATGGATCTCCAATCCTTGTGCCTTTGGACATCGGCGTCTTAGTGTAATGGACCCCGAGAACGGGGCACAGCCCATGCATGCGTTACAGGGAGATACCTCCTATACCGTCGTGTATAACGGAGAACTATACAATGCACCCGAGTTGAAAAAGGAATTGCTACAGCGGGGGCATCCGTTCCGCACGCAATGTGATACGGAAGTGTTGCTCGCCTCTTATATCGAGTGGGGACCGGCATGCGTTGACCGGTTTAACGGTATTTTCGCTTTTGCCATATGGGACGGGGGACGCGAACAGGTTTTTATGGCACGAGATCGCCTTGGCGTGAAACCTCTGTTCTACAGTAATGCCAAAGACACACTCGTATTCGGCTCAGAGCCCAAAGCTCTGCTCATTCATCCAGATGTAGAAGCCGCGGTTGGCCCGGAAGGGTTGGCCGAAGTGTTTATTGTAGGACCTGCGCGGACACCAGGACACGGTGTATACTCTTCACTGAGTGAACTCAAGCCTGGGCACGCACTGATCTACAACCGAAACGGGATCCGAACCTATGCCTACTGGAAACTGGAAAGCCTGCATCACGAACATAATCTGGAAGAGACAGCAGCCGAAGTGCGAACACTCTTGCAAGATACACTGGAGCGCCAGTTGGCTTCGGATGTCCCAGTATGCTCTCTTTTATCAGGAGGACTGGACTCCAGTGCCTTGTCTGCTTTAGCCGTGGATTATTACAACCGGACCGGGCAAGGCCAAGTCAGTACGTATTCTGTCGATTATGTGGATAACGCCAAGCATTTCCAGGCACATTCCTTTCAGCCAGGTGCAGATGGCCCCTGGATTAAACGAATGGTAGATGAACTCAAGACCGATCATCACTGGATTGAGATTGAGAACGGAGAGCTGGTTCATGCCCTGACACAGGCTATGCTAGTAAGGGATTTGCCGGGCATGGCAGATGTAGACTCCTCGCTCTATCTATTCTGTAAAGAAATCAAAAAAGGGGCCACGGTTGCCATTTCAGGCGAAGCAGCGGATGAAGTGTTTGGCGGTTACCCCTGGTTCCATCGAGAAGATATGCTGAACTCCGGTACGTTCCCGTGGTCTGTAGCACCTGACATGAGAGCAGCGCTATTATCCCCGGATATTCGGGAATGGATTCGGCCACTCGACTATTTGGCAGACCGCTATTCCGATGCAGTGGCTGAAGTGCCTCTTCTGGATGGGGAAACGGGTAAAGATGCACAAATGCGGGTGATGTCCTACCTGAACATTACACGTTTCATGCCTACACTTCTGGATCGCAAAGATCGGATGAGTATGGGGGCAGGATTGGAAGTGCGGGTTCCATACTGTGACCATCGCCTAATTCAATATGTATTCAATATCCCTTGGGAGATGAAAATAACGGGCGGGCGGGAAAAAGGTATTCTGCGCAAAGCACTCGAAGGTGTCCTGCCTGATGATGTGTTATATCGCAAAAAGAGTCCTTACCCGAAAACACATAATCCGCAATATCTGGCCGCGGTTAAACAACAGGTCCTTGACATACTGGACGATCCAACCTCGCCAATTTTGCCTTTGATCGACAAAGCCCAAATTCGCAATTTAGCTTCTTCTGCAGATGCCGCATCCAATCTCCCATGGTTCGGACAATTAATGTCTGGTCCACAACTGTTCGCCTATCTAACGCAGATCAATACCTGGTTGCGGACGTATAAAGTCGCTATTCGTTAACCTATCTTATCTTGCAGCACATTGTTCTAGATCAAGACCAAAAAGGGTGCCCCGACAGCAGTTAGCTGCACGGACACCCTTTATTATGTGAGAGGCTACTTAAGCCTACCCCCAACCTTTCACCCACACTTTACTCTTAAGCCGGAATTTATTGAACTTTAAATTGACGGACAGTCTGTTGCAACTGCTCTGCCATGGACGAGAGATCATTGGCTGCGGAAGCGATCTCCTGCATTGCAGACAACTGTTCCTCTGAAGAAGCACTCACCTCTTCCGTTCCCGCTGCTCCACTTTCCGTCACTTCCATAATGGTTTTCATGGAAATACTAATCTGCTCTACACCTGCTGACATCTGCTCGATTGAAGCAGAGACTTCTTGTGTTTGACCCGCTACATTACCAACTGCTTCCCGAATTTCATTAAATGTAGCACCTGCCTGGTGAACAAGTTCAATTCCCTCTTGCACCTCTGCCGTCACTAAACTCATGGATTGAGCAGCGTTCCGCATCCCTTTCTCCATGGAGGCTACCAAAGGCACAATCTGTTCCGCTGAACGTGCTGATTGTTCAGATAATTTACGAACCTCTGTGGCAACAACCTGGAACCCTCTCCCATGTTCACCAGCTCTAGCGGCCTCAATGGCAGCGTTAAGGGATAAAAGATTGGTCTGGGCTGATATTTCAGAGATGCTCTCCACCATTTTCACAATATCCCGAGAATGTCTGCTCAATTCTTCGATAACTGCCGACAGACCTGAGACCGTATCATGTATGGAATTCATCTGTCCTACAGCGGATTCAACGGACTCACTGCCAGATACCGTCTTCGCTGAAACTTTCGTCGCTTCCTCTGACATATTTAAGGTGTTCACCGTAACCTGCTGAAAACCTGTCGTCAACTCAGTCATCGTCTGGAATCCGTCACTGACCATCCGTACCTGGGTATCCATTCCCGTCGCAATCTCCCCCATCGTGATGGCCACTTGTTCCGTGGCGGTGGATGTCTGCTCCGTACTTGCGGTCAGTTCTTCGGAAGAAGCAGCTACGTGTTCTGCGCTATTCCCAACCTGATGAATAAGTGTACGCAGATTCCCGGACATGATGTTGAAGGCTTGGGCCAGATCACCAATCTCATCCTTGTTACGAACTGTAATAGGTTCACCAGTCAGATCCCCTTCCGCAATGCGACTTGCGGCTTGAGCAACTGCAGCGACAGGCAGGGAGATCAGTCTGCCTATGATGAACGCAACGAGTGTTCCAATGAGAATGGAAGCGACCCCAATAATAGTAATCCAACGAAGAACTTGAGCAATCTGAAGATTGGCATTCACAACGCCAGCATCCATGGAGTCTTGTTGATGTTTCTCCATATTATTGACAATGGCTTCAAACTCACCGATCAGAGCTGGAGCCGTATCCTGCATTAGTCTCGAGATCTCGCTGTTATTCCCCTGTCTTGTCAGTGTCATAATATTCTTGGCAAATTGATGATACTTACTCATCGCTTCATCTGATTGGGTGAGGTAGTCTTTCATGCTCTGACTTGTAACCGTTGATTGTAACTCCTTGCTTAACGCTATGTAGTCTTCATATGCCTTATTGAATTCATCCTCGTTAACCTCATTGTCTTCCATCACAAAATTCCTCAAAGCAATCTGCTGTGTTTTAAGATCTATCGTCATATTTTTGATGAGCAATAGTTTACTTGTTCTATTATTAATTAATTCTGTATACGTTTTCTCAATGGATACAAATTGGGTATACGCTATAACCGTTACAGCCACCAGTAATAACAGTACCGATGAGAAACCCATAAGCAACTTGCGGCTAATTGATATTCTTTTCATGTCTATTCCCCCGAGATTCAAATAACGTGCGCGTTTCCCCGACATCGGTCCCCCTTCCTCAGATTAATAAAGATAAGACTTTAGACCTATAAATAGATACATATACAGATTGTATGTATAAATACTATTTGAAACAGGTCTTTTTTCCTATTTATATTAACCCAAAAAACACAGGATTTGAATCATAAACCCGGAAAATTTTTCAAAAAGAATAGTCAAGACCCTTTTTCATCAAAAATATTAAACAATATGTATCTGAGAATATCAAAAAAAACACACTTTTCAGCGTAGCCTGTTCAAACCCAAGGTCTGATCCCGCCTACACTGAAAAATGCATTTCAGAGTTATGCTAACATATGAAATTCGGATCAAGGAATCAGGACCGGATTACGCTCCAACAGCCCACTACCAAATGTTTCTCTGAAGGGAGAATCCTCCATATGAATGTAGCCGATGTAACAGCCACATTTTTTCATGCGGCAAGGCCGATCCTCGGCCAAAGCTTGCAGACCATCGCGATAGAGATGCCCAATGATCCGGCGATCCTTGTAACACCGCTTCACATGCCCTGACCCTTGTACATAAAATACTTCCGAACCGGCAGCACAACGTTTGCCCAAACTCTCATAGTCCTGCAGATTACCTTCAAAAAGCGGATCGATCCCACGTAAAAACTGAATTTCCTCCGGCGTGTAATACTTGGGCCGATCTTTGAAGGCATTTACCCACATATACACATCATCCGGCAAAGCCTGTCTCATGGACTCAATTGCGGGGAAAGCACTACGGAGTCCGACAGTACCGACACTAAAAGCAAGTCCCATCTGACGCAAGGTCAGACATTGTTTTACAAAAGAAGACTCTTTTGTCTCACGAGGATGATACGTCGCCCAAAAAGCTGCTTTATTCGCATCCAGCTCCCTCGCCCAATCCAGCTTGACGGACAGATTGGTTTGGATCGCAACTTTATCCACATGTGGCATATGTGACAGCTCAACCATAGCTTCCCGATACCAGCGTCGTACCAACGCTTCACCATAAGGATTGAAGAAAATGGAGAAGCGGTGACCTTCGTCTTCCTGAGCCTTAACCCAATTCACAAATTGACGCAATTGTTGTTCATCCACTTCCAGCGTCTCTTTGGAATCGATGGTTTTACTAAAAGGGCAGTATGGACAGTCATAATTGCAGGAAGACAACTTGCCGCGATAATACAAAGTCGCTCTCATGAGAAAACAAACCCTTCCATCTGTTCACGAATTTCGGCGGATATAAGCCAATCTCCAATTGCATCGGAGTAACCCAGTCCTTCTTCTGTCAGACGTAATACACGTTCGCCTTCCTCCAGTTCAACCCGCCCCATATCTTCCGTAAACAACTCGCTAAGCCAAGGATAATCAGCCATCACATCGGTACCGAAGCGCTGTTGGTAGTCAGACAACGTCAATCCCTCCCGATGCAGCAAGGCTTTCAGAATAAAGCGGCGTCTCTGTTCCTCACGACTTAACACGATACCATAATCCGCCACATCGTAGCGTTCAGTCGCCACATAATCGGCAATGATGCTCTGTGTAGCCTTGTAACTCACACCGTACTTGGAAGCATAGTGTACCTCACTCGTATAAGAGCGTGCGCCGCATCCCAGACCAACCATGCCCTCCTCCTGACAGCTATAAGGCAGAAGCACTTTGGAGGACGATTGTTCCTTGGCAAATCTTCGCATCGAATACTGCACATACCCTTTACTTTTTAAAGTCTCACGTGCAGCAATATACAGCTCCATCCGAATGTCAGGTCCCTGACGACGAATATCATCAGGCTTCACGATTGTATTTTCCCGAGTATACAAAGGATAGATAAAGACTTCGCCCGGCTCGTAAGCCAAAACTCTTTCCAGTGAATAGATCCACGATTCGACCGTTTGACCTGGCAGACCATAGATCAGATCCAGATTCAACAATGGGAAATCATAACGGGTAAGCTTCTCAAGCGCCCGTTCGACCTCCTGCGGTTTTTGTGGACGATAGATGGCAGATGCTTCAGCTTCTATGAAACTCTGGATACCCATACTAATACGATCCACACTTCGCTCCTTCATAATAGCCAGCTTGGCTTCCGTAACGGTATCCGGGGACGTTTCCACCGAAATCGATGCTTGCGCAGGGTCCAGCCCCATCACATGTTCAGCAATATCAAACAGACGATTCAACTGAACCTCATTTAATAATGTAGGCGTTCCTCCACCAATCGCGAACCGCGAATACGGTCTTCGAGATGTAATGGGTGCCCACTGTTTCGCCTGACGTTCCAGCGCATCCACATAACGTTCATGCGTATCATCCCGTCGATCCGGCAGGGTGAACAGATTACAGAATCCGCAACGTGCAGCACAGAAGGGAATATGCATATATAAAAAATACGTATCGGTATTTTCTCGTTCCCACATTGGTCCCAGCGGCAGTGGTGGGTCAAGCTCCCGATATGCGGTCTTGTGCGGGTATGAGTACAGATACGAACGATAAGGGAATGCGAGTACTTCACGAAGACCTGTAATCGTTGTATTGGATCCGGACTGATCGGAATCACCTGTTGTCATGGGTTGTGAATGATTGTCCATCGGTCTCCTCCTGTCTCCGGTTGTTATCATCATCATAAGATTAATACGTTAAGAGCAATACGTCCTATACTAAAAATTCACGGTATGGCACCGTCCAGACGACATCATGTGCAAGCCGGTGTCCTTGATACCCGTCTTCACCGTAAGCTGTACCATGATCGGAAAAAGCTAAACAAAAGGCAGGCCGGGAACGTTTCCTCATCGCCTCGAACAATGGCCCAAGTGCCTTATCTACATATCGAAGTGCAGCTCGCTGAGTCTCCACCGAGTCCTCCCTGGCACCTTCCACAAAGTAACGATTGGGGCCATGAATGGCAGACACGTTCAAAAACATAAATATCTTTTCATCCGGCGGCGTCTGTTCAAGCAGCTTTAATGCATGCTGTACCTGATGTTCTGTCGATTTGGGGTTGGTTACCCCAAAGTTCATTCGCCAGTAGCTCTGTTGGAAATAGCCGGGCAATACTTTCGCAAGTGGGTTTTTTTTCGTAAAAAAAATGACGCCGCCAATACAGATGGTACGGTAACCTTCAGCTGCGAACCCGGACACGATATCCGGTGTATCAAACAGCCAGGTATGCGGATGAGTCTTGAGTCCGGTATTCCGGGAATGGAACAATCTTATATGCGATGCCTTATCCGTATTGGCAGGGGTCGGCATAAAACCACCAAAAAAAGCATGGTGTGCCGCATATGTAAAACTGCCTGGAGTATGACGCTTCTCCCACGGACCGGAACCACACAGATTGGGACAATTCGCCTCTTCCAGCTTGGCTACGTCATAGCGTAACGTATCCAGCGTAATCATTAACAGATCATGGGAGCCCACAATGGTGTTCATATCAGGCATGTTGAATAGGCTCCTTTCGCAAAAGTTCCATTTCCCACTCATAGGTTCCAAGACCATGATGCTCAACCCTGTATAACAGATCTCCAAACGGATTCACATCCAGCACATAGGCACGCAGATTCGAATCACTTGTAAGCATCACATCAATCCCGGCTGACCACGAGTTGGGAAAAGCAGACATGGCTGCCTGCGCTGCCGTCCGAACCAGCGACATCCGCTGTTCATCCAGACCAGCTTCAGCAGGCAACATACGTTCATTGCGCAGATGCAGATTGGTTATAGGGGTACGACTTAGTCGCATAATCGCATGGCCTGCCTGTCCACCCGCAACCAGTTGGCGAATATCATAGGCCCGCTGATCAAACGTGGCTTTGGGCATCCACCGTTCAATCTGTGCGCCTTCTGCACATAACCAGTTCATTAACGCAGCAACCTCGCCATTACGGGAATACTTGCGTAAACGTCCTTCATTATAAAAAATTGTCTTGCCCTGCGCCTGTTCCATTCCCATCGTCGTTATGGCGATTTCGTCACCCGTACGTGGGTTAATCTGATACGCGACAACACCTGAGGCACCCGAACCACACGCAAGCTTCACAAATACACGGTTCATACCGGCCGATTGCATCGCTGTACGCAAGTCAGTGTAACTTCGAATCGGCAGTGAAGACTGGAGCGTAGGAGGTACATGAACCCCCTGAGAGTATAGATGCTGCTGACATGTTCTCTTGTCAAACATCAATTGGATGTCAGCAGGATCATTCATGAATCGAACTTCAGGCCATATTTCCCGAGTCTCACGGCCGATTCGATCCAGACATGCTTTCCAGCCGCGGAACCACTGAGCAGGGGCATAGATTCTTCCCCACTCCTGTTCCAACGCAAGTACCTGCTCTGCTGTGAATGCCTCTGCCGCCATTTCTTTTGTTAAGCATGACGTATCATTCATAACTCCAAGGAATAACAATTCACGCTCTACTTCCCAATCCTCACCAGGAGCGTCAATCCGAACGAGGGGCACAGGCAGATTGGAATCTACTATATCAACGATCGTTCCC
Organism: Paenibacillus sp. FSL R5-0517; assembly: GCF_037974355.1. Taxonomy (NCBI): domain Bacteria; kingdom Bacillati; phylum Bacillota; class Bacilli; order Caryophanales; family Paenibacillaceae; genus Paenibacillus; species Paenibacillus sp. FSL R5-0517. Next base: position 5,505,073 of record NZ_CP150235.1, read on the forward strand.
CCCTGTCTCCAGTTCTGGAGCAATTGGGCATAAGGCAATACAACGGCAGGTTTCATCCCTAATCTATACCTGGCTTCTTGCATCCCTTGCGTTCGTCGGTTATGAGGATTTCCGATCAATAATAATGGCTGCTCCCGATCCAGATCAGGAACATCATCTGATTGATGCAGACTTTCAACTATTTTCGTAAAACCTGACATCCTCTACTCCGTTAATGACGGGTAACGCCAGTCATCCTCATCACTTTGTTGCTGGTCGCTAACGTCTACGGATATACCCGATTGGTTCCAGCGACGGATCATTTCATCGGTCATGTAATGGTAACTTAGATCGAGATGTTTCAGCTGCTTGATCTTGTCACTGGCAAGTAAGGCCTCTGCCCCTTCATCGGACAACGTTCCTTCCGATAGATCCAGTACTTCAAGTTGATCCAGAATAGGTGCTTCCGCTGCTGCTTTCGCAATCTCATCCTGAATTTCACTATCTTTTAGACCCAAGTAAACCAGCTTTGGAAATAATCCTTTTTCTAACAAAGGCAGTATATCTTCAATTGAACCATTGAAGCCATAATTATCGACGCCAATATATAATTCCAGTTTACGCAATTCAGGTAATTTGGCATGGGTGATCGAAGATAACACTTCTTTCGGGAGACCGCCACAGATAATAATCAATTCTTCAAGCTTGGCATGCTGGAGCGGTTCCAGACTAAGGCCGCTACTGCCCTTAATCGAGAATGATGTTAATTCTGGAAAGGCACCCAACAAGGGGGTAAGATTCGTCTGAATAATCCACGACACTTCACATTCTTCGAATCCCATATCCCCGATGAACAGTTTCTTCAATGACGGAAAGCTTGAAGCCGACTGGATGAGTGTGCTCATGAACTCTTGAGGTGAGCTCTCATAAGCCTGTCCCCAATCTCCGATGACCAGACTTTCCAGTGAGCTGGCCTCCGGTTTAGCCGCCAAATCCTTAATTAATTTTTCCATACGAATGCCGTCCTCATAATCATCGTAGGATACAACAAGCTTCACTTCTTGCATGAGCAAATCCCTCCGTTTAAGGTTCATATATGATTCGTTAATTTGAATGTTAACCCATACCACACACAGCTTGCAACTTCTTCCAACTCCAGTCCCAATGAGGTTCCCAATCATGCAATGTTAAGCATTTCTTATGTAGGTACAGGAACATACGTTCTGAAATGAAGTCGCGGAAATAGCCCCCATCATTAGGTATATGGAAGGAGCTTCCCTAACCCCGTTGGACAACTTCAATTCATATAAAAAAAGCGTTAATGGCTGGTGAATCATTCCATCGGAATGCTCCTTTCCTTCCATTAACGCTTTTGATGTTCACATCTGATACGCTAAATCAAAAATTCTCGTTGCGACTCAGCCTTCAAGTCTGGATACGAGTGCTCTCAGCGCATGACCACGGTGGCTAATCGCCTGCTTTTGTTCCAGCGTCAGCTCTGCCATTGTCATCTCGTATTCAGGTACATAGAAGAGAGGGTCATATCCAAAACCACCAGCACCCGCAGCTTCAGCCGTGATCCAGCCTTCCGCAGTGCCTTCCGATTCATATTTATCACCAGTTGTCGGGTCGTACAGGACCAATGCGCAGACGAATCGAGCCGGACTGAGAAGCGGCTGCTCAGTGTCCTCACCGGATTTCAACGATTCCAGCGTCTCCAGCAACTTCGCATTGTTCTGTGCATCCGTTGCTCCTTCGCCTGCATATCTCGCTGAATAAACTCCGGGCTCCCCATCCAACAGATCTACACAAAGTCCAGAATCGTCTGCCAGTACGGGCAAACCAAGCGCGTCGCCTACCGCCTTCGCTTTCTTCCAGGCATTTTCCGCAAACGTTACGCCATCTTCCACCACATCCGGCAGCTCCGGATAGTCAAACATGCTCTTGACCTCTTTGCCAAGCGGTGCGAAAGCATGTGCGAACTCACGGACTTTACCCGCATTGCGGGTAGCAACAATGAGGATTGGGCTGTCCAAACTCATCTTAGGCTTCTCCTAATCCACGCGCGCCAATCTTGAGCGCAATCGGTCCAAGTACTTCTTTTTGACGCTCGATCATCTCTAAAATTCCCTGCTCGCCCAGTTCCAGCATTGCGTTCAGCTCACGGCGATCAAATGGCGCTTCTTCACCTGTTCCCTGGAGCTCGACGTATTTGCCGCCGCCTGTCATTACCAGATTCATATCCACCTTGGCTTTGGAATCTTCATCATAGTTCAGATCCAGTACAGGCTGTTCACCCACAACACCTACACTTACTGCTGCTATGAAATCCGTAATCGGGAATACTTGCAGTTTGTGTTGTTGAGAAATCTTGTTCACAGCGAGTGCCAACGCTACAAACGCACCGGTAATGGACGTTGTGCGTGTGCCTCCGTCGGCTTGAATAACATCGCAGTCTAGCGTAATCGTACGCTCACCAAGCGCCTGCAAATTGACCACTGAACGCAGTGCCCGACCAATCAGACGTTGGATTTCCATGGTGCGTCCAGTCAATTTGCCGCGATTGGCTTCACGTTGGTTACGAGTATGTGTTGCACGTGGCAGCATGGAATATTCAGCCGTTACCCAGCCTTTCCCTTGCCCTTTCATAAAGGGAGGAACACGTTCCTCCACTGTAGCTGTACAGATCACCTTTGTATCTCCAACTTCAATCAGTACAGAGCCCTCGGCGTATTTATTCGTGTTCACTGTTAAATTCAGCGGGCGCAGCTGTTCGCTGTTTCGTCCGTTTGATCTCATTTTTTCTGCCTCCTACGACTTAAGCATCCTGTAATGTTGAGCTTGTTAACAATTTTACGAATCCCTTATATTTTACCAAAGAGTTCAATTAAAAGCATCCTTATGCATTCTGCGTTCATTAAATCGGAATTTCGTTGATATATTCAGGCTTGGAAACAGGCGTACTGTAATCCCGGTTATCATCACCCATGACCGTTTTTTGGCCGTTCCATTCGATCTGCACTTTGGCATCCTTGCCGGCTGTATTCTCCGCAGTGGTTAATACAACAGACTGTAACAGTTCGCTAGGTACGATATCCCCTTCGGCAAACATATCATCTTTCAAGGCAACTGTTACTGTGCCATCCTCGGCCGTTTTGACCGATTGCAGCTCTGTTCCGCCTGTCATGACTTCTTCCAGTTCGCCGCCTTTGTCAGGTCCCTTGATCAGCTCATTCAATGCTGCCTGCACCCGATCTTCGCCAGGGGTAACGAGACGTGTAACTGGAACATAATATTGGATGCCTGCTGGTGAAGCTGCTGAGAAATAGACCGTGACCGGACTGCTGTTCGCCACCAAAGTATCACCCAGATCCAGATTGATTCCCACAGCCCGATTCAGCGGTTCAGGCAACGGCGTACTGTTTACCGGCATTTGTGTTAACTTTTTGCCATCCACCCAGATCTGCACATTCTCCACATCTGGTGTTCCCGTCAATGTCCAGGTAACAGCTTCTAGCATTTTCCGTTCTTCCTTCGCATCATACTTGGCAAAATTACCCGAGAACTCCACGACTGCCAGCTTGTCATCCGCGTGAATCGTTACATTCTGTACAACCGTTCCCTGCGGGAGCACGCCCTGGAATCCTTCTGGCAACATACCCGCGTAGGCCCCGCCTGTGACAAGTGTATCCAGTGCTGTCTTGGGACTGCTGGCATCTGTTCCAGAAGGAAGAGTCAGGGATACCGGAGCGAGCAGTCCCTGCTGGTCTTGCAGATATACTGTCGTTAACGGGAGCGTTGCGAGTGCCCCATTCCCTTCGGCTGCCTGAATCATGGCTGCTTCCTGAATGGGCGGTGGCGGATCAACAGCTTCGGAAGACTGGGCTCCAAACATGCCACAACCTGACAACACCATAGGAATGCTCAGCAGCGCAGCTGCCGATACCGTACGCAAAGATTGGATCTTTCTCATGATCACGTTCCCCCTCATCATTTTTACAGTTTGTACTACCATGTATACGAGCCTTTGTCCAAAAAATAACTAAAAGATAAAAGCTTCGCTGAAAAGTTATACGTTCGATGATCTTAAAGAAACGTAAAACCGGTTAATACGTATTAGGAAGCAAGAGTAGGGACATTGCTAACTTCAGAGGAGGAATCGCCCATGGAACATCCTGAGCAAGAAAAAATCCCTTACAGCCTGAATAGCCGCAAGGTCGCGGAGGCAACTAGGGAATGGCTGCATAAGCGGGGCGTCACGATCCCTGAGATCGCAGAACTGGTCATGTTATTGCAGAAAAAATATTATCCTGGTCTTACGATGGAAGAGTGTATCGAAAATGTGGAGATGGTTCTCCGCAAACGTGAGGTACAGAACGCCGTCCTGACCGGGATTCAGCTTGATATTCTGGCGGAACAGGGGCAGCTCATATCTCCTTTGCAGGAGATGATTGAGAATGACGAAGGGCTGTATGGCGTGGATGAGATTTTGGCATTCTCCATCGTCAATGTATATGGCAGTATCGGATTTACGAATTATGGCTATGTGGACAAGCTGAAGCCAGGGGTGCTCGAACGACTGAATGACAAGAGCCTGGGTCCTGTCCACACCTTTTTCGATGATATTGTCGGTGCAATTGCATCGGCAGCGAGCAGTCGGATCGCCCATCGCAAACAATCCGAGCTTGAAGAAGCACTGGGAGAAAAACCGGTCAGCGATGACACGGTATAACACGTAACTCGTTTCGTACTTGAAATCAAGTGAAAGATTGGACATGTATGTAGATGCTTAGTGCAATAACTGTTTGAAGAAATAACTGTTCATGGAAAAAGCGGCCTGATGGCCGCTTCTTTTGCATGTGTACCATAATTTTTGGATGATCCACATGTTATTATTTGAGATGTTTAGGTCGTACCGTTCCCGCCAGACCATAACCTTCAACCCACTTCTGCTCGGCAGCTGGCTCAGCGGATGTCCATTTCGGTCCAATCGTGATCTCCGGGCCCTTGCGTTCTCGCAACATGCCACGTAATACGGTGATACCAAGTATACTGAGTCCGGTAAATACATACATCATTCGCATGATAATGTTGCCAGAATCTGATCCTGTTACCATGCCGTGAACCAGCAGACCAATGAACACGGGGTAGGACAGCATGTGGAACAAGAACCACCATTTGCGGCCCAATTTGCTCCGCAGGTCACTGGATAACAGGACGATCACTAATCCGTAGAAGGATAACGTTCCCAGACCACTGCCAATCGGATGCACGGAGGCGGTAAAAGGAATCAGAAGTTCTCCCCAGCTAAATGGGCTGTAATGATCAATATATAACGTTAACGCATGCACGAGTCCAAGTCCGAAGGCGAGCCAGGTCGTTCGAGTATGCCATTTGAACATGGCTGCTTTTGGTTTGCCCTTGGCCATAGGCATCCCTTGAGCAATGCCCAGAAATACACCGGCAAAGAGCAGCACATAAGCAGCAATTCCACTAATTCGAATGATATTCCACGTCGGCAGGTAATCTACAATCCATTGTGCCATAACCGGCTCCCCCATATCTGTTAGACTTGTCCTCGTTTAAATCAGACTGAAGCGATGATCCGGATCAAAACCGGGCCAGTGCTCAGCGAGCGTATCCGTATTTCCTCTAAAATAAGTGCTTCCCTCCTGTGTTATCCACAGGACGTCATGACGATCATAGTGTCGGTTTAACCAGCCCACCGCCTCGGCACTCCCCAGAATGCAGACCGTCTTGGCAATAATCTCGCATTGCGACGCATGCTGTCCCAAAACGGTACACTGTAGCACATCCGTATCCGCCGGTTCCATTGTCCGGGGGTCAATGAGATGATGCGCAAGGCTTCCGTCTGAATTTTGCCATTGCCTATGCGAGATACCCGAAGTGGCAACAGCTCCTCGCTGTAAACGAATCGTACCTGACACATCCCCCTGTTCTTGCAAAGGATCTGTTACTTTCAAGGTCCACTGGGGATAGTCCGGTGTACCCCATACTTGAATATCTCCACCCGCGTTAATTAAACCCGCCGGGATATGCAATGTTCGCTGCAACCAGTCCGCAATGCGCTCCACTGCCCATCCCTTAACAATTCCTCCCAGATCCAACTCAGCTCCAGGGTCCAGATGAACCATCCGGCTACCTTCCCGCTGAATCCATCCCGGACGACTGTGGTCATGACGATCTTCCATCATTCCTGAACTTTCAGGTGTTCTCGTTCGCAAAATGCGTTCAAGCAGCGGGCGCTGCAGTTGTCGTTGTTGCACTTTCTCGAAGCTTAGATCATATCCAGAAGCCTGAAGAGCCTGCGAGATACCCGGTTGGAAAATCCCTTCAGTCAGTCCAATATACCCATAGGCCAGACTCAAAACTTCATCCATCGCAGCGGAAATGGGCATCCATCCGTTTGCATGATTCAGACGATTCAGTTCACTATCTGCGACAAACCGGCTAAAGCGCTGCTCTTGCGTCTCAAACCAATTCTTCACTAAGTTTGCTGCATGTTCAACTTGTTCCTTCCCAGCAGACAGCTGTACTTCAACATCCGTGTTCATCGCACGGAATTGAAACCGGAGCGGACGAGCAACTTGCACTGTGCGGCTCATGATGCACCTGTGCGTGACTGATAGTTGCCACTGCTATATCCGGAATCTGAATCCTGATTATGTTGGCTCGGACGTTCAGAATCTGAGTACCTTCTCTCGTTATTCATGCTCTGATCAGGCCCAGCAGATTGTGTGTTATCGGTTGTTCCATTATATTGACTATCATCATTATCATTGTCCTGTGTATTCCAGTTGTTGCTGTCCGTTGTGCTGTTGAACCATTCATCCATCACATCATCCCGCGTATCCACCTGGCTTGAAGCAGTAACGCTTGTGTCTGTACCATTCGCTGCGTAGGCTACATCAAAGGCATCCGAAGTTCTTACATATTGAAAGAGTGCAGCCACAGTCAACGTTGCTGCCGCTGAAGCTTGCCATTTTCTCCATTGATTTCGTTTTTTTCTGGTCATCGCTCATCCCTGCTTTCTTTAGGGTGTGTCTCATAATCTGCTTCCTTCGGAGTTCTAAGACACGCCCTAGCGAAGTTCATAGTTGTATGATAGACGCGGTGGCTTAAAAATAGATGAATGAACTGTTAAGACAGGCTAAAAAGACCCCGAACAGGTGAGTTTCCTGTCCCGAGCCTCTATATAAGATCGAATTATCATTTTCTTAACGATATCATCATTCCGTATAGATTTGAAAATAGAGCGTACCATCCGATTGCTGCACTTGCTTCACTACTTCACGTCGAATTAACTCCTGCAAATGAGCCAACGTCTCACTCATGGCAAACCGCAGTTGATGGGTACCAAGCCGATTGCCAAACATGTATAGACAGATGTCATACGCATTCGCGGGTGACTCCTGCATTCGATCCGCCAGCTTCTGAAGTCGTTCCTCATGGTGTTCGAGCAGTTGAACGGTCCGTTCGTTGAATGTGGAAAATGGATTCCGATGCCCCGGATATGCCTGCTTGACGTTCAGCTCTCCGAGACGTTGCAATCCTTCCATATAAGACAATAATGGCTGAGGGTCACTGCCGGGTTGCAGACTGATATTCGGTGAAATCTGTGGCAAAACTGCATCTCCGCACAGAATCTCCATGGACTCTGGCGCATAAAAGGATAAATGGCCTGGGGCATGTCCCCCCGTCTCGACAGCAACCCAACGTCGCCCGCCCATATCGAGCCACTCGCCATCTTCAACAGGTATGACATTCGGAAGGGGCGTGATCTGCGAAGTAAATGTCTTCATATGTTCATATATCTGTTCAGTCTTGTCTACCGGCATACCATGACGACTATAGTAATCAGGTAATATTGTATTAATGTGTGAATCAGATCCCCACATATAATCGGCTTCTTCGCGTGAGCGTGTGGACATTCGGACGGGTGCCCCCGTCATCTGTTGCATCCAACCCGACAACCCAAGATGATCGGGGTGATGGTGGGTCAGTACAATTTGACGAATATCGCCAAAGGTCAGACCGAGATCTGCCAGCGCTTCACTCCACTCCTGTTCTGTTTCCGAATTACGCGGTCCGGGATCTATAATGGTTATCTTTCCATCCGGTTCTGATAACACATAACTGTTCACCCATCGCAAGGGAAAAGACATGCTGATCTTGACCCGGTATATGCCCTCTGTCATGGACATCTCTTCTGTTCGCTTCATATGATCCCCCTTCCTCACGATCTCCGTTCACTCCACAGGACGACGCCCCACAAAAATCATGCGTGGAGAAGTCTGCTCGTCATATTTCTCTTCATCATAGCCGCCGTGAACCTGATCTACCCGGAGCCCAGCTGCACTTAACATCTGACTCAGTTGATCACGTGTGTACAACTTTACACGCTCCTGATATACTCGCAGTTCATGTCCGGATGTGGTGTCGGTAATACGAATTTCCTTTTGCACAAATCCATCTTCAATCTTGCGGAATTCCTCAATTCGCTGCCCTTCATCCTCTCGGACGGAGTGCGGCACCAGATGACGAGTCACATACGCCGTATTCATAAAATCAATAATATAGCTGCCACCCGGCCGAAGCATGCGATGAATGGCTCGTAATACTTTCAGTTGTTCTCCGTCCTCCAGGAAATAACCAAACGATGTGAACAGATTAACTACGGCGTCGAAACCACCTTTCAGCGGCAGTTCACGCATATCCGCATGACACCACGATACTCGGTGTTCGGTATCTGTTAGGCGCGCTTCGCGTAAAAGCACATCGGACAGATCAACTCCGGTCACTCGCAATCCTGCATCAGCAAGTGCCAGGGAGTGTCGCCCCATACCGCAGCATAGATCCAATACTTCAGCATTAGGCTTAAGCTTCAACCAATTGATCATTTTATGTACTTCATGATAGGCACCGTGCACATCCCGGTGCTTGTATACGAGAAGATAATCTTCTCCAAAACTCTTTTCATACCATTCCGTCATTCAATCTCGCCCTCCACCTGGTCCTTGGCCCTCTATCTGTAGTGCGCTTTGTACAGGCCTGGTCATTTCCCCTAGCTTTAATGTATTGTAACGTCTTTATTCTGCAAACTCAAAAAAATCCCGGTACATTGCCTACATTGAAGAGCCAAAATGTACACGATATAATATTAATCATACGCATATCCCTGCGAATCGGGTAATTATAAGAGGTTGTTCAAAAAGCAACAGGAGGTGTTCTTATGATTCACATCGGACTTACCGGATGGGGGGATCAGGAAGATCTCTATCCGAACCGTACCAAAGCCAAAGACAAGCTCAGTCTATACGGACAATATTTCTCCACCGTGGAGGTGGATAGTTCCTTCTACGCCGTACAGCCGCGGGATCGCATGGCACGATGGGCTGCTGAGACGCCTGAATCCTTTGCTTTTATCATCAAAGCCTATCAGGGAATGACCGGACATCTTAGAGGCAAACCCTACTTCACCAGCACGTCGGAGATGTATAAAGCCTTTCGGGAATCACTGGAACCCGTCATAGAAGCGGGCAAAATGCAGGCAGCCTTATTTCAATATCCGCCCTGGTTCGAATGTAATAAGGACAATGTGAAAGAGCTTCGTGAAGTGAAGCTTCGAATGGAGGGCATTCCGTGCGCCCTGGAATTCCGCCATCGCAGCTGGTATGAAGATGACATGCGTGAGCGAACACTTGCGTTCATGAAAGAGCAAGGCTGGATTCACAGCGTCTGTGACGAACCTCAGGCGGGTTTGGGTTCCATTCCCATCGTGCCCCAGGCCACGGATTCGGACATGACACTGGTTCGCATGCATGGGCGCAATGTGTCCGGCTGGCATCAGAATGGTGCACCCAATTGGCGCGAGACCCGTTATCTGTACCGTTACAACAAGGAAGAGCTGTTGGAGTGGAAAGGTTATCTGGAGCAATTGCAGGAGCAGAGCAAGGATGTCTATGTTATTTTTAACAACAACTCCGGTGGCGATGCAGCGGCGAATGCACAGATGATGATGGATCTGCTGGATTTGCCAGTGAAGCCTTTTCCTGATCGCACTGAACCGGAGAAGGAAGAAGGACCGGAGCAGTTGGAATTATTTTGATCCATGTTTGGGGTCAACTAAAAGCGGCAAGCCCGAGGGCATTGCCGCTTTTTTCATCTCGTTATCTATAGCCACTATATCGATTGTCTTCATTTGAATTTATCGAACTTTCGTTAATTATTCAGGGCTCTAAGGTAAGGTCAATGATTCATATAATGGGCATATAGTTGCTCGAAGGTTGTAAAACGTTCGACTTTTCTGCCGACCTTATCATATTCGTCTAGATATTCATCCATCACTTCAAGGAACTTTTCTTTCACAACTGGTAAATTACTTGCATCAAAGTACTGCATAATATCAAATTTCTTAGTTCCTTTCTCCAGAGCCATTTCATCAAGATACCCTTGTGCTCCATAGACCGAAAGAAAGACGTAGGAAGCATCGTTCGTCATAACACTGTTCAGAATTTTATTGCGGTAGTTGCACCACAATTCTTCATATGTTCCCCTCAGATTATCAAAAGTCGGAGCAGGTTTAATTATGAAGTTATCACACATCGTGCTATATAACCTCGTAACACTATTCAACATATTAAAAGAGGCTATTCGAATATCTTCAATGGTATGAGCTTCGATGATTGACATGTATAAGGAATCGAGATCATCAGGAACATAGCGAAACGTACGAATCTCTTCCAAATATCGCTTGATTCCTCGTTGTATGCACGTGTTATTCATACTAACCAAGGCATTGACTAAATTAAACAGAACGTCTGCAGATGCATGTCGCACTGAACCGATATCTTCACCTAGCATCGTATCACTGTATGCTTGCTTAGCCAGATCGATCCATTTATTTGCTCGATCAAGACACGCTTCTCCTATCGGGTTCGCAAGTGCATCAAGTGCTTTTTGCCTGAAGTCGTTCAATCTCTCCAAATCCTCAGGCTTTGCATAGTAGAGTATTTTGAGCTCAGTTAAGCTCGATACGTTGGGACTCTCCAAAGTGGATTGCTCTTGTATTCTTGAATTCCATGGCGTGCAATAGATGTCATATCCAACGTCATCTAAGATAAAGCAATCGGATATTTCCCATCCTTTTTCTGTATTATTAATGATAATTAAATCAAGATCACTCTTCTCGTGATAGTCTCCGGTGCTAAATGAACCTGTAAGCCCAATTATTGCGATATCGTCTATAAAATCTCTTTTTACACGTTCAATCACCATGTTAATGAGTCGTTCATTTTTGCCCAGTAGTGTCTTCTTTATAATTTCGTCCATTCGTTGGCACCCCTTCTTATGATCGGGCCGTTCTTTATCACAACAACCTTAACTTGAGTCTATCGATTTAGATGTGCAGTTACTATGTATAAGTTGATTTAATTCATCTTTGAACAAAATCCGCTAAACCGTCGATAGGACGATTTAGCGGATTTCATTAGTTCTTTGTATAGACAATTTTCTTTATGCTTTCGCAGGACAAGAAATATCGCCCCGCCAACTCCTCTATGCTGACTCCATTGTGGAATAAAGATTTAATCTCAGCGTTTCGAGCAGAGACTCTACTCTTGCTGTTCGTTTTCTCGCCCCATTTTAAATGTGCCTCTTTGGGTTTGGGGATATAAACCAATTCCCCTTGAACGTATTCTTGAATGATACGTAGCAATTCTTCCGGAAAAATTGACTCGGCTTTTGAATATTTCACGGGCCTCACTCCCTTATTTAATAAATCAATAAGGTGCAAAGCCAGTCAGTAGAATATTACGATTCATCGTTGGCAATATGATTGTTTCTAAACTCTATGCAAAGCATTGCCATATCCTCCACTGGCTTTGCATAGAGCCGTACATGTAAGAATCCTACCCCGATTGTTTTCAATAGCCTCACCTCCATGGAAAACAGATAGTTGTTATGTGCTATTATATCAGAGCCTGTTGTTCAAGTGTTTAACGGATGAGTCGCCCTAATGCAAATTGACGGCACCAAAATTCTAAGTATTTTCTGAAATACTTATAGGTAATTATCCGATCCTTTTTTGGTTAAGCCTCAGATAGATGCCTCTGACGGAGCTGCTGGTTCATCTTATGTGCTTCAATACCTGCCAAGAGCACAATGCCAATCCCATGGGTGTCGTTCAGATTCCACCCCAGGTCATCGCGATAATACAAGGCAGTAAACGAGTACCCGGAACCCCGGCATACCCCATATACATTGCCCTTATAGTCAATTGACAAGCGCGTCATTCCCTCCCATCCTTTGCGTACCGCCTCCAGATAAGGCTCTGGCTGTTCCAGCCAGCCTTCGCGAATACCACGGGCATAAGCGTAGATGAACATGGATGTGCAGGAGGTTTCTTCATAGGAATCCGGGCGATTCAGCACCTGATGCCAAAGTCCATTTTCCCCTTGCAGCGCCAGATACCCTTGACTTAGATCACGATAGAAACGTAACAGTTCCGGCCGCTTCGCATGATCATGTGGCAAGATCGTTAACAGTTCGGTCAATGAAAAGAGCACCCACCCGTTCCCGCGTCCCCATGGAATACCTGTTGCCCGACCACGCACAAAATCATACACATGGGACATGATCTGTTGTTCGGGAAGGTATAGGTATTTGCGGAACATCAGGAATTGATTGATCGCATCATCCCAGTACGCCCTATCTCCTGTCAACTGACCATAACGCATCAGAAATGGTGTACTCATATACAAGTCATCACACCACATCGTCTCCTGACGCATCTCCCCGCTGCCGCGAACCCGGTAAAAGGCGCCATCCTCCAGACGTTCCTGCTCATCCGTTATGTAACCCGCAATCCGATCCGCGGTATCTCTTCCACCACGAATATCGCCCAACTCCATCGCAGCAAGCAGCGTGGACCCAAACGAACCGCAATCATCCAGACTGTCGATGGCAGACAGTTGATTATTGATCCCTGCCGCACCGTATGCTTCCCGATCCCACAGACCATAGCGGTCAAATGAAGTGCTCAGTTCAATATGTTGCCGAACATACTGAATGTAATCGTCCCGTCCCAATTCCTGTCCTGTCCGGAGCAGTCCAAGCAAAGTAACACCAAGCGGATAATTCCACTTTCCGTAATGTGTGTTCTCCAGGTAAGGACGAACATGGGTATCGGGAAGATCTACCCGCCAATAGACACCTTGTGCCCCATTATCATACACGGTATCAGTTCGCACGATTTCGGCATGGGATGGTTCAGCGCCAGGAGCAAACACACCTGTGTACAGCCAGGGGTCAGAGCACCCCGCAACCGGATGAGGTGATTTTAGTCTCCAGCCTGTGGAATCCGAACTTACGTCATCTTCCAACCTGAATCCCCATGAGCCACCTTGTTCCTGGATTTCACCTTTCACGACTAGATCCCAAGAACCGTAACGGCGCGGGAGTTCAACGTGCAATTTAGCACTGCTTCCAGCAGAGTATATTTCCTTGCCATCCACATACAGAGTCAAAGCACCATCATGATTGCCTTTTAAAATAATTGGCGTTGATCTTGGTAAGGTTACATCCAGCCTCGTCCAAGCATAGGCCACAGCAGGCTGTTCCATACCATAGATGCGTGCAAATGAACCCTTGCTCTGTTCCTCCCCTGTCCAGTTCCTACGTGGATACCAGGTAAGACCTGTTTCTTCTTCCGCCATGCCATCACGAGGAAGAGATAGTACAGGTTCATCGACAGGTTCTGAATATAACCAGCCTTCCTGACCCTGACGATCTGTCCCAGGAGTAAGGAAATGCAGCGGAAAATTTTTGAATGAGGCTGTTCCGTAGACACCGCCGAATCCCACTTCTGTTTTGACAAAACAAAGCAACACATCATTCCACCCATAGCTCACGGAGATCGGAATCTGGGTTCTTCGCTTGGGAAATAATTCCTGTAACAACTCGGACTTGAATACCTCTTCGCCGTTCACATAAATCGTCACTGGACTATAACAGTTCAGGCCTGTATTTAACGTTGCATTCTGCTCGCTCCATAACTTGCCCCATACATACACGTACTGCCCTGTACGCGCCTCTGCACATTTCTCATTCAGATTCAGGTCGTAGCGATAATCCCCCAGTCTGCGAAAACCTCCCTGATGATAAGCTCTGAACAAAAAGGATTGTTGCGGGTGATCGCCAATATAACGCTGAGCCACCGTGGTCAATATATCCGGAATTGAATCGTACACCTTGCCTGCAATCGCCTCGTTCTCATGGAAATAACGAATGATCGTCAGCCCCTTCCTTATACCTTGATTCGTTCGCTTAGCCGCAATGTCTCCCCACCCTGCACTTCAACTACCTGCTGATCTGCCGTGAACCAAACCGGGATGGCAGACGGATTATGAATGATGGATCGATCGGCTGAACACTCCAGTCGTTGCACCGCTTTCCAATAGGCAATCACTTCGATGTTCGTGGCGTACCAGATGTCGTTCCTGCGACCAATCTTCTCACCAAACTGTTCGATGATCTCCCAGTTGTCGTTATCATTGAACTCATAACTGTGGCCCCAGACGTAGAGTAATAGTGGTGTACCTGTTTTGGAATGTTGGATAAAACGTTCAGCATGCCCCGCCAGATCATGGTTATGATGACAGGTCGGATGCCATTCAAGCGGCCGGTCTGGCAGTGTGTATTTGCTATGAGATTCAACGGTACGAGCATAGTCGATGCCGAGCCACGCAAGCTTTGTGCTTAACGCACGGTCGTATCCTCCATTGGGATAAGCCATGCCTCGAACCGGATAACCGACGAGCTTCTCCAACGCTTTTCGGTCCTCGATAATCTCTTCGGTCAATAGTTCATTCGGAACATAAGGCAGCGTAGGGTGAGTAACCGTGTGAACGGCCACTTCATGACCCGCATACAGTTCAGCAACTTCCCCCGCCTCAATACGTCCTGGATTACCCAGGGTACCGGAGTTCAGATTAAAGGTTCCCCGTAGACCATACCGATTACAGATCTCCACCAGTCTGCGATCATGCACCACTCCGTCGTCATAACTTAGCGTTAACGCTTTCATCACACCACCTGGATAGCGGTCAAACTGAATACGATGTCCCATCCCTTACTTCCACTCCTTTATCCTAATTCTTCAACAGGTACATGACCTGCATCCTGTAATTGATGATGTTCTGAATCAAAATAGGTACCTTCCAGCAGACCAATCAACGTGTTGGTAATCCTCACCTCAATGTCGTTCGCCCCAGGACGCAACCATGAGGTATCTCCCTTCCAGCGATACGGAGACCAGCAACGTACACCCAGACTTTGTCCGTTCACCCGCACTTCCGTTACATCCTGCACCCGCCAATCGCTGAATTCCAGTTCAAATGAGGCAACATCTTCCCCTGGCTCATCCAGCCAGAACGTGCGTTTATAACTCATTTCCCCGGCAAAATAGGGATACAGCGGCTGCGGTTCAGGTCCGATACGAAGGGCCGTGTCCGACTCCCGTACAAGCGAGGTCATGCCTTCATGATGGAACTCCACGCCGAATCTTCCCTGTAGATACAGGGGATCCACGAGGCCATCCTCATCTTTCGTTACCTGCACAATCACTGTCATTTCGTTAAGACCGCTGTGCAGCAGCTCTGTAATATCACAAGCGATATTATTGTAGTCGGTTATTTCAATTGGATCGAATTGTTCCTTTTCAAGCAGATGCCCATTAATCTCCATCGACCAAGTGCCCGAGATCGCCGCTCTGTCCATGAATAAAAGGCATGCAGACAATGCCGTTCTCAGCTCAAATGTGGTCGTATAACGGCACTCGATCGGGTAAGCAACGGATGCCTTTTTCGGTGTGCCAAATACCTGATTAAACTGGACTGGCAGATGCTGCTGCTTCGATAATTCTGCCGCCTGATCAATAAACGGTTTTACAGCTACATGCTGGCTTTCCAGAATCACACCATTAGCATTGGAAGCCTGAAGATGGAATTGTCCCATTCGCAGGATGTTAGGCTGCACCGTTTCCAGTCGCCATGGTCCCTCCGCAGGAATACTGATCTTAGTGGCTTGCTTCACTTCTGCTGAAACATCCGTTTGGAATGTCGAATTTATTGGGTCTGTGACATCCACCTTCGTTGGTCCCGTCTCTACCTTCACTGGTTGTAAAGTAAGGCGTACAACATGCGCTTCGTAAGGCGCCAGCGTTAGTGAAATGCACCATTCCCCGCCACTGCTCGTATACGGCAATGCCTGAAGCTGTCCCGTCTCCAGATCAAGTCGTTCTGCCACCAGACAAGCACCATCTATCAGCTCCGCTCCATCCCACAGCTGTCGGGCAACCAACTTCAATTGCCCCTTCAACTCCTGACCCTCCTGATTAGTCAAGAAAATCATATGCTCCCCAGCCGACAATTGACGGGTGTGCATCAGCAGAGAGGCACTTTCCTCCTCCATGATCCAGCAGATGGGTTCAGGCAATACCTGATCGAGCAGGAGAGAGATTAGCTCCAGCGAAAAGTCATCTCCCTGCCCTGTTCCTGCGGGTAGAAAATAGGCATTCCCCTCACCTTGATGCCACATGGTTTCACGGTTATCGTGATCGGTTGTCACGCTACGGCCCCAGTACACCTCTTGCGGCTGCTCGCCCGCACCAAAGAACTGGGCAGCTTCATCTCCCTCCGGACTTCCCGGCTGGATAGCAATATGCGGAGGCATCCCAACAGAAATGGTGGTCCCTCCCTGCTGAACAAATCGCTTCACCTGTTCCCAGGCCGCGACCTCCAGATTCAGCATCGGTGGCAGAATCAATACGTCATAACGGGCAACGCCAATCTGAATGATGCCATCCGTTAAGTCAGCTTCAGCCAACAATTCGGGATCAAGGTGGTCATAGTCACGTCTGTTCTCGAGCAGATGTGTCGTGATCCGCATCCAGTCCTTCGTCAGACGATTCAATTGCACCCGTTCTGCTTCGTCTTCGCCGCTATACTCGAATCCATGCAGCGGATTGCCCATCAGACTCCAGAATGTCGTCGTTGGGTCAAGTACAGCAATACGAATGTCTGCTGCTCCGGTGCTCATGAGATAGCTCAACCGTCCGGTGTAATCCCCCAACTGCCGGAAATGCTTCCAGTAGGGATTTTGCAAAAATTGAGACGGCGGTGCATCATGCTTCGCAAGCCCACCGATTGTATAAAAAAAGGCGTGAAAATTATAGAAATTGGTGCCCATGGCGGCCATGCGGTCAATCATCCACTTGGCATCCTGTAGCGTCATGGACCAGCCTACACTGTGGAAACATTCAATCAGATTGCGGCTTCGGCCCAGTTGTCTGGCAAGCGAACTGACCATCTTGGGATTGTCACGCATCTTTTGGCCATATCGTTCCAGAATCCACGATAAGGATCGTCCGATTTTCTCATGTGCTGAATCACCGCCTGGCATATGGCTGAACAACTGGGTGGTCATCCGTACGCCAGGTACCTCAGCCGCGTAATTGATTCCTGCTTCCTCACACCAATCATGCACCTGTTTGTGATAGGACTCCCTGAGAAGCAGATGCAGGGACTGATAGTAGTCATACCGAATCCGGTACGCGTCCGGAACATCAGCATATAACAGGGCCGGTAGCGAATCGATCAGACTATAACCACAACGCTCACTGAAATAACAGGGAAGCTGTTGGGACCAGGGGATACGGCCCAGCGGTGCGATCTCATCCGAGAACATGCCTTTGATTACGCTCTCAAATTGATCTCCAACCGCTGCCTTATAACGCTCATGTGTCAGTTCAATAAAACGACTCATCGCTTCCTTATGGCAAGGATCAACAAAGTTGCCGTAATATTTGAAATCATCGATCTCCATCTCTTGAAATATAATCAACTCCCAATCACCCTCGGGCACATCCCACAACAATCGAAACGCTGTTTGGTAGGTGAAGAACCTCTTCCGGTTATACGAGGTGAGTCCGGTCTCCTGATACACCTGGTCCGTCTGGATATTGCCAATTTTATTTCGCAAGTCAATGAATTCATGCCACAACCGTTTGCCCTGTGCATCCTTGGGAATTGCCTTGGCAACCAAGACTCGTCCCCATGGCAGCTCCAGATTCACAGCTTCTCCGCCCTGAACCATCAGTTGATGATGGATGAGCTGACGCTGCTTGGCTTCAGGAAAATCAAGAGTCACTTCCCCGCCAGCCATTCCACTCGGATAAGGATACTCGTCATATAACCATACCTGCATGCCGTGAGCGGCCGCCGCTTCCACTGCAATCCGCACCTTATCAAACCACGCTTCGGAGAGATAGGGAATTTGCAGTCCTTGACGTGGACAGATAAAGAATCCACCCACGCCTTGCACGGCCATCTCAGCCACCTGCCGCTTCATCTGTTCTTCTTCCATATCCCCGTTCCAGAACCAAAAGGGATGAACCCGGTACTGCGCCTCGGGATTACTAAATGCATCCCCGTTCCACATGTCGCCTTCCTCCCTGCCTGTTCAAGAGTATCGTTGGTCTCCAACTACTTCAGTGCAGCGTACAGTTCATTGACTTCTTTCACATAATCATCTCCGCCGTTGTTCTTCCACAGGGTAACAGCATCTTCGAATCCTTTCTCATCAATCTGACCTACAATATATTTGATACGTGCATCGTTAATGATATTGTCCAGCTGCGGCCCTTTCTGAGCATAAACATCAGAGATCAGCGGTTCGCCAGGATTGGCAATGACAATCTCTTCGTTGGCTTTCTGTACCTGTGCAACTTTTTCACGGACAGGTGTCTGTTGCACGCGAAGGGTTTTGTCCTCCGGTACAAACATCAATATCTGATTCAAGCCCTGCAGATCGCGGAGAGCAAGCTTGTCAGTGGAAGGAATGATGTAGTTTTCTTTTTTCTCATACTGCTTGCCTTCCAGTCCATTCCCAAGCAGCGCCTGCAATTCTGGTTCATTGAGTTGGTCCAGGAAGCGCAGTACCTTCTTCAGTTCCTCTTCCGTTTTGACACTGCCTTTGGAGATGGCAATCATTCCGGAATATCCGGACGTTGGCATATCACGCAGCCCCTTCGGACCTTCCATGGCTTGCAGCACATCGACACGTCCTGTCGCATTCGGATCTTTATCCAGTATCTTCTGGTCCATGCGCTGGGCATTATCTGCTACATCCACCATGACACCCGCTTGCCCATTCACAAATGGATCAGGCAGTTTCGTTGCATCCATCACGGCAAAGTCCTTGTTCACCAGACCCTCGCTGTAGATCTGACGAAAAAATTTCAGGGCTTCCATGTATTCTGGTGTCTCATGCGCAGGGATTAGCCCCCCGTTGCCATCATCTCCCCATTTGTTGGGGGCACCGAACCATACCTGCATATTATCCCATGGGCCCGTGAACTTGCTGGCTACCAGACCGTACGTATCATCCTTTCCGTTACCGTCCGGGTCATCCTTCGTGAACGCTTTCAATACATTGTAAAATTCATCAATCGTCTTCGGCTCTTCCAGCCCCAGATTCTCCAGCCAGTCCTTACGGATAGTCACCCCATTACGTCCCAGAGGGCGAGCCCGATATATCCCATACGTTTTGCCATCGATAGAGGCATTGTTGGTGATGATTTCATTCATCTGGCTCAGATTTGGATAGTCCTTCAGATAAGGACCCAGTTCCCAGAATGCCCCTGTCCGGGCTGCATTGATAAAGCTTGGGGATTTCCCCAATACGACCATAATTTGCGGAAGTTTGCCCGAAGCCAGTGTGATATTGAATTTGTCCTCATAGGAACTGCTGGGCACCCATTGCAGATTGACATCAACCTTGGTCAATTCCTCCAGCTTCTGAATCACAGGGCTGTTGTCCGGCGGATTCTCCGCTTCAAAGTTCGGCAGCATAATCGTGAGCTGATCGGTGCCACCCGCAGCGGTTCCTGAATCTGCTTTGTCCGTGGAGCATGCGCCCAGAATTGTACTAAGTACCAATGACGCTGAGAGCAGCAGTGCACCTTTTTTGAATCCAGTTTTTTGTCCCATACGTTCTCCCCCTTGGCTTTAGCCTTTGATTGAACCTAACATGACACCTTTGGCAAAATGCTTCTGCAAAAACGGATACACCAGCAAAATTGGAATCGTACCTACAACGATTACCGCCATTTTGATCGACTGCTCTGGTGGCTGGACAAAATTAGGGTCCATGTTTGCCATATCTCCGACACTGGCTTGCGAGAGCAATACGATCTGTCTCAGCATGACCTGCAGCGGCCATTTGTCACTGTCGGAAATGTACAGAAGTGCCGAGAAAAAGTTGTTCCAATGTCCCACGGCGTAAAACAAGGCAAACGTGGCAATGACCGGCTTCGATAAAGGCAGTACGATTCGCCACAGCACGCCGAGATCCGAACAGCCGTCGATGCGGGCCGCTTCCTCCAGCCCGGGCGGCATTTGCTGAAAAAAATTTTTGACTACTATTAAGTTAAAAGCGCTGATCGCGCCAGGAAGCATAAGGGCCCAGTAAGAATCGAGCAGTCCCAGTCCACGAATGACGAGATACGTTGGGATCATGCCACCGCCGAATAACATGGAGAAGATCACCATGTTCATCATGACGTTACGGCCCCAGAAGTCACTTCTGGATAGGGGATAGGCCATCGTCAGGGTGAAGAACAGATTCACCAGTGTACCTGCCACTGTGATGAAGATGGAAACGCCAATGCTGCGAAAGATCGTGGAAGAAGAGAAAATATACTCATATGCACTGAAAGAAAACACCTTCGGAATAAGGAAAAAACTCCGTTCGGTGATCTCGGCTTCCGTTGCGAAGGAATTCCCTATAATATACAGGAAAGGAAGGACAGTTAATATGCCCAGAATCCCCAGCATGGCGTAATTGAAGATATCAAATACCTTGCCGGCAGGGCTGTTGTATAGACGGCTGTTCATGGGCGCTCCTCCTTAATAAATTCCGGGGTGACCGAATTTTTTCGCAAGTTTATTACTGCCAAGCACCAGAATGATGCCCACCACAGACTTGAATAGTCCAACAGCGGTACTGTAACTGAATGCCCCTTGCGTAATCCCCACCGTGTACACATACGTATCAAATACGTCTGCGACATCCCGGTTGAGGGAATTGGTCATCAGATAGATCTGCTCAAATCCGGTATCCAGAAAATTCCCCAGTCTGAGAATGAGCAAGATGACTATGGTCGTACGAATCGCGGGAAGCGTAATATGCCACATTCGCCGCAATCGTCCTGCTCCATCCACAATGGAGGCTTCATACTGTTCCGTATCCACACCTGCGAGGGCCGCCAGGAAGATAATTGTGCCCCAGCCCATCTCCTTCCACATCATCTGAACAATAATGAGCGGCCGGAACGAACCCGGACTGGAGAGCACATCAATAGGTTTGCCTGTAATCCAGGCGATCAGATCATATAACACTCCGCCCTGCGGGGTCAGAAACACGTACGTGATACTCGCGATAATCACCATGGATACAAAGTGGGGTACATAGACCAGCGTTTGAATGGTTCTTTTGAAGAATGCAACCCGAATTTCATTTAATAACAAAGCGATAATGATGGGTGCCGGGAAAAAGAAGATCAGATCATACAGCGCAAGGACCAGCGTATTGCGTAATAGTCGGAAGAAGTCCGGGTTGGAGAAAAAGTTCGTAAAGTTCTCCAGCCCCACCCAGTTGCTCTCCCGGATGCCCAGAAAAGGCTGGTAGTCCTGAAAAGCAATAATGATTCCCCACATGGGCAAGTATTTAAAGATGACAAAGTACAAAAAGCCGGGAAGCACAAGCACATATAACCATTTGTTTCGTTGGATCTGCCTTTTCCAGTTCGACTCTCGTCTCATGGGCCTTGTTGCCATATCCGCTTGAGCAGTGGCAGTGGCGTTGGTGTTCCAGTCTGTCTTCCCCTTCATCATGTCTCCCCTCCCCTAGTTATGTAAGCGTTATCAATAATCCTGATACTCAGACTATACAGCCCTTCTTTTTCCGGCAACCTTCATTTTTTGCATCGCTACGACTTGATGGTCTAGAAGCCCGCTATAACGCCATTCTTCCTTGATATTGGACATATCGTAGCAGATAGAATTGCACATTTTTGCAGGTTTATCCTTCTTTGTATGACGGTAAAAAAAGAAAAAAACGACATCCGCTAATGCTGGATGCCGGTCAGAAATGACAGACGGATGAACGGTTATTGTCCAAACCATTGTTCGCGATACTGACTCGGGGTAATGCCCTCCTGTTTCTTGAAGATCCGATTAAAATAACTATGCTGATAGCCCACAGCCGCCGCAACATCATTGATTTTCATCGTTGTCTCCCTTAACAATTGCTTCGCCGCATCCATTCTCACACGTGTCAGATAATCAATAAAATTGATGCCTGATACCTGTTTGAATGCCTTGCTCAGTGCATAGGGTGTCATCTGCTCCGCGTCAGCGCAGTTTTCCAGCGAAATATCGCTACGATAATGCGTATCGATATACAACATTGTACGTTCCACCACCTGTTTCAGCGGTTCCTGGGATCGTGCTTCAATCTCTTGGATATACGGTGTGAATACCTCATTCATCATCCATTGTCTCATCTGAAAAGGTTCACGAATACCGGATAGCCGTTCATACATGTTGCAACCACCAAACAGCTTATAAGGTGTCACTCCCGTTTGCAGCATCATGTGCTGAATACTGCCGAGTAATTGCAGCATCATCTGCTGCACCTGAAATTCGGTACTACCCGTCCGCGTAATCTCGCTCATGAATTGTTCCAGCACACGTTCCGCTTCGTCCTGCTTGCCCAGCCTGATCGCCTGCAGCAACTCACGTTCCAGTCCAAGCGGATAGGAAGCTGCTTCGTTTCTGTGGAAACACGCCTCATCCTCCAGATCGAGTATCTGACTTCCTTCCTCCACACTGCGATATGCCACGGCCTGTTCCATCTCGACGAATCGTCCGGGCAGTTCCTGAAGTGAAGCTGCTGGGCGGCTGATCATCAAGGTCACCTTCATTTTGAGCGTTCGTCCAATCACCTCCATGAGCTCCTGTCCCCATAACATCGCTTGTGACTTCACAGGTTCGTCCTGAGGAGCGATCACAAGCATGGCGGAAGACAGGTCATGAAAGTTCATGACACTGATCTGCCTGAAATGATTTTTTGCCACTTCCTGTGTGATATTCACTGCTGCAAAGGTGACTAAACCCTTGTCCTGGCTTCCGAATCTGCCTTGCAGCTGCTCGTATCCCGTAAAATACATCTGCACCAGCAAATACTGCTGACCCTCCAACTCAAATCCGAGATGACGCATCCGCTGCTGGAGATCCTGCTCGTTATAGGCATATAAATGTCCCTGCACAAGTTGTAAGACAAAGCTGTCGCGCAGATGGGGAAGCTGCTCCTGCAACTGGCGATGTGCCGTTACACTGCGGGAGGTCAGTTCGTTCCATTGTTGCTCCAGCAGCTCAAACTCGTCCAGCTTCTCATCCGTTGGTGTAGTTTCGTTTCTGCCAGGCGTAAGCAGGTGCAGCATCCGTGCTACAGGCGAATAGATGCGGCGGGAAGCAAACCAGGATAACAACAATCCCAGGATGAGACTGCCTGCACTCGCAATGACGATGATCTTGGATACCAGCTTGACGGGCGAAGTGACTGAGGTCAAAGGTGCTGCGGAGACGTACGTCCAGTCCGAATCAATCCGACTCAACGAGCCATACGAGACAGAATAGGTCTGATCCTCATATCGGAACAGGAATGAGCGGCTATCGGCATGCAGGGCCACTTCTTTTTTTAGCTGCTGTTCAAAAGCAGAAGTCTCCCCCGCCGTTCCCGGATTCCCTGTAACCAGTGTGTTGCCTTCCTGATCCATAAGGAACGTTAAACCTTCATCATAAGGCGTAAGCGTTTTCAATAAACTGGCGACTTTCTCGTTATCCAGCGTAATAATCAGTGCACCAAATGGATTCATGCTCTCCCCTGGGATCTTATGTACGAGAACGAGTGCATTGCCTGCATCCGTATGCAGTAGACTATTGTTGGTCGAAGGGGCGGTATCTCGGTTGATGCCCGAAACCCAGTCTGTCCAGTACACGTGGTTGCCCATGGAGAGATAACGATCATACGCTTGTACTTTGGCAGCATCATTCAACTCGTTATAATCCCGATTAAACAAGATCGGCTTCGGTTCCTGCAAATATAGCTGTGCTGACTTGATCAACGGGTGGGAACCTTGTAGTACATATAATGTAGTGACGATCTCCTGCGTTTCATTAAAATAATACACAAAATCCAGCGTTCGTAACGCATTGCCAAACCTCGGTTCAAAAGCCCAATGAGATAAGTTCATCTCCAGATAGGCCAGTTGATCATCCACATTGCGTGCCCGATTCTCGATCTGGTTCTGATGCATCCGATTGAATTCGGTTTCCATCCGGCCAACCACCTGTTGATACATCACGATACCTGTGATTAACCCGGGAATACTGGCAATGAGTAAAATAAGCATCAGGCTGTTTCGATAAAATCGTCCTTTATGTCTTCCTGCTTTGAAATCGGATAACCGCTTGAATCTGCCCAATATTCGATCATTCCTCGTCGGTTCCATCGCTACTCACCTGCCTGCTTGCATCGGGTCTGACTGTCATGGAAACTTCCTCAACTCCCTTGAGAATATATGGATGAAATCCTTTTCTTGTATTATACGCATAATCATCAGGTGAATGAAATGATCTGTAACCGATCATTTTTTTAACCAATGTTTTATTAACATGACAAAATGGATTACAATGAGATAAAGCAAACATCAAGGAGGCCTTTTTAATGAAAGAACAGACTTACTTTGAACAAAATAGAGAAAAACACCTGGCAGAACTGAATGAATGGTTATCCATTCCAAGTATCTCCGCCATTTCAGAGCATAAAGAGGATGTTAATCGTGCAGCACAATGGGCAGCAGATGCGCTCACACGTGCAGGCATGGAAAACGTAGAGGTCATTCCAACGGCTGGACATCCGATTGTCTATGCAGATCACCTGCATGCACCCGGCAAACCGACAGCTCTGATCTATGGTCATTATGATGTACAACCTGTAGATCCCCTTAATCTGTGGGACACGCCTCCTTTCGAACCTACCATTCGTGATGGCAAGCTGTTCGCTCGTGGTGCAACGGATGACAAAGGACAGATCTTCCTACATATCAAGGCTGTAGAAGCCATTCTCGCCGAAAACAAAGAACTACCGGTTAACATCAAGTTCTGTATCGAAGGTGAAGAGGAAATCTCCAGTCCGAACCTGCCCATCTATCTGAATGACAATACGGACAAGTTGCGTGCAGACATGATACTGATCTCGGATACGTCCCTGCTTGAAAAAGGGAAACCGGCGATCTCCACTGGCCTGCGTGGTCTATGTTCGCTTCACGTAGATCTGAACACAGCCAATACCGACTTGCACTCCGGTTCATTTGGTGGTGGTGTACCCAACGCACTGCATGCACTCGTATCCCTGCTCGCATCGTTGCACGATGAACAAGGCCGTGTGAGTGTAGATGGATTTTACGATGGCGTTCTGCCACTGTCTCCTGAGATGAGAGAAGAATTTGTGAAACAGGGCTTCAATGAAGAACAGCTTCGTCAAGACCTCGGACTGGAGCAATTGTACGGCGAAGAAGGTTACTCGTTCGTGGAACGTGTTGGCGCTCGTCCAACATTGGAACTGAATGGGGTATGGGGTGGTTTCCAGGGTGAAGGCAGCAAAACGGTTATTCCGAAGGAAGCTCATGCCAAAATCACCTGCCGCCTCGTAGCGGACCAAGACCCACAACATGTATTGGATCGTATCGAAGCACATCTGCGCGCTCACGTTCAACCGGGTGCAACCCTGCATGTGAAACAGATCGAGAAAGCTTTTGCTTTCAATATCGATCCTGCCAATCCCATTCTGCAAAAAGCGGCAGATGCATATGAGCATGTGTATGGCGTTCGTGCCCTCTTTACCAAAGATGGCGGCTCCATTCCGATTGTTGAGAAGCTCTCACGTGTACTCGAAATCCCTGCTGTGATGATGGGCTTTGGTTTGCCGGATGAGAATCTGCATGCACCGAACGAGCACTTCAACCTGGAGAACTTTGATAAAGGGTTGTTGACGATTGTTCAGTTCTTGAAGAGTTTGTAGTCATCACGTTTAAAACCAGTTCATGCTGAGAGCGTGCGGACGTGACGTTCCGGTGCCGAATCGTTCTTTCGATCGCTGTTATCGTCGGATTTTTTGGATTTCCCTTCTCGAAGGGTAAAATCCGACGATAAAGGCGAACGCTCCGCTTCTTCAGAATCGATTTCGTCCCCTTCACTACGTTGCAGCTCTCGCAGACTGATTTTAGGATTGATCCTAACTTTTTATATGGGTTAGGTAATAGGGACAGTAAAAGGACGGTCTTCGGGTCGTTCTTTTTAATTTGATTTTGTTTTTTCATTTGTTTTCTGGTGTTTTTGTTGCTTTGCTACTTTCGGGCTTTGGGGCTTTGTTCTTTGTTTCTTTTGTGATGTTGTAGTTATTTTATTTCTTTAGTGATGCTCTAGTTTGTCCAATCGCTACTTTTCATGATGGAGGGCATTAGTAATATAGAGAGGATAAAAAAACTTGGCTACTGACAACTCTTTGAATGTTGTCTCGATTGTTATGTAATAGCTTGTTTTATCATGGTTGCTTAGAGGATTGGGTGTGAATTGGATGGTGTAGTGTAGCAGATAATCAAAACGATGGGCTTCGGGTTCTCGTACTGTTTTTTGATTTATTCTTCTTCACTCGTTGTAGTTCTTCCTA
Organism: Paenibacillus sp. FSL R5-0517; assembly: GCF_037974355.1. Classification (NCBI taxonomy): domain Bacteria; kingdom Bacillati; phylum Bacillota; class Bacilli; order Caryophanales; family Paenibacillaceae; genus Paenibacillus; species Paenibacillus sp. FSL R5-0517. The sequence goes on from NZ_CP150235.1 coordinate 5,531,926, forward strand.
TGACTGATTTTATAGACGGGGTCCCGGTTTGAATGGTTTAGTGTATTAGAGATAACATACGCGACGGCTTATCGACCGTTTTATTAGATTAATTAAGTCGAGGTTTGTTTGGAACGGTGATATCTGGAATATCCACTGGTGGAGTCACATGGTGCGGATCGGGTAACAAATGCCTTAATAGCTATAGGTGCCCTGCTTCACTACAAGGGTGGTCAGCCACGGGGATATCTGAATGGGAGGGTCTTTCGGGATTCCTGCGTTTTGACTTGCTTATGTTCAGCGACTTCGCTTTGGGACTTTTGTCATGAGTGTTTACCTGCTGTTGCGCCCAAGCAAGCTAATCCAAAATGATGAGGTGAATGTTATGTCTGCTTCTCACCTAACCAAACATGCGCTGGCTCACTCGCTCAAATCACTGATGGAGCATACTCCGCTGAACAAGATTACGGTCAAACATCTGGTGGATCATTGCGGATTGAATCGGCAAACCTTTTATTATCATTTTCAGGATATTTACGCGCTGCTTGGATGGATCTATCAGACTGAAGCAGTGGAGAGCCTTACGGAATACCGAAGCTACAGCACATGGACGGACGGATTCTATAAAATCTTTTGTTACATTGAGAACAATAAATCATTCTGCTGCAATACACTCGACTCGCTCGGTCGCACCCACCTGGATACATACCTCTACGAAGTAACGCATGATCTGATTATGGGTGTGATTGATGAGCTAGCCTGTGGGATAAAGGTCCGCAGTGAAGACAAAGAGTTTATCGCCAACTTCTATACCCTGGCCTTCACCGGGCTAATCATTCAGTGGATGAGGGGTAATATGCAAGAACCGCCAAAACAGATTATTGAAAAGCTCAGTGAGCTGATCCAAGGCAATGTCCTGAGGGCACTGCACAGATATGAGGATAAGCTGCCATCCGATTAGGATGCGCGGCTTTTTTTTGCATACAATCTAACCCTAGGTTTTAGACATTTTTCCAAAAGTGACTAAAAACCAGACATACCTATTCTTTTGATCATACCTTACGGGACCTGCAAGGTTTACATTAGGGATGTGACTACAGTACCTTTTGGAGGCGAATGATCGTGAAGAAAGAACACGGTAATAAACGGGTCTATTTTGTAGGCGGCGGTATTGCATCATTGGCGGGTGCAGCTTATCTAGTCAGAGATTGTGGCTTTCCAGGAGAACACATTCACATTATCGAAGAAATGCCGATTCTCGGTGGTAGCAATGATGGGGCTGGTAATCCCGATCAAGGATATATCATCCGCGGCGGTCGAATGCTCAATGACGAGGCTTATGAAAATCTATGGGAGTTGTTGGCGTCCATCCCTTCCATCGACCGTCCGGGCATATCTGTCCGACAGGAAATTACCGAATTTGACGATGCCAATCCCACACATTCTAATGCACGGCTCATCAACCGTGACGGCAAGGTCGAGGATGTGCTCTCCATGGGTTTTGATATGGCGGATCGTCTGGCGATGGGCAAGCTGATTATTACTCCTGAAGACACGCTGGGTAAACTGCGAATCAACGACTGGTTTGGCCCTCACTTTTTCCAAACGAACTTCTGGTATATGTGGGCGACCACCTTTGCCTTCCAACCTTGGCATAGCGCCGTGGAATTCAAGAGATACATGCTTCGCTTTTTTCACGAATTCCCAAGAATTCAGACGCTGGAAGGTGTCACTCGGACACCCTTCAACCAGTATGACTCGATCATCCTGCCACTGTATAACTATCTGGAACCGTTTAGCATAGATTTCACGCTGAAATGTACTGTCACCGATCTGGACTTCAAAGAGGGCGACGGCATTACGGTAAGTCGGATGCATGTGCTCAAGGGAGGTAAAGAGGAGGTCATTGACATCCACGAAGGCGATCTGGTCATTGTCACCAATGGCTCGATGACCGAAGGGGCCGACCTCGGCTCCATGACTTC